>NZ_SNWP01000010.1:692500-1767879 GCF_004361915.1 Sediminibacterium goheungense | reverse complement strand
ACTATCGTAGTACCTACAGGGAACAGGGTAGGTGCATTGTTGCTTACCGTGGCTATACTGCAATTATCAGCAGTTACCGGTGTTCCGAGGTTTACAGTAGCACCGCATACGCCCGCATCGGTACCCTGAGCAATATTCGCCGGAGCAGTAATGGTTGGGTTGATATTATCTACTACCGTTACTAACGCTGTTGCTGTACTGCTGTTGCCGTTTACATCGGTTACCGTTAAGGTTACCGTGTTCGCTCCTACATTACTGCAGTCGAAACTTGTTTTATCTAATGCGATGCTCGCTATACCACAGTTGTCGCTTGAACCGTTGTTTATCTGGGCTGCAGTAATCGTAGCTGCACCATTGGCATTTAAGTTCACTGTGATATTCTGTGCTATTGCAATTGGAGCTGTTATATCGCTAACGATTACATCAAACTCATACAGCACCGTACTACATGGATTCACCGCTGTTACGATTACATGTGTGGTTCCTTTATTAAAGGTATTACCTGTTCCTGTTCCGGAACCCGATCCGGTAGTAGCACCACTGAATGTGTAGCTAAGGCCCGGTGCAGGTATACCTGTTATTGCTAAAGGATAGTTAACTATTGCAACACAACTACTTGCGGTTGTATTGGCCTGTACCTGTGGATTCAGGTTAATGAATACAGGATTGGTACAGGTTACTTCTGCTTTTACTGCAAAGCTGTAGTTTGCTTCATTACAATCGGTATTACCAACAGATATTACTGCTGTTTGTGTTCCGAGTGCTGTAGCATTGAAGCTAATGGTGAAGCTGGCTGTTTGACCAGGCTGTATTGTTGCAGGTAAGCTTATACCTGATCTGGTAAACGCTGCGTTATTACTATTAATTGAATTAATGATTAATGCAGATGTACCATTGTTTGCAATTACATATGTTTTACTGATAGCTGTACCCGGTATGGTTCCGCCCAAATCGGTATGATCGGTAGTTGATGGTGTATTATCTCCACTTACTATTTCTGTTCCGTTACCGCTGATGCTGATTTCAGGTGCATTCACAGTTACATTGAAGCTGCAGGTAGTTTTATTGCCCGCCAGATCAGTTACCTCGAATGTATTCGTTGTAGTTCCGATCGGGAAGACTGAACCTGATGGCAGCCCCTCTTTCTGTACCACACTTAAAGATGGACCTGATCCGATTCCGAAAGTTCCGCAAGAGGTACTTGCGCTTCCGATTGTCCATCCTGTATAATCACCTGTTTCAAAGCTTCCGTTTACGAGACTGCTGCCTGGTATAGTGATATTATCCAGTTGTACATCGATAAAGAAGTTATTAATCACCGCATCCACCACCTGTAAACGAACCTGCTGACCAGCATAAGCCGACAGATCGAAGTTATAATGAGTCATCGGTGTTGATTGTGCTGCGCCCGGATTTGTTTTGAAAAGGGTAGCGATGATTGCATTGGTAGATGGATTTCTCAATTCTATCGCTATAAACTGGCTGGTACTGAACCCGCCTGTAAAATGGTTTGTGTACTTCATATCAAGTCCCAGATTAATAGGACCACTTGACGGTAAAGTGACATTTTGATACATATAATGTGTAGATCCACAATTCACCAGGAACACTGCCAGTTTCTGACCATCTGTTGGTACAAAGGTCATCGGCAGACCCGGACTATTCTGGGTTTCCATTCTGTTGTCGGCGTAATCGAAGAACTGAGCACCGCTTGTTAATGTTTGTACTCCGGTATTACCTCCTCCACAATTATCACTGACGGTAGGTGTACTATACGTTACAGTTGCGCCACACTGATTGGCAGGTGCTGTTACAGTGATCGGTGCAGGACAATTGATTACCGGTGGTGTATCATCTTTCACAATCACTTTCTGTGTTTGTGTACTGATATTGCCTGCTGCATCGGTATATCTCCAGGTAATAGTATAAGTACCCTGAGCACTATATACCAGAGGACTGGTTGTGGTTGCATTAATAATTCCCGAACAGTTATCATTTGCTTTTGGTACCGTGCTAACAGTTACTGAACACTGACCGGTAATGTCTGGAAGTGTAGCCAGTTGAGGCGTAGGGGCTGTAGCGTCTTTCACCGTTACTACCTGCGTAGCTGCTGCTGTTCTACCAGATGCATCGGTTACTATCCAGGTAACAGTTGTATTACCTATCGGGAATGCTGCAGGTGCATTATTGGTTACAGATTGAACGGTACAATTATCTGCACTAACCGGTGTTCCCAATACTACACCAGTAGCTGTACAGTTAAGGTTAGTGTTCACCGTAATATTAGCAGGAGCAGTAATGGTTGGTGCAATATTATCTACTACTGTTACAGTAGCTGTTGCAGTACTGCTGTTACCGTTTACATCGGTTACCGTTAAGGTTACCGTGTTCGCGCCTACATTGCTGCAATCGAAACTTGTTTTATTTACACTGATAGATGCAATACCACAGTTATCGGTTGAACCATTGTTCACCTGTGCTGCTGTGATACTGGCAGTACCATTAGCACCCAGTTGAACTGTGATGTTTTGTGATGTGGCGATGGGCTGGATATTGTCTACTACCGTTACTACCGCTGTAGCTGTATTGCTGTTACCGTTTACATCCGTCACTGTTAAGGTTACGGTGTTCGCGCCTACATTGCTGCAGTCGAATGTTGTTTTATTTACACTGATAGATGCAATACCACAATTGTCGGTTGAACCATTGTTCACCTGTGCTGCTGTGATACTTGCCGTACCATTGGCACCCAGTTGAACTGTGATGTTTTGTGATGTGGCGATCGGCAGGATATTGTCTACTACCGTTACTACCGCTGTTGCTGTACTGCTGTTGCCATTAACATCGGTTACCGTTAAGGTTACCGTGTTCGCTCCTACATTACTGCAGTCGAAGCTTGTTTTATCTACTGCGATACTTGCAATACCACAATTGTCGCTTGAACCATTGTTCACCTGGGCTGCGGTGATACTTGCTGTACCATTGGCACCCAGTTGAACTGTGATGTTTTGTGATGTGGCGATGGGTAGGGTACTGTCTACAACTACTACATCAAACTCAGTAGTTGTTGTTGTACATATATTGGTAGCAGTAACTACTACATGTGTAATGCCTTTGTTAAAAGTTTGTCCACTACCTGTACCAACCCCGGCACCAATGGTTGCCCCACTGAACGTGTAAGATACATTGGGTGCCGGTGCACCAGTTACCGATAATGGATAATTCACCACGGCATCACAACTGTTTGCAGTGGTTGCATTTTGAATATTTATATTGGTATTTAAGAATGTTGGATCGATACAAACCACCGTCGCTTTTACTGCATATGTATAGCTCGTATCATTACAGTCGTCGCTGTTAATGGTAATGGTAGCCTGTTGTACGCCTACTGTAGCACTGTTAAAACCAATGCTGAAAGATTCATTGGCACCGGCTGGTATTACCAGCGGTAAGCTAAGTGCACTTACAGTAAATGCGTTATTACTACTGTTTACAGCTGTAATTGTTAAAGGTTGAGTACCTGTATTCTGAATCGTAAATGACTTACTGATAGATACACTTGGCTGCATGGTGCCGAAATCGGTATTGTCTGCAACAATGGTTGCCGTATTGCCGTTCGGAATATTGTTAGCAGCACCAGACACACCTATTTTGGGTGACGATACGATTACCGTTTGTGTTTGTGTTGTTTCGTTACCTGCAGCATCTTTATATTTCCAGATAATGGTATAGGTACCATCAGTAGTAAAGTTCAGGTTACTTTCAGTTGTTGCGTTTACAACACCCGAACAATTATCGGTTGCGGTTGGTATCGTTGTTACCGTTACAGCACATCTTCTATTAATCACAGGAAGAGTGGCCACTGTAGGAACAGGCGCTGTAACATCTGGTGTTACACCAATCGTAACCTGCTGACCTGTTGTTGTACAACCACCTGCCGTTTTTACAATAACAGTATAGGTTCCCGGAGACAGGTTTGTAAAGCTATTATTGCTCACAAAACTATTACCACCATTTATTGAATACTGGAAAGGAGTGGCAGTGCCGGTAGCATTGATGGTAATAGTACCATTGGATGCACCCACACAGGTTTCATCTGTTTTGGCTACCGATACGGTGGGTAATGTATTTACCACAACCGTTACGGGAGATGAGGTAAGCGTGCAACCTCCTCCGGTTACCCTTACCGTATAGGTTCCGGCAGTAGTAGCTGTAATGGATTGCGTGGTGGCACCATTGCTCCATAAATAAGCCGTACCTGTTGTGGAAGAGGATAAGCCTACTGATGCACCCGTGCCACATAAAGTAAGTGAGCCCGTTACATTGATCACCGGTTTGGGGGTAACATTTACTGTAATCGGAGCGGATGTAGCGGTTAAACCACAACCATTGCCTACCGTTACGGTATACGTTCCCGGAACATTCACACTGATAGAGCTGGTGGTAGCACCATTGCTCCATAAATAAGAATTACCCGCACTACTTGCCAGTAACACCGGACTACCTTCACAAATAGAAGTAGCGCCACTGGTGGTTATATTGGCAACTGGTGTTGGGTTGATAGAAATATCAAAAAGATTATCCGCACCGGTTACTGCTGTATTGGTGCTTATTACACGAATACGGTATTGGGTACCTGAAGAAACCGTATCGGGTATCGTGAAATTGATGGTGCCGGTTGCATTGGTTGAAGAAATGCTTCCAATGGTAGTTGGGTTAGCAAAACTTCTGTTTTTATCGCTTAGCTGTACAATAAACTGATTACCGGAATTAAGCAGGGCCCCTGTTGCTGAATAATTGAGCGTTCCGGTAGCACCTGCACAATAAAATGCGTTTACATTAGAAACCGTTAACCCTTTTAAAAGATTGGGATAGGCTGCCAGGTAAATTTTACCATCTGTTCCCTGATATACAATGTCTACATCCTGTGTAGAAGCATTGCGCACAATATTATGTGTAGTTGCATTGGCGATGGTAATAGGTGCTCCAAAAGTAGTTCCTCTATCGCCACTTACCCGAATGGCCACGCTGGAAGTTGTTGGTGCATAACCATCAACAAAATTACCAAACTCATCAGCAAGAAGCGTACGTCCCTGTGCAACAGCAGAAGTACCTACTGTAAGTAAGGTAGATGAGCCGGTTGCAAAGTCAATACGGTAACCATTAGCGTTAGAACCTCCTGCTGCATAAATAAATTTACCCAATGGCCCGGTTGTAATGGCATAAGAAGAATAAAATACAGAACCGGAAATAGTAACAGGCGAGAAAGTGGCTCCACTGTTAGTACTTCTGAACATATATAAAGTTGGGTTATCGGCAATCATATACACATCGCCATTCGCTTTGTCAACACGTATATCTGCATAGACCCATGAGCTTCCCAGGGATACACTCGAAAACGCACCCACACCATTATTACTGTTGCGGTACACAACAGATCCATTCTGGGGAACTACATATACATTGGACCCATAAGAAGCAATATGTGGTGTACTGCCCGTTCCAAGATTGTTCGGACCGGTAAAAGTAGCACCACCATCGAGACTGATAAACAACTGTAACTGTGATCCATTGGAATAGATCACATAAATATTACCGTTGTCTGCCACTTCCACTTCACAGTTACCGGAGGTAGCTGTACTTAGCAGTTGTACACTGGGCAGGAAAGATTGTCCACGGTTAACACTTTTGGCAAAACGCAAACCTGCGCTGCCTACATATACCACACCAATATTACCCACTGCATCTACAGCAATGTTTCTACTGGTATTGGCCTGACCAATATTATTACTGGTACCCACATCACTCACCAGTACACCGGTATAAAGTGGGGTCTGAGCGTTCAGGGTTAAAACGCCAAGTAGTATTGCCAGAAACGACAATACTACCTTGTTAAAAAGGTTTTTGATATGCATACAGGATTAGATTAGGGTTGGTAATTCACTTGCACTTTTATATCTGCTACTGAAGCACCGGCAGGAATAGATTCTACCAGCAGGTTATTGTATTCTGGTGAACAGATGCCTTCAAAACTGAGTTTTGCAGAGAGTTTAAATGGTTTTGAGAAAACCGCATTCTCCCAGATTTTATAACTCACCTGAAGATCTGTCTCAGATAAACTTTCAAATTTTAACCTTAGAGAGGGTGTACCCAAACACTCGATGGCTGTTACATACAGCTTTACTTTTGCATCACTATACACTAAGTTCCACTGAACTTCATCTGACGAATGCTTTTGGGGTGCAGCTTTTGTGAATGTCTGTTTTTTTTGTTCCTGACCTGAGGGGTGTTTTTCAGTAGCGGCATTCGCCCACATCATTACATAGCAGGAAACGAATAAGAAAAGTAACTTTCTCATCATAGCAGTTTGTTTTTAGAAACAACCGAACACTCACTGCTCCGCTGTTAAACGGCCATGATAAGTACTCAGTTAGTTTTAGTTGGCTATAGAAATGTTGTATCCGTTCTGGCTTTATCCTCTTATATCGATCTTACGACGAAGGGCTAAACCACTTGTAAATACAACACAACTGATAATCCGAAATTAGTTTTATATATCAGCTGAGGCTGGTCTAATCGATCAGGCGGGTAGAAAAGTAGATAAATACATATCCCAGGTAGACGGGACTATTCTGAAACGAGTATACAATAACCTGACCCTTAACAATTAATGAAGCTTGTATTATCGAAACACCAAAGGTTGTTAAACAATAGAAGGGGAGAAATAACTCTATTTATCTCATGGCATAAAAAGCTGTTCGAGTTTATCATGTAAAGCAGTACCACGAAGATTTCCGGCGATTACTTTACCGTTTCTATCGAGCAGAAAACTGGTAGGTACCACTTTTATACCGAACTCTTTTACCAATTCGCTATCCCAACCTTTCAAATCACTTACATGTTTCCAGGTTAGGCCATCCATCTGTATTGCTTTTAACCAGGCTTCTTTTTGTGTATCGAGCGACACACTGATAATATCAAAGCCTTTTTCATGAAACCTTCGGTAAGCGGCAACAATGTTGGGATTTTCTTTTCGGCAGGGTACACACCAACTGGCCCAGAAATCGACCAATACATAATTACCTCTCAGAGACGATAGTTTTACCATTTTCCCCGAACTGTCTTTCAACATAAAATCAGGGCTGGCACCTATACCTGTTTTGGCAGCTATTCGCTGGTACTCGGTTATACGCTTGCCATATAAGCTGTTTTTAGCTGCAACCCCCAGCATGGAAAAGCTTTTTTTGGCCATTTCCGGATCGGGGTAGGTTATATACCTGTCGTATATGATAAAGGGCGATACGGGTGATTGCGGATACTTTTTAATAAATGCCATTACCGCCGCATTTAATTGTACCGACAGCGACTGCATACCATCATCAAATACCTTCCGCTCTTCCGGCGAGGCATTTATTTTTCCGTTTTGTGTGGCAGAATCCAGTCTTTTATACATCGGACCCGCCTGAGAAGCTATACTCATCCAGGTCTGGGCCCATTCTTTATAGGCTATATTAGAAGCACTCCCTTTCACGATGGCCTTGTTCAGTGAATCCTTTGATCCGTTGATGCTGACGTTTACGGGTTCCAGATAAAAAAGAAGTGTGGCATTTTGGGTTTGATTAGTTTTCAACATATACATCACCGGTTCTTTCAACCTACCAGAAAAAATAAAACTGCCATCAATAGAATTTACTGAGTCCTGAAACGAATAGGTTTCATCTGAACAGGAAAGATAAATGGTTGCCTTACTAAGCCCCTCTATTTTGCCTTTTATCGTATAGAATTTTTGCTGCTGTGCATTTGCCATGAAAAGAGCAAAGCAAAAAATAATAGTTGTAGTGAATTGGGTGAATAAACGTTTATTGTACAGGCTACCAGATTTCATGAAAACGAAAGTACTTTACTGTGTTAATAATAAAAGTATCAGGGCGAAATGAGTTCATCCCTAATACTTTCCTCTTTTTTATTTCCGTTACTGATTATTTTTTTACTACCGGTAACTTGATCACCGATGGATATTGCGTTGAGTGATGAATTTTATTTTCCACTTTTATGCCGGTCGCTTCATCATAATTGTTACCACCTGTATTCATGTTTCTTTCGAACCTGGGGAAATTACTGCTCGTAACTTCTATACGAATGCGATGGCCGGCGGCAAAATAGTTACTGGTAACCATGGGGGTAAGGTCTACTTTATACACTTTACCTTTCTGCATGAATACTTCTTTATCATACCCTTCTCTGTAACGCAGTCGCTGTATGGTTTCATCGAGGTTATACGCTTTACCATCAGGATACACATCAATCAGTTTAATAGTGATGTCGGTATCCGGTCCTGTTGAGGATACAAAGAGTGTTGATTCTATAAAACCGCTAACTTCTATTCCTTCTTTTAGCTCATCAGATGTATATACAAGAATATCATCACGCAGTTCCATTTTCGACTGATCGAAAGAGCCTCCCTGTACTGCATTACCCGTGCAGCAAACATTACCACCATAGGAAGGAACCGGATTCATCGGATCGTACACAAAAGCATCTGGCTTGTCTTCCTTGGGTACAGTACTGCTCAGCATACCATCGCCATTGCGGGTATTGGCTTTTCCGCCACTGGTAAGATAGAAACTCTGCATTTCAGCTCCCGGGGGCGGAAAGCTTTCTGCCTGCTGCCATTTATTACTGCCCATGGTATAATAACGCACCCTGGGGTTTTTATCTTTGAAATCGTTTTTCTCTCCTTTCAACAACAGATCAAACCAACCCCAGGTTAGCTCGTCGTAATTCAGGCGGGCATCACCTACGCTTCTTTCACCCACAATGGTATTTTCTGTGGCACGCTTATAAGAGCAGTGCAGTACCGGTGCTATTACGAGGTATTGGTTATCGGCTATGGCTTTTTCTTTAGCGGTTTTGCGTACATGGTTAAACAGTGCAATATTGGGAGCAGATGATACATCGTACCAGGATACAAACCAATAAGCCGGTACATTCAGTGGCATATTATCATGGTACAAACCTCCTTTGAACCATTTGGGATCATTGGGTTTGCGGCGAATCATGTCTTCATAAATACCTTCCTGTCCCTTTGCATTTTTAATAATATCCTGCACGGGTAAATGACGCAGACCCGAAGCCCAGTCAACACGCGGCATTTCGGTAGACATATCATAAAACCTTTGTAAACGCTGTAAATCTTTCTGCTGAATATTTTTAGGGAATGTGGGTTTGAATTTATCGTTCTGTGTACCATAGAGCCAGGCGGTGAATAACATTTGCTGCGCACCACCACGGTACCAGTTGCCCTGCTCCATAAATTTACCTACACGGCCTACTCCTGCCCCAAAACCCTGTGCCACCATGGCTGCCAGTGCCGGATGGTTTTGAGAAGCCACAGCCATCTGCCATTCTGCGGTAGAGGAGCAGCCAATCACACCAATCTTACCATTGCTCCAGGGTTGTTTGGCCATCCAGGTAAAAGCATCATAGCCATCGGTAATGGGTGCACCAAGAATATCCCATTCACCTTCTGAAAAATACCGGCCCCTTTCATTCTGTACCACATAGGCATAGCCTCTTGATACTGCATTATAAGCTTCTTCCATGGTACGGGTAGTCATTTTACCATCTACCCAGGTATTGAACTGATAGGGTGTTTTCGAAAAAACAATCGGCACTTTCTGGTTGCCCTTGGGGCGATAAATATCAGTAGCCAACCGTATGCCATCGCGCATGGGCATCATTACTTTTTGGTCTATAATGGCTATTTCCTGTAGTTTCAGGTAAATGGCGGCGGTATCCTGCGCAAAAGAACAAATGGTTATCAGGCAGCAAATAACCAGAAAGTATTTTTTTCTCATAAGTGTTTTTTGGAAGATAAAAATATTCATTCAAAAAACACATTATTATCGGTAAATCTGAACTGATAAGGTTTTTGTTTTACCCGGTATCCTATACTGTTATCTGTAAATCAGACTGTATCTTTTTTCAGGTTCGTCATAGGCATCTGTTGTTGGTACTCACTTTCTTTTATAACACTCCCTTTAATAATTGTATTAGATTTTGTAAACCATGAAAAAGCGAAAGCTATCAATGCAATGCATTCCAGCCAGAATGTAAAGTGATTTGTTTCGTAATACACAGGATCAATCAGGCTTGTAGTTCCTGCCAGAATCATAATTACCAGCGGAGTAATGATAAAAAAACCACAGACATAATAAATCCTGTTCTGTATCACTCTGCCTCTTGTGAGATAAACCGTTTCTTTGGATGCTCTGGGCCTGACCCTGGTAAAGAAAAAAATACTCATAATAGCCAATGACAGAAAAAAAATGGCAGCACTTATGAGATGAATATTTGCTGTACTACTATTTTTCATTTGTGTAATAACAAGATCTGGTGGTCTGTTTTTCAAATCAAGCAGATAGTCTTTTCCGCAGAGGTAATCTTCTATATTATCTGTTGGAAAGAATAACAGCAGTAGTCCGGCAAATCCTGCCGTAGAGCTTAACCAGAAATCGGCCTGATCATACCCTTTATATATAATCAAAATCAAGCTAAAAATTATAACGACCAGGTGTAAAAAAAATGAGCCCCGGGTAAAATAGTAATGGCTGATGCTTGGCATAACACTATAATAATCACTATAGATCGCAACCGAAAAATAGAGCAAGAAGGGTAATAGCATACCGAGTATACCAACAATGAGGCGTAAGGTTTTTTCTTCTTTCAATGCTATCTTACCCTCTTCTTCAAAATGCAGTAATTCACGGATATTCATACATATATTGTTTGTAGGTTATCAATTACATATTCATCAAAAGTGCTGCTAGCTTGTCTGATCAGAACTTTTTTTTCAAAGCTTGATCAACCCCCTGCGTAAAGCTTCCATAGCCAAACCCACCCTGCTTTGTACCTGCAGTTTTCCGAATAAAGATTCCCGGTAGCCGTCAATGGTTCTTTCACTCAGTTTCATCACATGGGCTATTTGTTTGTAGGTCATGTCGGTACAGGCATACTTTAAAAAGCCTAGTTCTTTTTCAGTAATCCTATGACCATCCTGTTGCTGCTCTGCAAATAACAAACGTCGGAAATTAATATTGGCAGCATCGGCATTATAGTATCCTTTGGTGTGTATTTCATGCAAGGCTTTTTCCAGCTCATCAGGGTGCGTATCTTTTAACAGGTAGGCACAACAACCGGCACGAAGCATATTGATAATGGTATGATCGTCATTATTCATTGATAAAGCCACCAGTTTAATATTGGGATAGAGAGCTGCTATTTGTTTTGTAGCGGCGGCACCATCCATTACCGGCATATTAACATCAATCAGAATAATATCAGGCTTTAGTTGTGTAAGTGGTATTTTTTCACAAAGTTCTTTTCCATTCAGTGCCTCCAACACTACCATATAATTACCGAAACTGTGTAACATCAGCGTGAGTGATTTCAGAAACAGCTGATGATCGTCTGCCAGACCTATATGAATCATTGGTTTAGGTGTTTTCATAGAATAAGGGTATTGAAAGATGAACGGTGAGACCCTGGCCAAAGTCGCCATTGGTCAGTTCCATACTACCTCCCAGAATCTCCGCTCTTTTACGCATATGAAGAATACCCACACCCGCAGTTGCTGTTTGCTCCGGATGATAGCCAATACCATTATCTGCTATGCTGATATATAACACATGTTCCTTTTCACTGATCCTTATCAGTACCTTATTTGCCTTGCTGTGTTTGATTACATTCTGGAGGGCCTCCTGGATAATACGGAAAAGTATCAATTGTTTATCTGAAACCAATGCTATCTTTTCAACGGTGGTTTCCAGAGATGTTGTGATGCTGCCGGTTAAATTGATTCGTTTTATTTCCAATGAAATATTTTCCAGCAACCTGAATTGTTCCAGCCATTCTTTGTCTAAACTTTTCGACAGATTTCTGATTTCATTGATGGCATTACTGAGTATTTCATTGGCCGTATCTAAAACGGGTGGCGGTGAACCAATTTCTCTTTGCGCCACACCAATCAGCAATTTGGTACTGTTGAGCAACTGGCCAATATTATCATGCAGTTCTCTGCTGAGTACAGAATAGGTATGCTCCTGCACTTCAAATTGAGATTGCAGCAACTGTTGATCGAACAGTCGCTGCATTTCTTTTTTTTCGGCAGCATGTTTTCGTTTTCGCTCGTTGTATAACAGTACATAGGCAAAGAGGAAACTGCCTGCCACAAAAAACAGGAATATAGTTAAAAGGATATTCAGCGCCATTTTAAATGATTCTGCTGGATTTTAAATGCGTATATCCATGAGCCATAAAAAATAAAGTTTACCACACTCATTACATAATGCCTTACTGGAATTCCCTTTTTTTGAATATTTATAAGCACCAGATCGTTAAAATAAGCTAACAAAGAGAAACTTATAAAATGATAAAAAAAGAGTCCTGTTACAATCCAAAAAGGGGCAAACTTCATTACCTCCACGTGATGCTCCTGTTGCAGGAAATAGTAATAATACAGCAAACAACCTGTTAACAGAAAAAAAGCTCCAAACAAATCACTGGTAACCACATAGGTATTTATCGATACATTACTCAATTCGATAGTGAAAAGAATAAAGAATAGAATCAGTCCGGTTGCATAATACCTGGTAAGTTTTTTGTGTGTGTTTGTAAACAAAAACAATAGACAGCTATGAAAAAGGAATTCAATCGGCAGGTATATTTTATAGATGATATAGTTTATTACCGCCTTATTCCCTTGCAATACCTGTATTATCCTGTACAGATAGCCTGAAAACTCTACCAGAAACACAAATACCAGAAACCATGTAAACCATGGCCATGGATACTTTTTTTCTTTCTTAAGGTATATAAAAGCCGCTATCGCCGCAACCAGCTCAATGATTTGACTAAAGGGTATATATGATAGCATTGCCTAATATACAAATTTTAAGGCCACATACCGCCTTTGTCGAAGGCTTCGCCATTGCCAGGAGGATTTTCATTTTTTATTGAGGGGGGGTATTGGTTTTTAATATTCGGAAATATGACTTTCATTGTTTTTTTAGCGAACCTGTCTTTTATGAAACCTGTCTTCTTATTATAAAGAGTCGGAATAATACAGAATGCCAACCTTTCATTGTAAATCATAAAATAATGCCCTACAACCCATTTCTCGTCTTTATTCTTTGGTTTATTCGCCTCTGAAAACGGGATAAATACATTCGCTATGTATTTTAGGATATCGTTCATATCATATACAACTCCATTTGTTTTTAATTGATCCCCATATTGTGTTCGAAACGCCAGCACTGCCTTTTTAACTTCAGCACCTGACATTCCAATAACATATTCAAGACCTTTAATTGATTTTGTTTGATTCTTTTTTGTTTCCATAAATTTTGATTTAGGATCCAATATTTGAAAAATGCGCTGGTATTTCCAACGGGAAAATTCCCGGTAGCGAAAGAGAAAAATCACCTTTCTGTAATGATGCGGTTTGAATTCCTTTACGGTATTATTTCTTTCTCATTACAAAACCAAGTTTTATGAAAGCGCTGCTTAGCTCATTAATGCTATTGATTCAGATAGCGGTATTCGCTCAGAATGAACCGGTACTCGGGCTTTACAGATGGAATACCGTTGTACAAATGCATGAATCTGACGATACAGGCAAATTAGTAAATGGTGCCACTTCTGTTCAAACCAAAGTTGGCCAGTTATTCCGGCTCATTAAAATAAACGGTAGCGGATCGTCTGCCACCGGTATCATTCAGATCCTTGATTATACAAAAAAAGTTAATGGGCATATTCAGCCTATCAACCTTACTGATTTTTATACTTATAACTATAAGAACACAGCTACGTATTCTGTATTAGATGCTGTTGATAGAGACAGCAGGAACTATAAACAAGATCAAAAATATTTCGTGGTACCCCTTGCTTATATCAGCAGTTATGCAAATCAATATATAGGTCGGGGAGCTGATATTTCTGCCGGTGTTATTTCTCTCCCATTAAAACTACGATTAAAAGATGGTGATTTCAATGGTAGTATTTCCATTGCCGGCGCCGGGGGTATTAAGTGGCGGGCCAGTCCTTACAGAAATGATCGTTATCATAATATATTAGTGGGTCTTGGACTAAGTAATCTTTCCATTGACTCTACCAACATTACCAATAACAAAAATAATATCGTAAGCAATTTAACCGGGTTAACAATGATTACCGGGTATGTATACCAGAGTGGTAAGATTCAGATGGGCCTGTTTGTAGGATGGGATTTTCTTACCAGAAGTAATCAGGAAAAATTTGGTTGGGTATATCAGGGAAAACCCTGGTTGAGCCTGGGTATTGGTGTATCCATCTTCGGAGATGGCAGCAATGATAAAGCCGGTGCCGAAAAACAATCAGAACAGAAGAAATAATTTTCTTTTCAAAGCGTATGGAAGTTGGTATTCAGGTAATACCGGGGGGTGTATCTGTATTATTAACAACTTCCATACACTTTTCTTACTGCAGTTTTTTTATCTATACATGTTTGTCTGTACAAAGAGCAGATTACAGGATTATCCTTGTGGGGTATCGGTTTCATTATAGATATCCCTCAGCTGGAGGTCATTATTTCCAATACAGCATTCGAAAACTATTGACAGATTTGCCCTGGTTCAACTTTTGGAAAGTTTCGGAATTTTCCAAAAGTGAATCCGTAATCCTGCCTTTTTAAACGAATCAGGCCGTCTTGTTTTGCCATTTGTTTTTGTTTTGGGGTGTTCCTTGTATGGAAGCTGATGTTCCATCTCAGGGCACCTGTTTTACAAGGTTGTTTTCTTACCGGTCAACTTCCCTGCATTGAAGTGAGCTGGTGGCTTTGCGCATTGCCAGAACAAATCTAAGGGCCCAGGTTGCTGTTTTTCGTTCACAGTGTTCACATGAACACTGTGAACGTTTATGATAATCAATGGATTGTATCAGAAAATAGCCTTTTTGGCCCAGTTTTACAGGCACATAAGGATTAGAGTACAGTGACAGTACAGTTAAGGTAGGGGTTATAGTGAGGGGAGATTAGGGAGAGGGAGAGGTTTGAGCTGCGAACTGAACACCCCGTTCATGGATATACATATATTCCCCGCTTTTATGCGGCGAATAAGGAAATTATTCACCGCATCAGCCAATAATTTTGCAAAAAAGTAAAAAGAAAACAAATATTCTTGCAAATTTAAAGTTATGCTTTAAATATTTTAAATAGTATTCTTAGATTTGCAAGGAATGAGCATGAACTATTTCAACAGACACATAACGAAGCGGATCAAAGAGGCTTTAAAAGTAAGTCCGATCGTGTTCCTGAATGGGGCCAGGCAGGCCGGTAAAAGCACGCTTGTTCAGACGATAGCCCCAGAAATCGGCCAGGACAATCACCCGGCTCAATATGTGAGTTTTGACCGGCCTACCCAAATGGCTGCGGCCTCTTCTGCACCAGAGGCTTTCCTGACTGGTTTCGACCTGCCTTTGATCATTGATGAGGTTCAGCTTGTGCCGGAACTGTTCAGAGCATTGAAAGTGGTGGTGGATAAAGCCCGGCTAACCGACAAGGCAAATGCCAACGGTCAGTACCTCTTAACGGGTTCAGCCAATATCCTGGCTTTGCCAAAGCTTTCCGACCCGCTTGTAGGTCGGATGGCTATTATGACGCTCTACCCTTTTACGGCGGCAGAAGCTACTCACAATAATCCGGGTGGTCTTGAGCGTATCCTGAATATGGACTTTAGGGGCATAGATGACCGGGGGCTATCCATCGTTGATGCGATCAAAAGAGCCACCTTCCCGGAAATATCCCTTCTCGATAATGATCAGCGTAAGACGTGGTTTGATGGCTATATAACGACCATCCTTCAAAGGGATGTAAGACAGATTGCCGAGCTGGATAAAATGTCGGTGCTCCCGAATTTACTCCGTGTACTTGCAACCCGTACCGGCGGATTATTGAACGACTCTGATATATCGCGTGAAGTTGGCCTAAACTCTGTTACCGGAAAGCAGTACCGCAATATCCTTAAGTTGATGTTCCTGACCTTTGATGTAAAACCGTGGTTCCGCAATATCGGCAAACGCCTTGTGAAGTCGCCAAAAGGTTATCTACTTGATACCTGCATGATTGCTCATCTGCTCGATTACAATCTTGAAGACATAGCTCAAAACAAGCCGGAACTCTTCGGCCATTTGCTTGAAAACTTTGTAGCTACAGAGCTTTTGAAACAACTAAGCAACAGTGCATTAAAAGCTGAACTCTATCATTTCCGAACAAGTGATGGTAAGGAAGTGGATTTTGTTATTGAGAAGCCGGATGGATCTGTATTCGCCATTGAGGTAAAAAAAACTGAATTAGTAAATGCCGATGATTTTAAAGGCATCAAAGTATTCCAGGAACTAACCGGAAATGATTTCGCAGGAGGTATCGTTTTATATGCAGGAAAAGAAGTTGCACCATTCGGTAAAAACCTTTGGGCAGTTCCGTTTTATGTTTTGTGGTAAAGCTGACAATAGGACTAATGTTATCTAGTTAACTTAGGTCTAACTGCATTAGTGTGAACTTATCAAAATCTTTTAAAAGATAAATTATAGAATTTGTTTAACTATTGTTTAACCAAAAGAAAAAGGCTTCCAAGCTAATCGCTTGAAAGCCTTATCTGGCTTGTGGTGTGGGCCGGGATCGAACCGGCGACACAAGGATTTTCAGTCCTTTGCTCTACCGACTGAGCTACCGCACCTTCGCTGAAGCTTCGGTGCGCAAGCGCACCAAAACATCTTTCTGCAACCAAAAACCCATGGGTTTCGGGCTAGCCCGCTGTAGCTTTAGCGTAAGCGGGCAGCAAAAATAGGGGGTTTTCACATATAATCCACAATTAAAGCAGATTTTTTGCGGTTTATAGTACCAAAAACCGCAAAACCAATAGGCACCTGTATTACACAGCGGCCACCTGCCCCAGCACAGCATCCCATAGCTTCTTACGATGTTTCAGGCTACTGATGGCCGCTTCTGTAGCCTGCTCCCATTTTAAGGCATCCTCTCCACAAAGCTCAGCTACCATTTCCATGGCCAGGTGGCTGTGGTGGTCGCCATCTACCTCAATATGCCGCTCCAGATAATATCTAAATACAGACAATTGTTCCGGATAATGTATCGACAGGTCCTTCACCAAACCCATAAACATATCGGGTATCAGGTCCTCTCTTCCGAAAGTAAATACTGCCGCCTGTACATGCACCGGCGCTTTTTCAATGATATGAAAAGTATAGCCTACAAAATCTTTAATGGCCACCGGCAATTGCAAACTTTCCATGGCCTGCTGTACCGTGGCGCCATTTTGCAGATAGAGTAATAACTGCCTGATGGCGGTGGTATCTGCCCCCATTTTCTCCATGGCAGCGAGGTACAACTCGAAATGACTGGTTCTCTTACCCGCTTCATCTACATCGCTTTCTTCGCCCAGTACAATTTCATTGATCAGGTATCTAGTATTGGCAGAACCCACAGGCATCCAGGGTAGGGAGGTGCAGGTAAGTTTTTGCTGTAAAGATTTCAGCAAACTCATAAAATCCCATACCGCAAATACATGATACCCGGTAAACAACTGCAGTTGTTGAAGGTTCTCTAAACTATGGTACAAAGCATGTTCTACAAGCGAGGGCCTCACTTCTTCCAGCTGCTTTTTCAGCCGAATGATATTTTCATTTTGCATGTAATATATACGTGTGGGGGCAGAAAAAGTTTTTGAAGAAGCTGCAAGCTGTTAGCTATTAGCCATTAGCTGTTAGAAAGAGACGTGTTTTATTCGCAATTTACTACTCCTGGCTAAAAGCTAATAGCTAATGGCTAATGGCTTCTCTCTAAAACTCACAATTCTTTGGCGTTCTTGCAAAAGCAATGACGTCGCGGATATTCGTCATGCCGGTTACAAACTGTACCATGCGCTCAAAGCCCAAACCAAAGCCGGCATGTGGTACGGTGCCATAACGGCGGGTATCTAAATACCAGCTCATTTCTTCGGCCGGTATATGCATGTCTTTCATTCTGGCTTCCAGTTTTTCCAGACGCTCTTCTCTCTGCGATCCGCCAACAATTTCTCCGATACCCGGTGCCAGTATATCCATGGCCGCTACAGTTTCTTTACCCGGCTCACAACCATCGTTCAGGCGCATATAAAACGCCTTGATGGCCGCAGGATAACCCGTAACAATCACAGGCTTCTTAAAATGTTTCTCTACCAGGTAACGCTCATGCTCACTCTGCATATCGATACCCCACTTTACATCGAACTTGAATTTCTTTTTCTTGTAGTGTGGTGAGTCTAATAATATCTGAATGGCTTCTGTATAAGTAATACGCTCAAACTGATTGTCTACCACAAATTTCAACTTCTCCAGTAAACCAAATTCCTGACGCTCGTTCTGCGGTTTCTGTTTTTCTTCTTCTGCCAGTCGCTGATCGAGAAATGCCAGGTCATCGGCATTATGTTCCATCACATACTTAATCAGGTATTGAATGAACTCTTCCGCCAGGTTCATATTGTCTTCAATATCATAAAAAGCCATCTCAGGTTCTATCATCCAGAACTCTGCCAGGTGGCGGGTGGTATTTGAGTTCTCTGCACGGAAAGTAGGACCAAAAGTATAGATCTCACTAAAAGCCATGGCACCCAGCTCACCTTCCAGCTGACCACTTACCGTGAGGTTGGTGCTCTTGCCAAAAAAGTCTTCTGAAAAATCGATGCTGCCATCTTCTTTGCGTGGTGGATTATCGAATGGTAAGGTAGTTACCCGAAACATTTCACCCGCTCCCTCTGCATCGCTGGAAGTAATAATGGGCGTATGCAGGTACACAAAACCTTTTTCATTAAAAAACTTATGTACCGCAAATGCCAGTGCGTGTCTGATGCGGAACACAGCACCAAATGTATTGGTACGGAAGCGCAGGTGCGCTATTTCGCGCAAAAATTCAAGGCTATGTTTTTTAGGTTGTAAAGGATATTTCTCTGCATCACTATCACCCAACACTTCAATGGTAGTAGCTTTCAACTCCACGGTTTGTCCTTTACCCAGTGATGGCACTACCGTTCCTGTTACTTTTAAAGAAGCACCGGTGGTAATGCGTTTCAGTGTTGCTTCATCCAGCAAGCCCAGTTCGGCCACTACCTGTAAATTGTTATTGGTACTACCGTCGTTCAATGCTATAAACTGGTTGTTACGGAAAGTGCGTACCCAACCCATTACAATGGTTTCCTGTCCGGTGGTGCTGCTACTCAGCAGGTCTTTAATTCTGGTTCTCTTGTTAAACATTGCTTGCTCTTGCTTGATGATAGCGCAAAGATAAGGGAGATAAGAGTATTGGGGGCTGTGAGCTTTGAGCGATGAGCCATGAGCTGCACCTTTGCATACGTTGAGTTTGATGGGTCAACGGCCTATTCAGACACCTGAGTGTTTCGATTAAAGAAATGTAGTAAGAAAAAGTAATTCGCAGGTCCTGCCCTGTTTTTCAATCATCGCGGAAAGCTTGCAATAACCACCCATCAAGGCTCGCAGCGCATAGCTCAAAGCTCACAGCCAATTTCTTCATAATTGCCCCGAAAAATGTATATTTTTAGTCGCTTTTTTATCCATTCCATATCCAAACCGCATGATCCAATCATCACTGTTCCAATCATTGATTGAACTCACCTCTGATGCAGTGTTTATCGTACGAGTACAAAGCAGCGGTAAAGAGTTTGTAATGGAATACGTAAATCCCGCCTACCTAAAAAAATTTGGTGTTACAGAAGAGTCGGTAATTGGTAAGGAATTTAAAGACATGCTTCGTTCCAGCATTATCGATGCCATTCGTTTGCGTTTTATTGAATGTGTAGAAAAAGGACATAGCATTAGTTTTGAAGAAGATTTTGAAGATGGAACAGCCAGTTTGAGCGAGTTGTTTCCCATTACAGATGATAATGGCCTTATTCATTATGTAGTTGGTATTTCCAAGAACATTACGGAGCTGAAAAACAAGAGAGACCAGATAGCTGCTTCCGAAAAAACCCTGCAGTCTATCATCAATAGCTCCGACAATGTGCTGATTTATATGGATACCGATTTCTGTATTAAATATGCCAACCGAAAGGCACAGGAGCATGCCATAAAAATGTTCGGAGCGCCTTTTTTAGTAGGCGAAAGGCTCACAAAGTATTATCCAGAATCAGATCAGGCACTGGCACAGGAGCATAAAAAAATGCTTGAAAAACAGAAATCAACCGTTTCGCACGAACATATGATCACTTATCCGGATGGTGAAAAAAAATGGTTTCTCCGCCGGTATTATGGTGTTTTCGACGATAACGGAACCTTATCGGGTCTGGTAATTGCCTCTATCAATATTACAGAACGTAAGGAGCAGGAGATTCAGATACAGAAACATGTAGATGCACTGAAAGAAATTGCCAAAATACAATCACACGAAATACGGAGGCCGGTAGCCAATATTATTGGTTTAACGGATCTGATGGATTTTCAACAGAAAACCATCGAAGAAAACGAACAGATATTACAGTATTTAAGAATGAGTGCGCAGGAACTTGACCAGATGATCAGCAGAATTGTTGACAAAACCCAGTTTCCTGATACATAAGGAGAAAATACCCTTAATCCTTTCTGCCAGCTCCGGTTTTAAATGAATTTTTTGTTTTGTTTTTGATTTTTTTCGCTTAACATTGCATCGGAAACCAAGCTGATACCGTCTTTTTTTGCTCTCGACAGGTCAGTTTATCCTCTTCCAATCAATATATTACCCAAGTTTTTCCGATCTGAGCCCGCATTTCCTTAGACTGGATTTTGAATGATGATAATTTGAATTTTTCCCATCAATAGAGTTTATGTACGATATTCTGCAATTAAATGACATGTTATTGCCCGAGCTGCTTGATATAGCTGAGCAGTTAAAGATTTCGGGTGCCAAAAAGCTCGACAAGCAGGGTCTTATTTACAAGATCCTAGATAACCAGGCTGTTCAGGCCAGTGAGTCGAAAGATGATCCCAAGAAAAAAACAGCGCGTGCCCGCAAACCTGTTACCGTTAAAACATCCAATGGTACCGAAGAAGCGGAAGTAATGCAGGAAGCGCCTGAAAAAGCGGCTCCCAAACGTGGCCCTGTTAAAAAAGCAAGGAACGAAAAAACAGAGGAAGCGGCAGCACCTCAGCATACTGTTAATACCGAAGACGGTACACAGGCAGGAGAAACTGAACAACAAGCTCCAGAGACCGGTTTGCCCCAGGAAGCACCCGCACAGCAGCCACAACGTCACCACAAAAAAGAACCCAATTTTAATATTGAATTTGAAGGCGTAATCCTCGGAGAAGGTGTGCTGGAAATGATGCCCGATGGTTATGGTTTCCTTCGCTCTTCAGATTATAACTACTTATCATCACCCGATGATGTATATGTATCTCCGTCACAGATCAAACTATTTGGTCTGAAAACAGGTGATACGGTACAGGGTGCTGTTCGTCCGCCGAAAGAAGGAGAGAAGTATTTCGCCCTGCTGAAAGTGGATCATATCAATGGCAAACGTCCGGATGAAGTACGCGACCGCGTTCCCTTCGATTACCTGACACCTTTGTTCCCTTACGAAAAACTAAACCTCTTTACTACGTCGAATAATTACAGCACACGTATCATGGACCTGTTCACACCCATTGGTAAAGGACAGCGTGGACTGATTGTGGCGCAACCTAAAGTGGGTAAAACCATGTTGCTGAAAGAAGTGGCCAATGCCATCGCTGCCAATCACCCCGAATGTTACCTGATGGTCGTGTTGATTGATGAGCGTCCGGAAGAGGTTACCGATATGGAGCGCAGCGTGAAAGCAGAAGTGATCGCTTCTACTTTTGATGAGCCCGCTGAAAAACACGTGAAAGTATCTACCATCGCTTTACAAAAAGCCAAAAGACTGGTTGAATGCGGTCATGATGTGGTAATCCTGCTCGACTCTATTACCCGTTTGGCCCGTGCACACAATACCGTTGCACCTGCCAGTGGTAAGGTATTGAGTGGTGGTGTGGAAGCCAATGCCATGCAGAAACCCAAACAGTTTTTTGGTGCTGCCCGTAAAATTGAGCATGGCGGTTCACTCACCATCCTGGCTACCGCGCTGATTGAAACCGGTAGTAAAATGGATGAAGTAATCTTTGAAGAATTCAAGGGTACCGGTAATATGGAATTACAACTGGATCGCAGACTGGCGAACAAACGTATTTTCCCTGCCATTGACCTGGTTGGTTCTTCAACCCGTCGCGATGATTTGTTATTGGATAAAGAAGTATTACAAAGAATGAATATTCTCCGTCTGTACATTAACGATATGAATACAGAAGAGTCGATGAACGAATTATTGAAGCGTATGAGAGGAACGAAGGATAATGAAGAGTTTCTGGCTTCGATGAACAGGTGAGTTCGTGAATGGTCAATGACCTATAAAATATAAAGCGGTTAGTATTTTCATACTAACCGCTTTTTTATTCGGTGTATTGCTGTGCATTCAGTGCCAACAAAAAATACCTGACATTATTTATATTGAGACTGTTTTGTTACACGGGTAAAACGCTTCATAAGATAACCATATGACAAGCCCCCCAGCGGCCAGGCGATGAGACCCGATAGTATTGACGGACCAGTAATAGGCTCTTGCATAACAAGGGGCCTGATTATTATTGTCATTACAAAAAACATAAAAAAGCCAAAAGATAAACCCTCTTTGATCCAGCCATAACCAGCAAAGGCATTGGAATCATCATTCAGTACAAGGTTTTTGTAACGGGCCGGTTGTTGTGCCAGCCATTTTCTTTTCATAGACTCTTTAAACCAGTACCAGATAGGAGCGGTTACAATCAGTATTACCAGCGTAGTAAGATTGATAAGACAGGGAATAATTTTGCCGCAATGATCGCAGTACAATCCAAACCAGTTTTGCATGGCTGTTTTATTTTGTCCTGACCATTTCATACCGGGATGCAAAGTGTTACAATGCGGACAGGGAATATAGGTTCGTTCCCCTAGTGTTTTCTTCGTATTCTTTTCTACCAGCGTGATTCTGGGGACCCGCTGACCAAAAATCAGTTCATTGATGGCCAGTCCGGGATTGATGATCCAGTGTAATACCATCGGATGCCACCAGCGCCACAATTTGTATTGGGTTTTGTTGTATTGCATAAATGCAATTTTTGTTTTTTACAAATGGGGGTATCTGTAAGATAAGAATAATTCTATTCTCGTCAGTGTGATTCTGGTGTACATAGAAAAGCGGAATGCTTATTTACATTCCGCTTTTTGTTTTTCAGATAGGATCTATTGGACTTTACTATACTAAGCGAGGTTAATGGTTTCACTGTATTGTTTACCGAAACGATCGGTAGCTTTCACTATTATCTGTTTTGCACCTGCTGATGGTTTGGCAAAAAATAAATGATCGGCCAGTGTGGGTTCCACAAAGGGGTGTTTCGATGGTAAGGATGGGCCCGCATACAATTCAATGGCCCAGGGGTCTCTGGCTACCCGCTGCTCCATGGTGCCTTTGGCCACACCATCTTCCCACCATTCCACTTTCCATTTAGTATCCCAGTTCCATACGTTTGCCACAATTTCCGTGGGTGCTTCTTTCAGCCTGCCTTTTTCATACACGCGCAACTGATGTTCTTTTTCTTTACCGGTAGCTTTATAATACCATTCTATATCGCTGCCATTTACTTCATACACTCCATAACCCATGGGTGTTCCATCGCCACAAATGGGGCCCGTCCACCAGGCACCACAAACAGTACCATGGTTATGCTCCATAATATTTCCCTCTTCCCAGGCTTCATTAAAATGTGTATGGCCCGACATAATATGCACTTTATACGGTGCCAGTATTTTATACAACTGTTTTCTGTTGGTTACGGTCCCCCCCATCTCTTCTTCCTTCTTCGCTCTTCGCGCCGCGCCGGTATTGGTGGGAATATGCACACTGAGCACCACTGTTGTTCCGGGTTTTACCATTTTCAGGTCATTCTCCAGCCACTGTAACTGGTTCTCTGTAATGTACCCGATGTATTTTTTTGCGGTACCTACAAAGAACACATCATCCAGTACTACATAATGTACCTGTCCGCGGTTATAAGAATAATAGGTAGGTCCAAACTGCTGTTTGAATGTTTTGGATGAATAGTCATCGGTACGCGCATCCAGATCCATATCATGGTTACCAATTACATTAAAGAAAGTAACACCGGTTGCTGCAATGGCTTCCTTATAATCTTTGAAGAACTGAAACTTATCCCACACCAGGTCGCCACAGCCGATGCCATGAAAGAGACTGTCTTTGGGGTAAGATGCTACCAATGCCTTTAAATCCGGTACAGCTGTAGTTTTCAGCTGGTCGCAATCGGCCTGCGAAATCATCTGTGTATCTGCCCATACCACAAACTGATGTCTGGTATCGTCTACCGCTAATTTCTCCAGCGAAAAATCGGCTTTGGCTGCTAATTGATCGGCCGCCAGTGACTGATAAAACCAGGCAATATGATTTTGCTGATTGAACGCATAACCGGCAGGTGTGCTGATGTATACAAATTCGGCGCGGGCATCTGCCTCAAAACTATAATTACCCTGCGCATCGGTTGCTACTACTGTATACCCATCCGTTACAGCTACACCGGCAATGCCTTTTCCGTTGCTGTGTACTTTTCCGGATACGGTTCTCTGTTTGGCATTCGTACCGGCAGCACTACTTATAGCGGGAGCGCCTAAAACGATGGTTGCTAAACTGAAGTTTCGAAGGAATGAACGTCTTTGCATATTGAATGTTTTTCGGTGTTTCGCTGTACCTGCAGTGGCAAATCTCTTTACTATATTTTACTACCTAAATTATTGAATCGTTATGTATTGCCACAGAAAACACGGCATTACACAGATCATACTATTTATTTTTCCCACCAGCCTTTTACATTGAAATTATCGCCACCCATAGCCTGTACTGCTTTGTTGTAATTATCGGTATTGGTGGAACGTACGTTGATGGGATACATATAACGAACCGGTACTTTTTTATTGTTCACCATTCCATCTGCAGTAGGCAATACCGGGAAGCCCGTTCTTCTGTATTCAAACCATTGTTGATGATCTACAAAAAACAGCGCTATATACTTCTGTAACATAATGCGCTCCAGTGTTCCGTTAAAAGCAGCATCAGGTGTATTAAAATAAGTAGCGGGCATTACAGCGCCCCATTGCTCAACTGAAGCTTTCACGCCTTTTTCATACGCTGCTTTTGACGCCGCAGTATTATTAAAAAACAATTCCACTTCAGACTTAATGAGTTCTACTTCTGCATAAGGCATGAGTACACAAATCATAGGCGCCGTTACCAGTGCTATATTCAAATTCGATGGAATATATCTGAACTGCGATTCTCCACCTGAATACCCGCTTGGTATGCCCATATAACCCAGGTTACCTGTACCGGTAGAGGGTCTGGCCGTGGTAGCAAATTTATCGCGACGCGGATCATTCAGGTTGTTTAACTGATCCAGAAAAAATTTACCCATCGCACGGAATGTAGTGAAATCAATCGCTCTTCCCCAGGGCGATACATTGGGTACCAGACCGGTTACTTTTAAAACAGCCGCCTGATCATTACTGGTGAATACAGGATATTTTGCAGGGTTATCGATCATAGCACGGAGCCTGGTCATAGCATTCATCTCCGTTCTTTTCGATACACGCAATAACAAACGCATTTGTAATGAATTACAGAATCGCTTCCAGTTGGTAACATTGTTACCGTATAAAATTTCTGTTCCGAAATTCATGGCTCTTGTTGTAACAAATAGATTGTTGGCAGAATCGAGATCAGCAATAATTTTCGTATAAATATCTTTCTGTTCGTCGAATGCAGGACGTAGAATACCCTCGTCGCCTTTTGCTGCTTCTGTCATGGGTACATTGCCAAAACAATCTGTAAGGTTTGCATAGATCCATGCATTCAGCGTTAGGGCTATGGCCTGGTAATTGGGGTCGTTTAGCTCAACCGCCGCATTATACATTTCTTTTACATTGGTTAACCAACGATAATACGTTGTCCAGGTAGAGCTACCCGCATTCTCCGCTACATCATATCGATGTACACCACCCGATGCACTTGGAAAAGGCAATGCCACCTGCATTAGGTTAAAAGTAAAATCATCTGCCCTTCTGGTATTAAATGAGGAGACCTCATAAATAATCGGATTCAATAAAGTACCGGGACTAATTTTATCTATGCGATTGGGGTCTGTATTTACTTCTGCAAAATCTTTATCACAGGCGCTGAATAACAGTGTTGCGGCAATCAGCAATAAAGTATATGGTTTATATTGTTGCATATAATTACGGTTAATGAATTAAAACTTAAGGGTAATATTGGCACCGAATGTTCTGCTCGATGGTAACTGACCCATTTCAACACCCGGTAAAATCGTAGAGCCATTCAACGCAGCCGTTTCCGGATCGAAAATGGGGAAGCTGGTAATCATGAGCAGGTCACGACCATATAAAGCCAGTGTTACCTGTTTGAACAATGTTTTACCCAACACTTTTTTAGGCAGGCTGTATTCCAATCTCGCTTCTCTCAACTTAAGATATGAGGCATCGAATGAATTGGATTCAACATTGGCCCTGCGGTAATATTCTACATAATAATCAACGGGTAATACCTTGGTGGTGTTGGGTGAATATGATTTATCAGGATTTTCAATTACCCCATCACCAACAATAAAGTTTTCTTCACGGCCCCGCAGTGTATGTTTCAGTTTACCCTGTTCGGTCATTTTATGATGGGTTTGTGAGTAGATCATACCTCCTAACTGACCATCGAAGAGAAAGCTGAAGCGGAATGCCTTATAAGTAAATTCATTTCTGATACCTCCTTTCCAGTCTGCATAAGCCGTTCCGATATATTGAATTTCAGCCGGACGTACAGGTAAACCCGCACTATTGTAAATAATCTGTCCCTGTGGTGAACGTGCAAAACCAAAACCATAGATATCACCTGTTGTACCACCTACTCTTGCCTGAATGGTGGCGTTACCACCGTATCCGATATCCTGCTTACCGTCCATACCTTCAGCGAGTTCCATTACACGGTTCTGGTTCTTAGACCAGGTAAGAATAGTGTTCCAGCTGAAGTTTCTGGTTTTTACAGGTGTGGCATTCAGCACAACTTCAATACCCTGATTGCGAACAGAACCTGCATTCAATACTGCTCTTGAATATCCCGTAGTAGGGTCCAGTGGTACATCCAATATCTGGTTTTTAGTAAGGTTGCTATACAAGGTAAGATCCAGATTCAGCCTGTTTTTAAACAAACGAATGTCTAAGCCCGCTTCATAGTTGGTTGAAATTTCAGGCTTGAAGTTTACGTTGTGTAAAACAGTAGGCACAGAAGCAGAGCTTGGAAAATCGCTCATGCCATAATACTTACTGGTCTTATATGGATCAGTATCATTACCCACCTGTGCCACCGAAAAGCGGAGCTTGGCAAAAGAAATCTTTTTAGGCAAGTTGAATACCTCACTCAGAATAACACTGGTATTTACTGATGGATAGAAGAATGAATTATTCTGAACAGGTAGTGTACTTGACCAGTCGTTTCTACCGGTCACATCTACAAAAAACCGGTTTTTATATGAAAACGAAGCTGTTCCGTAAACGCTGTTTACTTTCTTATTGCTGTTCACATTCGTCATCAGCGGATTGCTGATGCCATTGCTTAATTTATAAACACCCGGTGTTACCAATCCTTCAACGGTTCCGTCTACACGTTTGTATGAACGGCTCATAGCATTGGCACCTGCCGACGCTGTGATATTGATATTTGATCCGATTTTGTTTTTATAAGACAATAATATATCTGTATTGATTTCATAATCCAGAATCGTCTGCTGCTTATAATATCCTCTCTGAAAATTAGCCGTACTATAAGGACGTTTCTGTTCCCGCTCTTCATTGGTCATGCTCACACCCGAGCGAACCATGAAATCGAGTTTTTTTGAGAACTCATAGTTAGCAGCAATGTTTCCTACCATCATATTGCTTTTCACAGCATTGGTCATTTCATAAGCAATCAGGTAAGGGTTATCAATAAAAGAACTGAACGGGTGTACCTGGTCAATCTGGTTCATGCCTTTTCTCCAGATCGGTCTATACCAGGCCAGGTCAACATTCGGGTTCTGGAAAATCATGAAATAAGAAATTGATTGGTTATTATAACCTGTAGCAGGTAAGTTATCGCTCTGCTTATTGGTATAGTTGATTTTTGATGTAATACGCAGCTTATCAGATATTTTCTGGTTCACACTCAATGCTGCTGTAATTCTTTTATAGCCAGTATTAGGCATAATCCATTCGTTTTTCGAATGGGTGAGCGATGCCCTCACCGAACCATTTTCGCCGCCACCTTCCAGCGCAATATTATTGGTAATGGTTGACCCTGTTCTCCAGAAGCCTTTGATATTATCTGTATAAGGCCTCCATGGTACACGGGTAGGAGACTGTCCTTCTACTACCGGATCATATTGAAAATAGCTCTGTCCATTAAACCTCGGACCAAAAGCGCTGCTGGTTCCTCCGGTACTTGCGCCATCTGCTGAAGCTCCATAGGAATAATATTTTTCTCCATTTGCATTCAGCGCCTTTCCTGTTCCCTGTCCATACTCATATTGGTAATCGGGCCAGCGTAAAACCGTATTGAAACTGATATTGCTATTGAGTGTTACACCAATTCCTTTTTCTTTTCTGGCTCCCGACTTGGTTGTAATCAGCAGGGCTCCATTTGCAGCACGGCTTCCGTATAAAGCCGTTGCACCTGGCCCCTTCAGTACGGTAATACTTTCAATATCATCGGGGTTAATATCAGAAATACCATTCCCGAAATCAATCGGCACATCATTACCGGAGCCTGCACCATAGGCGTTGCTTACGCCCGATGAAGTAAGACCACTATTCATCGGTACACCATCCAGTACAATCAGGGCATTGTTTCCTTCCGGATTCATAGAAGCATCGCCACGAAGTGATACGCGTACAGAATTCAATGGGCCCGAACCCGGAGAAATCAGGTTCAATCCAGCTACTTTACCCGATAATGAGCCCACCCAATTATTGGAGCGGGCATCATTCACATCATTTTCTTTCATGGTTTGTGCCGCATAACCTAAAGCCTTTTCCTGTCGTTTAATACCCAATGCCGTTACCACTACTTCATCCAGCCGACTATTCTTTTCCTTCAACCTGATCAGAATCGAGTTTGTTTGTGCCTGCTGCTTTACTACAAAACCGTTTTGTACGCCATCTTCATAACCTACATAAGAAAAACTGAAATTGTATCGACTACCCACCTGTAATTGTCTGAAAGTGAAAACCCCCTTTTCATTGGTAGTTGCCGAGAGCAATTCATTGCCCGATGCACCCTGCTTTTTTGCAATGATGGTAACCCCCTGTAATGTCTCTCCTTTCTCCGTTAATACAGAGCCTGTAACATCGGCCACTGATGATTGTGCTGCCAGCTGTGTAATGGCATTAACCATCAACAGCAGAACGAAAAGCAGTCTTTTTGTCTGTACCATTGTTTTCATAAGTTTTTGTTTCGGTTATTGCAAAAAGTATCCTGCACATGGTATGACCATATGTGTACCTTTTACAGATATGTTTCTTATTGCTTTTTTACTAAAAGAAAGCTGTTGTTTCCTTCTTTGTTTATCATGAACCCATTCATATTCCCAATTACGTGCAGCAGTGTTTCTACTGAATCGGTTGGCAATACTTTTCCGGTAAAAAAATGATTATTGATAACAGATGAATCGTATTGAATTTTTATGGCGAATCGTTCTTCCAGTTGCAGCAATACATCTGTAAGTGGTGTGTTGTCAAAATAAAGTTCACTCAGCTGTACTGGCGTTTTTATGTTTTTCTGCTGTTTCGCTATCGTTTTATTTACACCATTCCATTCAGGATCAAAAGAACCAACGGTAGTTCTGGAATGTTGCCGTGAGTAGTTCATAGATGTACCCGGTAACAGGTATACCGGACCACCCCAATGTTTGTCGGAACTTATTTTATTCACTACTACTTTTCCTGTATACAGCTTAACTGTTACACCTTCCTTGTTTTCTGTAACACGGAAAGAAGTACCCAATGCGGTGGTGGTTATTTCTCCTGTTACTACAACAAATGGTTTGCTGATATTTTTTGTAACGTCAAAAAAGCCGTTACCGTTGAGTACAATTTTTCGTTCTGTTCCGGCAAACTCTTTGGCATAGGTTACTGTAGAACCCGGTTCCAGCGTAACGTCAGAACCATCGGGCAGCTGAATATGAATGGACCCTTTCGTTGTATTGGCTCTGAGTTCGATGGCACCTGTCTTTTCCTGCGCTGCCAGAACCGGCTGTTGAACCGCCGGCGCATATTCTGTTGAAAAAAACCACCAACCACAAAGCATGATAAGCAGAACAGCGGCGACCGACAGGTATATATTTCTCTGGTCGATTTTTCTGGGCTGATGGATCTGTATTTCGCCCTCTATGCTCCTCCACATTTCTTTCCGGTAAGATGCCGGTACCGGAATTTCTTTGCCCGCCTGCTGCCAATCTGGTCCCAGCCATTTTTCTACTTCTTCCGGATGCGTATACAGGTATGATACAACAGTGTTAGCCTCATCGGCATCACACTGTTGATCAAAAAAACGCTGTAAAAGGTTTTCGGTTACCTGCATAAAATAAACGCTGCTAATAATGAATACGTAATAAAGTATTGTTTACCCCTGCTGGTAATAATTTGGTAACACTCAGCCGTTAATAAAAAGAAATAGTTGCGATACGGTAGCAATAGAACGCAATTGCCTGATGGCTTTTGAATAATGATCTTCCACTGTTTTTACAGATATGGAAAGTTTTTCGGCCACTTCTTTATTGGAATAGCCGTGAACGACTTTAAGTAAAAAAATTTTTTTACGTACCGGTGGTAAGCTACTGGTAGCAACTTCAATATAATCAGCTGTTTCAAAACTACCATCCGCATGTACCATTGAGGTGTCTGCCATTTCCAGCTCTGCTGTGGGTGCAGACCTTTTCTCTGCTGAACACTTTCGTATATAATCAATCAATACAGAGGAGGCAATGGTAAAACACTGCATATCCATTCCGTAATCTGTTGAAAGAGTATGTCGGCTTTGCCAGATTTTGATAAAAGTTAGTTGTGTGAGTTCACAAGCGAGATCATGCTGACCTATTCTTTTTTGAAAAAAACGAAAGAGTTTAGAGTGAAATTCATTGAACAAGGCCGTGAACGAAGTCTCTGTTCCCTCTTTCACCGAAGCTACGGATACCAGTATAGATGAATTGCTTTGCACGGCCATCATTATTTGAGACCGTAAAATTGGGTCAGAAAATGAAAGAATCAGATTATCTGATTGTTAACAAAGAGGAATTCTGTAAAAAGAAGATCTCTTTACACTGATGATTTTTATGATTTATCCGCTATTCTTGTTTTCACTTCTTCGAAACGGGTATCATAATCCTCACGTATGGTTCCGAGCATACGATCCCAGAAAAGGAAATACAATCCATAGTTTCCCTTGAAATATTGGTGGTGCTGATTGTGATTAACAGAAGTATTCACCCATTTGCCCACCCATGTTTTATTGAACCCTTTCGGATAGAGCTCATAACCCAAGTGACCGTATACATTGTACACAATCATGAACAAAAAGAAAATAAGCAAATGCGTTTTATGCATGGGCAGTGTAAACACAAACACAAAAAGAATTCCTATTTCAATAAAGGCTTCTACCGGATGAAAGGAGTAAGCGGCCCAGGGCGATGGATTGGTTGACTGATGATGCACCAGATGAACAAAGTTGAATATTTTTTTATGGTGCATCAACCGATGCATAAAGTAGAAGTAAGTATCATGCATGAAAAGCATCACCGGAAATAAGGCAAAATAGTACAACCAGCCATAATCACCAATCTCTTTATACATTCTGGTATGTGGGCGGATGGAAGGGTGTGTAAATACAAAGGATGAAACCAAACTGAAAATAAGCATGGTTACCAGTGAATACATGATTTCCCGGGCATAATCTTTATTCTTCGGAAAACGCTGTTGTATTTTTTTGTATAACCATTTATTTCTGAACAGTACATAAAACAACAGAAACCCGATGAGCGCCAGCATAAAATACCTTGATCCAATAAGTTGCGCATTCTGAAAAAAGGCTTTCCAGTTCATTATTACAGCATTTATCTATGCACATAAAGGTAGCAATCTGATTGGTTAGATCATCAATGTCCGTTATCGTTATTCTTAAAGAACGAGGTTATATATAAAAAAGCCCCATCTGGAAAGACGGGGCGCATTTTTTAGCCAAACTAAGTTGAGAATGCATTCATTCTCCTAACTGTATGGCAATATTAGACTCATCTGATAAAGATGTCTGTAGATATCTATCGAAGTTTTTTTGGCTGATTGTCCAGATACAGTATCACATTTTTTAAGTCCGCGTAGCGATTTCGCTATTGTTCCATAAACTTTTGAAGTCCGATCCTGGCTTTTAACTGTAGTTTCTTATTGAAATAACCTGACCAGCCCAGCATCCATCCCGTAAGTCCGAAAGCCTGTTTGCTCCACCGATAAATGGAAAATGCATCTGAATGTTCAATAATCAACCCATCCTTGAAACGCATATGCGCTTTGATCTGGTTTTCTACCTTTCTTCCGGTTTGAGAAAAGATATAGATGGCTTTCCAATCGGTGGTTGTATACTCATCATCCAACAACTGTATATTTCCATAGGTCAGTGAGAAATTCTTTGCCCTTGTACAAAGCATTTCCCACATGGCTTTTACTTCATGTACATCCAGCAGCCCGAATACAGGGTCACTGAATACCGCTTCGGGATGATAGCAGGATTGCATCGTTGCATAATCAAGCTGCTGAAAAGCAGTATAGAACTTGTGTATGGTTGCTTCGTTTGTATTCACGCCCAATAATTTAATAATACTCAATAAGGCATATCGAATCATCAACTAATTCGAAATTCCTCTGTTTCTCTGTTCTTCTGTTTCTTTATTCTCAATGCGCTTCCAGCCAGTTACTTCCCATACCCACTTCTGCTTCTACTGGTACATCATGTGGCAGGGGCATCGCTGTGGTCATACAGCGAATGATAAGTTCTTTTAATGGTTCTACTTCTTCTTTCACCGCATCAAAAACCAATTCATCGTGTACCTGTAAAATCATTTTCGATTGCCAGGTTCCGGTTTTCATTTCATGGTGAATCTTGATCATCGCCAGCTTAATCATATCAGCAGCCGTTCCCTGAATGGGTGAATTAATGGCGTTTCGTTCCGCATAACCACGCACGGTGAAATTGCTGCTGTTGATATCTTTGAGCCAGCGTTTTCTACCCACCAGCGTCTGCACATATCCATTCTCTTTGGCAAAGTTTACCTGCTCATCCATATAACGCTGAATATTCGGAAACTCTTTTTTATAGTTATCAATGATTTCTTTGGCTTCAGTTCTGCTGATACCCAGATTATCTGCCAGTCCGAATGCACCCTGACCATAGATGATTCCAAAGTTTACACTCTTGGCTTTGTAACGCATTTCTTTGGTTACTTCACTCTCCGGAACACCATACACTTTTGATGCAGTAGCAGTATGAATATCTTTATGTTGTCTGAAAGCCTCACACATATTCGGGTCACCGCTTATCGCAGCTACAATCCGCAGTTCTATCTGTGAATAGTCTGCGCTCAACAATACACGCCCCTCCTCTCTGGGTATAAATGCCTTCCTGATTTCACGCCCTCTGGATGTTCTGATCGGAATATTCTGGAGGTTGGGGTTATTACTACTCAGCCTTCCGGTAACGGCCACAGCCTGCGCATAACTGGTATGTACCCTGCCGGTTTTAGGATTGATCATTTCTGGTAGTGCATCAACATAGGTTGATTTGAGTTTGGTTAGTTCCCTGAAACCCAGAATATCGTCTACAATCTTATGCTGATTTGCCAGTTTTAATAATACATCTTCTCCCGTTGCATACTGACCCGTTTTTGTTTTTTTAGCCTTAGGATCCAGTTTCAATTTTTCAAACAGCACTTCACCCAATTGTTTGGGCGAAGCGAGGTTAAACCTTACTTCTGCCTGAGCATACACACTTTCTTCGCAACGTTTGGCTTCTGTTTCGAGCTCTTTGCTGTATTGTTTCAAAAAATCCACGTCGATCTTTACACCTTCAAATTCCATATCTGTCAATACACGTACCAGCGGGTTCTCTACATTCTCAAAAACGGGCGCTACTTCTTTTTCTTTTAATAGCGGAACAAAAACCTGTTTAAGCTGGAAGGTGATATCCGCATCTTCCGCCGCATACTCTTTTATCTTTTCGAGTTCCACATCGCGCATACTACCCTGACCCTTACCTTTTTTTCCAATCAACTCTTCTATATGTACCGGCTCATAACCCAGGTACTGTGCGCTCAATAAATCCATACTTCTTCTGCCTTCCGGCTCAATGAGGTAATGCGCCAGCATGGTATCGAATAGCTGACCTTTTATTTCTATGCCATACCACTTCAGCACCAGTAAATCGTATTTGGTATTTTGTCCCACCCAGGTAATTTGATCCTGTTCAAAAAGAGGCCTGAACAGTTCCAATATTTTTTGTACTTCCTGCTGATCCTGCGGACATGGCACATAATAACCCTCTCCTTCTTTGAAAGAAAAACTAAGGCCTACCAGTTCTACATTATTGGCATCGGTTCCTGTTGTTTCCGTATCAAAACAGATTTCTCTTTGCCCGCTAAGCTTTATAATTAGTTGCTGAATAGCATCAATACCTTGTATCAACTCATAATGATGGGGTGTATTGTTGATGTTTTTTTCTGCAATCAAACCAGCCTGTTCAGTTTCCGGACCACTTACCGGCTCTACAGGTTCTGCTGACTTAACAGATTTCGTTGTTTTGGGTGTTTGAACAGCATTGCCAAACAAGTCTGTCTGCACACCCTGTGGTGCCGCATGAAAAGAATTGAAGTCTTCTCCAAGAATCCGCTTACCCAGTGTTTTAAATTCCAGTTCCGTGAACACTTCATTAAGGGCTTCTCTGTTCCATTCTTTCAGGCGGTAATCTTCTTCATGAAATTCAACCGGTACATTGGTAATAATGGTTGCGAGTTTTTTACTCATCACCGCCAGGTCTACAGCATTGCGTACTTTTTCGCCCAGCGCACCTTTTATTTTATCGGCATTAGCCAGTACGTTTTCCAGCGTATCATATTCTTTCAGCAGTTTAGCCGCTGTTTTTTCGCCCACACCGGGAATACCGGGAATATTATCTACAGCATCTCCCATCAGGCCTAGCATATCTACCACCTGTTCTACTCTTTGTATATCCCAACGCTCACATATTTTAGCAGCATCCAACACTTCAGCCGGATTACCAAAAGCGGGTGGCTTATAAATATATACACCCGGGTGTATGAGTAACTGCCCATAATCTTTATCGGGCGTAACCATATATACTTCATAACCTTTATCAGCAGCCTGCCAGGCAACGGTACCAATTACATCATCGGCCTCATAACCATCCATTTCCACTACCGGAATATTAAATCCTTTGATAATTCTCTGTATATCAGGAATGGACTCCAGCAGATCTTCCGGTGCTTCCTGACGATTGGCTTTGTAATCAGCGAAATCAGTGTGTCTTTCGGTTGGTGCATGTGTATCAAAACAAACGGCCAGGTGTGTCGGTTTTTCTTTGTTGATGAGATCAAACAAAGTATTGGTAAAACCAAACTGGGCATTGGTATTCTTTCCTTTAGAAGTAATGCGTGGATTACGTATCAACGCATAATAAGCGCGGAAGATGAGGGCAAACGCATCCAGGAGAAATAATTTCTTACTCATATAGCTAAGGTAGGGAATAGTGAGTAGTCAGTAGTCAGTAGTGAGTATTAGATTTCAATTTCCTTACTCACTACTGACTACTCACTGCTCACTCACTCTCAGCTCTTTTTCTTCAGCGACAGGTAATCCAGAAAATAAATGACCCTGATGGAGATACTGTTTTGTTGGTCGGCATTGATGGTATTGCCAAAGTTTTTAAAGTATTTGGTTCGGGTATCCTGATTAAACGTACTGATGGCATCTTTCCATACAATGTTCACAAAGCTGCCTAATGCAAACTGCCAGGTATATACCATATCGATATTGAAATAGTTTACATTGAAATCCACATTCCGGTTAATACCACCGGCTATGGAGTTCAGGTAACCATCGTTACGCAGTTTAAAAAATTCCTTATTGGCCACTTTACTCCAGTAATGTCTGGCCCGGAAAGAAAGACCCATTTTATTAGTGAAATTGTATTTGATATTCAATACGTTTTCAACCGTATTTCTTTTTCTCAAAGCAAATACAATGCTATCCTGACTAAACATGGTTGCATAACCCAGGTTATTATGAGCTAGCTGAAGAAAAGTGCTTGTTGTGATCGTTAATTTTTTATTGAAGCGATAGTTGTTACGGAAAAAGATTTCCTGCGTATTGGAACCATACTGATTAAATGTGCGGTTATAGAATTCAACCACGGCAGAATATTTTTTGGCACTATTGGTTTCAAACCAGAAGCCCGCCATCCAGCTGCCGGGGCGCTTGAATACCTTACCATTTACCCTTGGCTCAAAGAAATCATTTTGTTCAGGATTCAGATTGAAATTAAACCCGGCCCACCACAAGTTTTTCAATTGTGCATTGAAATTGGCATTAAAATTAAATCGCTGATAATCCATCGGCTTGTAACGCATGGAATAATTCGCGTTGATATTGGCATTGATACGGTTGTACCATTTTTTAGGTTTTAACCACCTGTATCCCAGCCATACACCATTGTTGAAATAGTTGTTATTGGTAAAATAACCCATGTCGTTATGGTTGTATTTATCGTCTGCCAGCTCCTGCCATACGTTGAAATTAAAACGACCGCTTGTTTTACCGAAGCCCAGTGTGTGGTTATAACCGGTTAGGGTTTTACCAGGCGCTTCATAACCAATCAGCTGACTTACACCTACTTGTCCGTTTACATTCCAGGTGTTTTTCTTATCGTAAATATCCCAAAGCGCTGCTGTTACGTTGGCATCATAATCGGTTCCGCTTCTGGTTACATTGGTATTGATCAATGAAACACTGGAATTATTTTTAAGTGTCTGGTCAAAAACAATGATATTATAATTGGTGAGCGGATTGGTTTCAATTTTTCTGGTTTCTTCACCACCTACTTCTATACTCGCATGTTGCGCCTTGGTTACGGCATTGAAAAATCCAATACCCAAACCACCACTGGTTCTTCCGCTTATTTTACTGGCATTCAGCAATCTCGTTTCAACCGGATTTTTACCCACTGTTTCGCCGGGCTGCAGTTGGCCCTGAACCTTACCAAGGTGCATCGGTGTTCCACCGATACGGCGGCTGTAAAACAAATTGCCCTTTCCGAAAAGCTCTGTTCCTTCCGTAAAAAAAGTTCTGTTTTCATTAAACTGTACTTCAAAGGGCGTAAGGTTTAATACCTGATTATCGCTTTGTACCTGACCAAAATCGGGTATCAGTGTCATATCCAAAGTGAAAGCCTGGTTAATTCCGTATTTCACATCCATACCACCATTGATAGATGTGGTGGTATTTTTTACACCCGGCTGGTTATAAGGAAAATGATTGGCATAGGTAGAGAGATAGGGTGAGAACGACAAACGAACAGGTGGTTTAATATCCTGTATGCCTGTCCATAAGCCAAACTGTGCGAGAAAATTTCCACCAATGGCCGGGTCGGTCGGACTCCACATCATCTGCTTTCCGCTCTTGCTTCTTCTTCTGGTGATATTGATGCCCCAGTCCTGCACTTTGGTATTACCAAAACGAATGGCTGCATACGGTATTTTCATTTCGAAGGTCCAGCCATCTGACTGAATAACAGCATTGCTTTCAAATACACTGTTCCAGCTGCCGTCTTCTCCATTCGATGAATATTTTGCATCAAACTGTTCACCCAGAGCGGTAACATAATAACCAAAGCCATTGATTTTATCGTGATAGGTGTCGAAGATCACACCAACAAAATCATTCACACCCACAACATCACGACCCACTAACTCTTTGGTAATACTATCGGGACTTGCTTCATGAGCATAACCTGCAATATAGATGGCATTATTATCGTACAGAATACGGATTTCAGTTCTGTTCTTTTCATCTTCCTTATTGCCGAAAGTGGGTCTCCATTCAATAAAATCAGTGGCCACCGGCGCCTGTAGCCAGGCGGAATCTTTCAGGTTTCCGTCAATCACAATTTTCTGTGTGGTTCTAACAGCGGGTATTTTCTTCACCACTTTCTCTGTTTGTTGGGCAAACAGATTAGCCATGTACAGAAACAGGCTCAGAATGGTTAATAAGGGTCTCATACAGTCAGTTTATAGTTTATCGCAGTATCCAATTCCCGGCTTTTGCAGGTTGACCGGGCACTTTATACGAAACTAAACGTAGTAAAAGTAGAAACGTTACAGACCGACACCTGTTAAGGACCCTATAAGAACGATGAGCGGTAACGGGGGTAGAAGGATGGCGATTAGCGCTGATGTCCCCCGGCTCCCTAAAGGGGGTGTGACTTTTTTACCGAACTGGTAAGTCCGCCATGGAGCAGAGATAAAACACCCCCTTCAGGGGGCCGGGGGGAGGGGCACAAAAAAACCCCGGCTAAGTTGCCGGGGCTTTTGATAGACAATCTTGTCTTTTATTTAATGCCGTATTTGTGCTTGTAGCGCTCAAATAACTGTGTGTGCTTGCTTTGCAGGCTGATACCACGGCCCTGTATAAAGGCATTGGTAATAATACTGCTCTTCATATCAAGGATATCACCTTCACTGATAACGATATTGGCATCCTTACCCACTTCCAGTGTTCCGGTTCTGTCATCAATTCCCAGAATTTTGGCTGCGTTATAGGTAATGGCTTTCAGCGCTTCTTCTTTACCCAAACCATAGGCTGCTGCAGTACCCGCATTAAAGGGCAGGTTACGTCCACGGTTCTGTGGGTCGTCATCGTTCAGACAATACAGTACCCCTGCTTTTTGCAGGTAGGTAGCTGATTTATAGGGCTGATCCACATCATCATCATCCAGCGTGGGCAGGTTATGCTCCTGTGTAAGAATCACAGAGATATTGTTTTGCTTGAGGATGTCGGCCACCTGCCAGCTTTCACCGGCACCTACGAGTACCACATCAAAACCAAACTCTTTTACAAAGTCAATCGCAATCAACATTTGTTTTACCTGTGAGCAATGGATGTAGAATTTTTGCTTCTTATCAAACAATGCTTTGGTGGCTTCAAATTTCAGGTTGATTTCTTTGCCTGCATCTTTCTGGTGATAGGCTTTCGCTTCTCTGAAAAACGCTTTTACGCCTTCAATTCTGTCGAGTGCTGCTTTTACGGGATCTGATTGTTGCTGTGGGCCCAGCAATGCCAGCAGTGCCGCAAAACGGCCGCCGCCCGGACGCGCCAAAAGGCTAGGCATATAAAAATGCATGCCATTGTCTGCTTTATAAGCCGCATCTTCCCAGTTCCATGCATCAAGCTGTACCACAGAAGACTGACCAGCGATTAATTGTCCGCCAGGAATTACCTGTGCAAACAAAACACCATTGGCTCGGATGGTATTGGTGATAATAGACTCTGCTTTATAGGCTACAATAGAACGAACCGATGGATTCAAATCACCCAGTTCATTGATATCGGTGCTACCACGCACACCCGAAATTTCCTGCAAGCCCAGGTTGGAGGCAGGCAGAATAATACCGGGGTATACATGTTTGCCCTTTGCATCAATTGTAGTTTCAGCAGAAGGCGCGCCAGAGGCAGCACCTGCATACGTGATCTTTCCATTATCGAAAACAACGGTACCGTTTTCGATTACATTACCATTACCCACATGCACCGTGGCGTTGGTAATGGCTGTTTTTTTCGTTTGCCTGGCTGCAGGATACACATCATCCTGCGCAACCGTTGCTTTTGAAAGCAACAGTGTAAGCACGCTTATATATAAAAATGATTTTTTCATGTTGCAGTAGTTTATTGGTTATCGCCATGGGTTTCTTCCTCTGCCTCAATTTCCAGCATACCCAGTTTGTGAGAATGGTCTAAACAGGTGTGTACATATTTGTAACTGGGTGTTGCCGGCATGGTTGGACGGCCACCGCGTTTTTCACCCACCATTTTACCGATGAGTCTTGTACGTTCTGCTAATACCTGTTTGCGCATAGCAGCATCTTTTTCACGATCGAAATAGATGATACCATCTACCATTGTTTTTTCTGCCTTGGCATAAATACTCAATGGATTATCGCTCCACAAAACAAGATCTGCGTCTTTGCCTGCTTTAATACTTCCTACCCTGTCATCAACATGCAGCATTTTTGCCGGGTTTATGGTAACCATTCTCAACGCTTCTTCTTCAGACAAACCGCCATACTTTACACTCTTTGCTGCTTCCTGGTTCAGGCGACGCGCCATTTCAGCATCATCAGAGTTGATGGCAACATTCAATCCTACTTTGTTCATAATATAGGCATTGTATGGAATAGCATCGGTTACTTCCACTTTGTACGCCCACCAATCTGAGAAGGTTGATGCAGCGGCACCATGTGCTTTCATTTTATCGGCCACTTTATATCCCTCAAGAATATGCGTGAATGTGTTTACACGGAAACCGAATTTTTCAGCAACACGCATAGTAGCTGTGATCTCACTCTGTACATAGGAGTGACAGGTGATGAAACGTTTTTTATTCATGATCTCTACCAACGCATCCAGTTCAAGATCGCGACGGGTACCTTTCGGATCTGCTTTCATCGCTTTCTCATAGGCTACCGCACGGGTAAAGGCATCGGTTAATACCTGCTCAACACCCATACGTGTATCGGGGAAACGATTGTTATTGGTAGATGAAGTACGTTTTACGTTTTCACCCAATGCAAACTTGATAAATGGATCCCAGTTTTTGAATTTCAGCTCTTCATCATTCACGCCCCAGCGTAATTTAATCAGCTGTGTCTGACCACCAATGGTATTGGCAGAACCATGCAGAATATGTGAAGTGGTTACACCGCCGCTTAACTGACGGTAGATATTGATATCATCCGGATCGAGGTTATCCTGCATACGAACTTCAGATGTTACACTCTGTGCACCTTCATTGGTAGAAGCAGAAGCGATATGTGAGTGTTCATCAATAATACCGGCTGTAAGGTGTTTACCTGTACCATCAATTACAGTAGCAGCCGCATCACTCAGGTTTTTACCTACGCGTACTATTTTTCCTGCTTTTACCAATACATCTGTTCCTTCCAGTTTACCTTCTTTTTCGCTCGTCCACACGGTAGCGTTTTTAATCAGGTAATTTCCCTGTTGAGGTAAAGTAGAATCTGAACCAAATGCAGTAAAGGGATACATGGTTTTACCAATCCTGTTGGGAGGTGTTGGTCTTGTGCGCGCATTCGCTGTGTCTGGTTTTGCTGAATTGAGTGTTGCTGTCCAGGTCATTCTGTTCCCTTCTGCATCTTCGGCCATACCGTTCCAGTCGCCGCCATTGTTAAAACCGCTGAATCGGATAATATTACGTGAACGTCTTTCAGGTGCAAAGCTGAACTTCACTGCTTTGCCATCGAAGCTGAATGTAGCGGTAACGGTATCTTTTGCGATTACGGTTGCTGATGAACTGCTTTTTACATCTACCGTATACGTGTTGGTTCCTTTGCTACCATTGGTAGTTAAAGTATACAAACCGGTTACACTGTTCCAGGCGCTTTCGTTCACTGCGTGTTTTTTACCCTGTACCCAGTTCTGGAGAATAGTGGTTCTTTCTGCAAATACAGGACCGGTAGTAATTACGAAGTTGGCCAGTTTGCCATTATCAATACTACCTACTTTATCATATACACCCAACCATGTAGCCGGTGTTTTGGTTAATGCTTCCAACGCTCCTTTTTCAGTTAAACCATTTTCCATGGCTTTGCGCAGATTAGTCATAAATGTGCGGGCATCGCGCAGGTCGGCAGAAGTTAATGCAAATGAAATACCTGCTTTTTCAATAGCAGCGGGGTTGGTAGGTGCCAGCTCCCAATTTTTCATATCAGCCAATGATACCAGACGGGCATCATTCGGATCTTCCACATCCATGGCAGCGGGGAAATTCAGTCCAACAATCAATGGCGCTTTGGTAGCGGCTACTTCTTTAATGCGCTGGTATTCTTTACCTGTTGCCTTTAAAATGTACTGAACACCAAACTCATCGCCCACACGGTCTGCACGGATGATGTTCCAGAAATCTGTACCCGCTCTGTCGGCCGGATCAAAGATTTGTGGAAGTGTTTGCTGGTCATTAAAATATTTCAGTGTAATGTTTACGCCATCACCCTGTAAACCGGCTGCAGCGGGATTGTTCTTATACCACTGAGCGTCCAGATAAGTCTGGCGAAGCAATGCAATGGTTCCCATCAGCGAACCAGGATAAGATTGCGTAGAAGTTCCTTTATTGAAAGACAGGTGTGCAGATGCTTTGTCTTTTACAATCAGATAATTGTCGGCATCATTGGCCAGTGTAACCACGGTTCCTGTTCCACGGGTAATACCATCTTTCTGGTGAGAGAGTACGGTACCAAAACCCATATCGCGTAAAGGTTTTGCACGTGACTCATCGGCCGAAAATATTTTGTAGGCCTGAACATCAGATTTTAATGCCTGGTTCCAACCATAAGCACCTTTCTGACTTGAGGTTAACTGAGCGGGTGCATTAAAATTAAATCCGCCTCCGCCCTGCTGACGCTGAGCCTGCGGCATCCCATAATCACTAAAGATGTCTACGAAAGAAGGATAGATATATTTATCCTTGCAGTCAACCACCACTGCATCTTTGGGTATTGCTACACCATTGCCTACGGAAACAATTTTTCCGTCTCGAATCACCAGTGTGGCATTGGTTAAGGTGGTTTGTGCATCTTTTACAATGGTGGCATTGGTAAACGCATAACATCCGTCGCGTTTGTCTCCAACACCATTAACCTGAAATGTTTCCTGGGCCTGCAGCAATGATGCAAACAGGAGCCCTGAAAACAGGAGCTTTAATCTTCTCATGGTAGTGTTTAGATTGGTTTTAGGAAGACTTTAAAGCTACATAAATAAGCGGGCTGGCAAAAAAGGTTTTATTGTTTTAAGGATGAACGGATAAAATGAATCGGTGAGAAGCTGTTCGCCAGCTTTTCTTAGCGCCGGACTTAAGTCCGGCGCTAAGAAAAGAGCCTCTGTTATTCTCCGGCATCCGTTTCCTTGATAAACTTTATAACCCCTTCCATAAATACTTTCTGGTCGTCCCACATGGCCAGGTGGCTGCCATTGGGGCAGTAAAGGTATTTTCCGTTCTTCACCTGTTTGCTCATCCATTCCATGTGAGCGGGGTCCATGGTATCGTATCTGGCACCCACGGTAAGGGTGGGGACGGTAATTTTGGGTAGATCGGCCTTTCGATCCCAGGTAAGCAGGCGGCCGCCCACTTTGAATTCACTGGGCCCCTGCATCATAACATATATACTTTCGTTAACATGTTTGAAGGCCCGCGCCACCGGATCGGGTAATTCGGGGAGCCTGCAGAGGTGTTGGGTGTAATATTCCTGAAAAACCAGCGACTGATAAGTAGGGTCCTTGAACTGGCCCTTGGCTTCATATGCCTGTAAACTGTCTACCAGGCTCGCCCGCATCTGCGAGCGCAAAACAGCATTGTATTTTTCATAATCCGGAATACTGGCCATCATATTACAAATGATCAGTCCTTTCAGGTGTTGCTGGTATTTCAATGCATATTCCATTCCGAGGATACCACCCCAGGAATTGCCAAGAATATAAAAATTGTCTTTATTAAGTCCCAGTGCTACGCGTACCTGTTCTACTTCTTCCACAAAACGTTCCGTGGTCCACAGAGAACTATCGGTGGGCTGATCGCTGTAATAAGAACCCAGTTGGTCATACTCAATCATTTCAAAACCTTCTTTGGGGAAGAAGCTTTCAAAAGCTTCCATATACTCATGCGTCATGGCCGGACCACCATGCAGTAGCAGTACTTTGATGCGGGGATTATTGCCGATGGTTTTGGTCCAGACTTTAAAAGTACCCACCGGTGTTTGTATCGGAACCATTTTAATGCCCGCTACCTGAACACCAGAATCTTTGTGTGCGAAATAGTCTGCTACGGTTGTTTGTTTTTGATTACAGGAAAAAACCTGAATAAGAAGAATGAGGAATAAGATATTCTTAATAGATCTCATAGCATTATCTGGTTGTATACTAATAAAGATAGTGATTGTTTGGGGAGTTATAATTGTTGCTATAATTAAGACACAGATTAGCGTAAAACCAATCTGTGAATCTGTGGCTCATCCGATTTATCGGCGGGGTTGATTTACGTGTGCTTGCTTTTTTCTTTTCAGCAAAGCCTCAAAATTAATTTTGTCGAAATCGTATTCGAATGTTTTACTGGTTCCATGATTCACCACGGCCGGAAAAAAATGTACTTTGTTTGCGTCTACGAGTAAGCGGCGTTCGGGTTTTTTATTTGCATTCGGAAAACCATATGTGAATACGGCTATTCCCCTGGCTGTATCTATCAACTCAATTTGAACCTGTTTGGGCCACCATTTATTTTCGCGCTGAATGGTAAGCCGGTTGGATGAAGCAGTATAGATCTTTTCGAGTCTGCTGGGCTCGGGTCCTTCCATGGTATAATCAATCGTTGTGCTATCGGTAATTTCAAAGCGGTAATGGTTGCCATAGTCAGATGGGCTGTACAAATAATATTTTCCCTTTAGCCGGTATAAGGCGATCCATTTTTTTGGAAAGCCTGAGGGTATATTCTGTTTTTGTACTGGTTGAAGTTCAGCGAGCTCATCAAAATAAGTAGCGCTATCAAATTCACTAAACGTAAATTTTGTGAGTTGTTTTTTTATGTGTTGGCCTGTGTCAATATAAATAGCAAAATATTCCGTTTCCGGTGTTCTTGTAAAATGTCTGCGCAAAAAAATAGTGTCTTTTTTTTGTGCATAGGAGCCTGCGGTCAATATAGTAGCTAGTAGAAGAAATTGCAGCTTCATTCGAAAAGTTACTCATTTTTTGTGCAATCCTGAAAAAGGGGGCGCTTACTCTACGATTTGTTCAATGAGTAAAATCAATCTAGAGGGCGCTAAGAGAAGCCGTGAAACTATCTCCCCATATACACCATCAATATCTGCACATCGCTCGGATTTACGCCGCTGATACGGCTTGCCTGTCCTAATGTTCTCGGACGAATGCGTTTGAATTTTTGCAGGGCCTCGTTTGATAGCGCTGCAACGCGATCGTAATCAAAGCTATCCGGAATCTGCGTATTCTCCATCTGGCTCATTCTGGTTGCTATCTCCTGTTCTTTCTCAATATATCTTTCGTACTTGATCTGTATTTCAGATTGCCCCAGGCTGTCGCGGTCAAACGCTGCTATGGCATCTTTTAATGCAGGAATATATTCAGCCATTGACGGCAGGTCCACATTCGGACGCAGGATAATTTTGGAGGCTTTTTGTTTTTCGGTAATCAGCGCAGATCCTATTTTTTCAAAATAAGGATTGATCTGATCCGGCTCCACATTCAGCTCCTGTAATATTTTCTTCACCGCCGCAACATTGTTTCGCTTGCTGATCACTTTATCCATTCTGTCCTGCGAAGCCAGTCCGAGCCGGTAACTCATTTCTGTGAGACGCAGATCGGCATTGTCCTGGCGCAGGAGGGTTCTGAATTCTGCGCGACTGGTAAACATGCGATAGGGTTCATCGGTACCTTTGCTGATGAGGTCATCAATCAATACACCGATATAGGCTTCACTACGCTGTAAAATAACAGGGGCCAGCTCTCTCGATTTCTGGTGCGCATTGATGCCCGCCATCAAGCCCTGACAGGCCGCTTCTTCATAACCCGTGGTACCATTGATTTGTCCGGCAAAAAATAAATTGGCAACCGGTTTGGTTTCGAGAGAATACTGTAATTGTGTGGGTGGAAAATAATCGTACTCAATCGCGTATCCAGGTCTGAATATTCTGCAGTTCTCAAACCCCGGAACAGTACGAATTGCTTCGTATTGAACTTCTTCTGGTAAGGAGGTCGAGAAACCGTTTACATAGATTTCCACGGTATTCCAGCCTTCGGGTTCTACAAAGAGCTGATGGCGCTCACGGTCTGCAAAGCGGTTGATTTTATCTTCAATACTGGGGCAGTACCTGGGGCCCGTTCCTTCTATTCTTCCCTGAAACATCGGACTTCTGTCGAAGCCTGTTTTTAAAATATCGTGTACTTTCTCGTTGGTATAGGTAATATAACAGCTGCGCTGGTCGGCGGCTTTTATACGGGGGGTATCGGTATAGGAGAAGCCCACAATTTCATCATCTCCTTTCTGCTCTTCCATTTTGCTGTAATCCAGGCTACGGCCGTCAACTCGTGGCGGTGTACCTGTTTTCAAACGATCGCTTTCAAAACCCAGCTCCACCAGTTGTTCAGTAATGCCTGTGGCAGCTTTTTCTGCCACTCGCCCACCACCAAACTGTTTCTCGCCGATATGAATAATACCATTAAGAAAGGTTCCGCTGGTTACCACTACGGTTTTGGATGCTATTTCATGCCCCAGACCCGTAACCACCCCACAGGCCCTGCCGTCTTTAATAATGATGGACCGAACCATATCCTGATAGAAGTCTACATTGGGTGTGTTTTCCAGCATTTCTCTCCACTTGGCAGCAAAAAGCATACGATCGTTCTGGGTGCGCGGGCTCCACATGGCCGGACCCTTACTCCTGTTCAGCATTCGGAACTGAATGGTGCTCAGATCAGACACTATACCACTGTATCCACCCAGCGCATCAATCTCCCGAACAATCTGTCCCTTGGCGATGCCACCCATGGCGGGGTTACAGCTCATCTGGGCGATGGTCTGCATATTCATGGTTACCAATAAAACCTTACTGCCCAGATTGGCGGCGGCGGCAGCGGCCTCACAACCGGCATGGCCGGCACCCACTACTATTACATCGTATTGCGGAAACATAGTTTGCAAAGATAGTTCAGGCCATAGGCATTAGCTGAACTTTTTAAGGATTTCACGTTCAAGCAGAATCTCTTTTAACTCGGCCCCTCTGTTTAACCGGTCCAATTCTTCTGCCGTTAATGCATGAATCTGTTCTATCCTTTCCTGTTGGTTAACCAAAAATGAATAGACGGCATCAGGTATATCAACATGTCCAGCCTCAATCTCAATGAGTTTAGCTAACATTTCAGTGCACTTTTTCTCCTTTGTCTTTATTTGCAGCTGGGTAAAATAGGTCTTGGCTGAGAGAAGGTTGAAGGAGGAACTATGCTGACTTTCTTCCTCTACCGGCTGAACCCGCATATTAATAAAGCTCCAACAAAGCTTTAGATCCTTTTCATCTTCAAAATTGAAGTAGGTAGCAGGTATAATATGTTCAATCTGCCAGGCTTTGCCATAATTATCCCAACTCATTGGTTCACAAAACTGAAGCGTAAACCAGTCCCTTAGTGTTTGGATGTCTAAACCAAAGTAAGAAGCATAGGTTTCGCTTGGTTTTTGCTCTACCACATACCGGCGATAAGCTAACTGCCACTTTCTTTTTTCCCTTAACCGTATAAGAGAATCGGTGATTTCGGTTTGTGGGGTCCATCTTTTTCTTGCCATAACCCAAAACTAAGCAATGTTTCAGGATGAAACTGGGATTCGTGGAACAATTCTTAGTGTGATGTTTCGGGATGAAACTGTGTTTTGTGGAACATATGTCGAGTTGTAATTGGCTGATTATTATTGCCGCTAGCGTGATCAACTCGAATTTGTTTCGACGGTTAACCGATAGTATCGGTTTCCATTCCTTTCTTTATTGATCCCGGCCACTGTATCATTGATTCAACACCTAATTATTTAGCGGTATTAAGGTGAGCACCTAGAACACATGTTCTCATAGTAGGTAAGATTAATCAAACCAGATCCTTATAATCATGATAATCCAGGTTCCATAGGCTCTCTCTATATGCACCGGCCCAAGAAATGAAGGAGTCGGTATAGTCTCTTGGAATTAAAGGGTGCCAAGAATTAGAACTGAGAGGAAAACTTGCGCAGATAAAAGTCCTCCTTTGTTCGCATCTGGGTAATATCAGCTTTCCGCTTGTCTTTATACCCGCAGAGATGTAATGCCCCGTGAAATATTACACGTAACATTTCATCCTTAAAAGAAACACCCAGTTGTTTGGCATTGTCCTTTACCCTATCTACACTGATATAAATTTCAGCTTCCACCGGTTCACCGGGCTCTGATAAACCAAAGGTGATGATGTCAGTATAATAATCGTGCTGCAGGAAACTCCGGTTAATGGTAAGCAGGTATTCATCTGAACAGAAAACATAATTGATGCCTCCCAGCTTCTTCTTCTCCTTCTTAAAAATGGTTCCTACAAAAACCCGGGTAGCGGTTTTATTGGGAAGATTCAATTGTCTGTCGGCGTAACGAAACGTAATACTGTTCATCATCGTATATCTCTAATACTCCAAAATTCGTAACAAAAACCTATCCTACCATGCTACCTTTATATAATATTTATACGCAGGCGATGAAACGATTGTCAGATTTAGAAGCAGGACAAAAAGCGGTGATCAATTCTTTTGAAAAAGACGAGATCTTTATCAAGTTGATGGAAATGGGTTGTGTGCCTGGTGAACTGGTACAGGTAGAACAGGTAGCCCCAATGGGCGACCCGATTTCTATCTCAGTTGCAGGATACCATCTCAGCCTTAGATTAAGTGAAGCAAGGAGTATCTTTGTAGATGACGTAAAATAATGCTAAATAATTGATAATCAATCACTTAGATGAATATTGGTCTCTATTTTGGTTCTTTTAATCCCGTTCACACCGGACACCTTATTATAGCATCACATGTGGTGAACCAAACCGATATTCAACAGGTATGGCTGGTGGTTTCTCCCCAGAATCCTTTTAAAAATGCTGCTGGCCTATTAAACGAGTACGACAGGCTTCATCTCGTAAACCTGGCTATCGACGATGAAACGCGTATCCGCGCCTCAGATGTGGAATTCAAACTGCCACGCCCCTCTTATACCATTGATACACTTACTTATCTACGCGAAAAATATCCGCAACATCATTTCAGCATTATCATGGGTAGCGATGGTTTTCAGAACCTGCCAAAATGGAAGAATGCTGATCTACTGATAAAAGAGTATCCATTCATTATTTACAAAAGACCCGGCTTCGATATCACAGAAACCTGGAACACAAATTTGCAAATTCTCGATGCGCCCATGCTTGATATTTCAGCTACGTTAATCCGTAATAATATTCGCGAAGGAAAATCGGTCCGCTATCTTGTTCCTGATAAAGTAAGAGAAGAGATAGAAAGAAATAATTACTACAGATAACTTGGATGTACAGGATTAGAAGGGATGGCTATGATATCATTACCTACCATCAAAGTTATCTCTCTCCATCCTGCCCATCCAAGTTCACCCTTCTATAAAATTCATTTTCTCATTCGCCCCCGTTACTATAGATTTATCGGATAAACCAGACGAATGAAAAATAAACTGCTTATCGTCGGCTTTCTGCTGGCCGGCATTACTGCATCTGCTCAACTTACGGTTGAAAAAATTATGCGTGATCCTAAATGGATCGGCACATCTCCCTCCAATGTTTTCTGGAGTCCCGACAGTAAAAAGATTTTCTTTAGCTGGAACCCTGATCAGAAAATTTCTGATTCGATATATGCATATACTATCGGTTCATCAGCACCCGTTAAAGCCAATCTTCAGGAAATTCAATTGGTACAATCAGTAAACAATGCTGTATTTAATGATAAGCGTACCAAAAAAGTATATACGCATAAAGGTGATCTCTTCCTTGTAGATGTAGCCACCAACAAAACAACACGTATCACCCAAACACAGGATCCGGAATTTTCTCCCCGTTTTATCCTGAATGATGAATGGGTTGTGTATAACAGAAACCAGAATTTATTCAGCTGGAATATTGAATCCGGTATTACGCTTCAATTAACCAATATCAGCAGGGGTTCAGAAACACCGACAGTTACTTCTGTAGTCACGGGCGGTGGTCGCGGTGGTTTTGGTGGTGGTGGTTTTAACAACACCTCCGTTATTCCACAGAGATCGCAGCAGTCTACACCAGCGAGTGTTCAAACGCAGGAGCCCTGGTTACGTCAACAGCAACTGGATTTATTTGATGTCCTGAGAGAAAGAAAAGAAAAAAGAGATGCCCGTGCAGATTTTCTGCGTGTAAACCGCGACTCTGTGGAACTCAGATCAATTGGTATTGGCGATAAAAACTTACAGAACCTGCAGATCAGTCCCGACGGTCGATTTGTAACCTATCGCTTATATACAGCACCCGCTTCTGGAAAAAACACCATTGTCCCAGATTATGTTACCGAGTCAGGTTTCACTACCGACATTCCGGCAAGAACCAAAGTGGGAGCACCCCTCGGCAAATATGAGTTTTTTATTTATGATAAAACAAAAGACAAGCTCATTGCCGTTGCAACAGACTCTGCTGCTATTCCGGGTATTATGGATCAACCCGATTATGTAAAAGATTATCCAAAATTATTTGGCAATCGTCGCGCACCTGTTCGTGGTGTCATGATCAACGGACCATACTGGAATGCATCCGGATCTGTAGCCATCGTTGACATTCGTTCACAAGACAATAAAGATCGTTGGATCATGCAGCTGGATGCAGAGACAGGCAAGCTGAAATTACTCGATCGTCAGCGTGATGAAGCCTGGATCGGCGGACCCGGTGTAAGTGGTTTTGGTGCAACATTCGGCTGGATAGATGATAATCGTTTTTATTTTCAGAGTGAGGCTACCGGTTACTCACACTTATATGTATATGATGTAAAAGCGAATAGCAAAAAAGCACTCACCAGCGGAAAATATGAAGTGCAGTCTGTTTCGCTCAGCAACGATAATAAAGTATTTTACCTCCTTACCAACGAAGAACATCCAGGAAAATTAAACTGGTACCGAATTGGTACCGATGGAAATGGTAAAGAGAAAATCACCGATAAAACAGGTGGTTATGAAGTTAGCATGTCACCTGATGAGAAATGGATTGCCTACCGTTATTCTTACAGTAACAAACCATGGGAATTATTTGTACAGGAAAATGCTGCAGGCAAACCTGTAACACAGGTTACCAATAAAGCCATGACTGAAGAGTTTAAAGCCTATGCATGGAAAGACCCTCAGGTAATTACCATTCCGGCAAGAGATGGTCAGCAGATTTATGCACGACTTTATGAACCAGCCAAGGCGAAAAAAAATAAGGCCGCTGTAATTTTTGTTCATGGTGCTGGTTATTTACAAAACGTACATTACTGGTGGAGCTCCTATTTCCGCGAATACATGTTCCACAACTTATTGGCCGATCAAGGTTATACCGTTATAGATATCGATTACCGCGCCAGTAGTGGTTATGGTCGCGACTGGAGAACTGGTATCTACCGTCATATGGGTGGAAAAGATCTGGATGATCATGTAGATGCCGCCAAAATGCTCACTGAAAAATATGGCATCGACGCTGGCAAAATCGGAATCTATGGTGGAAGCTATGGTGGCTTTATTACGCTGATGGGCTTGTTTACTACGCCCGATGTATTTAAAGCCGGTGCAGCTTTAAGACCCGTAACAGACTGGGCACACTATAATCATGGTTATACTTCCAATATTCTGAACGAACCATTTAATGATAGTATTGCTTATGCAAAATCATCTCCTATTAATTTTGCAAAAGGACTGAAAAATAATCTGTTGATCTGTCATGGAATGGTAGACGTGAATGTTCATTTTCAGGATGTTGTTCGCCTATCTCAAAAACTGATTGAACTCGGGAAAGACAATTGGGAGCTCGCTGTATATCCTATGGAAGACCACGGCTTTGTGGAACCGAGCAGCTGGACGGATGAATATAAACGTATATTAAAACTCTTTAATGAAAAACTATTGAAGAAGTAAATACAAAAAGGCGGTCTGCTTGTAGACCGCCTTTTTATTTATTATCGCTTTTTAAAAATGGGTACCGTACTACAGGGCTCACCATACATAATACTTTTAGCGACCGGCCTTAGCTTTTTTGTAATGGCAACATAAGCCGCTTCGGGAATAGCCAGGTCTCCACAGCCTTTCACAACAATACGCTGATCGGTATATTCTGTATTGTCAATATTATCAATGTTCTTTAGTAAAACCTGGTTAATCAAATCTTCTTCTGATCCGAATACAACCATTTTGGCAACAGGCTCAAGATAACTGGCCACGAGCATATATGCCCACATGGGTATAATAGCATCTGCAGAACAAGTGATGGCTACGTATGCGTCTTTGTAAGTATTCCAGTCTATCTGCAGTAATGCAGCGCGAAAATCTTTTTCCTTAAGAATCAAACCCATAAATAAATGATCCTTGAGATCAAATACTTTTCTGTTTTCTTTGGGATAATAGTTTTCCAGATCCAAACTGATCAGCCCACTTTCGGCTACCTTATTTACAATCACTTCTGCCATACGCTCAAATTATAAACAAAATTACCATATATCCGGGAATTCTGTTTTCGGTTTTGGAAATCGCTAACAATCCCGGGCACTATTACAATTTACAGCGCCGGACCTAAGTCCGGCGCTATGAATCGGATGGTTATCTTATAAAACAAAAACCCGGGTATTACTACCCGGGCTCTAAGTATAATCTAATCTATAACCGGACTTTACTCCGGAATAAGATTAATAGAATTTAAATCTGTTGTCTTTAATAACAGCTGCATTTCTCAGGGCCTGTACGCCACGGAATACAGCCACACGGCCACCTTGCATCAGGGTTTGTTTGATGGTTTCTGTATCCATCACTCCTGGTCGGGCACTATTGCTTTCAACTTTAATGGCAAAAACACCTGTTAATCCTGCAATCGGTGCGCTTACTTTACCCTGTAGAGATTTGTTAAATGCAGCGCCTACAATTTTGGGTTCACTACCTACATTGGGCAAAAACGGAGTAGAGAAGCTCAGGCTGTCTGCACGAAGTACCGGAGAACCAATTGCAGCTGAAATTGCTTCAAGGGTTGCTCCTTTGAATTTGCTTTCGAGAATTTGTTTCGCTTTTTTCTCATTGCGAACGAATCCTTCTACCAATGGTCTTGCTTCTGCTGGAGACATATTACCTGCAGGATTGATGGCAGAAACCATAGCCACTACATACCTGTCGCCTACTTCAATTGGTTCAGATACGCTACCCATTTTGTTTTCATACACCCAACGAACGAGTTGACGGCTTTGTCCAACACCATTTACATTAAAATCATTCTGTTTAATTTCAGCAGCGGTAAGTACGGTAAGATTTGATTTTAATGCAGTGGCATCAAACTCTTTCTTTCCTTTTGCAGCGGAAACAAACTGTGCAGCAGCCGTGCTGGCAGCACTAACCGTTTCTCCACTGGCTAAAACCGGCTTAGATAAATAAGCAATTTTATAAGAAGGGTTGAAATTTTTCTGTCCGAGTACCTCTACATAGTGGTAACCAAACTCAGTTTTCACCACACCTTTAGTGCCAACAGGTTTATCGAAACAGAAATCGTTAAATGGAATTACCATCTGACCCTGAGGGAAATATTCATAAACACCGCCGGTATTTTTATTTCCATCATCAGAATATTTTGCGCAGAGGGCTGTAAAATCTGCACCGCCTTTAATGGCAGCTTCGATACTATCCACTAATTTTTTTGCGGTACTATCTGCTCTTAACAGCTGCTGTGTTTGAGGATTAACGGTTCCGATAAGAATGTGACGAACACGTGCGCTATCGGGCCAGTTTTTTACTCCTATCATTTTTGCAATGGTAAAATTACCACCATCCTGATAAGGGCCATACAATGTACCAACCGGTGTTTTTGTAATAGAATCTTTATTCGGTTGCTGCATTCTTGCTTTGCTGAAATAGCTATCATAATAAGGCAACTCTGTTCCTACTCTGGTAAGAAAAGCGCTTACATCAGAAGTAGTTGCAAACTCTTCTTTCAAACTCATTAACTGATTCAGTGTATTCAAAGTATCAGCACCGCTTGGAGAAGCATTGAAGTATACATAATTGATAGAACGTGTTTCTTCTTCTTTCTGGTATTCTTTGCTATGCTTTTTTACATAAGCATCAATATCTGCATCTGTTACTTTAACAGCGCTGTCAGAAACAGCTGCATATGGCATGTACACATAAGAGATATTTGCAATCGCATTATTATCTGCCTGCTGTTTTTCAACCAGCCATTTAGGAACATAAGAAGCACCTTGTAACAGTGCGAGGTATTTGCTCCTTAATGTTTGTTGGATCGTAGGCTCTATATAAGCCTTGTTGATCATGTCGATCTGTTCTTTATTAGTGCTCTTTTTTAACTGATTAAAAGCCTGTCTTGCTTCAGCTACTTTAAATTCACCAGTATTGGGATCAGTAAATTCCTGACGTAGTGGAGAATTGGGTCCGAATAAAATATCACTCAATTCTTTAGGTGAAACCTGCAAACCGAGTTTCTGATATTCCTGAGATAAAACCATTCTTTCTACTTCCTGGTTCCATAAAGCTCCAATCAGCTGGTCACGCTGTGCGCCCTGTGCACCATACATACGTTCCTGCATGGCCAGTTTTGATTCAAAATCTAGACGGTCAATTTTTTCTCCGTTTACCTTACCAATTACAGAAGTATTGGAGAAAGCACTACCACCTCTTCCTACACCATCCTGAAGGATAAAAGCTATCAGGGCCAATGCAATAATGGCGAAAATGATCCAGGCACCTTTGTCACGAATTCTTTGAATAACAGACATAAATCAGTTTAATTGGTATAATAAATAAAAGCCGCCACACGGCGGGAGGCAAAAATAGGGGTTTAAACCATTTGAACAAATTGTGGAAAACCTATTTTAAGTCAGATGGGGGTTGAATTTGGAAACAATGGTAGATCGCAGATGTCAGATGTTAGATAATTTTTTCAAATCTGACATCTGACATCCGGTATCTGACATTTCAGATTTTCCACATACCCCTGTTTATAACCCTTCATTTCGGTGGAAAACTGAGTATTTTACAGTTCCGATTGTGGAAACCAGTCGAATAAATACCGCCAAATCCGACACCAGCGATCAGACATCAGCGATTTCCCTCATTTTCCTCCGTGTTAACGCACAGTGAAAGAAAAGTGGATAGTGAAAATCGGGTTATGTGTATTGGGTTATTAACCGATGTGGGTTAAAATGGTCTTTTTCAATGTTACCGGAATATTAACCCGTGGAAAAACATGTTAATTAGCGTGGATAAACCTGTACAGATTAACTTTGTACAATGGGGATAAGTAAGTTATCCCGAAATCCACACCCCTAATAGTAATAAGTGATTTATATAAATAAGTATTATTAAATATTATTACCGTGATTATGAACATTTCTGCAGCGAAAGAAAAAATACAGGAAAAAGGTTTTCTCGATATAGAAATAGATGCGCATCTGGATATTTTTGCCGAGATTGAGCGACTTAAGAAAGAAAAAAATGCAATCATTCTCGCACACTACTACCAGGAACCAGATATACAGGATGTGGCAGACTATATTGGAGATAGTCTTGGGCTGGCCCAGAAAGCCCGCGAAACCGATGCCAGTATTATCGTATTTGCCGGCGTACACTTTATGGCAGAAACAGCCAAGATCCTGAATCCGAGTAAAAAAGTACTGTTACCAGACCTGAAAGCAGGTTGTTCCTTAGCCGACAGTGCCCCTGCGGGGCCATTTAAGGCCTTCAGAGACAAACACCCCGATCATATCGTCATATCGTATATAAACTGCACAGCGGAGATTAAAGCGCTGTCAGACATCATCTGTACCAGTGGCAATGCGGAGAAGATTATCGAAAGTGTTCCAAAAGACCAGCCCATCATTTTTGCACCCGACAAGAACCTGGGTGCTTACCTGGCCAAAAAAACCGGAAGGGAGATGGTTTTATGGAATGGTGCCTGTATGGTACATGAAATATTCAGTCTGGAAAAAATCACAAAACTCAAAGTAAGACACCCGCAGGCTAAAATTATTGCCCACCCCGAGTGTGAAGAAGCTGTTCTTGCAGTAGCTGACTATATCGGCAGTACCACACAGTTATTGAAATATTCACAAACCGATAGCAGTAAAGAATATATTGTTGCTACCGAAACTGGTATTCTCCACCAGATGCAACAGGCAAGTCCTGATAAAACATTTATTCCAGCCCCACCCAATAATAATTGTGCGTGTAATGATTGTCCACACATGAAACTGAATACACTGGAAAAACTATACCTGTGTATGATGTATGAGCAACCGGAAATTCACATGGATGAAACACTCCGACTCGCCGCTAAAAAACCCATGGATAGAATGCTGGAGATTAGTAAAGCAGCAGGGCTGATTGGATAGGGGAATATGAAACAGATAAATAAGGAATAAGAAATGAGGAAGTATTTAAACATTATTTTCTGATTCCTTATTTCTTATTTCTTATTCTTCTGTTTAAGTATCTTACAACCATGAATTCACCTGGTCCAATCATCATTACAGATCGTATTCCAGCGCTTGATCAGAAATTAGTAGAATTACTGGAAACATTATCTCCTGCCGACTGGAAAAAACAAACCATTGCTCCTGAATGGAAAGTAGAAGATGTAATACTGCATTTACTGGATGGTAATATCAGGATTCTATCTATTCAAAGAGACCAGTATTTTGGTGTACCTCCAGGAGAAATAAAAGGGTATCACGACTTACTGAATTATTTAAATACACTAAACGCCGACTGGATCAAAGCAGCAAAAAGAATGAGCCCGAAGTTGGTGATTGAATTGCTCAAAGAAACAAATACTGAAATAGCAGCATACCTGCCTACAATAGACCCACTTGCGCCTGCTATGTTTTCTGTTGCCTGGGCAGGTGAAGAACAGTCTGCCAACTGGTTTCACTGGGCAAGAGAGTATACAGAAAAATGGCACCACCAACAACAGATCAGGCTGGCTGTAGGAAAAGAACGGGAATTGTATACAAGAGAATGGTATCATCCACATTTAGAAACTTCGATGCGTGCATTATCCTACCATTACCGGAATTTTCCGGGAAACAAAGGAGACCTGTTATCTTTTCATATAACAGGAGAAGCAGGGGGAACCTGGCATTTATACCATGATGGAACAAAATGGAAACAGGTAGAAAATATAAAGACAGCAGAAAACCTTATTACCATCGAAGGAGAAATAGCCTGGCGATTATTCACCAAAGGAATTAAACCAGAACAAGCAGGGATCAAGGTACAAGGGAACAAGGGAGCGGGAGAACATTTACTTTCTATGCTTGCGGTAATGGCGTAGTAGTTAGAAGTCCGGAGTCCGAAAGTCCGAAGCCAGCAAAAAAATTATAATAGTAATTTCTTCTCACACATTGCTGTTTTTGATCAGACTGGTCAAAAACAGCATTTTTCTTTCGGACTTTCGGACCCCGGACTTTCATACTTATATTTACAAAACAACCATAGAAATGAAAAAACTCCTCATTGCATCATTGTTTGTTTCATCATTCACATTCGCACAGCAAACACAGAAGCCACCATTACATGGAAAGAACTGGATGGCGATTACAGGAAAACCGTTGGCAGCAACTGCAGGATCAATGATATTTCAGAAAGGAGGCAATGCTGTTGATGCATCCTGCGCTATGCTGGCCGCTACCTGTACTATGTGGGATGTGTTGAGCTGGGGAGGAGAAACACAGGCGCTCATTTATAATCCGAAAACAAAAAAAGTAATTGCCATCAATGCTATGGGTGTTGCACCAACCGGTGCAACACCTGAATTTTTTAAGAGCAAGGGCATGAATTTTCCACCACAGTATGGCCCGCTCGCAGCCACCACACCAGGTACACCCGGGGGTATCTGTTTTATGCTGGCAGAATATGGAACCATGAGTCTGAAAGAAGTATTGGCACCTGCAATGGATCTGGCAGCTGGTTATCCGATAGAGGCGCAAACTGCAAACAGTATAGAGAGAGGAAAAGATCAGATTAAACAATGGCAATATAGTAAGCAGGTATTTCTCACACATGCCGGCGAAAAAAGAGAAGCACCTGAGGCGGGAGAAATTTTTGTACAAAAAGACTTACTGAATACACTCACCAAAATGGTGGAGGCAGAACAAAACGCACTGAAAACAGGCAAAAGCAGAAAGGAAGCGATTTATGCAGCGTACGATCGTTTTTATAAAGGTGATATAGCAGATGAATTTGTGAGAGGTGCACAGGAACAGGGAGGATTGATTACCAAAGCAGATCTTGCTAATTGGAAACCTATCGAAGAAGAACCCCTTCAAACGAATTATAAAGGGATTGATGTATATAAACTGAAACAGTGGACACAGGGTCCGGTATTATTACAGGCGCTTAATATACTGGAGAACTTCGACCTGAAAAATATGGGATATAATTCTGCGAAGTATATACACACAGTTTATCAGGCCATGAACCTGAGTTTTGCAGATCGTGATTTTTATTATGGCGATTCTTATGTTGCTCCGGAAGAACCCATGAAAGGATTGCTGAGCAAATCGTATGCAAAACAAAGAGCAGCGCAGATTCGTATGGACAGAAACGATGCTAATGCAGGTCCGGGAGACCCATATCCTTTTGAAGGAAAAACAAATCCCTATATCGGTTTATTAAAGAGTCGCGGATATGATGTAAAAGACACCAGCAACAAAAGAGGTTTTGCGCCCACGCACGACCAGCGCCAATTGGCATCTATTACTGATGCAGAATATAAGGATGCTTTATGGATGGGTACAACATCGGTGGAAGCGGCCGATAAAGAAGGATGGGTGGTATCTATTACCCCCAGTGGTGGGTGGCTGCCGGCTTGTATTGCAGGCAGAACCGGCGTTGGAATGAGTCAGCGTATGCAGAGTTTTGTATTAGACTCAACCATTAATCCATTCAATGTGGTGGCACCGGGAAAAAGACCAAGGGTAACACTTACACCATCAATGGCATTAAAAGAGGGTAAGCCCTGGTTATCATTTGCTGTGCAGGGAGGAGATACACAGGATCAGAACCTCCTGCAGTTTTTCCTCAATATGGTAGAATTTGGTATGACGGTACAGGAAGCGAGTGAAGCCGCTAATATCAATACCAATCAATTATGGTTATCGCTGGGAGGTAATAAAACAGCCGATCGCGCACCCCGTTCCGGAAACCTTTTATTACACAGCAATACACCAGAATGGGTAAGAAAGGAACTACGCAATATGGGATATACATTGAGTTTCGAAGACCGCACCAGCGGACCGATCAATGCAATCTGGTTTGATTGGAAACACGGCTCGTTCTGGGGAGGAAGCAGTAACCATGGTGAAGATTATGGAATAGGCTGGTAATTAAGGAAACGATCCTCATTTTAGTATACACAAAGCATTCTCTTTTTGGTTAATAATAACCGGGAAACAGTTATTTACTGCAATAATACCAACCCCGATTTTCTGACATTCAATGTATTTGCGACTGCAAAAAGAAGAATCTCATCTTAGGCAATTACAGGAAAATCAAAAAAACGAAGATCAAAAAATCAAACATTCCTCTTCTTTTTTAATACATTCATACAAACAACCCCAACTGTATGAACACCAACACCCAATGGAATTTCACGCAGAAAATACTGTTTCGCTTCTTCTTTGTGTATTTTATGATATCCATTGCTCCCTGGACATGGATCAGCAATCTCCCATTTGAATGGGTACAGGACGTAAATAAACCCTGGCAATGGATAGAAGACCAGCTTGTTCAGTTTGCGAATAAAAATATTTTCAGGGTATACAAAGAACTGGTGCCGATTAATGGAAGTGGTGATACATCCTGGGCATGGACACATCTCTGGTTTTTTTCACTCTTATCTTTTTTAGTGGCCATGGTTTGGACGGTGAGTGATAGAAATAAAACATCGTATCCTAAATGGAATTACCTGTTGGTAACCATTGTTCGATACCATGTAGCCATGGTATCATTCGGCTATGGTATTATCAAATTATTTGCTTTGCAGATGTGGTTTCCATCAATGAGTCAGCTCGCAACACCACTAGGCGAGTATTTACCCATGCGTTTTTCCTGGATGTTTATTGGCTATTCAACACCCTATCAGGTTTTTTCGGGAGCAGCGGAAGTGTTTGTAGGACTGCTTCTGTTTAATCGTAAAACAACCACGGCCGGAGCCCTGGTAGGATTGGCCGTATTTACCAATGTTATGGCGATGAACCTGTGCTATGATATTCCGGTAAAATTATTTTCAACGCACCTGGTTATCATGTGTCTGTTTCTGGTTGTGCAGGAACACAAAAGAATTACAGCGTTTTTCCTGTTAAACAGAGAGGCTGCTGCGGGTACCATTTATCAGGTAAGCCTCCCCAAAAAATGGCAACGAATAACACGTTATGTATTGAAGGGTTTGTTTGTAGTGCTGGTGATGATTCTTCCTTTTTATAATGCATATGATCAATATCAGTCTGCAAAGAACCCCAGTGATCAAAAACCATTTCGTTCAGGTATTTATGACGTGGCAGATTTTGTGCTGAATAAAGACACGATTCCTGCAGTGGTGGGCGATTCAACCCGCTGGACAAATATGATTCTTCATCCCGGAACAACCGGTAGTATGATCAGTTCAGATACCTTGTTTCGTAAAGCCTACGGGCGCTCTTATTTTGGCTATTTTATCGATACAACCAAACAACAGGTAACATTCAGGTGGGGAGGAAAAAATTCAGACAGCCTGTTTACGATGCGATATAGTATACCCGATAGTAGTACCATTACATTGAGGGGTCCTGTAAAAGGCGATACATTATTTGTAAGACTGAAAAGAACCAACAAACAATACCGTCTCGCTGAAAAACAATTTCATTGGCTGAGTGAATATAATCGCTGATAAACAAGCTCCGTGTAACGCTGTGCCTCACTCCTTTACCTCTGTGGTTAAAAAATTCTATCAATTAAACCAGAGTGTTTCACAAAGTACGACACAGCGTTACACGGAGTTTTTGTTAACATTGCTATATGAAAAAACCATTCTTCGTTATCTTCTTTGTCTGGGTTTCTCTTTCTGCCCTTGCGCAGAAGAAACAGCCGTATGTACTTTACAATGCAAAAGGAAAAAAAATCAGCTATGAAAAAATGCTGAAAACAATTTCTGATAAAGATATCTTACTCTTTGGTGAATATCATAACAACGCAATTGCTCATTGGCTGCAATTGGAGGTAACAAAGGACCTAAAAGAAAAACGTAACCTTGTATTGGGAGCCGAAATGTTTGAACAGGATAATCAGGAAGCCCTCGACCTATACTTAGCCGGAGCCATCAAACAAAAACAATTAGACTCGATGGCAAGGCTCTGGAAGAATTATCCAACCGACTATGCGCCACTGGTAAATTTTGCCAAAGAAAATAAAATACCTTTTGCGGCCAGTAATGTACCACGTCGTTATGCCTCCATGGTTTCAAAGGGTGGCTTTGCTGTATTAGATACCTTATCTGCGAAAGAAAAAGCCTGGATCGCACCCCTACCCATTGCTTATGATGCGGAGCTGCCGGGCTATAAAAAAATGATTGAAATGATGGGCGGACATGGCGGTGAAAACCTTCCAAAGGCACAGGCCATAAAAGACGCTACCATGGCGCATTTTATGTTGAAATATTACCAACCAGGGTCATTACTTATTCATTATAATGGCGCCTATCATTCCGATTTCTATGATGGACTGAACTGGTACCTGAAAAGACAGAACCCATCACTTAAAATAGCAACCATCAGTACCGTATCACAAAAAGACATCCATAAACTCAACGCAGAACACCTTGGTCGTGCAGATTTTATCATTTGTGTGGATGAGGATATGACGAATACTTATTAGTGAGGGAGTCCGGAAGAAATTTGATTTACTAAAACACCCTCCGTGTAACCCTGTGTCCTACTCTGTGAAACTCCGTGGTAAAAAACCACAGAGGTAAAGGAGTGAGGCGTTGGGATACACGGAGTTTTTGTTCCGGAAAGACCATCTTTCGGACTTTCCGACTATCGGTCTTCCCGACTTCCCCCCAACTATGTGCAAAACTCCTTCTAAAATCAGGTATAAATACGGTACCGCCGGAAAAAACAAACCCCTACTTTAGCACAATAAGGACAAACTAAAACCGTTAGTAAAAAAAATACTAAAAAAATTAGTTTATTTCATTTCCCGGGATTATTTTTACAGTCCCATTAAAATTCAAAACAGTTAACCATGAGTAACGCAGAAAAGTTAAAAGCCCTCAAGCTGACGATCGATAAGATTGATAAAGACTTTGGAAAAGGAAGTGTAATGATGATGAATGAGAGAGCCGAAAATGCCATGGAAGTAATTTCCACCGGCTCAATAGGTCTCGATACAGCATTGGGTGTAGGCGGTTTACCGAAAGGAAGAATTATTGAAATATATGGACCTGAATCATCCGGTAAAACCACAGTAGCGATTCATGTGATTGCTGAAGCACAGAAAAAAGGAGGCATGTGTGCCATTATCGATGCGGAACATGCATTTGACAGCAGCTATGCACAGAAATTGGGTGTAGATGTAGACAACCTGCTGATATCGCAACCAGATTACGGAGAACAGGCGCTTGAAATCGCTGACCGGTTGATTTTATCTGGTGCATTGGATGTTGTGGTAATCGACTCTGTTGCCGCCCTGGTACCCAAGGGTGAACTGGAAGGAGAAATGGGTGATAGCAAAATGGGCCTTCAAGCACGTTTGATGAGCCAGGCATTGAGAAAACTTACGGCTACGATTAATAAAACCAATACGGTTTGCATATTCATTAACCAGCTCCGTGAAAAAATCGGTGTTATGTTCGGCAATCCCGAAACTACCACCGGTGGTAATGCATTGAAGTTCTATGCATCTGTACGTTTGGATATCCGTCGTATGACACAGATCAAAGATGGTGATGAGGCCGTAGGTAACAGGGTGAAAGTAAAAGTGGTAAAAAACAAAGTGGCACCACCTTTCCGTGCAGCTGAATTCGATATTATTTTCGGAGGCGGTATCAGTAAAGTGGGTGAAATCATCGATATGGGCGTAGAACTGGGAATTGTACAGAAAAGCGGATCCTGGTTCAGCTATGAAAGCAATAAACTGGGTCAGGGTCGGGATGCTGTAAAACAACTCCTGCTCGATAATCCGGAACTGTCGGCCGAAATCGAAGGAAAAATCAGAGCCAAACTGACAGAAGCCAAAGCGGCCGCCGAAGCATAAAGCGTTTTTTAAGATGGGTTAGTAAATAAGAACCGCTCCTTGTCTAGGGAGTGGTTTTTTTATTAAAAGAAATAAACGGGTATGATTTTTTAGATAACCAGTGTATATAAATAGAAAATAGCTAAAAAATCCGATCTTAAAACCTGTAAAAACAGCATTACAACATTACATAGTGTATTTTAGGGGAAACCAATTCTCATTGATCTACGCCCTTTTAAAGCTGCCAATACGACTTGCCCTGAGTATTTTCTGCGTAGATTTTCAAACGGTGCATTCTCGGTTTTTCAGGGAAAAAGGTCCCATACTATTGATAGCGAATCACCCCAATTCTTTCCTCGATGCCATTATTATAGCCGCACAATTTCGGGACCCTGTTTATTTTCTGGCCCGGGGCGATGCTTTTCACAAGCCCTGGCACCGCTTTTTGCTTAATCTGCTCCATATGGTACCCATCTATCGTTTATCAGAAGGAAGGGAAAACCTGCACCTGAATGAATATGCATTTACAAAATCGCTCGAACTGTTGGCAGAAGGTAAAATTGTTTTGATTTTTATTGAAGGCATTTGTCTGAATACACATGAACTGCAGCCTTTTAAAAAAGGAGCAGCTAGAATCTCTATAATGGCGAAACAACAAAAGATTCCTGTACAGGTAATGTTAGCTGCCATTAGCTATAATAGTTTTAAACAGATCGGAAAGGAGGTCAGACTTGAACTTTCAGAACCTTTACCCATAAACCAACAATTACCCTACGAACAGGATGTTCAGAACATCAGAAATTTCAATGAACTTATTTTTAATCAATTAAAATCCATGATTCAACTACCCCCAAAAGCGGAGCATAGAAAAAAAGACATTTTTTTATTACTATCAATTATAGGTTATTTTCTTCATCTACCGCTTTATAGCATCATTCAAAAATGGGTATTTCAGAAAACAAGGAAAACGGTTTTTTATGATTCTGTTTTATTTGCGGCTTTGTTATTTATCTATCCACTCTATCTGTTACTACTACTCTTATTCCTGTTCATTATTCACGTACCGTTATTGCTTATAGCACTCATCATACTCATACATCCAATAACAGCATGGGTGGCTGTCAGGTATAAAATAAAACCGGAAACATCATTATAAGAACCCGCAAAAACGGTTACCTTACTATTGAAATAAGCATTAATTATAAACGAATGACGACGATAAAAAAATTAGGTATCAGAAAAAGGATTGCTTTGGTAGCGCACGATCATAAAAAAGCAGATCTCATGGAGTGGGTGGCACATAACAGGGAAGTTTTATCAAAACATGAACTCTTTGCTACAGGAACCACAGGCAAACTGATAGAGGAAAAAATGGATCGCCCGGTAAGAAAACTCATGAGCGGACCAATGGGGGGCGACCAGCAAATTGGAGCCATGATTGCCAATGGAGAAATAGATATGATGTTTTTTTTCTGGGATCCGATGGAAGCACAGCCACACGATAGTGATGTAAAAGCCTTGCTCAGACTTTGTGTACTATGGAATATTCCAATGGCTTGTGACAGGGCCACGGCAGACTTTCTTATCACTTCGCCTTTTATGCACCAGGAATATGAATCGCAATTACCCGATTATAGTGATTACCTGAACAGAAAGATTAAAAAACAGGATGACTGATCTGATATTACGCCCTTGGCAAAAACAGGACGCGCAGGCGCTGGCTGCAATAGCCAATAACAGGAATATCTGGAACAATATGCGGGATTTTTTTCCAAGTCCCTACACAGTTGCAGATGCTTTACAGTGGATCCATAAAACTGCGACAGAAAAGCAGGCCCAGCATTTTGCTATGTTATGGCAGCAGAAACTAGTAGGCGGTTGTGGTTGTATTCCGAAAGAAGATGTATATCGGAAAAACGTAGAGATTGGTTATTATGTAGGTGAACCCTATTGGGGAATGGGAATAGCTTCTGAAGCCACCCGCTTATTATGTGCATACATTACAGAACAGAAAAAAGAAATCGTGCGTATTGAGGCTAATGTATTTGAGCACAATCGGGCATCGATGCGGGTATTGCAAAAAAATGGTTTTTACCTGGAAGCCATCAGGCAAAAAGCAGTGTTTAAAAACAACGAACTGATAGACGAATATCTCTGGGTAAAAAATCTTAAGTAAAAAGAATAAAAATAAAAATTATATGCGCTGGCAGGGAAGAAGACAAAGCGATAATGTAGAAGACCGGAGAGGCAGCAAAGCACCTCTTGCTATTGGCGGCGGACTAGGTGCTGTTGTAATAGTGGTTTTATACCTGATCATGGGCGGCAATCCCAATGAAGTATTACAACAGGTGGTACAACAACCCACTACTGAAACAAAATTCAGTCCGAGAGAAGAAGAGCTGGCCGCATTTACAAAAGTAGTACTTGCTGATACAGAAGATGTATGGGATTCTGTTTACCGGTCAATCGGTGATGTATATGAACAGCCGCGACTTGTTTTATTCAGTGGATCAACCTCATCCGGATGTGGTTTCGCCAGCGCTGCGTCTGGACCCTTTTATTGTCCGCCTGATAAACGAATTTATATTGATCTTTCTTTTTTTGATGAACTGCAGCAGCGCTTTTCTGTTGAAGGAGAATTTGCCATGGCGTATGTAATTGCACATGAAGTGGGGCATCATATACAAGAGCTTATGGGAACCACAAACAAATTGCAGGCAATGCGTTCGGGTGTGAGTGAAACAGAATATAATAAGCTATCGGTGAAGCTGGAGCTACAGGCCGATTTTCTGGCTGGTGTATGGGCGCATCATGCACAACGCCAGAAGAATATATTGGAAGAGGGTGATATTGCTTCGGCGCTGGCGGCAGCCAATGCTATTGGCGACGACAGACTGCAACAGGCTGCCGGCAAAACGGTTAATCCGGATGCATTTACACATGGTACATCCAAACAAAGAATGTACTGGTTTAAAAAAGGCTTTACCACAGGCGATATCAAAGACGGAAATACATTTGCTTCAACCGAAATGGAATAAAATTGTTGTACTTAAAACATCCCGTCTCCCTGCAAAAAGAACTTCGAAGATTCGGGTTTGCCAAATGCTATGCTTTTATTGAAGAGAGAAACGAAGAGGATCGTTCTTGACTTTATTTTAGAAATTTTAAAAAATAGTAGAACTAAATATTTATGAGAAACCTAATTACCGCTTCGTTTATCCTGGTATGCTCTGTTTCGCAGGCTCAGGATACACTTTCTAAAAATGATATTCCGGCTGCTGCTCGTTTGATCGATCTGAAATTTACGCAGAAAGAAATAGATAGTATGTATCCCGGAATCAAAGAGAATGAGGGCGTGTTTAAACAAATGCACAAACAAACACTGGCCAATCACATAACACCCACACTTACACACAGCGCCATTTTACCGGGTATGGTCTTTAATGAGAAGCAGGAAAAAATTGACTGGAAGATTCCGAAGAATGTAGTATTACCGGAAAACAGAAACGAACTGGCCTGGTATTCTATACCACAACTCGCTTCGCTGCTGAAGAATAAAAAAATCAGCTCAACCGAGCTCACAAAATTTTTTATTGAAAGAATAAAAAAATATGGTGATAGCCTCCAATGTGTAATTTCTATCCCCGAAAAAATTGCTATGGAACAGGCTGCAAAAGCTGATGCAGAAATAGCTGCGGGTAAATACCGTGGTGCCCTGCATGGCATACCATATGGCCTCAAAGACTTATTTGCTGTAAAGGGCACCAAAACTACCTGGGGAGCGGAGCCGTATAAAAATCAGGTGATAGATGAGGATGCCTTTGTATATACACAATTAAAAGAAGCGGGCGCTGTACTGGTCGCTAAGTTTACACTGGGAGCATTGGCCATGGGTGATTACTGGTATGGAGGCAGAACAAAAAATCCATGGAATACCCGCTTTGGTTCATCTGGCTCATCAGCCGGATCGGCTTCTGCAACAGTTGCGGGTCTGGTACCCTTTGCCATCGGTACAGAAACCTGGGGCTCCATCATTTCACCCGCATCTACCTGTGGAGCAACTGGTTTAAGACCCACATTTGGTGCGATCAGCAGAAGCGGTGCCATGACGTTGAGCTGGAGCCTCGATAAAGTAGGACCCATCTGCAGAAGTGCTGAAGATGCCGCCATAGTATTTAACTATATTAAAGGAACAGATGGAAAGGATTTGAGTGCTGTAAATAAACCCTTTAACTATAAACCTGAAACCGATATCAGAAAAATGAAAATCGGTTATGCCAAAAACTATTTCGACAGAATCACCGATACCAGCCGAACAGAACTAAAAGTATTACAGGCATACCGTGATATGGGCGTTGAACTAATACCAGTTGATTTTCCTGATAGTACAGTATACCCCTTTAATATTATGGATGTCGTAATCAGTGCAGAATGTGCGGCAGCTTTTGATGATTTTACGAGAAACGATATAGATGACCTGATGACAAGACAGGGATTGTTCGACTGGCCCAATACTTTTCGTGTATCGCGTTTTGTACCAGCTGTTGAATACATCAACGCCAATCGCCACAGAAACATACTGATGCAGAAAGTAAATGAAGTTGTGAATCAGTTCGATGTGATTATTTGTCCAACAAGAGGTAGCGGAAACCAGTCGGCCATCACCAACCTCACCGGACATCCCGTATTGTGTGTGCCAACAGGCTTCGACAGAAGAAGCAATACGCCTACCAGTATTTCTTTTATCGGTAAGCTATTTGGTGAAGCCAGTATACTCACAGCCGCAAAATATTATCAGGACAAGACAGGCTGGGATGAAATGCACCCGCCAGCTTTTAAATAAACAGAAGAACAGAGAAATATCCAACTTCGTAATTGGATATTTCTCTGTTCTTCTGTTTATTATCCTTTCATAGTTCCGTAAAAACTTTATGACATAAGCCCGTAATCCGGGCTTTTTTCGTATTGTTATGGTTGGAACCCCCCGTTCAACTATGCTTTTAAAATCCAAAGCGAAAACACCCATGCTTATAACAGGAGCAGTCCTGCTATTTGTGTTTTTGTTATTGGGTTCATTTCATCTTACTGATCTTAGCCGCCATTTTACCAAACCCGTTTTCCAGGTTGCGCCAGATGCTGTATATACACCGGCGCAGGCAGCAGCAGCGATCAGCAAAAGCAGTGAGCAGATAAAGGATGGTTTTTTTAATGCGGGCTTTACCAAACAGGTATGGTGGGTATCAGTTAAGCCCACTGTTTCAGATGACAGCTGGATACAGATAGCCAACCCGCATATCAACGATATCCGCATCTATGAGCAGCTGGAAGGGGTATGGGAGGAAGTGTACCAGTCGGGCGATTATTATAAATATGAACAACGAATATTAGATGATCCGGATTATTGGTACCCAGTAAAAACGGGTACACATAATTACCTGATACGTGTAGACAAAAAGGGTGAGTCGTTGAATATTCCTTTACGTCTTGTGAAAGACAGGTCATTGGCTGCTTATCTGTCTGAGCGAAGTTTTTTTCATGGAATGTTTATTGGCTGGATCATTCTGCTGCTCCTGCTTAATCTTTTTCTCTTGGCATCGCTCAGGGAAAAGATACACTTGTTTTATTGTTTGTATGTAACGTTTTCGGCCATCTGGATCTTATCGCAGTGGGGTATGGGTTTCCGCTATTTCTGGCCTGACCTGCCAGATTTTACCAGCAAGTCGAGGCCCTTTTTCTCAAATATCTCCTATATTTTTTTACTGGAACTCACGGCCCGCTTTTTTACCATACCCAATACACAACGCAATTACACCAAAACCATTCGGGCAATACAGCTATTGTTGCTGGTATCGAGTATTGGATTGTTGTTAACAGATATTCCAAGCAGCGGTCCGTTGCTTCGTTATGGCTATCTCACCACCATGAATATTATCTGGCTTGCCGGGCTCGGTATAGTATTGCTTTTTATATGGAAGGGATACAAAGCACAAAGAGAGCTATCTCTGTTTTTCCTGATCGCTTTTTGCTTCTTTGGTGTCTATATCGTTCTTCTGCTGTTATCTCAGTATCATATCGGCAGTGACTGGATGTTTTTTGCCAATATGTATGGATCGCCTGTAGGTTTTCTGGGAGAGAGTACGATTCTTTCTTTCGGACTTACACAGCGCTATAATTTTTATAAGAGCGAGAAGGAACAGGCTATGCAGGCACTGGAAAAAGAAAGAAGAACCGCAGCTGATAAAATTATCCAGACACAGGAAGAAGAAAGGAACCGGTTGGCAAGAGAATTGCATGATGGTTTGGGAGGTCTGCTTGGTGGTATCAGAATGGGCGCGCATTATCGTTTAAAACCCTATCCTGCTGAGCAGGAATGGATCGCCGAGCAGTTAGACCTTGCAGTAAATGATCTCAGGAATATTGCACACGATCTTATGCCTGTTCAATTACAGGAGCAAGGGCTTGATAGGGTACTGGAAAAAGCAGTGTCCCGCTGGAATATGGGCGAAGAGTTTAAGGTGGAATATAACAGCGCTATAAAAAACAGGTATCCTTTACGAACAGAAGCGGCACTTTACAGAATTGTACTGGAGTTGATGCACAACATTAAAAAGCATGCAGCTGCTAAAGAGGTTAATATCGAAATTTGGGAGGAAGAACACACACAAAGACTTACATTGCTTTTGGAAGACAATGGTAAAGGCTTTGAGCCGGGAAAAGAAGAAGGAATAGGTTGGCAGAGTATACGTCAGCATGTGCAGTATATGCAGGGTAAAATAAATATCGACAGCAGCCATTTGGGTACAACGGTAATTATTGAAATATTAATGGAAAAAGAAACCGTGTAGTATGAAAAAATTAAGCATCGCCATTGCAGATGATCACAAGATTTTTGCAGAAGGCATACAGAGTGTTACAAAAGAAATAAGCTGGCTCAGTTGGGTAGGTCAGGCATATAGTGCCAAAGAAACCCTTGCGCTCTATAAAGAAAAGCGACCGGATGTTTTGTTACTCGATTATCATTTGCCCGATGGCAAAGGCGTTGATGTGGCCAGAGAGATACTGAAAGAAAACCCATTGGCCATTATACTTATGCTGAGTATGGAAAATGACAACGATATTATATATCAGTGTAAAACAGCAGGCGTAATGGGCTATCTCATCAAGAACCTGTCGTCTGATGAATTGCTTTCTGCAATAGAAGAAGCTGTATCAGGTAAAACTGTTTTCATGTGGTCGGCAGAAAAACCAGCTGCCAAACCACAGGCAGATGTATTGAGCAAAAGAGAAAAAGAAATAATACAACTCATTAGGCAGGGATTAACCAGCCATGAAATCGCCAATAAATTATTTCTCAGTACCTATACCGTAGATACGCATCGCCGCAACATTCTGCGAAAGCTGGATCTGAAGAATACAGCAATGATGGTTTTGTATGCGCAGCAGCATCAATTGTAAGAAAAGAAATAAGAATACTGATATGCTGTTTAAGATTTATCAGGATACAATTGCTTAATATGCTGAATGTGTTTGGTAACCATTTTTGTTAATACCGCTCTGTCGATGTCGGCAACTGTTTTAATATGTACACAGCCTTTATCTGTTTTGTGTTTACCAAATTTTGACAGCAAAGATTCCCGGTCCGCAAAACTGCCAGATAAATAAATGGCTATAGAAGAGGCCCTTGGCGAAAATGCAATATTGGGACTATCGCCTTCGCGACCACTATCATATACATAGTGATGGCTTCCAAAACCCACAATACCCGCCCCCCACATAGCGGGTTCCTGCTTGGTTATTTTTTTGAGTAATTCAACCAGTATAAAACAATCCTCGCGTCTGGTTTCGTCTTTTATAGCGTTTAAAAATGCATCTACACTTTTTTCAGTTGCAGTTGTTTTATTCTTTGCCATCCTGTTCTTTTTTAAATACCGATAAAAACAAAGTTGGTTTTCCCTTTGTTTCAAAACCGGAGGGATAGTTATCGCCGGCTAGGTTATAGCAAATGCTGAGTTCTTCATTTTCAAGTTTATAGATGGCGGTAAAGTGTTTGCCTTTGTTTATACCTGCTTTTCCGTAAATATCCATTCGCCCGTTCTGGTATTGCAAAATGCCCTTGTCAACACTTTCTGCCTGTAACACATAATTGCTGTCCTGGATAATAAGTTTTTGCGATTGAAAAAGAGTAATCGGTAGCTCACTGCCACCAATAGATTGTCTGATGGGCCTCCAGCTGCCATTTAATTCGGAAGCGTTAGGATGCTTTACAATAGTGAAGGCGGAAGCGAGAAAAAAAGTAGCAATAGTTATTAGAGTTAGCTGTTTCATTGTAGGGTTATTTAGGATAAAACATATCCACGTACCTAATATATGAAAAAGGATAAAAATATTATAGAGATAACCAACAGTTTTTAATCAATAGCTAAACTAATTATTCAGTAATCTTCCTTTTTTATAAAATACTTTTCCAAAAAACTAAAAATATAGTCGAACTGCTGTAAAGGAGCTGTATGACCACCTTCAAAAGATTTGTGTTCATAGTAGTACTTAAAGTTTTTATTCTTCAATCTGTTTACCATATTATCAGCCATAGGCGTAGATGGACAAACCTCATCCTTGGTTGCAGAGAGAAAAAGGACGGGTCCATTAATCTGTTCTACTTTTATAGCTGCTATGTTAACGGCTGTAGTATCAGTAAGCATAGCGGTAAAAGCGCCCCTTAGGTCACGCTTCATTAAAAAGGGTATCGATGCATCATTCACCGGAACAAAGGGTAGTTCCTGGTTTTCAAAGGTCCAGCAAGAGCTAGAAAAATGATTGGTATGACCGGGAAAAACGGCATTACTACCCACAATACTAACCACACAGCTAATATTGCTATAGTAAGACCCCAGCAACAAAGCCAGATCTGCACCTCTCGATCCGCCAATGATGGCGATTTTGTTTTTGTTGATCAACGCGTTTTTTGTAGCTATCTCAATAGCTTGATAAACCTGTTCAATGGCAATTTTATTCAGGGTATCAGGTGCGCCTTTACAGCCAAAGTAACCGATGGCTAAAAACGCATATCCTTTTTCAAGAAACCGATCCCTTGTTTTTTTCCAGTAATCACTGGCCCAGGCATTGCCCCCTTCTGAGCCACCAAGCCCAACAATAAGTGGCTGATTTTTTTGGGTACTTACATACAAAACACTTTCTACTCCAGGTGTCTCTAAGGCAAGCTGACTATAGGCTTTTGTAGAAAATACGAGAGAGAGAAAGATCGCAATCTGTTTACAGAATTTTATCATTTTAATAAAGGTTATATACTGCTGCAAATCTCAGTATTGGATTTTTCACAGCTTTTGACCTATATCAAAAAATTATTTTTCTGCCCTGATTCTGCTAAGGGTTTCCTGGGTAATCCCCAGGTAGGATGCTATCATACCCAAGGGTATTCTGTGGTAAATATCATGGTAGGTGCTTATAAAATGATCGTATTTCTCTTTAGCGGTGGTAAAACGCATAGAAGTGATTCTTTCCATGAAGTGCCCGAAAACAGTACCCATCGATAAACGTGCATAACGTTCCATTTCCGGAAAGTTTTCAAATAAATACATCAGGTCTGTAACGCCTAGGCAAAAAGCATCTACCTGTTCAATAGCGTCGATATAGTAAATATCTACTTGTCTGGTGCGGAAGCTTCTGGGAGAATTACTCCATTCACCCTCAGCCGGAAAGTACTCACTGATTTCTTTTCCGTCTTTTAAAAAATATACCCGCATCAATCCCTTTTGAATAAAGTAGCTTTTGGTGCAAACCTTGTTGGCATCGTGCACCAGCTCCCCTTTTTTAAAGGTTTTAAAAACCAATCTTTCTGTGAGCGCTGTTTTTAAAGCGTCACTAAGTTTAATATAGTCTTCAAAGTGTTTAAATAGTGTATCGGTTTGTTTCGTAATCAACCTGTAGGTTTTTTAGGGGTGAAAATATTCAGGCTAACAGGTCCGGCTACCCGGAAAACCGCTTATGCCGGGTCTGCTTTTTATGCAGCAGCAGTGCTGTTAAGCCATTTTATTACTAAAAGAAGTTTGTTACAACAGATCCTGCCACTCAACCATTTTTTTAAAAACACTATTCGCAAATGGACACAAGGGAATAATTCTGACACCTTTTTTTCGGGCAAAATCTACTGCTTTTGCTACCATTTGTTTTCCGGCATTTTTACCTCTCAGCGCATCATTTACTTCGGTATGGTCGATAATAAAGCGCTCTGTTCCTACCCAGGTGTACGTCATTTCAGCTTCCTGCATGCCATTTACCAGAATATAGAATTTTCCTTTATTTCCGTTATCTTCCTGTAGAACTTCCATGGTTTATATAATAAGTGTATCAATGCTGATATGATTTTCCAGAATTCTGGAAACCGGACATTTTCTGGCGATGTTTAATAAACGATCTTTCAAGTCTGCGTCAATTGAATCCGGGAAAATGATTTCTCTTTTTATAAGGGTATGCAATGGGTTGGGCTCCTGTTGCATATTCAACACAACTTTAATTTCCGGAATATTCCATCCTTTTCGGCTGATATACATTCTCAAAGTAGAAAGGGTGCAACCGGCCAGAGAAGCCAGCAGTGTGGTATATGGATCGGGCCCGAGATCCTGTCCATCAATATTTTTCGGTTCATCCATAAAAAAGCTACCATTTCGCCAAACAACCTCCACATAATACTTCTGCTCACCAATAGTGGCTACAATATCTTTTTCTAAAAGAGGGTTTCCCATTATTTATAAATTGGTGTAGTATCAATAAAAATTTTAACTGAGCTTGCCAAACCGGCTTCATTTCGCTGGATAATGGTAACACCGGGAACGTTCACAACAAGATTATCTTTTCTGGTATATTCAATAATAGCTTCAGCGGCAAAGTGATTGTCGTTACCCAATATATTGATGAAAGAATGATTCAGCCCACGAATGGTTTCCCAGAAATGTTTGATTCCGCCAATGATTTCGTTGTTACATTGAACAATTGGATTATTGCCAAACTGCAATTCACAATCAGCCGACAGAAAACGCCTGTATTTTTCAGCATCCATGGCATCTACCGCCTCGTATTTTTCAGCTAACCAGGCAAGTGTTGTATCAGAAACATGCACATGTTGAAGATGGGTAGTTTTCATGGTTTTTTATTTTTACGGTTTTGTTTACAGTAGAGATTACCTGTCGCTTTCCTGAAATTAGCTATTAAAAACGATGAATTGAATCGTCGGTTAGTTAAGTAAAAAAAACTTTTTATTCTGCTTCTTTGTTCAGTTGTTCGCTAATAAAGTCTTTTCCAAAACTCAGTTTTTTGGCGAGGGTACCCTGGGGGTCAATGGCACGCCAGAAAGGGGTAATACTATCCAGGGGTTCACCATTCTGTAGTTTTTCATAATTGGCTTCTGCTACTGTTCTTAAAAATATTCCGGTGGTAACCGGACAGGTATAATCTGCATTATTTGATAAAGCAAGGTCTTTTCTCATCGTTTTTGTATCAATCTGTTTTCCGGGAGCGATTTCACGGATGTACTGTTCAATGAGTTGGGGCGTGGCAATTAGCATATTGCTACCTGCAGGTATGTCTGCAAAGTCTGTTTCGGTACGTTTCACCTTTGCTTCTTTTTTTTCATTTAGTTTGTCGATCCAGGTTTTTTTCTTTGCCATGGTGTATACGTTAAGGTTTAATAAATAGGCACTTCAATATGGTAAGTGAATAATAAGAGACCTTCATTCGAATGATAGTTAACAAATACCCGTATCATTTAAAGTGAATTGAGCCAACGCATTAACTATCATCTTATTCACCCTTATAAGGATCTGCAATTTTTTTTGCCTGATAAGAAATATCTGAAAACAACACTTCACATTTTTTCCCGGTAGGCGATTGAGCGAGGAAGCCAACCTTAATGGGTTGGGTATGGTTAAACCGGAGATGACGAATCAGTAACCATTTTTTACCGTCATTTGAGGCATACAGTGTAATAACATTATCGGCTTTAGCCAGTTTGTAAAATATTTTATTACCTGTAACTGCTATGGAATTACAATCGTCTGAGATATCTTTGGTAACAACACTAACGACTCTTTTGGCCCCGGTATAATCTTTTTCAAAACAAAACTTGATCCATTTGGTACTGTCTTCAATGAGTACCAGTGCACCACCATCCCATTTGCTGGAGAAAGTATGTTGAATAGAGGTAGTTAAAACAAAGTTGTTGTCGGGCTCAAATAAAAGCTTGGGGGCATTATCTGTATTATAGGTAACATTAGGGTCGCGGAACATATCGGTTTTTTCACCGGCTACAATGGTAATACTGTTTGCCTTAGCAGAATAGCTGATGGGCATATTGTTCCAGAAAAGCGGAGCAGGAATAGTATTTATTTTTACAGACCTGGCTGTTTGAGCATGACAGATAGAAAAAATTCCGCAAAAAAGAATAAATCCTGTAAGAAATGTAGAAATGAAAAAAGAGGATTTACTTTTCATATTTCAGATCATTAGTGGGTACTTATTTATACAACGTTTACTAAGCTGTTTTCCAGCAGAATTTTATCAATAATGAATACGGAAAACATTCCTTTATGAGTAAGTTACGTACTTAATAGAAAAAGATGATTATGCGGAAAAAATTATTTGTAAAAAAAGGGTCGTATGCATCTGAACCTGCAATATTTTAAAGAAAAAGGTTCCGAACCATAGGATTAGAATGATGTTGTATGAAGATTACTTCCCTAATGAAAAAAGACTACTTATAGTTTGTTTTAAAAGGAATAAATTTTGAGAAGCTTTTCTAAATAAGAAATGATATTTATGTTCTTTTATTATTTCCTGATAATTTCACGCATTCTTGAAAATGGAAAGCCATTGCAGCCTTTCTTTGGATTTTTTCTGTCGGCAGCGGCGGTATGTATGGCTTCTTCTATGCTACCGGCTTTAAACGCTGTGAGACAATAACCCCAATGCCAGGGATCCATATTGTCAAGATAAAGAATATCAATACGCGTGTATAAACCACCATCAGAAGGATTTGCTTTGTCATTTCTTGCAATAAAGTAATTACCAGTTTTATTATATTGAAGCAAATGGTATTTTGCTTTTATACCCTGCGTCCATAATTGTCGGGTAATGGAATATTGTATGCCATAGTCATCTTCAAAACTACCGGTTAATATATCAGGTATTTCATTAAGGCTGTGTTGATTTTGTTTGCCGGTAGAACAGGATACCAAAAAGATGAGAAAAAAAGATAGAATAGTTTTTATCTGCATACAGATTCTTTTATGCTTCACAACTTGAACAACTCACAAGATTGGTTACCAATTCTTTCGATACACTTTGGCTGCGCTGGTAATACAACGTTTTAATACCCAGCTGCCAGGCTTCAATCATTAGTTTATTAACTTCTTTCACGGCAAGATTGGGAGGAATATTTAGATTAAGGCTTTGTGCCTGATCAATGTACTTTTGTCTGATGGAAGCCTGTTGAATAATTTCCAGCTGGCTTATTTCTTTAAATGTTTTAAATACATCTTTTTCTTCTTTGCTCAATTCATTTAAGTGCTGTACACTGCCATGGTTCAGCATAATGCTACGCCAGATATCTTCGGTATCAAGACCTTTATACTCCAGCAATTGTTTGAGGTATTTGTTCTGACGCATAAAGTTTCCTTTCGCAAGTCCTGCTTTGTAATAATTACTGCTGAATGGTTCTATACCGGGAGATGTTTGTCCAAGAATGGCTGAAGACGATGTAGTAGGCGCAATGGCTAAAGTAGTGGTATTGCGGCGGCCATAACCTTTTAGTACTTCGGGTTCTCCGTAAATACGGGCAAGATCGGTAGATGCTTTGTCGGCTTTATCCCGAATATCACTGAATATCTGTGTGGTGAGCTGTTTGGCCCTTAGCCCTTCAAAGGGTATCATGTTTTTTTGCAGGTAGGAGTGCCAGCCTAAAACACCCAATCCTAATGCCCGGTGTCTTTTTGCGAAACGGTTGGCGCTGGCCAGATAATGATTACCCTCTGTTTTATTAATAAATTCCTGCAAAACAGCATCGAGAAAGAAAATGGCTAAACGAACGGCATCCGTATCTTTCCATTCATCATATAATTCAAGGTTCATGGAAGAAAGACAGCAGATAAAAGATTCATCCAGGCTGGAAGGCAACAGAATTTCACTACAGAGATTGCTTGCATGAATGGTATAATTCTGGTCCTTATACACCTGTGGCTTTTCTCTATTTACATTGTCAGTGAAAAAAAGATAGGGTAATCCTTTTTGTTGGCGGCATTCCAGCACTTTGGCCCAGATCTCTCTTTTAGAAATATCCCCCTCAATCATATCCTGCATCCAGTAGTCGGGTATGCATACGGCAAAAAACAGATTTTGTATGGGATGTCCAATGCTTTTTATTTTCAGGAACTCTTCAATATCCGGGTGATCGATATCGAGATAAGCCGCAAAAGCACCCCTTCTCACGCCTCCCTGTGATATAGTATCCATGGCTGTATCAAATAATCGCATGAAGCTAACAGCACCACTGCTTTTGCCATTATCGGTAACAGCACTGCCGCGGCCTCGCAGGTCACCAAAATAAGCAGAAGTACCCCCTCCTATTTTTGTCTGCATAATTACTTCGCCAAGCTTATGTGTAATGCCCTCAATGTTATCGGGTATATGAACATTAAAACAGGAAATAGGGAGACCTCTCTCGGTTCCCATATTGGCCCATATAGGAGAACTTAAACTCATCCAGCCACGCTCTATCATTTCACGAAAGGCATCGGTCAACTCCGGCTTATACAAGCGTTGTGCAGCGGCTTTACAAATACGGTCTATGGCACCATCAATGGTTTCGCCCTTCAGCAGATACCCTCTGTTCAGTATTTGTTCACTTTCTTCGTTTTTCCACCAGAGTTTTTCTGTAAGTGGTGTTTTTGAAATCAAAGGTGTTGTCATTTCCATGAGTTGTATATCTATTGAGAAGATGTATAAATGGGTGTTAAAATAAGTCGTTGGCAGTAATACTCTTATCGTGTTTGGTATAATCAACAGGTCTTTTAGCAAAAAAATCGTCCAGGCTATTCGCAAATACTTCTTCTTCAAACCATTTCATAGGAGCAAATTGTGTGGTGCTGATGAAGAACTGTTGTGGGAAATCTATTTTTCGGAGGCTCTCATCGGCCCGGAATTTGATGAAGTTTAGTAAATTGGTTTTATCAATGGTGTTGATGGGGCCTTCAACAAAAATCCAGTCTATAATCTGCTCTTCTATTTCTATAAAATCATGTACCAACATCGCGGTTTCTTTGATTAGGGCATCATCAAACATATTGGGATATTCTTCCCTGAGCTTATTGATGAGATAGATACCAGCATTGGCATGTAGTTGCTCATCAACAGAGGTCCAGGCAATAATATTGCTCACATTTTTCATGAGACCTTTGAAGCGGGTAAAAGAAAGCACAACAGCAAACTGACTGAAAAGAGAAACATTTTCAATAAGAATGGTAAATACAATAAAAGAAATAATGTATTCTTTCTGATTGGCTGCATTTACGTTTTTGAGTGCTCCCGATAAAAAGGAAAAACGTTGTTTAATAATGGGTACTTCAATAAGTTTTTCATACTCATCGTTATAACCAAGTACTTCGAGCAAACGTGAATAGGCTTCAGAATGACGAAATTCGCATTCTGCAAATGTGCTTCCTAATCCGTTCAGTTCTGGTTTCGGAAAATGATGATATAAATTTCCCCAGAACGATTTAACTGCTACTTCTATCTGTGCAATGGTAAGCAAACTGTTTTTTATGGCGTTTTGTTCAGCAGGGTTCAGGTGTGAATGAAAATCCTGAGTGTCGGCTGTAAAATCTACTTCTGTATGTACCCAGAATGATTTGTTGATGGCCTCTGTAAATTGTAAAACTTCGGGATATTCAAAGGGTTTGTAATTGTTTCTTTTATCAAATAAGCCCATGGTTCTTTTTTTATAATTCGTTATATCTAATGTTTACCAGTATGTCCGAAACCGCCAATTCCTCTCTCTGTATTTGACAGTTGCTCAGTTTTTTCCCATAGTATTTTCTCTACTTTCTGAAAAACCATCTGTGCAATGCGATCGCCATTTTGAATGATAACAGTTTCAGAAGAAAGGTTGATGATAATCACTTTTATCTCACCCCTGTAATCTGCATCAATAGTGCCCGGGGTATTCAAAACAGTGATACCCTGTTTTATGGCAAGACCACTCCGTGGTCTTATCTGTGCTTCATAATTTTCGGGTAATGCAATAAATAGACCAGTTGCAACCAGTGTTCGTTCCAGCGGTTGTAGAGAAAGGGGTTCATCGAGAAAGGCCCTGATATCCATACCCGAAGAGCCGGGTGTAGCATATTCAGGTAAAGGGTTGCCAGACTGGTTGATAATGGGTATCAACGGAAAATTTTCCATACTATAGTTTTTAATGCAGATGAAATTCCTAAGGAGCTGACGATTGGGGTCAAGTATGACCTAACCAGCAGTACCATACTTTTCCACCGAAAGCATTGTTACCAATTATTTGAATACGGCAGGTCTTCTGACTTGCTCCGTTGTTTAAGGCCTTCCCGTTTTGTGAACAGTGGCGTGCAGAATAAACAACTAATAAAGGAGCTTACAGCTACGGGGATAGTCCTGGAATTGCACCTGGTTCCCTTTTAATCCCGCCGGAGCGGGAACCATATTATTTTCAAAGTAATAACAGAAACTCTTCAAGCGAAGAACATATTATTCACTTTCTGTTGAAAACCGCTGAAAGGATTATCATAGCAGGATTCTAATTCAAAAAATATTTGAGCATATCAATCATATTTTCATCATCCCGGGAAAGTATTTTTCCATTACTGCGAAAAAGCTGTGTTTTGCTCAATTACAACAATCACAGAGGCCTGATTTATATCTTTACCATTTGAGTAAGCACAAAAAGGAAAAGTATTTAGAATATAAGTCACAAGTGTCTTTGTTGGTATTTCTTTTTAAATTTTTAATTAGATTTACCTAAACGATTTCATATGAAAAACAGCCTGCTCATACTGTTTCTGTTTTGTGCTACACTTGTAAAGGCGCAGGACCTGTCGGCCTTCCAGTCGAAACTGTTTATACAAGGTACAGATACACTTCGTTACCGCATATTGTATCCGGAAAACTATAAAAAAAACAGGGCCTACCCGCTGGTGATGTTCTTGCATGGTGCGGGAGAAAGAGGCAATGATAATAACGCACAACTTATGCATGGTGCGGCCTTGTTTCTGAAACCAGAGAACAGAAAATATTTCAAAAGCATTGTTATCTTCCCGCAGTGTCCAACCGGTAAATCATGGTCCAACTTTAAAAGGGTGGATGGTAAAATGGTTACCAATACAGATATGGAACCACCGGTGGAACAACAACTGGTAAAAGCATTGATGGATAGTCTCCTGCAGAACAAAAAAATATTAGAAAGACAGGTTTATCTCGGGGGCCTTTCTATGGGAGCTTTTGGTAGTTATGATCTGCTGGTGCGTAATCCGGGTTATTTTACAGCGGCCTTCCCTATTTGTGGTATTGCAGATATTCCGGCGCTGGTACTGAAAGCCAAAGATGTACCGATGTGGATTTTCCATGGCGAAAAAGATCCGGTGGTTTCTCCGGAGCCCAATCGCGAATTATATAAGGCCCTCATGACGGCCGGCGCCACCGATGTTACTTACTCAGAATATCCGGGCGTAGGGCATGATAGCTGGAACAATGCATTCGCAGAACCCAAACTATTGCCCTGGCTTTTTTCGCATAAGAAAAAATTGAGTAAGAAATAGGTGCTGGGTACTAGGTGTTAGGAATTAGGATGACTGACTCTTTTGAAGTTTTTTTGAATAAACCTAGAAAGCATTTTACTTTCCTTACCCCATAATACCTAAACCCTCAGAAAAAGAAAACCATTGAAACAATTCATTCTTTTTGTATGTATAACCATCGTTGCATCCTGTAGTAGTGTAAAAAAAGTAAGACAGGTAAAAACGGTTACTGGGTTGGAACTGGTAGATGTATACACCATTCCACATGATTTTTCTTTTAAGGGTACAACGGTTGGTGGTTTGTCGGGGATAGATTATGATGCCGGGTCGAATGTTTTCTATACCATTTGCGACGACCGTTCAGACAGACAACCGGCCCGCTTCTATCGCTTCTCCGTTTCTTTTTCTGAAAAGAAAATAGATACGGTGCTGTTTCAGGAAGCAGTAAGCCTTTTACAACCAGACGGTACTACCTACCCTTCCATTAAACAAAACCCCGCAAAAACACCCGATCCTGAGGCCATACGCTTCAACCCAAAAACAAAAGAACTGGTATGGACCAGCGAAGGGGAAAGAATACTGAATGCAAAAGACACCATATTGCAGGATCCTGCCATTCACTTCATAACTACATCTGGTAAGTACCTGCGCAGCATCTCGTTACCGGCGGGCCTGCAGATGCAGCAAACAGCGAATGGCCCCCGAAGAAATGGCGTACTCGAAGGTGCCAGCTTTTCTACTGATTTCAAAACCCTCTATGTAAGTCTTGAAGAGCCAAGGTATGAAGATGGTCCTCAGGCAGATCTTATACCCAACGAAGCCTGGGTTCGTATCTATGCTTTTAATAGCATCGATGGAAAAAACACGGCGCAGTATGCATACAAACTCGATCCGGTAGCCCATGCACCCAATCCCCCAGGCAGCTTCATGGTAAATGGCATCCCGGATATTCTCTACCTCGGTAACCAGAAATTGCTTGTGATGGAGCGATCTTTTTCTACAGGCCGTATACCCTGCACCATTAAAATATTTGAAGTAGACCTGACGGTAGCGGCAGATATACAAAACAGTTCCTCTCTCAAAAATCAACCTCCAACAAAACCATTACAGAAAAAATTAGTACTCAATCTGGATCAACTGGGTATTTATACAGACAATATAGAAGGCATGTGTCTCGGTCCGAAATTGGCAAATGGAAAGAGAACTTTATGGATGATAGCGGATAATAATTTTGCAAAAGAGGAAAAAACACAGCTGCTGCTTTTTACCCTTCAATGATTGGGATAGATGTGAAGAAAGGGAGGGGTTGTTTTAGTAATTTAGCCATTGTTGTAGAACATAAAGAGGAACTATGTATCGTATTCTGTCGATTATATTGGCCGTGATCCTTTGGATGGGTTGTACTGAAAAAACAGGCAAGGGTAATCCTGTGGTGGTGATTGAAACCAAGTATGGGCAGATAGAAATTGAACTTTATATAGACAGGGCCCCGAAAACAGCAGGCGCTTTTCTCAGTTATGTAGACTCCGGTTTTTATGAGAACACGTCTTTCTATCGCGTACTTAATGTAAATAACCAGCCCTCCAATGCACCCAAAACAGAAATTCTGCAGGGTGGTTTGTGGCGCACCAAAAACGATAAGGCAAGAAGCATACCCGGTATACCTCATGAAAGCACGGCCACCACCGGCATTAAACACAAAGACGGTATTATTTCTGTGGCCAGACTGGCACCCGGTACGGCTAATGCCGAATTTTTTATCTGTATTGATGACCAGCCTGGTCTCGATGAAGGTGGTGAAAATGTAGAAGACAAACTGGGTTATGCGGCTTTTGGTAAAGTAATCAAAGGCATGAGCGTAGTAAGAAAAATCTACCTCCAGAACGACCGCAACCAATACCTCGACCCGCCGGTAGCGATTTATAATATCAGCAGGAAATAGCAGGATGTGAATGGTGAATGCTCAATGGTGAATGAATGTATTGACCATTCACCTCATAAACTACTCATTTTCAGGTATTTTTTGTATATCGTTACAAGCCTAATTTTACTATAATGCATACAGGGGGATTTCGGCGGCGTATAATTCTATTATTCATCTTATCTGCGTTTTGTAGCGCAGGTCTTTTGGCACAGGATGCCGATACCACAAAGCAGGTTCAGACCATTGACAAGTTTGCCGATACCACAGGTGGTTTTGGATATATGTATCTCTCTACCACCTGTATAGAATGTAATCCGAAAGGATCTGCGCATTATAAAAAGTTTGCCATCATCAGTGGTATTTATAAAGCAAAAGATTTTTACAGCTCAGTGGCTACCCGATCTGTTGGGCACTTTAAAAAGAAATTCGAAAAGCTGGGTTATTTCAAAGATAAAGTAACACAAACCTGGAAATCGCCGCGTTTGTTTGCCTCACTCGAAGAAATACTGGAATATAAAAATGATCTGATCGGCAAACTGAAATCTGAAAACTATGTAGTGGTTTCGTTTGATGACAAAATCAATACAGAGGAACTTGAACGGGAAGAATAAAACATATACCAGAATTGCGTTCATTGTATTACCGCTGCTATTGGGAACAGGGATCTATCTGAAAGGAAGGAAACATCCCGTGTTGTTTGAAACCTGGTTTTACCAGAATAAAGAAACAAGTTCTTTACCCGGGTCTGGCTGGATACCCGATTATTTGTGGTGTGTTTCACTCTGGACCTGTTTTGTGTGGATATGGAAAGGTTGGAACCAGGTTCCAATGATGTGGAAATGGGGATTGTGGTTACTGGTTATGTTCACTGAACCCTTACAATGGATCGGCTGGCTACAAGGCACGGGCGACTGGATAGATCTGCTGATGTACCAACTCGCTTTTTTTACTGTATACACCTTACATAAATCTGAATTGATATGAGAAACAAAACTCACTTACTGGCATCATTCGTAGTAGTAGCGTATGCTGCATTGTATATTGCCAGTTCCGGCCCTAAAGTGGCCGCACCGCCACCCGTACCTACCATTAAAGCGCCGGATTACGATTATGCACCACCTGAAAAAGCACCAGCTAAATCGGCTCAGGTAGTGTTCCTGCTGGTAGACCCGGCTTATCAGGAGAAATTTGCCTATTCCAACTATAAAATATTCAGTGATTTTTCTAAGGCCATGGCTGCAGATTATAATGAATCACTCACCGCAAAAGGCTATTCTGTTCGCGGACCCTTTGAATACTACGACCAGGTGGTGTACAACGATAAAAAAGAAAGTGACCTGCTCCTACAGGTTGAAATCGACTTTGATATCAATGGTTCTAATGTAAACTGGAACTCTTTTTCTGAATATGTATCAGGTAAGGGGCGTTATGCCACCTACAGAACAGCGTATAAATACACAGGCTTCTTTATACTGTCGGGAAAAGTAAACCTGGTAGCGGCTGAACCGCTCACCAAAGAAAAACTCTGGGCAAAGAGCATTCCGCTGAAACAAAAACAGGTGTACATAGCACCGGTATACAATACTTTGGAAAGAAGCTATAATGTTGGTTTCAGCCGCGATCCCGGTGTAATTAACCCGCTGATTGAGGCCCTGCAGGATTATTACAAACAGGTATTCAATACATCCTGGAACCACCTTGACCCCAATGAACTGGCACCCCTGAAAAAAGAAGTGCTGGAAATCAGGGAGAAGAAGAAGTATTAGAACGGAAGAACAGAGAAACAGAAGAATGTCCAACTTGAAAGATCTTCTGTTCTTCCGTTTCTCCCGTCACTATCCTAAGAAAAATTCAGGCGGCCCAATCGGGCCGCTTTTGTTTTATACAGGGGGCTAGAAACAGAGAAACTTCGAAGTTGAATATTCTACTGTTTCTCGGTTCTTCTGTTTTTCTTAGTTCATCTGTTCCAAAATTTTTTTCGGGTAAATTGTGTAACATAGAGAAAGATGCTGCGATTAGATCATTACAAGTACTCAGGCAAACAGATTTGGAACAGGTTTTTACAATAACACAGGATGAAGTGGTAGAAAGGTGTAAAAGGGGCGATACGTCTGCTTTCACCCAGTTGTACCATCAATATTCCAAAGAAGTGTACAATACCATTTTCCGTCTGGTGCCACATACCGGCGAGGCGGAAGACCTGTTGCAGGAAGTATTTGTGTCGGCTTTTCAGGCCATTCACAAATTTGAAAATACGGGTGGTTTCAGGGCCTGGGTGAAAAGAATAGCCATTAACCAGTCGATTTCCTGGATCAGGAAACAGAAAAAACTGAAAATGGTAGAGCTGGATGATACCAAAACCGGTTTTGCAGAAGAAGAGAGTATCGACGAGGCCCATTTTAGTTTTAAAGTAGAAGAAGTGAAGAGGGCCATTGAAGAACTGCCGGATACTTACCGGACCATTGTACAACTCTACCTGTTTGAAAATATACCACAGGAAGAAATAGCGATCATGCTGGGCATATCCTATAACAATGTGCGGATACAGTACCACCGGTCCAAACAAAAAATTTTGAAAAGCATCAGTGAAGGAGGTTTTGTATGAAAAATGAACTGGAAAAGTTTGTAGCAGAAAACAGGGAAGCATTCGATGACCGTATGCCGGGAGCAGATGTGCTGGCCCGTATACAGCAACGCATGGGCCATACGGAAGCAGCGCCAGCCAAAAAAGGCATCGTGGTTTCTTTCCGTACCATTCGCTGGGTAGCCGCTGCCTGTGTGGTGGTAATGGCCGGACTCGGTATCTGGTGGATGAACCTCGATAGCCAACAGGATCAGGTGTTGGCGGGTGTTATACAAAAACAACAAGAGAGCAAGGTACAGGATACAAAGGAGCAGGAAACAGAGAACAAGGAAATTGGTAATCAGGGAACAGAAGAGCTGAGCCCTGCCGCTATAGTAACAGCACCAACAGCATCTTTTGTAGCGAAGGTTGATCAGCGGAAAGAAATGCTCTTTGCCAATCTGGGTAATATGGAATCTGCCAGTACACGTATTGCTGCAGCCATGAAAGCTTATGATATGAAAAATGCAGACAGGGATATTGTAGATGCATTATTTCACACTATGAATAACGATCCCAATACCAATGTGCGTCTGGCTGCATTGGAAGCGATAGCCAAATTTCATCGTGAATCATATGTAAGAAAACAACTCACGGCAGCACTTAAAAAACAAAAAGACCCCATTGTACAGGTAGAACTGATTCAGGTACTTACCAAAATGAAACAGACCAGTATACTGGGTGAACTCGAAAAACTAGTGAAAGATGTGAATACAGATAAAGAAGTGAAAGACAGGGCCTATGCCAGTTTATTAACCTTAGGATCATAAACAACAACATAAACACAATTCGGGATCCATCGGTTCATGCATGACGATTCAATCCCGGACCCCCATCTCTAAATATAAAAACGAAAACAGAAAAAAATGAAAAAGATCATATTCAGCACCATCGCAGCATTACTGGTAACAGCAGCTTCTTTTGCACAGGAATTTAAACTGGCAAAATCAACCGGAAAATTAATCATCACCACCCCTGGCGTAACAGTAGAAGGGTATGATGGCAATGAAATTGTTTTCACCGGACGTGAAAAATCAGGCGAAGAAGATGAAAGAGCCAAGGGCCTGCGACCCATTAACGCATCAGGCTTACAGGATAATACCGGCCTTGGTGTAAACGTAAGTGATAAGGGTACAACGGTAGAAGTAACCCCTGTTGGCAAAAGCAGTAATAAACTGAAAATTAAAGTACCGAAAGGAATGGCTATTTCTTACAGCTTTTCCAAAGTAATGGAGAACAGTACGGCATCCTTTAAAAACCTCGAAGGCGAAATTGAAGTGTCTGTTCAGTACAATAAAGTTGATCTTGAAAATGTAACCGGTCCGCTCACTGTAAAAGCTGTATACGGCGGCGTAGACGTGAAATTCGGACAAAATATCAAAGGACCTATTTCACTGGTATCTGTTTACGGACACGTAGATGTATCTATGTCGCCAGCAGCCAAAGCCAACCTGAAACTGAATACATCATGGGGTGAAATACTGGCTTCTTCTGATTTTAAAATCGATATTGAAAAGTCGGGCGATATGGTAAGCTACAGCGATAACCATATCAAAGGTAAACTGAATGGCGGCGGCGTAGATATGACACTTACTTCCAACTACGGAAAAGTATACCTGCGTAAATCCAACTAATCAACTCCTAAAACAACGGTCATGCGAATATTATTGACCCTGTTATGCAGTATTTCATTGTACGCATTGCAGGCACAGCAAACTATTACCAAAACTTACCCGCTGAAAGCTGGTCAGGAACTGGAACTTTCTTTCGACTATCCCAAAGTCATTAAAGTAAGTACCTGGGATAAACCTGAAGTATCCATTACTGCAAGCGTAAGTATCAACAATGGTGAAAACAACGATGCTTTTCAGCTGATTGAAAATACCAGCGGTAATACACTTAGTATTAAGAACATTATCAAGGATCTGGATAAACTTCCGAAGAGATATACGATTGTACAGGATGGCAAAAAAACAGTCTTTACTTCTAAGGAAGATTTCAAAACTTTCTCAGCCGATAATAGAGGAGCGCGTTATTATTCTGAAGGGGTAGATATGGAAATTACCATTGAGGTAAAAGTTCCGCAGAGCCAGCTCTCTACTTTTCTCAAAGCAAAATACGGGATCGTTGAAATGGTGAATTACAATGCCCCCATTAAAGTAGACGCTACCTATGGTGGTATTGATGTAGCAGTGAATGAAAACACGACTGGTAAATTATCTGCCACTACACATTATGGTCAGATATACTCAAACCTAACACTCAATATTACTGATAAAGTAGAGAAAGATTTCTATACCTCTATTACAACAGCATTGGGTAAGGGTCCGGCCTATTCATTGAAATCGACTTATGGTAACCTTTACCTAAGAAAATCGTTATAGCATCATCGTTACAGGCTGTTTCTACAGACAGTACCGTTCTCATGTGTATCCGGGAGCCACTGCAAAGTGGCTCCTTTTTGTTTCTATAATACTCTTGTATGCTGAATGCTCTGTGCTATCAGCGGCAACTATAGATACCTCTGAAAGCATAGAGAAACACAGAAATTATCTCCGGACTTTCGGACTGACGGACTTTCCGTCTTATATTTAACTACAAGCTTGCTGCCATGAATAAGAAACTAGCCTTATGGTCCATAACCGTTGGTTTGGGCGGACTTTTATTTGGATTGGATGTTGCTGTTATCTCAGGTGCTGAACAGGCCATCCAGACTTTATGGAACCTCAGCGACTGGATGCATGGTACGGCCATCGCCATGGCATTGTACGGGACTGTTTTTGGTGCCGCACTGGGCAATATTCCCGCCAACCGTATCGGCAGAAAGAAAACCTTATTCTGGATAGGTATAGTTTTTCTCATTACTTCTATCGGCGCAGCACTGGCGCAGGATGTTTACAGCTTTATGGCTTTTCGCTTTTTGAGCGGATTGAGTATCGGTGCCTCTTCTGTAGTGGCACCCGTATATATTTCTGAAATAGCACCACCCAAATACAGGGGCCGTATGGTGATCTCTTTTCAACTCAACGTGGTAGCAGGCATCATGCTGGCCTATTTTTCCAATTATCTGTTACAGGGTTTGGGCGGAGAGCAGGACTGGCGCTGGATGCTGGGCGTGGTGGCCGTTCCTTCTTTATTGTTTTCTGTACTCATGTTATTTACACCCGAAACACCACGGTGGCTGGTATTGTATAAAAAAGATACAGCAGCCGCCAAAAAAGTACTGGCATTGACGGGTGATGCTACTGACGAAATGATCAGCGCCATTCAGCAATCTGTTTCAGCAACAAAAGAAAAACTATTTTCAAAAAAATTCTATTGGCCCTTATTACTGGCATTTCTCATTGCTTTTTTCAACCAGATGTCGGGCATCAATGCCATCATCTATTTCGCACCCAAGGTTTTTGAAATGGCCGGTATTGAAAGAAGCGGGGCCTTGTTATCAACGGTCGGCATTGGTGCGGTAAATCTTTTGTTTACCATTACAGGTTGGTACCTGATAGACCGTTTTGGAAGAAAGGCTTTAATGTACCTTGGCTCCATCGGTTATATTGTTTCGCTCTCACTGATTGCTTTTTCATTTAACAGTGCCGATAAAAGCATGATTGTATACTATGTGTTTTTATTCATAGCGGCGCATGCTGTGGGGCAGGGTGCGGTAATCTGGGTATTTCTTTCAGAACTGTTTCCCAATTCGGTTCGGGCAAGTGGTACTTCATTTGGCTGTTTAACACATTGGGTATTTGCGGCACTGGTGGCACAGGTATTTCCTTTCTTTGCGGCCAATGTACCTGGTACTTATATTTTCGGCTTCTTTGCTATAATGATGGTATTGCAATTGCTCTATGTCTGGAAAATGATGCCCGAAACAAAAGGCGTGGCGCTGGAAGACATGGAGAAAAGTATCGTACTACACTAAAACCGCCCTGTTTTTTCGTGAAGTACTAATTACCGAACCTTTTTTGCAGAGGGAAAGAAGAAAGGGTGGCATTATATAAACAAAAAGCCTGTTTTGTTGTTTATTACAGCAGAAAAACAGGAGATATGTTGAACAGATGGATGCAGACGATTTTTTTAGTGTTCGCTTTATGGTCTACAGGAAATGCGCAAACCATAAAAGAAGGAAACCTCACCGGTACCCTGATCGATAAAAACTCACAAAGACCAATTAGTGGTGCAACGATCTCATTAAGTCCTGCTGGCCTTACTACCCTGTCTGATACGACGGGTGCATTCCGCTTTACACAGTTATTACCTGGTACTTATAATATAACCATCAATAGTCTTGGCTTCAAAACCGTTTTACTAAACAACCTGCTCGTTACCAATGGTAATATCAATGTAGTGTCTGTTGAAATGGAGTCAATGGGTACTGTATTGTCTGATGTAACAGTAACGGGCAGAAGAAACACGGCACGTGCTGCCAGTATAGAAACGCCGCTGAGTGTGCAGCGCATGACCATTGAAGAGATCAAAAGAAACCCGGGGGGTAATTTTGATGTGAGTAAAGTGATTCAATCACTCCCCGGCGTAGGTGGTGGTGTTGGTGGCGGTGGATTCAGAAACGATATCATTATACGTGGTGGTGCACCCAATGAAAATGTGTATTACCTCGATGGTATAGAAATTCCGGTGATCAACCACTTTGGTACGCAGGGTAGTGGCGGTGGTCCGCAGGGTATTCTCAATGCGAATTTTATTGAAGAAGTAAAACTCAGCTCCAGTGCTTTTGATGCCCGTTATGATAATGCCTTAAGCAGCGTATTGCAATTCAAACAAAAAACAGGCAATGACAAAAGAACACAGGGTAACGTAATACTCAGTGCCACTGAACTGGCATTAACTGCAGATGGTCCGCTCAGTAATAAAACCACTTATCTGGCATCGGTAAGAAGAAGTTACCTGCAATTATTGTTTCAGGCCATTGACCTGCCGATCAGGCCTAATTACTGGGACTTTCAACTGAAAACTACGACCAAAATCAACCCAACTACCACTCTGAGCTTTTTGGGTTTGGGTGCTATTGATGAGTTCAGATTTGCGGCACCAAAAAAAGCAACGCCGGAGAAATTGTATGTAATCAATAGTAATCCCAGTATCAACCAGTGGAATTATACGGTTGGTGCCAGTCTGAAAAAACTTACTGCCAAAGGATTCTGGAACCTGGCTATCAGTAGAAACACTTTGAATAACACAGTAGAAAAATACGAAGACAACGAAAACCCTACACCTGCCACGCAAACATTATACACCGACAGCCGCGAAACAGAAAACAAACTGCGCTTTGATGTTACCAGTAATACGGCCGGATGGAAAATAAGTTATGGTGCTGTATTACAGTATGTTGATTTTGTAAACCGATTTGAAAACCTGTACCGTAAAGAACTGCGTGATCAGAATGGAAATATCATTCAGCCAGAAGTAAGGATCAAAGCGAACAGCAATGTAGACTTTTTACGCTATGGTGCTTTTTTACAGGCGGGCAAAAAAATATGGAATGAAAGGGTTGCGCTCAGTGCAGGTGTGCGGTTGGATGCCAATAGTTTATCGAACAGCGAATCCAATCCATTGCAACAGTTATCACCACGTATTTCAGTAAGCTATGCAATGGCTCCCAAATGGAACCTCAACGCAAGTGTGGGCAGCTATTACAAATTGCCTTCTTACACACAGCTGGCATTTATGGGAACGTTGGGTAAAAATCCGGGCAACTATATTCAGAGCACACACTATACTGCTGGTGTGGAATACATACCCTCTGGCAGCTTTCGCTTAACAGTGGAAGGATTTTATAAAAATTATGGACAGTATCCCGTAAGCATAACCGAAGGCATAAGCCTTGCCAATAAGGGAACGGAGTTTGGCAGTATTGGTAATGAGGCCATTGTACAAAACGGAAAAGGAAGAGCCTATGGTATGGAATTGTTTATGCAGAAAAAACTTACCAAACGCTTCTTTGGTATACTCAGCTATACTTTGTATAAATCTGAATTTACCGGGAGCAGCGGTAATTATTTACCGGCGGGTTGGGACAATGGTCAGCTACTCAGTATTACCATGGGTTATAAATTACCACGCAACTGGGAACTGGGTTTGAAGTTCCGTTACCAGGGCGCAGCACCATTAACACCTTTTGATTTGAATGCATCGAGACTCAATTACCTTAGTCTGGGCACAGGTGTATTGGATTACACAAGGTTCAACGCGAACCGATTACCGGCATTCCATGCCAGCGATATCCGCATCGATAAAAAATGGAACTATAAAAAAACAACACTCAACCTGTTTATTGATATTACCAACTGGTATGGTGCTACCGTAAGCGGTATGCCACAATATACATTTCAGCGTACACCAGATAACAAATCATTCCTTACTACTAACGGACAACCCATTGCTGCCAATGGAAGTAATGCCATTCCTTTGATATTATCCAATGCAGAAGTACAGGTAACACCAACATTTGGATTGATAGTTGAATTTTAGTCTGATATATCAGAATCGCTTTTATTTTCCGAGGGACTTCAATCCGGAGCAGGGTAATTGTAGACATTCAGGTGTTCTCTCCGAAAACTGCATACCTCTGCTCATATGCGCTGAATAATCGCGTAGATTCGAGTAGAAGGGGATTCACGAACCATCAGACCCCATTAAACCGAAAAAGAAAAATCAGGTCAAACGGTTTTATATATCCTATGAGAAATATTTTTTTCGTTGTACTAATCATGATTTGTATTTCTTCCTGCAAGAAGAATACCACAACGGCTCCAGCACCGGTAACCAATACTGGGACGCTTTATTTTCCATCTTCTACCTGGGAAACCGCAACCCCTGCCAGCCTTGGTTGGAATGAAACGGGCCTGAATGATGTTTACACGTATCTCCAGCAAAAAAATACAAAGGCGTTTATCATTCTAAAAAATGGTAAAATAGCTGCTGAGAAATATTTCGGAACCTTCACGGCAGACAGTAACTGGTACTGGGCATCGGCAGGCAAAACCATGACGGCTTTTTTAACGGGTATTGCACAGGAGCAGGGAATCATCAATATCAATTACAGAACATCTCAGTATATCGGTACAGGCTGGACCTCCTTACCCCTCGCCAAAGAAAACCTGATTACGGTAAAACATCAGCTCACTATGACAACTGGTTTGGATGATGGTGTTGCCGATTCAGATTGTACCACACCCGCCTGCCTGCAGTACAAAGCAGATGCTGGAACCAGATGGGCCTATCATAATGCCCCCTATACCTTGCTTGATAAAGTAATTGAAAGCGCCAGTGGATTAACGTACAACCAATACTTCCAGCAAAAAATACGTGATCGTATTGGTATGAATGGCTTATGGGTAAAACTCGGTTATAACAATGTATATATCAGTACAGCAAGAAGTATGGCGAGGTTTGGATTGCTTTTGCTGGCCAAAGGCAAATGGGATCAGACAACCATACTTGCTGATACCAATTATTTCAAGGCGCAGACCAACAGCTCGCAAAGCCTTAATCCATCTTATGGTTATCTAACCTGGCTCAATGGTAAGGGTTCGTATATGTTGCCCACCTTGCAGTTTGTGTTTTCAACTCATCTCTTTCCCAATGCTCCTGCCGATGCCTATGCTGCTTTGGGTAAGGATGATCAGAAAATATATGTAGTGCCTTCACAAGGACTTGTAATCATAAGACTGGGAGAATCTGCCGGACAAACACAGCTGGCTTTATCGAGTTTTGATAATGAGTTATGGGGTAAACTAAAAGCAGCGGCAGTATTTTAAAACAACTTGATCCTCACCCTCCCTTTATTCCCTTCTCCCTGCAAGAATCCGTTTTGCAAAACGGGATGTCTGATTTGTATAGTTTTTTTCGCAGGGAGAAGGGAATAAAGGGAGGGTCGGTTAGCTTTTTATAGTAACCCATACCAGATCACCTTTCTGGTAACCTGCTTTATCTGTCTGCACAATCATCGATTGTTCACCATTACTTACTGTTACCAAAAAGTAAGCACCACAATAAAGTACTTGTGTAACTACACAGTCTATTGCATTTTCATGTGAATCGGTGAGTTGTAGCTGTTCAGGTCTGATGAATAAAAGAGAGCGTGTATCGCGAAGACCCCATTTGGTTTTGAATGGATGATAGAGACCGCTTAATACACTGTAAGGACCAAATAACCCGGCGACATATTCATTGGCAGGATGCTGATAGATGTTTTTGGGAACATCATATTGTATGAGCTGACCATTTTTAAACACCATGATTTCATCGGCCCAGCTTAATGTATCCAATGGATCATGTGATACCATAATACAGGTAATCTTCAACTGTTCACTAATGGCATGAATAACAGCACTGATATTTTTTTTCTGTGGCAGGTCGAGATTGGAGAATGGTTCATCCAGTAATAGAAGTTCAGGAACACCTACCAGCAATTTTGCCAGTGCTACTCTCTGCCGTTCACCACCCGAAAGCTCTGTATTTTTTCTGTTCATCAGGTTGTCTACCCTGCAAACATGGTATAACTGTTCGGCTGATTCGGGAGCCAGCAGGTTTTTATAACTTAAGAGTTCATGAACCTTATAATTATTGCGCAATTCAAAATCCTGTGAGAGATAAGCGATGCCCGGATGTCCGGGTAACAAGGTTACCGGCGGACTTAACACCCGCTGGTTTTTGAAAAATATTTTTCCTGCATTGGGTGCAATATGTCCGGCAATCATACGAAGCAGGGAGCTTTTACCCGATCCTGTTTCTCCTACAATTGCCAGTTTTTTTTGGTAAGGTAACTGAAAGCTTAGTGGGTGAACAATCAGGTTACCGGCTTCCGTTTTACTTACAGCTTCTACCCGTAATAAATATTCTGTTTGCTGACTCATACGCACTTACTCGGGCGTGAAAGTAAATAAACTTTAGCAAGAAAAATGAAATAAGAAACAGCTTAATAAGGAATAAGAAATCAGAAAATGAAATACAGTTTTACTTTCTCATTTCTTATTTTTTATTCCTTATTTCTCTGTTGGATATTAGCTATGTGTCGCTCTCTGCAGGCGGTCGTTGATGGATCTGCCGAGTCCTTTATCGGGAAAGCGTTCTGCAATGATGATATCAAGCTGCTGCTGATCAAGTCTGTGCATGGCTGCATATAGATTGGATGCGGCTTCTTCCATTGAATTTTTTTCTGTTAAACGTTCCTGTACCACTATATCACCGGTAAGATAGGATTCACTGAAAACCATCAGCCCTATTTTCTTACCTGTATATTCCCGAATACTACGGGCTATATCTGAACTGAGTATGGTTTTGGTAGAGGGTGCATAATGCCTGAGCAACATACCGGGTGCCTCCGGATTTTCCTCATCGCGTATATATTCCTGTAAGGGTCCTGTAATTTTTTCAATTTCTTCTACAGCCAAAGAACCATAACGATATACTACGGCACCATCTGTATTAAATCCAATAATGGTAGATTCAATACCACTGATACAAGGACCACCATCCAGGATAAACGGAAATTCATCCTTAAAATAACTGGCCACATGCTGCGCTGTGGTAGGACTGATGCTTCCGAACGGATTGGCACTGGGGGCAGCAAGGGGAAAAGGAAGTTGTTTCAGCAACGCCAGTGTAACCGGATGATTGGGTACGCGCAAAGCTACCGTAGCTTTACCTGCCGTAATCAGATCAGGGATGATTTCTTTTTTTGGCAGCAATAAAGTAAGCGGTCCGGGCCAGAATTGGCTGGCCAGCATTCGGGCGATCGGTGGAATGTCAGTAGCCACATCATCCATTGCCGATACATCTGCCAGATGAACAATCAGCGGATTAAATAAGGGTCTTTGCTTGATACGGAAAATACTACGTATCGCTTTCTCACTGTAAATATTGCCTGCCAATCCATACACTGTTTCTGTAGGAATAGCGGCCACTTCTTCCATAGAAAGACTGGCCGCCACTTCGGTAATATGTTCGGTGATAATAGGCATGTATTAAAAGCTTCAAGCTTCAGGCTGCAAGCTACAAGCTTTTGGTGGAGAAAATTAACAAATAAAGGCTATCCCTGACTCGTGAGGGCAGCCGCTATCTCAAATAAATCCCTTATTTTATTTTCTCTGTTTCTTATTTTCTACAGCGTTAGCACGCTATTGCTGGAACCGAATACATTTTCCACTTCTCCGTCTGCTTCGGGTTCATTGATCCATTCTGTTTCGTTGAGGAGGTAGCGGAATTCGTGTTTCGTAGCTTTAGGCAGTTGTATTTCAGCAGTAAAGCTGCCATCTTTTTTCTTTTTCATGGGTACCGGATTGCTCCAGTCATCATTCAATCCTAATATCGATGCGGTTTCTGTATCCTGTATTTCAAGGTTAAATTTTACTTTACAGTAATCCTTGGTTTTGTAGATGGTTTTCTGAATCATGGTTGGTTGTTTGCTTGCCCTTAATACAAAAAAGAGCCAATGGTAACCCAACGAGTAAAAGAATCAAGAAACAAGGTTCAGGATACAGGGTTACGGGATAGGTTAACGATTGTTTGTTAAGAGCAGAACAAAGATGCTCATGGTAATCGCTACATGAACCACTAGCCAGATTCTCTGGTAGAGTGGTCTTTTTCCAAACGGTATTTTGGCATCAAAGGGATCGAATACAGGCGCCAGGCCCCAGAAAACAACTGCCGTTCCGTAATCAGGCTTCAGGAGAAAATAAATACCCGCAACCAGGAAAACAGCATAAGCGACTTTTTCCCACTTACCATTTACAGACTTTGTTTTTACAGAAGCCTCCATAAAAGATACTTTATAATATAAGTCGTATACGGAAACAAAAAATTACAGACAGCAGCAGGAAATAAATAAGAAAGGAGAAAATAACCTATTACTGCTCCACTTTCTCATTTCATATTTCTTATTCCTTATTTCATATTTCTTATTTCTTCAGATCTTCAATGTTTTGCTTCAGCACTTCCAGGTGTCGGCCGAAAGCGCGATGGGTAAGCCATTTGGCGAGGTAGAAGCCACAGGGAACAAGGATGGCAGTAACAATCACCAGGGCGATCCACATAACCGGCTTGCTCATGATTTCATCTACAGATTTACCCGCACCTACCGTGCCTCCGAGCATGAAGCCACCGGCGGCGCTGATGGGATAAATAAAAATACCGGCCCTTTTTTGTTGCTGTATCCAGCGGTTGATATTCTGATAGTTTCTTTCCAGTTCTTCCAGCAGAGAGTTATCGGGAACACTTAGTCTGATGTTCCGGTATTCCAGTAAGGTGGAATAAGCGGCCCAGACAGTGAAGAGAAAAAGAATACCGATGCAAAGCCTTGTTTGCCAGAACGGGAAATAGATAATGATCAGCAGGTACCCGAGCGCAATGAGAAGGGCCCAGATACTGTTGATCAACATATTTTTTTTAATGGTAGCCAGCGGACTTTTCGTCTGGAGATGATGCAGTACGCGGGGTTTTAGCAGGGAAGCCAAAACCTCATCGGGCTGTTCGTCTATATCTTTCCAGGTTTTTTCGATACTCATCTGCTATTGCTTTAAAAGGTTGGCCAATTGTTGTTTACAGCGATGCAGTTTTACTGCTACATGGTTAACGGTAATACCGAGTACATCAGCAATCTCCGCATTTTCATATCCGTCGAGGTGCATCGAAATCAATGCACGATCCGTTTCCGGGAGCGTGCGGATAGCATTTCTGAGCCTGTCTATTTCTTCTTTTTTATGTTGTGTGGTATCAGTAGCCAAATGAGCTACCGGCTCTAATGAGTCGAGGTAATCGATCCGGTTTACTTTTCTTTTCTGTGTAAGAATGGTATTCAGACAGATACGGTACAGCCAGGTACTGAATTTGGCATCACCCCGGAAGGAAGACCAGGAACGCCAGGCCTGTAACAACACTTCCTGGTAAAGGTCTTTCCGCTCCTCTCCATCCGTAGCATACAAACCCACGAGCTTATAAATAATGCCCTGATTGTTTTTCACCGCCTCCAGAAATTCTGTTTCGCTCAAATTGATAAAGTTTCCTGTTCATTAGTTGCAGACCACCAACGAAAATTACAGCAGAAGCAGAAAATAAGAAATAAGAAACATGAAATAAAGCCTGCCCTGAGCGTAGTCGAAGGGGAACAGAGAAAGTGAGATATGCTTACACTTTCTTATTTCATGTTTCTTATTCCTTATTTCTTATTCCCTTCGAATACGCTCAGGGCAGGCCTTATTCTCTACTTGGCTATATACAGTCCTTTTTCACAGGCATAGGTAACGAGACCGGCAATACTTTTTACCCGCATTTTTTTCATGATGCGGGTACGGTGACCTTCTACCGTGCGCTGACTGATATATAACATGTGTGCCACTTCTTTGCTGGAAAAGCCATCGCAGATTAAACGGATAATATCTTTCTCCCTTTCTGAAAAAACAATGAGATGGTTACGATAGCCACTCTGGTATTTTTCAATCAGGTCCAACACCTGTTTACCGCTTTCCTTGCAGAAATAAGGACGGTTTTCATATACTGCTTCAATGGCTTCGAGAATTTCTTTTTTGCCTACACCCTTGGTAAGATAACCCAGGGCCCCGGCCTCCAGCATTTCCATGATATGGGTTTCCTGACTGAATACGGAGAGGGCAATGATGCGTTTGGTAACCTGCCGTTTACAGAGTTCTTTAACAGCCATTACACCATCCATCACCGGCATCGACACATCTACCAATATTACATCGGGTTTTAGCTGCTGTGCCAGTGTGAGCAATTCTGAACCATTGGAAGCTTCACCGATGATGTTGAGAGAATTCACATCTTCCAGGATTTTTTTAAAACCCTTTCTGAAAATGAGGTGGTCATCAGCAATCAATAATTTGATGATTTTATGATTCATACAGGTTTATTTTTACCTGTGTGAAATAAATAAACGAAAACTGCTCTACATAGGTGGTAAATACTCTATTTCTGGTGGTAATTACTCTTTTTTCAGGAAAAAAGAGGGTTTTCCGTACTATTTGGGTGTTTTGAACCCATGTAATAACTCTTCAGGTGACATTTCAAGACCCTGTGCAATGGTTAATAAAGTAATGAGGACAATGTTTACTTTTCCTTTTTCAATGCGCTGGAGATGACTGTATTCCATATCGCAGGCAATCGCAAGCTGATGTATGCTCAACTTACGCTCTTTCCTGATCTGAGTCAGGTGTTTGCCAAATGCTTCTAGTACAGCATCCTTGTTCATTCGGCAACAAGGTCACTTGAAACCATAAAATGATTGGCGTATGATCATATGCCAATTGTTTTTTCTTCTTAACTTTACAGACAGAATAAAAACAATGCTACCACTCTTCTCCTTTTTACCCGACAGGAAACCTGCGATTGTTTCGAAGCGCGTACACGATCAGTTATTGTATGCCATCGGTAGAAATATAGCCATTGAGCAGCTGGCAGAACGAAAAAAGAACCCTAAGGCCCTGCAGAAATCGAAAAAAACGAACCTTAACAAAGGCAAGGCATAAACCCACCTAACTTATTCACGCCTGCTCCCCGAACCCACCCAACTGATTAACTTGCGCCCATGCAAGAGTACCTGAATGGATTGAATGAACCCCAGCGCGAAGCTGTTACACATATCAAAGGCCCTTTGATGATTGTGGCTGGCGCCGGTAGTGGCAAAACAAAAGTATTAACCACACGCATCGCCCATCTTATGAACAATGGTGTGGATGCTTTTAATATTCTCGCCCTCACATTTACCAATAAAGCCGCCGCCGAAATGAAAGAGCGTATTGAGCGGATTTTAGGTAATGCAGAAGCACGTAACTTATACATCGGCACTTTCCACAGTGTATTTGCCCGCATACTGAGGGCTGAAGCACACCGGATCGGTTATCCCAACAGTTTTACCATTTACGATACCGACGACAGCCGCTCTGTTATCAAAACCGTGGTAAACGAACTCAACCTAGACGATAAACATTATAAACCCAATGTCGTAGGCAGCCGCATTTCCTCGGCCAAAAACGCATTGGTGGGTCCGGCAGAATATGCCACCGATTATTATATACAGCAGGAAGATATGCGCGCCAACCGACCGGCCATTGCACAGATCTATGCCGCTTATGCCAACCGTTGTTTTAAAAACGGTGCCATGGATTTTGATGACCTGCTGCTCAAAATGTACGAACTGCTGAAAAACTTCCCCGAAGTATTACATAAGTACCAGCATAAATTTAAATACATCCTGATTGATGAGTACCAGGATACCAATCCCGTTCAGTACCAGATTACCAAACTGCTGGCAGCAGTACACGAAAATATTTGTGTGGTGGGCGATGATGCACAGAGTATCTATAGCTTCCGCGGTGCTACGATTGAAAATATACTACAGTTTCAGAAAGACTACGACGATGTAAAAGTGGTAAAGCTGGAACAGAACTACCGCAGCAGCCAGAACATTATTCATGTAGCCAATGAGGTGATCAAAAACAACAAGGGACAAATACCTAAAAACCTCTGGACAGAAAACAAGCAGGGCGATAAAATTGTACTGGTTCGTACCATGACTGATAATGATGAGGGTCGTTTTGTGGCTGATTGTATTCAGGAACAGAAACTGCGCTATCATTTTTACAATAAAGATTTCGCCATTCTTTACCGTACCAATGCACAGAGCCGTTCTTTTGAAGAGAGCCTGCGCAGAATGGGCATTGCCTATCGCATTTATGGAGGTGTAAGCTTCTACCAGCGCAAAGAAGTAAAAGATTTTCTGGCCTATCTGCGTGTAATTGCCAATACCAGAGATGAAGAAGCACTCAAACGAATCATTAACTACCCTGTTCGGGGTATCGGTAAAACCACCATTGAAAAATGTGTGATTGCCGCCAACGAACAGAATATTTCCATGTATGAAGTGGTATCGCGTGCAGGAGAATTTGGTTTTAAAGCCGGCACACTGGAAGCCCTTCAGAACTTTCATACTATGATCCGCTATTTCCAGAGCATGCTTACCAATACCAATGCCTATGATGTGGCCATACAGGTGGGTAAACATACCAATCTGGTAAAAGAACTCTTCAATGATAAAACCACGGAAGGACTGGCCCGCTATGAAAATATTCAGGAATTACTCAACTCTATTAAAGAGTGGACAGAAAGCCCCAGTAATGAAGATGGAGAACTGGGCGATAAATCACTGGGCTCTTATTTACAACAGATTACATTGTTAACCGATGCGGATGATGATAAAGGCGAACAGGATGCGGTTAAAATGATGACCATACATGCCGCCAAAGGCCTGGAATTTGAGTGTGTGTTTGTGGGTGGTGTGGAAGAAACCTTGTTTCCGAGTGGTATGTCGATCAATACCCGTGAAGAGCTGGAAGAAGAGCGCCGTTTATTTTATGTGGCCGTAACCCGCGCCAAGCAAAAGCTCTGGCTCACATACGCCAATGCCCGTTACCGTTTCGGTCAGCTGGTGCAGAACGACCCCAGCCGATTTATCGAAGAAATGCCCGAACAGTATATTGATAAAACCTATGCCGGTGGTGGTGCCCGCAACAATGCAGGCAGTGATATGGGCAGCGCTTTTGAAAGAATGCAGCGGGGCTTTGGTTTTGGTGGAAGCAGTAATGCTGCTGCCGCTGAAAGAAAATACGGCCCGCCGCCAAGCCGCAAACCCTCTTCCAAACCGGAATACTTACCCGTGCAACCACCTGCGGCAAAAGTGGTGGCACATGTTCCTTCGGCCGATTTTGTGGCCAGTGATACTTCACAGTTACAGGCCGGACAAAAAGTAGAGCACCAGAAATTTGGCTTCGGAACGGTATCGAGTGTTGAAGGCTCGGCTCATAACCCGGTAGCCACCATTCAGTTTGAAAAGAACGGCGAGAAAAAAATCATGCTCAATTATGCCAAGTTGCGGATTGTGTGAGAACAGAGAAATAACGAACATGAAATAAGAAATCTGAAAGTAATTTGGCATTCATTTTCCGATTTCTCTGTTCCTTATTTCTTATTCCTCTGTTTCTTGTTCTTCTGCTCCTCTTCTGGCTATCTTTGCCCTTACACAAATATTCTTATTGAACACCATTCTCATTATTGACGACGAAGAAAAATTACGGACACTGCTTTCCAGGATTATTTCATTGGAAGGGTTTGAAGTAATACAGGCAGGTAATGCAAAACTGGCACTGAAAAAACTGGAACAACAGGAAGTTGATGTGGTATTATGCGATGTAAAGCTGCCGGATACCAATGGTGTTGAGCTGTCTGCACAGATCAGGGAAAAATATCCGCATATAGAAGTCATTCTCTTGACAGCATTTGGAAATATTCCAGATAGTGTACAGGCCATCAAAAACGGTGCATTTGACTATATCACGAAAGGTGACGACAATGACCGTATCATACCCTTGTTGTATAAGGCCATGGAAAAAGTAGCTTTATCAAAGCGACTCGAACAACTGGAAAAAAGGCTGGGTAATAAATATTCATTCAATAGCATATTGGGTCAGTCCAAAGTGATACGCCAGGCCATTGAAGCTGCTGAAAGAGTATCTGCAACTGAAGCAACCGTTTTATTGAATGGAGAAACAGGAACGGGGAAAGAAGTTTTTGCACAGGCCATTCATAATAACAGTAATAGAAATAAACAACCATTCATAGCTGTAAACTGTGCCGCTTTCAGTAAAGAGTTGCTGGAAAATGAATTGTTCGGACATAAAGCAGGTGCTTTTACCGGCGCCATAAAAGACACCAAAGGCATTTTGGAAGAAGCCAATGGCGGAACAGTATTTCTTGATGAGATCGGTGAAATGCTGATTGATCTTCAGGCCAAATTATTACGGGTGCTTGAAACAGGTCAGTTTTTAAAAGTGGGCGACAGTAAAGCCACTACAGTAAACCTGCGGATCATTGCCGCCACCAACCGCAACTTACAGGATGAAATTAAGCAGGGACATTTTCGAGAAGATCTTTATTACCGGATATCAGTTTTCCAGATCTATTTACCACCATTGAGAGAACGTGTTGCTGATATAGAAGAACTGGCTGTTTATTTTGTGTCGCGCTTTGCCGATAAACTCAATAAAAAACAGGTTCAGTTATCAAAAGAATACCTGTTGGCATTAGAAGCACATCCCTGGAAAGGAAATATCAGGGAACTGAAAAATGTGATTGAAAGGAGCATGATTTTAATGAACGGACAACTGTTAACAATCGATACACTCCCATCCGATTTTCAACCACACATGCCGGATAATGATACACGGGCATCAAACTTTGATCTTGCAAGCGCAGAGAAATTGCATATTCAAAAAGTGTTACAACATACAAAGGGCAATAAAACAGAAGCTGCCAAACTGCTGAATATTGCACTTACTACTTTATACCGAAAGATTGATGAATACCAGATATCATAAAATAATACACGGCATTATAGCAAGTTGCTGTATTGTATTAACTATTATACAAACAGGCTGTACAACCATAAAAAAGAATGCGCTGGAAGATTTACCAGAGGGAAAGTACACCGTCTCTGCAAAATCAGATCGTTCTTTTTTAGCCTCTCCGGATTCTTTTCAAAAAGGTTCTGTGAAAAAAATACAGCTCTACCAGGAAGATTCTTTGTATTTCCTGATACCCGGCACTCCGGTAAAAGGAACGGTTCGTCTCTTACCAGGAAAAAGCCAGACTATAGTGCTGTATAAATCGAGTTTTGATTTTGATGTTTTTACAACACCATTCAAATTCAGACCTGCTACCACTACAATTCCCCAGCAACTCAATACTAATTTTAACGGGTCATTCTATTTTGGTTATCGTGGCGATCGATTCAGTATCAAGCGAACGCAACTTACCAATGATATATCCAGAGATTATTTTACAAAAGCAGGAATTGGTATCGGTGCTTTTGTAGGAGTAGGTACCGCTTTTGTTAATCCAATCTCAATGCGTAACGCCATCGATTATGAATACGATGCTGTGGCCATTGACTACGGATTGGCCGTTTTGCTTGGCTTGAGAAACTTTAATACCGGTATTTCTGTTGGGTTCGATTTTCTTACAGACAGAAATAAAAAACAATGGGTGTACCAGCATAAGCCCTGGATAGGCATTTTTATAGGATTGAATCTTAATTAACCCTTTCAAAACGATAGTGTCAACCCTTTCATTTTGAAAGGGTTTTTTATTGCCCGCTTTGTTACATAAAATCTGTAATACCTACTGCTATTACGTTTTACTCAATTTCATGCATTCAGGCATTTGAATTGCCTGTTTCTGGCATCAACAATACAAAATCATATGAAACTAAAAAACAGGTTACGATCCTGGCATTTAGTGGCAGGGTTTTATTCCGTGATCATCATTGCGGGAATTATTTACAGGATACTTAAACATTAATATATGCTGACACTCATGCTTACCCTGGCAGGCCTCTTCTGTTTTCTGCTCTTCTTCAGATCTATTAACTACTTCGAAAAATTTTAAAACCATGTTATACCTCTTCATCATTGCTATTGCAGTATTCTGTTACATGTGTTATGTACTCGTGAAACCGGAGAAATTCTGACAGGAACTGTATAACAGGCATTTTTCATTTCAAAACATTCAATTCTCATTTATGTATGCTGAAATTACAGGCATCGTCATCATGTTCGGTGCAAGTTTATTATTCGCCATTCCATTGGGCAAATACATGGCCAATGTGTTTGCCGGTAACCGCAGTTTTCTGGACAAGGTGATGAACCCGGTTGAAAAATTTCTTTTTCGCTTTAGCGGAATAGACCCTACCCGCGAAATGAACTGGAAACAACACATGACAGCCATGCTGTTCATAAACCTTGTCTGGTTTTTACTGGGCATGTTTGTATTAATGAACCAGAGCTGGTTACCACTGAACCCCGATGGCAACCCCGATATGAGCGCCGATCTTGCTTTTAATACCAGCATCTCATTTGTAGTAAACTGTAACCTCCAACACTATTCTGGTGAAACTGGATTGAGTTATCTGGGTCAGTTGTACCTGATGTTTTTACAGTTTGTAAGTGCTGCAACAGGTATAGCAGCCACGGTGGTATTGTTCAAAGCGTTAAAAGAAAAAGCCACCAACCAGTTGGGTAATTTCTACCTGTATTTTATAAAATCTATTACCCGCGTTTTATTACCACTTTCCATAATAGTTGCCATACTGTTTTTATTGAATGGAATGCCCATGGGTTTTGAAGGAAAAGACAGCTACATAAGTTTACAAGGCGACACGGTTCAAGTGTCAAGGGGTCCGGTAGCTGCATTTGTTCCGATAAAACATTTGGGTACCAATGGTGGCGGATTTTTCGGAGCCAACAGTGCACATCCATTAGAGAATCCATCTTATTTCACCAACATCATTCAAATGATCGCACAACTGATCATTCCCTTCGCCATGATTTTTGCCTTTGGTTATTTTATCAAAAGAAAAAAATTAGCATGGATGATTTTTAGTGTGATGACGGTAGGTTTTCTTTTGCTCGCCGTACCCAATATCATCCAGGAAATAAACGGTAACCCTGCTATCAGTAAAATGGGTATTGATAATCGTTTGGGTGCTATGGAAGGAAAAGAAGTGCGTTTTGGTGCCGCCGCTTCCGGTTTCTGGAGCATTGTTACAACGGTAATTTCAACCGGCTCGGTAAACGCCATGCACGACAGTACTATGCCGATCAGTGGTATGAACGAAATGCTGGCCATGATGGTAAACAGTTTTTATGGAGGCTGTGGGGTGGGACTACTCAACTTTTTCATCTTTATTATCCTGGCTGTATTTATCAGTGGACTGATGGTGGGTCGCACACCCGAATTCATGGGAAAGAAAATTGAAGCAAGAGAAATAAAAATAGCGATGATTATTGCGCTGCTGCACCCATTACTGATATTAACGGGTACGGCACTGTCAAGCTACCTCATTGTAAACCATCCTGAACTATATGGCGGCTGGCTGAACAATCCCGGCTATCATGGTTTCAGTGAAATGTTGTATGAGTACACTTCATCAGCGGCCAATAATGGCAGTGGTTTTGAAGGATTGGGTGATAACAATATGTGGTGGAACATCAGTACCGGTTTTGTACTCATACTGGGCCGGTTCTTACCCATTATTGGTCCTGTTGCTATTGCCGGATTACTGGCATCCAAAAAATATATTCCTGAAAGTGCAGGTACACTGAAGACAGATACACCCACATTCGGTATCATGATTTTTGCAGTAATACTGATTGTTACGGCACTTTCCTTCTTCCCATCACTGGCACTCGGCCCGATTGCTGAATTTTTTTCCATGATTTAAAACAAGCAAAATGCAAAAAGTAAATTCCAATAGATTATTTCAAAAGCAACTGGTAGCCGAAGCCCTAAAAGCGTCTTTTGTAAAACTGAGTCCTGCAAAAATGTTTCGCAACCCGGTTATGTTTATGGTATGGGTGGGTACATTGGTAATGGCGGCTGTTAGTATATGGGTGGCTGCCGGAGAACAAAGCCAGGGAAGCCTTGTGTACAACCTCATCGTAACAGCGATTCTTTTTCTCACCCTTCTCTTCGCTAATTTTGCAGAAGCCATTGCAGAAGCAAGGGGTAAGGCACAGGCTAACAGCTTACGTAAAACAAGAGAAGAAACACCGGCGAAACTGATACAGTCCGTTGGTGAAATGTTTGTGGGTGAAATAAAACTCATTCCATCATCACAATTACAAAAAGGAAACTTATTTCTGTGTGAATCAGGAGATATTATTCCCTCTGATGGAGAAATAATAGAAGGATTAGCTACCATAGATGAAAGCGCCATTACCGGCGAAAGCGCACCAGTAATAAGGGAAGCAGGTGGTGATAAAAGCAGTGTAACCGGTGGAACAAAAGTATTAAGCGATCGTATCGTGGTAAAAGTAACTACTGAACAAGGTGAAAGTTTTCTGGATAAAATGATTGCACTCGTAGAAGGTGCATCCAGGCAGAAAACACCGAATGAAATTGCGCTCACTATTTTACTGGCAGGATTTACACTGGTATTTATTATTGTAACCGTAACACTGAAACCTTTCGCAGACTATGCACAGGCACCGATTACCATTGCGGCATTTATCTCTTTGTTTGTTTGCCTGATACCAACAACGATTGGCGGATTGCTTTCTGCTATTGGTATTGCGGGTATGGATAGGGCATTAAGAGCCAACGTAATTACCAAGAGTGGCAAAGCAGTGGAAACAGCCGGCGATATAGATGTATTACTGCTCGATAAAACAGGTACCATTACCATCGGAAACCGAAAAGCCACTCATTTTTATCTGTCAGAAAGGGTAGATGAAAAAAGATTTATAAAAGCAGTAGTACTAAGTTCCATGGCCGATGATACACCCGAAGGAAAATCCATTATTGAACTGGCAGGCGTACAACCATCGTCCTATACTATCACAAAACCACGCTTTATTAAATTCACAGCAGAAACCAGGAGTTCGGGTATCGATTTTGAAGATACACGTATCCGCAAAGGAGCTGCAGATGCCATTCGCACACTCTGTGAACAAAAGGGAAATATTTTTCCGGATATCATTGACCAGCGCATAAGACAGATTTCCAGTAATGGTGGAACACCGCTAGTGGTAGCAGAAAATGAACAGGTAATAGGTGTGATTGAATTACAGGATATCATTAAACCCGGCATACAGGAACGTTTTGCGCGTTTGCGTAAAATGGGGATTAAAACAGTTATGGTAACAGGCGATAATCCTTTAACCGCAAAATACATTGCAGAGAAAGCAGGGGTAGACGATTTTATTGCCGAAGCCAAACCGGAAGATAAAATGAACTATATCCGCAAAGAACAATCGGAAGGCAGGCTGGTAGCCATGATGGGCGACGGTACCAATGATGCACCCGCACTGGCGCAGGCCGATGTGGGAGTGGCCATGAACAGCGGAACACAAGCTGCCAAAGAAGCGGGTAATATGGTTGACCTCGACAATGATCCTACCAAACTGATTGAAATAGTAGAGATCGGTAAACAGTTACTCATGACAAGAGGAACACTCACCACTTTCAGCATTGCAAATGATGTGGCGAAATATTTTGCAATAGTTCCCGCATTATTTGTGAGTTCTATTCCGGCATTGCAGGCGACAAATATTATGAAACTTACCAGCCCTGAAACAGCCATACTCTCTGCGGTTATTTTTAATGCAATCATCATTCCCTTACTCATTCCGCTGGCATTAAAAGGAGTCGCTTATAAACCCATTGGTGCCAGTGCCTTACTCAGACGTAACCTGTTTATCTATGGGCTTGGTGGTATCATCGTACCCTTTATAGGCATTAAACTAATCGACATTGTAATATCCTTATTCTATTAACCACTCTCTGCGTAATCTCTGCGCCCTTCTTTCTCTGCGGTCCCTTCCTTCGTCAGGGTGACCAATGCAGAGAACAAGAGAAAACAGAGGTTACGCAGAGGAAAAAATTATGTATGAAAAAACAGTTTTTTCCAGCTATCAAATTAACCCTTGTATTACTGATTGTTTTATCAGGTATCTATCCACTTGTTATATGGGGCTTTGCCAAACTCACACCACAGAAAGGGAAAGGAGAATTGATAGAAGCCAACGGTAAAAAATATTACAGCAATATCGGGCAGTCATTTACTGAAGATAAATATTTCTATAGCCGTCCATCGGCAGTGAACTACAATGCAGCAGGTTCTGCTGGCAGTAATAAAGGACCATCCAATGCTGATTACCTTGCTATTATTCAGGAGAGGATCGATAGTTTTCTGACACACAACCCCGGAATTGAAAAAAAAGATATTCCGGTTGATCTGGTAACCGCCAGTGGCAGTGGACTCGATCCGCATATTTCAGTGGCAGCAGCAGAAGTACAGGTAAAGCGTATTTCAAAAATACGCAATATACCAGAAGCCAATTTGCGGGAATTAGTACGCACTTATACAGAGCAGCCAGCTGTAGGACCCCAAACAATTAATGTTTTACAATTGAATATTGCGTTAGATAAATTAAATTAACAACAAGATGAAAAAAGCAATTTTGACGATCAGTGGTTTTTGGGCCTTGCTTACAGCAGGTGCACAGGAAAACAAGCAAACCAATCCATTAACCATCAGTGGGTATTTAGAAACTTATTATACATATGATTTTGGTAAGCCATCATTACAAAACAGACCCTCTTTTGTGTATTCGCATAACCGGCACAATGAGTTTAACCTGAACCTTGGTATGGTAAAAGCCGCCTATCAGCAAAACAATCTAAGGGCCAACCTTGCCATTGCCGCAGGCACCTACATGAATGCCAATCTGGCTGCAGAACCCGGTGTATTGAAAAATATATTTGAAGCCAATGCCGGAGTGAAAATTTCGACGAGATCTAATCTCTGGATCGATGCGGGCATTTTTGCCTCACATATTGGTTTTGAAAGTGCCATTGGTAAAGATTGCTGGGCACTTACCAGGGGCATACTGGCCGATAATTCTCCTTATTACGAATCAGGTGTGAAACTTACTTATACATCGCCCAATGAAAAATGGATCATGAGCGGTTTATTGTTAAATGGCTGGCAGCGTATTCAGCGTGTGCCGGGTAATGGCACTATTGGTATTGGCCACCAACTAACCTATAAACCGAATTCGAAAATCACTTTAAACAGTAGTTCATTTATTGGTAATGATAAACCAGACAGTGTTAAGCAGATGCGCTATTTCCATAATTTTTATGGCATATTTCAATTATCAGATGCATTCGCCATCACCACCGGATTTGATATTGGTTTTGAACAAAAACAAAAAGGAAGCAGCAATTATAATACCTGGTACACGCCTATCCTAATGGCAAAAATAAATGCAGATGCCAGAAACAGTTTTACTGCAAGAATGGAATATTATCATGATGCAAATGGTGTAATTATTTCAACGGCCACACCCAACGGTTTTAAAACATGGGGTTATTCATTCAATTATGATCATACCATCAGCAACCAGGCTTTATGGCGTATAGAAGCAAGAGGCTTTTCTTCGAAAGACAGAATTTTTGAAAAGAACGGCAAAATTGTGAGTAGTAATTTCTTTATATCCACCGCACTAGCCATATCATTCTGATGCCAGACAAAGACCAGACAGTACAGCATTTCCTGAACCTGATTAAAAAATCGAAAAGGGGAAAGTTTAAAATCTATATCGGTATGAGTGCCGGTGTAGGTAAAACCTATCGCATGTTACAGGAGGCACATGCACTGTTAAGAAATGGTATCGATGTTAAGATAGGATATATTGAAACCCATAACAGGAAAGAAACGCATGAACTATTGCATGGCTTACCTGTTATACCCCGTCGTAAACTTTTTTACAAAGGGAAGGAACTGGAAGAATTAGATGTTCTGGCTGTAATTAATGTACGGCCTGAGGTGGTTATTGTAGATGAGCTGGCGCATACCAATATTGAAGGAAGTAAAAATGGAAAAAGATGGCAGGATGTACTTGAGATTATTGATGCAGGAATTAATGTGATCAGCGCGGTAAATATTCAGCACATTGAAAGTCTCAATGAAGAAATCAGAAGGATTACGGGTATAGAAGTAAAAGAAAGAATTCCCGATAGCGTACTTACTCAGGCCGATGAAGTGGTGAATATCGATCTTACTGCCGATGAGCTGATAACCCGACTCAAAGAAGGGAAAATCTATGAACCGGCGAAAATTGAAACAGCCCTCAACAATTTCTTCAGAAGTGAGCATATTCTTCAACTGCGTGAACTGGCATTGAAAGAAGTGGCATCGCAGGTAGAACGAAAAGTGGAAACCGAAATCACAAAAGTGAATGCCATTAAACATGAGCGATTTCTGGCCTGTATCAGCTCTAATGACAAAACGGCTAAAACAGTGATTCGTAAAACGGCAAGACTAGCCAATTATTACAATAGTAAATGGTATGTGTTGTATGTACAGATACCGGCAGAAGCCACTGATAAAATCCCATTGGATAAGCAAAGACACCTGATCAATAATTTTAAACTGGCCACAGAACTGGGGGCAGAAATTATCAAAGTAGAAAACCCCAATATTGCAAAAGCTATTATAGAACAGTGCGATGAAAGGCAGATCACAACCATTTGTATCGGAAAGCCACATTTAAGTTTGTTCAGACTCATACTCGCTACCAATGTATTTAATGAATTACTAAAAAAATTATCAAGCAGTGAGATTGACCTTGTAATTTTAAGCTGATGAAGATTAAACAAAAACTGCAATTGGGTATAGGTCTGCTTTTTGCCATGATATTACTATTGGCAACAATGAGTATATATTATGTACATAAACTAAGTAGTGATACTAAAAACATATTGGTAGATAATTACAATACACTCGACTATTCACGGAAAATGCAGATGGCAATGGATAATAATATTCTGCAACTTCAAAACCGGGAAATTTTTAGTGAAAACCTTGCTTTACAACAAAAAAATATTACAGAACCCGGAGAAGCGGAACTTACCGCCAGCCTAGCCACACATTTTGGATTGCTTCAGCAAAACCTAAGTGATACACAACAGATTGCAAGCATGAGAAAAGATCTTTCCAATATTATGCTTTTGAATATGCAGGCCATACAAAGAAAAAATAAGATTGCAGGTCAGACTTCGGACAATTCTATATTCTGGATCAGTATACTGGGTACCATCTGTTTCATTATCTCATTCACCTTATTGTTTAACCTGCCGGGTAATATTGCCAATCCGGTAAAAGAGCTTACCAGAAGCATCAAAGAAATTGCTGAACGAAACTATGCAAGAAGGCTTCATTTCAATAAAAAAGATGAATTTGGTGATCTGGCAGCCTCTTTTAATACCATGGCCGAAAAACTGGAAGAGTACCAGGCGAGCAGTGTACAGAAACTACTGATTGAAAAGAAAAGGATTGAAACCCTGATCAACAATATGAATGATCCGGTAATTGGACTGGATGAGAACAAACGGGTATTGTTCATGAATCATATGGCACTGAAAATAGCTGGACTGAAAGCAGAACAGGTAGCAGGTAAAAGCGCCGAAGAACTGGCATTACATAACGATCTGATACGCTCACTGATACAGGAATTGTATGATGAGGGCTTACAGCAACAGCCATCAAAACTACCCGTAAAAATTTATGCCGATCATAAAGAGAGCTATTTTGAAAAAGAAATCATCCCGATTAAAATTATTCCAACAGGTGAGCAGATAGAAAAGCTGATAGGCACCGTGATACTTCTACAGAATATAACACCGTATAAAGAACTGGATTTTGCAAAAACCAATTTCATTGCTACCGTATCACATGAGCTCAAGACACCTATATCATCTATACGTATGAGCCTTGATCTGCTGGAAAACAAACAGCTCGGTGAACTGAATGATGAACAAAAGAATATGGTGGCCAGTATTAAAGAAGATACCACAAGGCTGTTAAAAATAACCGGCGAACTATTGAATATGACACAGGTAGAAACAGGTTCCATTCAAATGTCTGTAAAGCCGGCTTCAGTACAGGAAATTGTTGATTATGCTATAGCTACCAATCGACTGTCTGCTGAAGAAAAGAGAATCCAACTCAAAACACAGATACCAGAAGATATTCCACCGGTACTGGCCGATAAAGATAAAACGGCATGGGTACTGAACAACTTGGTATCGAATGCTATCAGGTATAGTTATGAAAACGCTACCGTATACATTAGTGTAAAGGAAGAAAAAGACCTGATTCGTTTTAGTGTTACGGATACGGGCCAGGGTATCGAACCACGCTACATGAACCGCGTATTTGATCGTTATTTTCGGATTCCCGGAACCCAGAAAGAAGGTACCGGTCTCGGACTCAGCATCAGTAAAGAATTTATTGAAGCACAAGGTGGCCGTATGGAACTTCAGTCTGAGTACGGTAAAGGAAGTGAATTTGCATTCCTGCTGGAAAAAACAGGGGTCTGATTTTACGTATACTTTCTTTTCTTATATTTATTAGGTAAAAAACACATATGAAAGACCAGAATAAATATTGGGTACTGCTGTTATTGGCGCTGTCTTCTTTTTTTTACAATGGCTCCCTTCAGGCACAAAACCCACAGATCATCAAGGCAAATAATAACAACCTCAATTATATATTGAATAATATACGGACCTCATTCACTTCAGAAACAAAAACCATCTCTGTAAAACTCTATCAGGTATCCAATAAAAGTGGCAGTGCAAAGCAGCCCGAGACAGATGAGGTTACGGATAATTTTTATGTGGCCATTTCTGAATTTGATGAGCAACCCAAACAAATGCTGTTTGTGATTAAAAATGTGTACGCTCCCAAAAACATAACACTCAGCCCCCAGCCCGATCAAAAAATTAAACTCACATTTGTCTATAAAGATAAAGGCCAGCCCAAAAAATACACGGCTACCCTTTCTTCTACAGGCGTAGAAGAATGAAACAAGAAACAGAGAAATAAGAAATATGAAATGAGAAAATAAGACGGTATTCCACTTTCTCATTTCATATTCCTTATTTCATATTTCATATTTTCTTAGCTTCACTTCATGACCGGCAGCAAATACCTCAGATACCTGAATCCGCTTACGCTGTTCGATACCAAGCGTACACGTGATATCTTTCATGTGAACCCAACCGTAATTCCGGAACGGGTAGAAGCGAGTGAGATAAAAATAAAAGTGTACGATTATAGTGCCACCGAATTTTTGGAGACCCAGCTGAGCGATGTGAAGGAATGTTTTATGTATCGCGATACCAACCGCATTTCCTGGATCAATGTAGACGGTATACGAAAAGCGGATGTGGAAGCGGTATGTAACCATTTCGGTATTCACTACCTCATTGTAGAAGATATTATGAGTGTGAGCCAGCGACCCAAGATGGATGAAATGGATAATGTACTTTTCTGTTTGCTCAATATGTTGTACTTCAATGAACAAACAGGTGCCGTAGAAACAGAACAGATCAGCATTGTATTGGGTAAAGGTTTTGTACTGTCTTTTCAGGAAGATGCCGGCAGAGATGTATTCAATCCCATTCGTGATAAGCTGAAACTAAATGGCAGCAAGCTCAGGGTAAGCGGTGCCGATTACCTCTGTTATGCCATGCTCGATATGATCGTAGACAACTATTACATCGTAATGGAAAAACTTGGCGACCGCATTGAGCAGCTGGAAGAAAGAATTATACGCGGCAGCAATACCCGCTCACTCGCAGTGATCAACAGCCTCCGCAAAGAACTGATTGTACTGAAACGAAACGTGAGTCCAGTACGTGAACTGATCAATGGTTTTATACGCAGTGAAAATGAATTACTGGAAGAAAGAACCACCAAATATTTCAAAGATGTGTACGATCATATTCTTCAGGCAAATGACCTGGCAGAGAACTACCGTGATATGATGATGAACTTACAGGATCTCTACCTCAGCAATGTAAACCTGAAGACCAACGAAGTAATGAAAGTGATGGCGATTGTAACCTGTTTACTGGCGCCTGCCACCGTAATCGGCGGCATCTTCGGTATGAACTTCGATCGCATTCCCTATCTCCACCACCAATACGGCTTCTTCATCGCCGTAGGCCTTATGCTTATTGTTCCGGTATGGATGCTGGTGGTGTTTAAAAGGAGAGGGTGGTTTTGAGGAAAGCCGTGAGCGATGAGCTGCGAGCCACGAGCAATAATTTTTGCTCATAGCTCACAGCTATTTCTGCTACACTTTCACTAGTTTTCACTCTTAAACAATATTTACGCTGGTATACTGCTAATACCCACTTTCTCATTTCTCTGTTCTTTATTCCTTATTCTTCTGTTTTAAACGTCTAACTTACAGGCGTTTTAATATATAATACGCTGTTGTATGCATGATAAGAGAGGGATTGTTCTTTTTGTTTTCTTTTTATGCCCGCTGTTTTTTTTCGGACAATCGGTAACGGTTTCGGGCATTACTAAATCAGCTGCAGATAAGAGGCCGTTAGCCTTTGTAAATATTCTATTAAGGCGAGAGAGAGATAGTAGTTTTATAACCGGTACAGTAAGTAATGAAGAAGGCCGGTTCACGATGACGAATATCAAACCGGGTAATTACCTGATCGAATATGCCTATACTGGGTATGAAATTTTTAAAAAACCTGTACTTATCGGAAGCCTCAGTCCTTTTTTAGATCTGGGTAGTATAGAATTACAGATAAGTACCGGTTTGCTGAAAGATGTGGTGGTAACCGCAGGCAGGCAAGCAGAAATGTCTTCCTCGCTGGATAAAAAAACCTATTCCGTTGCAGCCAATATTGCACAGTCGGGCGGCTCTGTATTGCAGGTATTAAAAAACCTGCCCGGTATAACTACCAGTCAGGATGGAAAGGTAGAATTGCGTGGCAGTGATAAAGTAGCAGTGCTGATCGATGGAAAACAAACGGCCCTTACCGGTTTCGGCAGCCAGAGCGGATTGGATAATTTACCCGCATCTGCTATTGAAAAAATTGAGATCATCAATAACCCATCTGCTAAATACGATGCCAATGGCAATGCAGGTATTATCAATATTATTTACAAGAAAAACAGGCAACAGGGCTTTAATGGCAAGCTCGGGCTCACTACAGGGCTGGGAGCTCTTTGGGTAAAAAAAGAAAACCTGCCAACCATTCGTCCACAGTATCAGGCAACGCCGAAAATCAATCCCTCGCTTTCGCTGAATTATCGGAAAAACAAACTGAATATATTCTTGCAATCAGATTGGCTCTATACCGAAACATTGAATAAGAATGAATTTGTAAGCAGGGTATATACCGATGGTACGGTAACCGAGCAACAAACAAAGCGGAACAGAAATACACATTTCTGGACCTCAAAAACAGGTGTAGACTGGAACATAACCGATCGGGATGTGTTGACTATATCGGGTTTATATGGAATTGAAAAAATCATTGACCGGGGCGATGAACCTTTTTTCAATAAAGAACTAACCGAAAGAAAAAGACTCTGGCGTTTTTTGGAAGACGAGTTAAAAACAACGGTAGTAGCATCAGCCATTTACCAGCATCGATTTCAACAGCCGGGACATTTATTAAATATGGGTTTCAATTATACTTTTCACCGGGAAGATGAGAAATATAATTTCGAAAACATATTACCCAATTATACCGGACTCGACTCATTTAAATTACTCTCTGATGAATATGTAGCAGATTTTACGCTTGATTATACACGACCGCTTACAAATGGAAGAATAGAAGGGGGTATAAAGTTCCGTTACCGGAATATTCCAACCAATATGCAGTTTAAGCCAGGCGTCAATTCCCCACTGGATGTAAATGCAGGTGGAGAGGCAACTTATACAGAAACCATACCTGCTGCATACGGCAATTATGTTTTTGAGAGCCAGTCAATAGAAGCAGAATTGGGTGTACGTATGGAATATGTTGACCTGAAATATGAAGTGAACCCTAACCACAATACCTATAAAAGTGATGGATATCAATACACACAGCTCTTTCCGAATTTTCGGCTGGCCTATAAAATCAATGAACAAAATAAGCTATCGCTTTTCTATAACAAAAGAGTTGACAGACCCAATGAAGTAGATATCCGCATTTTTCCCAAATACGATGACGCGGAAATAATTAAAGTAGGCAATCCGGCTTTGCGCCCCCAGTTTACACATAGTTATGAACTGGGTTATAAAACGGGTTTTGCCAAAGGCTATTTTTATTCAGCACTGTATCACCGGCGAACAAATAGTTATATTACCCGCATAGCAATTCGTGTACCGCCCGCTACCCTAATCTATAATGTATTTCAGAATGCCGGTAATAGTACCCATACAGGTTTAGAACTTGTATATCAACAAACCATCTCTCCCGTTTTTACTTTGAACGCCAATGCCAATATTTACAGAACAGAGGTAGATGCGTTTACTGTATTGAGTAAATACCCGGTTCCTACTGTATTCAGTGCCGAGAAACAAACACAGACATCCGGTAACCTGAAACTGAATAACCTGTGTAAGCTACCGCGGCAAACAGAACTGCAGGTTACACTTATTTATCAGGCTCCCGATATTGTTCCGCAAGGAAAAACCGGATCGAGATTTTCGATTGATATGGGCATAAAAAAACAAGCCAAAGATGGTAAAGGAGAATGGTTTTTTAACGCAACCGATCTCTTCAATACCCTCAATATCCAGAAAACGATACAGGGAAATGGCTTTGTACTCAATAGTACCGATTACTACGAAACACAGGTATTCAGGATCGGGTATAACAGGAAGTTTTAGAACAGAGAAATAAGAAATATGAAATAAAGCCTGCCCTGAGCTTGTCGAAGGGAAATAAAAAAGTAGAGGTACTGCTAATACTCACTTTCTTATTTCTCTGTTCCTTATTCCTTATTTCCTACACTTTCACCAGTTTCCACTTTTAAACAATATTTACGCTGGTATACTGTTAATACTCACTTTCTCATTTCTCTGTTCCTTATTCCTTATTTCATATTTCCTACACTTTCACCAGCTTCCACTTTCCTCTTTTAAACAATATTACACTGGTAATACTGATACAGGTTTCGGTGACTACAATGGCGATGAATACGCCGGTGGGGCCGAAGTTGAGGGTTTTGGAAAGCAGGATGGCAAAGGGTATCTGGAAGATCCAGAACCAGAATAAATGTATCCAGGTAGGTGTACGGCTATCACCGGCACCATTAAAAGCATTGATCATCACCATACCCACACCATAGAAAATATAACCCAGACTCACGATGCGTAGTGCCGAAGCGGCAGTACCACTTACATTGGGGTCCTTGGTGATAAGACTCACAAAAAATTCGGCACCCACTACAAAGAGCACAGAAACAAATGCCATAAATACACCATTGTACCGCGCCGTTTTCCAGACCGACTGTTCTGCACGATCGGGCTGATTGGCACCGAGGTTTTGTCCTACCAATGTAGCGGCCGCATTGCTTAGTCCCCATGCAGGCATGAGGAAAAAGATGAGCAAACGGATGGCGATGGTATAACCCGCAACGGCATCGCTGCCAAAACCGGTGATGATACGAGCCATCACGATCCAGCTGGCCGATGCAATAATAAACTGCAGGGTACCGGTGGAAGCAATATTGGCGATTGACTTAAGAATAGCGGCATCGGGTACAAAATGTTTTTTGAGGATGCGCACCATACTCTTGCCTTTCAACAGGTGATAAAGCTGGTACAATACACCAATACCACGGCCGGTGGTGGTTGCCATGGCGGCCCCTGTTAACCCAAACTGGTTGATGAGAATGGGACAGAGAATGATATTACAGATATTGGCGAGCCATAAACTTTTCATGGCCATGGCGGCATCACCTGCACCACGGAAGATACCGTTGATGAGGAAGAGCAGCATGATTACAATATTACCGGTGAGCATGATGCGGGTATAGTTGGTACCCATTTTTATTACCTGCTCATCGGCGCCCATGAGTGCGAGTACATCGGCAGCAAAAAATAAACCGATGATACTTACCAGTATAGAAACACCTGCGCAAAGCAATAAAGCCTGTGCGCCGGCATGTGCGGCTTCTTCCGGATTTTTTTCACCCACCCTTCTGGCTACCATGGCGGTTGCGGCCATACTTAAGCCGATGGCAATGGAATAGATAAGGGTAAGAAATGATTCTGTAAGCCCTACGGTAGCGGCTGCACCGGCACCGAGCTTGCTCACAAAGAAAATATCGACTACGGCAAATACCGATTCCATGCACATTTCCAATATCATGGGAATGGCCAGCATGAATACGGCTTTGCGTATGCTGCCCTGGGTAAAGTCCTGGTGCTCGCTGTTGAGTGCTTCACGGAAATAGCTGAAAAAGCCCTTTTTGGGCGTATGTGTTGGTTGAATATTCGTCATTACAGATGATAAATTAAATAGAATAATACGCATGCCGCCGGCATACGGTGATAAGGGTTGTGCGGAAAATCGGGTAGCAGAAAAAGGTTAGCTAACCCTGCTTAGTTGTTCATAAAACGAGTATTCGTTGAAATATCCTGAAGGCCATGATCTCGCCTCAGGCGGGACAAAATAAATACTTTGGTCTGATAATCTGCTAAAAAAATTGGATGAGCGGGAGTAAATCTCAGATCTTAGATCTCAGATTTGCTTAAAATGGCTATATTCATTATGCTTAATAATTGACCCTGATATTTGGTTTACGAAACCAAACCCTGAGCAAAGTTCCCGGCCCCAAGCCGGGACTTTGTATTTTATAACCTTTTGGTTGTCTTTTACGTATATAAGTCTGTTATGGAATCATAAAATCTATAAACAGCTAAATCGTTGAATATCATAATTCTATATCTTTAAAACAAAGTTCAATATCCCCCCAGATGAACTGTCTAGGAAAAATTGCATCCAATATCTGTGTGCCTGTGCGTGGAGTGCGGGGGGGTAAGCGTTTATCATTAGTATTTCTTCTCTTTGCTTTTATTCCTGTTGTTTCTCTAGCCCAGTTAACAGGCGGAACGATATCAACTACGAAATGTCAAGTTTGGGATGCAAACCATGTGATCTTGCAGACAGCTTCGATTACTGGAGAGGACGGTTTTTTTTCAATTACTTATACATGGGAAAGGTCTCAAGATAATAGTTTTACTACATTCAGCGTTGTTGGCGGAAATACGTTTCAATTAAGCGACCCAACCGATTTAACAGGAACCTGGTACTACAGAAGAAGGGTTGATAACAATGGCAATACTGCTTATAGTAATATTGTTACAATTGTTATGATGCCAAGCGTTTCTATTACTGGTACATTAACTGTTTGTGAAAATTCAAGTAACCCAACATTAACAATTACGGCCTTAGGAGGTATTGCACCTTATACTATTACCTACAATTTAAATGGTGTTCCGCAAACTGCTATAGCTACTACAACTGGTGCAGGTACTATGACAGGAACAGTTACTATTGCTGCACCAACAAATGCTGCTGGTACTTTTACTTACAGCCTCACCTCTGTTGTAGATGCTAATTCTTTATCGGAAACCTGTACCAATACAAGCATAAGTAGTAGTGCAACGATTACGGTTAATCCTAAACCTGTACTAACGTTTCCGTTTATACAGCCATCTTCTCCTGCAATATGTTATGGGGCATCGTTTTTTAATGTAACACTTACATATACAAATAGTCCCACAGAATATCAGATTGTGTGGGATCCCCCAGCGATAGCAGATGGCTTTTCAAATGTTTCATTTACTACCAATAACTTTCCGGCCGGGGGGGGTATTACAGTTGTTGTACCTACTTCTGCAACTTCTGGAGCAACGTATACAGGAACTTTAACGGTAAGAACATCTGCTGGTTGTGAAAGTGATCCTGGTGCAGCACCTTTTAAGATAAACTCATTACCAATTCTAGGAACAATAACGGGACTATCTACGGTTTGTGTAGGATCAACCATAAACTTATCAAACTCATTAACCGGTGGCTCATGGACAGTTAATAATGCAAACTCAACAATCGGAATCTCTTCCGGAGTCTTAACTGGCTCGGCCGCTGGAACATCAATAGTTACCTATTCAGTTACAAATGGAAGCGGTTGCTCTAGTTTAACAACGACAACAGTAACAGTGAATGCATTGCCAACGGTGAATGCAATTACAGGAGTGAGCCCTGTTTGTGTTGGTTCAACGCTTAACCTAACAAGTACAACAGCGTCGGGTGTATGGTCGGTCAATAATGCAAATGCGGGTATTAATGTAAGCGGAACACTGACTGGTCAATCAGCCGGAACGGTCAATGTTAGTTATACTGTCACGGATGGGAATAGCTGTACAAATTTGACAACGACAACAGTAACAGTGAATGCATTACCAACGGTGAATGCAATTACAGGAGTGAGCCCTGTTTGTGTTGGTTCAACGCTTAACCTAACAAGTACAACAGCGTCGGGTGTATGGTCGGTCAATAATGCAAATGCGGGTATTAATGTAAGCGGAACACTGACTGGTCAATCAGCCGGAACGGTCAATGTTAGTTATACTGTCACGGATGGGAATAGCTGTACAAATTTGACAACGACAACAGTAACAGTGAATGCATTACCAACGGTGAATGCAATTACAGGAGTGAGCCCTGTTTGTGTTGGTTCAACGCTTAACCTAACAAGTACAACAGCGTCGGGTGTATGGTCGGTCAATAATGCAAATGCAGGTATTAACGTAAGCGGAACACTGACTGGTCAATCAGCCGGAACGGTCAATGTTAGTTATACTGTCACAGATGGGAATGGCTGTACCAACTTTACGAGTACAACAGTACTAGTAAATGCTTTGCCAATAATTAATACAATAACAGGAGCAACAACAGTCTGCGTGGGCTCAACGATTAATCTTTCGAATGCAACCGGAGGCGGTATTTGGTCTGTAAATAATGCCAATGCCACTATTAATGGAACAGGAGTTTTAACAGGTCAGTCTGCAGGAGCAGCAACTGTTTCTTATTCAGTTACAGATGCCAATAATTGTACGACAACCGTAACATCAGTTAAGACAATAAACGCTCTTCCTGTAGTTGCAGCAATCAGCGGCTCGAATGCTGTTTGTATTGGTTCAACGATTAATCTTTCGAATGCAACCGGGGGCGGTATTTGGTCTGTAAATAATGCCAATGCCACTATTAATGGAACAGGAGTTTTAACAGGTCAGTCTGCAGGAGCAGCAACTGTTTCTTATTCAGTTACAGATGCCAATAATTGTACGACAACCGTAACATCAGTTAAGACAATAAACGCTCTTCCTGTAGTTGCAGCAATCAGCGGCTCGAATGCTGTTTGTATTGGTTCAACGATTAATCTTTCGAATGCAACCGGGGGCGGTATTTGGTCTGTAAATAATGCCAATGCCACTATTAATGGAACAGGAGTTTTAACAGGTCAGTCTGCAGGAGCAGCAACTGTTTCTTATTCAGTTACAGATGCCAATAATTGTACAGCTACTGTAACAGCTATGAAAACAATACAATCTTTGCCTGTTGCTAATATTAATCCCTCCGGCCCACTCACTTTCTGCACAGGCAACTCTGTCAACCTCTCTGCAACAGGTGGTGGTAATTATTTGTGGAGCAATGGTAGCACCAATGCAAACATCAGCAATATCATTTCCTCGGGTACTTACACTGTAACCGTTACCGATGTCAATAACTGCGCTGCAACATCGGCACCGGTTACCATTACGGTGAATGCTTTACCAACGGTAAGCATCACCAATCCTGCCGCTGTATGTGCACCCGGTACGGTTGACCTTACTGCTGCTGCCATTACAAACGGAAGTACGGCCGGACTTACTTATTCCTACTGGTCAAATCCGGCAGGTACACAAACACTCAGCACACCATTTGCCATCGGTATTGCCGGTACTTATTATATACGAGGTACCAACACGGTTACCAACTGTGCTGCCATACAGCCAGTGCTAGTAACCATCAATCCGCAAGCTTCGATACTGATCAACACACCTGCGGCGGTATGCGCACCGGGTACGGTGGATATAACGGCTGCTGCCATCACCAATGGTAGTGCGGCCGGACTCAGCTATACTTATTTTAGAGATGCTGCGGCCACCACAACACTGGCCAATGCCAATGCGGTAAATACATCAGGCGTATATTATATTAAAGGAACACCGGTATCTGGTTGTAGTGCCATTGTTCCTGTCTCAGTAACCATCAACCCATTACCTACTTTGGTGATTAATAACCCTGCCGCTGTTTGTTCACCGCAGACCATCAACCTAGCCGATGCCAATATTACCGCAGGCAGCAGTGCTGGATTGAGTTTTGCTTATTTCTCCAATGCCGCATTAACAGCACCCATTGCCAATGCGCAGGCACTGAATGGGTCGGGTATGTTTTATATCAGGGCCACAGATGCTATTACGGGTTGCTTCCGTTCGGGTGCTGTAACAGTTCAGGTGAATGCAGCACCGCAGGGTGTATTGCAAACACCTGCTACCAACATCATCTGTGAAAACGGTTCTCTCACGCTCAATGCAACAGGTGGCAACAGTTACCAGTGGTTATTGAATCAGCAACCGATTACCGGTGCCAATAGTGCAACCTACAATGCTACAGCTGCCGGTACTTATGCCGTTCGTTTTATTTCGGCACAGGGCTGTTCAACCACTTCATCCAATAGCATTAACCTCGAACTGCTGAATAAACCTACGGTACAATTTACGCTTACCAATGCATGTGCAGGTGTATCTACCAGTTTTAACAATACATCTGTTACCGGTGCCAGCGGCGGCATTAACTGGTTATGGGATTTTGGTGATGGCAGCAGCTCCAATCAGTTTGCTCCCACACATATTTATACCAGCTCAGGTACCTACACTGTTCGTTTAACGGCTACCAGTCCGGTATGTACCGGCTTTAATGAAACAAGTGTGGTTACCTATCGTGTACAGTCGGCATTACCAGCTGTGCGTTATAAGGATGTGGATGTATTAAAAGATATTCCGGTAACGGTAACCGCCAGGGCCATTGGTACCAGCTATCTGTGGTTGCCCGCAACCGGTGTAAATAATAATAGAATAGCAACACCGAGTATTCGCGTAAACACCACTACAGAATATACTGTGGCCATAACCAATGATATTGGTTGCACCACAGTAGATACCATATTGCTGAAAGTGATTCCCGGGGTAGATATTTATGTGCCACAGGGCTTCACGCCCAATAACGACGGACAAAACGATCGCTTGTATCCGATACTGGTGGGTATGCGGCAGCTGAATTATTTCCGTGTGTTCAATCGTTGGGGCACTATGATTTTTACCACTAAAGAAAGCAGCGCACAGTCTGGCTGGAACGGTCTTTACTTAGGCGTAAAACAACCCATGGGCACCTACACATGGATGGCCGAAGCTGTGGACCTGCAGGGCAATGTGGTGCGTAAGACAGGAACCGTGTTGTTGTTGCAGTAAAAGAGGTGAATGGTGAGTGGTCAATGGTGAATACATTATCAATCATTGACCATTGACCACTCACCATTCACCAAAAAAAACTATGAGAAAATATATCTTCATCCTCTTCTTCCTTCTCACAGGCGCCAGGGCCCTGGCGCAGGATCCTTATTTTTCTCAATACTATAGTTCACCACTCACATTCAATCCGGCATTAACGGGTTATTTTAATAGTGCACACAGGCTGGCCATTAATTATCGTAACCAGTGGGGCAATATCAGTTCGCCGTATCAGACAGGCGCTGTTTCTTTTGATACACGTATCCTGCAAAACAGTCTGGCCGCTAACGATAAATGGGGCCTGGGTATACAAGCCATGTACGATCAGGCAGGTGCAGGCGTGTATAAAAACAGTTATATCGCTGTATCCACAGGGTTTAACAAAGGACTGGACGCAGATGGATATCAGTCTGTAGGTATCGGCGTACAGGCAGCCTATGCAAGGCATGTGGTAGATTTCAGCAAAGTGAGTTTTGCCAATCAGTTCACCAGTAGTGGATTCGATTTATCGGTACCCAGTGGCGAAACCATCAACAACCGATCCATTGGCTATGCCGATTTGAATATTGGTATGTTATATAATTATGGAGATGAAAGTGGAAAGAACTTCAATATTGGTGCATCGGTGTATCACCTGCTAAACCCATCACTTAGTTTTTTCAGCGCACAGAATAGCAGGCTTGCCCGGCGCTTTACCATTCATGCCAGTGCGTCGTTACCGGTGAATGAAAGGGACCAGTTTTTTTTCAGCAGTAATTTTATGCAGCAGGCCAATAATAACCAGACTGTTCTTGGGCTGGCATATGGATGGGGAATCGGTGATACAGATGCACACCTGTATGCAGGAGCCTGGCTAAGGGCAAAAGATGCTACCTACCCATACATCGGATTAAGAACCACGAATTATCAGGTAGGTATCAGTTACGATATCACACATTCCGATCTGAAAAAAGCCAATGGTTTTACGGGTAGCAGTGAAATTTCATTTATCTACTTTTTTAGTCAGAAAGATAAACGCAGGAGTATTCCTTGTTTCTTTTAAAGTCCGGGAGTCGGAAAGTCCGGAAGTCTGAAGACAGTATACTATTCTGTGTTTTCTGAGACATTTATTATTGCCACTGAAAACACAGAACCACACAGAAATAATTTTACAACCTCTGTGGTTTTTACCACAGTGTTACACAGAGTGTGGCACGGAGTTACACGGAGGGCCCATAAGTATAGACTCATCTTCCGGACTAACAGACTTTCGGTATTTCGGTCATCCCGACGAAGGATGGGTGGACTTCAATACCCATACACTCACCCTCACCTCATCATACACAAACTCCTCCTGAAATAGCTGAAAGGATTGCCATTTTTCTACAAAAGATTTTGCCATGATGCGTTGCGGTGTGCTCAGTATAATTAAAGTGCCTTGCTTCAGAAAAAAGGAGAGTAACTGATCCAACGCATCAAAAGCATCCGGATCATAATTTACATCGCTTAACAGAACAACATCAGCTTTGAAATCTGTTGGTATATGCTGCCAGTTAATAATGCAGGTTTCAATATTCAGTATGCTGTTTTCTTTAGCCGATTTGTTGATGTATGCCAGCGGATCGGGCAGGTAATCGGAGCTGATTACTTTTTTTGCATACAGGGCGGCTACCATTGATGGTAAACCCAGACCGGCCGCCAGTTCTACAACTTCTTTATCCCGTATCAATGAGGGATATTGGGTTATAAATTCAGCCAACCCCAATGCCGCCGGCCAGCATTTACCCCAATAAGGGAAATGGGTAAGACTACCACTGTTCCATGCATTCTTTAATTCGTTTGTATCAGGTGTATATAACCGGATCGGGAGGTCACCAAAAGAATAGTTAATAAAATCTCCTTTCAAAATAAGCAAAGTTAAAGAGCTACAAACATATAGTTATTTAAACAACAACCCTGCGTAACCCCCGCGCCCTCTTGTTCTCCGCGGTGAAAATCCTCCTCAAAAATCTTAAAGGTTATTTACTGAACAGGTATATTCAAAGTAATCTGCGTGCCCTCACCCGGTTTAGATTGTATCTGTATTCTTCCTTTTAAAGAAGCGGCACGTTTATACATATTACCGAGCCCGTTTCCATCAGCCGCATCAATATCGAATCCAACACCATTGTCTTTGATGATCATCATCATTCTTTTATGATGAACCGTGAGGTGTACAGAAGCTTCACTGGCTTTGGAATATTTGGCAATATTGTTAATGGCTTCCTTGAAGAGTAAAAAGAAATCGCGACGCGCTTCCATATTCATTTTTACATCTTCAATAGAATCATCGGTGCGGAACCGAAGGTCGATATCTTTTGCTTCCAGTACACTTGTGGCAATTTCACGCATACGTGCCGTGATTTTCTGCATAGAATCGTTCATGGGTTTGATGCTCCATACAATATCATCCATGGCTTCCATCATGCGCTGACTGTTATCACTGATTTTACCCAGGTATTCACTGGCCCTTACATTATCTGTATTGAGTTTGCTCTTAGCCATGGTACTCAGGATATTGATGGTACTGAGGGTAGAGCCCATATCATCATGCAGGTCGCGTGCCACGCGGTTCCTTAAATTTTCAACGGCCAGGATTCTGTTGATACGCAGACGGTGAATAAAATACAACAAACCACCCAGTGCCAGCACCATCAAAGAAATAAACCACCACCTTCTCCAGAATGGAGGTCTGATAAAAATGGAGAAGCTGGTAATATTTTTGGAACGTACCCCATCAATATTTTCACAATACACCTGAAAAGTATAATGACCTGGAGGTAGCAGTGAGAAATTCACCAGTTTCTGACGATCGGCACGTATCCACTGATCATCAATGCCGCTCATTTTATAATAATAGATGAGCTTATCACGGTTCACATAACTTAAAGAAGAGAAATAGATGCTGAAAGAGTTCTGATCATAATTAACCGTTAATTCTGATTGAGCGGTAAGGGAATCAATGGGCAGAAACTCGTTGTTGAGTTTAAAATCGGTAATGCTTACATCCGGTGGTTGCTGGTTACTACTGAAAATTTCCGGCTGAAAAAATACCAGTGCATTACCACCTGCAAACATTACAAAACCTTCGCTGCACAAATAATCGGCCGCTACGGTTTTTTCACCCAACACCACACCGTCTCTTTTATGGTAGGGTGTGATATTATCATTAAAAGGGTTGTACCTGCACAATCCGTTATTGGTAACGATCCACAAATAGCCGGCACGGTCAATCCGCAGCCGCTGAACCGAATTGGAGGGAAGACCCTGCATATAATCAATGATGCGTACTTTACCTGTCTTTTTGTTTACCAGATTCAGTGCACCTGCGCCATACGCAATAATGCTATCGTTCAGCTGATCAATATCTGTTCCACTCAATGCAAAGAGGCTATTGTCGGAACTGCCTTTTACATATTGCTGGAGTATGCGTCCACCTTCGGCTTCCATGGCAAAAAGTCCGGTACCCTGAACACCGGCCCATATCCAACCATCTTTATCAAAGAAAATTTTTGGAATAACGGCCGTACCGAAATCTTTGATGACGGTAAACTGATTGTTTTCGAAACGAATGACACGACCTCTTTGTGTACTGAACCAGATACGTCCTTTTTTATCTTCTGTGATATAACGAACCGTGGCGTTCTGAAATTCGGGCGGATTATAAAACTGTGTTTTGTTGGTAGCGGGGTTAAACCGTGTAATGAGACCACCATTGGATCCTATCCATACATCACCGGTTGCCTTTTCTTCGTGCATGCACCAGGTAAGGTTAACACCACCACGTTGTGCTGAGTTCCAGTTGGCCGGAAAGTTTTTAAAAATCTGATAAGGTTTGGGTTTAAAAAACTTATCCATGGTAAGTACACCCTGTCCCCAGTTGGTGAGCCAGTAATCGCCATTGCGTAATTCAATGATATCGGTAAAGTCGCGGCTTTTTTTCGCCTCCGAAAAAATCATGTTCTGAACGCCATTGCCGTCTTTACCGGGAGAAGTAAAATAAATGCCCTCATCGGTAGCCACCCACACACCACCTTCCCGGTCTTCAATTACCTGATGGGCAATTTCGTAGTGAATGGCAATACTGCTGAGCGGATCGTTTTTATAATAATTAAACCGATTGTTTTTTTTGCTGTAGCTGAATAAGGTATTCAGACCAAAAACCCAGAGACCCGATCTGGGCAAATCGATCATGTGACGGTATTCAAAGTATTCATTGTCTGGTAAAGAGAGTCCTGTTGTGTCTTTGAGGTATCGGTTGCCTGTTGAGTCAAGGCAATGTACGATCTCAGAACCCCCGCCATACACGGGCCAGTTGTATAACCAATAGCGCTGTTTGCTATCGATATAAATATTGCTTAAGGCTTCCTGAACGCGCCAGTTATTGAGCAGGGGTATTTTTTTGGGATTGTATAAACGTGTATAGGTTTCTCCGGTTTTTTCATCATAGGCAGCGAGCCCATTATCTGAGCAGGAAAGCCAGAGCAGTCCGTTTTTTTTATCTTCTGCTGATGCGATACCAAAAAACCAGCCCTTGGGTATACGGAAAGGAGCGGAGGCAGTGAAGGCATTTTCTTTTTCATCAAATTTTAAAATGCCAATCGGTTGAATGGTAAGGTAAATATTTCCCTTACTGTCGTTCCACAATCTCGGCATAATACGCCCGGGTAAAGGCGTGGGTGGTTTGATGGCTACTTTCTTATAAATAAATTTAGCCGGATCGAAAAGACCTACTTCCCGTAGTTCAGGGAAGTATAACCATAGTGTTCCATTTTTTCCGGGAACAATAAATTCAATCAATGAAATGGGTAAAGGATCACTGCCCTTTTTATTACCCATAGAAAAACTGATGAACTTGGTACCATCGAAACGTTGTAAGCCATTGGCACTGCCTATCCATATAAACCCTTTATGATCCTGGTACAATGCGCGAACATCGTTACTGGCCAGCCCGTCATCGGTATTGAGGTGGGTAAACGTAAAGTTTTCCTGTGCAGATGCAAAAACCACACAGAAGAAAAAAACAAAAACTAAGCTGTATAAACGAAGAGGCACCCTACAAATTTACTGATAGCGAAGGGGATAAAAAACAGCATATTTATGTGAGGGCCCTTCCTTCGTCAGGTTGACGGGAACGTCAGAAAGAGCGTTGCAATAAATGGAAAGAGAGCATACTTTTCTTTAGAATCAAAGAGACATCTAAAAAAAACAGGCCCCGGAAAACCGGGGCTGCGGAGGCTTTGGGCCGCGACCCAATGCATTACAAATTTCTTCCTTTTTATTGTATTTACCAAAAATTTTGATGTCTACTACGTCTGAGGCAGAACTCCGTCTGCTACGCAGTGATCTACAATAAATTAGCTTATCTAAATAGTGTGCTATGGCGTATCAGGAAATATATAAGGCAGCGTCGGTAGGTTTTGTTCATTTACATCCTTTACACGGTAAAGAGGAGCTGATAATGAACAAATCAGCTTGTATGGTACTGGCTGATTATGGCTTTAAAGTTCAGTTATTGCCTTGCATTCCTGAAAATGAAAAACAATTAAGATCGTATTGGTTACCTGATGTATATGCCAGTAAAAACCCGGATGTTAGGATTAATGGTCTTCTGATTGGTGATATAAAATCCCCGGGTCAAAAAGGATATGTGAGTGCTGCTGCTATCAAGAGATGTATTTATGCAGTTTCTCAGCAAAAAGTGGCAGTTGTTATTATTGATCTGAGGGAAAAAATATATACTAAGCAGGATATAAAAAAAGGAATTTATGGAGCACTTCAACCTGAAAGAAATAAAAGCATTATTGCTGTGTGGTTTATTACTACTCAAAAAACATTGGTAATAATTGAACGAAAAATGCTCAACCAACAACAAGTTCATAAACTATTAAATAGTATATAATGTACACATTGGGCCCTTCCTTCGCCAGGGTGGTCCGGAAGTCCGCGAGTCGGATAGTCCGGAAGAGGATTGTTTATTACGTAAACCTCCGTGTAACTCCGTGCCGTACTCCTTTTCCTCCGTGGTTTCTTACCACAGTGTCACACAAAGTAAGGCTCGGAGTTACACGGAGGGCTCATCAATAATACATATACTTCCGGACTATCCGACTCGCGGACTTACGGACTTTCTACTCCTTCCTGCGCAACTGTTCAAACAACCATGCAGATATGCTTTTCTCCGTATAAACAGGCAATTCAATATCATCCACAGCTGTTACCGGAATAATGCGTTTGGTAGAACTGGAGATAAAAGCTTCTTTGGCGGTACGGATATCTTCCAGTGTAAGGGTTCTCTCTTGCACAGCCATACTGTCTCTTGCGACGGAGAGAATATTGGCCCTTGTAATACCTTGTAACATACCCACTGCAGGTGTAACAAGGGTATTATTTTGGCTGATGATAAAAAAATTTGAACGCGGACATTCTGTTACAGCTCCCCCCCAATGGTACAACACATCATGGGCACCCTGTTCTTTGATCCAGGGCTGTAACCAGATGGCCATCAGGTAATCGGTTGTTTTTACTTCAGGCAGCTGGCGACGGTAGGCATGTGTTACCAATTTATATGGGCCGGTCTGCATATGATCGGGTGGGGCAGCAATGGGTTGTTGAACAATGATGATATGAGGCTCAACAGGTGTATATCCATCCGGTGAAGCCCCACCTGTTACGGTTATACGGATACCGGAATGCTCCAATTGATTTTTATTAATCAGGCTTGTAATAATAGCTGTTAATTGCTCTTTTGAATAGGATAGCCGTAAACGCATGTGCTCAAGTGAACGGTAGAGCCGGTTGATATGTGCATCCAGAAAAAGAGGCTGCTGTTCTTTTACCCGTAAAAAATCAAACACACCATAACCCCTCTGCAAACCCAGATCGCTTACAGGTATAACTGCATCCTGCAGGGTAGCAAAATCTCCGTTTATAAAACTGATCATGGTTATAAAGGTAAGCCGGAAACATAAAAAGCTACGAGTTATGAGCCATGAGCTGCGAGCTTTTATAAAGCTGCATTTGAAAGATCGAAAAGCCCATTTGGATCTATAAAGCAATTCTTTTAACGAGTAATACAAAAATGAATGCTCAACCTCTATCGTTAGTTACATGAATAGCAGAAAAGCGAGATTGACCGCCAATGAAAGCCCGCTGCTCATGGCTCATAGCGCACAGACTATATGCCCCTGACAGTCATAATTCACCATTGACCATTCACCATTCATCCCCTCTTTTCCCCGTTTCAGGTGTTAAAAATTCGACTTCGGTTTTTAACAGGAATCCTGATACAGTATTTGCTGAAGTTTTGCTGTCTACGCGAAACAATAAACAGAAATATCATGCGAAAATTTGCACTACTGTGCTGTACCTTTTTAATAGGGTTGACAGCCATCGCTCAAAACAGAACCATTACCGGAAGGGTGGTTGACCGAGACAATAATAAGATACCCAATGCAAGTGTGGTAGTAAAAGGTACCAATATTGGCACGGCTGCCAATGCTGAGGGTCAGTTTTCTTTAACCGTAAATGCTTCGGTAAAAACACTGGTTATATCAGCCGTGGGTTATACCGACCGCGAACTTACGCTCACTGCCAACAGTAATTATACCATTCAGATTGATGCGGCAGATAAAAGCCTGGATGAGGTAGTGGTAGTGGGTTACCAAAGTATTAAAAAGCGTGACCTGAACGGTAGTATCTCTTTGATCGACAATAAAGAGATTGCGCAAAAACCCATTTCCAACTTTACACAGTTGTTACAGGGTAAATCTGCGGGTTTACAGGTAGTAGGACAGAGTGGTCAGCCCGGACAAAGTGGTTACCTGCGTGTACGTGGTACGGGTTCTATCAATGCCTCTTCTGAACCATTGATTATGGTAGATGGTATTGCGGTTACCGCAACGGCATTTGCATTGATTAATCCGAATGATATTGAGAATGTATCTGTATTAAAAGACGCATCTGCATCGGCTATCTATGGTGCACGTGCAGGTAATGGCGTGGTAGTGGTTACCACAAAAAGAGGCAAGTCGGGAAAACCGGAACTGCGTTATTCTTATCAGCATGGTTTTGTCGGACTTCAGCCGCTGAACAATGTAAAGCTGATGAATGCCAGACAGAAACTGCAGTATGAATTTGATGCAGGCGTTGTAAATGCCATTGCTGATTCTATGATCAGAAACAGAATTACTTCAGGCGCTCTTCCCGCAGGTGCTACCCTGTTCAACATTACCGCACAGCAGCGTGAAGATATCTGGAAACTGATGGAAGCAAGAGGAGCCGGCGACTGGGGTAAATATTATTTACAGGATGCTTATACCGATCAGCATGAAGTAGCATTATCCGGTTCTTCTGATAAGATCCGTTACTATTTATCGCTGAATAAATTCAATGAAAAGGGTTTATTGTATATGTCGAGAAGGGATCGTACCGGTGGGCGTTTTAATATTGAGTACCAGGCATACGACTGGCTAAAAACTGGTGTAAACCTTGGTGTTACGCATTCAAACGAATACCAGAACAGAGAACTGAATAATGTGCAGAGTCCTTGGAGAGCCTACTTCACCACAAATCCTTATGAGCCACTGTATATGCCAAATGGTACGTACAACCTTACTTTCCAGGGTTTCTCAGCATTAGAGGGTCAGGAAAAAAATACATTCTTTCTGGATCGTATCGGAACATTTGCAACGCTTTTTGCTGAAGCAAAACCGTTGAAATCGCTTACACTGAAAACACAGTTGGCGATGAACTATAATACTGCCAAGACTGAGAGCTACCTGCAACCCGGTTCTAACCTTGCTGCCATTCTGGGTTATAGCCAGAAGTCGGATGGAGGTAACCAGGATTTTCAATATGTAGCTACCAATACAGCTAACTGGAACAAAAGCATTAATGGTGAACACAATATTGATGTGCTGGTTGGACAGGAATTTACCAAGCGTAATTTTTATTCGTACCTGCTGGCTGGTAACAGTATGCCTACAGCAACGGTAACAACGATTGAAAATGCTGCACAGGTGCAAACAGCTACTACATCACGCTCACAGTTTTCAATCATTTCTTATTTCAGTTCTATCGGATACGACTGGAAGAAAAAATATGGTGCCAAACTGAGTGCAAGAACAGATGGTTCTTCAAGATTTGGTAACAATAACCGATTCTCTAATTTCTGGGCTGCCAGCGCATGGTGGAACATTAAGAAGGAAGCTTTTATGGATAAGCTGTCGTTTATCAGCGACCTCAGACTGAGGAGTTCTGTAGGTACTTCAGGTAATGTGCCAACACAGTTCTATGGTTCATTGGGTACCTATGCATTAAGCGCCAGCTATAATCAGTTACCGGCTGCTATACCGAGCCAGCTGGCAAACCCTGATCTTACCTGGGAGAAAAATTTCAACTACGATATCGGATTGGAGTTTGGTTTATTCAATAACCGAATCACAGGAACATTCGATTATTATAACAGAAAAACAAAAGACCTGTTGTTCCCTAAAAACGTAAGCCAGACTACCGGTTTCACCAGTGTACTGAGCAATGTGGGCGCAGTAGTAAATAAAGGGTTTGAAATTAGTCTGAGTGGAGATGTGATCCGCAAAAAAGACCTTAACTGGAATATCTCATTCAATTATTCCCAGAACGATAACAAAATAACAGAGCTGGTATCTCCGGATTTACCATCTACCACGAATACCCGACTAACAGTTGGCCAGGAATTGAATACTTATTTCCTCGTAAGATGGGCAGGTATTAATCCCGCAAATGGTAAGAACAGGTATTACAAAGCCGATGGTTCTATTACAGAAACCTATTCATTGAATGATCAGGTTTTACTGGAAGGAAAATCGCCACTGGCTAAATTTTTCGGAAGTGTGAATTCAAACCTGCGTTATAAAAACCTTGATCTGAGTCTGCAGTTCTATTATAATGGTGGTAACTATATCTACAATCAGATGTACAGAAATGCTGTAGGTGATGGTGGTAATGCATCAAGTCTTGCTATCAATCAGTTTACGGATGCTTTGAATTACTGGACCAAGCCGGGTGATGTTGCAGCCAATCCATCATTAACCGATGCATCACAAAAAGTAAACCTGGCAAGTGACAAGTTTCTGGAGAAAGGCGATTATATTACCCTGCGCGATGTGGTGGTAGGCTATACATTGCCGTCTGCTATTGCCAGCAAGTTGCGTATCAGCAGTTTTCGTTTCTATGTGCAGGGTACCAATTTATGGACAGGTACCAAATTCAGAGGTACACCTGAAGTAGGCTTCCCTAACCGTGAAACAGGCGCAGCTACTTTCTCTCAGCCAGGACAATTATCACTTTACGGTTATCCGCCAGCAAGAACCATTACTGTGGGTCTGGATATCAAATTCTAATTCTAAAAAAAGAGACATGAAAAAATTCATTTTCACGATAGCAACCATTGCAGCACTGACCGGTTGTAAAAAAAGCGAGCTGGATCTGGCTCCCTTTGATCAGATCGAAACTTCAAGGGCATTTACTTCACAAACCGATGTAACCCTGGCCATTAATGGTATGTACTCGGGTTTAAGAGGCGCTTATGCCAACTCTACCTGGAATATTATGGGTGATGCGCTGGCTGATAACCTGATACTAAGTACAACAGGCAGACAAACACTCACCAATTTCAGTGAGTGGCGCTACAATGGTAATACTACACTGACTTTTCTTACCAATGCATATGGTGTAATCAGAAGGGCCAATGCCATACTCGAAAACATTGATAAGTTTCCGGCAGGAACATTCAAAGACAATGCAAGAGCAGAAGCATTGGCGGTAAGGGCCTGGTTATATTTCGATATTGCCCGTTACCATGCAAAAACATATGTAAATGCAACCAATACCGATTCGGTAGCACCCTATGTAACCAGTACGGCATCTGATATTATGCCGAGCAAAGAGCCTGTAAAACAGTTCTATGATAAAATAGCAGCTGATCTGGTTGCTGCAGAACCGCTGATTGCCACCAGCAATGGTGCAGGCAGGATAAATAAAGCTGCAGTACAGGGCTTGCTCTCACGTTTGTATCTCTATATGGGTGATTATGCCAAAACTATTATATCAGCCAATGCAGCATTAGGTACCACGCCCGTTCTACCAGCCATGGCAGATGTAGCCAGGGTTTGGAGAGATGAAACCAATAATGGTGTTTTATTTAAAGTATTGAATACAACACTGGATAATATTAATACACCCGGTGTGAATTATTACCAGATCACATCCGGTAATATCCGTTCTGAATATGTGGTTGAGTATAATCTCAGACAGGCTTTCTCTGCAACAGATGTGCGTACAGCCGCTTATATCACTACGAGTCCATATAACGGTGTTCAACAAAACCACGTAATTAAATATGCCGGACGTACCGGAGGTATTCTGGGCGTGCTGGATATTAAATTATTACGAACAGCCGAGGTATTACTGAACAGAGCAGAAGCTTATCTGCATAGCGGTAATGCAGTAGCAGCATTGGCTGATCTGAACCTGTTGCGTTCACAGCGTTACACAGATTACCTGCCGTTAACAGGATTAACAAACGATCAGTTACTGGCTGAAATCTTAAGACAGCGCAGATTGGAACTGGCATTTGAAGGCGATCGTTTCTTTGAACTGAAGCGATTGAACCTCCCCATTAACCGGGATGGAAGTAAAGGTGACCGTGCCGATGGAACAGGAACCACTTATCTGTTTTTGAATATGGCCAATACAGATTTTCGTTTTCAATTGCCCTATCCAAGTGCAGAAATCAATTTCAATACCAACTTTAAACAGAACCCCGGTTACTAATACGATACATTTTATGGTAACAAAAATGCTGCTTTCGGGCAGCATTTTTTTTGTTTGTAACCGAACTGTCATATATGTAAAAATGGTACAATTTATAAACGGTACTATACCTAAACGAATGGAATCATTCTCTACGGAAATAGTAGGAATTTTATGAAAGATAACAACAGGGAATTTCGATAGTGGTGCGTGAGGAAGAGAAATGGGATATGCGCATGGTGTAATGAAGAAAACAGTACAGCAGAAAGTTAGCGTGCTATCGAAATGAAATGTGTTAACAGCTTTTGAAACTTTGCTACTGCTTTCTACAACAGCCTTAATAACCGGATATTCTATTCATAACAGAATACCAGTTACAACCCGGCAACACAATCTGCACCCATTCTTCCAAGCATGATGCTTTCTGCCAGAAAAGTATTGGCCCTATTCAGGCAAATGAAGAATACAAGCAATGTATTAAAATATAAGTAAAAATCGGACAAGATGAAAGGAGCTCATTTATCATTGGTGCCCACTGAAATGAACGGGTCTACAGAGAAGGATATGTTTACCGCTTATGCACTCCCTTATGTGCAAATGACAGCTGCACAGCCAGAACCCAGAAGAACACGTGTGATCGTTCGTCTCGGAACAGAATATTTTGTTTTACCTGTTGTACAGGTGATGATGTTTTATACTGTAAACAAAATTGTTTTTTGTATTACCAATACCGGTAAAAAATACATTGTAGAAGGTACGCATCTTAATCTGCTGATGGAGGAATTGCCAACACAATTGTTTTTCCGTGCCAACAGGCAGGTCATCATTAATATACAGTTTATACAATCGTTCAAACCTATCGGAAGTGGTCGCATACAGATCAATATGCAGTTGGATATTTTCCAACCCATACAGGTAAGCCAGGAAAACGCATCTGAATTCAGAAAATGGGTAGGGCAGATATGAAGATTACAAAGAACAGGTGATTGTAAAAATAGAAAGCAATAGCAGAGATTTCTTTTTTCTATCCGAATGAGTCTTCTATCTTAGAACCCTAAAGCCGGCTTTTGAGAAAAAAGAAACAGCAGGATTTTTTTACGCATCAGTACCCTTCCTGGTTACGCAAACATCCCCGTTGGATTCACCTGATCTATACAGGCAACTACCTGCTACAACTCAGGAAATGGTATATTACGAAAACACTGGGTAAACACTTGCGTTCAAAGAGCCAACCTTTTCATTTACTGGATGCAGGATCTGGTGAGGGTCAGTTTCTGCTGCCTTATGCGTCTAAATACCGGCAATCTTATTTTAAAGGAATTGATCGGGCAAAAAGCAATATCGCTTTTGGTAACAGTTATGCTGAAAACCGCGGGTTTACACATGTTCGTTTTGAAGAAATAGAGATAGAGGCGCTAAGCGAAAAAGAAGTGTATGATATGGTTCTATGCATTTCAGTATTACCCTATACGGTAGACGACCGGGCAGCATTACAATGTTTACATCAGACCATGAAACCCGGAGCCGAATTGCTCTTATATGTACCGGTTAACCAAACCATCATACTTCACTTTTATAAAGAACTGCTATTGAATTATGAAAATTATGAAACTATTCAGCAGAATCAACGGATCTATACAAAACAGACATTAATAAAGCTTTTGACGGATAACGGGTTTATTATTACTGAGATGAAAGACACCTATGGTTTTTTTGGTAAACTCAGTAATGAACTCCTGAATAGTCATCTTATTCTTTTTAATGCGTATTCTTTTCTTTTTAAAATGTTATTATGTATTTCACTGTTGTTTTTTTATCCGCTGATTCTGTTTTGTATGATCATGGATTTTCTGCTACCTGTCAAATCCGGAAATGGCTTATTGATAGTGGCCAAAAAACCGGCCAGTGAATCCGTAAACTGATTTGTACTGTGCGAATGGAAGTTTACGATATAGATAAAGTATTATAGTTTCTTTATCTTCAGTATTCAAATTGCACATATGAAACAAAGCATCATCCGTTCTTTATTATTCTTATTACTTGGTATGGCATTAATTACCATAACCGCATTCACCCACAAAAAAACAGTAGCAGGCGATAATGATATCATTGGTCGATGGGATTTAACCGTAAATATGGGCGACCGTATTGCGCCATCCTGGCTCGAAGTAAAATTATCAGGGATACAAACCCTTGTAGGGCAATTTGTAGCCGATGGAGGTAGTGCCAGACCCATCGCACAGGTAAAATCTAAAGAAGGGAAAATCTCTTTTTCTATTCCGGCACAATGGGAGCGCACCGATAAAGAAATGGTATTGGAAGCAACACTTGAAAACGATCAGCTGAAAGGAACCATTTATGCGAGCAATGGCAGAACTTATACATTTACCGGTGAACGTGCCCCTTTATTGAAAAGAACCACAGCGGTAAACTGGGGTAAACCCATTGAACTTCTCAATAAAACCAATTTAGATGGCTGGGTACCACAGGGGAAAAATAACCAGTGGCAAAATATCAATGGTATACTCACCAGCCCGAAATCGGGAACCAACCTGATGACGTCAGAAAAATTTACCGATTTCAAACTGCATATCGAATTCAGGTATCCTGCAGGAAGTAATAGTGGTGTTTACCTGCGTGGCCGTTATGAAGTACAGGTAGAAGACAATGCAGGTAAAGAGCCTTCATCAACTTATTTTGGAGGCATCTATGGTTTTCTGACACCAAATGAAATGGCCGCAAAACCAGCAGGTGAATGGCAGAGCTTTGATATTACATTGATTGGACGAAGAGTAACTGTTGTAGCGAATGGTAAAGCAATTATTGTTGACCAGATTATACCGGGCATTACCGGAGGCGCCATCGACAGTAAAGAAGGAGAACCGGGTCCCATTCTTTTACAGGGTGATCACGGGCCGGTAGAATACAGAAACATTATTATTACGCCTGCAAAATAAAATTAGTTTTCTGTTCTACTGAGAACCTGTTTTGGTCTACTGAAATGGGTTGTTCATCAAACCTGTTTCAAGACCTGTAAGTTAGTTGTTACTTTTACTACTCATCGGTAATACCGATGCAACAAATACTCAGGTAAGCAGGGAGCGATAAAGAAAGTCCGGGGGGATTATTATCTATTTGCACTTGTACCCCCTGAGTAATATAAGGCCCGCTTTTATGAAGCGGGTCTTTTTATGATAGCCAATTTTAGCTACATACCTGTTTTAAAGACCATCTTGTAAACTTTTGTCAAACAAATAAGCAGGGCTTATTTAACGCTGGTTTTACAAATCTTTAGGTTGTTTTTTGCAATTACAGGCACGATGCTTGGATATATATTCCTGCAAACAATCCTGATTACATAAAAAGCATCGTATGAAAAAGATTCAATGGATGACTATTACCGTACTAATGGTATGGGTAATGATAAGCTGTGGCAGAACAGCCTATGTACAAAAAGATGCTGATGTAGATTTCAGCACGATCAAAACCTATAGCTGGGTAACTACTCAGGCTAATAAAGAAAAAGCATCGGTACAAATAAAGAATGATGACCTGACCAACCGAAAAATTCGTCAGGCCATCGATAAAAATCTGGCAGAAAAAGGTTGGAAGGAAGTAAAGAAAAATCCTGATGTGTACCTGGTCTATGATATTATGATTGAGGAAGAAAACAAGAAGGTAACAACACCGGTGTATTCACAATCGTTTACCAGGTGGTTTTTTAATCCAAGAAACCGCAGATGGGTACCTGTATTTTATCCCTCACAGTTTATGGGTTATGATGAAGATATGGAGAAAGTGAAAGAAGGAACGCTGACCCTTACACTCATGGATGCCGATACCGATAAAACCATCTGGCAGGGATGGACAACATCTGAAATGTCTGGAAGAAAACTTACAGACAAACAAATCGAAAGTAAAGTGAAAGCTATTGTAGCCAAGCTCACTAAATAAAGTCTCCTGTTCTTCCTTTCTCCCGCAAAAAGTTCAGTAATTAGTAAACCATGAATCACTAAAGTTATTTTTGCAGGGAGAAAGGAAGAAGGGAAGCATTTAATTAGCAGTAATAAGATCTATTCTCGCCTGTAATATTTTTTGTTCTGCCGGAGAACTTGTGATAGCCTTGGCTTGTTGCAGGTAAGATAGCGCTTTGATGTGATCGCTCAGTTTCATGTACAGATAGCCTAATACAGAAGCGTACTGGTGATCGGTGCGGATAAGTTGCTCAATACCCCCAATTGACAACACCTGAGCGATTGCTTTTTCTGTTTCTCCTGACTGAGACAATACAATGGCACGATTGAGGTAAATAGCCGGTGCCGGACTGATCGTGGTCAATAAATCATATAAAGAAAGAATCCTTGTCCAGTTGGTAGAAGCAAAATCAAGGGCTATACTATGTTCGGCAGCAATGGCTGCTTCAATATGGTACTGGCTGATTACAGGGGCGGCAGAAGCTCGATTAAGGTAATGGTAACCTACCTGTAACAATTCCTTATCCCAAAGATTCCGATCCTGTTGTTCCAGTAAAATCAATTCATTCGAATCAGATATCCGGCTATCGAAACGGGCAGCATGTAAACAGAGTAATGCCAGCAAAGCATCGTTTACGGGATCCTGTGTAGCCGGGTGTTCTGTAATAATTTTTGCACAGCGGATGGCTTCCATGCAAAGATCCTGTCGGATAATTTCATCTTTTTTGTGTGAAAGGTATCCTTCATTGAATAACAGGTATAAAACGGTTCTTACGATTGATAGTCTGTCCTGCAACTGTTTACCGGCTGGTATTTCAAGTTGAATATTTCCTTGTTTCAGGAGTTCTTTTGCACGAACCAGTCTTTTTTGCATGGCAGCATCTGAAACAACCAGTGCTCTTGCTATTTCGGTAACAGAAAAAGAGAACACCAGCTTTAAAGTGAGTGCAACCTGGTCTTCTTTTGAAAAAGAAGGGTGACAGCAAGCGAACATCATCCGTAATTCGCTGTCGTTCATTTCCTGTTCATGAAAAAAAGAAGCGGTTTCTTCAACAGGATTAAAACCAGCCTGCGATTGTATATAACGGCTATGGTAATGCTGTCTGCGAAGCAGATCGGTGGCTTTGTTTTTGGCCACCTGCATTAACCAGGCTGCCGGGTTATCGGGGATGCCTTTTATTTTCCAGTGCTGGAGGGCATTGATAAAAGTATCCTGTACCAGATCTTCTACCAGATTAATCTGTTCCAGACCAGCGACATGACTTAATACAGCAACCATCTTTCCCGATTGGTGCCGGAAAAGATGGTCGATCAGTTGTTCGGTATGTTGTGTAGCTGCACTCATTCAAAAACAACCACATCACGAACTTCCACAGATCCGCCAAGTGCCAGATCCGGACAGCCTTTGGCAATTTCGAGGGCTGCATCCAGGCTATCGGCTTTTACTACAAAAAAGCCTCCTACCATTTCCTTGCTTTCCATGTAAGGACCATCGGTAACTACATGGTCTTTGCGCAGGGTTTTACCAGTTGGCATCAGTGCTTCACCGGCTACATATACACCTGATGCCTGTAACTGGCCTACCCAGGCAAACCATTGTTCCATGTTTTGCTGCATGGCTTCGGGTGATGCGGTAAATGGATCGAGACCCCCTCTGAATAAGAACATAAAATTGCTCATAAAAAATTGTTTTAAGGTTTATGTGAACGGTTTACAGGAATATGACGAATAACCGGAACCCGATCAGACAAAAAAGATAAATATTTTTTTAGCAGCTAAAAAAGGGAAAGGATGAATGGGGAATCATATCAATGCGGCTTATAAGCATACACAACTTCAAAAGCCTGATTTTTAAGGGAAGGAAGCAACTCACCGATTTTGAGATTCTTTTTCTGTGGAGTGGGTTCACAAACCCAGTAAGGCTCTCCATTATACAGAATGGGTGTACCTGAAGCCTTATCGAACTGAACCGCAACGGTAATATGGGTTGGGTAGGATAAGACAATCATAGGTAGTTGATAGATTTCTTTTACCAGAAAGAAGAAAAACGCAGAGCGATCCTCGCAATCACTGTATTCATAAAACAAAGTTTGTTCTGCTGATAAACGTTTTTCTTTTCCGTAAGCTTTGGTATCTGTTTCAAACAGAAAAGCTGAGCGGGTAAAATGCATCAGATAATCAACACCCTGTTGCTGATTCATTTTACTTACTGCTTCCTTTAATAAGGGCACCAGTGAATTATAAGTGGTCTGGCTAAGTGGAATACCAAATTGTGATGCATAGTCAACTACCGGATAGTTGGTAAAAATTTTCTGAACCTGCTGATCCAGCAATACATTGAATTTATATTCCTTGTTTTTATAATCGAAGTATAGCTGTTTAACAGTAAAATTGTTGTTTCTGATCTGTGGCAGCCTGGTTACTTTGTACGAAAACCTGTTGGTACCCCCATCATACAGGGCAACTGTAGTGAAAGAGACGGCATCTACCGCAACCTTATTATTGTAGTCGTGGTAATTGAGGCAAACATATTGTTTGTCACCTGTCATGTAATAAGGAATATCATAAATATTTTCCTCGCTTCTTACATACAATAACAAAGTGTCGTTCCGGAAACGTAAGGTGGAACTATAACCCGATTCATTCAGTAAAAACCATTTGTACAGGGTATAGCGATGATAGTTAGCAGCTTTGGGACTTAACTTTTCTGCTGTGGTCCTGATCAGCTGATAATAAAACCAATCGTCGAGTTTGCGGCTATCCCTGTATTGCAGTAATTGTTGAATCAACAGTTGATATGTACCAGATGTAAGCTTGCTGTAAAAATCACCAATCCCTTTTTTAGAAAGCGGCTCACTGAAATCAACAAGAATAGAGGAATCCTGCGGTAAGGCAATAGAATCGCCATAAAAGTCCAATACCAGTTCTTTCTCCGACACAGTATTTTGTGCATAGCCGGTGGAAATGTATAATACCGTGGAAATGAATAATATGTACAGTTTTTTGCGCAAATTCAGGGCTTGATAGCTCTATGAATTTACGAATTGGTAACAATTAATTAATATTAAGTTTTGCAAAAAATGTATAACTGTTTGATTTTCAATTAACTTACTACGAATGTAACACTTTGTTTATGGCGATAAATTACCGGTTTGCCGTTTTGCATGGCAGGACTCCATCTGGGGCTCTCTTTTAAAATCCTGATCGTTTCCATATCTACCGACCATTCCACAGAATGATCGATGTACATATCTGTTGCCCTACCCTCTGTGTCGATCGTAAAGCTTACAACAACACGACCTCTTGCCCCTCTTCCGGCAATACCACTGAAGCGACCTGGTGTTTGCAGTGTTTTTTCAATATAGTTGCTCCAACCCTTTAACCCCCCTTTGAATTCAGCGGGTTTTTTGTCAGCGATTGCATCAACGATGGCAGCAATAGAATCTTTATAGGATTTTGAATTCAGATCAAGTATCCTTCCATCGGCATAAGTTGTGATATTGGTTGTGAAGTTTCTGGTCCAGACATGTTTGCCGTTTTCAAAAAAAATGCTCATGTTCATCGAGCCATCAGGCTTTCTAAATTCCCAGTAACCATCTTTTTTTGCATTTTTTACCAAACCAGTACTATCTAAACTGCCTGTTTTGTTATACCATGCAAAACGACCATGTGGTATGGATAGATTTTCATCTTTATAGGTTTCACATTTTATCATGGGTCCGGTTGTCTGGTAAAAGCGACAAACGTAGGTAGTATCGTTTTCTTTTACACGATGCATAAAATAGGCAGCCCTGTTAAGACTACCGGCTGGTGATCCATCTTCCCTGAAAGCAAAAAAAGCTTCGTTCCCATTTTGACTCATTGCTGTTAATCCGGAACATAAAAATGCAATCAGGAAAATAGGTTTATTACTCGGCATAAAATAGTTAGGTGTATTGTAGTTATTGTTTTGCAAAACGGATGATAAAAGAAGTTCCTTTATCTGGCTGGCTGTTTACAGTAATGTTACCATCCATAGAATTTATGTGATGGTGTACAAGGTATAAGCCAATTCCCTTACTATCATTGTGTTCATGAAAACGTTGTTGCATACCGAAAATGCGATCTTTTACTTTTTCCATATCAAATCCTCTTCCGTTATCAGTAACACTCAGTAACAACTCATCGTTTTCAATCCAGCTATGAAATTCAATTACGGGGGGCCTTCCCGGAAATGCATATTTAATAGCGTTGGTAATTAAATTGAGAAAAACACTTTCCAGGTAATAGCGGTTGAAATAAACGGAGGGCAATGCTTCAAAATCTGTTTTGATAGCAACTTTGGAGTCAATAATCAATGTTTGTATAGAACTGGTAACACTTTGGTACACATCCTGAAAAAAAATTTCTTCTTTTTCAATTTTCAGGTGCTGGTTTTTATTTAACAGATCAATGTATTCATTGAGCGTTTCTTTTAATCTTTCGGTACCCGATTTCAGAATAACCAGAAATCTTTGTACTTCTTCATCCTCAATGGTACGTTTATTCAAAAGGTTGAAAATGCTCAGCAGGTTATTAACCGGCGAACGGAGATCGTGCGATGTTGTGTAAGAGAGTTGTTTAAGATTATTATTCAATTGGCCTAATTCAGTAATCAGTTTATTACGATCGGCTTCTTCTGATTTTTTATGACTGATATTTTTAGCGATGGCATAAACAAGTTCTTCATCAGCAGCAGGCATGGAGGTCCAGGAAAGCCATACTATGTCACCGGTTTTGGTGATATAACGGTTTTCGAAATGCAGGAGTGGTTCCCCCTGAATCAGTTCATTCCGGTAACGGGCGGTAATATGTCGGTCGTCGGGATGAATAAAACTGGAAATAGGAACAGCTAACAATTCCTGCTCACTATACCCCAGTGTTTTACAAACAGCACTGTTTATTTTTCTGAAATACCCATCATAACCGGCTATACAAAACAAATCTGCTGAGAGTTCGAAAAAATGTTCAAGGTTGAAAGTAGATTTTTGAACTATATCATCAGCATCAACACGCATATGAGAGGAATGTTGTTAGAAATAAATCTAACATAAATATACACAACGGGTTTCTTTTATGCAGCAACAAGTTTTCAGTTTTTAAAAATATTTACACTGTAACTTTATTTTTCGTTTAAGTACTCTATATGCCATTCAAACTTCATTCACCATATCAACCCGCAGGTGATCAGCCTTCGGCTATTGCACAGCTTACCGAAGGTATTCAGAATGGCGAGCAATACCAGACGCTGCTGGGTGTAACGGGTAGTGGTAAAACTTTTACCATGGCCAATGTGATCAATAATGTACAAAGACCCACATTGGTACTAACACATAATAAAACACTCGTAGCACAACTATACGGCGAATTCAAACAGTTTTTCCCGGATAATGCTGTTGGATATTTTGTTAGCTACTATGATTATTACCAGCCGGAAGCCTATATGCCGGTGAGTGATACCTATATTGAAAAGGACCTCAGTATTAATGAAGAACTCGATAAACTTCGCTTACAGGCTACTTCACAATTATTGAGTGGAAGGAGAGATATTATTGTAGTGGCCAGTGTGAGCTGTATTTATGGTATGGGTAACCCTACCGAATACGAAAATGGTATTATCCGTATTCATAAAGGACAGGTTATTTCGAGGCAGGGCTTTCTGCATCAGTTGGTAAATGCCCTATACAACAGGAGTCAGGAAGAATTTAAAAGAGGTACTTTCCGTGTAAAAGGCGATACTGTTGATATTAACCTGCCCTATGTTGATTTTGGTTACCGGATTAGTTTTTTCGGAGATGAAATAGAAGAAATAGAAAGCATCGAAACGGCCACCAATAAAAGAATCGGTTTGATGGATACTGCGGCCATCTTTCCTGCCAACCTCTACCTGGCACCCAAAGACATGATTCAGCAGGTGATGCATGAGATACAGGATGAGATGATGGCTCAGGTGGAATATTTTAAAAATATCGGAAAATTTATAGAAGCGCAGCGTTTAAAAGAACGAGTGGAATATGACCTGGAAATGATTCGTGAACTCGGTTATTGTAATGGTATTGAAAACTACTCCCGCTTTTTCGATCGCCGGCAGCCGGGAACAAGACCTTTCTGTTTGCTGGATTATTTTCCCAAAGATTTTCTTTGCGTGATTGATGAAAGCCATCAAACGGTACCTCAGGTAGCAGGTATGTACGGGGGTGACCGGAGCAGGAAAATGGTGCTTGTAGATTATGGTTTCCGCCTGCCCAGTGCCATGGATAACCGGCCTTTGAATTTTCATGAATTTGAATCGCTGATTGGACAAACTGTTTTTGTAAGCGCCACACCGGGTGATTATGAGCTGGAAAAAACCGGTGGTGTGGTGGTAGAGCAGGTTGTGCGCCCCACAGGTTTATTAGATCCGCCTATTGAAATAAGACCCAGTGTGAACCAGATTGATGATCTGTTAGATGAAATTGATAAACGTGTTAAAAAAGGAGACCGTGTGCTGGTAACCACCCTTACCAAAAGAATGGCAGAGGAAATGGACAAATACCTGGGCAGAATCAATATCAAATCAAAATACATTCACAGTGATGTTGATACGCTGGAGCGGGTAGAAATTTTACGCGACCTGCGTCTGGGTGTGATAGATGTATTGGTAGGCGTAAATCTTTTACGTGAAGGACTTGATTTACCAGAGGTTTCACTGGTGGCTATTCTGGATGCTGACAAAGAAGGGTTTTTAAGAAATGAAAGATCTCTAACGCAGACGGCTGGTCGTGCCGCCAGAAATGTTGATGGACTGGTTATTTTTTATGCAGATAAGATGACGGAGAGTATGCAGCGTACCATTGATGAGACCAGCAGAAGGAGAGAAAAACAGATTGCTTATAATATTGCACATAATATCACGCCTAAAACGGTGATCAAAAGTAAGGAGCAGGTTTTTGCACAAACATCGGTACTCGATATCAAAGGATATGATCCGTCAAATCCGTATGCTTTACAAAAAGAGGAACAACTTGTATCTACAGCAGCAGAAGAGCAGGTAGAGTACAAAACGATCCCACAAATAGAAAAAGCGATTGCTGCTACCAAAAAGCAAATGGAAAAAGCCGCACGCGACCTTGATTTTATAGAAGCAGCGAGGCTGAGAGATGAAATGTTTGCGCTGCAGAAGAAATGTGATAATTTGAAAATGTGATAATTCATACCAAGCCGGTCATTTTTATCCGCCTCAGGCGGATAAATTGTCACATTTTCAAATTATCTTGTCTCCAACTGCTTGCCCATGAGACTACTCTGGAAACTTTACCTGTGGATGACGGGATGGAAGGTTCAGTCAGACTTTCCGCATCATATTCCCAAAGCTGTCATTATTGTAGCGCCCCATACCAGTGCCTGGGATTTTATTATCGGACTGGCTGTGCGCAGTGTACTGAGTTTACAGCACGTTAAATATTTAGGCAAGGCAGAATTGTTTGAGAGCCGTTTCGGTTTTTTCTTTCGCCGTATGGGGGGCTATCCTGTTGACAGATCCAATAAACACAATATGGTTGATCAGGTAGTGGATCTTTTTAACCAGCATGAGCAATTTGTATTGGCTTTATCACCAGAGGGAACAAGAAAAAAAGTAGAGCGACTGAAAACCGGTTTTTATCATATCGCGAAAAAGGCGGGTGTGCCCATTATCATGACTGCATTTGATTTCAAAAAGAAACAAGTGTATTTCGCGGCACCTTTTTATCCTACGGAAGATGAAGCTGCCGATTTCAAATGTATCATTTCTTTTTACGCCCCTGTTCAGGGAAAAAAAGCAGATCAGGGACTCGCGCATTTACAAAATGAATCATCGATATAAACACCCTCCTATGTACTATCCTAATATTGTTGAAAAATTCTGTGAATATGAACAGACAAAACCCGATCAGCTTTTTTTAGCAGAACCGGTAAAGGGTGTTTATCAGACATTCACGTGGAAACAGGCCGGTGAACAAATCCGGAGTATGGCAGCTGCATTGAATGCAATGGGATTTGGAAAGGATGATAAAATAGCCATATTAAGTAAGAATTGTGCGCACTGGATCATGTCCGATCTGGCCATTGCTATGGCAGGCTGTGTTTCCGTACCCCTCTATCCGAATATCAGTGCAGAAACTTTACAGGAAATTATTCTGCATAGTGAAAGCAAAGCTATTTTTATTGGCAAACTTGATCAACCTGAACAGATCAGAAAAGGTGTTCCGGATACACTTGAACAGATCAGTTTTCCTTTTTACCCGAATGCCGGTTGTATGAATTGGGATGAGCTGGTGGCAACACATTTACCACTTAACGGTATTCCCCAACTTGATCCTGAGGCTTTGGCCTGTATTGTTTATACTTCCGGAACAACGGGTCAGGCGAAAGGTGTTATGCATACCTATCATGCCATGGCTTTTGCAGTGAATGCTTTTCTTAAAAATTTTCCCACTATTCAAACAGAAATATTATTTTCTTATTTACCATTGTGTCATGTAGCCGAACGTATGCTGGTAGAATGTGGAACCATTTTTACAGGAAGTACGGTTTATTTCGTGGAGTCGCTGGATACTTTTGCCACCAATCTCGCTTATACACAGCCTACGATATTTTTAGCTGTGCCCCGTATCTGGGAAAAAATGCAGGAAGGCATCCTGAAAAAAATGCCACAGAAAAAACTGGATCGGCTATTAAGTATACCCCTTGTTTCCACGCTTATCAAAAAGACGATTCGAAAAAAATTAGGACTCGGAAGAGCCCGGCATATTTTTACCGGCGCCTCTCCTATCAATCCGGCATTATTATATTGGTATGCAAAACTGGGTATTATTATTCAGGAAGCCTACGGCATGACAGAGAATGTGGCACTTTCACATGTAAATAAAAAAATGTCGGCAAAATTTGGAACAGTGGGGCAACCTTATGCCGGTGTAATGGTAAGATTGGGAAAAGATAATGAGGTGCAGGTAAAAAGCGATGCATCCATGCTGGGTTATTATAAAGAGCCCGAATTATCGGCGCAGTGTTTTGAAGATGGTTTTCTCAAAACAGGTGATGAAGGTTCTATAGATGCGGAAGGATACCTTACCATTACAGGTCGTATCAAGGATCAGTTTAAAACAGGTAAAGGAAAATATATTACACCGGCACCCATCGAAAACCAGCTTTTGACACATCCTTATCTGGGTCAGGTTTGTGTGATTGGATCAGGACAACCTGCTGCCATGGTACTTTGTACACTTACTGAACAGGTTATAGACAAAGATCAGGAAGTATTAAAAAAGGAATTATCTAAACTACTGGATGATCTTAACCAGACACTCGAGCACCATGAGCAGCTGGCAAGGCTGATTGTATGTAAAGAAGAATGGACCATTCAAAATGGTCTATTGACCCCTACACTTAAAATCAAAAGAAAAAATATTGATATACAGTACAGCGACCGCTATCCGGAATGGTACCGGGCTGCTGAACTGGTTGTATTCGAATAAATTTCTGCTGAGATTCATGAAGGATCAGGGTGCTTTTGGGCAGGGCACAATATTCTGGTATGGTTTTTCGTTGTATAGCTGGATAAAAACGTAGAACTATGAGAACCAATCGTTTCATCGTGGCAGCAGCCTCTTCAGTACTGCTGTTTTCCTGTGTAAGTACCAAGAAATTTAAAGAGTCAGAAGCAAAATATACCCAGTTAAGCGGTGCGTATCTGGAAATGCAGGGAAAATACCGTGAATTACAGGATCAGATCAAAGATCTTGAAAACCAATTGGCAAAATCAAAGAGCCAGAACAGTGAATTGAATACCCGCAAACAGGCACTTGAGGACCAGTTGGCCGATCTGAATAAGCAGATCGATTTCTTAAAACAAAACAATACAACAGTATTGAATCAATTAAAAGATCTTTCCGTGGTAACCGGTGCGCAGGCTGAAAGCATTAAGAAATCGCTGGAGAATATTGGTGCTAAAGATCTTTATATCAAAGATCTCCAGGGTTCCATTGCCCGTAAGGATTCTTTAAACATGGCCCTTGTAATGAACCTGAAAGGGGCCATCGGTAACCTGAATGACGAAGACATTAATATTAAAGTTGATAAAGGTGTTGTGTACGTAGATATTTCTGATAAACTGCTTTTCAAAAGTGCCAGCTATGAAGTAACCGACAGGGCCAGAGAAGTACTGGGTAAGGTAGCCAAAGTATTGAATGCTCAACCTGAAATTGAATTTATCGTAGAAGGTCATACAGACTCACTGCCTATTAAAACTTCTGTGATTCAGGATAACTGGGATCTGAGTGTAAGAAGGGCCACTACCATCGTACGTATATTACAGGATACGTATGGCATTGATCCCAAACGTATGACCGCTGCTGGAAGAAGTCAATACATTCCTTTAAAAGACAATGGAACAGCTGAAGGAAGAGCTGCTAACCGTAGAACAAGAATTGTAATTCAACCTATGCTTGATCAATTCTTCAAGCTGCTGGAAAAAAAGCCGCAATAAGCTTACTTACTAACCAACCATATACCAAGGAAGCCCTCTGTAATGGAGGGCTTCTGTTATATATACCGATTGTAGTAAGTGTAAATTTATTTATGCCATTTCAGGGGTGGCAATAGCTTCCTGTATGGCTGAAAAATCTATGGGCGACAAAGCATGAGCAGCCAGCTCCAACATCTGGTCGAATATAAATGAAGGGGCTGTTGCCTGGATTACTTTGTACCACTCAATAATCTCATGTGTGGCAAGACCTTTCAACATCCAGTAGCTATACCGGGCGTTTTTTTCGGGCGGCAAGCTACCAACAATATCCATGGTTACAGCGTGCAATTGTTCATCGCTATAGTATTTCCATAACAGATCCCTTATGATCACTTCTTCCATATTCATATGGCAGAGGTTAAAAGCCGTAAACTCAGCTAATGAAAACTGCAGCTGACGACCGGCAAAAACTTTATCACTGGGTTTTGCAGCCACTTCATACTGTTCAATACAGCCTTGTAAATGTGCGGCCAGCATATGGTCCTTGTCATGTTGTTTTTCAAAGTCCTCTATAACTTCGGGAGCTTTTAATTGCAAGAGGCTGAATACTTTGGTGTCTTCTGTGTGTGCATGGCCTTCAAAAAGCCAGATCAATTCTTTTAAAGAAGCGATCGTTTCGGCAGCAGCTGCGTCATCCATAAAATTGGTATGCTGTACCTGTAGTGAGCAATGGTATAACATTGCCCTGAGTCCCTGATGTATCTGATAAAAAGGGTTATAACGCGTTTCGTTTTGCATATACTGTTTTTTAAACAGGGCCAAAGCTGCAGGAAATAAAACAGCTAACATATCACATAAGAATGTGGTTGGTGATCAGTGGCTAAATAAGAAGGAGACTGGTTGTATAACTACAGGAATGCAATAGAAAATTTTTTTATATGGAAACCTGTTGATTAATTCGGTACTTAGCGAAAGTTTTGAGTAATTTGAAAGCAGAACTGCTGACGCCAGCGGAGTAAAATTTTCAAGCAAGCAGATGAATCTATATCCAAAGTCTATATTCAGGAACAGGCTGATAATAGTATTATTTTTCAGCAGTTTATTGTTTCATTCTTTAGCTGCTCCGCAACCTCCGCGTGCACAAAATGGTATCATTGATTTACGACAGATAGATTTGTCTACCACCAGGATCAGGCTCGATGGTGAATGGGGGTTTTACTGGCAGCAATTGTGTGAACCCGGCGAAAAGGAAAGCCGCATGACAGGACTGATTCCTTTTCCGAAAAGATGGGATGATACGTTGATAGGCGGTAGTGTTATTACACCTAAGGGCTATGCCTCCTATATGCTTACGGTACTGCTTCCGCACAATGCCAGAAACCTGGCACTGGATGTACCAGATACTTATACCAGCTACAAATTATTTGTAAACAATGAATTATTTGTACAATCGGGCGTACCGGGTAAAACAAAAAAAGCCACCGTACCTCAATGGCAACAGTTTACGCGTGAACTTTTTCCGGTTGGCGATACGCTGAAACTGATTTTACAGATAGCTAATTTTGAACATTCAAAAGGCGGGCCCTACAAGTCTATTGTAATTGGTAATAAAGAAACACTATTTACCGAAAGGGCGAAGAACAATGGACTTGATTTTATATTGATGGGGAGTATAGTGATGTGTGGACTCTTCTTTTTCGGTCTGTATTTTTTCGGACGTTATGATAAAACGATTCTTTATTTCGCATTATTCTGTATTACTTATAGCTATCGGATTGTTGGCGCCTCACAATATGCGTTGCATAGTTTTATTGGAGATGTTCCGTGGATCATACTGGTACACCTTGAATACCTTACCCTTTTTGTAAGTGTAATCTTTTTTACACAATACACACAAAAACTGTATCCGGAAGATTCTAATAAATATGTTACAGCAGTTGAAACCTGGGCCTGTATTATTTTATCTCTGATAACAATTATTTTCCCGCCTTCCGTATTTACGCAACTGATCAATCCTTTTTTATTGGTTATGTTCAGTGTAATTGCCTATGCGTTTTATATTTATGTAATCGCTTATCGTAAAAAAAGACTGGGAGCTGGTTATGCCTTAATGAGCACAGGTGTTGTAATGCTCGTATTCATTATTATCAACCTGCAATACTTCGGTTTTGTGGCTCCGCAGAAGGAATTATTGTTTATTGGTTATATATCCTTCTTTTTCCTTCAATCACTGATTCTTTCTTACCGTTATTCTTTTCTGTTGAATAAAGCCAAGAAAGAAGCAGAACAGGGATTGGTCGCAAAAAGTGATTTTCTGTCAAACATGTCACATGAAATCAGAACTCCTTTGAATTCTGTGATTGGCCTATCGCATATTTTACTGGAAAACAAACCCAGAGAAGACCAGAAAGAACAACTGAATGTATTACTTTTTTCAGCCAATAACCTGCTGAATATTGTAAATGATATCCTCGATTATAATAAAATCGAAGCGGGTAAGATCAATTTCGAATACATAGACATGGATCTGGTTAAAGTATTTCAGGATTTATTGGCCGGACTTAAAACCATTGCAGATGAAAAAGGAATTGAGCTGATTCTTGAAAAAGATCCTGCATTTAACTCCCGTATTATTTCTGATCCAACAAGAATCAGTCAGGTAGTAGGTAACCTTTTACAGAATGCCATCAAGTTTACCAGAAAGGGACATGTAAAACTGGTGATTAAACAGGAAAAACTGAGTAAACAGCATGTAACACTAACCATCCGGGTAGAAGATACCGGTATCGGTATTGCTGCTGAAAAACAAAAATTGATCTTCGATCGCTTTACACAAGCGGATACTTCTACATCCAGAAGTTTTGGTGGTACCGGTCTTGGTCTTTCCATTTGTAAAAAAATACTGGAGCTGCAGGGTTCACAACTGCAACTTAAGAGTGAAAGTGGAACAGGTTCTGTCTTTTTCTTTACACAGACCTTCCCTGTTTCACAGGCATTCAATTTTAACCAGGAGGAAGAGGTTGTTGAAATTGAAAAAGGAAGACCTCTCAGCGGCGTATCAATGCTGATGGCAGAAGACAATGAACTGAATGTGCTGGTAGCAAAAACCTTTCTTGAAAAATGGGGTGCCCATATTGATGTTGCTGTAAATGGTGAAGAAGCGGTTAAAAAACTGGATACCCAAAAACATAAACTGGTATTAATGGATATGCATATGCCTGTGATGGATGGTTATGAAGCCATATCTGTTATCAGGTCAAGGGGCATAAACATACCCATTGTAGCTTTAACAGCCAGTCTTCCATCCGAAGTTGAGGAAAAAGCAAAAGACCTTTCCATCAATGGAATTGTTACCAAACCTTTTGAGCCAGACGATTTTTTAAGGCTGCTGATCAAAATATTACATGGCTGATCCGGAAAAAAAGGACAATAGTGTTTCGGCTAAGTATGAAGCATTTACCTGTTCCAAAGGATGAAGTGTATCGGCTAATACAATCATGGAACTATTGTGCAGTTGTGCCTGTATGGACTGGGTTTCCGCTAAGGAAACCATATTGTCTTTTTCACCTATCAGCAACAGGATTTCTGTATTGATTTTCGAAAATACCTCATCATGTAATAATGGATTATTGCCCAGTTTCACAAGCATATCGGCTGTAGCTTTCAGTAATAGTTTCCATTGTTCAGCTCCATGTCTCTTCGCCAATGCAGCTGCAAATGCCGGTATTTTTTCTTCAATAACATCGGGACGTAACATTTTAATTTCTTTGGCTGCAATTTCAGGCGACCAATGATATTTGGTTCCCAATGTGGCTATTTTACCGATAAGGTCCGGATATAAAGTGGAAAGATATATGGCTACATAACCACCCATACTATATCCGAAAACAGAGACATTGTTTAATGAATGTTCCCTGATATACGCAAATGTTTCCGAAGCAAACAACTCCATTGAAAGAGGTTTGTTGATAGGCTTACCGCCATGTCCTGAAAAATTGAAACTATGTATGCGGTAGTCCTGTGAAGAAAAAAGGCTGCGCAAAGCAGAAAACTGGTCTTCGGAACCAATGGCCCCATGAAGCAGAAGGATATCTTGCATGCAACAAATATAATTAACTCACCCCGACCCTCTATGCTTCGTAAAGAGAGGGCCGGGATGAGTTGCGAAAGTTTTGTTAACGGCGAAGGTTTTTATAACAGGCTGCATCTAAAAAGTATCATGCAAATACTAAACCTTCTGCACATGAAAAAGAATATGATTGCGGTGCTGACTATTGTTTCTATTGTATTTCAATACTGCTCCGGAAAAGATGCGGTTACTACCAATACTTCCACCACTAATAATACAATACCGGTAACAACCAATACGGCCAGAACACCCACCCTGCCTTCTACACCTTATTCATATGCCAATCAGGGGCTTCCCTCGCATATTGCACAGGTATTGGCCGCGCAGGATAATACCCCTGCCGATAATCCTGTTACCGATCATGGAGCAACGCTGGGAAGGGTATTGTTTTATGATGTTCAATTATCAAAAACCAATACCATCAGTTGCTCCAGTTGCCACCAACCCGCTCTCTCTTTTTCAGATTCGGCAGTTAAAAGTAAAGGGTTTGCAGGGGGATTAACCAACCGCCATTCGATGCCCTTAGTAAACCTGCGTTTTTATAAATCAGGTAAAATGTTCTGGGATGAAAGAGCGGCAACGCTGGAACAACAGGTATTGATGCCTGTTCAGGATATGACAGAGATGGGTCTTACTCTCGATGAACTGCAACAGAAAGTAGCGGCACAATCTTATTATCCAGCTTTATTTCAGAATGCATTTGGAAGTACACAGGTTACCAGTGAGCGTATCGCGAAAGCATTGGCACAGTTTCTCAGGTCAATTGTTACCACACAGGCAAAATATGACCTGGTAAAACAAGGGCAGGCACAGTTTACACCCGATGAGGCTGCAGGTGAAAACCTTTTTCTGAATGCCGGAAATATTACCTGTGCAGCTTGCCATACACCTCCTATGTTTATTACATCTTCTCCGGCTGCCGCTTTCGGACTTCCTGATGCTACAGATCAGGGTATTAATGGAACCAGGGCTTTCAAATCCAGTTCATTAAGAAATGTGGCCAATACGGCACCTTATTTCCATAATGGATCTGTGCGCTCATTACAAAATATGCTTGCTGGCACCAATGGGGCCATACCACAGCATACAGTGGCTCCACGGGATGTGCAGCGGTTACTGGCATTTATGCAGACTTTGACAGATGGTACCAGTATACTGCAGGAAAAATATAGTAATCCGTTTAAGTAAATGTAAAAAACAGACATATTTATTTACGAAAGTCTCCGTTGACTAAGCTTCTTTTACAGTTCAACAGAATATGGTCGTTTACCGTAGTTGTGCAGCAGATATTTGGTTAAGAAATACCGACCATGAAAAACTGTTACCTTTTTCTTTTATTCGCCATACTGTTTTCGGGTTATGCAAATAGCCAGCCTCAGCGATCAGGGAAAATAACAGCTATTGTTCAGAGCGAGCAACAGCAGGCCATTGAAAATGCAACGGTTGAATTATTGCGCTCAAAAGACTCCATACTGGTAAAAGCGGCCATAACAGATAAAACAGGACTGGCACTGTTTGAAAATCTTTCTTGGGGAACTTACCAGCTGCGTATATCTGCTGTTGGTTATACAACAAAATATTCCCAGCTTCTTGAATTGAATGCACAGCAAAGTGAAATGCAGTCTGGAACCATTACACTTGCTGTAAGTGCTGCTTCTACAAGTGAGGTAACTGTAACCAGCCGTAAACCATTTATACAAAAACTCACCGATCGTATTGTCGTGAACGTAGAGAACAGTATTGTTAGTGCAGGTAGCTCGGCACTGGATGTATTGGAACGTGCACCGGGAGTAACTGTAGACCAGAATGATGCTATTGGCCTGAGAGGAAGGCAGGGTGTGATTATTATGATTGATGGAAAGCCCACGCCAATGACCGGTGCCGATCTGGCCAATTATTTACGCGGACTTCCCTCCAATACCATTGAGCGGATTGATATTATTACCAACCCTTCTGCAAAATATGATGCCGCAGGTAATTCAGGTATCATTGATATCAGAATGAAAAAAGACCAGCGCATGGGTACCAATGGTACGGTAACAATGGGTTATGGACAGGGTATCTACCCAAAATCGAATGCGGGACTCACTTTTAATCATCGTAACAAAAAGATCAATCTGTTTGGTAACTATTCATATGGCTACCGGATGAATCTTAATCACCTGATTCTGGACAGGAATTTTTTCGATAACAATGGTATATATACAGGAGGTGATCTGAAAGACAATTACACCAAAACGCCTGTTCATTTTCACAATACAAGATTTGGTATTGATATTTTTCCATCTAAAAAAACCATTATCGGTGCAGTGGTGAGTGCCAACTTTAATAAAATAGGGAGAACTAATGTAAACGGATCCGAGGTGTTAAATGCTCAGCGACAAAAAATATCTACTTTTCAAACCTTGGCGAATAACAATGACCATGCAAATAACATCGTAGCCAATATTAATTTCAAACATTCCTTTAATACCGCAGGAAAAGAGTTGACAGCTGATGTAGATTATGGTGAATACAACTCATCCTCGTTTTCACGGGTAGCTACTAAATACTTTAACCTGAATGGCGGAAGTCTGCAACCTGATTATATTCTCGATGGTGACCAGGATGGTAAACTTATTTTAAGAACAGCGAAAATAGATTATGCCAACCCATTAAAAGCCAGTGGCCGTTTTGAGGCAGGTGTAAAAACCAGTTATGTTTCTGCCGATAACGATGCGAAATTCTTTGATGTAAGTAGTGGTACACCACAGGATGATGTAAACAAAACCAATCGTTTTAAATACAATGAATATAATAATGCAGGATACCTGAATTTTAGTAAGGAATTTAAAAAATTCAGTCTGCAGTTGGGCCTCCGTGGTGAACATACGAAGATTAATACACATCAGTTAAAAGGCAATATCCGCTTTGATTCTTCTTATTTCCAGTTATTTCCAAGTGCTTTTTTGAATTATAAAATGAAAGAGAACCATACGCTGGGTGTATCGGTGAGCAGAAGAATCGATCGTCCGGGTTACTCGCAGTTGAATCCCTTTTTATTTCTGATTGATGTTACCACCTATGCTACGGGCCGTCCGGGTTTATTGCCGCAGTTAACCTGGTCGTATGAGTTGAGTTATACCATGAAGAATATCAGCTTTACTTTGGGCTATAGCCGCACCAAACAAAACCAGAACGTAGCCATTGCCCGTTTCAAGGATGTATTCCCCAATATTCCTTCTGATGATAATGTTACGGTACAGATTCCGGTAAATCTTTCATGGCAGGATTATTATGGATTAACGGTGTCGGCGCCTGTACGCATAAGTAAGTGGTGGAACATGATTAATAATGGCAACCTATATTATAACCATTTTAATGGCCGGTTGGGTACTACACAACTAAATAACGGAAGACCTTCTTTTGATATAAGAACGAATAATACATTCACCATTGGCAATGGATGGATAAGCGAATTGAATGTGAATTATAATTCAAGCGGACAATATGGCTTCATGGTAGCAAAAGCACAATGGGGTCTTGCATTAGGTGTGCAGAAAACAGTGATGAACAAAAAAGGAACCATCCGTTTTAATATTTCTGATATTTTCTGGACCAATCTTCCGAGAGGAACGATTACCTATAATAACTATCTGGAAAAATGGCGTGCTTATCGTGAAACAAGGGTGGCCAACCTGACATTCACTTACCGCTTTGGTAAAAATACGGTACAGGCAGCGAGAAGGAGGACTACCGCTTCAGAAGAAGAAAGAAGCCGGGCAGGGAATTAATAGTTTGAATGGTGAATGGTGAATAGGTTCGCTATTCACTATTGACCATTGTATTTATACATCAGGAAATAAGTAGAGGCAGATATCAATCTCTAACTAAAATATCTAAGGGTATATTTTTCTCACATGTTATATCTAACGGAAAAAACTCATTCACCATTCACCATTGACCATTCACTCTTATGTTTGCTATGAAGCTTTTCCAGCAGTTTCAGGTGGGGCTGTAATTTTTTCAGTGTGTTTTTTTGCAGAAAACTTTTCAGATGTTTATAGAAATGGCTATGGTCGTAATAACCATAGTCGGAACTTTTGAAAGTATCGGGATCGCTTACCAGGTGTTCCGTTGCTTTCCGTATACGCATGATTTGTATAGCCGTTTTGGTACTGATGCTGGTAGCTGTTTCAAAATAACGTTGTAAAGTACGTGAGGAAACACCGTATTGTTTGGCATAATCCTCAACAGGTGTAATAAAGTCGCGTTTGTTTTCGCAGTGTGCAAGTATCTCAGATACAATCTGAATTGGTTTGAGAGAACCTGAATACTGCCGGATAATTTTATCGAAATACTGTGTAAGTAAATCTACCCGTTCACCAAAATTGCCTGCTTTTTTTACGGCAGCAAGAATATTTGCATCCATCAGGTAACTGAGTGGAAAAATATATTCTCTGTACTCGGAAAAATTAATTTTCTTCTCAAAAATAACAGGCGATATCTTGAACTTAATACCAAACAGTTTATTACCAGGCTGGTGATAGCATTCTATAGCACGATGACGTGGAAGAAAACCATCTGTTTTCATATCAAACTTTTTATCACCGACCTGCATAACAAAGGGCGTACCCAGGTTGAGCAGGTAAGTATAACCAGTATTGGGAAAGAGCGCATCTGAAAACCCTTTCGGGTAGAGGTTCCATAGCTCATCAAAATCGGTTTCCCAGAAAAAGTCGATAAAATAAGAAATAGACTCATCAGCTCTTTGACGCTGATAGTTTTGGTTGAAGTGGTCGGTGTGAAAAAATTCTACGTGTTGCATGGCTGCTATTGACTAAAGGTAGACAAGCAGACAGGGCAATAACTTGTTAAAATATGATATTCGGTTAAAACAAATGATAAGGAAAATGTGTGTGGTTTCACCGGACTGAAATATGCTGCATCGTTTTAGATGATGACAGTCATAAAGAAAATTTTCAGAAATGTATATTGTACACTTTGAAAGTCTGGACAGCACGAAAGAAATCCTGTAAAAGATCATGATTGAAATGAAATAATTGGGTTTGTACGCACGTAAGCGTAGGCTGGCAAAGTAGTTGCCAGCAATTCAATCCCTGCACCGGATTGAAGTCCGGTAAACATTAAATCAGTTTCGATTGTCTGCTATAAACCGCTGCAGGCGAATAAATAAAAAGACAGGAACCATTCTGAATGGTTTGAATCAAGTCTTTATGCACTTCTTCGGGAATAGCCGGGCAGCCCTGGCTCCTTCCCAGATAACCCTGCTGACGTGCAAATGTTTCACTTGCATAATCGGCACTGTGTATTACAATACCTCTTTGCAGGGCTTTATCGTTAATGCCTTTTTCTTGGCCTACTAAGCGGAGCGAAAAACCATGTTTGCCGATATAAGTGGGTCCTGTAGTATAAAATCCAAGGCTGCTCTGGTAACTGCTGCTTCGGTTCGAAAAACGTTGTGCTACCAGCTTACCCGAATTTTTTCCATGCGATACATAGGTATGATAGAGTAAGCGATCGTTGGTAAGATCAATTACAAAAAAGCGCTTTTGCGTAGAAGGCAAACTGAAATCGATAACAGATAAGATGGCATCATTGGTAAGCTGACCTTTTTCCTGTAGTTTTTTATATCCTTTCAGTGCATAAAGCAGCGCCTGTCTTGACAGACCAAGTTTATCAAGGTCCAATGTTTCATATAAATTCAAAGCGTCTTCCGTTATGGCATCATGATAGGTCGGCCTGGTGATTGATTTGCTGGCTGGAGATGTTTTTACCGTATAGCCAGTGAGGCTAAAAACCAGGGAAATGAGTAAAGCTGAGATAACTGCGCTGAAAAGAGATTTTTTCTGTTGTTTGTTCATACACACCATTTATCCGCACCACAACAACGGGGGGACTGCAAAATTAGGGAGTATGAACAAGCTGAAAACCCAATACACAAAGCTTTAACAGTGTTTTGTCGAATTTATACATAAAAAATCCCATCATAGCTGGTATGACGGGATCGCAGTTGGTTGTTGGTTGTAAAAAACTTTATGTATCTTTATAAAGACAGTCTTTGGTCTATCTCGCTGCGTAGCGAAGCAAATATTTCATCAACAGTACCTTCACCTTTAATGTGTACCACTTTATCGAAGCCGGCGTAGTAATTGGCTACAACGGTCGTTTTTTGCTGGTATTCAGTAATGCGTGCACGAATTACGGTTTCATTGGTATCATCGCTTCGGCCACTGGTTTTACCACGGTTGAGCAGGCGTTTCACGAGTTCTTCCTCGCTTACGTCAAGTGCCAGTACCACTCCGATTTCTGTTTGTTTGAGCTTAAGGAGTTTGTCCAGCGCAATACTTTGTGCTTCGGTACGGGGAAACCCATCAAAGAGGAAACCTTTGGCCTGAGGGTTTTGGTCGAGGGCAGAACTGATCATTCCGATTACGACTTCATCAGGAACCAGCTGGCCCTTATCCATAAAAGACTTAGCTTCCAGTCCAAGAGGGGTTTGGGCTGCTATTTCACTGCGTAATAAATCGCCGGTCGAGAGGTGTTTTAATCCGTAGGTAGCGATCAGTTTTTCACTTTGCGTACCTTTTCCACTGCCGGGAGGTCCAAACAGAATAATATTAAACATGTACTAACTAACCTTGCGTGAGTTACAAATATAAGCCCAAAGCCTTAAAAAACATTTAACAAAGCATTAAAACATTGAATAAAACCCATTTGTAAGGAAAAAAACAGGTGTTCGTCAGTAATGATGCAAACTTTTCGGCGCCTATAAACGTAATTTTAATGTATCAAAAGTTTTAGCATATGAAGTTCTTATTCACAATAGCCCTGTCAACATTCATTATTCAGGGTTGTTATTCTCAAAATACCCCATCGAAACAAACAAAAATGGACAGCACAGAAAAAAATAATAACCCGGTATATTCCCGGACCGATAAATCGAAAGTGGTTCTGAAGGAAGATGAATGGAAAAAAATTCTTTCACCTGAAGTGTATTATATCGCCCGCCAGAAAGGTACTGAGCGGCCCTGGACCAGTAAGTTTGAAAACTTTAAGGAAATAGGCACCTACTATTGCGCAGTTTGTGGCAATGCACTGTTTAAAAGCGATACCAAATTCGATAGTGGTTGTGGATGGCCCAGCTTTTATGAGCCCATTACCAAAAGCTCTATTATTTACCTGCCCGATAATACTCACGGAATGGTAAGAACAGAAGTACAGTGCGGCCGTTGCAAAAGCCATTTAGGACATGTATTTGAAGATGGCCCACCACCAACCGGATTACGTTATTGTATTAATGGTGTGGTTTTGGATTTTGAGAAGGCAGAAGAGGCAAAGAAGAAATATGAAAAAAAGAACTTGGATTAGTTATGATTTTATTTGATGAGCTATGATCTGCTAAGTATATCATAGCTCATCAAATAATCCGTTTTATCCCAGTCCGGCTTTTGAAAATGAGTTGATCAAATAATCAAGTGGCTGGTACAAAATCGTTTCATTCACCGAAATCAGTGCCTCATTATTGTTATCCGGTCTGGGTATTCTTATATTGAATTGTTGGTTGAGTTGGATCTGTAAATTTTTTCCATCTATATTTTTTGCAACAGTCAAGCGGTAAATATTGGTGCCATTATCCAAGGGCTGAATACTAAACCTTCCTGTTTTATTCAATGCGTTGAATAGTTCTTCTCCCAGCTTCTTAGCATCCGCAAATCTTTTTTCTGCTCCCTCCATTCTGTGTAAAGCCATGGCTGCATTGGTCCAGTTGCCATACATGGAGCCACCGTGAATTTTAATGAGATGACTCATCTGGTCAATTACAGCGGCATCACCACAAAGCATGGCACCAGCACTGGCACCGAGGTATTTGTACAATGAGATGTACACTGTATCGAAATACTGACTATATTCCTGTATGGAAATACCCGACCATGCCGATGCTATATAGAGTCTGGCACCATCGAGGTGCATGGGTATTTTTTTCTCCAGACAATATTTTCTGATCTGTTTAATTTCATGGATGGGCACCATCCTGCCATCCGCTCTCCGTACAGGATTTTCAATAGACACCGCACCAAAGCCTGTAAGAAAGGCTTCTGCATTACCCATATCATCTATTGTTTTCTGAAGTTGTGCAGCGGTAAAAAAAGGTTCTTCTTTGGCAAGCGGTATCAGTCTTTTTTGAAAAACAGATTGTCCGGCATCAGCCTCATCACGAAATACATGGCTGGTTTCCTGAACAAATACTTTGCTTTTATTACCACTTAGTACAGCAATCGCCAATTGATTGGCCAATGTACCACTGGGCATGAAAATGGCTTTCTCTTTACCGGTGAGTACTGTAAATTTTTTTTCCAGCGCTTCTACTACGCCGCCCACACCGTAACGGTCTTTAGCAATAGCAACTGTTTTATCAGCTTCTGCCAAAATCCTTATATAGTCTGAAGGCTCATACATTTCACCATCACCAAAAAACTTAACCTGCGGATGGGTGGGCAAATCGCTCTGTTGCTGACGGTCATTGCCCAGTAAACCAGATAAAGGCAATACTGCAGGGATAGCGATGCCGCCTGAACTACGTAGAAAATTTCTTCGGTTGATAGAGGACATAAACAACGTATAAGTGGTAAACGAATATGATTAACAGAACGCTTTATACAGGTTTCTTTTTCCAGAAGTAATATCCTGCATATACCGTAATAAGTACACCTGCTACTGATAAAATCATCACACTATTGGAAAAAAAAGCTACCCAGTTTAATTGTACTTTAAAAATTTCTTTACTCAGGAGCACACTTACACTACCCAGGTAACCGAATGAATCTGCGAGGTAAATCAGAAACCCTACATTACCGGTGAACCGGAAAGCCGCAATCATTCTTTCAAAAAAAACAGAGTTAAAGGGAATGTATACCATGTACAGGCCAAGTCCTACAAGAATCATCCACCACATCGGCGAAACGATTTCATGGGTAAATAACCAGGTGCTGACACCCGCCAGTATAAATCCGGCAGCAATGAGTACATGTGCTATCATCAGCGCTTTAAAACTATTTTTAATCATGACCATGCTGCCGATCAGTACCAGAATAATAAGTGTAATCGGTGTTTCTGTTTTAGCGAAAATAGCAGGCTGGTTCAGGTAGCCCATTTCTTTCCACATATCGGCACTGAAATTATCGCGGATATCACGGAACAGTGTGGCAAAAGCATAAATAAATATACAGGCAATCAAACCGGGCAAAAATTGCCTGATGAATAATTTTCTTTGCTCACTACTCATCGGTATCCTGCTCATTCTTGATTCTTCATCTGCTGTATCAGGAGGGGGGATGCGTTCCATCAGGTAGATGAAAAATAATAGGGGCAATGCAAATACCAATCCGGTACAGAAAGGCACCCAGAATTCTGAAATACCGAGTTGAAGCAGCCATCCACCTACAGACTTTACAAAACCTGAGGAGAAAATAAAACTAACTGCCAGTGCGGCACCGATAAAATCTGTACTTCTTCTTCCTTCCACATAAGAAAATACCACACCCCATAACATGCCTAATGGAAAACCATTGATGAATAAAAAAGGAATATTGTAAGGTGCCGGTATCAGTGCAAAGCATAACCAGGCCAACCAGCCTATACCCACTAAGATGAGTATGATTTTATTTCTACCAAAACGTTTTAGTTCGGCGATGAATTTAATGCCATAAAATTTAGCAGCGAGGTAACCCAGCATCTGGCTGAGTACAAGTACCGTTTTATAACTGAGGCTGCCAACGGTCATGCCATCGAATGTACATACGGTAAAAGACTTGCGAAATCCAAAAATCATGGTATACGTAAGAAAAGCAGCCAACGCTGCATATAGGCCTACTTGAATCGGGGATCCTTTTACAAAAGTGTTTTTCAAACGTAGCAGTTGAAATTTAAATATAAGATGAAAGTCTTAAAGTCCGGGAGACCGGAAGTCCGCAAGGTGATCGATTCAGTAAAGCAACCTCCGTGTAATACTGTGCCGTACTCCTTTACCACTGTGGTTTTACTACTAATGTATCATCTTCCGGACTTTCGGTCTTTCGGTCTCCCTCCTCAACCAACCATCCCTGATATTTGGCAAACTGCGCTGCATTTCGGAAATTCCGGATTCCAAAAACCAATTGAATGAGAAAACTACTGTTTGTTGCAATGCTTTTTGGCACTGCAATATCTTCTTTTGCCCAACAGGCAGATCTTTCCAAACATTTCAAAAATTTAAAGCCCCGCAGTATTGGTCCGGCAGGTATGAGTGGTCGTGTTACGGCTATTGATGCGGTATGGGCCAATCCCAACATCATTTATCTGGGTACCGCCAGTGGTGGTGTATGGAAAACTGAGAATGGAGGTGCCAGCTGGGATCCTGTTTTTGATGAACAGCCTATTTTAAATATAGGTGCAGTGGCAATTACACAAAGCAATCCCAGCGTGGTATGGGCTGGTACAGGTGAAGGTAATCCCCGTAACTCTATCAGTCTGGGTGCTGGGTTGTATAAAAGTATTGATGGTGGAAAGACCTGGAAAATGATGGGTCTGGAGAAAACCAGCAATATCCATCGTATTCTCATTGATCCAACCAACCCCGATATCGTGTATGTAGGAGCCATCGGTAATCCTTTTGCTGCACATCCAGAACGTGGTGTATATAAAACAACCGATGGTGGTATTACCTGGAACAAAATTCTATATACCAACGAAACATCGGGTGTGGGTGATATGGTGATGGATCCATCCAACCCCAATAAAATATTTGTAAACATGTACCAGCACCTGCGTACACCCTGGAGCTTACAGGGCGGTGGCAAGGGCAGCGGTTTTTATGTAACCTATGATGGTGGTAAAAACTGGACCAAGCTGGGTAAAGCTCATGGATTGCCTGATGGCGACTATGGCCGTATCGGTATTACCATCGGACGCAATGATCCCAAACGTGTGTATGCATTGGTAGAAGCAACCAAGAATGGTTTATACAAAAGTGATGATGGTGGTTTTAATTGGGAGCTGGTAAATAGTGATGCAGCTGTTGTAACCAACCGTGCATTTTATTTTCAGGATATCGCCGTAGATCCTACCAATGAAAACAGGTTATACAATATTAACCAGATCATTACCGTGAGTGAGGATGCCGGTAAAACATTTAAAACAGTGATTCCCTATGCAGGTATCCACCCCGATCACCATGCATTCTGGATTCATCCGAAAGATGGCAATTTTATTATTGATGGTAATGATGGTGGTATTGCCATTACAAGAGATCGTGGTAAAAACTGGCAGTTTGATGAGAAATTACCGCTCGGGCAGTTTTATCATATTAATGTAGACAATAACATTCCATACAATGTAATGGGTGGTTTGCAGGATAATGGCAGCTGGCATGGTCCGGCATATGTATGGAGACAGAGTGGCATCCGCAATGCTTTCTGGCAGGGTGTTGCCGGCGGTGATGGTTTTGATGTGATGCCCGACGCAGAAGATCCAAACTGGGTTTATTGTATGAGTCAGGGTGGAAGTGTAGGTCGTTACAATATTGCCACAGGAGAGCGTTGGAGCATTCGTCCTCCTACAACGGCTACCGGTATTCGCCAGCGTTTTAACTGGAATGCAGCCATTGCTCAGGATCCTTTCGATAAAAAAACCATTTATTACGGAAGTCAGTTATTGAATATGAGTACAGATAAGGGTGCTTCATGGACACAGATTTCCGGCGACCTCACTACCAATGACAGTGCTAAAATTGACCAGAGCAATAATGGTGGTTTATCAGTAGATATTACCGGTGCAGAAAACCACTGTACCATACTGGCCATTGAACCCTCTGCCAAACAGAAAGGGGTGATATGGGTAGGAACGGATGATGGTAATGTACAGTTAACAACCGATGGTGGTAAAACCTGGACCAATTTCCGTGGTAAAATACCCGGTATGCCAACCGGCGCATGGGTACCACAGATACGTGCATCACGTCATAATGCCGGAGAGGCTTATGTGGTGGTGAACGATTACAGAAGAGGAAACAATAAACCTTATTTATTCCGTACAACTGATTTTGGTAAAACCTGGACCAGTTTAGTTGATGAGAAAAAAGTAACCGGATATACCTTATGTGTATTACAGGATCCGACAGAACCCAACCTGATTTTTGTAGGCACGGAACAGGGTCTGTTTATCAGCTTTGATTATGGCAACAGTTTCCAACAATTCAAGAATGGATATCCGTCTGTATCAACGTATGATATGGTGATACAGGAAAGAGAATCTGATCTGGTAATTGCTACATTTGGTCGTGCCATTTATATACTGGATGATATCAATCCATTGCGTAAACTGGCAGCCAATAAAGGACAATTATTCAGCAATAAGCTCACTGCTTTTGCACCTCCGCCTGCTTATCAGGCAAAACGTAAACTGGCATCGGGTATTGAATACAGCATCTGGGGTTCTTATGAAGGAGAGAACAAAAGAGCAGGTGCACCCATTAGTTTCTTTGTAAACAAAACAGCCAGTGATACCGGAAGAAACAGAATCAGCGATACGGTAACCCTCCGCTTTTTTGATGCGGCTAATGAACTGGTACGTACCATTCGTACGAAAGCAGACACAGGTCTGAATAAATACTATTGGGGTATGGAAGGAAAAGGCGTTCGCACTGGCGGCGGTGGTGGTGGCCGTGGCGGTGGTGGTGGAGGAAGAGGTGCAGCTGGTGGTGGCGGTGCATTTAATGCCGAGCCCCCTGGATTACCGGTTGATCCCGGAACCTATAAGGTGGTACTGACTTTGGGTAGAAACCTGAGCGATAGTGTGATGATTGTTGTGAACGATGATCCATATGCACCTACGCCTAAAGAAGTACGTGACGCCATCCGCAAAGCCAATGACAGACTGAATAAAAGTGCCATGCGTCTGGGTGATCTGAACGACAGAATGGTAGATGCTGAAACCATTCTCAATAAACTTGAAACAGCCTTACCAAATCTGGATGCGAAGAAAGCAGATACGATCCGCAAGAGCATTAAACCCATCAGAGATGGTTTAACAGATATCCGTACCATGTTGAATGGTAAACCACAAACCAAACAGGGATATGGAAATATTCCGCAGGTGACTGTGAATGGAATATTGGGCGAAGCTCGTCAGACAGTGATGGGCAAAACCGCCATTCCTGGTGAACAGGAAGACAGGCTGATGAAAGAGGCAGAAGATAAGATCAGTGAAGTGATTAAAAAAGCGAATGACCTGTTTGATGCCAAATGGAAAACACTTCGTTCTGTAGCTGAAACAATTGAGTTGAAATTGTTTAAGGATTATAAAACCCTCGAATAATTTTTATAGCTGACTGATTAAAGGGCTGCAATTTTTTGCAGCCCTTTTTTAGTAATATTCAGGTAACCATAAGAACATATGGTGATCCTTTAGCCACAGATTCACAGATTACAACAATATAAACTGTGAATCTGTGGCTTTTCTTTTACAATTCTCCTACGGCTAACCCATCGGAAAAACCTAATTTTGCGGCCGGATTAAATATTTCAATTATGAGTGCACCGAAACTGAGTCATTTGGCGGAAACCCTTTCCGGTAGTGAAATCGTAAAATTAGGCAATGCTATCAGCGAAAGAATACGCAATGGCGAGAAGATTTATAATCTCACCATCGGCGATTTTGATCCGGCTGTATTTCCCATTCCTGCAGAACTGGAAGAACTGATTATTGAATCGTATCGAAACCGTAATACCAGTTATCCAGCTGCTGAAGGGGTACTCGATCTCCGCAAATCAGTAGCAACTTTTATTAAAGAATGGGAAGGACTTGATTTCGATACCACAGAAATACAAATAGCTTCTGGCGGACGTCCACTGATTTATACGCTCTTCAAAGCCATTGTAGACAAAGGTGATAAAGTTATCTATGGTGTACCTTCCTGGAACAATAATCACTATACACATCTTACGGATGCTGAACATTGCGTAATTCAGTGTTCACCCGAAAACGATTTTATGCCAACGGTGGAAGATGTGCGTAAACATATCAAGGGTGCTACACTGATCTGCATCTGCACTCCGCAAAACCCTACCGGTACTACGCTGAAAAAAGAAAGCATGGAAGCAATCTGCGATCTTATACTGGAAGAGAATGCCAGCAGAGGAACCGGAGAAAAAAAATGTTACCTCATGTTCGACCAGATGTACTGGACACTTACATTTGGTGATACAGTGCATTATAATCCCCTCAGTTTACGACCAGCTATGAAGGAATACACCATTTTTATTGATGGTATTTCCAAGGTATTTGCAGCAACAGGTGTTCGTGTGGGTTGGGCATTGGGTCCGGCAACTGTAATTGCCAAAATGAAAGCGATACTGAGCCATGTAGGTGCCTGGGCGCCCATGGCTGAACAGAAAGCGGTGGCAAAATATTTATTACAGAAAGAAAATATTCAGCGATACCTGCAACAGTTCAAAGCAGAAATTGAACTCAGGTTAAGAAATATACATGATGGCCTGAAATCCTTACAACAAAAGGGTTATAGCGTAGATGCAATTGCTCCGCAGGCGGCTATCTATCTAACGATTAAACTTGATCTCAGCGGTAAAACAACTGCTGAAGGAACCTTACTTGCCACACAATCAGATGTAACTTCTTATATATTGGCAGAAGCAAAACTTGCCGTGGTTCCCTTTTCTGCCTTTGGTGCAGGTGCCAATAATCCATGGTACCGCCTAAGCGTGGGCACCTGCAAAAAAGAAGAAATAGCTGAAATGTTAGGAAAACTCGAAGCGGCATTAGAAAGACTTAAATAGAGTTACAAGCTTCAAGCCGCAAGAAAAATCTATCTTGTAGCTTGCGGCTTGAAGCTTATATCATCAATTCAGATTATTCACAAACACAAACGCCTTCATCTCACGTTCTTTCAAAATGCCTTGCATTAAATGGGGTTTGCGGATAATTTTACGTCGGTTGATATCCAGAATTTCATGAGCCTGGCAGAAATTAGGCCAGCTCTCCGTATGGTATAATAGGGTATTTAACAGGTTTACCTGACGATCCAGTTCAGACTGGGTCATATAGTCTTGTTTGCAAAGCAGCCAGAGATCCCGGTTCATATCTTTCATACCAACAGTGCTTTAACGAACATTATTGGGGCAGTTACATCCGCCTTTACCGTTTCTTCCTTTCTGGAAAATACCGCATGAGCTGCCCACTAATGCAATAACTAACAGTAAAACGATTATTTGGTTTATTTTCCGTTTCATATTGATGTTCTAAAGTACATCTTTCGTTCAGAAAATAAGAACCCGCTTCCTTTTGTCGACCGATTTTAACATACAAACCGTTTTAGTAGCACCCCTCGACTGGGGCCTCGGTCATGCAACCCGTTGTATACCACTCATTCATGCCCTTACCTCTACTGGTTACCGGGTAATTATTGCTACTGATGGACCACAGGAAAAACTACTCAGTAAAGAGTTTCCTCAACACCCTTTCCTAAAGCTCCCCGGATACCAGATACGTTATAGTCGCTCCGGAGGTTGGCTGCCGTTTAAAATTATACAGCAATTACCTGCTTTACTACATATTGTTCAATGGGAACACCGCTGGCTGGAGCAGGCAATTGAACAGCACAATATCGATCTGGTGATTTCTGATAACCGGTATGGCTTATGGACCAACAAAATACCCTGTGTATTTATTACCCACCAGCTTACCATCAAAGCACCCTATAGATGGCTGGAACAGCTGATTCAGCGTATCAATTATCGCTATATCAACCGTTTTACCCAGTGTTGGGTACCCGATATGGAAGCTGACGGCGGACTCGCCGGCGCTTTATCGCATCCCTCTTCAAAACCGCGGATACCCGTTGAATACCTTGGCTTGCTTACCCGTTTTACGGGAAAACAAAGCGGTGAAAAAAAAGGCATTACCGTCTTACTCTCTGGTCCGGAACCACAGCGAACCCTTTTGGAAGAGAAACTGATAGAACAGGCAATACAATCTGCACAGCCACTTACACTGGTACGCGGATTACCTGCCGAAGCGGCCGGAAAGGAACTACCCTCTTTTTTACGCCACTATAACCACCTCGAAACGGGGGCATTGGAAGAAATGCTACTGCAGTCAGAACTGGTGATTGTAAGAAGTGGTTATACCAGCCTCATGGAACTCATGCAGTTAAAAGTTAAAACAGTGTTGGTACCAACACCAGGACAAACAGAACAGGAATACCTGGCAGATAGGCTACAGGATAAAAATTATGCGATACGGATGAAGCAGGAATTGTTTAACCTGTCAAGTGCTATTGAGCAAAGCCGCCTGCATAGCTATCGCTTTCCGGAGCTGACCGTATTTAATGTCGCGAAAATTAAAACGCTGATAGCAGCCATTTCAAATCATCGCAATTCGAAAAAACGGGGTGGGTAGAAAAATCTATTTTTGTGCTTTGTATGACTAAAAACACAAAAGCCCATCTCGCTGTATTAGGTGCCAACCTCATTTTCGGATCGGGTTATGCAGTGGTTAAAACCATAACCCCCCAATACATTGCTCCCTTTGCACTGAATGTAGTACGTGTATTGTCGAGTCTGGTATTGTTCTGGCTGGTTTTTTTAATGAAGCCTGCCAAAGCGGGGATTGAAAAAAAAGATATCCCACGTTTTTTATTATGTGCCATAACGGGGGTTGCTATCAATCAATTATTTTTCATTAAGGGCTTATCGCTTACTACTGCCATACACAGTTCACTGTTATCGTTGGGTACACCAATTTTCATTACCATTATTGCTGCATGGCTGTTACGCGAAAAATTAACCCTGCAGAAACTGCTGGGTCTTGCCCTGGGTATTGGCGGTGCTGCCATGCTGATTTTATCAAAAGACATACAGCAAAACGGAAAAGATGTATTACTGGGCGATCTGATGATCATTATCAATGCGGTTTCTTATGCATTCTATTTAGTGATGGTACGACCATTGATGGAACGATATAAACCCATTCATGTTTTACGATGGGTATTCACTTTCGGTACTTTCATGATTCTGCCTTTTGGCATAGAACAGTTTATTGATACCAACTGGGGAGCATTCGGACCGGCGCAATGGGTAGCACTTTCTTTTGTAGCCCTGTTCCTCACTTTTATTGCGTATCTGTTGAATGTTTACGGACTTTCAGTACTCAGCTCATCCGCAACGGGTTCCTATATTTACACGCAACCGGTATTTGCTGCCATTATTGCCATGTTATTTATGGGCGAACATTTCACCCTTACCAAAGCCCTCGCAGCACTCTGTATTTTTGCAGGAGTGTTTGTGGTGAATAGAAGGAAATAAATGTAGGATATCAGATCGCAGATGTCAGATTTTTAATGTGTATACCTTTCTACATCTGACATCTGCGATCTGATATCATACATCCAGCTTGGGGTATTCAAAAAACCAGAAACTTTTCTTTAGGCTACTGAAATTGTTCCAATGATCGCTATCTATCTGTATGGCAAAAATGCCGCAGGTAGGCATGTCATCGATCCGGGTTTCAGTTAAACCATTTACAAAATCTGTAATACCTGGATTATGTGAGAAAATGGCCGCAGTATATATGTTGGCTGGAATTTTTTCAATCACATCATAAAAAATATTTTCCGGCGCATGGTAAAGCTCGGGAAACAGAAGGATGTCTTTTTTTGTTTTACCATAGGCTTCTGCAAAATAAACAGCAGTGGTCAAAGCCCGGTTGGCGGTGCTGGACAGAAAAGCCTGAATAGCCACACCCCTTCCTTTTATTTTTTCAGCCATACGGGGTGCATCCCGGTGGCCACGATCGTTGAGGGTTCTATCAAAATCGCCACTAAAAGCATTCGCCCAGCTGCTTTTTGCATGTCGTATGATCAAAAGTTCCTTCATGGCTGAAAAGTTACAATAAAGTCTGTTTACTTTGCATCTATGCCCATAACCCGGCTCCTCATAGAAGATTTTATTACACAATCGCAAGGTCAGCCCGTCTTTGATGTAAGAAGCCCGGCTGAATATGAACACGCGCATATACCATCGGCCCATAACTTACCATTGTTTACAAACGAAGAAAGAAAAGTAGTAGGAACTGCCTATAAACAGGAGAGTAAACAGCGAGCCATAAAAATCGGACTGGAATATTTTGGGCCGAAGATGGTGAAGATGGTGGAGGAAGTGGAGGAACTTGTTGAACAATACCTTGCAAAAGAAAAAAAACAGGAAACAGAGAAAAAGGTATACGTCTATTGCTGGCGTGGGGGTATGAGAAGTGCAGGTGTTGCCTGGCTACTTGATCTGTATGGGTTTAAAGTGTATACAATCGTAGGAGGTTATAAGGCTTACAGAAACTGGGCGTTGAAACAATTTGAAAAAGAATATCCAATATCTATCATTGGTGGCTATACCGGTAGTGGCAAAACAGAAACCCTGCACAAACTACATAATATGAAAGAGGCGGTGCTTGATCTGGAAGGTATTGCCTGTCATAAAGGTTCTGCCTTCGGGAATCTTGGCCAGCCGCCACAGCCCAAACAGGAAATGTTTGAAAACCTGCTGGCAAAGCGTTTGTATGAATTAACTGCTTTGCATGGGGCCACACATATCTGGACAGAAGATGAAAGTCAGCGTATTGGCGAAGTCAATATTCCGATGAAGTTTTTTTCCTTTCTGCGAACAAGGCGGGTCTATTTCATGGATATTTCTTTTGAATCAAGACTTGATTATATCACTGAACAGTATGGCAGGTTTGAAAAAGAAAAACTGATAAATGCTACCATCCGTATTCAGAAACGGTTGGGGGGATTGGAAACCAAAACAGCTGTGAACTGCTTATTGGAAAATGATATCAGGGGTGCATTTGCCATTCTGCTAAAGTATTACGATCGTTTTTATAATAAGAGCATGCATAACCAACGTGAGAATGTTGAGATATTGATACATAAGATTGAACTGAAAGAAGTAAATCCTGCGTCTAATGCAGAAGAAATTAAGAAAGCCTACCGTCATCAGGCCAGCCAGCCCTTGATTGTAAGATAACTCATATAACCCATGGCTGATACTACCAGCCAGCCACTAACTGTTAACCATAAAGGATGTTGATAACCCTTTATTTTTTTCTTTCCGATGACCAGTAACATAACGGCAAGGGCAACAGGTAAAATCAATCCGTTTAAGGCGCCCACTGTAACCAGAATTTTTACAGGATTACCGATCAGGATATACAGGCATCCCGACAAAAGAATAAAAGCGGTAATGAGCCATCGATAATTTTTTTCGATCCAGGGATGGAAGGTTCTTAGGAAAGAAACCGAAGTATAAGCAGCCCCCACAACGGATGTGATAGCTGCACACCACATGACTACACCAAAAAAACGATAGCCGATTTCGCCGGCCGCAATTTTAAAAACAGAAGCCGGTGGATTAGTGCCATCCAGTATATTACCTGCACTCACTACACCCAGTACCGCCAGAAATAAAACAATACGCATGATTGCGGTAACACAGATACCCGTAACAGCACTTCTGGTAACAGCGGGAAGGGCTTGGGTACCGCTAAAGCCGGCATCCAGCAAACGATGTCCGCCAGCAAAACAAATATATCCACCTACTGTACCACCTACCAGTGTTACTATGGCTTTGGCATCGAGGGTTTCAGGAATAAAACTGCGATGAACCGCCTGGAGTACGGGAGGGTGTGAGCTGATAGCTACATAAATAGTCAGTAATACCATGACTACACCCAGCAATTTTGTAAAATGATCCATGATACTGCCGGCCTCTTTCATCCAGAAAATAAAGAGGGCAATACCACAACTGATGGCAGCACCGTATACATTGGGTAAGCCACTTAATACTTCAATACCCAGACCACAGCCGCCGATATTACCAATATTAAAAGCAATGCCTCCGGCAAGAATGAGTATAGAAAGTATATACCCTAAACCCGGTAACATGTCATTCGCAATATCCTGTGCACGTTTACCTGTTGCAGATAATATACGCCAGATATTTACCTGTGCAATAATATCGAGCAAAATAGAAACCAGAATCACAAAGCCAAAACTGGCCAAGAGTTTCTGGGTAAAAACAGTTGTCTGTGTAAGAAAACCAGGACCAATGGCAGATGTCGCCATCAGAAATGCGGCACCGGTAATTGCGGTATTTTTCTGCAATATTTTCAAGGATGAAAAGATCGTAAATCTATCTGATTTTCATGCAACAGGCGTTTAATTTGTTGTGCAAAAGATACAGCCTGTTCACCATCACCATGAATGCAGATGGTATCGGCCTGAATGGGTACAGGTTTTCTGTTGATACTGGTCACTTCTTTTTTAAGGATCATTTGTAGAACCTGTTTTTCCGATTCAGTATTATTTGTAATTAGCGCATTGGATTGTTTGCGGGGTGTGAGTGATCCATCATCCTGATAGGTTCTGTCCGCAAATACCTCATTGGCTACCTTTAAGCCAATATCTTTTGCTGCCTGTATGCTGGCACTGCCACTGAGTCCGAATAAAACCAGTTGATCATCTATTTCATAAACTGCATTGGCAATGGCAGCTGCGAGTGAATAATTTCTTGCCGACATATTGTACAAGGCACCATGTGGTTTTACATGTTTTAATTTTCCTCCCATGGCAAAAACAAGATCCAGTAATTGATATACCTGTTCAGAAACGATGGAAATAATATCTTCCTCAGGGAAATCCGTTTCTGTTCTGCCAAAGTTTTCACGGTCCGGGAAACCAGGATGAGCACCTATGGACACATTGTGTTGCAAAGCCAGCTCAATCGTACGACGCATGGTATCTTCATCGCCTGCATGAAAGCCACAGGCAATATTGGCGCTGCTGATAAGCGGCATCAAAGCAGCATCATTACTCATGCCCTCACCCATATCGCAGTTCAGATCGATGTACATAGAAGAAGATGGCAGATGTCAGATCGCAGATATCAGATTTGTAAAAAACATTTACTTTAAATCTGATATCTGCGATCTGACATCTTGCATCCTCAATTTACAAGCTATTTCCATTTGTTTCAAATGTAAATTCAAAGCATGTAACCTGCTATGGGCTTCCGGGATGGATATTTCTTTGAAACGGATGTTGCCACCGGGCTCCAGTTGCGCCAGTTTAGGAATATCTGCACTGATTACATGACCGATTCGGGGGTAGCCACCTGTAGTTTGATGATCGGCCATCAAAACCAGGGGCTGTCCGTTGGGTAATAACTGAATGGTTCCGCGGGTAACGGCGGTAGAAACCAATTCTACCTTTTCAGGAAGAAGAATAGTAGTGCCATTTAAACGATAACCCATACGGTTACTGTTATTGTCTATCTGATAATCACTTTCCAGAAATAGTTGCTGTATGGTGTCATCCAGTAATGACCATTCTTTCCCAATTGTAAAATGAATGTGCTTGTCAGAAAAATCAATAGGTGATTGTATATGCCAGTTTGCAGTCTTTGTTTCATTAAACGGAGAGACGTGTTTTTTTTTAACAGAAAGTATATCTCCTGTCTTTAACAATGCTCCACCGTAAAGAACCTGCATTTGCGTGCTGTTACTATGTAGCCATGGGGTGAGTTGGAAACCTCCCTGAATGGCAAGGTATAAACGGGCACCTTTTTGCTTTTTTTCAAAAGAAAGCCGGCTGCCGGCTTTTGCAAAAATGGTTTTGTTAACAGGTATATCGAATGCTTTATTGATCTGAGCCGCTACCAAAGCCCCGCTAATGGCAAAACAGGTATCTTCCTCAAACTGAATAACCGGAGCAGGCCAGTGCATTTCCAATACAGCTTCCCCTGCATCATTACCCACCAATGCATTTGCCATACGCATGGCAACCGTATCCATTGCCCCGTTCGGGTTAATACCGAGATGCTGATAACCATATCTTCCCTGATCCTGCACGGTATCGAGTAGACCGCTTTTGATGATACGGATACTCATGCTTTAAAATGTTCAATAGGAATGGAATAAAATTGCACTTCATCTCCTGGCTGTAACATACAGGGTGTAGTTGAAGACGGATCAAATAATTTTACAGCTGTTCTGCCGATCAGCTGCCAGCCTCCGGGTGAAGCAAAGGGATAAATACCTGTTTGTTCACCTGCTATACCCACACTGCCCTCAGGCACCATTTTACGGGGCGTCATATGCCGTGCAGTTGCAATGCGTTCATCTACTGAACCCATATAAGCAAAGCCAGGAAGAAAACCATTCATGAAAACACGATATGTTTTCCGGGTATGCAGTGCAATGAGTGTATCGATATCTATCTGGTGATAATGACAAACTGTTTCCAGATCAGGTGCCAGCGAAGGATGATAACAAACGGGTATACGTACGGTCCGGGTTGATGAATCTGCATTTGTTTTCCCGGCTTTTAACATGGCATCTGTTAAACATTGTCTGATAATAATGGCAGTATCTGCATTGACTGAAAAACTTAGTGCATCATAAACGATTGTAATGCTGCTATAAGCAGGAATAATATCAAGAACATAAGGATGTGCTTCTTTTTGTAGCTGATGAAAAAGGCTGATGATGAAATGATTGATTTCGGCATCTATCTGCTGACCAAAATCAAGTGTATAAGCATGATCGCCACAGGCATACAATTCATAAGCAGACAGATTCATACTACAAGTTAACAAATTTACACAGAGTCTTTACCGGTCGGCGATCAACAATAATTAATTACCAAGGTATTTTTTATCGATTGTTTTTTTTGAATCACCATCCCAGAAAACAGAAACAATATAATAACGGCTGCCATCATAAAATAACTGAATACTGTTGATGCCACGTGATTGCTGTGCATTACCATTGACAGTAAAGTCTGACTGATACGTTGAAAACATATGTGTTACCGCACCATGTGCTTCAGTAATTCGGTGTAATTCCTTTTCTATAAAACCAATTTCCTGCAGTCGTTTCCCGTTTCTTTCAATGTATTGTTCAGGCGTAATGGTTCGGATAATGGTGCCACTGTCTTTATGAGGAACAGCTGTCATCATTCTGGCTTCTTTCCCGAAAAGAAAACGAAAACGATCCCAGTCGCGGGTTTTTGAACTCGGTCCCGAGATCACATCATACAGCGCTTTAATAATAGCATCGCCAGAAACAACATCCTGTTGATACTGAGCGTTGGCATTCAACCCCAAACCGAGTAAACATAACAGCATCAATTTTCGCATAGAATTATTTTGGAACAAATTAATGATTCGGTTTTTGTTTAAAAAATGTAAAAATACCAGTCTGTATTATTTATCGAAACTTGTTATAAGTCTGTTTGGTACATATAATATTTTTCTTTTCTCTACAACCCTTGCCGAGAAAGGATTTTAGCTTCTTTTTTATTTTTGGCACGGTACTTGAAAAGATGAAAATGAAAACCAAATGATCACTAAAATCCATCTATCATGAAAACAATCATTAAAACCACAGCAGCATTCGCAGGTCTTTTTTTCTTTCAGTCTGCTGATGCACAATTGGGATTAGGTGTACGCAGTACTACTACTGCTACCACACGAGCTACAGTTAATGCAGCCAGAGCCACAACGGCCGCTACCAATGCAGCAGCCAGAACAACGGTAACTGTTGGTAAAGCTACGAACGCCACTGTTTCTGCTACCAAAAGAACTGCATTGATGGCTAATGAATCTGTTCAACGTGTAAACGCCAATACCAGTGTAAATGCCAACGCCAATGTAAAAGCTTCTTCACAGGCAGAGCTCAACAGTAATGCAGGAGGTGAAGAAAGAGGCCTGGTACGCGCAGCTACCCGTTCAGAAGCTGAGCTGAATGCCAATGCCAAACTTCCTTTGCGTGAAGGTGCTGATATGGTAGCAGAAAAGAAAGAGATGGCAAAAGACAAAGTAGCTGATACCAAAGAGAAAGCTGAAGCAGTAAAAGAAGCGGGTCTTGAAAAAGCCACTGAAGCAAAGGCGAAAGCTAAGGAAGTAAAACCATCTGCCTCTGCAAGTGCAGAAGTGAAAGCTAAGGCAAAAGCGAAATCAGGTAGCTAAGACAAGTTTCCCACCCCTTGTATATTTTTTGATAAGCCGCTGACTTAACCATACTAAAACTATTGTTATGAAACTGTCCAAAAGCAGGTCAATGCTTTGGTTGGCCATTGTATTGCCTATTTTTTCATTCGCTCAGGAAGCTGGTGAAAAACAACCCGCTAAGAATGAGTTCAATGCTTCATTTAACTACCAGTCGGCACTGCATTTTTTTGGCCGTACAGATAGTTTGCGAAGCAGTGGATTATTTCCTACACTGGGTTTTCAGTTGAAGAGTGGATTGTATGCACAGGGCAATTTCATCTTTGTACAAAATAGTATGCAGTCAGCGGCTTATACAGGTACAACGCTAGAAGCCGGTTATCGGTTTCCGCAAACAGATCATTTCTCAGGAAATATTTTTGTATCCCGTTTCCTGTATAAAGATGAAAGTACATTGGTACAGTCGGCCCTGCGTTCACAAACAGGAGCCAATCTGAGTTACCTGAATAAAATACTCAACTTCAATGGAGGTATCAGCTTATTATTCAGTAATCAGACAGATGTGAATGCAAGTCTGGGTGTAGATCACCTGTTCATCTTTAATAAGGGAATGAACAATGCGGCGATTGCACTGGCACCTTCGTTCACCGCGAATCTGGGAACACAAAAATTCAGTAACACATACCTGGAAAGAAAAAATGTGCTGGGTATACCTGTTACGCAACAAACCACAGAGAACGTAACGCAATTCAATATATTATCCTATGAAGCAGCCATACCCATTGTATTTGTAAAAGGCAAATTCAATATGGCTGTAACACCAGCCTATGTAATGCCGCAGAACCTGATAACCGTAGCAGGCAGACCCGATTTATCGGAGCGTGGAAAGAATATGTTTTATGTGACCCTGTCTGCAGGAGTCAGGCTGTAGGAACAGAGAAATAAGAAGTATCCTATATCGAATCAGGAAGTATTTTTTTAACGCATTCATCTTTCTCTCTGTTTTCCATAGGTTTCCCGCCAGGGAAGAGCCCGGTAGTCTTGCCGGGCTTTTTTTAAAGTTAGCAGTGGGTGTGAATGGTGAATGGTCAATGGTGAATGAGGATCTATGCAAACAAATTATTTTACTCACTACTCACTACTCACTACTCACTATTCACTATTCACCATTGACCATTCACTCACTGCTCACTATTCACTACTCACCTGTAATAGTAATACCCATCCGGCAGTTTGTTTGCTCCATACGCGGAGATAGGGCCCCTTGCTCGATTTGCCATAGGTAAATGCCATATCCTTTGAGGAAGCTATGCCTGCGTTCACAAATAAGAAATCTGATGGGTGAGAAATCGCTTTCAATAGGTTGCCAATATCTCTGGCACCCATAACCGGCGCAAATTGATTCATATTGAACCAGCTTTGTACCGTGAGATATGGAGCATAAGCAGCCGAACCCTTTTCTTTTAGTTGATTATTTAATTGTTGATCAATGCTAATTACTTCATTCAGATCAAATTTTTCTGTAGTCACTTTACCCAGGTCGAGTTCTGCAACAGATAAAGGAATATTCCTTTCCTGTGTATAACGCGTACCCATATCTGCCAACACTTTCCATTCTCCTTTATCATTGATATGCCAAATGCTGCTGTATTGTCCGCGGCCACTTACCGTATCGTTAGCAGATCTTTTTAAATGATAAGGGCCGGTGGTAAAACCAAAATCACCGGAAGCACTGATAACCGCATATTCCGGACCCCAATTAAGCACAGCGGCATTCCCAGGCGACTTACTATGAAAGCTGATTCCGTTTACTGCATCTGCTCCGGGGAAAACCAACCCGCTACTGTCTAAAAACTGTAAGAAGCCTTTTTTAATTCCGTTGGCTACCGTATAAGAAGCAAAAGAACGTTCAGCATGTATCAGTGCCTTACTGTTTTTTTGTGCATAAACAGAAAAACCTGTAGTGAAGATGGCAATAACTATTAATAAAGATTTCATTGCTGATAGAATTTCAGCTAAGCTAAATGCAAAGCTTTTTTATAAAAGGCAAATTCTATAAGCGGCAGATAAATAGTCGTATTTTTAAATAAACCATGTTTAGCCATGCAAAAAAGAATTCCTGTGTTTTCTGTGTTGGTTTTTATGATGTATGTGAATGCTTTGGAAGCAGCAGAAATGCAGCCATCTGTAGATACTACTATTCAAACAGCCGTTACGTTAAAAGAATATCCAATAACCAATCTGGCTTCTATAAGAGATTTACGTTTACAAAGAGATGATCCTGAACGGTACTATGGTAGCTGGCAATGGGTAAATCATAATGGAGATCGTTTTATCATCCATATCCAACCTTATAAGGAAGAATTAGATAAGGGTGACAAGCCTGTAAAAGCAGATATTATTTGTCACTATAGCATTGTAAAGCAGGGAAAAAAGGTAGAAATGGATAGCGGTCAATCAAAAGAATCAGTTTTATATGGCTTTACTGCTGAAAAACAGCTGTTGCTCGCACCTGTGGAATGTAAAATTGAACATTTGGATCAATCCTGTTTTTTTGTATTTCAATTTACATCTGATAAAGGCGATATTGCTAATCTGAAAAGCGGTAGTCAGCTTTCTTTTTTTGCAAAAGCATTTAATAAGCAATCGGATAACAATACTCCGACGATTCCGGTCGACTTAATTATGAAGAAGACTTTAACATCCTACTAAAATGAGAACAGGTTACACACTTGTTGTGTAACCTGTTGCTCTGCTTCTAACATACTGCTTATAAAAAACCCAAACTTGCCAGATTTATTTTTGTTGGTCGTAAACCAACAAAGGCGACCCTTTTCAGGGGTCCGGCTTACGGGCCGGACCGGTATATTGCTATCGGTTCCTGAGTTAGAGAGTTGTCGCTTTTTTACCACCTGCTATCACTGCAATAATCAGTGCTGTGGTAATGAATTTTCCTTTCATAATGCTTATATATTGTTTGTTTGATGATGCAAAAATGCTACGGAAAACAATCCTGTTCAATCGCATATGAATGTGAAAGATGGGTCCTGCATGTTTATGTCGGAAACTGTTTTTAACAGCACCTGCATCTTATCCTCATATCCTGCCGTTTGTCAGTGAAACCGTTTCGTTATGTTAAAAAAAGCATCACATAAGTATGTGGTTTTGCAGAGCAAAATTTTGCAAATGGAGAGAGGAATGGTAACTTTAAAAGAGAGCAGTGAGTAGTGAGTAGTCAGTACTGAGTAAAAGCTTCCAAATACTCACTACTGACCACTGACTACTCACTCTAACATTATTATGCGATAGGTTACGCGGCGCACAACTGTTAGCTTTGACCTTGTAAAAGGACCTTATGACCAAATTATTGATTTACGAAGACAACCCCCAGTTACGTGAAGGATTAACTATGCTCATCAACGGCTCAGATGGATTTGAAGTATTGTCTGCCTTTAAAAACTGTAATAATGTAGAAGATGAAGTACGGGCCTTTAAGCCTGATGTAATACTCATGGATATTGACATGCCTGGTACCAATGGTATTGAAGGACTGAAAAAAATACGTGAGATAGATACAGATGTAAAAATTTTGATGCTTACTGTGTTCGACGATAATAAAAATGTATTTGATGCCATCAGCAATGGCGCCAACGGATATGTACTAAAGAAAACACCACCCGCAAGATTACTGGAATATATACAGGAAGCACAAACGGGAGGTGCACCAATGACTTCTTCTATTGCTACCCAGGTATTGAAAATGTTTTCTTCCCTCAACAACGAAAAAGGGGAAGATTATGATTTATCGGAACGTGAAAAACAGGTATTACAATTACTGGTGAATGGATATAGTTATAAAATGATTGCTGCTGAAATGTTTATCGCCATCGATACCGTTCGCTCCCATATCAAAAAAATCTACGAAAAACTCCACGTAAACAGCAAAAGCGAAGCTGTGGCAAAAGCTTTCCGGAATAAGATTGTGTAAATAAGTCGGAAAGACCAGAAGAAGATATTTTTAGTAATAAGACCTCTGTGCTACTCCGTGCATTACTCTGTGTACCTCTGTGGTAAAAAACCACAGCGGCAAAGGAGTGGGCACTGAGTAGCACGGAGGTTTTCTATCTATATAACAGCCATCTTTCTCTCGGTCTGAAGAAGAAATAGCCATTATGCGAACCAGAAACCATTCACCATTCACCATTCACCACTCACCATTCACATCTTCCCTTCATCCCAACCACATTTTTGTGTGATAGTTTGCAGGGTTTTGCAGGTTTATGTTTGTTCCGGAATCAAAAAGAAACCTGATTTTACGGAATACCATAAAAACAACAACATGACACTTAAAAACAAAACCCTCACACTTACAATCGTAGTATTGTCTGTTGTGGCAACCATTGCTGCCTGTAGTGATGCAAAAAGTAAAGAAACAGAAACCAAAAAAGAAGATATCACAGAAGTTCGTCAGAAAGAAAAAGATGAATTGATTGCTCGCGGTAAATATTTAGTAACTGTTTCGGGATGCAACGATTGTCATTCTCCAAAGATCATGACACAGTTGGGACCTGTACCGGATAGTACCAAACTGATGTCGGGTTATCCTTCAGAAAGAGGAATTCCTACATTGAGTGAAGCGATTGCCAAAGACCAGAACTGGATGAAAATGTCGCCTGACGCAACAGTTTTTGTAGGTCCATGGGGTATTACATTCGGTGTTAACCTTACACCTGATGAAACCACTGGTATTGGTAACTGGACAGAAGATGTTTTTGTAAAAACCATCCGTACGGGGAAACATCTTGGTCAGGAAGGAGGGCGTCCGGTGATGCCACCGATGCCCTGGTATATGATTGCGAAGATGACAGATGAAGACCTGAGTTCTGTATATCATTATCTGATGTCTTTACCTCCTATTAAGAATCCGGTACCTGCACCCATTCCACCAACTGAAATAAAAATTGTTAAATAGTACCATAACCCAAATGAAAAGAAGTTTACAGAAGATGAAAAGAACGATCGCAACCTTACTGACGATCGGATTACTCGTAACAGGTTGTACCAAGGAATTTGATCCGGGGGCACCCATAGATCCGGGAACACCTAATAACCAGAAGAAGCTGAGTAAGATTACTTACGATGATGGTAGTTATCTGGCTGTTCAGTATAATACAGCAGGCCAGCCGAATAAAATTACCACACTGGAAAAAAATACCGGTGGTGATGATATTACGGTGTATCAACTTGCCTATAATGGCGATAAACTCACACAGATGTCGACCACTTACGGAACAACTTATAAGTACACATATACCGGTGCAGATATTACCAAGGTAGAAGTGGTAACACCCAATAATGCGGTTATTGCTTATTATGAATATACTTACAAGGATGGCCGTTTGTGGCGCACAGATGTATTCAGCAGTTATGGAGGTCCGATCAGTACTACGCCTACCATGCGATTTGAGGTGGATTATTATACCAATGGCAATATCAAAACCATGAGCTCCTGGTATAAAGACTACAATACTGGTGCATTGGAGAAAACGGATGTATATGAGATGAGCACTTATGATAATAAAAAGAATACCAGTTTATTGTTTGAAAACAACCCTTATCTGCCCACTTTAACAGCTATTCCCAATAATCCGCTTACAGAAAAGCATTACGATAAAGCGGGTCAGCAGTATGCATCAGTAACCCATACTTATACCTATGATGATCAGGGAAATCCCATAAAGCGTAAAACCATAACCAAAGAAACAGGGATGCCTGATGCGGTTTCGGAAACCATTTTCCAATATTAAATATTTGATTCTCAATATTTTATAAAATACGCCTGTGTAAACCAATCCCGACCATCAGCGTCGGGATTCTTTTTATGTGATTCTCAAACCTGCAAAAACGTGCATTTCACATATTTGTGTGGTTGCAAACCGGCAAAAACAGGAATACTTTTGTCGGGTAATTAACAATAAACATGAAAGCAGCATTACAAAATATGGTACTCTACTTGCTTTGTCTGGCAAGTGTTGTATTGGCTGCCCCCCACCAATCAACCCTCTGTTCCAGGCCTTCAAATACAGGCAGAGCAGTTAATTTTTCCATTCCGCAACCCTCAGAACGTCCGGTATTTACACAGGCTAAAGAGGGTATAAGAAGCGATGCTTCTCTGCTGGAAGGCTCAGTCAGATTTGAACTTTGGTAGTCTTCACAGGCTTTCGATATCCGAAAAAAGCCCGGTTACGGTACCGGTAAATTCCTTCATGCCCGCGCTTTTGATTATTTTTGTATCAGGATAAGTATTTGCTTATCGTTTGTTAAAAGCATCGTGTTATGATTAAAACAGGTAATCCCGTTATCAGTATTTATACGGAAATGACTCCCAACCCTGAGACCATGAAGTTTGTGGCCAATAAACTCCTGTATCCGGGTAAAAGCATCGATTTCGCAGAAGAGGCACTGGCTGGTCCTTCACCACTGGCAAAGGAACTGTTTAGCTTCCCATTCATTAAGAGTGTATTTATCGCCAGCAACTTTGTAACACTTACCAAAACATCAGATACAGAAGACTGGCAGGACGTGATTCCTACCATTAAAGAATTTTTGAAAGAATACCTTGAAAATGGCGGTGTGGTAGTGAATGAAGAAGAAGTAGCCAAGGTAAAACAGGAAGCTTCCAATACCGTAAGTGCAGATGATGATGATATTGTAAAGAGGGTAAAAGAATTACTGGAGAATTATGTGAAACCTGCGGTAGAAATGGATGGTGGTGCCATTCAGTTTAAAAGCTACAACGAAGGTGTGGTAAATCTTATGCTGCAGGGAAGCTGTAGTGGCTGCCCCTCTTCCATGATTACCTTAAAAGCGGGCATTGAGGGTATGATGAAAAGAATGATACCTGAAGTAAAAGAAGTGGTGGCCGAGGCCGAATAAAATATTGTGTTTGGTTTTTTAAGGCGTTGTATGCATCCGTATACAACGCTTTTTTATTGCAATCGGGTGAAAATGCTGAATCTTTTGATAAGGAATACCTGTTTTTGTTAACATAGCCTAACATCGTTTATATTTGCCTACTCCCCAAACCCTGCAAAATTGATCACATGGAGAAAGAGGCAATGATTCAGTTGCTGCAACAGAACTATGCACAGCTGATACAACAGGTTTCTCAACTCGATGACCGCTCCTTATTACACGCTCCCCATGAAAAATGGAATGCGCTGCAACAGGTAGATCACCTCATAAAAAGTGTAACCCCGGTAAGTAAGGCTTTTGCTATACCTTCTTTTATACTGAGCTGGCGCTTTGGTGTGGCCAACAGGCCTTCCCGCAGTTATGATGCATTGGTAGACCGTTACCACATTAAACTGCAGGCAGGTGGAAGAGCTTCTGCAGCTTTTGTCCCCCCTACGGTAATAGCGGTAACAGAAAAAGGAAGATTACTGCAGGAACTTGAAAAAGTGACCAACCAACTGATACGCAGAACCGCTAGCTATAAGGAGTTCGCATTAGATAAATATATACTGCCTCACCCGCTACTCGGCATGATTACCCTTCGGGAAATGATCTATTTTACAGCCTACCATGCTTCACATCATGGAAAAACTATCCAGCATGGATTGATCTCACTTGGATAAATTATTTATTTGCTCTGTTAATTCAATAAAATGATTTTTTATTGCGTTTAAGCAAAGGGAATCTGTTAAAAGAAGCTGAAATGATAGCTTATGGTATGCTGTTTGCTTATATTGAAGTGTAATGAAGAGTAATCTCACCATATTATTTCTCTTTTTTCTGTCATCAGTATCCGCACAGCGGATGATTTTTTATGTGGCCGATACCAAGGCCGATTGTTACGGTGTTAGCAGCAGACCTTGTTTACAGGTAAAAGAAAAGCCAGGAGAACCCTATGCCTTATTTTACTCAGGTATTGATGGTTTTACGTACGAAGAAGGATACAATTACAAACTTGAAATCATGCGGGTGAAAAGAGAAAATCCACCCGCTGATGCATCAGCCTATACTTATTATTTACTGAAAGTACTAAGTAAGGAAAGATCGAAAACCTATGTGCAGAAAGTGATACCTATTCCCGATCAGGTATCGCTGCCACTGGCAAGAATCAGCCGAAACGGTAAGATGGAACAGGTGAGCGGAGGAGCCATTCCAGATATTTCATTCGATAAAAGAACCGGAAGAATATCAGGGAAAGCAGGTTGCAACCGTTATTTCGGAAGAGTAGTACTTGATAATGGTAAATTAATCATATCCGGCGTAGGCTCAACACAAATGGCCTGTACAGATATGCAGCTCGAATCGCTTTACCTGAAACACCTTTCTGCTGTAAACCGCTATCAGTTTAACAGCGGTATATTACAATTGTATAAAGACCAGGAATTGTTGCTGCAATTCACCATCCCCGAAAATTAATACCCTCTTATAGCCATAGTGGTAACAGTTTCCGTTTTGAAGCCGTATTTTGCTGTATCATCATGAGTTTTCAGGAAATCATAGATCAGTTTATCAGCGGTATCCGGCAAACAGGCACGCTGGAATTTATAGCAGTGATAGCAGGTATTGCCAGTGTATGGTTCAGTAGAAAAGAACATATTCTGGTCTATCCTGTTGGACTCGTTAACACTATTATCTATATATACCTGAGTCTAAAGGGTCAATTATTCGGAGAAGCCAGTGTGAATTTTTATTATTCGGTCATGAGTATTTACGGATGGATACTTTGGACGAGAAAAGATGCTTATACACAAACAAGGATACTCCATATAACCAACAGTTCAAAAAAGGAGTGGATACAACAACTGGCTTTTTTCGGTTTCTTTTATCTGCTCATTTTTATCTTGCTACACTGGTTGCAAAAGGGTTTTGCACCCGAAGCTATTCCATGGGCCGATGCATTTGCCAGTGCTTCAGCATATACAGGTATGTGGCTGATGGCCAAAAAAAAGACCGAAAGCTGGATCTGGTGGATCGCAACAAATATGGCATCTATACCGTTATATTTTGTGAAAGGGTATGTTTTTACAAGCGTGCAGTTCCTGATTCTTTTTGTTCTTGCTATTGCAGGTTTAATTGAATGGAAAAAGCGCGCAGGCGTACAGCTAAAATAAAATTATGTAAGACCTCCGTTCACCTCTGTGTAACATTGTGGTTTTTTACCACGGAGTTACACAACGTACTGCAGTGAGTTACACGGAGTAAAGAAAAAATGGTGCATAAAATCGTAATACTAGGACCAGAGTCAACGGGCAAAAGTACTTTGTGTGAATTACTGGCACAGCATTATCATACATTATGGTGCCCTGAATTTGCGCGGGAATATTTATTAACCAATGGAACTGACTATACATTTGATGATCTGTTAACGATTGCCAAAGGACAGCTGGCACTGGAAAATGAGTATGAAGGTATGGTGAATAGTGAATGGTCAAAGGTGAATGATAGATGGATTAATACAAAATCGCTAAGATCACAAAAGCACGAACCACTTTTATTTGTTGATACGGATATGTATGTAATGAAAGTATGGTGTGAATATGTATTTCAGAAATGTCACCATTCCATTCTAGATGAAATTATACAACGTAAATATGATCTTTACCTGCTCTGCAAACCAGACCTTCCATGGACACCGGATGAACTCAGGGAGTATCCCGATGAAAAACCCCGACAGGAACTTTATCAGATTTACCAGGATATCATGATCAATCAGAACACACCCTGGGTAGAAATTTCCGGAAACTATGAAGAAAGATTACAGCAGGCCATAACAGCAGTAGACAGTTTACGCATACAACCCTGAATTATTCAGACTTTAGCAAAGCCTGTAAATCAGGATCATCTTCAATATTCTGCATCTGTTTTAATATCTGTGGATAGCGCCAGGCAACACGGCGGCTCATAGGTTTAGGCAAAAACTTTTTAGGATTGGGCAAACTGGCAATAATCATTGCTGCTTCTGCACGTGATAACTGTGCAGCCGGTTTGCCGAAATATTTTCTTGCTGCTGCTTCTGCGCCAAATACACCGGGTCCCATTTCAATAACATTAAGGTATACCTCAAGGATGCGTTGTTTGCCCCAGATCCATTCAATCATCTTCGTAAAATACAATTCCGGTACTTTTCTGATATATTTTGTAATTCCGCCAGCCTGCCAGAGAAAAACGTTTTTAGCGGTTTGCTGTGTAATGGTACTGGCACCACCACCCAATGGAATTTTTGTTTTCTTTCCCTTCTTTTTAGGTTTCATGCTTCTTTCAATCGCATCCCAATCAAAACCACCATGGTCAGGGAAAGTCTGGTCCTCACTGGCAATTGCCGCCAGTTTCAAATTATAGGGTAGCTTTTTCCAGGAAATATAATCACGCTTTAGTCCATAAGAAAAACTATTCGATAGCTGTGTAATGGTAATAGGAGGCATTACCCAGCGACAGATAATGATATACACCAGCGAAGTAAGAAACAACCAGAGAGAGGTACGACATATAAAGCGCCATATTCTTTTTATCGGGGATATTTTTTGTGTCATGAAAGAACAAGATACTACTTAACCTTATTGAGCTGCAATGATCTGCATGGAATATTTTCTTCCCATACGGTAATACGATTTGTATTTCAGTGACTGCAGATGACCCACTAAAAATACACCTGCTGCAATACCAATCCGCCGAAGATTATAAGAGGCAAAAACAGCTTCTCCTTTCTGGAGGCTGTTAAAAAGGTTGAGGAAAATATAGCCGGCGCTGCCAAGCTTCAATAAAGAACCATTGGTAAACATGCCACTCTTAAAGCGATTGCCGGGCATGCCGATGATTTCTGAAATATGTACCCCCATCGGGCCAATCCAGGAAGTATCCATCATGGGAAGGCCAAAAGCACCTGCCACCTGCCTCAGGATATAACAATTTAAAAAAACGGAGTCTTTGGAGATACGTTTAATTTTTCCATCAATCCATTGAGTAGTTACATATTGAAAATGGATAAAATCGTCTTTTACCCAACTTTGGATATTCTGGTTTTTTTTCTTGAATACGAGTACACCCGACTGCGCTTTTGTAGCAGAATGGAAACAAAAAAGAAGAATAAGCAGCAGTAAAAATGGTCTCATGCAGCAGCAAGATAAACAGGAAACGATGGATTTTCTTTAAGCCTTTGTTAAACCTATTTGAACAAGGCTAGTACACCCCAGCAGAGTGCTACACCAAAACCAATCAGTATTAACCCCGAGAGCTTATTGATAAAACGGAGGTTCTTTGCATTGAGCCGTGAACGTAGCTTACCTGCCAGAACCACTTTTGCAATATCAGCCAGCAATACAAAGAGCAGGCAGGTAGTAAAAACAATAAAGCGGTATTCGCCCGGATGTGTAGCTGTTTGTGAATCGGCCATGATTAAAGTGGTCCAGGCAAACCAGAAAAGAAATACACCGGGATTCAGCATATTCATAAAATATCCTGAAAGAAAAATGCCTGCATAATCTCTTTTCCGGAAGGTTTTGGTAAGGAGTTTATTCTCCTCATCAACCTGTACTTTTTTAAAGAATAAGGTATAAACGCCAACGGCAATTAAAAAAATACTCCCTGCAATGGCAATCGTATTTTTATAAGAAAGTGCTGTATTAAAAAGGCCGGTAAAAAAATTACAGACCATTACCAATGTAATATCACTGGCAGAAACGCCTGCTACAAAAACATAACCCGCTTTATGCCCGTTATTGATGCTTTGCTTTATTATGGCAAAAATAACAGGGCCAACAGAAATACTGAGAATAAGACCCAGTATCAATCCTTTCATCAGTGGAGCTATCATTCAGCGGTCATTGGGTTAGGTACTCAAAATAAGCGGATAATTTTAAAAAACAGTCTTGTTTTGATTAACGGATGAATCTAGCGCAGAATTTTTGCCGAAATAATCATATCCAGCCCTGGAAAATTTTCAAAGAGATAGCTATTACCGTATCTATAAATAGAATCCTGCATGGCAGCGACTTTTTTACTGTATTGGCCATTTAATCTTACCAATACATCCATGCCTTTAATGACTTTACCAATGGGTGTATATCCTTTCACACCTTCTTTCACAGTAGTATCAAATTCAGGATTATCCTTCATATTAATAAAGAGTTGGGTAGCCCTGCTGTTGGCTTGTTTACGCGCAAAAGCAACAATGCCCTTTTTGTGCAGCTGCAGTACTGGCTCATCACGTAGCTTTTTACTAAGCCAGAAAATATTTTTCTCTATATTATCTGAAATACCAAACTGAACCAGATAATCCGGTTCAACACGGAAGAAAAAACTTGCATTGTAATAGCCCGTAATTACCAACTGATATAAACGGTCAACGCCCATAGGAGACCATCTTCTATAAGCTTCCAGCACAAAATCGCCTTTGGTAGTTTTGAATAATACCTGAAAACTTTCCGGCGCCCTTCTTTTTAGTATACCCATAGCCGGAGCCTGTGCTCCTGCATAAAGTGAAAACAACAAGGCGAAAATAAAAAGATATTTCATCAGGGAACCAGTTCTTTTTTTAGGAATGCCTGCCAGTCTTCGAGCATCTTTCCTTTCAGTACACGTGGAAATTTATGTTGGCCACCTACTTTACCTTTTGAGCGCATAAATTCCATAAACTGTTCTTCCGTTAACACATCAAGCATCACTTCTTTGAGTGCACTTTTACGCTCAACAGCATAGTCATCATTCAGTTCTTTTAATTTCTCGTCAATCAGGCGAGTCAACCGTTGCTTATCTACCTGATCGTTGCAGGCAACGAACCAATGGTGTGCAAAAAAACTGCCATAAGGAACACCTGCTACCGTAAATTCAGGAATACAGATATTCATCTGCTCACTTGCCAGCTGAATGGCTTTGTTCATATTATCAACACTCAGATGTTCTCCTACAAGACTTAAAAAATGTTTGGTACGGCCTGTAATGACAATCTCACATCTTTCCTTATCAACAAAACGAAGTGTATCGCCAATTAAATAGCGCCAGGTGCCCGCTGAGGTACTGATGAGTAAGGCATAATCTTTTCCTTCTTCCACTTCATGAATCATGAGTGCTTCCGGATTATCAATCATATCGCCATTGGCATCAAAATTCTTATCATCAAAAGGAACAAACTCCATGAAAATATGCTCACTGGTAACCAGCCGCATGCCTTTTGCAAATTGACGGTCCTGGTAAGCAATAAAACCTTCACTTGCCAGATAGGTTTCAATATAGGTAATGGGCTTACCCAGTAATCTTTCAAACCCTTTTTTATAGGGTTCAAAGCTTACGCCGCCATGAACGAAGAAGGCCAGATTGGGCCACATTTCGTGGATATTATTGAGCTTATATCGCTCAATTACCATTTCCATACACATCTGGATCCAGGCAGGTACGCCTACCAGAAAACCGATATCCCATTCAGGGGCCTTGTCAACAATCTCTTCCAGTTTTTTGTTCCAATCTTTCTGTTTGGCTATTTTTTTTCCGGGTTTATAAAAGGGCTGAAACCAGAAAGGCGCTTTTTTCTGCGTAATCCCACTCAGGTCACCGGCATAATAGCCAGGGCCTTCTTTTTGTAAATCGGTGCTACCCCCTAGGGTGAGCCATCCTTTGCCGATGGAACTATAAGGTATATTTTCATAATTACGCAGGCTCAACAGTTGTTTGATCATCACAATCTTGTTACCGCTGAGCAGATCGTTGGTTACGGGAATATATTTACTGGCGGCCTCACTCGTACCACTGCTGAGCGCATAGTATCGTATTTTACCCGGCCAGCATATGTCGGGAATACCCTCCAGGGTTTTATGCCACCAATCTTTATGAATCTTATTATAATTATAAGTAGGTACCAGTTCCTGAAACTTTTTCCCCGGATGTTTCGATAATAAAATTTCATCGAAACGGTATTGCTGACCAAAAGCAGTAAATCTGGCCTTGCGCAATAACTTCTTTAATACCCTGATCTGTTGTCTGCGCGGATTATTCTGCGGCAGCCTTAATGCTTTTAAAATACGATTTGGCAATTTTATATCAAGGATAGACATCGTTAGGTCTCAGGTTAATTGAATATACGAAACTACAGTAAAAACTACTAAAACTATCTTGTCAGTTGTTAAATGGTAAGGAATCGGAACCCGTAAATACAAATCTGAAAAATAATCCCCTGAGCCTTGTCATCAGTTGTGTGGCTTCCTGTAACGAAAGATCAGGCACACATATAATCAGTTGTTTAATATCGTATTGCTGACAAAGCAGACTCAGCTCAGACAGGTGTCCTATTTGTGAGAGGGCTTTTTCCTGAATACCGATACAACCTTTGATGATGCCGGGTTTAGATCTGTTGTTTATGAGCAACCGGGCATGTTCACAGGCAACCAAATCGCCCAATACAAAAGCAGAAGAAACACTGTTGAGCATGGGCATAACAGAACGGGGCGGTGATAGCCATTTGCGAAAAGCAGCCATCCACTGCACCAGAAAAATAAAAGGAATTAATAAACCGCCCAATCTGTAATGTTTTTGTACAAACAAACGCATGGCTTTATAAAAAATACGGTTCTGTTGTTGTGTTCGGTTACGCGAGCTTTGACCCTTATAGTGAATGATACAGGCATCGCCCAGATAGAAAATGGAATAACCCAGTTGCTGAACACGTACAGAAAGGTCTACATCTTCTCCGTACATAAAAAAGGCGGCGTCGAAACCATCCAACTGATTAAGAATGGTTTTTCTCACCATCATAAATGCGCCAGCAAGAATGGCTACCGGATGTTGTTCCTGAATAGAAAGATGTCCGAGTGCATAATGATTCAGCCATCCTGATTTCGGAAACAAAGCCGCGACACCTGTAAGCTTGAAAAAGGCATTCAATAAGCCAGGTCTCGCTCTTTTACTTTCGGGTAAATAATTTCCAAATCCATTGATCATTCTCACACCCACGGCCCCGCAACTTATATTCTTATGCAGGAATTGTACGCAATGTGATAGGGTGTTTTCAGGTACCAGCGTATCGGGATTCAGAAAAAGAACATACTGCCCGCTGGCATGTGCCAGTCCCAGGTTATTAGCCCTGGCAAAACCAATATTGGTTGGAGAAAAAATAAACTGCACATCCGGAAAAGCTTTCCTGAGATGCTCAACACTTTTATCTTCCGAAGCATTATCGACTACAATAATTTCACCGCTAATCTGCTGCATCGAGCGCTTTACGGATAAAATACATTGCTCCAGAAAAACGGGTACCCTGTAATTTACTATGATGATACTCAGCTCCAAATAAAGATTTTCTACTGCAATAATAAGCAGGAATACGCACCCTATCTCCACACAATGACAATCTGACTTCTTATTTCTTATTCCTGATTCCTGATTTCTTCTTCCATCTCGTTACTTTTGCAGCATGCTAAAACAAACCCTTATCAAGGCTACCGAGGCTGGTGCCGCAGAATTACAGCGATTTTTCAATGGTAATTTCAAAATCAGTAATAAAGAAGGAATCAATAACCTGGTAACAGAAGCCGACCACGCGGCGGAGAAAGCCATTTTTGAAGTGATCAGACAGGATTATCCCGATCATTTTATTTTGAGTGAAGAAACGGGAGAAATTGTACAGGATTCTTCTTATAAATGGATCATTGATCCGATTGATGGTACCGTAAATTTTGCGAACGGTATTCCTATCTGTTGTGTGAGTATTGGTATTGAGCAGGATGGACAAATGATACTCGGTGCGGTGTACAATCCTTTTATCAATGAATTTTATTTTGCACAGAAAGGTTTTGGTGCCACACTGAACGATAAAAAAATACAGGTAAGTGATAAAACAGAAGTCATTAAAAGCTGTCTGGTAACCGGTTTCCCTTATACCTATCTGGACATGGAAAACGGACCTTTACAGGTATTCGAAAAATTAATCAGAAAGGGTGTGCCCGTAAGAAGACTGGGTAGTGCGGCCATTGATCTTTGTTGGGTAGCTGCGGGTCGATTCGATGGTTTCTATGAACATAAATTACAGGCATGGGATAGTGCAGCCGGTTTTCTGATGGTGGAAGAAGCAGGAGGTAAGGTAACAGACTTTACAGGAGCGTATTACTCTCCCTATCAGCCACACATCATTGCTACCAACGGAAAAATTCACGATGAACTGGTAGCCATTGTGAATGGGGCAGCTGTGGAGTCGCGTTAAGAAACAGAGGAACAGAGAAATATCGAATATCTGATTTCGCGGTTGAACATTGGGTATTCATTATTCAATATTAATTATGAGTGAAACAAGAACAGAAATACAAACCCTGGGTGAGTTTGGTTTAATCGATCATCTGACGCGTAATTTCGAAACACATAATGCATCCACCATACTGGGTGTGGGCGATGATGCGGCAGTAATAGACCATTTTGGTAAACAGACTGTGATCAGTACAGATCTGCTACTGGAAGGCATACATTTCGATCTTATGTACACACCGTTAAAGCATCTTGGCTATAAAGCGGTGATGGTAAACCTGAGCGATATCTATGCAATGAATGCCACACCTACACAAATAACCGTGAGTATTGGCATGAGCAATCGTTTTAGTGTGGAAGCCATCAATGAACTGTATGAAGGCATACATATAGCCTGTGAAAAACATGGGGTTGACCTGATTGGCGGAGATACTTCTACTTCTCAGAAAGGATTGATTATTTCAGTAACAGCTATTGGTGAAGTAACACCAGACCAGTTTGTAAAAAGAAGCACCGCATCAAAAGGCGACCTGATTTGTGTGAGTGGCGATCTGGGGGGTGCTTTTCTGGGGTTGACTTTGATGGAAAGAGAAAAGAAAATTTATTTAGAAAATCCACAGGTGCAACCCGATCTCGAAAATGAAAGCTATATCGTAGGCAGGCTGTTAAAACCAGAAGCCAGAAAAGATATCATTGCTTTTTTTGAAAGCCAAAAGATCGTACCTACAGCCATGATGGATGTAAGTGATGGTATCAGCAGTGAAGTACTTCACCTTTGCAAGCAGAGTAACCTGGGCTGCCGTATTTATGAAGAGAAACTTCCGATTGCAGAAGACAGCAGAAAAGCAGCATTCAAATTTGGTTTGGATCCTACGGTGTGTGCCCTGAATGGAGGTGAAGATTATGAATTGATCTTTACCCTGAAACAGGAAGATCATGAAAAAATTACACTGAATGAAGAGATCAGTGTAATTGGCTATATGACAGAACTGGAAGAAGGTTGCAAATTACTCACCAAAGGAGGTAATAGTTTTGCCATCACTGCACAAGGCTGGAATGCCTTTCAGCAATAATCGCTTATGAAGACAGTAAGCTCAATGGTTGCAGTGCTGGTATTGGTTGCGGGTATCTGGCAACAGGTATCTGCACAACGTATGCCGCCACCATTACCCAAAATGGCAGCGGCACCATTGATAGAAGATATTGTACTACTGAAAAAAATACTGGAAGCCAATCATCCCAGTTTGTATTGGTACACACCCAAAGACAGCATTGATTACTATTTTCAGGAAACCATTGCTGGTATTACCGATTCATTGAATGAGCCAACATACAAAAACCTCGTTTCGAAACTGGTGGCACGTATACGATGTGGCCATACTACCGTTCGCTTTTCAAAAGCATATGGTAAAATAGCTGGTCTGTATCGCTACCCGCAATTTCCCTTGTCTGTCAAAGCATGGGACGATAGTCTGGTAGTATTAGGTAGTATCCATCGGAACGACAGCATTTTCAAACGAGGTACCATCATTACTGCCATCAATCAACGAACTCCGGCACAGCTACTGGACACCATGTATCAATATATCAGTACCGATGGATATGGCATAAACCATAAAAGCCAGGTGATCAGTGGGAACTTTCCCGGTTGGTATAAAACCATTCTGGGTGATGAGGATTCTGTATATATCATTCGCTATATCGATTCAACCAATAGTGAAAAAGAAACGACGATAAAAGCCTATCGACCGGTAATAGATACAGGCAGAAAAAAAGAAGCGATAAAAGAACCGCGTTTAACAAGAAGGGAAATAAGAAAGCTTACTCTCCTCAATAAAAGGAGTATGCTAATTGATTCAGCCGCAAGTACGGCCTATATAAGGCTCACTACCTTTACCGGCGGCAGGTTAAAGAGTTTTTTTAGAAAATCATTCAGGACGCTGAAAAAACTATCCATACAAAACCTTGTGATGGACCTGAGAGAGAATGGCGGTGGTAATGTGAGTAATAGCATAAGGCTTACTCAATATTTAATTGATAAGCCTTTCAGGGTAGGCGATACAGTAGCAGCTATCAGCAGAAAATTTACCTACGGCCGTTATATCAAACCAACTTTGATTTATTGGTTTGCTATGAACTTCGGTGCCAGCAAAGAAAAAGATGGAAAAATTCATTACAGAAGGTATGAGCGTCATGAATATATGCCGAGAGAAACGCATCATTACAATGGTAAAGTGTACCTGATACAGGGTGGTTATACATTTTCTGCCGCCACCATGTTTATTTCACAACTGCAGGGCCAGCCGAATGTAAAAGTAGTGGGTGAAGAAACGGGTGGAGGCTATTATGGTAACTCAGCCATGCATATTCCCAAAATCACGTTACCCAACTCGGGTATAATGGTGAGTTTACCCATGTATCGTTTGGTAATGGACAAAGACCGCCCCAAGGGTCATGGTATTATACCTGATATTACAATCAAGCCATCTTCTCAGGCAATAAAAGAAGGATATGATATTAAACTGGCGGAAGTGAAGAAGATGATTGGTGCCTCTAACGATAACAGGTAAGAGAATGAGCGAATACTTATCTTTTGAAGTGAAAGAATCTTTACGTCAAACACTATCTGATTATCAGCATCTTAGACCTTAATAATAGATTATCGGAGGGTTTCGTATCTTTGTAGTATAACACAATTAGCGTCTATAAAAGGCATGCTGGTTAAACTAAAGCCGTAATTGATTGAAAAATACGCAATCAGTGAAATCGGTCTTTTTGGGTCTGTTGTAAGAGACGATTTCTCTTCTGCTACAAGTGATATCGATATTATCGTAGATTTTTCCAAACCTGTTGGTGTAGAGTTTATTGATTTGGCTGATTATCTTGAACAAAAGTTCAAACGAAAAATTGATCTTGTATCTAAAAAAGGGATTAAACTTAAATATTATCAGGCAATAGAATCTGATATTGTATATGTCTAAAAGATCCACCGGTTTACTAATAGAAGATATACTCGAAAGTGGACAGAAAATTCTGGACTATACCGAAGGCCTGACTTTAGAGGATTTTACAACCGATTCCAAGACGGTTGATGCAGTTATCAGAAACTTTGAGATTATTGGTGAAGCTGCAAATAGGGCTACCTGAGGAGTTTAAAGAGATACATAATGAAATAGACTGGCATAAGATTCGCGGTTTCAGAAACAGAATTGTTCATGACTATTTTGGTATAGATTATTCTATAGTCTGGAATATCAAAGAAACATTTCTTCCACAGATGATAGTACAACTACAGAAGCTTTAAGACCAAGGTTGCTTCTGTTACATGTGGTTTGCTGAGTTTTATGTGTTCCCTGCGGTATTTACTCATCCACCACTTTCAAAACTTCCAGTGTCTCTGTTAAGCCCACCATTGCTACATTGTAGCCCTTTTCAATTCTACCGGTTCTGTGTGAAAGACCCATTACCTGTGCCGGATAGAGGCTGCACATACGTAAGGCTTCATCCAGTGTAATATGTGCTTTTTGAACGAGATTCTTTACACAGCCTATCATATTCAATGCAGAACCACTCAGGGTTCCATTCGATTCGTATTTATCTCCATTAAGCTTATGCGGATAAGGTCCGGTGGTGGTATTGGTAACCGCATCGGTAATGGCAAACAGTCTTTCATTCATTTGTTTTTTAGCAATGCGGATGGCTGCAAAATCTACATGGTAGCCATCGGGTACGATACTGCACATTACCGACTCATGATCGAAAATAGCACCTACCAGTCCTGGTTCACGATGCTGTAATGCGCTCATGGCATTGAATAAGTGTGTTGCTGTTGGAATGCCCTTATTGAATGCATCGATTGCTTGCTGATAAGTAGCATTACTATGTCCGGCAGAAATTACAATACCATAAGATCGGATGAGGTTGATGATATCCGCTGAACAGGTTTCAGGCGCCAGGGTAATCATAGTGATGATACCCTTTCCATAGTCAAGTAAAGCTTGCACCTGATCAACCGTTGGTACATGTATAAATTCTGCTAAATGTGCACCTCTTTTTACGGGATTGATCCAGGGGCCTTCAATATGTAGACCCATACAGCCCCTTCCACCGTTTTTCTGGTAAGCAGCAACTGCATCAATCGCTTTTTTAAAAACATCATAGCTATTGGTAGCCACTGTAGGTTGAAAATAAGCGGCACCGCCCTCTCTGCAATAATGGTACAAAAGTTCCAGTGAAGCGGGTTCCGGATATACTGAGAGTAGGCGATCATGCGCACCATAAATCTGAATATCCATTAAAGCGGGTGCCATTACAGGGAACTGTGCAGTATAAGGTTCATGAATAACTGTAGCGGGTACAATATCTACAATGGCAGATCGTTCTGTAACCACCACCTGCTGTTCCAGCCATCGGCTGCCGGTAAATAAACGGTTGGCAAAATAAGTGTTGCGCTCTCGCATAAAATTATTTTCTCCTGAATATTTTTTGTAAGGCAGCTATAGCTCCCCTTACTTTGAAGATTTCATATTCCTTATTTCTCTGTTCCCTGCCTCTGGTCTTGCGTTATATAAAAGCTATCTGCATCTTTCCAAAAAGGAAATCTCGAACGAACATTCTCCACCGATTCTTTTTGTAGCGTAATGCTGAAAATATCTTCATCGTGTTCTTTATGGTACAGAACTTCACCTAACGGATCTATTACCATACTATTACCACTGTGGTAAATATTGTTACCATCATTACCCACCCTGTTTACACCAATTACATACGATTGGTTTTCGATGGCACGGGCTGTAAGCAAAGTCTTCCATGCATGACTTCTTCTTTCGGGCCAGTTGGCCACATAAATGATGGCGTCAAATTCGGGTCCTTGTTCATTCGTTTGCTGGCGTGCCCATACTGGGAAACGCAGATCGTAACAAATCTGCAGGTTGATTCTCCATCCTTTTACCTGTGCAATCAAACGTTTATTTCCTGCTGTATAATACTGGTCCTCTCCTGCAAAAGCAAAACGATGTCTTTTATCATAGTAACCAAGCTCACCATTGGGTAATACCCATAACAAACGATTATAAAAATGATCGCCATCCTGTATAATCAGGCTACCTGTGAGTATGATTTTCTTTTGGGCAGCCATTCCTTTCATCCATTGAACCGAACTACCATCCATGTTTTCTGCCAATGCTTCCGGGCGCATGCTAAAACCGGTACTGAACATTTCGGGTAGTACAACGATTTCTGTTTTTTCTTTAATACTATTGATTTTCTCCTCAAACATTTGGAGATTGGCAGTTTTATCTTCCCAGTATAGTGAAGACTGAATAATAGAAAAACTAAGTGATGACATAACTGCAAGTTAATCGGAAAGAAGACAGGATGTTCATTAAAACATACGGATACCTATTTGCAGTGAGCCATAATTCTGGGCGGTTAGTTGTATGGCGGTTTCTTTCGATTGGTGTACAAATTCAATACGACTGCTGAAACGATCCTGAGCAAAGCAAATGCCCAGACGTTGTTCAAAAACCCATGTTTCAGGTTTTGCCAATACTGCTCCAGTGCCTTTGCTGAAAAGCCCGCCCTGTAAAGTTGCATTGTATACCTGTAGTATCCAGGCAGGGTAAGTATATACAAAGAGTTCTGTTTTCTTTTCCGGCAATGCATATCCCGATGAAGCCCTTGTATTGAAGAGTGCAGAACGATTATTTTTTTCAAATGCCCCCAAGCAGAAAATAGCGCCAGCTTTTATATTGGTAAAGTTGGTACCCAATGTGGCTTCTGCCAGAGGAACCAGCTTAACAGTATTTCTGTAATGAAAGAGCGTTTGGGCATATGAACCATACAAATCTAAACCCATAGCGTTTCTCACCTGATATTTCCATCCTTCAAAACGCTTATAATCGAGTAGTTTATGATATGTATTCTGAAGGGCTTCACCCAATGATGCTTTACCTACCAGACTAATATTACCACCCCATTGTAATAGCGCATCTTTTTTATAACTGTTGATTTGTGTGTATTGCATAAAGAGATAACCACAATAAGGTCGATCAATTTCATTGGTGGTTTCTGCTTTTCGGGAAGCAGGTGTAAATATTTTCTGCCCTAGGGTAAATGAGTGAATTTTTTTACGTTGGCTGGTACTGTCGGCTATACGGTAGTTGAAAAAAATGCCGTTGGTATAATAGGCATCTTTAATTTTAAAAAGAAAGGCATCATTTTCTGTGGTAAACGAAAATTCTTTCCGCAACAATTTCTCCTGTTGCGCAATACAACAAAAACATATCAGAAAGCAGACAATCGCAAGCAGTAGCTTCATCAGGGGGGCCTTGGGTAAACTAAGATAAACTATTCCCGAATATTCTCTGCGCAACCTCCGTTATCTCATGTTCTTTGTGGTGTCCTTTATAATGTCGGTACGCTTGATGGGCAACATGGAATGTTATCCCGGTTACTCCTTATCGGCTCTTCTGATTTGCTCAATGGCTTCGTGAATGAGTTGTGGTTCATACCCTTTGTGGAGGAGGAATTGGGTGGTTTTGGCGCGCCGGTTGAGGTGCTGTTCATTTTTTAAGGAACGCCACTTAACAGCCGCCATTTTTTGTAAAACAGCTCTGTAATCCTCCTCATTAATTTCTTTTAAGGCAGATTTAATATTTGCAGAACTAATCCTTTTCTGCTTCAGCTCATATATAATTTTTACCCTGCCCCATTTCTTCAGACGGAAGTGTCCGCCGGCAAATTGTACCGCAAAACGGGCTTCATTCAGGTAATCTTCCTCTATCAGACGGCTGATCAGCAGATCAACATCGGTTTTGCGTATACCAAAGCCAAAAAGCTTTTCCTTAACCTCCTGATGGTTTCGCTCCTGATAGGCACAGTAATGTTTTATTTTTTGCCAGGCCTGATCGGGGGTTAGGTTATTGCGAAACATATGGTGGACAATAAATTGTACTTTTATTAGTTATATTTGTTTGTAAACCTGAATTCCTGTTCAATGAGCCTTATTCAACATTCGGTTTGTTTAATTGATGATGACAAGATCTATCAGTTTACAGCAAGAAAAATGCTGGAAGCAACCGGTATGGCCAAAAATATCCAGTCTTTTTATGACGGTAGTGAAGCACTTGCTTTTTTCTCAGGCGAAAATAGCAAGGATATAGCGAACCTGCCCGATGTGATTTTTCTAGATATCAATATGCCCGTTATGAATGGCTGGGAATTTTTAGATGAGTATGAAAAATTGTGTAACGATTTTCCCAAAAATATGCTGCTCTATGTAGTGAGCTCTTCTGTAGATGATGCAGATATAAGACGCTCACACCAGTATAGCTCCGTAACAGATTATATTGTAAAGCCCATTACCCGGATGCGTTACCAGGAATTGCTGGAAAGCCTTGGCCGGGTTTCCTGATCCAATCCACAACTCATTCACATTGTTGCTTTTCCCGGAATCATTACCCTGAATTTTGGTTGCGGAATGTTAACATTTTGCATTAGGTTTGTTGCGTATCTAAATTCCACAGAATGAAATTTATTGTTTCTTCCTCTTCTCTCTTAAAACACCTGCAGCAGATCAGTGGTGTAATTAATGCGAATACGGTTTTACCGATTCTGGAGGACTTTTTATTTGAAATACAGGATAAAAAACTCAATGTAGTAGCCACCGATCTGGAAACCGTGATGCGTGTTCAGATGGACGTGGAAAGTAAGGCAAACGGTAAGGTTTGTATCCCGGCGAAAATCCTAATGGATTCTTTAAAAAACATTGCAGATCAACCACTTACGTTTAATATCGACAAAAATTTCGCCATCGAAATCACCAGCGATAACGGTAAGTATAAAGTCATGGGGGAAAACCCGGATAATTTCCCTAAGGAACCTGCTGCTGATGATACTACCGGTTTTGAAATGACCAGCAGTGGATTACTGACTGCCATCAATAAAACCCTCTTTGCAGTAAGTAATGATGACCTCAGACCTGCCATGACAGGTGTATTTTTTGAATTATCGAAAGATGCGGTACAGTTTGTAGCTACTGATGCACACCGACTGGTAAAATACAAGCGAACAGATGCAAAAGCTTCTAAAACAGATTCATTCATTGTGCCTAAAAAGCCATTGAACCTGTTAAAGAATGCATTGCCTGACAATGACGATGCCATTACCGTAAGTTATAACAGCAACCATCTTTTTGTAAACCACGGTTCAACACAGATGATTTGTAGACTGATTGATGCACGTTTTCCCGATTATAAGGTGGTGATTCCTGCAGACAATCCATACAAACTAATTGTAAACAAAGCCGATTTCCAGAATGCATTGCGTCGTGTAAATGTGTTCAGTAACAAAAGCACCAACCAGGTAGCTTTGAGCATTACTGGCAGCGAATTACAGATGGCCGCCCAGGATATTGATTTTAGCTTTGAGGGTAATGAAAGAATGAACTGTCAGTATGATGGTGAAGACCTTCAGATTGCTTTCAACGCCAAGTTTCTGATCGAAATGCTGAGCGCAGCAGATACCGAAGACGTAAAAATGGAACTATCAACCCCTACCAAAGCGGGTCTGATTAAACCCACAGAACAAGCCGAAGGGGAAGACCTGCTGATGCTGGTAATGCCTTTGATGTTGAATAATTAAGCTTCTGCATCTTAATAATAATAAGACCCCGGGTAATTTCCGGGGTTTTTTATGCAAGTCCGGTAGTCGGGAGAGTCCGAAAGTCCGGAAGAGGATATATGGCTAGTAAGACCTCGATGTAACTCCGTGCCCTACTCTGTGAAAACCTGCGGTTTTTTACCCCGGCGTTTCGCGGCAAGTTCAAAATGATACAAACCTCTTCCGGACTCTCCGACTTTCGGACTCTCCGACTTCCCTACATTTTAATTATCTTGAAGTAACAATTGCCAGCCATTATGATCGATTCAATCATTCAATATTTCAGTACGATTCCAAGTTTGCACCGGGCATTGATTCTTGCAGGTGGTATTACTTTTTTCTGGATCATAGAAGGTGCCATTCCTTTGTTCCGGTTCAGTTATAATAAATGGAAACACGCATCAATTAATATTTTTTTCACCTTTACCACCATCATCATCAATTTTGCTTTTGCTTTATTGATCGTACAATCGAGCGACTGGGCAGTGGCGAAAGGTTTTGGCTTACTGCAATGGATCAATCTCAGTTCCATATGGTTCCTGCTGCTTGGCCTTTTGTTACTTGATCTTGTTGGTGCCTGGTTTATTCATTTTATTGAACATAAAGTGAAGTGGATGTGGAAGTTTCATATGGTACACCATGCAGATACACATGTAGATACGACCACTGCGAATAGGCACCATCCTGGCGAAAGTGTATTCAGGGCTGTATTTACAACCATTGGTGTTGTATTATGTGGTGCACCCATGTGGCTGGTAATGTTGTACCAGAGTATGAGTGCGGTACTTTCACAGTTTAATCATGCAAATATCCGCCTGCCTTTATGGATGGATAGAGCGATCAGTTGGGTAATCGTTTCACCTGATATGCATAAAGTGCATCACCATTATGTTCGTCCGCAAACGGATTCTAATTATGGTAATATTTTTTCTATCTGGGATCGCCTATTCGGCACATTCAATTACACACCTGTAGAGCAATTACGTTATGGTCTTGATGTGCTCGATGATAGCACAGATGAAAGCCTTACTTATCAGCTAAAAATACCTTTTGATAGAAATGTAAAAACTGATTATTAGGATGGCGTTCATTTGATCGTTAGATTTTGCATAAGAACTTCGATCTTTACTTAAAATTGGTTCATGAAAATTGCGGCTTTTATTCCTGCTCGATATGCAGCTACCAGGTTTCCGGCTAAGCTGATGCAAACGCTTGGTCCGAAAACAGTGATACGTCATACCTACGATAATACCCTCGCAACCGGTTTGTTTGATGAAGTATATGTGGTAACCGATAGCGATATTATTTTTCAGGAAATTATCACGCATGGAGGCAGGGCTATCATGAGTAAAAAAACGCATGAAAGCGGTAGTGATCGTATTGCAGAAGCCATAGCCGATCTGGATGTTGATGTGGTGGTAAATGTACAGGGTGATGAACCTTTTGTAAAAAAAGAACCGCTGCAACAATTATTACGGGTTTTTGAAGGAGAAGAAGGGGGAAATGTGCAGGTAGCATCACTGATGCAGGTATTGAAAGAGAAAAAATTTATTGAGGACCCCAATTATGTAAAAGTAGCGGTTGACAGAAACTACCATGCACTGATGTTTTCAAGGAGTGTATTACCCTATCCGAGGAGTACAGATGCATCTATTACTTATTACGAACATATTGGTGTATATGCATTCCGCAAACAGGCATTACTCAATTTCACCAACTGGCCTATGACACCACTCGAAGCTGCAGAAAAAATTGAATGTCTGCGCTATCTGGAATATGGTGTACCCATAAAAATGGTGGTTACAGATTATATGGGTGTGGAGATTGATACACCGGAAGATCTGGAAAGGGCACAAAAAATGCTGACCTGAAAAAGCCCTTAAATCAGTGAAACAGTGAATGGCAAGACCTATCTTTACAATACCCCGGTCTTTACCCATAACTGATTGAAGTATGAGCAATTTCCCAAAGAGCAAGACACCTAAAATGTATGGAAGGGTTCGCTGGTTATTTTTCTTTTCTGTTCTTACATTGATTTTTTTGGGCGGGGTATTATACCAGCAGCAAAAAGACCTTTCAAAAGCCAGTTACTGGCTAAACCATACCTATTCTATACTGAAAGAAGTTTCGCAGTTAAAATCATCAGTTGCCAGAGCTGAATCATCTACACGAAACTATATTCTCTCAAAAGATACTTCCTGGAAACAATATATAGTAAAAATTCAGGCAGAGTCACAGCTCTACCTTACACAACTGGCCGAAAGAATAAAAAATGACACAGCTTTCTCTACCGACCAGTTAGCGTCGGTTAAGGAACTGATTCATAATAAAAGCGAATTTCAAAAGGCTGTTCTGGAAGGCAGACAAAGCCATGAAGAGATCATGGAAAGGATGGAATACCGGGGTGAAGGTGCCATATACTCACAGGCTATTTATAAGATACTGGATAGTATGACAGTTATAGGCGAAAGACTGCTCATTAGAAGGGCAACGGCAAATGAACGAAGCTCATCTAGTATTGGTTATACTTCTCTTATTGGAGGCATCATTGCATTCATTGTAGTACTTATCCTGATTATACAGTTGAACAGAGACCTTGCATTGCGTAAAAAAGCAGAAGAAAGTGTGGGATATAGCGATGAAAAGTACCGAAATATAATTGAAAACGCCAGTGTGGTAATGTACACAACAGATGAAAATGGTACCATAACTTTTGCCAATAAACAGGTTGGAGACCTTACGGGTTACACGGTAGAAGAACTGATCGGAAAAGATTTTTCATTTTTATTACATCCCTCATGGTTACAACAGGTATTCAATCATTATACCAACCAATTTCAGCAACGAATACCCTCAACTACACTTGAGTTTATTACCAGAACAAAAAGCGGGCAGCAAAAATGGGTGGAACAAACAGCACAGCTACTTATAAAAGACGATCTGGTACTCGGGTATCAGTGTATGGTAAAAGACATAACAGAGAAGAAAAGAATTGAGCTCGAGTTAAAAGAAGCTGAACAGCGTTCAAAAGAAAACCAATTGAGACTGGAGGCCATTCTGGAAAATACCACATCACTCATCTTTATTAAAAATCTGGATGGTCGTTATATCATGGTTAACAGAAGGTTTAAAGAAATGATGGGTGTAACAGATGAAATGGTGATTGATAAAACCGATTATGACTTCAGTGAAAAAGAAGCGGCAGATCATTATAAAAGACTGGACGATGAGGTAATCAGTACCAGAAAGCCTGTTGAAGCAGAAGAATGGATATATGGTACTGAAGGAAGAAAGAATTTACTGGTGATTAAGTTCCCACTGATCGATCATCGCCGAAAAATATTTGGCATTGGTGGTATCGCTACCGACATCACCGACAGGGTATTGTACCAGCAAAAGTTAATTGAGGCCAGAAAAAATGCGGAAGAAGCCAAGTATTTGCAGGAGCAGTTTCTGGCGAATATGAGTCATGAGATACGTACACCGATGAACGGTATACAAGGTATGACCAATCTATTATTGCAAACGGAACTCAATAGTCAGCAGAAAGAATTTACAGGTATGATTAAGCGTTCTGTAAACAACCTGTTGGTAATAGTGAATGATATACTTGATTTTTCAAAAATTAAAGCAGGCCGTCTGACGATTGATAAAACAAGTTTCAGTATCAGAGAAGTGCTGAATAATATCCGGGCACAGTTTGAACATGAAGCGGCAAGAAAAGAGCTGCAATTGATTATTGAGTGTGAACCTTCCTTACCGGAAACTATAATTGGAGATCCTTACCGCCTTAATCAGATACTGGTCAATATCGTCGGGAATGCAGTGAAGTTTACAGTATCCGGCGAAGTGCGGATAAAAGTAGAGCAGGTAAATCAGGAAGGTAGTAAAGCAAACTTTCTATTTACAGTAACTGATACAGGTATTGGCATACCGGAAGATAAGACAACGGTCATTTTTGATGCATTCACACAGGCGGGTCCGGATATTGCACGTAATTATGGCGGAGCCGGTCTGGGTCTGGCTATATGTAAAGGTTTGGTTGAAATTCAGCAGGGAAGTATTGCTGTAGCAAATATACCAGGTGGTGGTTCTGTATTTTCTGTAAGTATTCCTTATGATATACTGGAGCAGGAAATAACACAGGAACCGGAAGACGAATCACTGCTGCTGAAAGGTAAAAAATTTCTGGTAGTAGAAGATAATGAGGTAAACCAGAAACTGGTATCCTATGTATTGAAAAAAGTAGGCGGTACAGTTGATATTGCCCATAATGGCCGAATGGCCATTGATCTGCTGGAAAATAAAAATGCAAATTATGATTTGATCATTATGGATATTCAAATGCCCGTAATGGATGGATATGAAGCAACAGAATATATACGAACCGTATTGAAGCTGCAAACACCAATTATTGCCATGACGGCTACAGCATTGAAGGGCGATCAGGAAAGATCGGAACAGGTAGGTATGAATGAATTTATGTTGAAACCTTTCGATTTTAATCACCTTTATAAAAGATTAGTAAAACTACTTTCTACACGAAAAGAATCCATTACCGAAAACACCGACAACATGAATGGTGAAAAGCTGTATGATCTATCCCTGCTGGAAGGATTAGATGATAAAGACTCATTACTGGATGTACTGAATTTATTTATGGAGAACACGCCTAACCAGATAAGGGAACTGATAGCCCTTGGAAATACAGACCAGTATGATGAAATGTATAAGTTGGCCCATAAATTGAAAGGAGCTTTGGCCATGTTGCAGGCTTCCCGCATTTCTGAATTACTGGGAACTATTGAAGCCAATGCCAGAGAAAGGACGGAAACCGATAGAATAAGGGACAAAATAGGTGAAGTAAGCCGCCTTTTCGACCAGATGCAGAAACAATTAACAGAGGAAAAGGAACAGATCATGGGTCGATAAAAGAAAACCCGTACTTTTAAAAATCAATATCCACAATAGCCAGACTGAATATGAAAATCCTCGTTGCAGAAGATGAACCTATGTTGTTGAAAACCATTGAGCTGAAACTGAAGAAGGAAGGCTATGAGGTGATCACAACACATGATGGAAGAGAAGCCATCGCAAAAATTGAAGAGCTGTCACCCGATCTTGTCATTTCAGATATTATGATGCCTTATGCTTCAGGACTCGAAATAACCGCCCTTTTGAAGCAAAAACTGGAAAAGCCGATACCCATCATTATACTTTCAGCAATGGAGCAGGAAAAAGTGGTTATGGAAGCCTTTGAATTGGGTGCTGATGACTATATAACGAAACCATTTAGCCTGAATGAATTGTCCATCCGCGTTAAAAGACTGATGGCCCGTTCTGCCAGATAATGATTATACATAACCTAGTAAGTAAGTATGCGCTTACCAACACTCTTTACATGTGCCTGTTTCACTATGATGTTATTCATGGCTGAAAAAGCTATATCGCAGATAGACACTTCCAGTTCTGATGGTTTATTACAGGCAGCAAAAAAAGCAGCTTTCGATGAAGACAATTATCCAAAGGCAAAGGGATACCTCTATAAAGCCATAGCTAAAAGCCCCAATTATGCTGACCTGCGTGTTTTCCTGGGCAGAATATATACCTGGTCCAAAAACTACGATAGTGCCCGTATTTGTTTTGAAGAAGTACTGAAACAAACTCCAGGCTATGAAGATGCCTGTATGGCATATGCCGATATGACTTACTGGAATGATGATTATGACAAATCATTGAAAGTATCAGAAGAAGGGCTTACCTATCACCCAAAATCGGAAGGCTTATTATTAAAAAAAGCCCGTGTATTGAATGCCATGCGCCGTTTTCAGGATGCTGATAAAACAGTACAGAATCTGATCAGGATCAATAAGAATAATACAGAAGCCAGGGCACTGGCGAATCGCATTAGAGAAAATGCTGCCAAAAATAAAATCGGCGTAAGCTATGATTTTGTCACTTTTGATAAGCAGTTTGCAGACCCCTGGCATCTGGTGAGCGTTGACTATGGGCGTACGACGGGTATTGGATCTATTATAGGAAGAGTAACCTATGCCAACCGTTTTAAAACAGATGGTTATCAATATGAATTAGAAGCGTATCCCCGCATATCCAATACTTTTTATACATATGTTGGATTGGGTTACTCAGACCAGGTAGGTGTTTTTCCAAAATGGAGAGGAGGCTTTTCATTGTACGCCAATCTGCCAAAAAGTTATGAAGCGGAATTGGGTGTGCGTTACCTCAAATTCACTGGCGACCCTACATGGGTATATACCGGTTATATCGGAAAGTATTATAAGAGCTGGCTATTTGGTGCAAGAACTTATATTACACCCAGTACATTTACCAGTACGGTATCATCTTCTTACAACATATCTGCACGTTATTATTATGCCAGTGCCGATGATATGTTAGGCTTTAATGCAGGATATGGTATATCGCCTGATGATAGGTTTAATGCCATACAGATCAACGGAAATACAAAATTGATATCTTATAAAGCCGGAGCTATGTTCCGGAAAAAAATAGCACGCTTCAATGTGTTTACCATCGATGCCAATTGGTTTAATCAGGAATACCTGCCAAAAACCATCGGTAATCAATATCAATTCAGTATTGGATGGCTAAGAAGATTTTAGAAAATAAAGCACGTATATCCATATCATGGAGAGGCTTACTCGCCCTTGCTATTTTCTTATTCCCATTCTGGATGTTATTGGCCTGGTTTTTTACACCTAAAAGACCCATGTTGATTGCCATCATCGATAAGACTGTTATCAAGTATCCGGGTCAGGAACATATATCTCTTCACTGGGTATTAAACCAGGAAAAATTTACCAAGAACAAAACAGATCTCTACAATCCTGATATTGATTACTTCGGATTTTTTCCGATGGAAAAGGAACAATATAAGTTAAAAGGATTGGAACGTTTTGATACTTCACAACTAAACGACCTCAGTAACCGTATTAAAGCCACTTATGTAACCGATGCCTATGGCGTTTTTAAAAACGAATGGTATAAAGTAGGAAATAGTCAGGACAGGTCAGGAATTGTATACGGAGGCATGAGCAAACAGGATATTTTCTTGCTCAGGAAAATGAAAGAAAAGAAGAAGCTTATTATCACCGAATTTAATTCAATAGGTTCACCCACCGATACCGCCATCAGACGTGAGTTCGAAGAAATGTTCAATATTACCTGGTCTGGGTGGATTGGCAGGTATTTCGAATCTTTTGATACCACCGTGAATAAAGAGTTGCCACCATGGCTGATCCGGAATTATAAACGTACACATAACGGAAAATGGCCCTTTACAAAAAGCGGTATCGCATTTATTCAGGCAGCAAATGAAGAAGTGGTGATACTGGAAAATGAAACCCATCTTGCAAACGAACTTCCTCATATATATGCCAATAAAAAAGGCAGGGAACATTATGGAATGCCAGATAAAATGAAATACTCTTTCTGGTTTGATGTAATCAGTGCCGATACAATAAAAAATGAAGTGCTTTCAGAATTTGTAATTGATGCAAACGGCAACGGAGCCAATGAGCTGGCAAAATATAATTTACCCATGCGGTTTCCGGCAGTAACGGCACATGTGGCTGAAAACGACTATCGCTTTTTTTATTTTTCAGCCGATTTTTGTGATAACCCTGTAACACTAACCTCCTCTTATTTTAAATGGGTAGGCTTTTTTAAATGGATGATGTACACTTCTGGTGAACCACTTGAAAGAAAAAGTTTTTTCTGGAAACTATACAGACCATTGGTAACTACCATTTTAAACGACTATTATACATCTTTACAATAGTGGTTAGCGACCACCATATTTTTTTGACAGGCTGTCTGGTACCAATTTGCCATTGGTTACAAAATCCTGGTTATTCTTTTTGAATTTATTAAAAGCAGACTTCAGGGAGAATTTTTTTTCAGGCGTATTGTCAGGCTCCAGATCCATATTGGGCATAATTTTAAATACCGCATCGCCATTCAGCATATAATCTCCGCGTACAAAATCGATCAATTCAGGTTTGGTTTGTTTCAGTGCAATCGTATGGATATTCCTAAACCTTACAGCCGTATCTATACCAGTTCCTAACCACGCATTGATATCGGGTATATTTAATTTATGACTATACTTAAGCCAAGCAGTAAGTGTAGGGGTAATATCAAAATGACTGGATACAGAAGAAAACTTTTGTTTTTTGGCAAGCAATGGAGAATAAATAAGTAATGGAACATGATACCTGTCGATTTTAGTACTCATAGGTATTTCGGGCATTCTATGATCACCTGTAATGATGAAGACGGTATTCTTAAAATCACTTCTCCTGCGATAATTATTAATAAATTCCTTTATTGCCTGATCGGTATACAGGATGCTGGCATATTGTTTACTATAGTTTCGATAGGTTTTTTTCTGCGCTTCTGAAAATTTTAAGTCCTCCATTCTTTTTTCAAAAAAATTCAGATATGTACTCGCATTATTAATAAGGAATGGACTATGTGTTGCAACAGTAAGCAGCACTTTTAATGAAGGGGATAGTGTATCTGTATCTGTAAGTGCATATTTGAATACGGAAGCATCATCATAACCCCAACTAAAACCAGAAGCGGAGGCAGGAAGTTTAAAATAACCACCGGATGATGGGAAATTTTCTTCATCGTACACTTTATCGATACCTGTTTTCCTAAGAAAAACAGCCATATTATCAAAAGAAGCATCACCTCCATAGTAAAAAGAGGTTTTGTAATTGTTGCGTTTTAGCAGACTAACAAGTGAAATATGCTCTGGCATCTGATCTCCCAATTCAGTAAAGCCCGTATTCCCGAACGGCAATGACCCGAGTACGGAGGGTAATACACTAAAGGTTCTACCACTGGTACTTAAGAAGTTTTCCCAATAAAGACTTTGTGTTGATAAAGAGTCAAGAAAAGGGGTAAAACTACCGAGATAGGCATTTTGGTTGCTGAATGCTCGTCCCAAACCTTCTACCAGAATGATTACAAAATTAGGCGGTGTAGAATCTGCCTTTACAAAAAAGGGAGATAAGACATTCTTAGTACTATCTATTCTGTGTAAGAATGGAAAATTTTTCGGATCAACTTCTACATCTTCTACCAGCATATTATCTGGTACATACTCGTCTTTATAGATATCATCTTCTATAGTTGTCGGGAAGAATTGATCATAAGAGGCTTTGTAAAAGAAATACGATTTATTTAGCGATAGATTATTACTGTATTCATTACCGGGTAGCATGTTATCTGTAACTCTGGAAAGGTTACGGATACCGCCTGTTACAACCATCAATATAAAAAATACAACTAGTCCATCATTGGGGAGTAATAAATGTGGCAGTTTACGAAGCGAAATTGCAAAAATACAGGTTGTTACCACGAGTAATGCAATGGTGACAATATTCAATCCTCCGGAAGCACCAACAGTTTGTTGTATATCTGCCCAGGAATAGGACCATAAATCTGCACCTAATGGAACCAGTGATGTAACAAAATACTTTGATAAGGCAATCTGTACCAACGTGAGTAGTGTACCAAAAATGATAAAGCTGATATGAGCTGTTTTTCTTCCGATGATAAAAAGAAGGGTAAAAGGTATATAGCCCCACAGGGTAATAAGTGTAGCAAAAGCTATATCTTTTGCAAGACCGTATAATATGATTTTATCAAGTTGCGCTGGTTTCCCATGTTCAGAATAGTCAATACCCAGTTCAATACCACGTGCAACAAATAGTAATAATAAAAGCACGAGCATATGACCTATATAATACCTGAACGATTCAAATAACACATCGGGTATTTTTGATAAAAATGGAGCCACTTTTCTTTTATAAAAAGATTCTTTTACTGCTATAACAGGTTCTTCTGTTGTGGCCTCAGTTACTGCTATTACTGGTTCTGGTACAACCAAGGCCGGTGCCTCAACAATAGGTACGGGTGTATTGGTAGTTGCTTTCTGTGTAAAACCCTGTCGGGTCATTTCACCCCAGGCTTTTTTCTTTCTGAAATAATCAATATAACCTTTGATGGCACTCCAAACCACAAATGGATGGAAGTAAAAGGGTTCTGTTAAAGCGGTTAACAATAGAATCAGGATATCCGTTCGCCGCTTGTATTGGTTGTAGGTAATCACTTCCATTAAAATGGCGAAAGCGGAATAGAGATAGCCGAAAGAAATAATAAAAAGCAGATAGGCGAAAAAGAATCCCCAATCAAGCAAACCAAATGCAGCAAAAATGAAAAAGCATACAAATCCAAAGAATTCAATGACCGGTGCGCACATTTCAAAGAAAAACCAATAAGGGTAACTCAGCATACCGAGTAGGCCATACTTAGGATTGAAAAACATTTTCTTATGAAACTTCAGCGTTTCAATGGTTCCACGGGTCCAGCGGTTTCTCTGACGGCCAAGAATATTAAATGAATTGGGTGCTTCTGTCCAGCAAAGCGGATCAGGTATATAAGTTACCCGGTACTTTTCATTTCTTTCCTCCATATAACGCCGCATTCTCACCACCAGCTCCATATCTTCTCCAACGGTATTATGATCATACCCGCCGCATTTAATGGCGATTTCTTTATCGAAAGCACCAAAAGCACCGGATATCAGCATAAGACCGTTCAGTCTGCTCCAGGCCATTCTTCCCAGTATGAATGCACGGATATACTCCAATATCTGCATCCTTGGTAAATACTCAGAAGCCAGTTTCACTTTTACCAGTTTACCATCTTCAATTACGCATGAATTGGCAATACGAACCACGCCACCGGAGGCAATAACTTTTTCATCTGTCTGTTCAAGAAAAGGTTTGATCATTTTCAGGAGTGCATCCTGTTCAAGAATACAATCTACGTCAATACAAACAAGGTATTTATTGGAAGCAATATTGATGCCTACATTCAAAGCATCGGCTTTACCTCCATTTACTTTATCTACTACCAGTAGTTTATGGTAAATAGGATTACGGCTCTTATATACACCCCTTACTTCTTTGGTTTTAATTTTGTAATCAACGAAGTAGTCAATTTTTTCGAGATCATATGCTGTAATCATTTTTTGCAGACAGTCATCCTTACTACCATCATTAATAACAATCAGCTCAAGGTTTACATAATAAATAGAAAGTAGAGACCGGATATTCTCAACGATGGTCATACCCTCGTTATATGCCGGTGCGAGAATGGTTACAGATGGTGCATGAACAGATGATGCCAGCATGCGGTAGTCGGTAAAACTATTTTTCTTAAGATATTTACGTGTTTCACCGATCGAAAAAACAGCAATGGCTATGTATGATAAAAGGAGTAAAGTGGAATAAATAAAAATTCCATAAGTAAGTATATCAAAAAGTATATCTACTAAAATATTCCAGTTCATTTTACAGATTTAACATGCCTGAGTATTCTTTCAAAAGGTTCGGGCTCAACCAATGCTCTTTTTTCTATGGTACTTAAACCATCAGTACAATTATTTGCGAGTACCATAGCGGCTTTTAGTTTAATAATATTGTCGGGAGCATCCAATAATTTTTCCAGAAATGCGTGTTGCTCATCCGTGGCAAAAGACAAAAGGCTGTCGAGAATATGGACCTGATTTTCAAAATTTTCTTTTGCGAAATAACCTGTTAAAGTAAAAGCTGTTTTTTCGTCAGCCAAAACAATCAGTGTTTTAATGGCTCTTGTTCTTACAGCTGATGAAGGATGTACCAAACAACCCCTGATGGCATCTATAACTGCAAACTGCTGATATTCTGCTGCAAGTCGTAAAGCGAATATAACTACGGTTTCATTTTTTGATTCTAGCCAATTAGGTATTCGGTCAGATAAATCTTCTTTTTTACCAAACAACCGCAACTGTTCCAGTAATTTAATTTGCTGCCAGAGTGTTAGCGGGTAAGAGATTACATCCAAAAAACGTAAACCATTAAAACCTGTCATATAAATAATCGCAATCTGTGCCTCTGAACGAACAAATTCATTTTTACTGTTGGTTTCCCGATAAATTTTGGTGAGCAGGTTTTTTTGGTCCATCAGATAGAGTTCCTGGATACCTCTTGCCTGAACTTCCCATTTTCGTGTATTCTTGATCTTTGATAACGAATCATCCCGAAGCCCCAGTTTATTATATAGGGCTACTATATTTTCTGCTACAATACCTGAAAAATTCTTTTTACAATTGGTAAGTTCATCAATGGCAATTTGTCTTGCCTTCGGATCTTCAAGCAGGCGGTAGAATTTTTTAGGGATATCAATACCTTCAACAGACTCTTCCAGGATGATATGACTGATCCAAACTTCAATATTATTCTGTATGCGCTGGGTATAAAAATGCATCCTCTTTTTAGCCAGCAACTGGGCATAAATAAGGATGACAGCCAGCGTAATACCTACTGCCATGATCTGAACGCCTATCAGAAGATTCTCCGGACTCATAAAAGTTAGAAAATCTTTACCAATAGACCCTTTCAGGAACTGTCCGGCAATAAATTGTTGAAGGCAGGTTATCATGACTAAAACAGAAGCGCTTTAAAACAGTAAAATACATCAATCCCCCTAAAAGAGAGAAAAAAATCCATATTTCGCAAAACAGTAAAAAGTTGATAATGCTTCAATTATTCTTAATGGCTAATGATTTTTCAGAAGTTAATCCTTCTAAGTATGTTTGCAGTATTCTTTATTAAAAACACCAATCATGAGTTTCCGGAATTTTAAGATGGTCGATTATGTGGTATTTGGCCGGGGTGCCTTTAATCAGTTGGATGAGATACTGGCACCCAGAAGAAAAGCAGATGCCCCGATGATCTTTCTGGTAGACCATTTTTTTCAGGGAAAACCACTGGCAGAAAGAGTTCCGTTGCGAGGTAAAGATGAAATCATTTTTGCCGATGTTACCTACGAGCCCAAAACCACGCAGGTAGATGCATTGGCCAACAGCCTTAAAGAAAAGTTTGGAACTGTTAGTGGTGTAATTGGTATCGGTGGTGGATCAACCATGGATCTGGCCAAAGCGGTATCGCTCATGATGAATAATCCCGGCTCTTCTGCCGACTATCAGGGCTGGGATCTTGTAAAACAACCCGGTGTTTACAAAGCCGGTATACCCACCCTTAGTGGAACAGGTGCTGAGGTAAGCCGAACGACGGTACTTACGGGCCCTACCAGAAAACTGGGTATGAACAGTGATTTTACACCATTCGATCAGATTGTATTAGATCCGGAACTTACCAAAGATGCGCCGGTGAACCAACGCTTTTATACTGGTATGGACTGTTATATACACTGTATTGAAAGCCTCGAAGGAACCTATTTGAATGAATTCAGTAAAAGCTATGGCGAAAAAGCCCTCCAGCTCTGCCAGAAAGTATTTGTGGACAAGGATTATTGGGATGATGAAAGCGATGACCAATTAATGATGGCATCTTATGCAGGTGGTATGAGTATTGCCTATTCGCAGGTAGGCGTAGCGCATGCGGTAAGCTATGGCCTCAGTTACCTGCTCGGTACCAAACATGGTATTGGTAACTGTATTGTGATGAATTACCTCGAAGAATATTATCCGGCTGGTGTAAAGGAGTTTAAATACATGGTAGAGAAAAACAAGATCGAAATTCCGGAAGGTATCTGTAAAGGATTAACCGATGAACAGTTTGATACCATGATCAATGTATCGCTTGGCATGAAACCACTCTGGGAAAATGCTCTCGGTAAAGACTGGGAAAAAATTATGACGAGGGAAAAATTGAGAAAACTCTACGAAAAATTGTAAACAGGGCTAAAGGAAAAATCCGGTCATTTGCTATATGAAATACGGAACAGGTAATACTATCTGATAATCCGTGACAGATACATGAAGAAATTTTTTGCATTTATATTACTACTCATCACATTAGCAGCGGCATTTACTCCCTGCTGTGCCAGCGATCAGTGTAATGAGGTAACTGTAGAAATGACAGCACATGCGGATGACGAAAGTACAGATGACAATTGCTCACCATTTGTAACCTGTGGCTATTGTAACGGATTCACCCAATTCAATACCCTCTCTGAAATTACATTTATACCAGCGTTGGTAACAATATACCATGAAAGAAATACCAATCGGTATTCATGCTCTTATACAGCACGTTTATTAGAGCCTCCGAAAACTGTATAGTTAATAAGACGTTTTTTTCATTTAACTATACAAGAATCATGAAACATATACTTTCATTGTGTATGCTGTTACTATTAGGTACAGCTATATCTGCACAGCATACCATTAAATTATCAGTAAAAGATAAACACGATAATGCACCACTTAAAGGCGCAACTGCTACTATTACAGCCTTGAAAAAAACCATAATGGCAGATAGTTCGGGTAGCCTGCTATTTGTCAATATACCACAAGGTAATTACCTGTTAAAGCTTTCGTATGTGGGCATGAAAGAACAGGAAATTAAATTAGCTATACCACAGGATAAAGACAATGAAATCATTGTTTTGATGGAAGAAGCAGAGGAACATGAAGAAGAAGTGATTGTAACAGCCACAAGAATGAGTAGAACTATCAGTGATATTCCTACCCGGGTTGAAACCATATCCGGAGAAGAACTTACTGAAAAAGGGAACATGAAACCAGGTGATATACGGATGTTACTGAATGAAAGTACCGGAATACAAACACAACAAACATCTGCCACTTCCTATAATTCAAGCATTCGTATACAGGGGCTTGATGGCAGGTATACACAGGTACTCAGAGATGGTTTTCCTTTATATGGCGGCTTCTCGGGCGGACTAAGTTTAATGCAGATAGCACCCCTCGATTTAAAACAAATTGAAGTAATCAAAGGTTCTGCATCTACTTTGTATGGTGCAGGTGCTATTGCAGGTCTTGTAAATCTGGTATCTAAAACACCGGGAGAGCAAAGAGAACTGAATTTTATGGCCAACGGAACAAGTGCTGGTGGTCTTGACCTTAGTGGCTTTTATAGCCAGCGATTTGAGAAATGGGGCACAACGGTATATGGTTCCCGTAATACAGCTTTGGCTTATGATCCTTCAAACTTGGGCTTTACAGCTATTCCCAAATTTGAACGGTACACTATCAACCCAAGGTTATTTCTTTATGGAGAAAAAACAACCGCTAATATTGGGTTCAGCTATATCACTGAAGCCAGAACCGGCGGAAGTATTGATTATATAAAAAACGGATCAGCTGGTTATTTTGAACAGAATCATACAGATCGATTTACAACGCAGGCACTCATAACTCATAAACTTAGTGAAACGAAGCGGTACACTTTTAAAAATAGTTATACCCGCTTTAACCGCTCTATTCAGATACCCGGATATGCATTTAAGGGATTGCAGCAATCAACTTTTTCGGAAGCAACCTATAATGCCGGATCAGAAAAAGCAGACTGGATAGTAGGAGCCAATCTGCTAACAGATAAATTTACAGAAGATAAACAGAGCAGCAATATACTACGCAATTATGCATACAATACCCTGGGTGTTTTTGTACAAAACAGCTGGAAACCATTTTCTCAACTAGCTATAGAAACCGGTTTGAGGGGCGACTATGTTAAACAATATGGTTTTGAATGGCTCCCAAGAATATCGATGATGTTGAAACCGACAGAGCGTTTAACATTGAGATTAGGGGCCGGTGCAGGGTATAAAACACCTACTGTATTTAATGAAGAATCGGAAAAAAATCAGTTTCAGCGTATGTTGCCGATCAATGAATCGAATACACAGAATGAAAGATCGAAAGGAGTAAATTTTGATATTAATTACCGCACACAGATCGGCGAACTCGGACTTACAGTTAACCAACTGTTTTTCTATACCAAACTCAACCGGCCATTGGTACTTACTACAACCGGAACAGGCGACCAGCAATTTCAGAATGCAGCGGGTTATATCGACACAAAAGGAATGGAAACCAATCTTCGATTCAGCTATAACGATCTTAAATTATTTATCGGGTACACCTATGCAGATGTAAATACACACTATAGCAATAGCAAAACATGGTTTCCCCTGACGGCACGCCACAGATTGAACAATGTACTGATGTATGAAAAAGAAGAAAAGCTAAAGATCGGACTGGAAGCTTATTTCTTCAGTCCGCAACAGTTAAATGATGGAACAAAAGGAAAATCTTACTGGATATTCGGGTTGATGGCAGAAAGATCCTGGGAGCATTTTTCTCTGTTTATCAATCTTGAAAATTTTAGTGATACCCGCCAAACAAAATTCGGGCCCTTGTATACCGGTTCGGTGAATAACCCTGTATTTAAAGATATCTATGCACCCGTGGATGGTTTTGTGGCCAATGGTGGCATCAAAGTTCGTTTATAAGATAGTTCTGTTGTTATTTGATACCCATCTGCAGCTCCCTGTTTTCCTTTCTAGAACACCCGGTAAAGAAAAGAGAATAGGGCGCTGCCGTATTCTCTTCAGATAGATGTATGTCGGGATCAATTTTTTTCGTAGTATCTTTACTGAACGATCAAATAATAATTAACCATTTTGAAGTTTACAGATTTAGGACTCGATCAAAGAATACTCGACGGCATAGATGCAATGGGATACGAAACTGCCACACCGGTGCAGCAGCAGGTAATGGTTCCCATTTTAGAAGGAAAAGACATCATCGCTTCTGCTCAGACAGGTACCGGCAAAACAGCTGCCTTTCTGTTACCACTCATTCATCGCTTACTTACAGAATCACATGCTGTTCATGATATCAATGCCATGATTATTGTGCCTACCCGTGAACTGGCTATACAGATTGCAGAGGGGCTTGAGGGTTTATCCTATTTTACAGATGTAAGTTCTATAGCCGTATATGGTGGTGGTGATGGCAATTCATTCAATAATGAGAAAAAGGCACTAACGCAGGGTGTAGACATCGTGGTTTGTACACCCGGTAGAATGATTGCGCATTTGAATATGGGTTATGTGAAACTGAAAGGGTTGAAATACCTGGTATTGGATGAGGCAGACCGTATGCTCGATATGGGTTTCAATGATGACATCATGCGTATCATTTCCTTTCTTCCCAAAGAAAGACAGAACCTGCTTTTCTCCGCAACCATGCCACAGAAAATGAGAGAACTGGCAAGGAAAATTCTGCATGAACCGGTTGAAATCAATATCGCTATTTCTAAACCACCAGAGAAAATTGTTCAGAAAGCCTTTATCGTATACGAAGCACAGAAAGTGCCGATTATAAAAGATATGCTGAGCAGTAAGCAATACAATAATGTAATTGTTTTCTGCTCCAAGAAACAAAATGTAAAACAGCTTACCGCCGAATTAAAGCGTGCAAAACTATCTGCAGAAGAAATTCATTCAGATCTTGAACAACAAAAACGAGAACAGGTATTACAGGATTTCAGGAATAAAAAACTGAATATTCTGGTAGCCACAGATATCCTTAGCAGAGGTATTGATATAGAAGATATTGACCTTGTTATTAATTATGATGTGCCCAATGATGGTGAAGACTATGTTCACCGTATTGGTAGAACTGCGCGGGCAGCCAGTACCGGAACAGCTTTTACATTGGTAGGTGAAAAGGAACAGAATAAAATGGGGGCTATTGAGGCACTGCTCGGCGAGCCCGTTCCCAAAGGAAATGTACCGGAAGAATTTGGTCCTACACCGGCTTATTCACCAAGAGCCCCACGTTCAGGTTCTCAAAATCGCAGGTCTGGGGGCAACAGAAGAAATGGTTCGCCAAGACCCAACCGAAAACCATCCTGATAACTGATTACCGATGAAATACCTTGTGTATATCCTGCCCCTGATGGCGGGTTTAACCATCACCACACAAGCTGGTGTAAATAGTCAGCTAAAAGTAGCTGTGAATAACCAGTGGGTAGCTGCTTTCATTTCTTTCCTCGTAGGAACCATTGCACTGGCGCTGGTAATTGGGTTAACCCGGCAGCCTTTACCAAATGCACAACAATTGCAACAGATAGAATGGTATAAATTTAGTGGTGGTTTGCTGGGTGCTTTTTTTGTAACGGTGATTATCTATTCTGTTCAGCAGATTGGCTCTGCAAATGTATTTGCCCTCGTAATTGCCGGGCAACTACTTTTTGCCCTGCTTTTTGATCATTTCGGGCTATTTGGTTTCAGGCAAAGCCCAATTAACTGGCAAAAAATACTGGGGGTTGCCATGCTTATCGGTGGCGCCTATCTGATTAACCGAAAAGCCTGATTAAATTATTTTGAATAAGCAATTTTCTATTTCACAACAGCGTTATAATGCTAAATAACCTGTTATGGCCTCTTTCAGAAGCTTTGTAGGATCGGAACTCATGTCGTTCAGACAGCATATTGCTGCACTGAGAAATATGCTACCCCAGAATATCAAGTTAAAACCTACGGAGCGAAGGAGTATGTTCAAGCTGAACGATAAGAAAAAAGATTTTGTTGAAAAAGCGGTACTGTACATGCGAAAGAATCCTGCTACGGTTCCTTCATATGTAGATGTGAATACCTGCAATAATTATATACAGCTCTATAAACAATACAATGAATTGATCAGTGAACTGGAAGAAGTGAAGACAAAAATGGAAGATGCAAAACTGTTATTGGGTAACGAAATACTTAAGCAAACACGTGCTTATTTTCATAATTCAAAAAATGCAGCTTTATCGGGTAGTGAACAGTTTAACCAGATTTATAAGGAGTTAAAACCGCATTACGCTGTAGGAAGAAATAGCCGAAAAAAAGATAAAGAACCCATCGACTAACTCAATAGCCACGATAAATGATAAGGGCTCCCGGTATCGGGAGCCCTTTTGCTGTAAACCATTTTTTGATTCAGGTATTAATTAATATAAATAATTCAGGGCTACTCTGTCATTGGCATTAAAAGGACGATTCACATTGGTGCCAATACAGGCCAGCATCCATGAATTAGGATCGGGTCCGCTGGGTGTACCCGGTATAAGAATAGCGCCTACTGTTGAAGCACCTTCATTGGTAGCGGTACCACCACAACTATAAGCACGGTTCATATAGTCGGTATGACGGAAACCAATACAATGTCCGAGTTCATGTGCAAATATGGTGGCAGCGTAATTAATGAAAGTAGTGGAAGTACCAGAACCAATTGCATTGGTGTTTACCTTCACGAGGTTATAAGGGTTGCCACTTGATGTTGGAAAGCCTGCAGAAGCCAGATAACTTCCACTCGCACGGTCAAAAGTAATATTCGCACCGGAGCTTACACGCTGAAGTCTGATCTGAAGATTTTCTGCGTTATACCTACGCACCACTTCGTCAAGTACAGGCCCGTAAACAGAAGCACTGATTCTGCTTGATAAAGCAACTGTAATGGTTCTGGGTAATCCGGTTACCAGATTGGTGGTGCGATACTGTTCAACATCACCTACGCGCAAAAAAGCACCATTCAGAGAACGGTTTAACTCGTTTGCGGGAATAAAAATATCACCCTCAACAATATAACCACCTTCATCGGCAATAATATTGCTGGTAGAAAAGCCCAGTGCTTTCACACTGTTGATTACATCCTGTGAAATCTCTTGTTTGATTTCCTGCTCAGGTGCAGCTGTTTTAGTACAGGAAACGGCAGCCATCAAAAATGCGATGGCAGCCAAAGAAAGGCGCATGTTTTTTCTCATGTGTTTTAGTTTGGATTTTAAAAATGGTTTACAGTGAATTTGGATTTCTCTAAATGAATATAAGAAATGTAGGAATCAGACAAAACTCAATTTGAGCAACGCTGTTGCAAAACCGCAATAAAACTCAACATCTCTCAAAAACAGTCAGAACAATTCCATAGTACATACGCAGGCCATCGGAAAAATGATTTCCTTATCTTTATTTATTCCGGTTTCCTATGTACATGAGATTACTGCTGTTCTGCTGTATATGCTTATCGTTTTGTGCAGATGCACAGAACAAAACATCAGCATACCCTCTTCAGTTTGTTCATTTTTTAAGTAGAAATGCAAATGGTTTCGATAAACAAAATCCAGATTTTTTATTTGTCGGGAAATTGCCTGCACATAGTGAAGTGTTGCGGAAACTTGCGGATACCATCGCTATAATAAGAGTATCAGATCAGGCTACTTTTAGTCATTTCAAACAATATGGCAACCTCTTCAGTGTTAACAACGCATGGAAGTTCCCTCTAAATTTTTTTATTCCCGCAGAAAAAAATCAAAAGGAAAAAATACAGAGTTGGATAATTGAGCTGGAAAATACATACGCATTCATCAGTTCACTGAATAATGATCCACTAATTCAGATAGAAAGTATTGCAGACAATCAGAAAACCCTACAGGTAAAAACATCCTGGCGGTATATAGAACAAGCTGTTCTAAACAGAAAGGACGTTTTATTTATTGACAGGGTAAGAGTACCCTATACAGAACGTGAGCTCACAGGCTTTGACCTGTCTGCCAATAAAGGTAATCTCGCACATCGTTTATGGCCGGATATAAATGGGAAAGGATTCAGACTGGCTGTAAAGGAAAATAAAATGGATACAACTGATATCGATTTCAAAGGAAGATATATTTCATCGCCCATTGCATCAGGTCTTATGGAAACACATGCTACTACCATGGCAACCATTGCAGCCGGTGCAGGAAATAGCTTTTATACAGGAAAAGGAATGGCATGGGCTGCAGGCATTACCTCTACCAGTTTTAGTAATCTTTTACCGGATGCAAATACCGTATTAAACAATTTACAGGTTACGGTACAGAATCATTCTTATGGAACAGGGATAGAAAATTATTACGGTGCCGATGCAGCAGCTTATGATGCACAGCAAAACCAGCAGAAAACACTATTACATATTTTTTCAGCGGGTAATCTGGGTACGCAAACATCTTCTTCCGGTAACTATGCAGGTATACCGGGCTTTGCGAATCTTTCCGGTAGTTTTAAAATGTCGAAGAATAGTATAGCTGTTGGTGCTATGGATTCATTGGGTAATACGCCACTATTGAGTTCCCGCGGCCCTGCTTATGATGGCAGGGTAAAACCTGAACTGGTAGCACTGGGAGAAGATGGTACATCGGGTGCTGCAGCCATTGTATCGGGTACTGCTATACTACTTCAGCAAGCCTGGCAAAAACAGAACGGAACTATACCAACATCTGATATTGTACGCGCTGTATTACTTAATACTGCAGATGATACAGGACCAAAAAATATTGATTTTGTTTCAGGCTACGGTAGTGTAAATGCAAAATCGGCCATACAGAATATTATCGATGGGAGAATTGTGGTTGATTCTGTAAACAACCAGGAAGAAAAAATACATCGCATCAACATACCGGCAAATACAAAACAGTTGAAAGTTACCCTGAGCTGGATTGATCCCGCTGCACAGGCAAATACCTATAAAGCGCTCATCAATGATCTTGATCTTACAGTTGTTCACACAACTACTTCAACAAGTTGGTTGCCCTGGGTGTTAAATGCATACACACAAAAAGACTCCCTGCAGCAGTTGGCTATCAGAAAAAAAGATTCGCTGAACAACAATGAACAGGTTACGATTGATCTGCCGGTTGCAGGAGAATACCAACTAAGAATAAAAGCCCATCAGGTAGCTACAGGAAAACAGCCATACGCAATCGCCTGGCAATACGATACCTTACAGCATTTTCAATTCAGCTACCCGGTAAAAGGAGATCACCTTGAGCCAAAGCGGAAGAATCTAATAAGATGGCATACAACCATAACAGATACAGCCACCTTATTATACCGGTTAAATAATGGCATATGGCAAACACTGGCCAATGCTGTTGACCTTAGTAAAAATAGTTATGCCTGGCAGCCACCCGATACCATGGCAGTTATTCAATTTCGATTACAAATGCCACTGCGTGACTGGCTAAGTGATACAGTTACCATATCAATGCCGCTGCCTATCAATACTGGGTTTAACTGTCTAGATTCATTTTTAATTTACTGGCAAAAGGCAAATGTGAGCCAGTATCGTGTGTATACATTGGGCGATCAATACCTGCAACCCTTGATTACTATTAGTGATACGGCACTTATACAATACAAACAAAACAATACCAACCGCTATTTTACAGTAGCCCCGGTTTTAACCAATGGAGCAGAAGCACAAAAATCTTACACCTTTAACTATACCACACAGCAAACAGGTTGTTACATCAGTAGCTTTATTGCCGATCCGTTCGGTACCAATATGGCGAGGCTTACGCTGCAACTGGGTACCACCTATCAGGTAGCAAAAATTATAGTTGAAAAACTTACACAAAACGGGTATACTGCCATCCAGGAAATTACCCCTGTTGTAAATACACAATTTACCATTACTGCATCTGCAAATAATGGATTGAATATATACCGTTCGAAAATTGTACTAAGCAATGGCATTTCCTATTACACCCAACCAGCACAGGTGATTCATTTCGGGAACCAACCTTATTATGTTTTCCCAAATCCGGTGCAACCCGGCAGGTCTATACAGGTACTTACAGAAGATCCGGATAACAAAACTTTCAGGCTTTATGATTTGTTTGGACGTTTGCAGATGAAAGCCGCCCTAACAGGAGCCAGCAACCAACTGCAGATGCCATTGCTGCAAAAAGGTATTTATTTTTATACCATTACACAAACCAATCAAAGAGAAATAACAGGTAAACTTATTGTACAATAAAAATGCTGCGAAACAACCTTGTATCATCTTTTCTCAATATCCTATAACCAAGACAAGAATGATACAAGGTTGTTCCGCAGCGATATATGGATTCATAGGGATCGAAAACGAATTAATCCCGGCCCTTGCCTTTACCATGTCCTTTGCCACGCCCTTTATCATGACCCAACGCTCTTCCGGGATGGTTTCTGTAACGCTCATCATCACTATCTCTGATCACGATTTGTTTAGGCCCCTTCCATCCTTTGTATTTTACACGGTATACATCAGCCCTTAAATAAGGTTTAGGTTCATTGATTACAATTTTGGGAACTGAGTATAAATTAATGCTGCCAAAACGTGTAGGTAAGGAGGCTGCAAAAATCCATCTACTGCCATCCAGGTAAATAAAGCGACGTTCAGGAACATAATAGTACACATCAATATCCGGCAGGTAATAATAATCAACATGATCGTAGCCTACAGGTCCCCATAAAGGTTGTGAACCAATATTAATATTGGCATTGATGCGTATCTGTGCATCAGCCTTCTGTATAGATGATATACTGAGCAAAAATCCTGCGATAACGAATAACTTTTTCATAGTATCTGGTTTATACCCTTTAAAAGGCAAATACAGTGCCAGCTTTTATAAGTTGTTTATTATCAAATATTTGCCAAAAAATAGCAGCTGCCGGAAAAGTGTTTTTACAGGGAGAAAGGGAGCGAGTACCTTATTCAGTTGCAATGCCCGGTTAGTTAGTGATTTTACGGTCGCGGGCAATATGTAACCACTCGCCTGTTTTCTGATGGTTTTTTATGGTAAATGCGCGTTCATATAAGGCACAGGTAGGACAAATATGATAAGGCAATCCATACAACAGATCACCCACTTTGTAAGTATGTTGATCCGGTGCTTTTAGTATAAGGTGTTCTTCACTCTGGGAAACGGGGGTAAGGTCATCTGCATTTAAAAAGAAAACACGTTTATCAATCGGGTTCTCAGATGCAATGGATTTATGACCAAGGTCTGTGCAGATAAGTCCCTGCGCAGGTAAAGAGATGATACGCGTCATTACCAGGGCGGCATGTACAAAAGGCTGCTCCGGAAAAGCATGGGCATATCCATGGTCCCAGTAAACAAAAGTGCCCGGGCTGCAAATAACTTCTTTGCGTTTAGCATGTATCGGAAAACTGGGGCTACCGCCGGCAATAATGGGTAGATGAACAGGATGTTTTATGGAGATCCGGTTTTGCAAATCTGTAACCCGTGCAAAAGCTTCATCACAATCTTCTTTTCTTTGCTCAGGATCAGGATTGCGCAGATGACCATCATATGCATGCAAGCCGGCTAAGTGAATAGCAGGTTCATTCAGGCAAAAATCAACCAGCTCCATCGCATCTTCAGGTGCAATACCGGTTCTGTTCATGCCCACATTTAAATCGATATAAACATTCAATATCAGATTTTGTGCACGTGCTTTCAACGCCATAGCCGTAACAGCCGCTATATGATCTGTTACACAAGCATAACTTGTATCAGGGTATTGTCCGATTAATGAAAAGAAGCGATCAAGTTTGGGTCCCAGTGGTTGATAAGCCAGCAATACATCCGGGGCTTTACACATACCCAGCAATTCGGCTTCAGCAATAGTGGCACATTTAAATTGTTGCACACCTGCATTCATCAACAACCTGGTTACCTCAGCCGTTTTATGTGTTTTAATATGTGGCCTTAATCTGTCTGGTTCACCCATCATTGTAATCGCAGCCTGTATATTTTGTTGTACCCGTTCAGGATAGACGAGTAAGGCAGGTGAATCGATATCGTCTGCAAGTGCCAGTTCAAACCAGTTTTTTACTGCCATAAATCATGTTAAGTATGTAATTCAAATATCGCTTCTATTTCAACGGGAATATTCCCGGGTAGAGAACTCATGCCTACTGCACTTCTCACACCAACACCATGATCCGGGCCCCATATAGCAGCAAATAATTCACTGCAGCCATTGATCACATAAGGATGATCCGCAAAACCCTGCACCGCATTTACCATACCCAATACTTTAATCACCCGTTTAATTTTATGGAAACTACCCAGTTTATTTTTAATGGTGGCAAGCATCGCTAATCCTACCTGACGTGCAGCTGATTTAGCAGATTCTTTATCCATATCCAGTCCTACAATACCTACAATCCATGTGCCATCATTTTGCAGTGTACCATGACCGGAGAGATAGAGATAATTACCATCTATTAAACAGGGTTTGTACACACCCAGTGGCGCAGGAGCAGGCGGAAGGGTTAGCTGTAAGGCTTCAAAAGCGGCATCGGGAGAAGGATTGAGCATATTGATGATTTTAAACAGTTGATTTTTACCGTACCCAAATTAAAAGATTCCGTAGACATATCCATAGAACGATTATTCAAGCCACAGATGCACAGATTGATTATCTAAAATCTGTGCATCTGTGGCTTGAAAATAAATATTGATGTTATTGTGCATAATTCACAGCTAAATGTGGACTAATATCCATGCGGCTTTCAGCCTACGTGCTGCAGTATTCTGTAATTTAAAGAGTTAATCCTGAAGCCGCATGATACCCCTACCACTGGTGATACCGGAAACACCTAAACTTGCAAAAACAGACTTTGCAAAAGTGTTCAGAAATCCTGCAACAGGGCAACACTCTTTACACGCAACAGTTTTTTTTGATGAAGGAGAAATCATTTGTTCTTTCAGTGCCAAAGAAACCTATACCACACCCAGTTATCTTACACTGCAAACAGGATTGAATAAACATATCACACTCGAACCGGAATGTTTACAGTATACCAACCATAGTTGCGAACCCAATGTTTTTTTCGATACCGAAAAAATGGAACTGGTAGCGCTACGCTCCATTCAACCTGATGATGAAATGGTATTCTTTTATCCATCAACAGAATGGCAGATGGCTTCACCATTTACCTGTAATTGCGGTAGTGTAAAATGCCTGGGTACGATAGCAGGAGCTGCATCATTGACTGAAACGCAGTTAGTAAATTACCGCCTTACCCGTTTTATCCTGTTACAGATTCAAAACCGATAGTGATTGTAAAGAATGGATACCTGCGATATCAGTAAAGAAAATATGAGTCATTTATATGTATGGGTGCTGGCACCTTCACTGCAAACCGAAGATCCCAATATTGATTACTACTACGACTTCTCACAAAGTATAGCTGAATACAGTAAAATATTTTCTGCATTAAACATCCAATGGCGATGGCAACCGGTGACCTTGGCAGATTATGCAACTGTAATTGCACAGATTATTGCGGAAAAGGAAACCAGCAACCATATACCTGTTGTACTCAATTTATGTGATGGTGATGAAATCAATGGAACACCCGGTATATCTGTGGTTAAAATGCTCGATGCATCCGGATTAATCTATACGGGCGCTGATGAATATTTCTATACCATTACCACATCAAAAATACCGATGAAAAAAGCTTTTGATACGGCAAGTGTATCAACAGCCGAATGGGTCGCTATTCATGCTGCATCAGATGCAAAACAGGAAGTATTTGATAAACTGGGTTCACCACTTATTGTGAAACCCTCTATTTCCGGAGGCAGCATGGGTGTAGGTATCAGGAATGTGGTAGATAAGCTGACCGATCTACAGACACAGGTGGCAGCTATGTTTGCAGGTTACCGTGGCTGGGATCTTGCAGCAGACGGACTCATCGCAGAAACTTTTATTGAAGGACCGGAATACACCACCATGATTGTGGGATCCTGGACAGAACCTCAAAACTGTAAAGTTTATAAGGGTGTAGAAAGGGTATTTCATGCTTCTTTGCCTGAGAGAGAAAAATTTCTTTCCTTCGACAGGCTTTGGGAAATTTATGAAGAAGAAACACCGATGCCCGCCGATGAAAATTTCTATGAGTACCGTGAAGCAGATGCGCAGCTACAGGAACAGTTGAAAGAACTGAGCCTATCGGCCTTTCTGGCTGTTCGTGGAACAGGTTATACAAGGGTTGATATAAGACAGGACCGCTACACAGGAAAATTATATGTACTGGAAGTAAATGCACAGTGCGGGTTGAGCGAGGATGAAAATTTCACTTCTATCGGTGCCATTTTACGTGTAAACAAACAGAGCTTTGCCAACCTTATTATGGAAATTATCAGTGAAGCCATTCATCGGCATACCAAACAGCTAACACAAAAAGCATCAGCAAGTTCATCAGTCAGGTAATGCGTTATGGAAAAACAAAATTCATCTTTCGATACAAACTGGGCAGCAGGAATGAAGGTTGCAGTGCTGCAACCTGATTATTCAACAACTGATGTTGACTATAAAACCTACGACCCACCGCGAAACCTGAGTGGATTATTACCGGGTGCAACAGTTGATCATTTTTTTCTGAACAAACTCACTACCTATAAACAACTCAAAGATTTACAGCATAAAGACTACGATGTTTTTGTAAATCTCTGCGAGGGGTATCTTGAATGGGAAGTGCCGTCTATTGATGTGATTTATACATTGGAACTGTTGGCGCTTCCTTATACTGGTCCCAATACACAGCTGTATGATCCTTCAAAGGAAATCATGAAATACATCGCGTATTGTGAAGGGGTTCAAACACCCGCCTATATACTGGCAGATGTATCAACCGATATAGATTCGATGGCAGCATTGGGTTTTCCTTTGTTTGTAAAGCCGTCTAAAGCAGGTGATAGCCTGGGTATCGATAAAGCATCGTTGGTACATAATAAAGAAGAACTCGGCAAAAAAATCAACACATTGCTTCCTGAATATCCACAGCTGTTGGTAGAGCAATATATTGCAGGAAGGGAGTTTACAGTATTGATTGCCGCTAATGAAGATGGCCATACCGCTACTACTTTTCAGCCTGTTGAATTTATGTTTCCGGAGGGGTATGCTTTCAAAACCTATGAACTCAAAACATCTGCACTCCATCCTGCAGCCAATATTCCCTGTAGCGATTCATCCATCAATCAAGGATTAAGAGAGGCGGCACAGAAAATTTTCAAAGCATTTAACGGTATTGGTTATGCGCGTCTCGATTTCAGGATGGATGAAAAAGGTGTACTCTATTTTCTGGAAATCAATTTTACCTGCTCCGTTTTTTACACCAATGGATACGAAGGCTCGGCAGATTATATTTTACAATATGATGGTATCGGACAGGCCGGTTTTCTGCGGCACATGATCCGGGAAGGAATTGCCAGGCATTTACGCATGCAGAAAAATTATGAAGTCAGGGGCAATGCACTGGCAGGCTATGGCATTTGTGCAACCCGAAACATCATGTGTAATGAATTGGTATTCAAAGGTGAGGGACGCTCACAACGCATAGTTACCAGGCGTTATGTAGAACAGCACTGGAACGATGTTGAAAAAGAAACTTTCCGTCGATATGCGTATCCCCTGAGTAATGAAGTATTTTTGCTCTGGGATAATGATCCACTGGCATGGGCTCCCCAAAACCATAGTTGCGAACCCAACACTGCTTATGATGGTTTGAATGTAAAAGCCATCCGATCCATTCAAAAAGGCGAAGAACTAACCCTCGATTACGCCGACTTTCTGGATGAACACATGGAGCCCTTTCAATGCCAATGCGGAACCCAAAGCTGTAGAAAATGGATCACCGGCAAACCCGGTAATACCGTTACCAGAAGAGAAGAACAACAACGCTCTTAAACCAGGGCAGCAAATCATTGTCCAAGTACTAACCCACATCCATGAACAATAGTTAATGCCGGTGCATGCTATCGGTGCAGACAATTATTTGATTGAAAGGTTTTTTATGTTAGAAATGAATGTATTGAAAGAACTAATGAAAGTGCATAAAATAAGACTGGGTATCACCTGGTTTTTATTTTCGCTGGAGATGACGGGTGCCTTATTGCGTCCCTTCTTTCTCGGTGTTGCCATTAATGATCTGATGCAGGGTTCTTACCGTGGGCTTATCATCTTATCCGCTGTACATTTTTCCTGGTTGGTAATCGGCATATTGCGGCACAGGTACGATACAAGAACCTATTCCGCTATTTATACATCACTGGTAACAAAGTTTCTGTCCAGAAAAATTAAATCAACAGAAGTATCCAAACTAAGCGCACACTCAACACTGGCAAGAGAGCTGATTGATTTTCTGGAATTTGATCTGGTATATATTATTGAAGCCCTCTACAATATACTGGGCTCCATGATATTGCTGTTTTTCTATGAATCAACCGTAGTGCTGCTTTGTCTGGCCATGCTCATACCTGTAATGACCATCAGTTATTTCTATGGAAAAAGGATGAAGAAATTAACCCAGCTCAAAAACGATGAACTGGAGCAGCAGGTGAATATTATTTCATCAGGCGATAAAAAAGCCATTCATCGTCATTTTAATAACCTTCGTAAATGGCAGATACGCATCAGCGATCAGGAAGCATGGAACTTTGGTATCATGGAAATGATGGTAATGGTGGTTATTACCTTATCCTTACTCATAACTTATCATGTGGCGGGCACCACCATACTGGCGGGTAATATCATTGGTATTTATAATTATATCCTCAAGTTTGTATCCGGGCTTGATACCATTCCATATACCGTACAGCGGGTAACGTCTTTGCATGATATCACGAAAAGAATACAGTTGCAAATGACAGAATCACCCGTAACAGAAACAGTCAGTACAGAAAGCCTGCCTTCATTGGCGCCAAAAGAAACGGCTGCCTGATATCATTTCATAGTTTGGCGAAATCTTCCTAATTTATGACCCCATAAAAGGAAGCAAGCACTATGTCATCGAGAAGAAAATTTTTGCAACAGGGAACCCTGCTCACCGGAGGAGCCTTACTTGCCTCTGCATTTGCACAAAATGGTTTCGCCTATTTCCGTAATAACATCATGCCCAGCGATCAGGTGCGTATTGGGGCTATCGGTATCAATGGTATGGGCTGGTCAAATGTTACAGCAGCATTAAAAGTACCGGGTGTGGTGCTCGCAGCTATCTGCGATATTGATCAGTCTGTCATCAGTAAGCGCCAGACCGATCTGCAAAAGATGGGTATTGACCCCAATACTGTGCGTGTATACAATGATTACCGGAAACTGCTTGATCAGAAAGATATTGATGCCGTTATTATCGGCACACCCGATCATTGGCATGCACTGCAAATGATACATGCCTGTGAAGCCGGTAAAGATGTATACGTAGAAAAGCCCGTTGGTAATTCCATCGTCGAATGTAATGCCATGGTGGCGGCGCAGCAGAAGTATGGTAAAATAGTACAGGCCGGACAATGGCAGCGAAGCCAGCAGCATTTTACCGATGCCGTTAATTTCGTACACAGTGGTCAGCTCGGTAATGTAAGAACGGTAAAAGTATGGTGCTATCTCGACTGGAAACAACCACTGGATCATAAGCCCGATTCAGCGGTGCCCGCAGGCGTAGATTATAAACAATGGCTGGGACCGGCGCAGAACAGACCCTTTAACATCAATCGCTTTCATTTCACTTTCCGCTGGTTCTGGGATTATGCGGGTGGCTTAATGACAGACTGGGGTGTACACCTGCTCGATTATGCATTGATGGGTATGAAGGCAGATACACCCAAATCTATTGCCACACTGGGTGGCAAATTTGCCAAACCCGATTCGGCTGATGAAACACCCGATACATTGATGGCATTATACGAGTTTGATAAGTTTAATATTGTCTGGGACCATGCACTGGGTATCGGTAACGGAAGCTACAACCGCGACCATGGCATTGCTTTTATCGGTAATGCAGGTACATTGGTACTGAATAGAAACGGATGGGAAGTAATAGAAGAGAAAAAGAATGAACCCAGAGTAGCCATACCTTTTCAGAAATCAACCGATAATGGATTGAATAAACACTGGGAGAATTTTATTTCGGTAGTGCGTTCCAGAAAAGCTGAACAGTTGAATTGTTCTATTCAGGAAGCCGCTAAAATTGCGAGATTGTCTCAGATGGGTAATATTGCCTACCGAACCAACCAGAAATTATTCTGGAACACCCAACAGGGTAAATTCACGGATAACAATATCAATCAAAAATACCTGGCAGCCCAATACCATAATGGATATAAACTGCCCATCATATAATTACCCTGCGTAAACTCAGCGTTTTCATGTTCTCTGCGGTGAAATTACCAAGCTCATAGAACAAGAGGATACAGGATTTACGCAGAGATTTATATCAACTCATCAACGAAGCAAAGACCACATGAAAAAACAAACCATTTTAGTCCCCATCGCCATCGCTCTATGCGGAATGGCAGGTGCACAGAACCGTAACATCAATATGGATAGTCTTGTACAACTATCCAAAAAAACAGAAGTATGGGAGCCTGTACCTGCTAAAGTAACACCGGGTAAAACAGCAGCCGATGCACCTTCTGATGCCATTGTACTCTTCAATGGAAAAGACATCAATGCTTTCCAGAAAAAAGGCGGTGGTGCGCCCGGATGGAAAATTGATAAAGACGGAGCTTTAACCGTAGTAAAAACCTCGGGTGACCTGCAAACCAAACAGGGTTTTGGCAGTTGCCAGCTGCACATAGAATGGAGATCGCCCGCTGTAATTGCAGGCAGTAGTCAGTCGAGAGGTAATAGCGGTATCTTTTTTATGGGTGAATATGAATTACAGGTACTCGATTCATACGAAAACCCAACCTATGTAAACGGACAGGCAGGTAGTATTTACAAACAGCATATACCACTCGTAAATGCCAGCCGCAAACCGGGCGAATGGCAGACCTATGATGTGATCTTTACCGCACCGCAGTTTTATGCTGATGGTACCGTACAAACACCTGCGCGTATAACAGTACTGCATAATGGCGTACTGGTACAAAACAATGTAGAAATAAAAGGAGGCACCAAATGGATCGGCCCACCCGTTTACAAAAAACACAAGGACAAAGAACCCCTGGTATTACAGGATCATGGTAACGATGGTGGCAATCCGATGAGCTATCGGAATATCTGGATCAGAGAGCTGTAGAAACAGAGAAATAACAAACAGAGAAATAAGGAATGAGAAAGGAGAGAAAATTTTCTACTTGCTCATTCCTTATTCCTAACCCCTTCGATTGCGTTCAGAGCAAGCCTAGAAGCTAATTGCTAATAGCGAATGGCTAAGAGCAAACAGCCAACCCAAATCAGGTAAAAATACCTATTGCCAATCCCGGCGAACAGCACTTATCTTGCAGGCGTATCATTGTAAGTATTCATGAAACGAATAGCAGCGCCGGCAGAAATTTTACAAACCGTATTCGGTTATAACGAATTCAGGCATAATCAGCAGGAAATCATTGAACACCTTCTTCGTGCAGAAGATGCTGTGGTGTTGATGCCCACCGGTGGTGGCAAAAGTTTATGCTATCAGGTACCTGCTTTGTGTGTGGAAGGTGTAACGGTGGTGGTGAGTCCGCTGATTGCACTCATGAAAGACCAGGTAGATGCACTCACACTTAACGGTGTGAAAGCCGCCTTCCTCAACAGTACACAACATCCATCCGAAAGAGAACAGATACTACAACAACTGCGTAGGAATGAACTGAAGCTGCTCTATGTAGCACCGGAAAGATTGGTAGGGTCCGACATCAATTTTCTCCAGTTCCTGAAAACAGAAGCAAAGCCCGCACTCTTTGCCATTGATGAGGCGCATTGTATCAGTCAGTGGGGGCACGATTTCAGACCCGAGTATCGTGTGTTGAGTGAACTCAAAACGCAGTTTCCGGAAATTCCGGTGATTGCACTTACCGCAACAGCAGATGCACTTACCAAGAAAGATATTATTGAACAGCTGCACCTGAAGCAATACAAGGTATTTGAAAACAGTTTCAACCGTCCCAATATTACCTACTATGTAAAACCAAAAAAAAGCTATTACCATGAGCTGGTAGATTACCTCACAGAACATGAAGGCGATAGTGGTATTATTTATTGTTTGAGTCGCAATGCTACAGAGCGTTTGGCAGAAGACCTGAAGCAGGATGGCTTTAATGCAGCCGCTTATCATGCGGGCCTGGATAAAGCCACGCGCGATCAAAGACAGGATCTTTTTTTGAAAGATGATATACGCATCATCGTGGCTACCATTGCCTTTGGTATGGGGATCAATAAAAGTAATGTACGTTTTGTAATACATGCCGATCTCCCTAAAAACATCGAAGGCTATTACCAGGAAACAGGCCGTGCGGGTAGAGACGGATTGCCCAGTGAAGCGGTATTGTTTTATGGAGCCGGAGATGTGATGAAGCTGAAAAATTTTGCACAGGTAGAGAACAATCCTGCGCAGACAAAAATACTGCTCGACAAGCTCGATAAAATGGTGGCTTTCTGCGAAACAAAACAATGCCGCAGAAAATACCTGCTCAATTATTTCGGAGAGCAGTCGCCCGATTATTGCGGTGCTTGCGATACCTGTATACACAAACCCGAACTATCTGATCAAACCATCGTAGCGCAAAAAATTATGAGTGCGGTAGCAAGGGTGAATGAAAAATTTGGTATTGGCTATATTGTAGACCTGCTGCGTGGAAGTGCCAGCGAGAAAATCAGGGCCGAGCATAAACAGCTATCTGTATATGGAATCGGGAAAGACAAACCCAAAGATGAGTGGACACATTACACCAGAGAACTCTTAAGCAGTGGTTACCTGCAGATGAGTGATGCACAATACCCTGTTCTGAAACTTACAGAGAAAAGCAAAGCGGTATTGTTTAAAGGAGAGAAAGTGTATTTGCACGCACCAATCCAGGTCGTATCAACTGTAAAAGAGCCGGTTATTTACCAGCAGCATGCTTATGAGAAAGCGCTTTTCGAAAACCTGAAGAAGCTGCGTAATAAAATGGCGCATGAAGAAAATGTGCCAGCCTATCTCATATTGAGTGATAGTAGTTTGATGGATCTGGCTACTTATTTACCCCTGGTAACAGATGACCTGGCTAAAATATCAGGTTTTGGTGTGTATAAAATTGAACGATATGGACAGCCTTTTTTAGAAATGGTGCAAGACTACTGCAATGAAAACAGTATCGATACACGTATTGAATTGAAGAAGCCTAAGAGAGAAAGAAGAATAGCTGCTGCACCAAGAGAACGGGAAACAGATACCAAAAAAACAAGTCTTGACCTATATAAAGGCGGAATGAGCATTGAAGCGATTGCTGCACAACGTGTATTATCTCCGAATACCATTGAGTCGCACCTGTCGTATTATGTGGCAAAAGGCGAGCTGGACATTGATGGGCTGATACCGGCAGATAAAAGAGAACTGATAGAGGCTGCAATACTAAAATACGGTAAAGAAAGTCTGCGGCAGCTTAAGGAAAACCTACCCGAAGAAATCAGTTATGGTGATATTAAACTCACACTTGCAGCAGCGGCTGGCGAAGCCTGATCATGTAAAATGTAAAAAGCATTATGCAGAAAAAAATCTCCATACTCATAGCAGACGATCACCTGATCTATCGGGAGGGTTTGAAGCTCATGCTGGCCCGCGATCCGCAGTTCTGGGTAAAAGGAGAAGTGAGTGATGGAAAGGAACTGGTGCTGAAAGTAAAGCAATTGGCTCCCGATGTTATCATAACAGATATCAGGATGCCTTATCTGGATGGTATTGAAGCCACCAAAAGATTGTGCCGCGCCTACCCCGGCACCAGGATTCTGGCGCTCAGTTCGTTCAGCGAAGATTACCTGATCATTGAAATGCTGGAAGCAGGTGCATTGGGTTTTCTGGTAAAAGGTGTGGGGCCCGAAGAGTTGTCGAAGGCCATCAGGGTAGTGTACACACACAAACCTTATTTCTCGCTGGAAGTGACTGAGAAAATATCCAAAATCATTGCCGGAAAGCATAGTGATCCTAAAAGCCTGGGACTTATATCACTGAATGAAATGGAGAAACAGATCGTAAAACTTATTTGCAAGGAACTCACCAGTAAGGAAATAGCCGACAGGCTTTCCGTGGGTAAAAGAACGGTAGAAAGTTACCGGGTTCGTATCATGGATAAGATCGGGGCCAGAAGTGTGGCAACTGTTATTACCTATGCGCTAAAGGCGGGTATCATCAGGCCATCGGTTTAAAAGAAGGCAGTTTTTTAAGCAATTAATGGCCCAAAAACAGTGAAAACATCGATTTGACTAATTTTTAACCACTTCCGTGCAGCCAATTCTGTTATTTTTGCGCCCTATTGCCATATATTGGCGCAACGAAACGAGAACATGAAAAAGATATTATTACTGCTTTTGGCATTTACAGGAACCCTGCTGGCTACTGCACAAAAAACGGAGAACAAGAAAAAAACAGACTGGAGCAAGATCGATCTTTCAGACCGCCCTGCCGATCACCTGATGATACAATATGGTGGCGATAGCTGGACCAACCGCCCCGACAGTGTTCGCACAGGCAATGGTTTCAGCAGGCATTTTAATATCTACTTTATGGTAGACAGGCCCTTTAAGAGCAATAAGAAAATGAGTATTGGTTTGGGAGCAGGTATCGGCGCCAGTAATATTTTCTTTAAGAATACCAAAGTAGACATAAAATCGCCTACCACACGTTTACCTTTTACCAATGTAGACAGTACCAACCATTTCGATAAATTCAAACTCACCAGTATTTATCTGGAAATTCCTTTGGAACTGCGTTATTATTCAAACCCTGAAAATCCGGCTAAATCCTGGAAAGCAGCCGTGGGCCTGAAACTGGGAACCCTGCTTAAATCATATACCAAGGGTAAGAACTATGTAAATAAAAACGGACAGAGTTTATATGGTACCTCTTATGTAGAGAAATCGAGCAGCAAAAGATTCATCAACGGAACCATGCTGGCAGCTACTGCAAGAGTGGGTTATGGTATTTTTTCTATTGATGCCGGCTACCAACTGAATAGTGTATTAAAAGATGGAACCGGGCCTGTTATGCGTAAGTTTTCGATTGGTGTAACCATCAGCGGATTATAAAACAGCAGAACAGAGAAATGTCCAATATCGAATGTCGAAGTTGAACATTTCTTTGTTCAACAACACCCCGTCACTGATAACGCAGTGACGGGGTTTTTATTTGAATCAAAAGTTCACGTTTGATAGGGGTTAGGAGTTAGGTATTAGGTACAAGACGGTAGTTTATATAAACGCAACGCCCAAATCTCTAACCCTAACTCCTCATACCTAATACCTAACCCCTAAATGCCCCTTTATTAAAAGTATTTACACAACCTGCGAACAATTACCTTTGTAAAAAAGAGGAATAGATTTTGATTGAGAAGCAACACAAAATAAAAGAAGAAGAAACAGCTGTACTGGTAGGTGTGATTCAAAAGGAACAGACGCAGGAGCAGGTATATGAATACCTCGACGAGCTGGCTTTTCTGGCAGAAACAGCCGGAGCCCAAACCGTGCGGAAATTTACCCAGAAACTTCCCCACCCCGATAGCCGCACTTTTGTTGGGAAAGGAAAACTGGAAGAGATCAAAGAATATGTATCCGGAAAAAAAATAGACCTTGTCATTTTCGATGATGAGCTCACCGGATCGCAGATCACCAATATTGAAAAAGAACTGGGTGTAAAAACCATCGACAGAAGCGATCTTATTCTCGATATTTTCGCGCGCCGTGCCCGAACAGCACAGGCCAAAGTGCAGGTGGAGCTGGCACAATATCAATACCTTTTACCCAGACTAAAAGGTATGTGGAAACACCTGGAGCGCCAGGGTGGTGGTATTGGTACAAGGGGCCCGGGTGAAACGGAGATTGAAACAGACCGCCGGATTGTAAAAGATAAAATATCCCTGCTACGAAAAAGGCTGGGTGAAATTGATAAGCAGTCGTTCACACAGCGCAAGGAAAGAGGAGAACTCATCAGGGTATCGTTGGTGGGTTATACCAATGTGGGTAAAAGCACGCTGATGAATTTGTTGAGTAAGAGTGAAGTGTTTGCAGAGAACAAATTATTTGCCACGTTGGATACCACCACGCGTAAGCTGGTATTTGAAAACACACCTTTTCTGTTGAGCGATACGGTAGGTTTTATCCGCAAACTGCCACACCACCTCGTAGAGAGTTTTAAAAGTACATTGGATGAAGTACGTGAAGCCGATATTCTATTACATGTGGTAGATGTATCGCATCCACAGTATGAAGACCAGATAGGTGTGGTGAACAAGACATTGCAGGAGCTGAAAGCATTTGAAAAACCCATCCTCACCATCTTCAATAAAATGGATCTTTATGAAGAGAAAACCTTTGATGAATGGTTGGAAGATGAAGTGAAGCAGGAAATTCTCTTAGAGCTCCGCGAAAAATGGGAGAGAGCCACCGACCATAACTGTGTATTCGTATCGGCCCTTGAAAGAAAAAACATTGATGCACTGCGTGAACTGATCCTCAATAAAGTGCGTGATATGTACCAGGTACGTTATCCCTACAAAACCGTTCATTTCTAAATATCCCCTGCGTAAACGCTGCGCCTTCTTGTTATCTGTGGTTGTAGATTTCATAACGTCATCCTGACGCAGGAAGGAACCGCAGAGAACAAGAGAAAACGGAGTTTACGCAGAGAGCGGATTAGAGTTCTTTCAGCCAGTGAATGCTATAAGTACGGTTGCCGCCGGAAACACCACGCATATTAAAACCCAGGCTCCACCTGGTTTCCCATGATTTACCCATTCTGAGTCCCGCTCTGAAAACGGGATCAAAACTATCAAACGGCACTTTGCCTACAGATGTATATACTTTGGTATAACTATACTGGTAACCACCACCTACATACAAGCCCAGCGAGCGCCTCGAATCATCTGAAGCGGAATGCAGGCCAATATTAAAGTCGGCAACGAGGGGTATTTCAAAAGCCAGGTGGCCGCCTTTTTTACCCTGGATGGTATCGTTTTTGGTACCGTCGAAATCAATGGAACGGTAACGGTTGGTAAAGCTAATGCCCAGCATCATGGGAGAGCCGATGCAGACAGAACCCCCTCTCCAGCTAATCAGGTCTTTGCGGATGGAATACACAATGCCTATTTGTTTTACCCGCATTGTATAGTTGGCATCGATGGCAGTACTATCGGTTCTGTATCTCGCTAGTCCGCTGATGTCGGCCCTGCTGCCAAGTAAGCCAAAAGCCTGATCTACGCCATGGTTTTGGGCAAAACCATGTATACCGGCCAATAATAAAACAATCAATAAATTGAGTCGATGTTTATGCATCTTTACGGGGAGATTATATAAGGCAAAATTAAGATATTATAAGAAAAAAATATAATAAAATGTTTGAATCGGTTAAGCAATGGCATAAAATCGGCGAGGCTGAAACGGTATTTCAATGGCAGGCCAACCAGATGTGTGTGATAGAAGTGGCGGGAAAGAAAATTACCCTGGCCCGGCACCAGGAGGGGCTTTATGCCTTTGCGTATAAATGTCCGCATGCGAGTGGAATCATGGCCGATGGTTTTGTAGATGCATTGGGTCAGGTGGTATGCCCTTTGCACCGTTATCGTTTCAACATAAAAAACGGGCGGAATACCAGTGGAGAGGGTTATTACCTGAAAACCTACCCATTGGAACAACGTGCCGACGGAATTTATATCTCATTTTGAGTATTTTTTTGGATATAGATTTTGCCAGATTGCAATTTTCCCTATTTTTGCCACCCCGAAAGGGAAACGGTATTCCCAAATAGCTCAGTTGGTTAGAGCATCTGACTGTTAATCAGAGGGTCGCTGGTTCAAGTCCAGCTTTGGGAGCGAGAAGCCTCACAGAAATGTGAGGCTTTTTCTTTTTTATACTTTTCCCAAGTAGCTCCAGGGGTTAGAGCATTCCGCCTGAGGCGGATTAATCAGAGGGTCGCTGGTTCAAGTCCAGCTTTGGGAGCAGAGCCCTCCGCAGTAATGCGGAGGGTTTTTTGTTTTGTGGTGTTCTCAAAATAAGATAGTTGGTTAGAGCATTCCGCCAGAGGCGGATTAATCAGAGGGTCGCTGGTTCAAGTCCAGCTTTGGGAGCGAGAAGCCTCACAGCAATGTGGGGACTTTCTTTTTTATACTTCCCCAATAGTGCAGATGCTTACCCACCTTGAACAGATCCGCTTTGCCTTAAAAGAAAAGGTCCAGAATTGGTACTTGAATTAATAACCCGCCCTGTGATCAAATGATCATGGGGCTTTTTCTTTTATGCTATGAGTGAATCATTCAGCTTGCGTTACCCAAGTTATGGGTGCTTATATCTTGTCAATGAAAAAGGAGAATTAAAAGTCCTTTACACTCCCTTTAGAGTGCTATGCATACATGATACAGAGACAATCCCCAAAGGAACTACTGTGTATGTAGAAGCCGTTTGTTCTTATCTGCCGGTATATGTGCTTGCCTATCTGGTTAATGGTAAGATTTTACCTCATTATTATTTCATTATTCAAATCAACTTTTAATATGAAAGACCTAAATAATTCCGTGGTTGCTGAGATTCAAATCTCATACAAACCTGCTATTTCTGATAAACCGATCATTAAAACTGCTTTAGATGCTTATACTATTATGAGAAAGTATTTTAATCCTGATACCATCGCATATAAAGAGCAACTGGTAATAATGTACCTAAACAGTTTAGGAAGAGTAATTGGAGTTTATGGATTGTCAGAAGGAGGAACAAAGTTTACTATTGCCGATATCAAAATCGTGTTCACTATTGCTTTAAATACTGCTTCGAGTGCTTTCATCATTGCACATAACCATCCAAGTGGAAATCTTAAGCCTTCACAAGCTGATATAGACCTTACGAGTCGTTTACGAGAAGCTGCTAAACTAATGGATATGAAACTATTAGATCATTTGATTATTTCACCTTTCGGGAGAGAGTTTTTTAGTTTTGAGAATGATATACTCTGATATTGAGAAGTACTATGAAACTTTTTTATCAGAAAAATATGCAATATCAATGACACTTCGGTTAAATTTAAATAAATTTATTTTCATATACGTATATTCAAAGAATCAATCGAAACTGCTTATAAACCTCTTTATGGAAAATAACTTATTTCTTTATGATACTTGCTATAAAAAAACTCATTGAGCATGTTGATCAACTTGTAGTATGGTTAAAAGAAAATCAAGGAGTTCCAATACCTACACCAGAAAAAAAACGATTAGTTACTATTCTAAATAAAATAATAGAAGCTGAGGAGATAACTAACGAAGAATGGGAACAATTAAAGCCTAAAATTGAGCCTACAAGTCATTTGTACAACACAAATATTTGGACAAGTATAAAGAGAGTAATTAGTTCTCCGAAAAAAGCTTCAATAAGAAAAGAGCCATATCAAAAACCGATAATTTCATCCAAGTTAGATACGAAAAGAAAATCGCAATCAAGTAATCAAATTAATCAGAATGACAGAGAAATGACGATTTGTAATGATTGTGAATCACCAGTCTTAAAGAAGAACTTGAAAAGACATAAGAAAAGATGTAAGCCGCCAAAACATAAGTATAAAAGGGACGAAATCAAAAAAACAAAAGATTCGGAGAGGGTATATATTAAAAGTAATAATGAAAAAAACAATGAAAAACTATTAGACGGATCGTATGGATTTCATCAGTTTAGAGAGAATGGTCGATTCGGATCATATCCCTCTTTTGATAATATGGGGGACGAATCAAATCCTTAAAGAGAAGATATCGAGTATATAGTCTAGAGTATCTTACAGAGGAATTAAACAATCCATTGAGTTTATGTTTACGCCAATCTTTATACACGTACTTAATTTTTTGTTCTTAAAATCTGATTTCAGGTTTTCGGAGTAGTATTGAATTACTTAATTGATTTTTTAATTCAATTAAGTAATGTTTTTTTGTTTGCTAAGTAATTAGTGTTTGATTTATGAGCTAACTTCAGTATATTAGATTTATAAAGAAAAGTTTCGAAAAGCTTGCGACAGAGTAAATCCCCCTAACCTTCGCAAAGGCTTTAACGTTAGCGGTCATAATACCGATACTATTAGCACTAAATCTATAGTTTCAAGGATAATAACACCTTAGAATAAATTTTGACTCTTAAATGGGCAAATATAAATTATTCAAATTAGGAGCATTTCAAGTAAACGCTTCTTGATATAATACATTAAAATGAAAAATAAATTCACTATCACCACAAAAAAAGAAATCAGATTGCTACGTAGCATTTGCTTTTATTGCTAAAGTAAGCGCCAATATATTAGCTCTACTAAAAGAGTCCTTTAAAGCAGTTATTATAATGAAATATCTTCAATGGAATCATATAATCGGAGAATACCTCTTCAATCAAAACATGGCGAATAGGGAGGTTCTTTTATATGTTACTCAAAAAGAAATTTCTGAATTAGGAATAATTAAATTCAATATTGCAACAGAAAAAGAAAGTTGGGCAGACTTCTGCAAAGCAATTAAGGGCGATTTTCCAGAAACATCTTCAAAGATACATTTCATTGATAAATTTTTAGTTGTAGCTAATAAATGGAAATCGTTTGAAAGAATTGTTTTTGAATTAAATAAAAATGAAGATTTAAAAATTGACTCAATATCAATCTACCACCCTGATAATAAGATTGTTTATCCTTTTTATCTTGCTTACTTAATTATCCTAATTATTCCCTTAACTGATAATGTTAATGAGTTTAGAGCAAACTCTTTTTTCCCGCCCCTCAACAATTTCTTACAGAAAAATGGAATTACAAATAAGCGAATCGGAACAATTCAAGAAATTGATTGGGTTTGGAATAATCTAGAGAAATGGAGCAAAGAACATTATAAAACTGATTTGGGATACTTTACTGAGAGACGTTTAGGAAATCATAATTGGGTTTATGTAAACAAGGCGTTTTCACAATGCTTACTTACCCCTAAAAATATTCGAGATATTCCAAATATTTTCTGGAAATCAGATATAGCTCCAAACTCTATCATTCCCGAAAAACAATTCCAAAGAATCATTACACTTTATGGTGTATCACAAGCAGGTTTTAGTCCAAGAATAATTTCTATCGTAGCAGATGAAGAAAACCCTTTAAGAAAAGTAATTATTGATATTGTAAAGCGTGAGTATATAAATTGGAAAGGGGATGTTATTGAATATGATGAAGACGATAAAATTTCAACTCCAAAATCAGGATGGGTTTATGCAACACTCCTTTCAGCATTTAATTTAAATAAAGCAGATGAATCTTTTAATCATTTTTATTATTTGTTTTCTCCATACGATTTTCCCGATGAGTTACATTTAGACGGAAATGAGGTTCTTAATTCTGGAAATGGATATTCAAAACCTCTAGCCATTAAATTTAATCAAAGTTTAAATCTAAAAGATGATCAGAATAAGTGGAAGGCAAGTACAACAAAAAATGAAATTATAATTTATACATCAGGCTTATATTTCGGTTTGCCAGCAGATAATTTTATTGAAACTGATAAAATTAGCAAACGGTCACAGATGTATCTGCTTTGTTCCGATTCAAAAAAACAAAGTATTGAAGAGTGGGGATCAAATTTTAAAAAAGGTGACTTTAATTATATTGACTTTGATAAAGTTCCTACTGGTTTTAATCTTTTTAAATTTAAAAACCCGCCGCATTCACATCCCACCGAAGAAATTTTAAGAATAACGACAAAAAAGAAATTAGAATTTCGCGGGGGTATCAGAATTAAAAATAGGGGTTATCTGAAAAATTTACTTCCAAAAATTTACATTGATGGTGCAGATGGAACTGAAAATGTTTTTTTAGAATACTCTGACACAAATCAGAGAATATCGCTTTGCCAAAATTCAGTTATTCCTGAAGAATTTATTATTCCAGATAGTGTTATTTGTAATCAGAATTTTTTAGTCAAAATTGAAAACGAAAACATTGTTAATTCTGAATTGCCATATCAGATTATTGATATTGACTTTAACCCGCTTGATATTGTTAATGAAAATTTGACTAAGCGAAACTGTTTCGGTGAAATTAGCGATAGTTCTGATGAATTTTATGTTACTGGAAGTAATACTACATACAATGAATGGAAACGACAAGCATCCTGCTCGATGCCATTTTTTTCGAACTCTTACGTATCAAGTCAATTTTTTATAAATAATAATCAATTTGAACTTCATAAGGGAAATCTAATTCTCCAAATTCTAACTATGAAAAGGAATTTGAAGTTTCAAGAGTTCTCGGACATAATTGATTCAATCGAGAATATTGAAAATTTTTGGGGGTTATCAAAGTTTCAACAAAGTCCAAAGTACATAAAACAAACAGCAATTAGTTTTTATGATTACTTGGGTTATCTAGATTATGATTACTTTCTAGATAAGATTACGATTAATAAACCGCAGTTCGTAATTATTCCTTCAAAGTATTCTCTGAAAGCAATTCTTATTGGAGGTCATTCTAAATCATTTATTGAAAATCTACAAGAAATTTGCAATATTCATGAAGTGAATCTTGAAATTATTCCTCAGAATAAGCAACTTGAAATTTATTATCTACCCGATTTAATTCGACTCACTCCAGCAAATTGTAATAACTGCACTTATGCTTGGAAAAAACTACAAAGGATTGCTGGTGATTTGAATATAGAGTTTAGAATTACCGAGAAGCCAATTCCACAACCGCAAATTATACAATTTGGGTTACAAGACTTTAGTGAAACAATAGAAGGCTATAAGAAAAATATTTTAGCAAATAAATTTATAGAAAAACCGAACTATGAATGGGCAAGAAAGGTATTTGATATTAACCAATTAAAGTTTGTAAAAGATACAACGGAAATTGATAAAAATCTTTCGTTGCAAGAGTATTACGTAAGATATCAATACACACATATTCTTTGGCTCGATGGGAAATCATATGAAGTAGACAGGAATTGGGGAAAGTTTTTAATACTATCTGAAAAGAATAAAAATATAATCTACTATAATATAAACACTGAAGAGTTGGCAATACCAAAGTATATTCAACTTCCACGACTTATTGCTGAATCAATTATGTTGCTTAGTGGAGAAGCACCTTATTATAAAAATATAAATATTGACGGTAGTAATTTAATTTATCAATTCTATCAAAATGTTCCTAAAATATTTGCTGAAAATTTGTTTAAGAAATTCAACCAAAATATTCAATTCAAAAGTGACTGGTAAGCTATGAAAGATCCAATTAAAGCATTTGACACAATAAAAGACAATTACATACGCTATGTTGAAACAGCATTTAATACAAAATTTGCTTCTGTAAATGCAGAGAGAAGAGTCAAGTTAAACACCGATAGGGTTTTGTATAGAGAACCCTGGATAGAGCCATTACCAGATTACAAATCAAGTGGCATTACAATCACACAACTTACAAAAGCAGACGTTCCTAATATGGATGATGTTGAGTTGGAAACATTCAAGTCATTAGTTAAGACAGGGTTATTTTCCGACGCTTTCCCTATGTATGCACATCAAGCTAACATGCTCAAACAAGCAATGAATAATAAGCATTGTATCATAACATCAGGAACAGGTTCGGGTAAAACAGAGTCTTTTTTATTACCACTGTTTGCACAAATTTCAAAAGAGCTTTCAAAATGGGGGAAATCAAAAGGGACTAATACAAATTGCTGGTGGAACAATTCTGATTTAGCAGATAAGGATATAGTTAAAAATTTTGAATTAAGTTCAGAAGTAAGACAAAGGCCTGATGATGGAAGACCGCAAGCTGTAAGAGCACTTATTCTTTATCCAATGAATGCATTAGTCGAAGACCAGCTTACTCGACTGAGAAAATCACTTGATTCGGATAAGACAAGAACATGGTTGAAAAATAACGCGAATAATAACTCTATTTATTTTGGAAGGTACACCGGTAGTACACCTTCATCAGGAGAACTTTTCTCTTTTAATGAAAGCGGAACAAAAATAATAAACAAGTATAAAGTTGAAGAACTACGTAAAGAGTTAGCTTCACTTGAAAAGGCAGCTAATGATATTAAACAGCATATCGAAGAAAATAAAAATATATCCGATGGATTAAGTGATACACCGGAAAACTTGATCGCATTTTATCCTAGGTTAGATGGTGCAGAAATGCGAACACGATTTGACATGCAAGTTGCACCACCTGACATTATGATTACCAATTACTCGATGTTGAGTATCATGCTTATGAGAGATATTGATAGCGGTATTTTTGATAAAACAAAAGCATGGCTAAACTGTGATGATGAATATTCAAAAGACCTCTCAGCAATAGAAAAAGAGAAAGAAAAAGAGAACAGAGTATTTCATTTAATCATTGACGAGCTCCACCTATACAGAGGTACACAAGGAACAGAGGTAGCGTATCTTTTAAAACTTATTTTGAATAGGTTAGGGTTACATCCCAATCATTCTCAATTGAAAATACTCGCATCTTCAGCTTCTCTTGATGCAAATGATAGTAAGAGTATAGATTTTATACAAGACTTTTTTGGTGTTTCTGATGCAAAAAGCTCCTTTTCGATTATCAAAGGAGAAAACAATCCAGTACATCCTTTATCAAGTGGAGTAATACACCTTCCTACTGATCCTTTCAAAAAAATAAGTGAATCATTTTATGCAAACAATGGTAATGTAGATTCAGATGAATTTATTAACCAATGTTTGCTAACAGCTAATGAGTTAAAATTGTTTGCTAATATTACTTTAATAGAAGACGAGCCAAGACGATTAGTTTTAAAAGTTTTACTCAATAAAAAATTAGAATTAAGAGAACGTCTTTATAATGCTTGTACGATTGATGGAAATGAGAGGGCTGTATGTTCTCTAAGAGCCAACGGGGATATTGAAGGCAAGGATATCTTAACTGAAAAACTATTTGGGGACAGTGCTTCAAATAATGATTTGCGAAAAGCATTAAGCGGGTTACTTATTCTCCGTTCTATGTATGACTTGCCGGAATTCAGAAAAATTGAATCTGAAAATAATGAATCAAAATTGCCACGACTTAGGTTTCACTATTTCTTTCGTAATATTGAAGGATTATGGGGTTCGCTAAATGCAAATGATATAGAAGATAATTTTAAGGATGAAGAAAGAACAGTTGGTAAACTATACTCACAAGCCCAAATAAAATCAGAGAAGGGTTATAGGGTATTAGAATTACTCTATTGCGATAATTGTGGAACAACGTTATTCGGAGGAAGCCGATTAAAGGCATCAGATGATACGGGTAGCTTTTTTGAACTGCTTCCACTTAGTCCTAATATTGAAGGTATTCCAGAGAAAACGCCACACAAACTTTTAGAAAAGAGGACATATCAAGAATATGCAGTTTTTTGGGTGAAAGGTAATCAAGATTTTGAACCACACGAAAGACCAAATGGATATTGGCGGCAGACAACGATTAATAATTCTATTAACCAAAAGGATTATATCTCAACTTGGGAGAGGGCTTCAATAAATATTTATTCTGGGGATATAAAAGAAACATATGAAAAGGCAGAGCAAGAACCTAATAATTGGCGAAGAGGATATTATTTTAAAATCGCACACAAAGATTCGCCTCGTATAGATATTGCACTTAACACTTCAGTAGCTGATACTCATAAAGCAACTCCTTGTGTTTGCCCTGCTTGTGGAGTAAACAACAGTAAGCATACACAAGGGTCAAACAAGAATAAAATTTCATCTATCAGAGGTTTTAGAACGGGTTTCGCAAAGTCAAGTCAAATGTTCGCAAAAGAATTAATGTATCAATTGCCAAGCAAACAGGATGAAAGAAAATTGGTTGTTTTTTCAGATAGCAGAGAAGATTCAGCACAAGTTGCAAATGGCATTGAAAGAAATCATTTCTTGGATTTACTGAGAGAACTTTTGATTCGGGAATTGAATAGCCGACTAATAATTAAACTTGAAATACTAAAAGCATTTAAACAAGATAATATTGAAAAAGTTTCAGAATTTAGAAAAACACATCATGAACTTGTTGATGAAGTTGATGATATTTGGTATAATGCTAATACCCATAGGACAACTCCCCAAGCAATCAGTGATAAGAAATTTGCATTGAGAAAAATGCAAGAAATTGAAACGAGAATTATTAAGGTTAGGGATTTAGTTGACTATACGAATAATTTGAATTTAGCCCCATTAGTCAAGCGAATTGCCGAATTAGGAATCAATCCGGGTGGCAATGACATTAGATTACAATCAACTCCCGACACCAAAATTCCATGGTATAAAGTAATTCAATTTGAGAACCCACAACAGTGGATTGAGGGTGTTGATGATGAATTTATAAAAGAAATAAAAAAAGGGACACTTCGAAAAATGGCAAATATGTTTTTTGCCTCTTTGTTTTACTCTTTTGAAAGTTCGGCATTAGGTTATCTTACAATTAATCCAGACACACCTGCTCTTACAAAATATGCAGCTACAGTTGGATTAGCTCCAAATGTGTTTTTGGAAATTGTAAATTCTACTATCAGAATCTTAGGGGATAAATATACTCACAATCAAGTTGACGAAGACAATTTTCCTTTTGATATCATATCGTACAATAATTTTCCAAGCTTATGTAAAGGGTATATTTATAATGTCGCAGACCGACTCTCTATTTCGGATACACTTTTAGGTCAAAATATTTTTGAATTGTTAACAGAAATAAATTTGTTAAGTGGAAATACAGGGTTGCAGTTTGAAGATCTGTTTATCAAAGCATCAATTGCATCTGATGAAGTTTGGTTAAGCAGCAGAAGCAGAAGAGCACATCTTCATTTTTCAGGTGGTGTTTGTACGCAGACAAAGTCACTGCTTAACCCAAGCAATAAAACAACTTGCGAAAAAATTTGGGAAGAAAATTATTTATCTCATTCTGCAATGATTCAAAATAGAGAGCCAATAAGAATTCATTGCGAAGAACTAACTGGCCAAACCGATAATCAGTTTCAAAGACAGCGACACTTTCGAAATGTTATTTTAAAAACAGAGGGAAGCCCACTTGTAAAACAAATTGACTTATTAAGCGTAACTACAACGTTAGAAGTTGGAGTTGATATTGGAGCATTGCAGGCAGTTATGTTGGCTAATATGCCTCCTCAAAGATTTAATTATCAACAAAGAGTTGGACGTGCAGGACGGCGTGGACAAGCATATTCGGTAATCCTTACGTTTTGCAGAGGTAGAAGTCATGATGAATTTTATTTTTCTAATCCACAAAAGATTACCGGTGATGCTCCACCAACACCGTTTCTAACGATGAAGCAAGAACGAATTTGTTTGAGGCTACTTTCAAAAGAGATTTTGCGACAAGCATATTTGACAATTAACGTGAATGAGAACTTTGATGAAAGTAAATCAAGTATTCACGGAGTGTTTGGAAAGACCCAAAATTGGGACAGATACAAAGAGCAAATTACAAATTGGATTAATACTAACAATGATGCGATTAAGCTAGTTATTGATTGCATTACACCATATCAAATAAGCTCTTTGAAAGAGCGTTTCCAAGCCTATTTTACTGATGTACTTTCAATAGATGGGTTTATTTCAAAACTTGAAAGTGTAATAATGAATGCGGAAATTCCGACTGATGATATTTCACAAAAATTTGCTGAAGGCGGGATACTTCCAATGTTTGGTATGCCAACTGACGTAAAATATTTTTATCACGGCACAGCGCCAAATTATGAAACTTTAAAAATTGACAGAGGGCAAGCTATGGCAGTTTATGAATTTGCCCCAGGTGCACAGAAAACAAAAGACAAAGCTATTTATCAGTCTATTGGTTTTACTTCAGATATTGTAAAATTAAATGATGGCGGTAGAGATATTTTAACTAATAGGATAGATAGCTTGACAGGTAATTCTCCTTTCTATTTAAGTAGATGGATGGAAAGGTGCAAACAATGCGGGTATAATAAATCATTTAATGAAGATGAAGAACCAACGAACTTGCAATGCCCAAGTTGCGGAAACTTTGATACCTATACATATGGAAAGTTTAGAATTAAGTCACCTAAAGCATACAGAGGAAATTTTCTTTTGGGAGCTGACAATAAAGATGAGGCTGACTTTGTAACAAATCGCCCACCTATTTATGCTGACCGTTCAACAGAAGATGATGCAAATAGACTTGATAAAAATGTTGGTAATGCAAAACTTATAATTTCTGATAAGGATGTAACTTGGAGAATAAATACAAATGGGGACAAATTTTATTCAGGTAGTTATTATGAAATACGAAATTATAATCCTGAGACTCGTAAGAACTCGATTTTCCGCAACCAATGGATACAAGATGCTTTTGTTCCAACTGCTATCGGTACAAATAATCCTTTTATAAATGAGAATGGGTACAGTATTGAGTTCATAAATAAAATTCAAGAACATCCTTTAGCACTTGCAATCAATAAGAAGACTGAAATTTTAAAATTATATCCTACTTCAGTACCCCCAGAGTTGCATTTAGATATGTTCAGTCTGAAAGACAAACCAAATTATTTTGAGAGACAGAGTTTAGGAGTAAGAGCAGGTTTTTATTCAAGTGCATTTTTACTTCAAAGGGTTTTGGCAGATACACTTGATGTCGACCCAACAGAAATTGAAATCGCCGACATAACAAAAAGAGAAATTCATGATATTGTAAAGAAAAACGTTGCTGAAATTATTTTAACAGATGAGCTGCCAAACGGATCAGGGTTTGTTAGAAAACTTTACGAAGAGTTTGAATCGATCCTTGATGAAGCCTTACATCCAATATCACTAGATACATACATAACACGAATTCATTCGGATGAGCATCAAAGTAGATGCAATGATGCTTGTTACGACTGCCTGAAGGTATATCGTAATATGAATTGGCATAGTCTTTTGGACTGGCGTTTAGGTTTAGGTATTTTAAGAATATTTAGAGATAGTAATTATAAGTCCGGCGCAGATGGAAAATTTGAAGAGGTAGAACTAAAACATTGGAAAACATTTGCTACAACATTGAGAGATCAGTTTGTTGAAAGCTTTTTTGTCAAAGAAGGGAGTACAAAAGACGATTATATGATTGACTTTGATGGATTACCCGCAATCAAATATGGCTCAGCAAGAAATGGTAGAAGAAAAATTATATTAATTGTTCATCCATTTTGGAAATTAGAAAAACCCGAAGAAGATGCTTGGTACACAAATAGGATTATTGAAGCACACGAATACATTCTTAGTAAAGGAGGAAATGTAGAGGATGATTTTGAATGCTTAGATACCTTTAATCTTCAAAGAAGAATAGGTTGGTGCTTTGAAAAAATTATGAATAAATGATTAAGAAGTTAAGCGATCATAAAATAAAAATGGTGAATCGGATTTCGCCAAGCCAATATTATTCAGCTATAAGTTGTCCTTATAAATTAGTTTTAGCTAATTCATTCGGATATCAATCTTTATTGCCTATAAATGCAAATGCACATTTTGGCTCTGTACTTCATAAAATGATAGAACTGATATCAAAAGATGTTATAATTGATGAACAGTCATTCTTAAAAAACTGGAGTGACTTAATCAAAAAAAAAGAAGATGAATTGAAAGAAAATGGTTTAGTGGGTATAACTCCTTTGAAGTATTTTGTAAATGATTTTGCGTTTAAGAAAAATCAAGTTAAAAATATCTTACTGAAAAAGCGAGATAGATTGAAGAATACAATACAACCATCTTCAACTAATTTTTTTCCTGAAAAGAGGTTAGAAAATTCAGATAAAACCGTGACTGGTATTGTAGACTTGATAATTGAAAATGATTCAGGTACAACAATTTTAGATTTCAAAACTGGAAAAGTATTTTCTGATGCAATTGATGAAAGTGGTATAACAGAACAAACGATCAAAATAGAATATGAAATTCAACTCAAACTATATGCGCATTTATATTTTTTAATGACAAAAAAATATCCTAAATCTCTTTTCATAGTAACTCTTCGAAATGATTTCATTAAAGTGGAATTTGAAAATTCAGAATGTGAAAAAATTTACTTGGAAGCACTAGAATTACTTTCTACTATAAACTTTCATATCTCAAATAATGATATGGCTGCTATTGTAAATCCTACTATTGAGAATTGCAAGTATTGCTCTTATAGACCCGCATGTAGCTCTTATTCCAAATGGTTGACTGTAAACTTTGAGGCTGTAAATGACCTATTTGGAAGAGTCGAAAAAATCAATCAGTTTAGCAACGAAACAATTGGGTTAGAATTGAAGACTCAAGATAAGTTGATTTTAATAAATGGGTTACCGTTAGAGAAAAAAGAGAATTTTGAATCTTTAATTGGTAAAATTATAATACTATATAATTTAAAAAAAACAAAGCAATCATTAAATGCTACTGCTAGTAGCTTTACAGTAGTTTATGAATAAATATCACGTACAGAAGTTGCCAATACTATCCTTCTATTCCGGTGGTGGTTTTTTAGATATGGGTTTTGAACAAGCAGGTTTTGAAATTGTTTGGACTAATGAGGTTGATGTGGTTTTTGCAAAACTTCATGCTGCTGGAATTAGTTCATGGAGAAAATCAAGGGGTAATAAAATTAAAGCGGAAATTTTTAATACAAAATCCATAGAGGAAATTTCTTCAAGTGAAATTTTAAGGGAAGCGTTTCCTGATGGAAGGCCTAAACACTTTGGTATAATAGGCGGACCACCTTGTCAGGACTTTAGTATGAATGGAAGTCGTAAAGGTTTTGAAGGGGATCGAGGCAAACTCACAATATTATTCTTTGATAAAATTTTAGAATTGAAGCCATCATTCTTTGTAATGGAGAATGTAACTGGTTTAACAAAACGACATGAAACTAAAGAATTTTTAAAGGCACATTTAAAAAGAGTTGAGAAGGAATATTTCATTGATTATGAAAAATTAAATGCTTTAGAATTTGGCGTTCCTCAATACAGAGAGAGAATTTTTTTTATTGGTATTAAGAAAACAGAAATTGACTCAAAAAACTTAACTCATAATCCAATAGGTAAATGGTTCCCCTTCCCAGTTGACGATAAGTATAAAGATGCTGCAACAAAATACAAGTGGGCATCACAAGCTCCTTTTGGAAAAAGTTTAACCAAGCCCAAAGATTTACCAATCGAATTGTGTGTTGAAAGTTGTTTAGTCACACAAAAAGAAATAAATTCAATTGCGAACGCAAATGAGTTCTTTAATTTGTATGTGGAGTACAAAGTACTTGACCAAATCAATGAAGGTGAAACAAATAGACCGTCATTCAAACGCCTTCATCGTTTTAAATATAGCCCTACAGCTTGCTATGGGAATAATGAGGTTCACTTGCACCCATACAGACACAGGCGGTTGTCGGTACGTGAGGCTTTAAGAATACAAGGAGTACCGGACTCTTATGTTTTACCACCCGCTCTACCTTTATCGAAAAAGTTTAAGATGATAGGAAATGGAGTTCCTGTTCCACTGGCGAAGGCTGTTGCAGTAGCTTTAAAGTCATTCATCATGGACAATAAAGTCATCAATTGATAAGCCACACAAAACATCACTTTAACTTACTAAGTGCTTGAAGTAAAAATACTGAGGCCTATATAGTATTTGATAATAGAAATGTTTTTTATTTGTATATCTTAAATTATTTTCCTGTAAAATATTTATAAGGTCATATTTTGGGTCATCAAAGTTCTTTTAAGTAGTATTTTAAGTATAAAACATTGATAATTAAGGGTTTTGCTTACAAAAAAATCTGACTGTTAATCAGAGGGTCGCTGGTTCAAGTCCAGCTTTGGGAGCAGAACCCTCCGCAGTAATGCGGAGGGTTTTTTGTTTTGTGGTGTTCTCAAAATAAGATAGTTGGTTAGAGCATTCGGCCTGAGGCGGATTAATCAGAGGCTGAAAAGAGAATATCAGGTATAATCCCAAATAGCTCAGTTGGTTAGAGCATTCCGCCTAAGGCGGATTAATCAGAGGGTCGCTGGTTCAAGTCCAGCTTTGGGAGCAGAGCCCTCCGCAGTAATGCGGAGGGTTTTTTGTTTTATGGTGTTCTCAAAATAAGACAGTTGGTTAGAGCATTCCGCCTGAGGCTGATTAATCAGAGGGTCGCTGGTTCAAGTCCAGCTTTGGGAGCAAAACCCTCCGCAGTAATGCGGAGGGTTTTTTGTTGGTTGTTAATTGACGCATACAGTAAAAAACGTAAATTCATCATCAGAATGAGCCGGGTGAAACTTCATAGTAAGCAAGAACTTTTATCTGCTATCTCTACAAATAGGGAAGTGATAAAATCCTATGGAGTAAATCGCTTGGGTATTTTTGGTTCATTCTCAAAAGGAACTTCAACAGAATCAAGTGATGTTGATTTGCTGGTAGATTTTGTACCCGAAAAAAAACATTCGACAATTTTATGGACTTGTCTTTCTTCTTAGAAGAACTATTTGGTAGGAAAGTAGAACTTGTAACTCCTCAGTCACTCAGTAAATTTATTGGTCCTTACATTTTAAAAGAGGTAGAAAATGTCAGCCTCTAATCTTGAATTGGTTCGTCATGTAATGATTCAAACCCATTTTTATCCCTTACCGATTCCTGAACCCCTAATCATGTTATGCCAACAATACTTCCGCAGGAATACTAAACTCCCTGTGAAACAACTTTGCCAGCTCCAGTGTGAGCGGTTTACGTTTGTTCAGCAATGCCGATACATATCCTTTGCTGCCGACTTTCCCGACTAAATCTTTGTTCTTCAAACCCAGATCCTGCATTTTCAACTTAATGACTTCTATAGGATCGGGCACGGGAACAGGATAATGAACATCCTCATACTGTTTGATCAGCAAAAGCGCTACCTGAACTTTCTCCCCTTCCGGACTGCCAGGTTTAATACGATGATCAAATTGCTCGTCTACCCAATCAAGGTATTCCTGGTATTGCTTTTTTGTTTTTATGATTTTAAGTTCCATGTTTATTTCTTTTTAAACTGAATTTTTTTTACATCTATCTTATCATATTCCGCATGCGTTCCAAACCATTTTACCTGGATTGCCTTAAAATCAAATACCATTCTTACAACCAACCTGTATTTATTCCCCATGATATTAAAGACAACCCTGTCGTCTGCAACAAGGCTTGCATTTCCGTACACTTTTTTTAACTCGTTAAAATTTTTAAAGTCGGCATTCACCAGTTCATGATACCACTCCTGCAAAGCTGTTGCGGCAGCCGGATATTTCCTGCAATAATCCAATAAGGTTTTTCTGGTGATGATATTAAACACGATACAAAGATAGTAAAAAGTTTTCTATTAGAAAACATTTTAAGCACCTTAACAAGGCGCCATGTTTATCCATAAGCTTTAGCGTCTCAATGACCTGGCCCCGACGCTACGGTCGGGATGCAGACAGCATCGTCTGCATGCAAATTCAGCTTTGGGAGCCACACTGTACAAGCCACCAGAAAGGATAGCTTTTTCTTTATATAGCAGTCAATTAGGGAAACAGCATCTTATTAAATTACGCTATTCATTTTTCAATTTCGTTTCATCAACGGTTAACGTATTAAATTTATATTCCTTAATTACATCAACCGGTCCATAAAATGATTGAGAAATACAGACAAGTTTTGGGAATAATCGTCATAGCAACAGTTTTGGTCGTTAAATTATTTAGCGAAAGTGTGAATCAAATTTTATGGAATGACAAGGCAGCACCACATTTTTATTTGAGTATAACAGGACAAATTCTTTATTATTTAGTTCCAGTATTAATTATACTTTTTATTTTTCATACACCACAAACCCTGCTTTCCGAATTAGGATTGAATAATGGCTTTTTGAAGGGGGTCTCAATGGCATTTATTTTTACACTGCCAATGCTAATTGGATACTCTTTATTTGGACATTACAACAATGAATTTCCACTAATAAAGAATATTTCCTTCGCTTTCAAAGACGGCTTTCGAGAAGAAATCTTTTACAGAGCATTCTTATTTGGACAACTTTTTAGACATGTTAAAGTAAGTTTCATAAAAGCCGTAGCAATCAATGGACTAATTTTTGGAATCTCTCATCTATATCAAGCGCATAATTTTATTGAAAGCTTTGTTGTTTTTGCAGTAACTTTTGGAGGTGCAGTTTGGTTTGCCTGGCTTTTTAGTAAATGGAGATTCAATATATGGTTACCTATTGGATTGCATACATTGATGAACTTGTACTGGGACTTATTTAGTACTGATAAAACAGCAATGGGTGGACTTTTATTAAACCTTCCAAGAATGCTGACAATTGTTATTTCAGTTTTTGTTACCATTAAAATGACTAAAATAAATCAGACACAGGAACAAAAATATGAGTCAAGGGAAAGTTAAGACTTCATATCCCTTACAGGCAAATATTCAATCATCGAATTTTAGATGCATCTTTCGACTATTAGCATAGCAGATATAAAGTTCAAAGGGTTATACTCGTATAGTATGATCCCTTTTCATTTCTGGGAAAGAATGATTATATAAGGCTAACTCAAAGTTGAGTTATGAATAATCTGTTTCTTTTTTAGGAATTATAGAAATCGGAATAAACCTACACACTCAAGAAATGAATCCGGTTACTAAAGTTGAACCTTTCGATAAAAAAGGTTTTGTTTTTCAAGAGTGCGGAAAATGCGGAGGGTTCGCTGGCCCCGACGAAAGGCCGGGATGCAGGCAGCATCGTCTGGATGCAAGTTCAGTTGTTGGCTGCAGGTTCAATATTTCTGTTGGGCTTTTTCTTTAGTGAAGCGCAGGCTGAAGAGGTCCATAAAAGTAGGATGCAGTTGCCCCACCATCTATCAAAATATCTGTTCCTGTTATAAAAGAACCTTTATCGGAAAGTAATAATGCTGCAACAGTGGCCACTTCATCTGCCGTACCGGGTCTGCGGGCAGGCGATTTGGCAAACATATTTTTATAAAAATCGCCACGGGGTCCGTTCATTTCATCCAGTGCAAGCGGCGTCATAATAATGCCGGGCGATATGGAATTGATTCTTGCGCCCCTTTCGCCCCATTTAATAGCTTCTGCCATTACTCTTTTTACATTGCATCGTTTGGCAATCTGATAAGCATGTAGTGTATCTCTTATATTTTCTGGTTTCACCATATCCAAATTCAATAAAGCATCGGGTGCCAGGGTAGCCAATAACCTATCTTCTTCAGCTGTTAAAGCAGGCATTCTATGTCCGGATTGACTGGAAATGGTTACACCGGCGCCGCCCTGTTTGATTACTTTACCAAATGCTTCCAGTAATAAGGCTGTTCCGTATAAATCGATTGCTATAATCTGTTCAATAGAAGCCTGGCTGGGAGAAACCCCGGCCGCATTAATGAAAAAAGCGATTTCGCCTTCTTTCAGTGAAGATTCAATTAAAGTAAGTATGGATTGTTTGGAGGAAATATCAACCTCAAATGGTACAGTGTCAAATCCAGCTTCAGCCATCATGCTGGCGGTTCTATGGGCATTCTCTATTTTCCAATCAGCTACAAAAATCTTTTTCCCATGTCCCACTCGTCTGGCAATGGCCATGCCTATTTGTCCTGCGCCAGTGAGTACAAGCACTTCTTTTTTCATGTTCAGTGTTTAATGCATACAATTTAGCAGAATGATGCATAGCTACATAATTTTTCAACGTATTTGGAGCTATCTTTCCTTTGCAGGGCACCAAAATTTTCTATGGTTGGGGAAAGCCTGGTGTGGTCAGGCAAACAGCAAAGGTTGCAATAATTGATCCCGGGGCACTCGGAAATTAACCACCAATGTTTTAGGTTTGGGTATCATTTCAATGATCAAAATACATGTATGAAACAGGTAATCAAACTCGAATCAGCCGGATTGTTCTTATTATTTACCGGTCTGTATTTTCATTTGTACCCGGGTAGCTGGGGCTTTTACCTGGCTTTGTTTTTTGTGCCTGATCTTTCTTTTGTGTTGTACCTCGTTACCAAAAAACTGGGTGCTATTGCCTATAATATTTTTCACCACCAGGGCGTTTGTGCTGCTTTGCTCATCATGGGTTATTATATACAGTCAGCGGAACTGATGAAAGTAGGGTTGGTATTCCTTGCGCATTCCGCATTTGATAGAATGGCCGGCTATGGACTTAAATACTTTGATAGTTTTGATCATACCCACCTGGGATGGATTGGTAAAAGCAAACACCTGAATAAGGAATAAATATTCCCTTTCTTTTTTTAAGAGCGTGTTGCTTTACAGACGATATCAAACGAAAAGGGTTATACTTGTTGCGTATAACCCTTTTCGTTTGTGAAAAAGCCAGATCAGATTTTTTACCCGAAGTATAGCCTTTTTGCCGTATGTCTGTTAACACTGATGTCTTTGCATTCGGATGCACAGTCGGTTCAGCAACGGAATTGGGTGGATACTAAAGTTACGTATAGCTCCTCTGCTAAAAACGCAATCATCATTACCAATAGTTTGCCCAGAGGAGGAGGTATTGTGCAACATAAAGGGAAAGAATACCAGTATTTTATTTTTTGGACCAGCATAAGCAATGAAACTCCCTCAACTGTAGAACTGGATATTAAGTTTCCTGAAATAAACTTCTTTCCATCTAAAGAATCTCACTTTATGGTGGCATTTACGAAAGCGAATATGACATTAGAAAAATTGGAGCTATTCGACTACGGACTCACCGATGTACCCTCTCTTTTAAAGAGTGAATCAAATCGATTAAAAAGTCTTGGCAATAAGATTGTATCGAAAACAGCGTATTGGTTTTATACGCCCGTCTTTATTCATAAAACTAAATGGCCCGTTAGGGCAGGGCTCATATTGAAAGATAAAAAACTATTCTACAAAATTACAGCCGGTGCAGATACAGTGATGGTTCCTTGTGGAGGAATAAAGTTTATACATTAAGTAAGGCTGAAATGCTGACGAAGAATTTATTAAAACTAAAACGACCGGACAATTTCGCTTACCAGTCAGCGTATGTAAGCCATTGATTCTGAGTAGAACAAAGTTGAACATTTACTTAAGCATGGTATCAAATATATAGAACTCTGTTACGAGGAACTAATGACAGTGCAATTATGTTGTAAATGTTAGGATAAGTATAACGAAACCATTTTAATATTAACTAAACCACTCTTTGAGTTGGGCAATCCTAGACTGGCTTACGATTAGTTTATCCTCCATATTTTTCAATAGTATGGTATAATCATTTCTTTCATTGATACGGATTGAGCGGATGAAATGAATGTTCACAATATCTGATCGGTTTACCCTCAAAAATAGCTGTGGATCTAATTGTTCTTCCAATGCCGAAAGGGTTTCTTCCATCAATGGATATTTTTTCCTGTCGCCCGCCACTGCAAAAATGACGCCGTTGGTTATGCGAAAAAAAATAACATCTGCTACATCAATAACAAAAAGCTCTCCGGCTACTTTCACAGCAAAACGTTTCCTGTAATTAGTATCTGGTTTTTGCTGGAGCCATCCTGCCAGTTGCTTGAGTAGTACATTATCTTTGGTAAAAATGCGTTTCAGGGTCATAACTTTATCCAACGCATGATGTACTTTTTGGGCTGTGATGGGCTTTAGTAAATAATCAATCCCATTATGTTGTAATGATTCCTTCCAAAACTCATCATAGGCCGTTGTAAATACAATCACCGTCTTAAGGTCTGTCTGTTGCAGAGCAGTGAGTGCATTGCCATCACGAAGTTCAATATCGCAGAATACAACATCAATACCATCGTTTCCGTCCAGATTTGTAATGATCTCTGCACAAGTACTGTATATGCCGCTAATCGTTACTGATTCGTCGTATTCCTTTACAAACCTTCGCATTTGCTCGGCGGCTGGTAATTCATCTTCAACAATTACTACATTCATGCCTCATCGAGTTTTAATTGTTTGATTAATGGTACCTGAACCCGGAAACTACCCTCTATGCTTTCATAGATTATTGTTTTTCCAGACAATATTTTATACCGGTGTTCTAAATTCTTCAACCCTACGCCTTCAGAAATGGCCTCCCTGAAACGAATTTCATTTTCCATCACCAACATTTCATTACTGATCTTAACTCTTATAATGAGTGGCTGATACAAAGAAACCGCATTGTGTTTTACTACATTTTCAAGCAATAGCTGCAAAGTGCCGGTTACGATATATAGTTTCTCTTTTGTACAGGGTTCCACCTCTTGTAGATCTAATCGAAAGGCATCGCCGAAACGTGAACTGAGCAGAAAAAAATAATCCTGCATATATTGTAATTCATCAAGCAGTGTTACCAGTGGTTGCTTTCCAGAACGAAGGTGATAACGATAAAGCTCGGATAGACGTTGCGAAAATATTTCAGCCTGAGCTGGTGAACTTTGGATTAATGCAGACAGGATATTAAGATTATTGAATAAAAAATGTGGATCTACCTGCTGCTGCAATTGTACCAATCTGGTTTCTGAAAGCATGTTTTCTTTTTCGATGATATCCTGATTAAGCCGAAAAACCTTTTCATTGTATAACCCAACAATAATCGAAAAACATATAGGTACATGAAAAACCCCCACCATTATTCTTGATTCATTTAGTATGAAGCTGATAGTGGCACCACCGCTATAAATCATACGGTTTACAATAACACCATAATACAATCCGTAAACAAATGGAAACAGAAGCAAACTCATCACAAACAACAATCCATAAAACCAGCCAATTGACATGGCACTTTCTCTTTTGCGAATGAGGCGGTAGCAAAAATAGATGGAAGAAAATGTTGCCAATCCGGCCGCCACATAAAAGAAGAAACTGGCCCAGGTAGAAGGTGTTCCCTCTGGATGAATGGTGGCAAAAAGAGAGAAGATAAGAGATGAATATAGTATTGTAAATATCAGCGCAAAACTCCAGGCACTAAAGTAGCGGATGCGTTTCATGTTCTTTTTATTGGCTGTTAGCATTTCCTGATCATAAAATGTCATCATTTACTATACCTTTTTTTCTACCTACATCTTCACGGAGTTTTCCAAAGGTATATTGAAATCCTACAAATATAACCCTGTACAACCGCTTCGCTGTAGTCTCACTTCGTACAGCATTGTCTTGAAAATGGGTGCGTAAAGTGAAATAATCGCTGTGCACATTGTTCCAGTTAATGGTTGCAAATAATTTGTTCTTAATGATATGATAACCTGAATTTATCTGATAAAAAATATAAGGGCTCCTGCGTCCTAACAGGGATACATTTCGCACATCTACACCACCGCTGCCGCTAAGGCTGAAACGGTTTCCTGCATCCCAGGAAAAAAAGTTGCCTACAATACCTGAATAACCATAACTGTGCTGCTCTTTTTGTAAACGGTTCTGTATATCAACATAACGTATATCGCCCCATAGCCCTGCCTTGAATTTTTTAGAGAACTGGTAATTGATACTACCTCCCAGCGAAATCAACTGCTCTTTTCCTGCGTTTCCAAAAGTAACTGCCGTAATACCTGTTGCAGCATTGAATAAACGATAAGAGAGTATTTGATTGTTGCTAAAACTACCCATTAAAGTTGTTGTAAAAAATAAGTTGCCTTTATTATACCGCAGTTGTGCTACCAGTTTATGAATTTGCTGAGGACCCAATCCGGGATTGCCATAACTGATATGAAAGGAGTCTATATTATTCACAAAAGGGTTCAGACTGGTAATATACGGCCTTAATAGTTGTAGGTTGTATGCCAAAGAAACAGAACTATTCTGACCCGTTTTCCTGCTCCAGTAAAAATTAGGAATCAGCGAAAGATAATCTTCCTGCACGGCAGCAGATAAGTTGCTGAACATGCCTTTAATATTTGTACGTTCTAATCGCAACCCTATACGAAAACTATTCTTTCCAAATTTGGCACTAATAGTACCATATGCAGCATATACCTGCTGTTCATAGTTAAAACGATTGCTGTTGGCTGAGTCTTTGATGTAATTACTGTCTTTATCAAACGTAAAGCGGCTTGTATAGTCAGCCGAAGCCCGGCGAAGAATGGTTTTAACACCTGCTTCAACCGTATATTTATCAGAAGCCAGGGGTATTGCATCCAATTGAAAAGTATATTCATCATTCCTTGCTGCAGATTGATTAATCATCCACTTATGGAATGTCTGATATTTTTGAACGTTTGTGGTATTGATCTGGTTGCTGTTACCGCGCCAGTTAAAACGAAATAAGAATTCCTTTTTCGGATTCTTTTTGGCTATCTGTTTATAGTCAAGCCCTGCAGTAAGCCCCGGCGATCTGTCTTTTCCATTTGCAGTAATGTACCCTTTATCATACGTTCCTCCGTCTAATTGTGTGATAACATCTTGCTGCAGCCCGTTGTCAGTAGATGTTCTGTCGGTACTTATATATCCAATTACCGAATGCAGGCTGTCCATTTCAAAATTTACTTCCATAGTGGCGGCATTCGTTAGTCTCTTAGCTGCATCTGCCACATTGAGGGTTCGCTCTTTGTATACCGATGCAGATAATGGTGTCGTTACGATGGTTCTATATTCTGTCAACGGTTTCCATGTACCATCTGATGTTGCATTTAATGTTATACCCAGCTTGCCCGTACGTCCCGTTAGTGTGAGCCCGGTACTGAAGTGGGTTAAGTTGCTGGTATAAAGTGTTTGAAAACCTTTATAACCTCCGAACTTTTTGGTTACAATATTTATAATGGCAGTAATACCTTCTGCATCGTATCTGGCAGCAGGAGATGTAATGAGTTCGATGCGGGAAACGATCTCAGCCGGAAAGCTACGCAGTGCCTGCGCAATACTGCTTACAAACAAGGCGGTTTCTTTACCATTCATCAATACTCTATAACTTGTTTGGCCTGCCACCTGTACCTCACCAGCACCATCAACGGTTACAAAGGGAAGATTGCTGAGTACCTGTGATAAAGATTTTGAACGAGCCATACTATCGGCACCTACATTGTAAATAAACCGGTCATCTTTTACTTCCAGTAGTTTCTTTCTACTGCTTACCAGTACTTCAGCCAGTTCGGTAATGCTTTGCCGGAAAGTATACTGCAATGTATCTTTTTTAACATCAGCTATCAGTGTGTCAACAACACTTTCCATCCCCATAAATGTAGCATACAGGCGATAGCGTATTCCATCAGCAGGTATACGAATAATACCAAGTTGATCGGTAAGCAGTGCCTTACGGTTCTCCTTTTTTTCAATCATACTTAATATTACGCTTGCATTTTCTGCCGGTTGTCCGTTTTCTAGTTTAAACTGCATTACTGTTAGCTGCCCGCTTTGGGCATATAGTTGAATGGTACAACAGCAAAACGTGAACCAGCATAAGATTACTAATCTGTAAAGCATAGCTTGATTTTCATGCAAGATCAGCAGTAGGGAAAAGCATCTGGGCGAGTAAGAATTGAATGCCTGTTAAAAAGAATTGAATGCTTGATAAAAAGGATTGGATAGCAGGTGGCTTGTATAATATTGATACTGTTTGTTAACATGCTACACAAACCCAACGGGTCTGTTATGTATTACAAAATAAAAAGGGTTAGCTATACCCTGAAAGGCTGATGCAGCAGTTTGCTTTTTTTAGTTTTATCTTTATTCTATGTTTTCATATGTTGGCTTAGGCGTTGATCTGTTACTGATCCTGTTATTGATTTCTAAAAAAGGAAAGAGCCTGGCTGATCGTATTCTTTTAATATGGCTCATTATAATCGGTTGCCAACTACTATTGTATGCCCTAAGTCTTCAAACCATCACCATCCATAATATTCACTGGCTTTTAGGAACCAGTATTCCATTCCCTTTGCTGCATGGCCCTATGCTGTACTTATATACGGCAGCTACCACGCATATGTTACCCCGCAGGCGCTACCTTTTGCTATTTCATTTTCTTCCTGCCCTCATCGGGATACTATTGTTTACACCTGTTTTTTTGCTATCAGCGAATGAAAAAATGGCTTTTATTGCGCAGCCGGCTAATGAATACAAAACAGCAAATTTTATCCGAATTGTTTTACTGCAGGTATCAGGTTTTGTATATGTACTCTGGTGTTTGTTTTTATTACGCAGACATACCACCAATATTCGCCAGGAGTTTTCTTATGAAGAAAAAATTAACCTCAACTGGCTACGGTATTTTATATATGGGTTAGCTGCTGTGTGGATCATCATTGTATGTACACGCAACGATTATTATATTTTCCAAACGGTTGTGCTTTTCATTGTATTTCTCGGCTATTTTGGCATCCGGCAGGTTGGCATATTTACAACGGCCCGGCAGGCCCATCATAATATGGTCATCGAAAATCATTGGCAGCCTGCCATAGCTGTTGAAAAAGGTATCGGAGAAGATGTTGATACATCTGCAAACACAAATGCTCCGCAAATACAGCAAGAAGATGATGCGACTGAACGCCTTCCAAGGAAAAAATATGCCAATTCAGGTGTAACGGCTGAAATGGCCATGGAGATCCATAAGCGCCTGGTTTATTGTATGGGTACGGAAAAACTATTTACCGAACCCGATTTATCACTATACATGCTTTCTCAAAAAATTAAAGTGCATCCCAATTATCTGTCACAGGTTATTAATGAAAAAGAGGGTAAGACTTTTTTTGAATACATCAATGCATTAAGAATAGAAGAGTTCAAGCGGTTGGTGGCCTTACCGGAAAGCAAAAAGTTTACCATCATTAGCCTGGCTTATGATTGTGGATTTAATTCAAAATCTTCTTTCAATAAAAACTTCCGGAAAGTTACCGGACTCTCCCCCTCAGATTATCTCCAATCCATCGGTCTCGAAAAAGACCCTGATGCTGCACTGTAAGCGCCAGTCTGTATCAAACAGGGTTCTTTCTACAGGGGATTTTTATAAAATATTGATTATCAATTTTTTTATTCATGTCTCAGCTTATAAGATAAGCCCTTATTTGGTTGTACTGTAGTCATTTTTGCCAAAGAAAAATTACCCCGGGTAAAGCTGTTTACAAGTTCATACGGGGCGCATGTACACAATAACCAAATAAACCCAACATGAAGTATTCGATTCTGGTTGCTCTTTTTTGTAGCCTTTTACTAACTACCAATGCCCAAAAAGCCGATAAAAGATTGGCAGGTTTAGACAGCATGATTCAGCGCATGCTTACCGAATGGAAGGTACCCGGAGTATCTGTTACCGTGGTAGAGAAAAACAAAGTTCTGCTCGCAAAGGGCTTCGGGTACAAAGATTATGAACGTAAGGCACCTGTTACAGAGAACACACAATTTGCCATAGGCAGTTGTACAAAAGCATTCACGGCATCACTGGTGGGCTTTGCCTTGAAAGAAAAAGGAATCGACTTAGACCTTCCTGTGCATAGTTATTTTCCGGCACTACAGTTTTTAGATCCTACGCTCACCGCCAATGTAACCCTTAGAGATATGCTTTGTCACAGAACCGGATTACCCCGGCACGATTATTCCTGGTATAGTGGTGCCGCTATTGCAAGAGACAGTCTGGTACATAATATCCGTTTTCTGGAGGCATCAGCGCCACTCAGGCAAAACTTCCAATACAACAATTATATGTACATGGCCGTAGCCAGTGTATTGGAAAAACTCTATGGTAAAACCTGGGAACAACTCATAGAAGAAAAATTCTTTACACCATTGGCCATGAAAAATTCATCTACCGGCAGTATGGGTACATCGGGCGATTTCTCTTATGGCTATGTCTATAAAAACGGCACTATACAAAAAGTAGAATTTTTAACAGAGGCAGTGAAGGGCATGGCACCGGCGGGTGGTATCAGTTCTACTGCAAATGACATGGCCCGTTGGTTATTACTGTGGACGAACCAGGGAAGATGGGAAGACAAAGAAATCATCTCACCCTATTTTTATCAGCAGGCCATCAGTTCTCAGATGATTGCCTCTGCCAACCTGCCCACTTCTAAAATGACCGATTATTATTTCTTCAATTACGGACTGGGTTGGTATGTTGCCAACTATCGTGGACATTATGGTGTGGGGCACGGTGGTAATGTAAATGGGTTTAGTTCCTTCACCTCTTTTTTACCAACAGATAGTATCGGCATTTTTGTATCGGTCAATCAAAACAATTCTGTCTTACCCCGCATACTTACCAATATACTCATCGACAGAATGATTGAAGCTGGCTTTCGCGACTGGAATGCGATTTTAAAACAGCCTGCAGACAACAGGCAGCAGGCATCCAAAACCAATCTGCCCATCACCCAACCTTCACATCCCTTGCAGCAGTACAATGGAAACTATACCAATAATGGCTACGGAAACATTACCATTCAGGCAGAGCAGGGTAAACTCACCGGAACCTTCAATCGGTGGAAACTTAATATTCAGCACCATCAGTATAACTATTTTACTTTTTCGGTGAATGCAACCGTTTTTGATGGCAGCGAAGCCATACGTGGCGAATTTAAAGTGGGGGCAGATGGTAATATTGAGGCACTTACATTACCCTACGAAGATGGAATTAAACCCATTGAATTTAAAAAAGAAATAGCTGTTGTTGCCCTAGATAAGGGCGAATTAAAAAAGTATGAGGGCTCGTTCACCTTATCCGGTTTACTGTTCAAAACCTATATCGATGCCAATGGGGCGTTAAAAGCCATTGTACCCGGACAGCCGGAATATGAAATGGTACCTGTTAAAGAACATGTATTCAACTTAAAGGGTCTCAATGGTTTTAGTGCAAGGTTTATCGTAGATGATAAAGGAAATGTAACCGGATGTGCGCTTACGCAACCCAATGGCACTTTCGAGCTCACAAAAGTACTTGCCACCGCACCCGCAACTGTTTCAGCACCCACGTTAAATACCGTTACCGGGGCTACAGAAACAGGGTTCAGTTCCTATACCGGTGAATATATGATGGGCGTACAAACCGTGAAAATATGGATGGATGCAGGTAAACTCAAAGCATTGCTTCCCGGCCAGCCTCCATATGAACTGGTGCAGGGAAAAAACGAAGCGTTCTCCATTAAAGGCGTAACCGGATATAGTGTAGTGTTTGAAAAAGATACCAAGGGGTCTGTAACCGGATATACAATGTATCAACCCAATGGTAGTGTAAAGGCGGAGAAGAAAAAATAAGAAGCTGTAGTAAACTACCCTTCATCCATTTATTAACTTAAGTTAATAGCTACCCAATTGTTCAATGATAGATTTGCCCTGTATCCAATCATCCTAAAGATCCAGTGGTAATGAAAAAAAGATATACTGCATTGAAGTATTGTATGGCTTTTGTGTTCAGCCTTCTTCTAACAGCGGGCTATGCACAGAATACGGTGAAAATAGATGGTCAGTCATTTAACCGTAAGTGGATTAAAAAAGGCATTACTGAAATGACCTGTTTTTCCCGGTCTGGTAATCAGCTGGTACCGTTTGGGGCATTCAATATCAATACCACTGAAGCCAGTGACCGTCTGGCGATTGTTACCACACTTACCATGACAAATTCTGATCAGGTCTGGATCGATACCAGTATTTCAGAAGCTAATACTATGCTGCCTGTATACCGTTCTTCCTACACGCCAGACAGGCGCATGGTATTACATTTCGGTAAAGAGGTAAACGGTTATTACTATGATCGTAAACGCAACCAGGAAACGCGTATAAAGGAGCCCATTACGGGTTCTATACTCGAAAGCTATGCGTATCCTTATTTACTGGCAGCCTTACCGCTCACTTCTGGTTATAAGGCAGCGTTGCTGGTGTATGATTATAAAACGGATGCGAAAACCCATATCAATAAAGTGCTTATCGAGGAAGTGAAGAGTAGTAGTTATAAAAGTGATTTTACCGGTGAGCATGCCGTGTGGTGTGTTACGGTGCAGGAGCCGGCTACCAACGATCAGTATACCTATTATATCGATAAAGAAACCCGCAGGCTTTGGAAAATAGAAGTGCGTTCAAAGAACCAGTATGTACTAATGCTGAACAAAGAGGCGGAAGAGAGTACCATTGCTGCCAAATTTGATAAGGAGCAGGCATTGGCCATGATACAATCAGGTAAGTCGGTAATAGAAGGACAGGCTTTTGCAAGAGATAATGAAAACGAAGGCATACTGGGTGGCAAAGCCATATTCAATATCAACAAAAAGCAATATGCTGCAAAGGGTATAGCGGTACTATTAATTCCTTATACCGCTTATTATAAGGAGTGGGTAACACGTAATGAAAGTTTACGGAAAAAGGGTGTGTCGATACCCTTATCAAAGGAAGCAGCAGCCTGTATAAAAGTAGCAACGGTGTATGATGATAAGGGCAGTTTTGAATTTGTAAACCTGCAACCTGGCGAGTATTTGTTGTACACAGAGTTTGGTTATATACATACCAGTAATCGTACCGAAGTGGTGGGTTATACCGATACCTATATCAACGGTATGTTTCAGGGAACCAGCGCCAATACAGAAACCTATAAGGTAAAGGGAGGCGCTTCTGCCAGCATCAAAAAAATCATTACCATAAAAAAAGAGGGTGAAAGGGTTTCTGTGAAACTAAAGAAAACCTTATAAGGTGTAATAACCGGCAACTGTTTACCATAAGTTTTACAATCGGAATACCTGCAATAAAAAGTATAAAATTTCAGGGTCCGTTTGTTTTGATCGTATTCATTCACTTTTAAAATCCATTGATTACTATGAAACAATGTATCAGCGCTTTTTTATTGTTTGCATTACTGTTTACTGCCTGCAGTAAAGATGAAAAACCCACGAATAACAGTTCCCGCACTTTGCAGTTTGAAATCAGTGGTAACTATACGGGCAACATTTTTGCCTCCTATACTACGGCAGCAGGTGGAACGGCCAATGAAACTGTGGGTACGGTAACCTGGCGCAAAGAAATTACGTATACATCTGGTGTATCTGCCGCCATTATTGCTGTTTCGGGCAATGGAGGTACTGTTGGGCAGCAGGTTACTGTGGTGGTAAAAAGAGGCAATACACAGGTTTCCTCTACTACTGCAACGGCCGATAACTCGGGTAGTTTTAGCCGTTCGGCGCCGGTAGTTGTTTTTTAAATGGAAGCCTTATTAAATATTAAAAGCTATGAAAAAGAATATTCTGCAAGTTATTTTCCTGTCAACCATCCTGTTGTCCTGCGGCGATAAGGATGGTAAGCCTGGTATTTGTGTTACCAATATGTCGTCTATTGCGGGCAGTTATAAAACAATAGCTGTTCAATACAAAGCTTCTGCCAATGCTGCGGAACAGGATTTTTTTGCCATGCTGAAAGCCTGTGAAAAAGACGATATCATAAAGCTGAATGCCAATGGTACGGCTGAATATACCGATGCAGGTGTTCAGTGTAATCCTAATACCAGCTATACCAGTAGCTGGTTGGTAAATGGTAGCAATATTACCATAGATGGTGAAACCGGTGCCATACAATTATTTGATTGTAAAAAACTGGTCGTAACTACTACAGGCGCCATTGTAGCGGGCGATCAGCTTACGGTAACCTATCAGAAACAATAGATTGATGTAGTAGTGAGGTTATAAAAAGGGTATCACTTGCAAAATAGATTTGTGACGCAGTAATCCAACCGTTAAAGAAGTTTTTCATTGGCACCTGAAATTTTTTAGGTGCCAATGATGACTTACAGAACTGATCCTATACAACTAAAAAGAAAACTGCCTATTTTTAGTATACAGATTTTCGTATGACCAACTGTATACTACAAACAGAACCCCAAACAAAAGCCTGGTACGAGCAGGAGATTGCAAAAATAGACAAGCGTATTCTTGCCCTTAAAATAGCCCGCCCTGCATTGAGGGCATTGGTAAATGCATCTATTTATTCTGTGGAAACACTACGCGCAACAGCTCCCGAAACACTAAAAGCCTTACATGGTATGGGCCCCTCGGCTTTTGCTAAATTAGAAACACTGTTGTAGTACGGTTGACTATTGCTGCATGTGGTTTATAGCGTGGCACAAAAAATATATACACCTACAAACCCATACAACTAATTACGGTTACGTAGTGCTACTATTTGGTTTTTGGTGAGGTTGAAAATTTCACTGTGTGAATCAGACCGGTAGAAAACAAATGTTTTATCGGGCATAATCAGTATCGAGCTTCCACAGGTGCATCTTTCCTGAAAGAGTAGGGTAAAGAGTTGTCGGCTGGAATCAATGATAATCGTGTTATCCCATTTTTTTATTTTGTTAAGCTTATCTCCGGGCTCTCTGAAGGTAAATATGGATACCTGGGGGCGGCGCAATAAGGTTTTATGGATTATCTGCTGGTGAGCGTTTACAAACTTCATAATATATCTTTTCCCATGGGCATCAAGATTGTTCCAGCAGCTTTCGTGGTTGTAATCGTATTTTATCATAAGGGTATCCTGCAGGGTAGTCTGGGTTTTCTGCGTGAGGTATTCCTTTACAGCTTTATATACAGAGTCGGTGAGCTCACCCATATATAGCTTTTCAGGATCGTTATGATAATAGAGGCGAGCAGAGGACTGGCTCTTGAGTGCGGGGGTTTGGAGGAGGAGAAAAAGGAGTATAAGGGTTCTCAAGGCTCTTTTATTTTGCGTAGTTGGATCATTGTTAAATTTTTCACCTGTAAGGTGAAATAGCTTTGATCTATATACTAAGTTAACATTACTTGCAGGATGCCGTAAAATGAAATTTCACAGTACACTATTACCATGAATGATAATAATACCTGAACCCACCATCCGCTTTCAGAAACAAAGTCAACGCTTCTCTTTCTGCCACCATTCGGAGGGCATAACCCAGTGAACTGGTAAAAATGTCCTTACCCGAAAATTCCAGTTCTGTAAGGGGTCTGTTGCCGTTAACCGTCATCATTCGCGTCCAGAGATGTTGGTCTTTTGTATTTAGCACGGTAACAAAGATCTTCTCCGTATGCTTAGTGATGTATAATGTACCGAATGGGGTTGTATAAGAACTACCTTTTTTATAATCGGGTATTGTGGTGGGTATCGTTCCGTAAAAAGGGCCATCGTCAATGGTATACATCATATAAGGTAGCAAACTATCGGTTTGTACCTGTGCATCATAATCGGCTCTGATGGTTTCGAGTTGTGTAATGATGGGTTGGCTGTTAAGTGCCGAAACATCCTGCTGCCTGATTTTACAATACAGTTCTTTCAGCTTTCTGAAACGAACAGTATCGGTTTGCGTGGCACAGGACGGGTGATAATTTTTTAACTGGTACACAATAAATGGTATCAGGAAATTGGTTTTGGGGTGTATACCGGTTATGTCCTTTGTAAAATCTGTGGACAATAGTTGGTCTATTTCGCTTACGGGCCATTGAATGGTGTCTGTTTGCTGAATGTCGAAGAATTCGAGGTGTTTTATTTCAAAACAGGTAGATTGGGGTTGGGCGGTGATTGTGGAGGTGCAGAACAGAATGGTAAAGAATAAGAGGATATTGTACATAACATTTCTACAACTTTGTAAATACTTACCATTAAATATTAAAATAAGTAAACGCTGTACTGCTAACTTTGCTACATGAAGTTACTGTACTTTACTACTTTTTACTAAAAAACAAGATTGTATTTTTCGCACTCAGCTAACTAAATAAAAGTATTTTAGGAAGCATAATTACAGCAACAACTTATACGAAAATGGATTTAGAATTAACCCACTATTTTTAAACTGTTTAAATCCTGTTGGATGGAGAAATTCTAGAAAAAAATAGAATGTCCATTCTAACCAGAATAGATCATATAAATTACCCTATTTCGTAATAATATGCTATCTTTTTTTCTAACATATCGTTCATTTCTATTTTACTTGGTACATTGGGAAACAACTACCTTCGTAGGTTAGAAATATGATACAGCAAAGAATTTATTTTTCCGGTCATGAGTCATTCATTTGCAAGCAGTTCTGGCTTAAAAAAACGTTTGATTTCTCGCGTGTAGGTAAAAGCTTTAATGAAGACACAGCAGTGGTGGATTTAGGTGTGGGTAAAAACATGGTGGCATCGTTGAGATATTGGGGTAAAGCCTTTGGTATTCTGAATGAAAATGATACGCCAACCATTCTGGCTAATTATCTCTTTGAATCTGATACCGGAAGAGATTTATACCTTGAGGATTTTGCTACCATTTGGTTACTTCATTACTTCTTGTTGAAAACTAATCGTTTTTCAATAGCTTCTTTATTCTTTAATGAATTACGAAAAGAAAGAATTGAGTTTACGAAAGACCAGTCAGTAAATTTTCTACTGAGAAAAACACAAGAATATGAAACAAATACAGATAATGCCAATACCTTGGAACGTGATATAAGCGTATTCCTTCGTATGTATTCCAAACCACAAAAGGGTGATTCAATAGATATAGAAGATGATTTTAATGGTGTGCTTGTTGATCTTGACCTTATGAAGCGTTTTAAGCAAAGAGATTTGGATCATAATCTTGTAGACTGGTATAAGATAGATTCGGAAGAACGTATTGATTTACCATGCGAAATTGTTTTGTTCAATATTTTAGACAATTACGAAGGCCAGCAAACGCTTACTTTCAGAGAGCTGCTTACAGGATGGAATGCTCCGGGAGTGGTATTTGCTTTGAATCCTGATGGCTTATACAATAAACTACAAGAAATTTCTGAACGTTATAACCGACATGTAGTGTATACGGAAACCGCAGGCAATGAAGTGTTACAAATTAAATCACAAATTAATAAGTACGATATTTTAGATGGCTACTATAACCGATAAAAAAAGAAAGCAGGAACACAATGGCTTTTCTCCATCCGTAAATATTATACGTGATGCAGATAATGCATTGCATTATATTCCCACCACTAATTCTAAACAAGTTTTTACCCAATTGATCAACGACTATCAAACTGGTATTCGTTCATTTACGATTGTGGGGGCATATGGTATTGGTAAGTCAGCTTTTCTTTGGGCATTTGAAAAAAATATTAACCACAAACAATACTATTTTTCTAAGCTAGGTAACAATATTCCCGTTAAAGAATTTAAGTTTATACGCTTGGTTGGACAATATAATTCTTTACGAAATGAAGTAGCAAGTCAGTTAAATCTTGATACAAAGAAACTTACTTCAGAAGTATTACTGTCCTCATTGAATAAGTATTACAAAGCTTTAGCTAAAACAGGTAAAGGGTTAGTGATCGTGGTAGATGAGTTTGGCAAATTTTTAGAATACGCTGCCAAGAATAATCCTGAAAACGAATTGTATTTTATACAGGAACTGGCAGAGTATGTAAATGATGTAAAGAAAAATATAATCTTCATTACTACTCTGCATCAAGATTTTAATGGCTATTCACGAGGGCTTACACAGACACAGCAAAATGAGTGGGATAAAGTAAAAGGACGTCTTAAAGAAATTACTTTTAACGAACCCGTAGAGCAGTTACTATTTTTGGCTTCAGAGCGTTTGAGTGAACTTAAATTTGGCCAAAAAGATAAGCAGTTTTCAAAGCTGTTCAAGTGTATAGAAGCGGCTAAGGCATTTCCTTTGAAAGATTATTTCTCAGAGAGCTTTGCTGAGAAACTATTACCCTTCGATATATTATCAGCAGCAGTGCTTACACTTAGTCTTCAAAAGTATGGACAGAATGAGCGATCGCTTTTTTCATTTATAGAATCAAATGATCATTTGGGCATTCGAAATTTTAAAAATGATCAAGCGCCCTACTATAATGTAGCTAATTTATACGATTATTTAGTTTATAATTTTAACTCGCTACTTACTACTAAATTCAATCCTCATTATACGCAATGGGCAGCTATGCGTATTGCTATTGAACGTGCGGAAGGACTTTTGGGTAACGAAGTTACTGATGCATTGAAATTAGTAAAGACGATAGGGTTACTTAATATCTTTGCTACGGCATCTGCACGTATTAATCGCACATTCCTCGCAGATTATGGTAAATATAGTTTAGGCATCAAACAGCCAGCTGCAATTATTGCAAAATTAGAAGGTTTCAAAATAATTCGCTACGTAAAACATAGCGATAAATTGATTCTTTTTGAGGGTACTGATTTGGATATAGAGCTGGCAATTAACGAAGCAGGTAATTTGGTAGAACGAGTCGTGAATACAGTACACCATTTGAGTAAATACTTCGACTTTCCATACATACCAGCTAAAGAAGTGCACTATGAAAGAGGCACTCCACGATTATTTGCTTTTTGTTTGACAGAGGAGCCATGGGTACAAGCCCCAGAAAATGAAGTGGATGGCATTATAAACCTGATTTTTTCAGATAAGGTAAGTGAAAAGGATATTCGTGTAGTATCAGAAAGCAATCGAGAAGCTATTCTATATGGCCTCTATAAAAACACTGATGAAATTCGAAATTTATTATTTGAAATTGAGAAGATTGAAAAAGTTAGAGAAAATAATAAAGAAGATAGAGTTGCTCTTCGTGAATTGAATGGAATATTACAACATCAAGTGAAATTACTGAATCATTATGTTTTGGCCAATATCTATGCAGGAGATCAATCTTCTATTGTTTGGTATTTTAATGGTGAAAGAAAGACTTTTCAGAATGAAAAATCCTTTAACCAGTTTTTGTCCAGCATTTGCAATGAAGTGTATCCAAATACACCTATTTATAAAAATGAAATGATAAACAAGACAAAGCTTTCAGGTGCTTTGTCTTCAGCTAAAAAAAATCTCTTAAAAAATCTTATAGATAACTGGAACTTAGCTGATATAGGTTTCGAAAATACCAAGTTCCCCCCTGAAAAAACAGTATACCTTTCTCTGCTGAGAGAAACAGGTATGCACAGGCAGCAGGGTGTTGGTTATATATTAGCAGAGCCTACCAGTGAAAGCTTTAACCGGCTATGGATGGCTTGTAACAACTTTTTGAATGAAGCGCGTAGTGGTAAACGTAACCTACAGGATTTAGTAGATATATTGCTAACGAAACCCTTTAAACTCAAAAAAGGATTTATTGATTTTTGGTTGCCAATTTTTTTATTCTGCAAAAGAGATGATTTCGCATTATTTCAGGAGAATCGTTATATACCTCAACTTACTATTGATACATTAGACTTGGTTAGTAAAGCACCTGGCGATTATGAAATAAAAGCCTTTGATATTGCAGGGGTTAGGCTGAGCATCTTCAACAGCTACCGAAACATGCTTAGCCAAGCCGAACAGGAAAAAGCCACTAATAGTCTTTTTATTGAAACTATTAGACCATTCCTTACTTTTTATAAAGACTTGCCTGAATATGCAAAACATACCCGGAGTTTAGATAAAAAAACGCTCGCCCTTAGAGAAGCTATTGCTACGGCGAAAGATCCGGAGCAGACTTTTTTTGAACATTTCCCTAAGGCAATGGGCTTTAGCATTATTGAATTACAGCAAAACCCTCATGAACTAGAAAGCTTTATTAACCAGTTGCAGCAAAGTATTCGGGATATACGCAACTGCTATGGTGATTTATTAGATAGTTTTGAGCTCTTCATACAAGATGAGATTATTGGAAGTAATGAGCAATTCCCGACGTACAAGTCAACACTGCAAAAACGATTTTTACATGTAAAAAAACATTTGCTACAGCAAAACCAGCGAGTTTTTGTACAGCGGATTAACTCAGAATTAGATGATCGTAACGCTTGGTTGAATGCAATAGCACAAGCTTGTATTGGCAAGGCATTAAGCGTAATATCAGACTCAGAAAAGCATATCCTCTTTGACCGTATGAAGGATATGGTGCATGAATTAGATAATCTGAGCGAGATTAGTAACTTTAATGAAGATAAAGAAATTGCCTTTAAACTAGAGGTAACTTCCTTTGTGCAAGGGCTTCAAAAAAACTTAATTCGCTTACCAAAAACAAAGAATAAAGCTTATATTCAATTACAAGATAAAGTAAAGAGTCAATTAGGAAGAGATAAACAATTAAATATCGCCACATTGGCTAAATTATTAGAGGAGCTTTTACGAAATGAAAAATAAAGTAAGACATGTATTGGGTATTTCAGGAGGTAAAGACAGCGCAGCACTGGCTATTTACCTGTTTGAAAAGTATCCCCAACTCGATATTGAATACTATACATGCGATACTGGTAAGGAGCTAACAGAAACCTATCAATTGATCGAGAATTTAGAGGCTTATTTAGGCAAAAAAATAAAACGTCTTGTTTCTGCGGAAGAGAGCCATGAAGATCCGTTTGATCATTTCTTGAAATTGTATGGTGGTTATTTACCTTCTTCTGTATCACGTTGGTGTACTCGCAAACTTAAGCTTGACCCCTTTGAGGAATGGGTAGGCGATGATCCGGTAATTTCTTATGTAGGAATTAGGGGTGATGAAGATCGTGAGGGCTATATTTCTACAAAGCCAAACATCCAGTCTATTTTCCCTTTCCGGAAAAATATTTGGAGTGAAGATGTAATGACAAAATTGTTTACCAACAGCAATATTCCAAAACTGATAGAATGGTATAAACAAACCAGCTCTTCCAAGTTAGATAGAATATTAAACCTGGTACAAGAGCCGGTAACACCAAAGTTTTTGAGGGCTACCAAAGTACAAGCACTCTTAGACCTGGATACCGAAGCATTTAATGAAGTGGTGTTCCAGTTTTTACAAACAACAGCCTACCCTCTTTCACAGATAAAACAATTTCCTTTAATTGATAACAATGACGTACTAGTTCGTGATGATATTTTCCGAATTTTAAAAGATAGTGGAGTAGGTGTGCCTCAATATTATGAAAAGATAAGTTTTGAACATAACGGTCAAAAGGGAGAGTATGCTCGTAGTCGATCAGGTTGCTTTTTTTGCTTTTACCAACAAAAAATTGAATGGATTTGGCTATATGAACAACACCCAGAACTGTACAAGAAAGCCATGGAGTATGAGAAAGACGGTTATACCTGGATGCAGGATGAAAGTCTGGCTGATTTAATACAACCAGAACGAATGGCTGGTATAAAAGAAGATTATATAAAGAAAACAAACAGACTTAACGACAATAAAAAATCTCCTTATCTTGTTGATATACTAGATGAAGCGGAGGGAGAGGGTTGTGCAAGTTGTTTTATATAAAAAAATTAATTGTTTATGAAGACAAGTGATATAATAGATGCTATAAAAGTTTTTTTCTTAGATTTTCTCGGGTATTTATTACCTGGACTATATGCAATATTTTTGCTTACATATATTATTAATCCGTCTATCCAGTTTAATTTTGAAAGCATTCCATTTATTAAGGGGAATGAACAATTTGTTATTTTCTTATTTGCATACTTGTCGGGGTACGTTATTTATTCTATTGACTTTTCTGACTATATAACAAAAAAAGTAAAACTTTTGGGAATAAAAACACCTTTACAAATTGAGGCTGAAATTAGTGGTCAGCTAGAATTTCAGGAATGTAAGTCAGTAATAAATCGGCTTTGGAAAGATCAAAGTGGATCACCTATTTTGACAACGGCTCAATTGACAAACTTAAATGTTCGGAATCTTAGAAATATAGTTATGTCTTATATACCTGAATCTGATACGAAAGTTTATACTTTCATGTTTAGATCAGATTTATGTAAACATTTAAGTTCTTTTTCACTATTATTAGGGTTGTTTGGGTTATTAAGCTGCCTTTATACATCCTTTCTAAATTGGTTTTCATTCTTTAATACAGGCCTGTATAACGTTTTTATATATTGCATCTTAATTATTGGAAGCCTATTATTAATGAAAACACGTTCTAGGTTTCTCAGTATTGCATATAAAATACCTTTTTCGATTTTTTTGTCAAAATTTTATAAAATAAACTAAATGTATAAGCCAAAAGTATTTTTATCTGGCGGATTTAAATCTGGATGGCAAAGTATTGTGATTCAAGAATTATGTGATCAATTTATTTTCTTTAATCCACAAACACATGGCTTAGATCATCATTATCAATATACGACATGGGATATACATTTTGTAAAAGAATGCGATATCCTATTTGCTTATATGGAAGATTCAAATCCATCCGGATATGGCTTGGCCTTTGAATTAGGGATGGCCTATGCTTTAAATAAAACAATAATTCTTGTAGATGAGAAGTCCGAAAACGATGCCGTGTTTGCACGGTATTACAAGATTTTACATAAACCGTCTGGGGTGGTTTTCTCCAAGTTGATAGATGGGATCAAATATTTGAAAACATTCTCTTCTTAGATTAATAGATCTCAGCTTTATTTGTACAATGCAAAATATTGTCTGCAAATGCTCTGTCGATGGTATAGATATCATTAAAATCGTGAAAATGACTTGCAAATGATATAGCGTATGGTCGCCATAATCTATACTGAGCGTTTTTTATATATCTTTTATATAAGAGATCATCGGTTAGCACTTTATGGGTTTCGTAAGTATAAAAATTTTTGATTACAAAATCAAACGCTAAAACTAGATCAAGTGGTGGATGCATTATTCTTGGACTATCCATCAAAATAAAATCTCCATAATTAAACCCTTCGGTTTTCCTGATTTCTGTACCCCCATATTCATAATGATAAAGAGGGTGGCTAGTAGAAGCTCCTTTATTTGGATCATGCTTATCAAGGTGCCATGAGCATTGCAACGTTTTCGGGTCTTCAATGTTCGAATCGAGAAAATAATCAAACTGAATAATTATCTTAGTTGCTAACATTATAATAGGATCTGAAATATTATCCTCATCAAAGTTATAGTTACACTCGCAAGCAACTTCAAGTAGAACTCTAGATTCTCCTTCGTTCTCTCTTGCTAATCTCGAAACCCAATTAGGACGGACATGTCGATCTAAATTGATGTTTTTGAAAGGAAATTTTACCAAACTATATTTACAAACATCTCCTATTTTGCCATTATTGCTCAAAATTTTTTTAAGATCATGTGGTACAGAGATGGAACTAAACCATGGATTTTGGTCTAAAAAAATAGAGAAATTTTTTAATTCTTCTCGGGGGCTTAATATATCGTTCCTTTTAATCATTCTTTACGATTTTGGATTTAAACTTTTCAAATCGCACACGCTCAATTGCACTGATTCGCCAAGCATTTGGATCTTCTTTTTCAAGTTCCGCATAAGCCGATACATATTCTACTTCAAGCCAGGGATTAGACGTATAGTCTCCAATTATAAAGCCGTTAATTGGATCAAGAGGACGTCTAGTGCCTTTGCATACTGTCCAAAATTCGTCACTGCTACAAAACTTTATTTTTTCCGCAGGGATCAAAGTAGTTCCATATTTTTCATTAAGAACCTGAACCCTTGTTGATGCACTAGTTGTGCGCAAGTCCTTATCACTAATGGCATTCCACCATTTTACAAGCTTAAATGACCAATAAGTAGACCACCCAATGCTAAGTAAGCCTTTATAACATATCTGTTCTTCAACCAATACTTCCTTAATCTTATTCCAAGAATCGCCAGATTTTTCAATGTCAACGCCTAGCCGAGCAGCAACAATTTGTTCATTAATTAAAAGCCCTTCTGGTAAAAGAAACTCTTGTAGTAAAAAATATACTAGATCATGAGTAGTATTTGTAGTTGAGATCTTTTCTAACGTATCTAAAAACCTGATATCCAAAAAATCTAATTCGTCCGCAGATAAATCAAGAGCTGCTTTTACATCAAATGCACTTTGCTGGAGCAATTTATATACAATGGCAAGATTGAATAATTGTCTTTCGCTTTCACTCACATGTTTTACAAATAGATCATTTTTGATGTATGTGAGATCAAAAATATCCCTTCGTGTAAGCTCACGATTCTTTAAATTAGAAAATGCTTTATTCTTATCGGCAGAACAGATAATGATAGGAATATCCTTCACGTTTTTTTTTGCAGCATTTACTCTTAAATGTTCTGCCAATGATTCGGCAGAAAAATCGACATCTTCGGCTTCATGCGATCCTTCCTTGGCAGCCTGGCTCTGATTTGTAAGCTCCCAGTCAATAATTATTCCATCATAATGATTTAAATCAGTAAAAATGGATTTTGATCTTTGCTTCCAGCTGGAAGGATAATCTGTTTTAATTTCCACATCCTTTGAAATGGTATTAAATAATTCTACATCTCCATCACGAGTTACTTTATCATTGTCATCAAGATAGAGATATGTTATTTTTTCTGGCATAAATCTAATTTTGAAGGGTCCTAATTTGTTCATCAGTAGCTTTTGGTATTTCAATTCTAATACAAGTATTGAAACCGTCAGATGGACTTGCTACAAAAATATCGCCTTTATACTCGGCAATAATGTCTTTTAATATTTTTAGTCCCAATCCTGAGCCAATTAGCTGTTCATTTAATGACGCATTCATACCAGCTGGTGATGATGTAGTAAAGAAGGCATCAAATATTCTATTTTCATTCTCTTTAGGGATACCATCTCCATTATCTAAAAATTCTAAGTATACATTTTGGTCATCTTTACCAGCCACTATTTTGATCTTCTTCTCGCTTGGCTTTGCTCTCCGAAGAGCTTTTTTCGAATTAGTATACAGGTTTAATAAAATCGAATGCCATTCCGAGGGATGCATTTGAACGGTAAATACATCATAACCTCTGATATCCTCTTCGACATTTATACCCTCATGCTCAAAATCCCACTTCGTACTTGCTAAAAAAGGTCTAATAACCCGTCGCAACTCAATAAATTCTAATTCCCGCTTTGAATTTCGGCTGACAGCATCATTAAAGTAAGAAGTATATGTGTCTAAATGATTCACTTTATCTACTACTTGTTCTAAGCTTTCACGTTTTTGTGGATCGGTCTCAGTAATGAGAAGGCTCTGGAGTTTGCTGTTGAAGAAGATAGGGAATTGAACTATCTCATGCGTAAACTCCCCTATTGTAATTCCAAGCGTGGCAAGTATTCTTAGCATTGCTATCTCGTCTAAAATAACTTTAAGATCAGAATTTAGCTCAGACAAAAGACCTTTTATTTCTTCTTTTTTTTTGTCTTTAGCTTTTTGGTTATTTTGAGAATCAAAATCTGTTTCATCATCGTCTTCACCCTGTTCGTCTTCGCTTGTGAATTCTTCGATTTTAGCTTGCAAGCCCTCTACCTTCGCTTTTAACGTTTTCGCTTCTGTTTTCTTCTGGTCACGTTTTTGTTTTTCATTATAAATGAAAGGTGCAATTCGCCTTACTCCTGCAGTCACGGCCTTTCTAACAAAATCTCGAAGCTCCTCTAATGCTTTATTTTCTATTAAGCCCTCTCTACTAGCTGTTTCTTCAAACAAATCCCCCTCTTTATCAATCAATTCTACAAAGCCAAAAAAATTCTTGTTTGTATAAGGTATATTGAAGCTTACAGTAGACTCATTTAACTCAAACTGCATACGGTTAGATTGTCTATCAAGTTTTAGCCAATCATCTCCAACCTCGCCATATGGCAAGACCCGAAAACCATTTCGGTAAACTCTTATTCCCGATTGTTCTGATGCTAAATTTTCAACCCTCCCAAGCTCTTGTTTTGTAATTCCGTTTTTATAATATTCAGGTCTATCATAAATAAAATAATAAACCTTGAAATTTACATTCCGTAAGATTAAATATGGCTGGACAATATCATTACTAGCTTTAGACGAGCTAATTGCTAAGTCAGCATCATTCAATTGAAGACTTGTGCTTTTTACTTGAACATATGCATCACCTTCTTTAGTAACATACCCATCTATTTCAGCTAGACATTTTTCGTAAAGGAGTTTATTAATGTCTGCGATAATTGTTCTTAATCCATTTTCCGTACGATAACATTCAACCAAAAACGACTCATCTCCTTGTTTTGCGATATTTAATTCACTACTACGATCAGATAAAAAAGTTGGTTGTAATAAATCTGAAATATATCTAAACACACGTCTTATTTGCGCATCTGTCCAAGAATGACGAAGCTGTTCGATATAAAGAGTAGTCCCTTTTATTTTTTGCTTTGGAATAGCTTCAATATGGTTTTCAATGGAAGAAAGCTCCTTATCCATTTCATACGAATTCCAATCGATAGTGACTTTTGTTGCAAATTCTTCGGATTCAACTTGAGTAATAATTATCAGCTTTTCTCCTAAAAACTGTGTTGCAAAGCGCCCAATCCCCTTTCTTCCAGCCCTTTGTCGTTTAAATTTTGGTGATATAGGTTCATGTATTTTACTTGTTGATGATAATGTCATAAATCCCTTTATCAGACTTTCTTTTGTCATGCCATGTCCATCATCATCAATAATTAAAGTCCCCCCAGTCAAATTAGAATTAACAAAATCAACTGAGACAAATGTTGCATCTGCATCATAAGTATTTTTTATTAATTCTGATACTCCAGTTTCTGCACGTCCGATTAACTCTTTTCCAAGCCTATTGATAATATTGGCATCTACACTAAATGCAATGGAATCATTACTTAGCTCAGCTAATTGTTGATTAATTTCATCTCTTAGTTTAAGCAATTCTTCTTTTGTTGACATCGAAATAGGCGTTAATGGGGTATTTTAACCAAATATTTCAACAAATAGTTTGTCGTTTTTTATGGCAGATAAATATACCCCTTTTATAAGAAGAATGGAAATCGCTTCAATTGTATATGCTTTCAGGTGTCAATCTTCCAGTGCTCCCATCAACTGTTCCATACCAAAATTTAAAAGAAAGTCGGAATAATAGCTATCAAATACATACCTAATATATTCGTCAACCGTTACATCGTCTTCTTCGCCTTCTTCTTTAAAGTGGACTAATTTGTAATTGTTCTTTTTAGTAATCATATAAAGGAACAAAGAATGAAAATATACAGATGTGATATACCTTTTTTGTGCAGTAATAATCTGTTCCTCGTTTTTCAACTTCTTCCGGTGATTTAAGTAAACATTACTATCTAGGTTTACATAAATTGTTTCCAAAATATCTCCCGATGCCTGGAGGCTCATTACCGTTTTATAATCCATCGAAATACCATGTGATTCTAATCCATCCCATTGCTCTTTCGTTACTTTAACCAATTCTGGCAAGCCTATATTATTGTAGTTTTCTTCCTCTTTAGGTGCCGTTTCTTTTTTCTGTTCTGGGTCTACGATTTTAAGGAAAAGAATTTCTATAAATGATTCCTCTCCTGCTCCTTTCAAAGTGGCATGCACTTCTATTTCATCGCCCTGCCGCAAATCTGTATCAGGATTAAAAGTAATCTTGATCGTTCCTTTATCGGGACTTGATTTAATAATATTCAACAACTCACCAGGTTCCTTATTACTGCCCTTTTCAGTACCTCCTTTGCTATCAGTACGTTTCACCTTTAAAATACTAACCTGCAGATCGCCTGGCTCATCTGTTCTATCAAAGTAGTGATCTTCAACATCCGTTTCAAACTTCAAGGTTTTTTCACCACCAATAGGTACGGGGATAGGGCTGTTTTGTTTGTGCTGCAGTTTAAAATAACTGGGGAAACGTTCGGATTTAAATGCCTTTTCTTCCCGTTCCGACTTGCCTTTACTTTCTTTCTTCTCTGGTTTCTCTTTGGTCTTTTCTTCTAGCTTCAATGTGTTCTGCAGTAACTTAAATAACTCACTATCCTTAGATAAATTCTTAGCAAAGCTTTTTATTAACTCGGTTGTATCTTCACTTTCCAAGCCAATAGTGTCTTTCCGCTTATTATTGATAGCATCTAATTTTGACTTAATCAATTTCTTCCTCAAATAGTCTCGTAGTTCTTCTGCTTTTTCACCACCTTTCAAACGATCCCGTGAAGCCATAAAAAGGCTTTTTCTAAAATCATACTTCATTTTGCTACAATCTACATTAATAAGTAAGTAGTCTTTTAGCAGATTATATTTTAAGCTACGGGTAATAAATTCAGAAGTGTAATGGCCATGTATTTGCCCATTCATGGAAAAGAGAACAGACATATTGTTTTTAAAGTATCTCCTTTGAATATCGGCCTTTGTTTCTTTAGCCGTCTTCCCTTCCTGACGGGCTTTGAAAACGTAACAGGTTACTTTCATTTTGCCAAAAAGGGCATCCTCATATTCCTCCGAAAACCAATCCTCCACATAATCTTTCTCTTCTTCCAAACGTCTTTGCAAGCCATAAACCGTGGTTTCTAAAACTTTATTATTGGGATACCTTTCTTTTGTATCAATAGTGAAAATTGGCAGAACAGGTTTGAAAAGAAACTCATTCAGGCTTTGGTTTAGATCTTGTGCAAAGCCTGAAATGCCTTTCATTTGGTAAGAATACATTTTAATAATGGTACCTGTCTTGAATCTTCGGTTCAGTAGTTTCAGGTCTAGTTCTGTAATATCAAAAGCAGGGATTTTACCATCAATCTTTAAATATTCATACCAAGTGTTTTTCTTAATATCCTGTTCTTCTTTTGATAGAGGATGTTCCCTTGTTAATGTAAACCCAAATTGCCCCGTGCCATCAAATCGTTTAGAACCAATCAACTGATATCCTTTCTCTCCGCAAAAAACAATCGCTCCACTACCACCCATATTGTACTTGCCCTGCACAAAATGAATTTCATTTTTGTTGCCACGCAGTAAGGATAAAAATGTTTGCTCAAATTTATCTGGATGCTGTCCTTCCCCATTATCATAAATAATTACTGAACTCTCTTTTGTAGGCCCATCAGCAATAATCTGAATGTCTTCAGCTTGTTGTCTTCTTGGCGTATTTAAATCCCAGTTCTTATGTTTTGGAAAAAACAAATCAAGCGCATCATCCATTGACATAGGTGCTTCTTTAGATTTAGGATCAATACCTTTTTGAAGACATTTCTTCATCAATATAGCATCTATGGAGTTGGTTACTTTTTCTACAAGGGCAGCTATTGGATTGGACTGCTGGTTTTCTATGATAGAGAAATTTGACTCATTTTCTCCAATGGGGTACCAATTTTCGTTTTTGAATATAGTTGGGTTTGTCTCTATAATAGTTTGAATTGCTTTTTCAGTAGAGGCAGCATAAAGCTGCTCAAATAGTAATTTATTATTCATAAATTAATTGGAACTAGTTATTAAGAAAGATAAACATATATTTTAAATAAACCTATAAAATGAAGAGTGTACATAATGATATAATCTAAAATTCACCAAACCCTCTTGTCAATTTCCTTTACCTGTTAGCTATTGATATTCTCATAAATCATGTTGTCGACACTAAAAAAAGTTCCAAAGAATCTAAACGAGTATCAATCTGAAATTTTTTCTAAATAATTGATTTTGAGCAATCTCTGATTGTTCGGCTAAAATAACCAAAGAAACACCTCATTTCTGCTAACTCTCTGATTCCCAAGCCAATACATTTTTCACCCCTCGTCCAGTTTTCAACCACCTGAAACCCTTACTGGTAAAGGTTTTCCTCGGATCAACAACACAGCAACAACACACCATCAACACAGCATAACACCAAAACTGTGTTATGCCCTGTTTTTGATTTGTTGATGCTATGTATTAGACTGCCGGGAAACCGGAATACACCCCATAAAAAAAGGGTCATAAAGACCCCTTTCTAATTATCATGTACTAATTGCCCGCTATTTTGTTTTTTCAACCATCGCCACATGTGGCCGCCAGCTCATGATCATCATGGGCTCATTGGCATTTTTGCGTGCATCGCGCAGGTAATCTTCATAGGCTTTTTTCGTCATCAGGTTTACCTGGTGCGTATAGTTTCTGCCTTTTTTGGCTGCGCCATAGAGCTTGCTTACGGAGTAATGTGCAAAATCGCTGCTGGTATATTGGTTCAATACTTCATTCGCAACCTTTTTATCATCTAACCACACACCATAGGTAGCTGCTTTTTTAAAGTTTTCAAACTGAGTGGCGGTGGGTACATTTTTCGCAAAAGGTGGCGGACGTTTGATGAATCGAACCACCTGACCACGCTGCTGCTCCTTGCTCATGCGGCCAAAAATATTTTGTAAACGGGTTTGGTCATCCTTGCTTATTTCTACCCATTTCTTATTCTTTTCTTTTGCGGCTGCGGAATATTTATCGGTGATGCGTTTGTATTCTGCCATCTCCTCTGCCGAAACACCTTGCTCGGTAAAGGAGAAACTTTTATCTAAAAGATAGGTTTCAAAACTTTTGCCGGGTTGAACGGCAGGAACGGTATCGATTCTCTTTTCGGTAAATTTTTGCTGCCATACCGCTGTATACCGGAACGACATAAAACAAGCCAGTACCAATACACAGGCCAGCAAGCTGGTAAAGGAATAAAGGGTAGCGAGGCGGGAAGTTTTTTTCTGTATCATGGTAAATCTTTTTTTGATGAATGCATAATTAAATTCAGCCACCATGGGTGCATAAGCGCTGCTACGTACCGATGCCAGTAATAATTGCAGGTAAGAAACGGTTTCACCGGCTTTGGTACGCACTACTTTCTCATCGGCCAGGAACTCATGGTTCTGGCGAATACTGCGGAGTAATAACCACTGAAAGGGGTTCCACCAGGTAAGTACCAGCAGCAGTTCCCCGAATAAAATATCGAGGCTGTGTAACTGCTCACAATGGGCGGTTTCGTGCAGCAGTATATCTGCCGGTATCTCCTCTTGTTCAAAAGATTGCCGGTTTACATAGATCGTAGAAAGAAAGCTAAAGGGCTGTACCACTTCTTCAGAAAGTGCTACACAGCGTCCGGCCCGCTGCACCCGTACACTGTTTTTCTTCAGCTGCAGCAGGCGGTACACACGAAGCATATAACGGAAGAGAAAGAGCGCACTCACCAGCAACAAAACCGCCCAGAGGATGTCTGTAAAGCCGGTGCCCGATACAGGGCTAACCGGGTTAAGGTTGGGGCCACTGTTATCTGTAAGCACCGTATGCTGCCAGGAAGAGAGGGTTTGTGCATAGTTCTGTACCAGGCTGTTGGCCGGTAAGCGATTCACTTCTACCTCAATCAAAGGCACGGTAAGGGGCAGTACCAGTGCGAGCAGTAAAAACCACCGGTTAAAACGGAAACTTTTCTCACGGGCCAGCAGCAGGAAGTAGATGCCGGTGATACAGGCCGAAGCCAGTACCATTTTCAGGATCAGTACCATCATTTGCTTTTCTTTTTAAGTTCTTCATCAATCATATCGCGCAATTGCTCCAGTTCTTTCACGGATAGTTTGGTAGCCGTGGTAAAAAAGGAAGCAAAGCTGAGAGCTGAATTGTCGAAAGCACCTTTAATCATCGACTTTACTTCTTTCGAGAAATATTTTTCCTTGTTCACCAAAGCATGGTATTGCCGGGAGTTGCCAAAAACTTTATAACCTACAAAACCTTTGTCCTGCATTCTTTTGAGTAAAGTGGCGAGGGTAGAGGGCGCAGGTCTGGGTTCGGGGAAAGCTTCTGCAATATCTTTCATAAACACTTCACCCTGCTGCCAGATGATCTCCATTACCTGTTGTTCTGCCTTGGTTAGTTTCATTCTACAGATTTGTACTTTATTCTACAAATGTAGAAGAAGTGGCGAAAGCGCCAAATCTTTTTTTAGATTTTAACATTTGTGCTAATGATCCGGCTAGATAAAAATTCCCAGCGCCGGGACCCTTCGCCCCTTCGCTTTTACTCAGGGCTCAGGGTGACGGATCGGTATAAGAAAATAAGGGAGTAGTTGTTGTGTGATGGCAAAGCCATCACACAACAACTACTCCCTCTCTATATTATTATTCGCACGTCATCCTGACGAGCGTTCCGACAAAGTCGGAAATCCTTAGCCTGCCCTGAGCGTAGCCGAAGGGAGGAAGGATCTTTTACTGTTGCAGCCTTTTATGAATTCGGTGGATTTCAGTCCGGCGCTTTTTTTCTAAGGCCAGGAAGATAGTCTGGTGGATTAGGATAATTGTACTTAGCATGTTATTCTTGGAATACTTTCTGGAATGTTTACTACAGATGCTTAACAAAACATACAATCCTTGAAACTTCCATAAACCCATTGGCTTTGTGGAAGCCGATGCTTTCATCATTCTCTATTTCGGTGTCGGAGCAGAGTTGGGTGAGGCCGCGGGTTTTGGCCCATGCTTCGGCGGCAGCTATGAGCAGGCGCCCATAACCCTTGTGGCGGTAAGCCGGGTGTATATAAATGCCTTCAATATAGGCAACCGGTGCATCATCAGATCCCTCCACATAATCTACACGGGTATTCAGTTCTATAAAACCAATATAGTCATTCTCCTCCTGTAAAAGATAGCAGGTAGCTGTAGAAGATTGGGCAAGCGCCTGGTAATACGCAATCATTTCTGCCAGATCGGCATCGGGCCAGAGCGCTGTGGCCAGTTGGGCAACAGGTGTACAAAGCGAAGTATGCAGTGTTAGCAGCTGGGGCATAGAAAATATAAGAGGTGCAGGATTTAGCTTTCTTCGTCGAAATAGATTTTGTAATAGTGTTTACCGCTCATTTCATCGTATCCTTTTTCTATCAGGTCCTTACGACCGTGTATATAGATATGAAAGTTTTTGTCGAGCTTCAGCACACTTTTAAAAATACGCTGTTGTTTTTTCACCGCAGCGAGATGAATATCGAAACCATCTTCAATATTTACCTGCCTGGCCACTTCGTATTGTTGTTTGTATTGGGTAAAACTATCGATCACTTCGGGGTGGTGCAGCACTTCTTCCGCAAACTCATTCAGGTGAAAAGATTCTTTGGTGCTGAAATATTCGAGACTGCGGTTCAGGTAATCGATCTGATCGCTTTTGTTCACATCAAATTTCTCATTCAGTTCATTGCTGATAAAAAGCTTGCACATACCCAATGCATCATTCGTGTGGTGATAGCTGTTGGCACTGCGGGTTACCTGCAAAAAATCTGACACCCAGTACTGGGTATCCTGTTTATTGGTATTGTCTACCACACAAACCACATAACCCTCTTCGCGGTTCTTTTTAAAAATGAGACAACCCTTATCCAGCTTATTAATATTCACCCCATCTTCCGCAATCACTTCCCAGCTTTGTCCGTGCGGAAAAACTTTGAGAAAAGTTTCCTTGGTTTCACTTTTAAACAAGCCGATGGCATCAATGTATTCGGTACCAAAAGGTACATTGCTGAAACGGGTAACATAGAGTTCTCCTTCCTTAACACGGGCATGGGTACTTTTCTGGTACAAAAAAGAAGCCAGCAGGGCCGACTGTGAAACAAAACTTTTCGGGTCATCAAAAATACCGTTCACATACTGGTACACTTCATTCAGGTCGAGACTGCTGATATGGGTAAACTGGTATTGTTCATGTTCATTAAAGGGCGAAAGAAAATATCTGGTAAGCAGGCCCCTCACTATTTCATCGTTCAGGGTTAAAGGGTTCACGGAGAGTTTGAGTTCCTCCCCGCGGGTGGGGTTACCCACTTTATGCAGAATCACCTGCTCTAATACAACACTATCTGTTTGAGTCATGCTGCAAAATAAAACATCTGGAGAAGAGAAGAATTTTTTTGATGACGTTACCTTTTATACAAGCGCCGGATTGAAGTCTGGGCTGAGACCCTTCGCCCTTCGCTCTCGCTCAGGGCTCAGGGTGACGGTTCAGTATGAGAAAAAGGGGAGTAGTTGTTGTATGATGGCGAAGCCATCATACAACAACTACTCCCCTCAATAAATTATTATTCGCACGTCATCCTGACGAGCGTTCCGACAAGGTCGGAAATCACCAGCCTGCCCTGAGCGTTGGCGAAGGGAGGAAGGATCTTTCTGCTACCCTTCGACAGGCTCATGGTTATTGCTCCTCATAGAATCGCCGGACTGAAGTCCGGCGCTGGTTTTTTCTTTTCTTAAGACCCTCGGCTTAGTTTTTTCTAAGGCCGACAATGTGGTCATTTACGAAATAAGGAAACTGCAAACTTTATGTTTATTACTGCATCTATATACACTATTCAACAACTCTCTCATTTCGAAATTCGACATTCAAAATTCGATATTCATTATTCCCTTCCGGGTAGTTTTTTCGCATTTCGTTAATCGCTTTTCCGTTTTCGTAAAGGAACTTTTTTCATTTGAATTCTCTTTGCAGCATTATCTAAAACGACAATGATGCGCAGATTGCAGTTGATGCTATTGATGGGAATCATGGCTTTACAGACCTTGGCACAGGAGAAAACCAGACCGGTAATAACAGACAGTTCCTTCTTTCAACCCAAATACCTGCCGGATATTACACTGGTGGGTCGTTATACCAAAGCAGATATACATTTTCTGCCCGAAATAGTGGGCACCACCATTCATGCAGGAAAAAAAAATGCACTGATCATGATGGATAATGTGCAGGGCAATGTAGTTACCAATACCATGCGCCAGGTAATGGCCAAAGTACCGGGTATACAGATCTGGGAGAGCGATCCGAGTGGTATACAGATCGGTATTGCGGCGCGCGGACTCAGCCCCAACAGAAGCTGGGAGTTTAACCTGCGTCAGAATGGATATGATATCAGCAGTGATCCCTTTGGTTATCCGGAAGCCTATTATACACCGCAGTTAAACTCCGTACAAAGGGTGCAGGTATTACGTGGAGCGGCGAGCTTGCAGTATGGTCCGCAGTTTGGGGGTATGGTAAATTTTATCATGAAAGATGGTAGTGAGATCAATAAACCCTTTCAATACGAATCGCAGCAGACAGCAGGTAGTTTCGGATTGTTCAATTCTTACAATGCCATCGGTGGCGAAAAGGGCAACACACATTATTATGCTTTCTGGGATCACCGCCGTGGCGATGGTTTTCGTGAAAACAGCGGTTTTAAAGTGAATACTGCTTTTGGTAATTTCTCCTGGAAAATCAATCCCAAACTCAAACTGGGTCTGGAGATCACACATTTCGATTACCTGAGTCAGCAACCCGGTGGTGTAACAGATGCACAGTTTGCCGCAGATGCCTACCGCAGCCTTCGCCAACGCAACTGGTTTGAAGTAAAATGGAATATGGCCGCCTTGAATATGGATTATACCATCAGCGAAAAGAGCCGGCTCAATGTAAAACTGTTTGGTATGATCGGTAACCGAAACAGTGTAGGCTTTATGCAAACACCCAATATTGCCGATACCATTAACGCAGCTACTTTGCAATACAATAACCGCCGGGTAGATGCAGACGAATACCGGAACATAGGTGCAGAAGCACGTTATATAACCGATTACAAAATCGGTGGCATGAAAAATACCTTATCAGCAGGCATCCGTTATTTCAGGGGCAAAACACATCGTTTTCAGAATGGCAGAGGCGATACCGGTTTTGGCTATAACCTATCTATTACAGACCCTTACCCTACGGCCCTCAATTTTGTTACATCCAATACTGCCTTCTTCGCAGAGAACCTGTTCAGGATAACAGATCAGTTCATCATCATACCCGGTATCCGTGTAGAAAATATTCGAAATGAAGCCGATGGCAGGGTGAATATCACGGGTAATACCGAAGTAAAAATCAGTAACCAGGAAAAAACAAGACGATTTGTATTGCCGGGTGTGGGTGCTGAATACCATATCGGACAAACAGAAATCTATGCCAACTATTCACAGGCATACCGACCCGTATTGTTCAGCGACCTCACAGCCAACCCGACCACCGATGTGATTGACCAGAACCTGAAAGATGCCAAAGGTTATAATATAGACCTGGGTTACCGTGGCCGCATCAGCAATTACCTGTTCTTCGATGTGAGTGGATATCTCCTGCAATACAATAACCGAATTGGTTTAATTGCGCAGCAACGCGCCGATGGCAGTTTCTATAACCTGCGCACCAATGTTGGCAATAGCCGAAGCAAAGGGGTTGAGGCATTGATAGAATTTAGTCCCTTGAAATTATGGTCGGTGAATCCATCATTCGGAAATATTACGCTCTTTGGTTCACTGGCCTATATCCAGGCACGTTACGATAACCTGCGTGTGATTGTAAGACAGGGCAATACCCTGGTGGAAACCAACCTCAAAGACAAACGTGTAGAAAATGCACCTGAACAGATATACCGAACTGGTATTACCTATAACCGCAAAGCCCTCACGGTAACGGCACAATACAGTTTTGTATCAGATGCTTTCAGTGATGCCAACAATACGGTAACACCCACGGCTAATGGTGTTAACGGACTGATACCTTCATACGATCTGCTCGACATCAGCGGCACATATGCATTCACCAAACAATTTTTTGTAAAAGGTGGGATCAATAACCTGCTGAATGAAAAATATTTCACCAGAAGAGCAGGTGGCTATCCCGGCCCCGGCCTGATGGCAGCTGAACCGCGTAATTTCTTTGTTACACTGGGCGTGAAGTTGTAGAACGATATTTATTGTAGAGAGTCGTTGTTGCATGATGGCGAAGCCATCTTGCAACAACGACTCTCCTTATATATGAAGAGAAGCAGGTCATCCTGACGAGCGTTCCGATCGCAGATCGGAAATCCTTAGCCTGCCCTGAGCGTAGCCGAAGGGAGGAAGGATCTTTCTGACGATGTGGTCTCCTATACATCCAGTTCGGCGATTAAAATAAGGCAAAAACCTGACAGGTGTTTCAACTATACTAACACCCGTAAGCACTCATTTTACATTTCTTTTACAAAAAAGTCTACTTATTTGGTAGGGAATATAATATTCTCCTTATCTTTGTATTCGTTCTTATATATTTCTTATCAAGAAAGGCGGAGGGAATTGGCCCTGTGAAGCCTTGGCAACCATTTCCACCATAGGCGGAAAAAGGTGCCAAATCCGGTCCCCACAGCATTGTGGGGGTGAGATAAGTCAGACTTTAGTAATACACAGCAACTGTAGATATACAAGGCATTCTGACTGAGCATCAGGATGCTTTTTTTTTGAGATGTTGTGAACGATATAATAACCGTTATGAAAACAGAAAAGATGAAACCACTGAATATGTTAAACAGCAAAGTCTGTTGCTGTGTCTGCAAAGGATAAGCGAGTTAGATTCATCCATCTTTTTTCTCTTCAAACCAATATTATGTCAGCACAACTCAATAGTCATACAGCAACCGGTTTACAACAAGAACTCAATGGTCTTTCCATTGAAGCGTCTATTGCACAGCTTACTTCATTATATCCTGGTGCGGTAACTTTTTCTACCAGCTTTAGTTATGAGGATCAGGTAATCACAGATATCATTCAAACCCATGCATTACCTGTATCCATTTTTACATTGGATACGGGCCGCTTGTTTCCTGAAACCTATAGCACCTGGAGCCGTACACTGGAATTTTATAAAACCAGCATCAAAGCCTATTATCCTGATGCCGATATTTTAGCGGAATATATTGCCAGTCATGGTCCCAATGCCTTTTATGATTCACCTGAATTAAGATCGGCCTGCTGTACCATCAGAAAAGTATTGCCGCTCAAAAAAGCATTGGCAGGTAATGCCATCTGGATCACAGGTCTGCGAGCCGAACATTCGCACGCGCGCCAGGACCTTACTACCGTAGAATGGGATGCCACCAATCAGATCATCAAATACCATCCCTTATTACACTGGACAACCGATGAGGTAAAAGAATACATACACCAGAAAGCCATTCCTTACAATCCGCTGCACGATAAAGGTTTTGTAAGCATTGGCTGCGCACCCTGTACCCGTGCCATTAAACCCGGTGAAGACTTCAGGGCAGGTCGCTGGTGGTGGGAAGACAATAGTAAAAAAGAATGCGGATTGCATTCGCATGAAACCGAAAAAAATTGAGGTATGAGCAGGTATAGATTAGATTATCTGGATCAGTTAGAATCAGAAGCCATTCATATTATGCGTGAAGTGGCCGGACAGTTTGAAAAACCTGCTTTGTTATTCAGTGGTGGAAAGGATTCTATTACACTTGTACATCTGGCACTCAAAGCATTCCGTCCGGGTAAATTTCCTTTTCCGCTGGTGCATATCGATACCGGACATAATTTTCCGGAAGCCCTGCAGTTCAGGGATGAACTGGCAGCCAGCATTGGCGAAAAACTGGTGGTACGTAAAGTAGAAGATACCATCCGCAAAAAACAACTCACCGAACCCAAAGGAAAATTCGCCAGCCGCAATGCCTTGCAAACCTATACCCTGCTCGATACCATTGAAGAATTTGGTTTTGATGCCTGCATCGGTGGTGCACGCAGAGATGAGGAAAAAGCAAGAGCCAAGGAGCGTATTTTTTCTGTAAGAGATGAGTTTGGTCAGTGGAACCCCAAACTGCAACGTCCCGAATTATGGAACACCTATAACGGGCGTATCAATAAAGGTGAGAACGTGCGTGTGTTTCCCATCAGTAACTGGACAGAACTGGATATCTGGAACTATATTAAAAGAGAAAACATAGCACTGCCCTCAATCTATTTCGCACACGAACGGGAAGTATTACAGTATGAGGGCCAGCTGATAGCTGTTTCTGAATTTATTCAGTTGGAAGAAACCGATTCAATTGTTCATAAAAAAGTACGTTACCGTACCGTAGGCGATATGACCTGTACAGCGGCAGTTGAATCGGATGCTTCAGGTATTGATGATATCATCCGTGAAATTACCGCCACCAAAACCAGTGAACGTGGTGAAACAAGAATTGATGATAAAGTGAGCGAAGCAGCGATGGAAGACAGAAAAAAGAATGGTTATTTCTAATGTACAACACTATGACACATCTGAAATCAAAAGCACATTCAATAACCAGAAAGTATGAGCGGGTTTGCAATCTTAATTTTTAATCAGTCCCTGTGGACGGGCCTAATTGGGGTCGGTGTCGAGCGTAGCGAAGACAGATGAGATCATGCGAAGATGATCTCATCAGAGGCCAATGTAGCCCGGGAACAGGGACGGGGCCATTCGGCCCGGGAGTAATCGCTATTTTGATCAATAGCAGGATTGATTTAATAGCATCATTGAGAATTTATAAAATAAAAAAATGGATCTATTACGATTTATAACAGCAGGCAGTGTAGATGATGGAAAATCTACATTGATTGGTCGTTTATTATACGATAGTAAATCGATTATGATCGATCATCTCGAAGCGCTTGAAAAACAAAGCAAAAACAAAGAAGATGGTGAAATAGACCTGGCCCTGCTTACCGATGGTTTACGGGCAGAAAGAGAACAGGGTATTACCATTGATGTGGCCTATAAATATTTTGCCACACCCAAACGTAAATTCATCATAGCCGATGCACCTGGTCATGTGCAATACACCCGTAACATGGTAACCGGTGCTTCCAACGCAGATCTTGCTATTATTTTAATTGATGCAAGACATGGTGTGGTGGAGCAAACACGCAGACATTCTATCATTGCATCGCTCTTAAACATACCGCATGTTATCGTGGCCATTAATAAAATGGATCTGGTGGCATATTCGGAAGATGTGTATAACAATATCGTGATCGACTATGCAGAAGTAGCCAAAAAACTGGGTCTGAAAGATGTTCGTTATATACCCATCAGTGCACTCAATGGCGATAATATTGTAGAGAAAGCGGCTTCTATAAGCTGGTATGAAGGACCATCCTTACTCAGTATCCTGGAAACGGTAGAGCTGGCAGATGATATTGATCTGGTGCGGGCCCGTTTTCCGGTACAGTATGTAATACGCCCGCAAACAGAAGAACTGCATGATTACCGCGGCTATGCGGGAAAAATCAATAGTGGTATTTATAAAAAAGGAGATCCGGTAACGGTATTGCCCGCAGGCATCCCTACTACCATTAAAGCCATTGAACACAATGGCAAGGAAGTGGAAGAAACTTTTGCACCACAGAGTGTGGTACTGCACCTGAAAGATGATATAGACATCAGCCGTGGCGACCTGATTGTAAAAAATGATCACCCGCCGGTGGTAAGCAATGAAATAGAAGCTTTGTTATGCTGGATGGATCACAAAGCCCTGGTGCCGGGAAACAAATACCTGTTACAGATCAATAGTAAACAGGTAAGGTCGGTGATTAAAGAAATCAGTTACCGCCTCGATGTACACTCGCTCGAGCAAATCAACGCACCGGAAACCGTGGCTTTGAACGACATTGTGAAAGTTACCATTAAAACAGCAGGCCCCATAGCCTACGATGCTTACCATACACTACGCACCAATGGCGGTGCTATTTTAATTGATGAAACCAGTCATGTAACGGTAGGAGCCTGCATGATACAATAACAAAAGATGTCAGAAGAAATATTTATACAACAATTGTTTCAGCGTAACAGAAAAGCGTATCAGTCTTTTCCGGATAAGGCATTGGCAGAAAGTTTTATTGACGATCTGTTTAATTTTTTGTTTGGCTCATATGAGCGAAAGTTCAATTCGGTAGAAAAATTAGCGGGCGAATACCATGAAATCAGGCATACATTTTCAGCCATACTCTTTGAACTCATCAGGGATGAACAAAAAGTAAAAGAGCAGACCCAAACATTTTTTGATGCATTGCCTGTTCTATATGAAACACTGTTGAAAGATGCCGATGCAGTACTGGCATTCGACCCGGCGGCACAGTCTATTGAAGAAGTGCTGGTAGCTTATCCTGGTTTTTATGCAACGGCTATTTATCGATTGTCTAACCAGATCTATCGCCAGCAGATCAAAACCCTGCCACGTTTGTTTGCAGAATATGCACACAGTAAAACAGGTATTGATATACACCCCGGCGCCAGTATTGGTTCTTCTTTTGCTATTGACCATGGTACCGGTATTGTAATTGGAGAAACAACCGTAATTGGCAGCAATGTAAAAATTTACCAGGGGGTAACACTGGGAGCCTTGAATGTAGATAAGGATCAGGCCAGCACCAAACGCCACCCTACCATTGAAGATGATGTGATTATTTATTCCGGTGCTACCATTTTAGGTGGGGGAACTGTAATTGGTGCCGGCAGTATTATCGGTGGTAATATATGGCTCACGCATAGTGTGGCAGCCAACTCAGTAGTATACCATAAAAGTGAAATCAAAATAAAAGACAAAGATCCCTTTCCCGAACCACTCAATTTTGTGATTTAAAATCAAAGCATAATGAAAGCAAACAGCATTTTAGCAACCATTGGTAATACACCGCATGTACGTGTAAACCGTTTATTCGGTAACCAGCATGAAGTATGGATAAAACTGGAAAGAAACAATCCCGGTAACAGTATCAAGGATCGTATAGCACTGGCAATGATAGAAGATGCAGAACAAAAGGGCTTACTGAATAAAGACAGTGTAATTATTGAACCTACCAGTGGTAATACCGGTATTGGTCTGGCATTGGTAGCCGCTGTTAAAGGGTATAAAATTATACTGGTGATGCCTGAAAGCATGAGTATTGAACGCAGGAGACTGATGGCTTTGTATGGAGCTGAGTTTGTACTCACCCCCCGCGAAAAAGGAATGAAAGGTGCCATTGAAAAAGCTACGGAGTTAGCACAAAGTACGCCCAATGCGTGGATGCCCCAGCAATTCGATAATCCGGCCAATACAGAAGTACATAAGCGAACCACAGCATTGGAAATACTGGCAGATTTTCCGGATGGACTGGATTATATCATAACAGGTGTAGGTACCGGTGGCCATATTACCGGTGTTGCGGAAGTACTCAAGCAGAAATTTCCTGCCTTAAAAGTATTTGCCGTTGAACCGGAACTATCGCCGGTGTTAAGTGGTGGCGCTCCCTCACCACACCCGCTGCAGGGTATTGGTGCAGGTTTTGTACCCTCTATTTTAAATACAGGTTTGCTGGATGGAATTATACAGGTAGGTAAAGAAGAAGCCTATACCTATGCACAGCGTGCTGCTAAAGAAGAGGGCATTTTATTAGGTGTGTCATCCGGTGCATCACTGGCAGCGGTAGCCAAAAAATTACCCGAAATTCCTGCAGGTTCCAAAGTGCTTACGTTTAATTACGATACCGGAGAAAGATACCTTTCTATAGAAGGGTTGTTCTGATACATTTTCATTCCGGCTCCGGACTTAAGTCCGGAGCCGGAATACAACGAAAGATTTTTTTTACAACAATAATCTACTAAAAAAGTAGACAATGAGTCGGCAACCAACATACGGTAAAGTAATACTGGCTTCTGCGGGTCCGGGTGACCCTGAACTGGTAACGGTAAAAACTGCCCGCTGGCTGGCGCAGGCAGATATTGTACTCACAGATCGTTTGGTGAGTCCGGAAATATTGAGCACATATGTAAATCCTCAGGCGGAGATTGTTTATGTAGGAAAGCAATGCCGCAGAGGAGTATCTACACCACAGGCTACGATTAATGAATTACTGGTGACCTATGCATTGAAATACAAAACAGTGGTTCGTTTAAAGGGAGGAGATACCAGTATTTTTTCCAATGTGCTCGATGAACTGGAAACCCTGGTACAACACCAGATACCTTATGAAATAGTACCCGGTGTAACGGCAGCCCTGGGTGCAGCCGCTTATGCGGGTATTCCTTTAACGGCAAGGGGTTTATCGGTAGGTGTTCGTTTACTCACTTATTACAAATCAGATATTGTAGCGAAAGAAACCTGGCAAGAGCTGGCGCAAACAGATGATACACTGGTATTTTATATGTCGGGCGAAACCCTCGCAACGGTTGTAGAACAGTTAACATCTTTTGGTATTGATGCCACCAAAAAACTCGCTGTGATAGAACAGGCTACTACACCCCTGCAACAGATACATACCTGTAGCCTTTACGATTATGCGGCAGAACTGCAGGGTAAAACATTCCGCTCACCATCACTGGTAATCATAGGTAAGGTAGTGGCACTACATGAACGGTTTGCATGGCTGCCTGATACGGTAAGTACCGAACATTATTTTCAACCACTCACCGGCAGACTCACACAGTTAGCAGAGAACACAACGAAAAAAAGACATGTTAGCAGAGCCTAAATTGAAACTATTAGCAGATTTTATCAGCCAGTTCAGCAAAGAAGAATTGATCTGGGTGAATGGGTATTTGTCGGGATGGATAGCAGCACCTGCCACCACCCCTGCGGAGCCTGTTAATGCTTCACCCAAAAAACTCACCATTGCTTACGGAACAGAAACCGGCAATTCAAAAAAACTGGCTACCGATTTTGCCGCGAAGGCTAAAAAGAAAGGTCTGCCAACCAAACTGGTAAGTCTTGATCAGTATAAACTCACGGAATTACCCAAAGAAGAATATTTTATAACGGTCATCAGTACACAGGGCGATGGGGAGCCGCCGGTTACTGCACAAAAGTTTTATGATCATATTCATAACAACGGGTTCAAATTGCCGCAACTGAAATATGGCGTGCTGGCATTGGGTGATACCGCTTATCCGCTGTTTTGTAAAACAGGAGAAGATGTAGACAAACAATTGCAATATCTCGGTGCACAAAGAATTGCCGGATTACAGAAATGTGACCTGGATTATGAAGCCACGGCTGCGCAATGGTTTGATAAGGTAATAGAACAACTTACAACAAGCGTACCCACAGAAACAACGGTTACTGCACCTTTGGTAGCCGCCCCAAAACCAGCAGGTAAACAATATTATGAGGGTATTATTCAAACCCATATTAACCTTACCGCAAAAGGATCTGCTAAAAAAATATACTATATTGAATTGCTCGCAGAAGGGGTTGCCTTTCTCCCCGGCGATTCTATTGGCATTGTACCTGAAAGTGATGCTTTGCTGGTAGATCAAATACTGCAACTGGCTTCGGTCGATGGTAATAAGACCATTACCTGGAAAAATGAAACAGCCACCATACGTGAACTGCTGATTTCAAAAATCAATATCAGTTATCTGCTGGAGAAATCGGTAAAACAGTATGCAACAGTAGTTGGTCAGGAAATTCCTGCTGCAAAAACAGATTTACTATCGCTACTGAAAAAATACCCCCTGCAAAACCCTGCACTGTTTGAGCAGGTATTGGAAGGCTTAACACAGAATGTACCCCGTATTTACAATATAGCGTCTTCTCCGGTAGCGCATAATGGAGAAGTGCATATTACGGTATTAAGAGATGTATTTATAAAAGAGGAAAAAGAGCATACTGGTTTGTGTACCCATTTTTTAGAAAACAAAAAACAAGGTGATACCGTTCGCTTTTTTATACAGACCAATAAGCGGTTCAGGTTACCTGCTGCTGATAAAGACATTGTTATGATAGGCCCGGGAACAGGTATTGCGCCCTTCCGTTCTTTTGTAGCAGAAAGAGATGCAACGGGCGCAAGCGGTAAAAACTGGTTGTTCTTTAGTGAAGAGCAGTTTACCACCGACTTTCTCTACCAGACCGAATGGCAGAGTTGGTTTGAAACAGATGTACTTACTAAAATAAGTCTGGCTTTTCACAATGGAATTGAAAAAGCACCTACGCTTGCTGATAAAATACTACAGCAGGGAAAAGAAATATTCGAATGGCTGCAAGCTGGTGCCAGTCTTTATCTATGCGGCGAAAAAGAGCCGGCAGGTAAAGCCATTGAAGAGGCATTGTTAAAAGTATTCAGCGCAGAAACCGGAAGCGAAACAAACGGGAAACTATTTTTCGAAACCCTGAAAAACGAAAACCGCTACAGCAAAGATCTCTACTAAAATTCACCATTCACCATTCACCATTCACCATTGACCATTCACGATCCCAATCCCAATCCCAATCATGTCTAATAACAAGCCCTCCCCCATCGAAAAAATAAAAACTTCCAGCAAGGGTCTTCGTGGCACCCTGCAGGAGAGTTTACAGGATGAAATTACCGGTGCCGTTCGCGAGTCCGATCATGCTTTGATTAAATTTCATGGTATGTATGAGCAGGATGATCGCGATCTCCGGGAAGAAAGGGCTGCCAAAAAACTGGATAAGCTTTACTCATTCATGATCCGTTTAAGAATACCGGGTGGTAGTATGACTGCGCAACAATGGGTAGCAGCCCATCATATAGCAGGTAATTATTCAACAGGTGTCATCAAGATCACCACCCGGCAAACCATACAATTGCATGGTATTTTAAAACATCATATCAAACCCACTTTAAAAGATTTCAATGCTGTACAGCTCGATTCTATAGCAGCCTGTGGAGACGTGAACAGAAATGTGGCCTGTACCAGCCATCCTTCCGAATCGGCCATACATGAAGAAGTACATGCGTATGCGGATAAAATAAGCCGCTTATTATTGCCTAAAACAAGGGCTTTTTATGAAATATGGCTGGATGAGGAAAAGATAGCCGAATATGATGAAACAGATCCCTTGTATGAAGACCGCTATCTGCCAAGGAAATTTAAAATCGGTATCGCTATTCCACCCAATAATGATGTGGATGTGTTAACGAATGACCTGGGACTGATAGCTATTATTGAAGAGGGAAAATTAGTAGGTTTTAACATATCAGTAGGTGGTGGTTTATCAACCACACATGGTAACCCTGATACCTATGCCAGACTGGCTACTGTGATTGGTTTTGCATCGGGCGAAGAAAAAACATTGAAAGCGGTATACGAAGTACTCACCATTCAAAGAGATTTCGGTAACCGATCTGATCGTAAACTGGCGAGGTTAAAATATACGTTGGATAAAATGGGTGTAGCGGCATTCAGGCAAGAACTGGAACAGCGTTGTGGCTTTGCACTCGAAGAAGCCAGAGCTTACGATTTTACCGAAAGAATAGATCGCTACGGCTGGCTGGCAGATCATAAAGGCAATTGGCATTACACCGTATTTATTGAAAATGGAAGAGTAACCGATGAAGCAGATGTGCCCCTGAAAACAGCGCTGCTGGAACTCGCAGAAACGAATCAACTTATTTTCAGGTTCACCAGTAACCAGAACCTGATACTGAGTGAAATTGCAGATAAGGATAAAGCGCTCATAGAAAGTATATTGAATAAGTATGGCATTATTGAAAGAGACAAAGCCATCAGTGCCTTGCGGAAAAATGCCATATCCTGTGTGGCACTACCTACCTGTCCGCTGGCACTGGCCGAAGCGCAGCGATACCTGCCCACACTCATCAGTAAAATAGAACCTCTGTTGCAAAAGCACGGTTTGGCAGATGAAAACATCATTACCCGTATGACCGGTTGTCCGAACGGCTGCGCAAGACCCTATGCTGCCGAAATAGGCTGGGTAGGCACAGGTCCCGGACGTTATAACCTGCATATTGGCGGCGATCGTGAGGGTACCCGCCTCAATACCAGATTCAGGGAACAACTGGACGAAACCGGTATACTGGAAACCCTCGATGATTTATTTGATCAATACAAGAAAAACAAAACCCAACATGAAAGCTTCGGCGATTTCGCACAAAGAGCCATATTATAACATGAATACAGCAAACTATCAGAAAATGAAAGTAGCCTTATTAATAGACCAAAATGAACGATGTTGTTATATAACATCAGAACACCGATTATCTAATTACGCAGGATTTCTTTACCGGCTTTAGAAAAAAAGCGCCTGTCTGCTGCCAGACAGGTAAAAAAATAAACGGAACGAAATTGATTACTGGTACTGCTTTGAACTAGGGCATTACCTTACAAAAGGAGTAAAAGGTAAAGCTATGCCTAATAACTCTACTAAACTAATAGACTAATGAAATATTTATTATTATCTTTCACCTTCATCATCATCTCAATAAGCCTTTTGGCACAAGACATTTATACATTATCTGGTACCCTAAAAGAAGGACAGGGAAATACTGCACTGGCAGGTGCCGTTATTCGTATCAAGAATACCAATGCAGTAGCTGTTACCAAAGAAGATGGCTCTTTTCAGCTAAAAACGAGTGCTTCACTGCCGCTCACCGTGCAAGTGTCTTCATTGGGTTATGCATCGCAGGAATTTGTGATCACCAATAAAAATGCGCCGGTCATATTATCGTTAAATGTGCAGAATGCCTATGCAAGTTTAGTGGTGGTAACAGCATCACGTGTTCCGGAGAATATTTTGAAATCGCCGGTAAGTATTGAGAAATTAAGTTTGTCTGCTATTAAAGAAGCAGCAGCGCCCAGTTTTTATGATGCACTGGAAAACCTGAAAGGCGTACAGCTTACCACATCGAGTATCACATTCAAAGTACCCAATACAAGAGGATTCAACATTCCCAATAATTTTCGTTTTGTACAACTGGTAGATGGGGTAGATATACAGGCAGCCACACTGGGCGTATCCCTGGGTAATTCCATTGGTCCTACTGAACTGGATGTAGAGAATGTTGAGATTACACCGGGTGCAGCTTCTGCTTTGTATGGTATGAATGCCATTAATGGGATGGCCAATATCAGTACCAAAAATCCCTTTAAATATCCGGGATTGAGTGTGTACCAGAAAACAGGGGTGAACCATGTCGACGGTATTGACAGAAATGCCTCTGTACTTTCAGAAACCGCTATTCGCTATGCACATGTGTTTAACCAGAAATGGGCCTTTAAAATCAATGCGGGTTATACCAGGGCCACAGACTGGGTATCGAATACACAAACAGATCAGAACCCGAATAACCTGAGTACAGCCAACCCACTGTATCCGCAGCTAAACGGAACGAATAATGCGGCGTATGATGGCTGGAATAAATATGGTGATGAAAATAACAATGCGGTAACGGTTACCGGTATCAATTATAATGGACCCAATAAATCGTTTATCGTTCGAAGAACCGGTTACTGGGAAAAAGATTTATCGAACCCTACAGTAGAAAATATAAAATTCGATCTGGCATTACACCATAAATTTTCTACCAAAACAGAACTCTCTTACAGTTATCGTTTTGGACAGATGGATGGTATTTTTCAGAGAGGGAACAAGATTCAGTTAGACAATGCTACTGTACAGAATCATAAACTGGAATTTAAATCGGGCAGCTTTACGGCAAGAACCTATCTATCATTTGAGAATACAGGCAATTCTTATAATATTAAACCGCTGGCAGATAATCTTGACCTCACCCATCTTTCCAATAATGCATGGCGCGACAGGTTCAGGAATGCTTTCCAAACAAGCATAAATAATGGCGATGATCTGGCAGTCGCAGCTAATCTTGCCAGGAAAGCTGCCGATGCAGGTCGTGTTGAACCGGGTACAACTGCTTTTGAGCAATTGAAAAATACCATCATCGGTATCAATAACTGGGATCATGCCAATTCAGGTATTGCAGGGGCGCCCGCTACTGGCGGTGCCTGGCTTAACCAGCGAAGCAGAATGTATCATACAGATCTATTGTGGGATCTTACTGATAAGGTAAAAGTCTTTCATCTTTTAGTAGGTGCTGATTATCGTTTGTATGAAGTAATCCCTGACGGAAACAATTTTGTGGATTTTTCGAGGGCTGCAGCAGACAGGAACAAGTCACTGGCTGATGGTTCTTTTGGTAAGCCGGTGCAGTATACCAAATATGGTGCTTTTGTACAGGCCACAAAAACCTTTTTCGATAACCGTTTAAAACTGGTAAGCTCTCTGCGTGTTGATAATAATCCGGAGTTCTCACCCAAATTCAATCCAAGGATTGCGTTGGTATATTCTGCTGCACAGAAGCATCATATAAGAGCGTCTTTCCAGAATGGGTTCAGGTTCCCGGCATTGTTTGAAGCCATTTCTTTTGTGAACAATGGTAATGTAAGAAGAGTAGGAGGATTGTCCTATATCAATGAAGGATTGGGTTATCTCGACAATTCATATACACTCAGTTCTGTTAACGAATTTAATGCAGCGGTGAACAGGGATGTGGCAACAGGTTTAACAGCCAACAATGCAGCGCTCAAAAACAGAGCCATTTTACAGGTTACCAGTCTGCAGCCCACAAGGCCCGAAAGAATTAACTCATTTGAAGTAGGTTACAAAAGTGTTTTACTGGATAATAAGCTGGTCATTGATCTGGATCTGTATACCAATATTTATGATGGATTTTTAGGGCAGGTGGAAGTGGCTGTTCCCGAAAATAATACGGTTCAGGTAGGTTCAGATGCTGCGGTGATTGCAATGTTGGCATCGAACAGAGCAAGACAAACACGTTATCGTGTATATACCAATGCAAAAAATCAATACCATAATTATGGTGGTGCACTGGGCTTGATTTACAGTTTACCGAAGGGTTTTGTGATTTCCGGTAACCTCAACTATAATAATATCAGTGAGAACCGGCAGAGAGATGTTTTTGTAACCGGCTTTAATACACCCAAGTGGCTCACCAATGTATCACTACGCAACAGGGAATTTATCAGACATACAGGATTTAATATCGTATGGAAATGGCAGGATGCTTTTAACTGGGAAAGCCCATTGGCCAATGGCCGCATAGCTGCCTTCAATACCATCGATATACAATTTACACGTGAAATACCGGAGCTGAAAACAACCATTAAGCTGGGTGGTAGTAATATTCTCAACCACAGGTATATACAGTATGCAGCCGGGCCTACCATTGGTGCACTGTACTACCTGGCAATCACATTTGATACCGGCTTTAAACCAAAATCATAAAAAGCAAATGACGACAGAAGCTATTGAACAGAAGTTATCGGGTACGGAATGTAGGGCATTGCGTCAGAATCATTTGTTTCCGGTTTTTATACAGCTGGAACGAATGCGTGTATTGATTGTAGGAGGAGGCCCCGTTGCTTTTGAAAAATTGCAGGCCGTATTACTGAACGCACCGGCTACACGTGTTAAAATAGTGGCTACGGCATTTCAGGAAGAACTTACTGAGCTCGCAGCAAAAAGGGAGCAGGTAGTATTGGTACAAAAACCCTATTCTTCCGGAGATCTGTATGATGCAGATATTGTAATTGTTGCCGTGAACGATATAGATACTGCAGAAGAAATAAGAAATGATGCCAAAGCCAGAAAGATATTGGTGAATGTGGCTGATAAACCCGCATTATGTGATTTTTATCTGGGTTCCATTGTACAGAAGGGTAACCTGAAACTTGCTATTTCTACCAATGGTAAGTCGCCTACCATAGCGAAACGCTTAAAAGAAGTATTACAGGAAACGCTGCCGTCTGAACTGGATCAGGTATTGGACCAGATGCAGCAGATCAGGAATAAAATAGGTGGCGATTTCTCGGATAAAGTAAAAAAACTGAATGAGATAACAGCTGTGCTGGCCGCCACTGATAAAAAAAATCCGGCAGTGGCTGAGCAAAGATGGAAAAAGATTGCTTCTGTTTTTCTGTTTGCCTTTTTCTTCATGTTCCTGGGTCACCTGTTGCTGTCTTATCTGCCATATAAGGAGTTATTTGTTCAATCGAAGGAGCTGCTGGCTTCTCTCGACAGTACTTTTTACTGGATGATACTGGCAGGGTTTCTGGCACAGCTCGTAGATGGTTTATTGGGCATGGGTTATGGCGTAGTATCGGCAACTGTATTGCTTTCACTGGGTATTAAACTGCCTGCCATCAGCGGTAGTATACATACGGCTGAAATGTTTTCGAGTGCTGCTTCAGGCTATAGTCATTACCGATTTGGCAACGTGAATAAAAAATTATTCAAGGCATTGCTTATTCCGGGCGTACTGGGTGCCATACTGGGAGCGGTGGCATTATCGACTTTAGCCGATCATTATGCGGGTTTTGTAAAACCGCTGCTGGCAGCTTACACTTTGTTTCTTGGCTTACGCATTTTAAGAACAGGATTTAAAAAATTGAACAAGCCTAAGAAATTTCGTCAAGTAGGTTGGCTGGGTGCAGCAGGTGGGTTTCTCGACTCATTTGGTGGTGGAGGCTGGGGGCCACTGGTAACCAGTACATTGATATTAAAGGGAAGAACACCCCGTTATGTAATAGGATCGGTGAGTATTGCTGAGTTTTTTGTAACACTTGCCAGTGCTGCTACTTTCTTTTCCTTATTGGGTATATCGCACTGGCCGGTAATAGCCGGACTGATTATTGGCGGTGTAATAGCTGCTCCCATTGCCGCAAAACTGGCCGGTAAACTACCTTTGAAAACCATGTTTATTGCGGTGGGTATTATGGTGATTATCTGGAGTATAAGAATACTGATCCATTCTTTTCTATAAAAGAAAAAACCTTTGCGGGTATGATCCTGCAAAGGCTGATAGCGTTGGTTTTTCAATCTTTAGGATATTACCCGTTTAACTTACGCTACAGGAGTCAACAGGCTGATTTGGATTTTCTTAAGATGTTTGGATTCTAAACCGGGTATTCTGTATTAGAATACAGATTTGTCCAACAAAGTAAGGCTATAGTTCGGGCTGTTACAATAGTGCAAGCGTTTGTATTGGTGTAATATAATCACTACACTGACAGGGTGTTTTACCCCGTTTTTTACCAGGAAATCTCCGTTAAATTCCCGTAACGAAGGCTTCGGGAGAGATCCTGCTGTATTTTTTTTACGGATTGATTGACTTGCGGAATGATATAATACTGTACATAACCCAGTCTGTTCAATTGCTGGGCATTATAAGCTTCCAGCCCGAATTCAACAGGCCGCATATTACCATTTGAATTAGTGGGGGCTGTAAAACAGATCATGTCGGTTATGAGGTTCTCGTAGCCGGTTTTCGTGAATGTAATCTTCATGGTAAACATAACAAAGACCTGTTCTATTACCATCGATGAGGTTTCAGATGGATACATGACATGGAAGCCATATTTACCAGAAATACTATTACTTTTTTTTGATTCCTCAAGGTGGGTAAGCCTGCCTCTTTTGCTGCTCATAAAATATTCTTCAAACCTGGAGGTCTTGTAATAGTTCATAAACCAGGTTTTTGTACGATTGTATTTGTCCGTATTGGATACGGCTATATCTTCTGATAGCTGATACTGTACTTTTCCTGAATTTTCATCAACAGGGAAATGAAGCTGCGCCATGCCACTTAATGCAAAATGAAAAAGTGATACAAAAAGGAGAATTTTCTTCATAAGCGGCGGCCAAGGTAGAAAGATTGGGTTGACCTTCCAATTAGATTCGGCTTAAAAAGATAGCATGGTGTGAGCAGATATTCATTGGATAGTAAAATAGAAAGACTAACTTAATAGAAGTTAAACGCTGATAAACAACACAAGTTGCTATGAAAAAAGAACATAAAACGAAAGTGCGCACCTGGCATGAATTACATGCTGCTGAAAGAACTTTTGGTCAAAAAATTGCGGATAATATATCTGATGGAATGGGGTCCTGGTCTTTCATTATTATTCAGACAATTATTGTGCTTGTTTGGATGGGATGTAACCTGGTTGGTTTTCTTATGCACTGGGATCCCTATCCCTTTATTTTATTGAATCTGTTGTTTTCCACACAGGCGGCTTATGCGGCACCTATTATTATGATGTCGCAGAAACGACAAAATGAAAGAGATCGTTTACAGGCCATGGATGATTACCAGACCAATCTGGAAGCCAAACAGGAAATTGAAGAACTGCAAAGAAGGTTGAATAGAATAGAGGTTGATAAGCTCGATAAAATTCTGGCTATTTTAGAATCAAGGAAAACGATTTAGTATAGTTAGTGCGGAAGCTTTTCTCTGAAATAACCATACACCCAGGTGCCGGCAATGGCACTCAATAAAACCACAACCATAACAGTTATACCCATGCCTATCTGTGCAAAAATGGGTCCGGGACAGGCGCCAGTAAGAGCCCAGCCTAAACCAAAAATCAAACCGCCAATGATTTGTCCCCTATTGAATTTTTTGGGCGTGAAATGTATTTCTTCACCATGAATGGTTTTCACCTTGTATTTTTTAATCAGGAGGATAGAAATGGCTGCCACAACTACCGCTGTACCGATTACACCATACATATGAAAACGCTGAAAACGGAACATCTCCTGCATCCTGAACCAGGAAATGATTTCAGCTTTTACAAAAACAATACCAAATAAAATACCAACAGCCAGGTATTTGAAATTGTACCACCAGGGGTGCTGCTGTTCAGACTCATTCACACACATGGTGTCGAGAGAACGTACTTCAAAATCGGTAATTATTTCGGGTTGAACCTTGTTCATTTTCTCAGATTATAATTTCATAATAAAAGGCAGTATCAGATTGGCCATTAAAAAACCGCCGGCCATAAAACAACAGGTTGCAATCAGCGAAGGCCATTGCAGATTGGCCAATCCCATGATGGCATGACCACTGGTACAGCCCCCTGCATAGCGGGAACCAAAGCCTACCAGAAATCCACCACCTATCATCATGATCATACCTCTTACTGAAAACAACGACGACCATGATACCAGTTCCTTTGGTACCATACTGCTGTAATCTGTAATACCATACGCTTTTAATTCTGTTACCAGTTCGGGATGCACGATAACCGGATTAGGGTCGGGTATACCAAAAGCTGCAATTGCTGCGCCTATTAAAATGCCTCCTGCAAAAAACAGGTTCCAGGATTCTTTTTTCCAGTTGTATTGAAAAAAAGAAATCTTACCCGGAAAACAAGCGGCGCAGGCATGACGGAGATTAGCAGAAATGCCGAAATGTTTATTTCCCAATACTAATAGTATGGGAACAATGAGTCCGATGAATCCCCCCGCTACATACCAGGGCCATGGCTGTTGTAAAAATTCCTTCATAAAAAATGTTGACAGCAAAAATGCTTTTTACAAAATAGTTATTGCGTGATACAAGTCACGTTACCTGGTTAATATTTTTTTGCCTGTAATATGGACTGATAAGGACCATATTTATGTTGCTGTTCACTGAAACTGTCTGCGTAGGGGCCAAAAGGGTGATCGAATGGTTTCTTTGTAAGATCGGGCCAGTCGTGTGATTCGGTAAAAACAGGACGGGGTTGTGAATTTACAAAAGCTGCCAGATCCCAGGCTTCTTCATTCGTAAGTTGATTGTTATGGCTTACTTCATTAAAAGGCATATTGGATTGCACGAAACCTGCAAAACTACTCAGCCGGTATAAACCGGCACCGGTATTATAACTATGTATACCCCAGAGTGGCGGATAACTATATCCATTGTTTTCAGGATTCATGAGTCCTTCCCCGTTACTACCATGACAACGTTCACATTTGGTTGTATATATTTTCTTTCCATGAACCGGATCAGCTGCACGGCTAAGCATTTCCGGTACTTTTATACCCGTACCTTTTGGATGTTCATTTTTAGATACATTTTTACCAACCCACTTAATATAGGCTTCAATGGCCCTGTATTCTCTACTGTTACTATCTGGTGCAGTACCATTTAAGCTTCTTTCAAAACAATCGCTCACGCGTTTATAAATACTTTCCAGATGTCCGCTTCTTGCCCTGAATTTTGGATAGGTAGCTGCTACTGCTGCATAATTATTTCCATCTGTTTTTTTCCCGGCATCAAGATGGCAATTCTGGCAGTTCATGCCATTGCTGATCTGCTGTACCGATCCATTGGGTCCCAGGTAACGGGAAGTATGCGCAATCAATTCTTCACCATATAAAACCAGTTCACGGGTGGCTTCATCTTTAATGGGTTCGATGAAATAACTGGGCGCATGCCAGCTGCTATCGGTTTTGGTATACAGGTCTGTGTAAGATTTTCTTTGCAAAAACCAGCCGGCTATGACAAGAAAAGTCAATACCAACAGAATAAAAGGAAGCCAGTTCGATCTGATCTTATGCCACATGGCTGATTTTTTAAAAACGGTAGTTTAAAATTAGGTTGAATAATGATGTATTTACCTTATTGATGACATATTTGTCGTTATAATAACTATTCCCTTTTTGACTTTTATATACATATAAAAACGCCAGCTGTGCACCTTTCCAGTATTTACTGAGATCGTATTGAAGATCAATATTCAACTGGGTATAGGAAGGCATACCATATTTATTGAGCCGGGTATTCAACACATCAGGTAACTGATAATACCCAAAACCTATTTGCGACTGAAACCCGGTTTCTCCATATTGCTTTTTATGCAGCAGCAACAAAGCCTGTACATCGCCGAAACCCTCATTTCTTTCACGGGGCAAAAATGTAAAGAGTGGTTCGCGACCCCATTCGCGTGGCATCAGGAAACGCCCCTGTTTTGTAATTCTTGTATAATTCAATGAAATATCCTGATTCTTTTGTTTCCAGCCCAGTTGTAAACCAAAACTCAGGGAAGTACTGTTTTTTTCTATATACCTATGCGCCGGGTCATCATTTCCACCATTGCCCATGCGCTGTTGAGAGATGAGTTGTATAGCTGTATAGTAATGGTTGTTTTCAGATTCACCAAGTTGTAGATTGCCTTGTATCAATAGGGTATTACTTACCTGATCGGTTAGCTGATTCCAAACCTGCCATTTCAGTTTTGGGTTTACAGCGAAATGAATACCCAGTAAACCAATAAACCTGCTACTGATGTACCCTTTATAATCCGAGGGGTTCCCAGACTCATTTACTCCTTGCGGGTAGACGACCATTGAATTGCCGATCGTAAACCATCTTGCCGTACTTCGGGGACTTATGCCCCATAGCAGGCCTGCATCCAGCTTTACCTTTTTCAGGGTGGTATTTAGCCAGGCACCTTCTACAAAAGTTGGCCTCATTCTTCCATCCTGAGGGTTAATGAAAGGTGTATTGATCAACTGCCTGCCAATTGTTATGCTACTTTTCTGCCACCCATAACTTATGTAGAGTTCTTCAAGACGGTTAATACCTCGTTTGTTGGATGGGTTTTCAATGTCAAATAAACCTATTTCATACCGATTGTATTGTTTCGTGGAAGGATCGGGTTTCATGAAATCTGAAGAGCCACTGTTAAAAATTAAGAAGCCTCCCATACCCAACCTGAAGCCACGGAAAGAAGCGGTCCTATAATTGAGTCCACCACCTGTTGCATGCGCATAATAATCTGTAAGGTTCTTTTCATTATCGGTACCCATGAAGAAATACCTGACATGTCCTTTTATCTTGCCCTTACTGAAAGCAGATAAAAGAGTGTTGCTATCAGCTTTGTGTTCAGTAATGGTTTGTTGAGAAAAAACAGGATAGCTGAATACAATCCATAAAACGAGAATGGCAGTGCTCCGTACTATCATGAATACAAAGTATAGATAAGTTTATTTTCCTGCAGAACAGGATACGAATGATATTGCTTTTCTGAGCATGGAATTATGACCTGATTCAGGATAACCCATTTTGCTCAGTGCCTTAACAATCAGATCGCGCCGGATACCAATACCCATTACGGATATCTTTTTTTGAGGAATGGATACTTCAACGCCTTCTACACCGGGTATTTTGTTTAGTTCTGATTGTATGGTATTCACACAACCAGCACAGCGGATGTTTTCTGCATAAAATGTTTCTGTGGTTGTCATGATAGATAGTTATTCAATATTTGCTGTAATTGACCGGCATTTTTCACACCAGGTTCTCTCCATAATAATTGTCCTTTTTTAAAAATCATCAGGGTAGGAATACTGTTTACCTGAAAATGAGCAGCTACATCGGTATGCTCGTCTACATTTACTTTGAATACCTGTACCTGATCGCCTAATCTCGATTTTATTTCTTTTAAAACAGGCGGCATCATTCGGCAGGGGCCACACCAGTCTGCGTAAAAGTCTACCAATACCGGTTTATCGGCATCAATGATTTTTGAGAATGCATTATTCAACATGGCTTTCTTTTTTGGGTGATTTTTTGAACAGGCTACACACCAACATACCCAATACTGCGAAATAGAGGGTACTGTTCAGCGGTTTTGAAGTAATGGCACAGGTGCCGGAACTACAACCTACGAATTTCCAGTACAGGTATCCGGTCAGGGCACCGGCCACTGCACCCACCAATAACAGACTGTTATTCTTAAACCACTTCTTCATACACAGATTTTTTATGGGCACCCGTATGGTTCTTTTTCAAAGGTGTATAACAGGATCCTGCACCACAGCAACCGATATCGAATACGCCCATGGATAATAATAATACACCGAATACAGCTGTAGTATTGTCTTTGGCATACCATGACTGTACCAGTATGGCAGCTGCTAATACTACCCTTGCTATACGCATAAAGTGCCATTTGTGGAGTATCTTCTTCATGATTTATTCAGTTTATTTGCCAAACTATTCCAGGCGCCGCCATTATATACTTCCATACCTGAAGCTGCCAGTAGTGACTTTGCCATACCACTTCTATTTCCGCTTCTGCAGACAGTAATAATGGGGGTATTCATTTTTTTAAGTACAGGAATCTCTTTTTTGATCTGATCCAGGGGCAGGTTTCTGGATCCCTTGATATGTCCGCCGGAAAATTCACTACTGGTTCTTACATCTATAATAATACCACCTCTCGCCATTACAGCATTATAATCTACCGGAGCTGGAAATAATTTCTTCAAAAAAGATAACATAGACACTAATTTTTATATTGTAACATATCACTTAATCCACCACCATTATATACGTCTTTCAGTCCCTGCTGATGTAAAAAGTTCATACCAATACCACTTCTGTTACCACTACGGCAATAAAGAATAATGGATTTGTTACTCCCTTTTAACTGATCGAGGTGTTTGGGTAATTCATCCAAAGGAATATTTATGGCATCCGGATAATGCGCTATGCTAAACTCACTGCTGGTTCTTACATCAATAACCATCGCTTCTCCGCTATTGATAATTTCCTGTATTGTTTTCATTTTTTATAATAAAGTTGTTGGACATACATAATCACTCACTTTGAACTTTCCTGATTCTTTGAGTGCTTTAAAACCACCTTTTACGTCAATCAGATTGTCAAACCCTCTGGCACGTAAAATGGAGTTGAAAATCATGGAGCGATAGCCGCCGGCACAATGTACATAGTAGGTTTTGTTGCGGTCTATCTGGGTCATACTATCATTGATAAAATCAAGTGGTGCATTTTGTGCATCCAGCAGATGTTCACTGAGGTATTCACTTTGTTTACGTACATCCAGTATATGGATGTTTTCTTCATCCATCACAATAGCAAGATCATCAGCACTCACGGAACGAATCTGGTCTGTTTCTTTGCCAGCAGCTTTCCAGCCTTCAAAACCACCTTTCAGATAACCGATGGTAAAATCATAGCCAACACGAGCCAGTCGGGTAATCACTTCTTCTTCTCTTCCCTCATCCGTAACCAGCAGTATTTCCTGTTTAATATCCGGTATCATAGCACCTACCCATGGGGCAAAGTTTCCGTTGATACCTATATTGATGGAGTTGGGAATAAACCCGGCTGCAAAAGTCTGCGGATCTCTCGTGTCAAGAATCAATGCGCCTGTTTCATTAGCAGCTGCTTCAAACGCTTCGGGACTCAATGCCTGCTGACCTCTTTCCAGTACTGTATCAATACTGTCGTAGCCATGAATATTCATCATTACATTTAAAGGAAAATAGGCGGGTGGTGCTACCAGACCATTGGTAACTTCATTGATAAACGCTTCTTTGGTCATATCGGCCCTTAAAGCATAATTGGTACTTTTTTGATGACCCAATGTATCAGTGGTTTCCTTGCTCATATTTTTACCACAGGCACTACCGGCACCATGCGCAGGGTACACTATGATATCGTCTGCCAGCGGCATGATTTTATTACGTAATGAATCGAACAAATAACCTGCCAGCATATCCTGTGTAAGTTCTGCCTTTACTTTCTGTGCAAGATCAGGACGGCCTACATCACCTATGAATAAGGTATCGCCACTAAAAAGTCCAACAGCTTTTCCCGATTCGTCTTTTAAAAGATAACAGGTACTCTCCATGGTATGGCCCGGTGTGTGTAATACCTGGATGGTAGCTTTACCTACTTTCAACTCTTCATTGTCTTTGGCAGCGTAAAAATCAAAATCTGGTTTTGCATTCGGCCCATATACAATTGCAGCACCGGTTTTTTTAGCGAGATCCAGGTGGCCGGAAACGAAATCGGCATGAAAATGTGTTTCCAGTACATACTTGATTTTAGCACCATTGCGTTCAGCTTTCTGGATATAAGGTGCTACTTCTCTGAGTGGATCAATTACCACTGCTTCACCATCACTTTCAATATAATAAGCTCCCTGTGCCAGACATCCTGTATAAATTTGTTCAACGATCATAGTGGTTTGTTTTATTTTGATACTGTAAAATTGTGTTATCTGCTTTCTTTTTTTCGTGACCTGTATCACGCCTTTATTTTTTTAACAAATACCCTCTGCGTAACCCCTGCGCCCTCCATTCTCTGCGGTGGAATATTCCGCATAGGGACTGTGATTCGTTTGTTTCACAACGATGTAAAATTGGAAATCGAAGAGCATATAAAACGTGATATTCGTCACCATAAGAACTGCTCTTTGTCATAAAACAGGAAAGGCCCACATTGCTGCAGACCTCTCTTTATTGGGGGGTATTAAAAACTAGTGTGATGAACCGCCGGGCAAAACAATTTCTTTAACAATGATATAAATACCCATGACCAGCACAAACCATCCAAATCCTTTTTTAAGCTTATTGCCATCCATTTTTCTGCTCATGCTATTACCTATGAAAATACCGGCAATGGCAAGCGCTGTTACCGAACCCAATAAGGTCCAATCCATGGTAAAATGAGAGAGATCGCCGGTGAAGCCAATCAGCGATTTGGCAGCAATAATCAGGAGTGATGTACCCACGGCCTGCTTCATGGGTAGTTTGCTTAATAAGACCAATGCAGGTATAATTAAAAAACCACCACCGGCACCAACCAAACCTGTTAACATACCTACTACCGCACCTTCCATAAGAATTAAAGGATAATTGAATTGTTGCGGACCGGGTTCTTGTTCGGCTGTCTGCTGTTTTTCACGAATCATGGAGACGGAGGCAAATACCATCAGAACAGCGAATAACAACATCATTAAGATAGACTTGGTGATTACAAGGCTACCTACAGTAAATACTTCAGCAGGTATCAGCGGAACAATGAATTTTCGTGTAGCAAAAACAGCAGCAATGGAGGGGATGCCGAATATAATGGCAGTTTTCAGGTTAATAAATCCCTGTCTGTATTTGGGTATGGCACCCACCAGGCTGGATAAGCCAACAATAAAAAGTGAATAGGCCGTTGCGATTACAGGCTCAACACCAAAAAGATACACCAGAACAGGCACGGTTAAAATGGAACCACCACCCCCTATTAAGCCGAGAGAGATGCCAATAACCAATGATGCGATATAACCTGCTATTTCCATTTTATGTGTTTCTAAAGCAAAGGTGTTGGTGTAAAAGGGATTCATACGTGATATTTATCACGTATGGGTTTACAGGTTTACAATCTCGATATATGACTTATGCTGTCTGATCATGCCCTTTTCAGTCAGCTTCTTCATCAGTCTTGAAATCACTTCTCTTGATGAATTGAGTTCCTGCGCGATTTCAGTAAAGGAAATAGATAGCATATCCGACCCTGTACTGGCCTGATGTTGCTTGAGGTAGAATACCAGTCGCTCATCCATATTTCTGAAAGCAATATGGTCGATGGTTTGCAACATATCTTCAAAACGATCGCGATAACTGCTCACTACAAAATGGTACCAGCTTTTATAATTGGCCATCCACTGATCCATATATGTTAATGGAATAGCGATTACCTCGGTTTGACTCACTGTTTTAGCCATAATCTGGCTGGTTTCCTGTTTAATGGCACATACCATCGAAAGTGCACAGGCCTGCCCCGATTGCAGGTAATACATGAAAAACTCATTGCCCTCATCGTCTTCCCTGAATATTTTAATCAAACCGGAGAGTACCAGCATGGTGGAACGGATATTCTGTCCGGTTTTCATCAGAACATCACCCGGTTCAAATTCTTTTACTTCTCCTACCTCGGCAATCTGATCCTGTAAATCCTTATCAAAAAAAGGGAAATGTTTTTGTATGATCTCAATAGGTATCATAGACACAATTTAGGCAATCTGCAAATGTAAACAGCTAAAAAGAGCGAGCCGTGATATTTGTCACAATTCATTTTTTCTTGAGAATCAGCAGTTGGTAAAATTTTTCAATTTCGTTCTGCTCTGTAAGTGGGAGTGCTTTTCGTTGCTCCAGCTGTGCTTTCAGGAATAGAATACGTTTATGTTGAGGGTATTTGTTAAGTATTTCTTTGATCAGTGTTTCCCATTTCTCACCTGATTCCTCTGTCTTGTTACTTGTGTCTTTCACCGGTGTTTTGTCGCGTGTAGGCATTTTCAACACAATGGCTTCTACTGCAGCAATGAGGTTTACGGGAATATCCTGTGCTTTTTTCGCTTTTAATAGTAAGCCTTCCAGTTGCTTTTTGCTCAGGCTGCCTCGCTCCTCATACTGGTGCATCAGGCTCATGATAAACAATGCGTCTTTATTGTGCTGGTAGCAGGCTTCCAGCAGCTTATCAATTACATCAATCCTTTTCTTCTTCCCTGATATCGACATTTCATATAAATAATTAGGTAAGGTAAAAAAACTCTGCGAAAACGCTGTTTCCTCTGCGTCTCTGCGGTGAACTTACATGAAGTTTACAATCTTTTAGAGTAGTTTTAATATTCATAACTACCATATATGTATCGTAATAGTTTACTTCTTTGTTTATTATCTGTTTTCTTTCTCTATTGCAACCCTGCTAAAAAAGTACAGCGTACCCAAACAGTAAAAACAGCTGGTGCCGACAGGGAATTCAGGGCTGCATGGATTGCTACCGTGGCTAATATTAACTGGCCCAGTAAATCTGGATTATCTGTTGAGCAACAAAAGCAGGAAGCCATTGAGCAGCTGGATTTTCTGAAAGCGCATCATTTCAATGCCGTTATTTTTCAGGTACGTCCGCAGGCCGATGCCCTGTATGAAAGTGCTTTGGAACCATGGTCCTACTATCTCACCGGCAAACAGGGAAAAGCACCAGATCCTTTTTATGATCCATTGAATTTCTGGGTAGAAGCGGCGCACGATAGGGGTATGGAACTGCATGTATGGTTAAATCCTTACCGTGCACACCATAAAGATGGTAAAGAAATCAGTGAGCAATCGATCGTTACCAAACACCCTGAGTTGGTGATGAAACTGAAAGAAGGCTATTGGTGGATGGACCCAGCCCGGAAAGAAACCCAGGATCATACATCGGCAGTGGTGATGGATATTGTTAAGCGATACGATATCGATGGCGTTCATTTTGATGATTATTTCTATCCCTATCCTTCTTATAATGGTACAGAAGATTTTCCGGATGATGAGAGCTGGAAATCTTATCAACAATCGGGGGGTAAACTTTCAAGGGGCGATTGGAGAAGAGATGCTGTAAATACTTTGATTGAAAGATTGTACAAAGAAATAAAGGCGGAGAAAAAATATGTAAAATTCGGGTTGAGTCCATTTGGTATCTGGCGACCCGGTCATCCTGCTTCTATTGAAGGCTTCGACCAATACGATCAGTTATATGCCGATGCCAAACTATGGCTGAATAAAGGATGGATCGATTATTTCGCGCCACAATTATACTGGCCCATCAATCGTATGCCACAGAGTTACCCTGTTTTATTGGGTTGGTGGCAGCAGGAGAATACAATGCAACGACATCTCTGGCCGGGCATCAGTGTAGGAAGAGATACCAGTGCCAGAAATGTAAATGAAATCATGAGTCAGATTATGATTTCTCGGGGTATGTTACCTGAGAGTATGGGTGTGCTGCACTGGAATATTTTTTCAGTATCTAAAAATCCACCTATGGCAAAAGCATTGATCGAAGGACCCTATAAAAGACAGGCGTTGGTACCACAAAGCCCCTGGCTGGGAACCCATGCGCCTGCAAAACCTTCCGTAGAAGTGCGAACCGAAAACGGGAAAGTGAAAATTACCTGGCAGCATGAACAGTCATCAGCGGTGTTTCGTTGGGTTGTGTACTATCAGTATGGTAACCAGAAAAGATACCAGGTACTCAACAGGCACGACAGGATGCTGGAGTTGGATACATATATTACAACTGCCGGTAAAGAGAAGATGGCTTTATCGTTGGTGGCGGTTACTGCGGTTGACAGATTGGGGAATGAAAGTAATAAAGCAGAAATGAAAAGCACATCTGGTTTAACATGGATAACACAGTAACGAAGTTTTATAAAATAAAACAGACAAGGCTATCTTTATAAGATGGCCTTGCTGTTTTTTGGGGGATTTATGAAACTGAAATATGAAAACGATTGATCGTAACACCCTTTGGTAAGGCCAATAAAAAGCAATCCTCAATGGGATCGGTTGGCAGGGCATCTGAGAACCTGTTGCCATAGGCCAGAAGCAGCTTATCTCCTAACACGCCCAATACTGAAAGATTGCCGGTGATATAGTGAACAGCCACCTGATGTTTACTGATATCTGTAATATCAGATTCTATCACTTCAAAACGATAGCTTTCAAATAATACAGGCTGGCCTGCTTCATTGGCAAACCCAGGGATGGCTTTGTTCAAAGACTCCAGATAACCGCTAACTGCAAAACCACTTTTATAATGTAATGAATTAGCCCTTCCATCAATCGCTTTCATCTGACTGAAACGGGTTAATTTCTGTTCAGGATTGTAGACCTGCGATTTGAGTTTGAATTCATCATAGGATAACTGAAAGATCATCTTTTCCAGAAAGTCTTCTGTGTTATGATCAATAACCTGTCTGTATTTTAATTGAATGACTGCTTTTTCCATATTCCAACAATTAAATAGAAATGCCAATTTTATAAGTACCCGTATACCCATTGGTGGTATCGCCTGTAAGACTCATGGTTTGGTTGGCAAGATCTGTTGCTGAATTACCAAAAATATTATCAGCAGTGTTTCTGGTGGTATTGATACCATGTGCCGCATACAATGAACTGGTATGTACCGTATCTGAAATGGTTTCGGGAAAAGCCATCTGTGTGGTTTTTACTAATACATTGTTTACAAAAACCTCTACATGAATATGGGTAGCTCGGCCGCTGTACCAACCTGGATAAATACCTGAAAATTTTACCTGACCATTACTGTCTGAAAGCTGGTAACCCCTTAGCCATGTTTCGCCCAGATAACTTTTTGTGCCCAGTAAACCAGGCTGATTACCATAACCGGAATAGTACCCGTCTTTATTACAATACCAGATATCAACCCTTGCTCCTGATACAGCTGCACAGGCATTGTTTGCATTTACCACCGTTAAAGTCATGTTTAACGGAACACCTGTTTGTCCGCCTGTAATATCTACTCTTTGCAACGGATTATTGATTTCCCCACCAGGGTAAGGATAAGGACCTTCTACTTCAGTAGGAGATACAACGCAGGAACTGCTGCCTGTGGTGGTGCCGCCGGTTGAAGTACCGGTTCCTGAACCGGAGGGACTAACGCTGCTTTTTCCGCAGGCAATTACCAGAGATCCTGCTCCGATGATGCCCAGACTGTTTCTTAAAAAATCTTTTCTTTCCATGCTGATTGCTTTGATTAGGTGAATGATACGGTTGCTGAAACAAATGCTGCCATTGTTTTCGGATGTATCGATTAAACAGACTTATGTATCGATAAATACCTTTTTTGGCAGGAGAAAGGATTGTTTTTTTAATTCACTATCAAAGCTATCCGGGCGCCTGTATCGCCGGAAATATGTATCGACTAACGGATATTATGTATCGGAGAATGTTTTGTTAAAGCCCTGACTGGTTCCACTGTTGAATAAAGTCGGCATAACTATCGCTTATGGGCAGAACGGTTCCATTAGAGAGGGTTATTTTTTTATTTAAAATGGAACGCACTTTCGCAACAGGTACAATATAACTTCTGTGTATCCGATAAAATCTGTGTGAGGAAAGTTTTTCCAATACTGATTTCAAAGTCATCAGTGTCATAACAGGTCTCTCGTTTTCAATATGAAATTTTACATAGTCTTCAACGCCTTCCACATATAGGATAGAAGATAATTCAATTCTTACCATCTTGTATTCAGATCTAACAACGAAATGTGCTTCCTGCTGGGTAATTGTTTTTTTTGCTTTCAGCTTTTGCTGAACCTTAAGAACTGCTTTTGTAAAACGATCGAAGGAGATAGGTTTTAATAAATAATCGATGATATCAAGTTCAAATCCTTCATAAGCAAACTTTTTATAAGCCGTTGTGAAAATAGTCATGGGTTTTTGTGGCAATGATTTCAGAAGATCCAGTCCGGTAATATCGGGCATATTGATGTCTAAAAATAGAAGATCAATATCATGGTTTCTGATAAACTCACCTGCCTGTATTGCATCGTCGAATGTTTGTATCAGTTCCAGGCCAGGAGTTTGCTGAATATGTTTACTGATCAATTCAAGTGCTAGTGGCTCATCGTCTACTGCAACGCATTTGATATGGCTACTCATTTTTAAAATTTATTTGTAAGGCTACTGTGAACAAGCCATTTTCTCTTTTGATTTCAAGCTTGTGTTGATTCGGGTAGATCTGCCAGAGTCTTCTTTCTGTATTTTGTATACCAATACCATCCCGATGAATCATTCTTTGCGAACTGTGTAATGGGTTTTGAGCATAAAATCTAAGTTCGTTATCTAACACATCGATACTGATCTGCAGATGGCTTACAGCATGGTTGCTGATCCCGTATTTGAAAACATTTTCAATAAAATTAATCAGCAACAATGGGGCAATCTTTTTATTGTCAAGATTACCGGTTACAACAAAATCGAGTTGTACTTTTTTGCCCAATCGTAATTTCTGAAGATCAATATAATCTGTAACACAATCGATTTCCTGTTGTAGCGGAACAAAGTTTTCATGCGACTCATCAGTAACATAACGCATGATATTGGATAGCTTAAGAATGCTTTCGGATGTATAAGGACTGCCTGTTACAGACATGGAATAAATATTATTCAATGTATTGAACAGAAAATGAGGGTTGATCTGTGCCCTTAAAAATGAAAGTTCTGCCTCAGCTTTTTCTCTCTCTGCCTGCTCAGCTCTTAATAATGAGGATCGCCATTTTTTATTCATTTCAAAAGCCACACTGAATACAATTACCAGAATAAATAAAATGATACTGAGTATGTCAACCCTTGGGCCTTTTCTGGGTGGTTCTTTACCCGGAAAACTTTTCATAGGCAAAGGTGTTGAGCCGCTCAGAGAGAGTAGCTGATCGAATGGCTGAATATTCACCACCAATAGTAATAATAGTGTTATTATGGCTGTATAGGCAAGCCAGTTATTTTTCTCGAGTAGAAGTGAAAGAAGTATGTATTTGTGAAAATAAAAGAAGAGCAGGTAAAAAAGGCAAAACTGCCAATAGGCATAGGAGGTCAATAGCGAAGAAATTTGTATGGGTTGTGGGAAAACCTGCAGCAATATCAACGGTAAGAGTAAAATAGCCAGACTTCCCAGTACATGTGATAATATGACCAGAGAAGTATTATTTTTCATCTCGCAAAACAAGTATCATTATATAGTATTTCATCATTGTTGTCGGTAATTTGGCATATTGTATAGATGAAACAGCAGGAACCATTTCATCCACCAAATCTTTCTTAATTTACTGCATAATTCTAAGTATGAAAACTAGTTTTCTTTCCTCTTTATTGATTCTTTCCATGTTTATAGCTTATGCACAGCCCGATTTTCAATCCTACCCCGTTTACAAAGGTGCTGATCTTGGTTTTTCCTACTCGCCCCAGCGTACGGTATTTCGCATCTGGAGTCCGCCTGCCAGTGAAGTAGAGCTACGATTATACAAGACGGGAACCGGTGGCAATCCTTATCAGGTACTACCCATGCAAAAATCAGTATCCGGTACCTGGGAGTTAACCGTACAGGAAAATCTGAAAGGATATTTTTATACCCTACGCGCCAAAATCGATGGCAAATGGAGCAACGAAGTAACTGATCCTTATGCCAGGGCGGTTGGTATTAACGGGCAGAGAGCAATGGTTGTTGATTTGAAAGAAACAAACCCTGATGGATGGAGTAAAGACAAAAGCCCGGCATTCTCTGCTAAAAATTTACCTACCGATGCCATTATTTATGAACTGCATATCAGGGATGCCACCATCCATTCTTCCTCGGGTGTACAACAAAAAGGAAAATTTCTAGGTCTAGCCGAGTCGGGTACCAAAAATGCTGCAGGTTTATCAACCGGTTTGGATCATATTAAAGAACTGGGTGTTACGCATGTACACCTGTTACCTTTTTACGATTATAATTCGGTGGATGAAACCAAAACCGGGCAATACAACTGGGGTTATGATCCTGTTCATTACAATGTACCTGAAGGCTCATACAGTACCAATGCGGCAGATGGAAATGTGCGTATCCGCGAACTCAAACAAATGATTCAGGCTTTTCATAAAAAAGGGTTGCGTGTGGTAATGGATGTGGTATACAATCATACCGCACTTACAGAAACATCCAATTTTAACCAACTGGTGCCCGGTTATTATTATCGCCAGAAAGCGGATGGCAGTTTCTCTGATGCGACTGCCTGCGGAAATGAAACGGCCAGTGAAAGAGCCATGTTCAGGAAGTTTATGGTGGAGAGTGTTTTGTATTGGGTGAAAGAATACCATATTGATGGCTTTCGTTTCGATTTGATGGGGGTACATGATATTGCTACCATGAACCTGATTTCAGATACCCTCCATAAAATAAAACCAGACATACTCTTGTATGGTGAAGGCTGGACAGCAGGTGCTTCTCCCTATCCGGAAGAACGAAGAGCGGTAAAGAAGAATGCTCACCTGTTAAAAGGCATTGCTGTATTCAGTGATGATATGCGTGACGGAATAAAAGGGAGTGTATTTGATATCAAAGACAGAGGCTTTGCAACCGGTAAAACAGCTAATGCAGAATCTGTAAAGTTTGGTATAGTGGCTTCTGGCAAGCACAGTCAGATTGATATGAGTAAGGTAAATTACTCCAAAGAGCCCTATACCTCAGGTCCGGATAATGTGATTACGTATGCAGAATGTCATGATAACAATATTCTCTGGGATAAAATTGCTTTGTCTGTTCCCGAAGCTTCGGAAGCAGACAGAAAGAAAATGCATGAACTGGCATTAACCATTGTACTCACTTCACAGGGTATTCCTTTTTTACATGCGGGTTCTGAGTTTCTGCGTTCCAAGTTTGGGGAAGAGAATTCTTATAATATGGGGGATAGTGTGAATGCGATAAGATGGGATCAAAAGACCACTCAGCAGGACCTTTTTGGCAATCTACGTGCCTTAATAGATTTCCGAAAATCGCATTCTTCTTTTCGAATGACTTCTCAGGAGGATATCAATAATAATATAAGTTTCCTGGAAAAAATGCCTGAAGGCATCATTGCATATACCATTAATGGGAAAGAAGTGGGAGATAATCTGATACAAACGCTGGTAATTTTTAATGGAACGACGACTCGTCAGAAAATCAAACTACCAGCCGGCAAATGGAACCCCTATTATGTAGACAGCCTCGATAAGGTGAAGTATTTTCAAAATGCAATTGAAGTACCGGCTTATGATAAGTTTATACTGGTTTGGGCTGGAAAATAACAGATACACCTATATTTGCACAAAATCAATTCTGGTATGACCATTGAAAGTTTTAAAGAACTGACCCACGAAAAGAAACTGTTGGAGTTAAAGCATAACGGCGACATACTGGGCCCTTACGAGCGCAGAAGCGAAAACGGAGACAGTAAAACACCCGGTGATATTTTTACACTGTATGAATTCTGGGTATTTCTGAGTGAAGATGAGAAAATGATCATCCCTACCCGCAGAAACCCGCTCTACAAAGAAGAGGAAGAATAAGTAAGAGCCAGCTGTATAATAGCCACAGACGTATCAGATGAACGGAATTTTCCTATTGTAATCTTTTACGACTGTGGCTATATTTATGCAGTAAAGCCAAACTATGCCCTACCAGCTACCTGCTGCTGTTGTAAAAAAACAGCTACACTACGATCTTATTGGTAAAGACTCACAAAGAGGTATAACCCTTAGCTATGGCTGGCTCGCCAACCAATGCGGGCATTGTATGCTGGGGTTTATCCCTGCTCATTTGTTGTATCTGCTGTTATCTAAAGTATTGCATGTAAAAGGCGCATCCTGGAAAGCAGCACTTTATATTGTACTGTTCTGGACAGCTTTTGAAATATACAATGTGGTGAAGCCACTCAGTCAGCAAAAAAAAGATGGTGCCTTATTTGAGCCTGACTGGAAAAACATTATTCATGATACCGCCACGGATCTTGGTTTTTTTGCAAGTGGCGCTTTATTGGCCGGTATGTTGCTGGGATTTAACTGGTACCTGCTGATCGCCTTGCTTTTGGTGGCTTTTGTACTTTCTTCGCCTGCGAAATACTGGTACCATACCAAAATATTTCAGCAGGCTGCAGAATATCCCTTCCAGTTCAGGCTCAGCCAATGGAAATGGAACATGAGTGAGGCAGAAACAAACACTGTATTGGATTTTTTAAAGAAACCCAAAGCAGGATATCATTTACTGATATCAGGTGCGTATAAAACCGGTAAAACCTCATTGGCCGTTGCCATTGCCAACGAGTGGTCTATACAACACAGAAAAGCTAAATATGCAACCGCTATGAAGCTATTCAGCTGGATGGTGGAAGCGGATGCTACAGAACCTGCGGTACCATCCAATATCTGGACCTGGCGCAAAGCAGATTGTCTGGTGATTGATGATCTGAATACAGGTTTACCACATTCTCAGGAACTGATTTCTCCTGCTGAATTTATGTCACATATGAACGAGGGTGATTATACAGCTGAAAACCTCGCTGCATTGCAGCAAATAAATACCATCTGGGTATTGGGTGAAATTGCATCCGTATCTAACCAGACTCTCCAAAACAGTTGGCAACAGATGCTACTTGATATGGGTATACCTGCTGATAAAATTGTACAGGTTGACCTTAACCGAACAGCCTGATCTTTTTATAATCAGGGAAGGATGTGGTTGTCGTAGGCAAAGCTTACCAAATGGGTAAGGCTTTTCACATCAAACCTTTTGTACAAGGGGATGATCCGTTTTTCTATGGCAGATTGTGATACATTGAAACTGTTGGCAATCTCTTTAAATGAATATCCCTTCGCTACCATGGCCAGTGCTTCTTTTTCTTTATCGGAAATGGCGTACTGATAAAACAAAGTTTTGTTGAGTTCTTCTTCAAAACCTGATTTCTCAGGTCCGAAAGCAGCATAGCGCATTACTTTACCAAATGTGAGACTTCTGTTTACCTGAAAGCGGCCAATAATTGATAATACCTTTCCTTCTGCATGTTCAAAAACACCTACCCTCGCAACAATAGGAACTTCTGATCCATTTTTATGCAACTTCTTGGATTCAATCATGAAACTGTATTTGTCGAGATCGGTTTTGGTTTTATGAATAAACATGAGGGCCTTGTCGTTTACTTCATCCACAAAAGGCGCATAAGCAGGGGCCGTCATGTTTACAATCTTGAGCATGGTAATCTCATCGTCTTTATATCCCATTACTTCTTCCCACCCATGGGCATAGATCATTCTGCCTTTAGCGAATGAATAGATATAAATACCTTCTTCCGGAAATTTGGGAATGGTTTCATTGAAATGTTTCACTTCCTCTGTAGAAAGATCTGCAGGGATATCGGTAATGAATTTTCTGGAATAGGATCCTAAACCTGGTAGCGCTGTCTCATTCATAATGCTTACTAAAACAATTCCTTCTGCTACCTGCGTCTTTTCACAGTTGACTGGTATGTACCGTCACTGTAATTTTGGTTTCAGAAAGGAGGGTTATTAAACCTGGTCCGTTTAACAGTTTAAAATTAGTAATCATATGCTAATACACCAAGAAACTGTATTATCCTCCTATCTATTTGATAATCAGGCATATGCCTTTATCTTATAAACCTATTGGGCTGTTACTGATCGTTCCGGGGGGTACGATCCGGTAACAGACCCTGGGTTGAGCAAGCAATCGTTATTCCTATGTAAGCCTTTCTACCGTCTTGAAAGGGCGGACATTGACCCGGATAATTTTTATCCGGGTCTTATTTTTTTCTGGGTTTATTCAGTAAAAACATACGCATGCGTATATCATTCAGGGGTCTGTCGCTTTTCGTGGGGCTAACCGCAATGGAGTCAAGTACCTCAAATCCATGTAGTAGTTCTCCAAAAACCGTATATCCACCGTCAAGATGTGGTGTACCACCCATTGTAGTATAAATAGATTTCTGTTCTTCATTCAATACCAGTTTTCTGGCTGCAATGGTACTATCCAATTCAGTTTTGCGCCAGGCAGGTCTTTGTACAATATAAAACTGACAATTGCTGCTGGCTTTTTCCGGATTGTCGGTACGAGCCATTGCCAGCGCACCACGCTGGTGATAAATTTTCTGATCGGTTCTGAATTCCGCAGGTATTCGATCGCCGGGAGCAGATCCGCCACCAATACGTTTATCAGCCGTAGCATACTTACTCTCAGGATCACCACCCTGGATCATAAAACGGTTGATGACACGATGAAATAACAGACTATCATAGAAGCCTGCATTTACTTTCGACAGAAAATTATCACGGTGTAAGGGCGTCTGGTTATACAATTTCACTACCATGTTTCCTTTAGTGGTCATGATCAGCACATGGGCCTCATCACTGGAAACAGCAGCCCATTTCTTATTGTCTTTAATCGCTCTTTTCTCTTCTTTATCCAGCTTTCTGAAATATTTGGTTCCCGCACAGGAACTGATGAATACTGCTAAAACAAGTAATAGTTTATGCATAAAATAAGCTTTTAGCATCTAGCTCTTAACTATGAGCCTTTATATGTTAAATTCAATTTATCAAATTGCGTAATTCCGACGATAAAGTACTTCTTTAAGTTGATGTATTACAAAACTAATTCGTAGTTATTACCATTCATGCCAGATAACCTAAAATACAAATTATATAATCAGGCTAGTAGTTAATAGCTAGCAACTTAATTTGCCCCGCAGTAATCATTTAACATTCCCCATTCCACTCACCATAAAACTGTTGCAGGTAATCTTCCATGAAACGGTGACGCGCTTCCGCAATTTTTTTGCCGGTTGCTGTATTCATTCGCTCTTTCAGCAGTAATAATTTTTCATAAAAATGGTTGATGGTAGGTGCCTGACTGTTTTTATATTCCTCTTTTGTCATCTCCAGGTTAGGTAGAACAGCAGGGTCATATATTTCCCTGTTTTTAAACCCGCCATAATGAAAAGCACGCGCAATACCGATGGCACCAATGGCATCCAAACGGTCAGCGTCCTGCACAACGGCCAATTCGGGAGAAGAAAACACCTGTTCTTCGTTACCGCCTTTAAAAGAAATATGCTTAACAATATTGACCACATGTGTTGCCATGGTTTCATCAACCGGTAAACCTTTCAAAAAAAGGGCCGCTGTTGCCGGTCCTATCGTCTCGTCTCCTTGATGAAACTTTGAATCTGCAATATCATGTAATAAAGCACCGAGCTCAGCCACCAGCAAATCAACCGGCTCATTTGCAGCAATAAGTTTTGTATTGCGCCATACCCTTTCAATATGAAACCAGTTATGTCCTGATTCTGTTTCTGCTAATTGCTGCTTTACAAAAGCAACCGTAGTGGATAGTATTTCTTCTCTTGTCATTATTGTTTGGGTTCTAAAACTTCCCTTTTTGTCCAGCATTCATCCAGTACACCACCGGTCGACTTCTCACCTTTATGCCGCCAGTCTCCATTTACAAATGAATAATCGAAGGTTAGTGTCTTACCTACGCTGGCAGCTGTTTTTGTGAAGAAATGAATGGTTTCTGTGTATTTACCATTTTCAGTTGTATAAGTGCCGCCACCGGTATCTATAAATTGTTTGGTTGCCACATTATAAGCAATCCATTGAAAATGTTTTCCGGATAATACTTTCATCGTACGGCGCGGATAGAAAGGGCTTCTTCTTTTTGATACCTGATCATTATTATAACTTCCGGTAATGATCCAGGCCCCTACCAGTGCACCAGGGGTTCCGTTATCCAGTCTTGCCAGCTTTTTAGGTAAGCCGGTCAGACTTAACTCATTTTTTGAAACGCCAACAGTGCTCAGCCAGTCTGTGCCTACTTTTGTACTATCCAAACTATTCCATTCTGTTTTTAGGGTAAGTTGATTCCCGTTGATGCTCCAGTTTCCTCCATAAGAGGAAATAAACTTCTTTTCTTCAAGATTATAGGTGGCTGATGAAAAAATGTAAGGTGTTATAATGATGGTAGTTTGTTCTTTCCCATTTGTATATCGCCATGCACCCTGTATCTCCATGCTATTGTCTTTTTTACTATTGAAAGACAATAGCAATACACAGCATATCAGTGAAGCCAGGCCATAATAACAGAAATGAATCATTTTTTTCATACACTAGGCTTTTTATAAATATAAGAAGCAAATCTGAAAAAGCGTTTGCATCCATCTTTGCCGAAAAGAAAATATATGAATTGTGCGATTACGTTACCTTTATTTTATTATTCATTTTTATGTCTCTATCAGCCCCTATACCTGCAAATGAAATAAATCGGATAATTGAGTTATCTGAATTTGATCTTGATTATGCATCTCTTGATGATCAATTCAAGGAATTAACCAAACTGGCAGCAAAAATAGCTGGTACGGAAATATCATTGATTAACCTGATTGATTCATTCACGCAATGGTCTGTGAGTAATTATGGATTGGATCTTCAACAAATGCCCAGAGAGGATTCTGTTTGTCAGTATACCATTGTTACCGAAAACTTTTTTGAGGTGAAAGATCTTTCTGCCGATGAGCGGTTTAAAGATAAATTCTATGTGAAGGATGATCCGAATCTGCGATATTATTTCGGAGTGCCACTCAGTACAAATAATGGTATTCAATTAGGTGCATTGTGTGTACTCGATACTATCGGGAAAGAAATTAGTCCGGAAAAGGTAGAAATGCTAAAGATTATTGCCGACGAAATCGTTAATCGTCTCATGGTGATACGTGTTATTAATAGTCTGCAGAATCGTGTAAAAGAAGTAAAAGAAACGCAGAAAAAAGTGGCTCATGATATTCGGGGTCCCTTATCAGGAATCGTAGGGTTGGCTCAAATTATAAGCGAACAGGGAAACGAAAATAAACTTGATGAAGTGCTGCAATTGGTATCAATGATACAAAAGGGAGGACATTCTTTACTTGAACTTGCGGATGAAATATTAAGTGCTGAGAAAAAACAGAATAGTTCTGTTCAACTCGGAGCAAATGAATATGATCTTCAGACATTTAAAGAGAAACTGGAAAAGCTGTTTGCGCCGCAGGCTGTGAATAAAAATATTACACTTTCAATTATTGCCGATACCAAAACAGATGATATCCCCTTCTCAAAAAATAAATTATTACAGATTGCCGGCAACCTTATTTCCAATGCTATTAAATTCACTCCTGCAACCGGTACCATCAAAGTGGAACTGTCTATACGAATAACAAGGGAAAAACACCTGACAATTAGGGTTACTGATTCGGGTAGTGGAATGGATGCGGCGACCGTCCAGGAAATTCTACATGGTGAAGTGATGTCTTCTGAAGGCACGGGTGGTGAAAAGGGATATGGATTTGGTTTACAGTTGGTAAAGCACCTCGTTCAGAAATTGGGAGGAACTATGAACATCGAATCTGAACTGCATAAAGGCAGTTTGTTTGAAATAAAAATACCGATTTAGTGGCATTATTAGATACCGGTGAACGCGTATAGTATGTAAGTAATATTTACCGATTAAATTGTGATCTAAATAAAGATCAGCATCCTTACAATCACCCCATGCACAAGTACGAGCAGGACAACTGTGACTTTGGGTAAGAAGTTAATTTATTGTCCGTTATTATAGTGTTCAATAAGTTTAATAAGATCGGCTTCATTTTTCAGGTTGAGTTGATGATCCTGAATAAATTTTGTCAACTTATCAGCCTGTGCCGGATGAAGGCTTGCGGCGATATCCTGGATTGTTTTCGGAAGTCTGATCATTCCTCTCGTGTCATTATAAATGTAATAGCTGGCTACCTGTTCATATTTTCTCGTTGTAGCAGCTTCATGGTAAGCGCGAGAGTCTGACCAATACAACGTGATGGCTTTTAATAAATTTACATTGCCCGGAAACAAAAGCTCATAATAACTTTTTTCAGTTTGTTTCTCTATACCTGGTAAACCGGATAGTATAGTTCTTTCTTGACCTGTCTCTGGATCTTCAAAGACAACCCTGTATACGGGAACCGAAATTGCATATAATTTTCTCTTTTCATCCAATACCAGGATCTCATTATTTTGAAAATCCAGATTCACAGGTATATCGCTAATCACTTTATTATGCTCGAGATAAATGGTAGCATTTGAAAAACGTTTGAAAAGAAAAGGAGAACCTTCTGTTTTCAAGTTGAAGGCAATTCTATTGGGTGTTACCGGTAAATAAGCAAGGTTTGAATTGGTAAAATAATTCTGGGCTACTCCCAATATCGGGACAGCTGCAATGAATAAGAAATACCATACTTTTTTCATAAGTACAGGTTTGAAATATGATACTATCCAATGTAAATATATTAAAAATTTAAATATAAAAACTACAGGGAATTATAATAACTAAATAGCTTAACCATATCTGCTTCATTACGGGGCTTTAACTGATTGCTGCGGATAAAACTATTCAGCTTTTCCTTTTTATCACTCTCAAGTAATGCGGGTATATCTGAAATAGACCTGGGCATTTTTATAAGTCCTTTCGAAGGTAAAAATGCATAATAGGCAGTTGTTTGTTCGTATACCCTTGTTGGGATCGATTCTGAATAGCCTTTGGATTCTGCATAATTCGACTGATATGATTTCAGTAACAAAACAGAACCTGAATCTAATAGCTGGTAGAAACTTCTTTCTGTTAAACGATCTACCGGACTAAAGCCAGACATAAAAACTCTTTTTCCGCCAGTTTCACAATCATAAAATGTTACACGGGATACAGGAATATTTACAGCCAGCATTTGGTTCTCAGGACTTTTAAATATCAACTCGCTGGTTTCCAGATTAATATTTGCTGGAATATTAGTATAACTCTTCCCCCGGGTGGATACAATATTGGCATTGCAGAACTCTTTCAGCAGGAAAGGGGATCCTTCCTGTTTATAGCTATTTGAAAAGTCGTTTAACAGGCGACCATTGGCATCTTTCATAAAAATGCTGATGGGTACTTCTGTTTGTGCAACTGAAATAATAGGAAGGGAAATCAGTAGTAAAAAGCTCAGTTTTTTCATGTGGCAGTTTTAAGTAGTGATTATAGTCATATATGCAAAAATGAAGCCAAAAATGAGTAGCCACCAGGCGATTGCTGTGTAAATGGCGAGTGCCAGTGATTTTATTTTCCCTTTTACGCTAAACTCACCCATGAACCTGTAATAGAAAACCGTGCGATACGCGATTTCAAACAAAACAAAAATATAGTTAACCGATTTTGTTGCTGGTGAAATATGCAATAAAGAAAGTGCCGGAATATAAATCATACATCGAACCAGATTGGTAAATCCAATAAGGTATAAATTGGCAACAAGGTGTTCTGTATAATTATATGGTCCTTTTAAAAGAATCAGCCATAGCAGCAAGCTTATAAAGGGTGCCGCAAACATGGCTACAAAATTTGAATATTTGGCAAAGAACCGGTTTACGGGGGCCATTTTTCTTTGCTGATCAATATTATAACTCGGAGCAGTGGTTTGTTTTGAATAAGCAGTTTGGGGTGTATTTGGCTTCACTGATGAAGGCGTATAGCTAAAAATACTATTCATGAAAACATACAATGCTGCAACAATGAGAAAGAAATTTAATGGCGGGAAATATTTTTTTCTCTTGCCTGCTACAAACTCCCTCGCTACTGTACCTGTTTGTATGGAGAGTGCTTTTAGTAACTGGAAAATACCCTTATCTGCATGCGTGAAATAATGAATCAGGTCATGCCATATTTCATGAAGATGTAAACGCTTCAGATCAGCTCTTTGCCCGCAGTGAGAACAAAAGTTTTGCCCTTCAGTTACAGGATAATTACAATTTAAGCAGTTACGCATGGTAAGTCGAATATAACCAAGAATCGTTGTTTTTTTCATACTTTAGGATGAACGAACCGATATCCAATTCACGTATCTTTCACAAAACTTTTATGGACAGCGAAAAAGCAGCATTTGTCAGATCGGGCTTCATGGCATTATTGCATCATTTACCAGCCGAAACAACAGCATTATGGGGTAAAATGAATGCACAACAGATGGTAGAACATGTGACCGGCTTTTTCCTTGTTTCAATCGATAAGTTGCATTTTCCTTTGGTAACACCGGAAGAGCACTTGCCTAAGTTCAAGGAATTTTTACTGAGTGATAAATCATTCAGGGAAAACACAAAAGCTCCGGTATTACCGGAGGAGCCCTTTCCGGTTCGTGAGCAGAACCTACATGATGCTATCCATCAACTGGATAAAACAATCAAAGCGTTCTTCGATTATTTTTCTGCCGATCCCGAAAAAACAACCAGGCACCCGGTTTTCGGATGGTTGAATTTTGACGAGTGGATCTTATTGCACTATAAGCATGTAGCCCATCATGCCCGCCAATTCGGATTGCTGCCGCGGGAAGAAAGACTTCCGTAATCCACCCTTACTCATTACGCTGTTCATACTTAAATTTATTCACCGAAGGGTTTATTCATTCGTTATATGCAAATAAAGCTATCAATCGTTAGCTTTGTCGCTTAAACGATTGATATGTCAAAACTGGAAAACTATATTCTCGGTAAATGGATCACAGGCGATGGTGACGGACAACCATTATTCAATGCGGTAACAGGCGAACAAATTGCCACTGCATCTACAAAAGGAATAGATTTCAAGGCTTTATTGGAATATGCCAGAACAAAAGGAAACCCAGCGCTGCGGAAAATGACTTTTCATGAACGTGGGTTGATGTTACGAAGTCTGGCACTTCATTTAAGAAATCATCTTGATCGTTTTTACCAGATAAGTTACCAGACAGGTGCTACCAAGGCAGATAGCTGGGTAGATATAGAAGGAGGAATCGGTAATTTATTTTCTTACGCGTCACTGCGCAGAAAATTTCCCGACGAAGCATATTGTCTGGATGGTGAACAACATATATTAGGAAAGACGGGTTCATTTATGGGGCACCATTTACTGCTGCCTAAAGAAGGAGTTGCTGTTCATATCAATGCATTTAACTTCCCGGTATGGGGCATGTTGGAGAAAATAGCCGTAAACCTGCTGGCTGGTGTTCCTGCAGTTGTAAAACCAGCAACCGTTACTTCTTATCTAACCGAAGCTGTGGTAAAGGAAATTATCGCTTCCGGTATTCTTCCGCAAGGTGCACTCCAGCTTATCTGCGGCAGTGCAGGTGATATATTACAGCATGTAACAGAACAGGATGTGGTTACTTTTACCGGCTCTGCTTCTACCGGACTCATGCTGAAATCAACTGCTTCCATTCTCACGAACAATGTTCCATTTACCATGGAAGCCGATTCACTGAATTGTATTGTTTTGGGAGATGATGTAACACCGGATATGCCGGAATGGGATATTTTCCTGAAAGAAGTAAGGAAAGAAATGACAACAAAATGCGGACAAAAATGCACGGCGATCAGAAGAATTTTTGTTCCGGAAAACAAACTGGAAGATATACAGATCGCACTGGGTCAATCATTGGCACAAACCACCATTGGTAATCCACTACATGAGAAAGTAAGAATGGGTTCACTTGCAGGTTCCTCACAAAGAGAAGAGGTAAGGGCACAGGTACAAAAATTATTGGCTTCTTCACAGATCATCTATGGTTCACTGGATAGTGTGGAGCTGATAGATGCAGATGCAGCGAAAGGAGCTTTTATCAGCCCTATTTTATTGCTCAATGAAAATCCGTTTCATACAAAAGAGGTACATGAGATAGAAGCATTTGGCCCTGTATCAACATTAATGCCCTATAAAAATGTAGAAGATGCGATTGCACTTGCCAAAATGGGCAAGGGTTCATTGGTAAGTACAGTTGTAACGGCTAACAGAAATATTGCCAAGCAGTATGTAATGGGTGCGGGAACCTATCATGGAAGAATATTGGTATTAAACCAGGAATGTGCCAAAGAAAGTACCGGTCATGGTTCACCTCTTCCTTTACTGGTGCATGGGGGCCCGGGCAGAGCCGGTGGTGGTGAAGAAATGGGTGGACTCAGGGGCGTTAAGCATTATATGCAACGTGTGGCTATTCAGGGTTCTCCCGATATGATTACCGCCATCAGTAATGTTTACCAGGCTGGCGCAAAAGGAAATATCAGTGATGTACATCCATTCAAAAAATATTTTGATGAATTGCAGATCGGTGACCAGCTACTCACAGAAAAAAGATTGATTACTGCCGAAGATATCGATCAGTTTGCCGATCTGAGCGGGGATCATTTCTATGCGCATATGCGCGACACAGATTTTGCAGGAACTATGTTTGAGAAACAAGTGGCACATGGTTACCTCATTATGAGTATGGCAGCCGGATTGTTTGTAAGCAGTTATGAAAAAAATCCTGTTTTGCTTAACTATGGTATTGATGAATTGAGATTTACCAAACCTGTTTATCCGGGAGCAGAAATTCAGGTGAGGTTTACCTGTAAAGAAAAAATCAGACAGGAAAAAAAGGAAGCCACAGATATTGATAAAGGTATAGTAAAGTGGCTGGTAGAAATCATGGATGAAACCGGAGAAATCACAGGTGTAGCTACGATTTTAACAATGGTAGCCCGTAAAGGATAAAAAGATTATTTAACTTTAAGAGACATACAAAGGATTATACTAAAAAGAAAAGAAGATTATGATTGAAGAAATTAAAGAAGGGTATGTAAAAGTTGAGAGAGAGCACGGCATAGCAACAATAGAGTTTTACCATCCCCAGCGTAATTCACTACCTGGCCAGATATTAGATGCACTGGCAAAAGATATTCATAGTGAAGGTTTAAATCCTGATACAAAAGTAATCGTGTTAAGATCAGCAGGTGAAAAAGTATTTTGTTCAGGTGCTTCTTTTGATGAACTGGCTTCTATTACAGATGAAGCACAGGGTGCTAAATTTTTTAATGGTTTTGCGCAGGTAATTAATGCTATGCGAACTGCACCGCAACTCATTGTAGCCCGTGTTCAGGGAAAATGTGTAGGTGGCGGTGTGGGCATTGCTGCTGCGGCTGATTATGCGATTGCAGCAGAAGGTGCAGATATTAAATTGAGTGAACTGGCCGTAGGTATTGGTCCCTTTGTGGTAGGCCCGGCAGTGGAAAGAAAAATAGGTGTATCTGCTTTTTCTCAACTGGCGATCGATGCCTCTATGTGGCGCCCAGCGGACTGGGCCAGACGAAAAGGTCTTTTTGCTGAACTACATGCTGATGCAGCCGGTATGGATGACTCTATCACACGTTTAACAACAACTTTATCCCAATCAAGTCCGGAGGCTATGCGTGAGATGAAAAAAATATTTTGGGCCGGCACAGAGCATTGGGATGCGTTATTGCGGGAACGAGCTAAAATCAGTGGTCGTTTGATCCTGAGCGATTACAGTAAAAAAGCCATCGCACGCTTTAAGGAAAAACAGTCATGAGTGAGGGTGTAAGATTTACGGCCGGAAATTTTACTTCCCTTTGCAATAAACTGGCTCAGAAAGACAAAGACTTTCAGGAAATCATTGAGCAATATGGTTATCCTCCGCAATGGAGGCGTGAACCATCTTTTGCGACATTGATTCATATTATTTTAGAACAACAGGTATCATTGGCTTCTGCTAAAGCTGCTTTCGATCGATTACAGTCTTATATTGGTGATATCACCCCTGAAAATATCTTACGTCTCACTGATGAGGAAATGAAAGCCTGTTATTTCAGCCGGCAAAAAACCAGCTACGCACGTAACCTTTCAGAAGCTGTTATCAGTAATCAACTAACCATAGCGCAACTGGTATTGCTTGACGATGAAGCCATCAGGGTAAAACTGAAAAAAATTAAGGGTATCGGCGACTGGACGGTAGATGTTTTTCTGATGATGTGTTTACATAGTGCTGATATTTTTCCGTATGGTGATATTGCAGCCGTGAATAGCCTGAAATATATCAAACAAATTTCACTGCAAGCCCCCAAAGAAGAACTGGTTAGTATTGTAGAATCATGGAAGCCTTACCGTTCTATTGCGGCTTATTTACTATGGCATGCTTATATCTGCAGAAAAGGTATTGTGTATCCATCAGCGTAATAAACCAGCAGACCAGTCAATCGCATACCTGGATTTAAGGTATTTAATACGCAGGCCAACGAGTTTTTCAGCTGTTTCGATCACTTTATTTTCACGGCTATTGATCAGGAATAATGAACTCTCTCCATTTCGGAATTTGAGGTACTCTGCATTGAGTATGGCTTGAAAATTTTTATAAGCCTGTTCGCTGATGATCACCTGCTGTTGTAATTGTTTGGTTTCATTCAGATAGGATCTAAGTTTATTTTCTGTTTCTCTTCGCTTCAAAGAAAGTTCGTAATTGGTTTCTTTGATTTTGAGAACTGATTTTTTGTATTCCCCTCTTCCCTCTCTGATGAAAATCGGCAGTTTGAAATCGATACCCCATGCATAATTATTCTGAAACAATGCACTGTTCCAACCCTTAAACACATTGTAACCCTTATTGAGCAGGTTGGCTTTCAGGTTGATGGAAGGTAAAAGGTTTTGTTGTTTTAGCTTTCTCTCAATTTCAAGAGCATTTAGTTTAAAATCGTAGATGCGTAATTGCGGGTTAAACGTTAATGCCTGCTGAACAATGGCTTGCTCATCAGGCATTAAAACGAATTTTGAGAAGCCGGTGGTATCAGGAATGAGAGAAGGAGAAAGTAAGGCTACACTATCTTTTTCATCCCATAAATAATTAGACAATTCAAGTGTGCTATTGGTAAGCTGTAACAGGGCTTCATTTTGCGAAAGTTGAAATTGCTGTACCTGTGTAAGTGCCTCAATAGTATCTACAGAAGCTCTTTCGCCGTTTTCAAAACCAATTTTAATCAACCGAAATCGATCCTGCGCAATGCCTACAAATCTGCTATAAATGCGATATAGCTGATACCTTCCTGCCCATTGCCAATATGATTGGTAGGCATCAAATAATAGATTGTTGACTGCATTTAGCTGCTCCTGTTCGCTCTGCTCGCGTAATACCCTTGCCTGCTGTAAAGTGGCCCTTCTCTTATCGAGCAGTAAACCTTTAGCTACGGGTAAAGAAACACCCAGATAACTGGTTTGTCCGGCGCTGATTTCTGAGCTGAGTAATTGCCCGCCATTATTTTCAATGCCCGCTTTTATATCGGCGCCGATCCATGTCGGAATTTTTATTTCAGGATTGGTATAGAAATAATAGTTTTTGCCGTCAAAAGTTTTTCTGCTGGCATCCATGCCTATCAGTGGATCGAAACCACCTTTTGCACTCAGCAGATCTGCCTGCGCTTTCTGAACCCCTATTTGTGCTTGTTTAGCCAAAGGATGATTACTGCGTACCATTTTTATAAAATCGTCCGCATAAAATACCTGTGCTGAACAAAGCTGCACAATGAACACGCTAATAACCGTATAAATTAACTTCATGCTTGCTTATTTTCCTTTCCCTTTCTCGGCATTAACAGGTTGATAATACTCAGGTGGGAAGCCATTGATATTCCGCCACAATTCATAACCAACAGTTACATCTTTGAGTAAAGCGATTCCATTCGCACCCCCCCCAATACGCAACTGTGTTGGCCAGGCTTTTTCATTCGGATCTTCAGTTACGAGCACCCTGAATTTTCCATTGAGGCTAACTGAGTTTTCAATAGCAGCCACAACACCGCCAAATGTGCCGTACGAGCTGGAGGGCCAGCCACTGAATACAATGGCAGGAAACCCATCAAATACAAAACGTATTTTCTGCCCTCTGGATAATAAGGGCATATCCATAGGCGAAACAAACATTTCAACCGCATATTGAATTTTGTCGGGAACTATTTCAACGATCATATCCCCTTCTTTTAATATTTCCCCGATACCCGCTTTACGGGCCTTTGTGATTTGGCCACTCTGGGGGGCAGTTACAAAATAAAGTTTGTTCCGCATGTCGTAGTTGGCATATGCATTTTTTAGTTTGGCAACTTCTGCATCATTACTGGCTTTATCTGAAATAGCGCTATATTGATCTCCTCTTGCTTTTGCAATTTTATCTGCATATTCCTGCACCACAGCATTTTTTTCAATACGAAGAGCTGTTAGCTCCTGCTTGCTTTGTAAAAGTTTGTTTTCAGCTCCAATCCGTTTTGCTGTTGCATTCTGGAAAGTAATTTTTCTTCTTTCAAAATCCACCAGTGCAATAACACCACTGTCTAACATGGCTTTGGCAGCATCAATCTGTCGTTTTGCTACATTTAGTTCGTTTAAAACAGCATTGAGATCCATGCTGTCGCTTTCCACTTTTAGTTGCTGCTGACGTAGTTTAATGTCTATTTGAGACAGCTTTAGTGTTCTTCCTTCTTCCAAAGCACTTACCTGTTGTGTAGCTGTCTGTGCTTTGTTTTCATAACCGGTGCCAGCACTTTCTTTTGCTGTAATCTGCAATCCGGTTCTTTCCAGCAAGGCCGGATCAAAGTACTCTACTTTAACCTCACCTAATTGTAGAATCGTATCACCTTTTTTTACAAAATCACCTTCCTTCACCCACCATTTTTCTACCTTTCCTCCAATAACAGAATTAAGTTGTTGTGGTCTCTGTTCCTGTCTCAATGTGGTGATTAGTCCGGTAGCACGTATATTCTGTGTCCAGGGAAGGAACATGACCAGAAAAAGTAAAAACAGAGAACCCCAAAGCCAGTTTTTGACCTTGCTTTTTCTTCTGATATGGTAAATATTTTGAAAAGAAGGGATTGGATTTTTACTTAACTCCTCTTCTGGTTCGCAGGTTATATACTTACTCATATAATTATCCATGAAGTTGTTTAGAAATTGTTTCCCAGTCGCCAAACCCTGTTACTTTGCCATCAGTCAGGTATAATACCTTATCACATTGTTTAGCCACTTCGGTATCGTTCGATGTTATAATAACGGTTGCATTCTGGTCATTTTTCAGGAAATGCATGATCATCATTTTGAATTTGCCTTCGATGCCTGTAAATGGCTCTTCCAGCAATACGAGTTGTCTCTTTCCCAGTAGTGCACGAGCAATCAGAATTCCCTGGCGTGTTTTCATCGGTAATCTCTTTCCAGTAGGGTCCAGTTGTGTATCAAGTCCTTGTGGTAATGATTCCAGAAAATCTGTAAGGCCACATCTGTCAATCATATCCGTAATATCTATTAGTCGGATATCTTTATTACCCATGGTTATATTTTCCCATAAGGTACCCTGAAAGATGTCTTGCTTGCTGAGCAGAATACCAGTAGAAGATCGGAGACTCTGTAAATTATAATTACCTATGGGGATATTATTTAACAATACACTACCATTGAAATTTTTAAATCCCCCGGTGAGTAATCTCAATAAAGTAGATTTTCCTGATCCTGAAGACCCCATGACACAAATTTTTTCTCCAAGATCAATTGAACAATTGATCTTATCTAATACCATATGTTCATCAGGATAACTAAAACTAAGATCTGAAAAACGAATAGATAGTCCTCCTGCTGATTGATCAATCATTTCGGATCCGCCGGTTTCAATTTCACCACTGGTGATTTTATCTAGTTTTTCAATGGATGTAAGTGAATCATACACTTTATCAAGATTAACAATCAATTTCTCTACTGAATTCATAACAGTAAGAATTACGATTTCAGCAGCAATAAACTGACCAATATTAATCTGCTGATCAGTAAGAAGCACTACACCAACAATCAGCATAGCTGCTGTAATAATGACTTTGAATGTTACGAGACTCCAGAATTGTGCGAGCAGGACTTTAAAATATTTTGTTCTGGAGAGTAGATAGCTGCTAACCAGCATATCTGTTTTTTCGATATTTAACGAAGTGCCTCTTGAATATTTAAAAGATTTGATAGATCTTGATATCTCTTCGAGCCAGGAAGCGGTTTTGTATTTGTATTCACTGGCTTCCATGCTGGCTGCAAAACCATTTGGGAGTGTATTTCTTAGAATTACATATAGAAGCAATAACAGTAAGGCACCAAATGCAATGAATATTGGATGATAAAACGATAGTAATATCATTCCAAATAATATTTGAATAATAGCTGATGGCACTTCAAGCAGAATCTTCTCAATACCTTTTTGTAATGAAATGGTATCAAAAAAGCGATTAACCAGTTCAGGTAGATAGTATGAGTCCAGCTTTTCGATATCTAACCTGGGAATACGATCTGCGAATTCGAAAGAGTACCGGGTATAGATCTTTTGTTTTATTTTTTCTATGATCTGCATTTGTCGTACCTGTAGCAAACCATAGATAAATACACCCGTAACTACCAATACAATCAGCACTATAATAGAAGTTGAGATTGTACCTGCCATTACAAAGCTGATAATGGTTTGTATACCCAGTGGTAGGGATAGTTGTACCAGACCTGCCAGTATGGAATAGGCATAAATAGCCGATACATCTCTTCTGTCGAGTCTGAGTAATGCAAAAAATTTCCTGGCCGCACTCGATGGTGAGCCGCTTGCTTGTTGAGCCATAGTGCTAATTTGTCAAAGAAAGTTATTACTTCTTCTGCGCCTGAACAACACCAGAACCGGTGAATTGTTCTGCTGATGAATTCTTTCCCTTATAAATATTTTTTGATCCATATGAAAATTGCCTTTGCCGGATTACCCGGCACGGGCAATTGATATTAAAGGTCATCGTATTCATACAGATGATCAATATTGGTATTGGCCGGCATTTCAAAAACGGGTTTAATCAAACCGTCTTTTAAGCCATATACCCAACCATGTAAATGAGGCCTCTGCTCATTTTTCCACGCCCTTTGTATGATGGATGTTTTGGCCAGATGCATTACCTGTTCCTGTACATTCAATTCAACCAGACGATCGAATTTCTGCTGCTCATCCTGAATGGTATTCAGTTCATCGCGATGTATTCTGTATACATCTTTGATGTTACGGAGCCACATATTCAACACCTGTTTGAAATCATGGTTAGTCATGGCTGCTTTTACACCTCCACAACCATAATGTCCGCAAACAATTACATGTTTTACTTTCAAATGGGTAACTGCATAATCGAGCACACTCAGCAGGTTTACATCAGTATGCACCACCATATTTGCAATGTTCCGGTGAACAAAAATTTCACCAGGTTGTGTATTGGTGATTTCATTGGCCGGCACGCGGCTGTCACTGCATCCGATCCATAAAAAGTCGGGCTTCTGAATATCTGCTAACCTGCTGAAATACTCCGGGTCTGTATGTACTTTTTCGTTGGCCCAGGCTTTATTTTCTAATAATAGTTTCTCGTAAATTTTCATTTTTCTGTGTTTTGTGTATTTACAAACAGGTCATGCATTGATTTATTCTGACTGGTTTTGATTTCTACTTTTATCTTTTTCAGGTGTGCGTGACAAAGAAAATTGTTTATTTCTTCAATTACATCTTTATCAATAAAATCGGCACGGGTAGCATCAATGATTACAAAGGAACCGGAAGGCATATCTTCCAACTTCTTTTTAACGATTGGTTTATTCAGAAAGGAAACATCTTTTCTGAAACGGATCAGGTAATTTTTATTATCATTTACAACCATTACAGCTGATCTGAAATTAGTTCTGATCATGAAAAATAGTCCTATACCAATACCTACTATAATCCCAATGAGTAAATCTGTTAACAGAATGGCAGCAATGGTAACTACAAAGGGAACAAACTGATCCCATCCTTTTTTATAAAAGTCTTTAAATAAAGTGATTTTTGCAAGTTTATACCCGGTAAAGATCAATACCGCTGCCAGGGCACTCAGTGGAATTTTATTCAATATAAAGGGGATGAACATAACGCAGAGCATCATCATGACACCATGATAAATGGTAGACATTTTAGATTTTGCACCGGCTGAGATGTTCGCTGATGTTCTTACTACAACAGAAGTGAGTGGTAATCCACCAATAAGACCAGATAACATATTGCCCACCCCTTGTGCTTTTAATTCTCTGTTGGTAGGTGTTACTCTTTTGAGTGGATCCAATTTGTCGGCTGCTTCGATACCCAATAATGTCTCAAGGCTAGCTACAATTGCTATCGTAATACCAGAAATCCATACATCCGGATTTTTCAGGAAAGCAATATCCGGAAAGGTCAGGAATGAAATAAAAGAATTAATATCTGTTGCCACAGGTAATGCTACCAGGTGTTTTGCTTCTAGTGCATAATTAGGTTGTGCCGTTTTGAAGTATTCATTTAACAGGGTTCCCACAAGCACCACAACCAATGGGCCGGGAATCAGTTTCAGTGTTTTTTTTGATTTAATGAATTTGCTTTCCCAAAGCATGAGTAATATCAATGAAACAGCGCCAATAATAAATGCTGTGGGGGTAATATATTTTACAGCACTGAATATGGCAGAAAAAGTATTTTCATGATCAGGTTGAATGAAAGATTCATCTCCTTCGAAATCAGCATCATAACCTACCAGATGTGGGAACTGTTTCATGATGAGTATCAGACCAATGGCAGCCAGCATACCTTTAATTACTGCATTGGGAACATAATCACCAATAACACCCGCTTTAATAAAACCAAATATCAGCTGAAATAAACCAGCAAGTACAACGGCCAGTAAGAAAGCCTCATATACCTGAAGCTTTGTGATAGCAGTAGCGACAATTACGGTGAGTCCTGCCGCAGGGCCACTCACGCTTAGCTGTGAACCGCTTAATGCGCCGATTACAATACCGCCAACCACGCCGGCAATAATACCGGAAAAAAGAGGAGCCCCCGATCCGAGTGCAATACCCAGACAAAGCGGTAAAGCCACTAAAAGAACAACGATTGACGCAGATACATCGGCACCTGCATGTTTTATGTATTTATTCATGCATAAATTTGTAATAAGTAAGATAGAAAGCTAACTAGTTGATAAGAGTGTAACTAGCAATTGGGGGGAGGTACATGAATTTCCGTTGTGTGATTTTGTGGGATCACATCGGCTGTAACGGGACGAATAAGACCAATAAAGTCTTTCTGGTGAAAAATGGAAAGCTCAGGTGTAGAAATAAAATCGCTTTTGGCTTCTGATTGCTGAGGTTCTCCGGAGTGATCAAGATTATGGGGTATTTCTTCTGTAAACTGATTGGTGTACAAAAGCTTACCCATCTGTTGGATGGGAAGTATCTGCACTGCCAGTACCAGAATCAGAAAAATATTGATAATTCGTTTACCCATAATGAGTTGCAAATGTAAATGCCCGTTAAACAAGATACAAGCATAAACATTTGTTTAACAAAAAAATAAGCAGAATGCCTATAAATTAAAACACTGAAAATTAACTAATTATATATGAGTTTCTTTGATTCAGGGGGAATTTTCTATAAAAAATAAAAAACAGTCGTTGTAATCCCATTACAACGACTGTTTAAACTGTTGATGATTTGATCAAATATTCAAACCGCCACAGGCACTTAACACCTGTCCGGTAATATAGGAACTCATATCGCTGGCCAGAAAAAGGGTTGTATTGGCAATTTCTTCCGCTTTGCCGAATCGACCAAGGGGTATTTTTTTCAGAAACTCTGCGGCACCGTCTCCATCCTGAAGATAATGGGTCATATCCGTTTCAATAAAACCTGGGGCAATGGCATTGCACCTGATGTTGCGGCTACCCAGTTCATGCGCTACAGATTTGGTAAAACCAATAATACCTGCTTTACTGGCTGCATAACTGCTCTGACCGGCATTACCCCTGATTCCGATAATGGAACTCATGTTAATAATACTACCGGATTTAGCTTTCATCATAGGGCGAATTACCTGTTTGGTCATATTAAATACGCTTTTCAGGTTAATATCCATCACATCGTCCCATTGTTCAGGGGTCATCCGCAGGAGGAGATTGTCTTTCGAAATACCGGCATTGTTAACACAGGCATCTATGGTTCCAAATTCTTTGAGTACTTCGCTGACAAAGTTTTCACAATCGGCAAAATCACCGGCATTGCTTTTCCAGGCTTTGGCATTTACACCCAAAGCTTTTAGCTGGGTTTCAAGGGCTGCAGCTTTTTCGGCACTGCTGTCGCTTACATAGGTAAAGGCAATATGACTGCCCTGTTCTGCCAGTTTTAAAGCAATGGCAGCACCAATACCCCTGGCTGCACCGGTTACAATAGATACTTTTCCTTTAAGTAATTTCATAGTTAGTGTATTTGATAGAATACAGTTGCAAATAAAATGAATTTATATAAGGTGTAGACAATAAAGCTGTGTAAGTAAATAAATGCGGTTGCCATGATGATCCTTCGCAGGAGACCGAAATGATAAAATCGTTTAAATGCCTGCGCTGTATATATAGCCGTTATTACCTGGCCCGTAAACGTATACATATCATCTGTTAGCCAATCTGAAGATCCATGAAACAACCTGCAAATAAGTACAATTGTGATGATAATCAGAGGGAGGATGAAAAAATTAATCAGGAGAAAAAAAGAGTTAATCTCAGACGAGAGTACCATCTGATCAAAGAAAAATTTCCTTTTAAAGAAGCTGATCGGCTATAATACCAGCGCACAAAGTGGTAGTATGAATACCAATAAAATTTTGGATAGCTTTTCACTTTTTGTGGCAAACAGCTGCTCTATACTTTTAAAACGCTGATCAGGATGTGCTGTCAGGTAGCTATTCACTTTTGCAGTTGCATATGCACCATACCGGGCATTTTCCAGATGGTTTTTGAGTGGCATATTCAGCCCGGAAGCCAGTGGAAATAAAAGATAAAGGACCACCAGGAGCAAAAAAAGTGATAAGGGTTTAAAATATTTTTTCCGGATACCATCACAGTAGTCGGTAGAAACCTGTCCGGGTTTAGTGAACATGGTTTTGAGGGTCGTAAAAAAACTTCCTTCAAAATGCGTTAAAAAATGGAATACCTCTTCAAAAAGGTGAATGATTTTTCTGTCTTTCTCCAGGTATACTTTTTCGCCACATTGGTTACAATATTTTCCCTGAAAGCTGTTGCCGCAATTTTTGCAAGTATTTGTGGTAGGGTTCATAGAGGGTAACAGGCTTGTTCTACAATACTTTTACATCATCTGCTTTATCTCATCAATATATTTCCTGTCGTTACTCAATCTCGGTACTTTGTGTTGACCACCCAATTTGCCCTTACTTTTTAACCATTGATTAAATAAGCCTGTGGGTACTGCGTGTACGTGTGGAAGGGTTAATGCCAGATCTTTATACCGCTTGGCTTCATAGTCGCTGTTCAATGATTTGAGTGCGCAATCGAGTTCGAATGCAAATGCTTCCGTGCAAACCGATGATTCCCCAAATTCAACCAGCCATTCATGAGCGCCTTTGCTATGGTCGCCAAAATAAACTGGTGCGGCTGTATAGTCTTTTACAGTTAATCCTGTTTTTTCTGAAGCAATGGCAATGGCCTTATCGGCATTATCTGCAATTACTTCTTCGCCAAATGCATTTATATATTGTTTTAAACGGCCGCTTACTTTTATCCTGAATGGGTTGCGAGAGGTAAATTGAATAGTATCACCAACCAGGTACCGCCATAAACCACCATTGGTACTGATTACAAGTGCATAGTTTTTATTCAATACTACTTTATCAAGACCAATTGTTTGAGGTTCATTTTTTCCATATTCTTCAACAGGCATGAACTCATAAAAAATGCCATGGTTTAAAAAGAGTAACATCCCTTCTTCATTCGGATCATCCTGTGCCGCAAAAAAACCTTCACTTGCATTGTACATTTCAAGATATGTACAATTGCTGCCAATCAGTTTTTTAAACTGTTCGCGGTATGGAGTGAATGATACACCGCCATGAATATACAATTCGAGATCGGGCCATACTTCTTTCAGTGTTTCTTTTCCGGTGATCTCAAGAATGCGTTTTATTAAAACCAATGTCCAGGTAGGTACACCTGAAATAGAAGTAACATTTTCGGGTATGGTAGACCGGGCCAGCTTTTCAATTTTTTCTTCCCATTCATCCATCAGCGCTATCGAAAGTTCTGGTGTTCTGATCCAGTTGGCCCAGATAGGTGTGTTCTGAAGTAACACCGCACTCAGGTCGCCATAATTTACTTCTTCATTCACTTTACTGATCTGATGACTACCGCCAATAACCAATCCCTTCCCGGTGAGAAGATGACTTTCAGTATGATAATTGTAATAGAGTGTCAGCACATCTTTTGCAGCCTGATAATGGCAGTCTTCCAGGCTTTCCTGTGTAATAGGAATAAACTTGCTTTTATCGCTGGTAGTTCCACTGCTTTTGGCAAACCAATTAACAGGCGTATTCCATAAAAGATGTTGTTCGCCCTGCATCAATCTTTCGATATAAGGTTTCAGGTCATCGTATTCATGGATGGGGACAGCGGATTTAAATTTCCGGATATTAAAAAGAGAAGTAAAACCATATTTACGCCCTATTTCGGTATACTGTCCATGGGTAACAAGGTCCTGTAATACTTCTCTTTGTGCGGCAACTGGGTCACTCATCCATTGCTCTATGCGCCAATGCCTTAATCTGGCCAAACGGGATATTGCGGGACTGAGCAGTTTCATGGTTGATAACAGCAAAATAAGCAATCGGAATGAGAAAAGCTAATCGGGGGTAGTTTAGTATGAAAACTTCTTATTGGTATAAAGGAGACACTTACTCAGTTTCAGCAGAAGGAGCATGATGTGTTTTCCCCATTTCAATAATCCAGTCTTTACGGCGTAATTCAAAATTGGTGCCCAGATAAAGCCTTCTTACCTGTTCATCATCTGCCAATTCTTCAGCAGTGCCATGTTTGAAAATCTTTCCTTCAATCAGCAGGTAGGCGCGGTCGCAGATAGATAAGGTTTCATTTACATTGTGATCGGTAATCAGGATACCAATATTCTTGTATTTTAACCGGGCAACGACACCCTGAATATCTTCTACAGCAATCGGGTCTACGCCCGCAAAAGGTTCATCCAGTAATATGAACTTAGGGTCTACTGCCAGAGCACGTGCGATTTCTGTTCTCCTTCTTTCTCCACCACTTAAACTGTCGCCATTGTTTTTACGAACATGGTGCAGGTTGAATTCGTCGAGTAACTGGTTCAGTTTGTATATCCGCTCTTTTTTGGTGAGGGTTGTCATTTCCAGTACGGCAAGTATATTATCTTCTACACTCAGGGTTCTGAATACACTGGCTTCCTGTGGCAAATAGCCGATACCCATCTGGGCACGTTTATACATGGGAAGCTTTGTGATATCGGTATCATTCAGGAACACGCTTCCTTCATCGGGCTTAATCAAACCTACCACCATATAGAAAGTAGTGGTTTTGCCAGCGCCGTTTGGTCCGAGCAAACCCACAATTTCACCCTGATGCACATCAATGCTTACCTGTTTTACAACGGTTCTTCCCTTGTAACTTTTTACTAATTGGCGGGTATGTATGGTAAGGCTCAAAATCTTCGTTTCAACAAAAATAGGGCTTCTCATTTGCACAAACACACACAGTGACCGGATTAACAGATGTTTTTATAAAGCGGTTAAGACTGTATATTGCAGCCATTTAGAACCCGCAAGCAAGCTGGAATGAAGATTACAGAACATATTCAACAGGCAAAAGATACCCTGATTTCTTTTGAGGTACTACCTCCTTTAAAAGGGAAAACCATTTTTTCACTATACGATCACCTTGATCCTCTTATGGAATTTAAACCTTCCTGGATCAATGTTACCTATCACAGAAGTGAAACCATGTTTAAGAAAAAAGCAGATGGTACTTTTGAAAAAGTGGAAGTGCGTAAACGTCCGGGTACCGTAGGTATCTGCGCCGCCATCATGAACCATTATCAGGTCGATGCCGTTCCGCATATTATTTGTGGAGGCTTCACTAAACGTGAAACCGAAGATGCGCTGATTGATCTGGATTTTTTGGGTATTGATAATGTATTGGCACTTCGTGGCGATGCGGCCAAAAATGAATCTGCTTTTGAACCAGAACCGGGAGGCAACCATTATGCGCTGGACCTGATTCGTCAGGTAAACAATATGAATAATGGCCTTTATATAGATGAGGATATCAAGAATGGCGGTAAAACAAAATTCTGTATTGGTGTGGCAGGCTATCCTGAAAAACATTTTGAAGCGCCTAATCTGGAAATAGACCTGGCTAAACTAAAAGAAAAAGTAGATGCCGGAGCTGAATACATCATGACCCAGATGTTTTTTGATAACCAGAAATTTTTCGATTTTGTAAAAAGCTGTAAGGATATGGGCATACATGTTCCCATTATTCCTGGATTGAAACCCATTACCAATAAAAAGCAGTTATCTGTTTTGCCACGTATTTTCCATGTAGACATACCTACCGATCTTTCGAATGCCATCATGAAAAGTAAAACTGATGCTGAATGTGAGCAGGTAGGTACGGAATGGCTTACACAACAAAGCCGCGAACTGAAAGCATTTGGTGTTCCTGTATTACACTATTATACTTTAGGTAAGCCTAAGGTGATTTGGAATGTGGTGAAAGAACTCGTTTAAAATAAAAATCCCGGTTTGAATAGACCGGGATTTTATTTTAAGGTATTGCTATTACTTTTTTTTCGTTTTTGTTGCTATCAAATCGTCAAATTGTTCAAGGCTTAGTTGTTTGGCAATAATGCGCTTGTCTTTATCTAACAGATAAAGGGTAGGAGTTTTAAAAATGTCATACAGCTGTCTGTAGTTGGGTTGGCCCGCTTTTTCCTCTGCATCTTTTGCAGCTTTTGTCTGATAGGCGTGTATCCAGCCTTCCAGTTTCTTTTCTGTAATGAATTTTTTCCAGGCTGGCACTTCATTTTCATAAATATTTACTCCATACACGGCAACTTTCATACCCTTCCATTTATGCTGATAAAAAGAATCGAGACGGGGCATTTCTTCCTTACAATGTCCACAGTTGGGATCCCAGAAAGCAACCACGGTAAAATCTGCATTGATGGAATAGAGTGAAGATGTTTTTCCGGTAGTATCGGTTAAATTCAATACAGGTGCCGGCTTACCAAGTTGGTTGGCCATTAGACTATAAGCCCTTTCCACCACTGTTTTCCTTGATGCTGGATTGAGTATCATAGTATCACCCTTGGCATAAAAGTTTTCAAAGAGATATACAAATACTTTATCCTGCCCCATAAATTCGGGGTTCATATACTTATTGGTGAACTTGGTAAGCAGATAGGGATAAATCTCTTTACCCGTGCGTGCTGATAATAAAATATATTTTACTTCTTCGATAATAGAGTCTGGTTCAGGAGAAACATAGTACCTGAAATAATCATCCAGCTTCGGCTCAAAAAAAGGAGTACGGAGCAGGCGATCATCACTGAATAAAACATCATCCCAGAAATGATTTTTTACAAAACGGTAAGGATAAGCCGAATCAGGTTTACCATTGACCACCGGAACAGTAGGGATTTCTGGTCTTTTCATGGAATTGAATAACATAGCAAGCAGCGAGTTGGGGTGTTGCTCAATGATATTTTTTCTATAATCCTGTAACTCTTTATCGGCTTTATTGAGCGCTTCCAGTAAACGACTGGAATCTGTTTTATTGCTGGCCGTTTTGTAAGCATTGCTTAGTTGTTGAATGAGCTGCCCCTTTTCAACAGAGAAGCCGGTATAGGTTTTAAAAAGCTCATTATCAAGCGAACCACGAATAACGGCCTGATCTTTTAATGAAGTATCACCCACAATACTAAACTGCTGGATATTGTCCATCAATACCTCAAATTGTATGGTCATTTGCGGAGAAACCACAAAATAGATACCTCCCGTTAGTTTTTTATCGCCTTTGAATACCCCTTGACTCTTCTCATTTAAAACAGCAGAATCAACAAGGGTTCTGCCAGTGCCCATATAACTACCCAGATAAACCTTGCAGTTTTTTAATGGGGTGAGTGTAATCGCAATATTCCTTCCGCTGCTACCGGCATTTGGGGCAACCGTTCCGGCAGTTTTGGGTTTTGGTTTTGTAGTCTTGCCTGCGGGCTGTGCCAGAGCCGATACTGATAATGCCAATAATGCCATCCATGTAAAACAGTATTTCATATCCTTATTATTGGGCCTAAAATTAGTTAAATACCTGCATGAGTCCGTTAATCATCTGTCAAATACATCATTTCAGGAACATACTGTTTACCTTTGCACTGTGAGAAAACAAAAGAAAAGGATCATTTTAGAAAATATCACGGTAGAAGATTATGCTGCTGAGGGTCGTTCACTTGCCAGGGTTGACGGTAAAGTTGTTTTTATTGAAGGGGCCGTACCAGGTGACGTGGTAAATGTTCAGCTTACCAAAAATAAGTCCGATTGGGCAGAAGGTCATACCATACAGATCCATCAGTTTTCACCTGATCGGGTACAGCCATTTTGTACTCATTTTGGTGTTTGTGGTGGCTGTCAATGGCAGATGCTCCCTTATGAGCAGCAACTGAAGTACAAACAAAAGCAGGTAACGGATAATCTTACCCGAATTGGCCGCATAACTCTTCCGGAAATTATGCCGATCATGGGTGCAGGAGAGACCCGCTATTACCGGAATAAAATGGAATACACTTTTGCGACCCGTAAATACATCCCTTCTGATGTTTTCAGACAGATGAAAGCAGATGGTATTAATCCAGATGAGTTACCGGGTGCGGCAGGGTTTCATGCAAGAGGTTTTTTTGATAAAGTGGTTGAAATCGAAACCTGCCATTTACAGGCTGAGCCAACGAACCATATCCGGAAATTTGCGGCAGATTATACACTGGAAAACGGGTTGCCATTTTACGATATTAAACAGCACCAGGGTTGGTTGAGGAATATGTTTGTGAGAAATACCAGCACGGGTGAATTGATGGTAAACGTGATACTTGGTTATGAAGACAAAGCGCACAGGGAAAAACTCCTGAACGGAATGCTGCAGACTTTTCCTGAGATTACCACCCTGCTGTATACACTCAATACCAAAAAGAATGACAGCTTATTTGATCTGGACCCTCAGGTATACAGTGGTAAAGGATATATCATTGAAAAACTGGAAGATTTTCAGTTCAAGATCAGCCCAAAATCTTTTTTTCAGACCAATACCAAGCAGGCTGAGAAATTGTACCAGGTAACGCGCGAATTCGCAGCATTAAATGGTACCCAGACTGTGTACGATCTATACTGTGGTACGGGTAGTATTGGTATTTTTGTAAGTAAGGGGGCTGCCCGGGTGGTGGGTGTAGAAGTGGTGGCAGATGCGATTGAAGATGCCAAAGAGAATGCAAAACTGAATGGGCTTACGCACACCCGTTTTTTTGCAGGTGATGTGATTGATATCTGTGATGATGTATTTTTTACAACTCATGGAAAACCGGATGTAGTGATCACCGATCCTCCCCGGGCAGGAATGCACGATAAACTGGTTAGAAAATTATTAGATATTGCCGCACCAACGGTTGTATATGTAAGTTGTAATCCTGCCACGCAGGCACGTGATCTGGCTTTACTCGATGAGAAATACCAGGTAACAAAAATTCAGCCTGTTGACATGTTTCCACATACCTTGCATATAGAAAATGTGGTACAGTTAAAATTGAGAGATTAATATTTATTCAGCCGATTAAATACGCAATGGCGTTATTGACATGACAGAATTCAGACCGGGAAGATTTGAGATATTACCGATTATCATCAAAAATCTTTTGATCATTAATGGTATTTTTTTCCTTGCGCAGGTTACGTTCTCAAAAGGCGCCGTTCCCGTTTTTTCCTTCGAAGACAATTTTGCATTACACGCATGGCAGAGTGAGTTGTTCAAACCCTGGCAACTGCTTACGCATATGTTTATGCATAGTACGCAGGACTACTTCCATATCATCGGTAATATGTTTGCCCTCTGGATGTTTGGTTCGGTGCTGGAAAATGTATGGGGTGCCAAACGGTTTCTGACTTTTTACCTGATTTGCGGACTGGGTGCAGCATTAATGCACCTGCTTTTTCTTTCTTATGAACTATCGCCCATGATCAGGGATTACGCATTGGTGGCCCAATCGCAAAACGATGCAGTAGCATTTACAGATGCATTACTCAGCTTTGGTCGTAAATATGAGTTAAGCTGGTATCAGCCAGAACTTATCAATTACCTGCGTTCCACTCCTGCAAACCGTGAGATTACTGAGCAGATTCTTTCAAATATTACTGCTTTTTATGATGGTCGCCTGAATACAGCAACGGTTGGTGCGAGTGGTGCAGTATTCGGAATACTGGCAGCATTCATTTATCTTTTCCCGAATACTTATATCTACATTTATTTTCTGGTTCCGGTTAAGGCTAAATGGCTGGGTTTATTTTATTTCGGTTATGAGGTATTTTACGCCATACAAAATTCGGCGGGTGATAATGTTGCCAGATGGGCCCATATCGGAGGTGGACTGGTAGGACTGCTGATTGTAATTACCTGGAACAAAACAAACAAAAAAACGTTGTATTAATAAAGAAATGGTGCGATATGGCTATGCAATCTTATAAAAGCAATAATAAAAAAATATTACTCGGTCAGGATAACAACTCACTGGTATTCCTGTTTGCCGTGAATATGCTGATGTTTGTGATTGTAAACTTTATCAAAATTGTATACTATTTATCAGAAATACCCGACGAATTCTTTTATCGTCAGGTATTAAACTGGTTAAGTCTTCCCGCACAGACAGATGTTTTTTTATCGCGCCCATGGACCCTGATCTCGGCTATGATCACCCATCATAGTGTATGGCAACTGATCAGCAGTATGTTATGGTTATGGTGCTTTGGTTTTATTTTACAGGATCTGGCGGGTAATAATAAGCTGATTCCCGTCTATATCTATGGAGGCATTACCGGAAGCCTGTCCTTCCTGCTGATGAACAACCTGGTGCCTGTGTTGGCTAATAATGTACAGAATGTTTCACCCCTCTTAGGTGCAGGGTCAGCCGTTATGGCTATTGCTGTAGCTACTACTACACTGGCACCTGACTACAGGGTATTTCCACTGATCAATGGGGGCATTCCTTTGTGGGTTATTACGCTGATATTCGTAGCGATTGATTTTGCAACACTGGCCAGCAGTAATGCCGGCATTGGTGCGGGTCATCTAATGGCCGGTCTGATAGGTTATTTGTATATCCGTCAGATGCGCAGAGGGTCAGACTGGGGTGCATGGATGAACAGGTTTGCGCAATGGCTGGATGATCTGTTTAACCCGGAAAAAAAACACAAAAAGCAATCATCTTCTTCCAGACATTTCTATAAAACAGAAACCAGACCTTTTGAGAAAAAAGCCAATCTGACACAACAAAGGCTTGATGAAATCCTCGATAAAATAAATCAACAGGGATACCAGTTTCTTACTGATGAAGAAAAGGCTTTTCTAAAGAGAGCCAGTACTGAGGATGTCTGATTTTTTCAGCCGCACACTTTTGGTCTGTAAGCCGTATTATTTTTCCCTTGGATACTGCCATTAATCAGTATTTTTAACACATGGCAAGGCGTTTTCTCCGGCGGGCAACCAAAACCCTGGTCGTCATTCTGAACCTGACGATCGTTGTTTTATTCCTTCTTGCCTGTTTAAGTCCTTTTCTCAATACAGCAAACTGGTGGATGATTGGTTTTACAGGTTTGATAGTACCTTACCTGATTATCGGCCTTATTTTCTTTATTATTTTCTGGTTGATTGTAAAACCTAAACTGGCATTGGTATCTGTTGCCGCTTTACTGATCGGTTTTCAACAGGTAAATGTGGTCTTCGCCTGGAAACCCGGTCCGGCAGTAAGTGAAAGAAAACGGGAAGGGTTATTGCGGGTGATTAGCTGGAATATCCAGAGTTTTAATGGCTTTACCAAAGACAAAAAAGTGAGAAAGCTGGCAAGAACAGAAGTGGTGGAGTCGATTCTGAAATTTGAACCCGACATCGTTTGTTTACAGGAATTTAATCACAAAGAGGGGCGCGATCCGGAATCCAACAATTTATCACTTTTTACGAAACGATATCCATACTACCATTTCTCTAAGGATTATGTACGAGATGGTGGAGAATACCAGTCGGGATGTATTATTTTTTCAAAGTATCCGATTGCAAATACAGGTAAAATCAAATACCCGGTAGCAGAAAGCCTGATCTATGCTGATATTTTGAAAGGGCAGGATACCATCCGTGTGTTTACCACACATTTGCAATCTTTCAAGTTTAAAGAGGCAGATTACACAGATCTTGAAAAAATAAAGGATCAGGATGATGAAGGTCTTCGTGCCTCAAAAAACATCGTCAGGAAAATGCGTTTGGCATTCAAAAGACGGGGCGTTCAGGCGGGTATTGTAAGAACTGAACTGGATAAAAGTCCGTATGCATCCATCATCTGTGGCGATTTTAATGATGTACCCAATTCTTATACCTATTTCCATATAAAAGGCACTTTGCAGGATGCTTTCCTGAAAAAGGGGTTTGGTATCGGAAGGAGTTTTATCGCACTGGCACCTACACTCCGGATCGATTATATTTTAGCCGGTCCTGCGTTCACCGTAAAAATGTTTGATATGGTTGATGAAGGACTGAGCGATCATATCATGCTGGTTTCTGATCTGCAATTAAAAAAATAAAATATCTTCGCAGTATCATGATGTTAAAAAGCATATATACCTGCTGCTGTTGTTGCTGATTCTATTCAGGTCTTTCAGGCCAATGGTTTGTGTTACCTCATTTTGATTTCCCTAATTAAAGAATATGTCACTCAAAGTTTATAACTCACTCACCCGTAAAAAAGAAGTTTTTGAACCCATCAATGCACCCTATGTAGGTATGTATGTATGCGGACCTACCGTAAGCGGAGAGAGCCACCTGGGTCATGCCCGACCTTTTATTACGTTTGATGTGGTATACCGATACCTTATGTACCTGGGTTATAAAGTACGTTATGTAAGAAATATTACAGATGCAGGGCACTTTGAAGAAGAAGGAAGAGAAGCAGAAGATAAAATCAGCTCAAAAGCTGTATTGGAAAAACTGGAACCGATGGAACTGGTACAGAAATATACCAACCTGTATCACTGGGCTATGGCACAGTTTAATAACCTGCCACCCAGCATTGAACCCACTGCAACCGGGCATATTGTAGAGCAGATCGAAATGATTAAAAAGATCATTGCTGATGGATATGCTTATGAGGCAAATGGATCTGTTTATTTTGATGTAGAGAAATATCATATCGAGTATTCGAAAAAAGGATTACCCTACGGTATCTTAAGCGGACGTGTGTTAGATGATCAGTTAGACACCACACGTGAGTTGGATAACCAGGAAGAGAAAAGAAACAAAAGTGATTTCGCTCTCTGGAAAAAAGCACCACCAGAACATATTATGCGTTGGCAGAGTCCATGGGGCGAAGGTTTTCCGGGATGGCATATTGAATGTTCTGCCATGAGTACCAAATACCTTGGGAAGGAATTTGATATTCATGGAGGAGGTATGGATCTTCAGTTTCCGCATCATGAATGCGAAATAGCACAGAGTACTGTATGCAATCATATCACACCTGCACGTTATTGGTTACATAATAATATGATTACCATTAACGGTAAGAAAATGGGTAAGAGCTATAATAATGTTATTAAGCTGAGTGAATTGTTCGAAGGTACACACCCCATTCTGGAGCAGGCCTATCATCCCATGACGGTTCGCTTTTTTATATTGCAGAGCCATTACAGAGGAACACTTGATTTTAGTAATGAAGCTTTACAGGCATCTGAAAAAGCACTGCGCCGTTTGTGGGATGCCTATGAATGGCTCAGCAAACAAAATTTTGACAATAATACATCAGCTACTGACACCGTACAGGATGCAAAAGTGGCACAGTTGATCAATGAGTTTGATGAGTTCATGAACGATGATCTTAACACGGCCAAAGTATTGGCCAATATGTTTGAACTTAGTTCGGTTATTAATTCTATCAAGGATAAACATATTAAGGCTGATGCTGTAAGTGGAAAGACATTGGTTTTATTACAAACACAGCTGAAACTTTACATTGAAGATATTTTTGGCCTCACCGGTGAAAGAACAGCAGATGATGGTAAACTGGATGGCGTACTACAATTACTGATTGATATACGGAAGCAAGCAAAGGAACGCAAGGATTTCGTTACCAGTGATAAGATCAGGAATGAACTGGCTGCATTAGGTGTTCAGCTGAAAGATGAGAAAGATGGCGGTGTGAGTTATTCGATTCAATAAATTGGTGAATGGTGAATGGTCAATGGTGAATAGGATTAATTAGTGTTTACTCATTGGCGTATATTTCACGAAGAGGATTTTGTTGCGAATTTTCTGGTCAAAGTATTGCTTTTGTAATGCAATGAAAGAATCTTTTTTACTTGAGCGAAACCCTGATACCAATAAATATTCTTCTGCCCTGGTTAGGTGCATATACATAGGTTGGGTCAAAACTCAACGCATAGGGATTTTCAGTGGTAGCTTTTATTTGTCCATTTGTATCATACTGAACCTTTTTGTCGAAGGGGTCATGCGTGCGGGCAATGAGAAAAGGATTGCCTTTGTTGGGTGTCCAGTTGAGGAGATTTTTTACGCCGCCATAAAACGCTATCTGTTTCCACCCGGAAAAGGTAAACTGTATGTTTTGTAAACTCCATACGGGTGAATAGGGTTTGCGCGGATCAAGTGGTCCTAATAAAGGTAATCGCATGGGACCATAGAAATTACCTGTATAGTCAACTGCAAGGTTCCATGGGTTGATTTTATAAGAAACAGACCAGGTGCCGGTAATTTTTTCTGTGAGTATCTGTTGTGTCTTGATGCCATTCTCGTTCAGTGATACATCCTGCAGTGTAAAACCCGCCATTGCTTTTATACCATTTAAAAAACTAAAGTCAGTATTAACCGTAATTCCCTTACTTACTGAATAACCCTGTAGATTATCATAAATAATTTCGTTAGGGTTTGTTTCATAATCACCAATGATCCGATTGCTGAAATGAGTATACCAGACAGATACCTCTAATCCTATAAGGGTACCATTTCCGGTTATGCGTTTTTTCGAATAGTTGAGGTTTATATTATACGAACGCTCGGGTTTGAGTTCATTTCTGATCACTGTTTTTCTGGCACCAGTGAGTGCAGCATGGTCCTCTGTAAATAAATTCACCACCCTAAAACCTGTTCCGGCATTCAATCTGATGGCTTCATTCCCGCTTAGGGTAAGTTTATAAGCGATTCTGGGGGTAATAATATTACCATGAATGGAATGCCGGTCATATCGCAATCCTAATAGTAATTGCTGACGCCCTATTTTCATTTCATCCTGTACAAAAATACCTGGTAGCCAGGTTTGTTGGGGTTCATTTTTCGGGTTGAGAGGATCCGCACTGGCTGTGGCAGGAGTATTATCGTCATAATAGGTATAACGTAATGCGGCACCGGTTAACAGGTCATGGATGCCTGCTTTCTTATCCCATGTGAGCTGTTGAAAAAAAATTTGCTGGTTGGCAATATAAGAGGTAGTGCCATAGCGGCTATCCTGCTGATGCGAATTGTAGGAAACAGCATATAGTATTTTTTCCCTTGTGGGCAACTGGTACTGACCGGTAAGTTCCCATCTGCTGGTATAAATACTTTCCCCATAAATGCTATCACCTCCCCTGAAGCTTTTGTTCCAACGCATATCGCCTCCCCATCGGTCTTCATGGTAGTAACGTGCTGCAAAACTGAAGAGCCGGTTTTCTTTTCTTGTTACAGACCATTTCTGAAAAACAGAAAGCCTTTTCTGTAGTGTTACATCTGTAAACCCATCCTTGTTTTTATCTATCGGCCGATCATATAAATAGCCGTTCAATCCTGTCAGAACCGCTATTTTTTTTGAAGGGTTCCCTGCAAAACCAAGGTCAGCGCTTTTTTCATTCCAACTGGTATGCATATAATCTGCATAAAGCCTGGCTGCGTGTGCTGTATTTTTTGTGATAATATTAATCAATCCTCCAACAGCCTCACTTCCATAGAGGGATGAGGCAGGACCTTTTACGATTTCTACTCTTTCAATCAAAGCATTGGGAATACCAGACAGACCATATACCGTCGATAAGCTACTCACAATCGGCATGCCATCAATTAATACCATGGTATATGGGCCTTCCAGTCCATTAATATGTATATCACCTGTGTTACAGATATTACAGTTTAACTGTGGTCTCACACCATTTACCTGTTGTAGTGCATCGAAAATATTAGGTGTTGGATTTTTTCGGAAAAATGCGGGTGTAAATACTTCTACCGGAACTGGACTTTCCATTTTTCTTACTTCCTTGAGTGTGCCGGTAACTACTACATCGGAAACAGTAATAGCTGCTTCTTTTAAAACAATGTCCAGTAAAAGCGTTTGGGTAGTAACTGCCAGTATTTTTTTTCTGAAGGATTCATAGCCTACCATTTCAGCTACCAGTGTATAGCTTCCTTGCATGGGTAAGAAAATAGTATAAAACCCACTGCTATCTGATGTGGCCTGAGCAACACCGTTGAGTATACGAATGGAAGCATTTGCTATGCCTTTCCCGGATGCCGTAATCCTGCCAGCCACTGTTACCTGCTGGGATTGCGCTGAAAAAGCCAGGAAAATTAGAAAAATGCTCAATAAACCCTTCATAAAGGCTAAGAATGTTTAGTTCGACATGTAAAATTATAAATGTTAGGTTAATCTAACAAAAATAGTTTGTCTTTTCTTTTATCTTTGAAGCATGTTATCTACAACGGAAGAGAATTACCTGAAGGCACTATTACAGTTAACCATTGAACAGGTCGACAAATCGGAGGCTGGTACCAATGAACTAGCTGCCCATCTGGGTGTTAAACCAGCCACTGCCAATGATATGCTGAAGAAATTGCGGGAAAAGCAGTTGATTCATTATGAGAAATACGGAAAATCTTCGTTAACCGTTGAGGGACGCAAAAAGGCGATTGAAATTGTGCGAAAACACCGGCTTTGGGAAACCTTTCTGTACGAACATTTAGGTTTTACCTGGGATGAAGTTCATGAAGTGGCGGAACAACTGGAGCATATTCAAAGTTCAAAACTCATCGATAAGCTTGATGAGTTGCTGGATTATCCATCATTCGACCCGCATGGCGATGTTATTCCATCGGCTACAGGTGAAATGAAAATACCTGAAAAGAAAACCCTGAATGAAGAAACCGTAGGACATCAATGCAAAATGGTAGGGGTAAAAGATAACTCGGCTACCTTTCTGCAGTATGTAGATAAAGTGGGTCTGCGCATCAATCAACCTATTAAAGTACTTGCCAGACAACCCTATGATGAGTTGATTGAAATTGAGGTAAATGGCCTGAAATCAAGTGTGAGTCCTCGTTTCGCGGATAATATTATTATCGTATGTCACGATTGTGAAACACAAACCAGAACCTGTTAATGGTTGCAATCGTCGCTATGGGCATGGTTGTGTGAGCGACACATGCGGTAGTTAAGATAGTGAGCAGTAATGATGCAGATTACTGAAGGAATCAGTAACCATAGCTCCCAATGATGCCAGATAACTTTACCGAGTAAGAGGATAATACCAACTGTAAAAAAAATCATGGGCATCCAGCTATGGTGATGTTTTTTTCTGCCATGGTACAATGAATAAGTACCTACCACAAAAGCCAGCGCAATCATTCCATATTCAAACCAGTTATTTTCAATGATATCATATCCGAATAAGGGTAAACTGGTGATGAATAAGGGCAATAAAGCGCAATGGATGGCACATGCCAGTGATGTGGCAATACCAAATGCGTCCCAATTGATCTTAAAATTCATGTGGCTGCAAATATATAACAATGCAACATTGTTGCAAAATATATTCTAAACTTTTATCCTGCCCTGTTCTGAACCAAATGGGGTGTAACTTTGTGTTTTAGTAGGCTATGAATAAGAAGTTAATCGGTTACCTGTTATTTTTTGCTGTATTGGTTGCAGCGTTTTACTTTTTCCTTTTCAGAGGAACTGATAATTGGAGAGTGAAGCTGCCCGAACTCAGTTATGTAAAACCTTTTATGTTCAGGAACCAGGATGGGGTACCTGTAACAGAAAAAGATCTGTTGGGTAGAGTAACAGTGGTTGAATATTTCTTCACTACCTGTAAAGGCATTTGCCCGAAAATGCATAAAGGTATGAAGGACGTTTATGAAACCTATAAAGACAAACCCGATTTTATGATACTGGCGCATACCTGTGATCCGGAGACGGATTCAGTAGCGAGACTGAAAGTGTATGCAGATTCTATGCAGATAGATACTAAAAAATGGATATTGGTAACCGGTAGAAAAGATAGTTTATACCAAATGGCCCGTAATTCTTATTTACTGGATGACCCAAAAAACAATTTTGAAAAAATTGAAGATCAGTTTATCCATACACAGTTTTTCGCACTCATTGATAAGAAGGGAAAAGTGCGCGGACAGATTTATGATGGGTTAAAAGCGGATGAGCTCGAAAAACTAAAAAAAGATATTGCTGAATTATTGAAAGAAAAAGGATCCGGGAATTTTGTGAATGGAATTTTTACGAATAATCCACAGTAGGGAGGAAAATATATGCACGAGCGTATTGTTGATTTATTGAAGAAAAACCACCTCAGTATTACTGAGAGTAGGAAAAAGATATTATCTCATTTTTTTGATGCCAATGGTGCATTGGCTCATGCAGACATCGAGCAAAAGAGTGGAACAGAGTTTGACCGTGTAACGATTTACAGAACATTACAAACTTTTGTTGAAAAAGGGATCATTCATACCATACCCACCACCGATAATTCTGTAAGGTATGCGCTTTGTAAGGATGAATGCTCGGCGGGTCATCACCACGACGATCACGTACATTTTATGTGTGATGAGTGTGGTACTACTTATTGCCTTGATCATGTAACCGTTCCGAAAGTAGCATTACCGGATGGATTCAAGGCAATGCAAAACGATCTGGTTGTGAGTGGGCTTTGTAATAAATGCTCATAAAGAGAAAGCGATTACACGCATTCATATATCTTCACGCAAATAATTTTCATGATTCTGATTACCGGCGCAACAGGATTGGTAGGTTCTCACTTGCTGAGGCGACTGGTTTTGGGTGGACAAAAAGTTCGCGCCACTTACAGAAATTCCATACCCGTTTCAGATATAACCCATCTGGTAGAATGGGTTCAGGCCGATATACTGGATGTGATGGCATTGGAAGATGCCATGCAGCATATAGAACAGGTATACCATTGTGCGGCGGTTGTTTCTTTCAGTCCTGATCAGAAAAAACAATTACAGCATGTAAATATTGAAGGAACAGCCAATGTGGTGAATGCAGCATTGAATGCAGGAGTGAAAAAAATGGTATTCATGAGTTCTGTAGCTGCACTGGGACGTATAAGAGAAGATGTGGCCATTGATGAAACCATGAACTGGACTCCTGAAACCAGTAACAGCGAATATGGTAAAAGTAAATACCTGGCAGAAATGGAAGTGTGGAGAGGTATAGGTGAGGGATTGAATGCGGTAATTGTAAACCCTGTCATTATACTGGGTGCAGGCGACTGGAGCAGTGGCTCTACCGCTATCTTCAAATCGGCATATGATGAGTTCCCATGGTATACCGAAGGTATAAGTGGTTTTGTAGATGTGGAAGATGTAGTAACAGCCATGATGGAATTGATGCAAAGTACCATTTCTGCCCAGCGCTTTATTATAAGTGGTGCTAATGTTCCTTATCGATCTGTTTTTAACCTGATTGCAAAAGCTTTCGGGAAAAAAATACCGTCACGGAAAGTAAGTCCGTTAATGGCTGCCATTGTATGGCGGGTGGAAGCTGTAAAATCCTGGTTTACCAGGAAAAAACCACTGCTTACACGAGAAACAGCAAAAACGGCGCAGGCAAAAGTAAATTTCGATAATACCCGTTTATTACAAACACTTCCAACATTTGCCTACACCCCTCTTGAAGTATCTATTGATCGTATTTGCGCAGAGTTAAAAGTTAAATACCAGCTCCCCTAACTGGTATAGCTATAATTTACACTATCTTGTATACAGGTTATGAAATACCTGGTAACTATCATACTATCCCTATCACTTTATGCACCACAGGTAGCAAAGTGGATGGCTTATGCAGAATGTACAGCACTGGCTGTAACAATGGCCGATAAAAGCTGGTGCGATTGTATGCTTTCCTCAGATACAGATGTAGACGGTATTCCTGCAACAGAAAAACAAAAAGACATACAGTTTAAAACAGATTGGAAATTTACTATTGAAAAAAATATATCAGCGGAAGAAGCCGTAATAGCAGCGATAGTACCTCAAAATGGTTTTTATACTGATCATCTCCCAACTCCCTATAAGCCGCTGATTTTCCACCCGCCGCTGGTTTGAATACATACAAATTCTGTGTTTCCGCTTAGCGGAGCTGTGTATTTATTCATCAACCTATAATCCATTTACAATGAAATCATTGATATGGGTGGCAGCCATTGTATGTATGGCTACCACCTTTGCACCTGCGTATGCACAGGTGCCGGCTACTTATACCAATACAGAAATAAAAAATGCAAATGGCGAACCCATGTTGCTTGGACATTGCGAGCTTGCCTTATTGCGAAAACCACCTTTCGGACAATGGTTTACAACCGGCTTTTCAGCTTATCAACCGGATTCTTCATTTACTGTTCAGCTAAGACCCTTATTAAAAGACAAACAAATTGAAATATTTCTCGGTACATGGTGTGGCGACAGTAAACGAGAAGTACCACGTATGTTAAAAATGCTGGAATCGTCGGGTTATGATATTCAGCAGGTGAAACTGATTTTTGTGAGCAATGCCGGAGATGCTTATAAGCAAAGTCCACAGCATGAAGAAGCGGGTAAAAACATAAAAAGGGTACCTACACTCATTATTTATCATAACCAGTCCGAAATGGGCCGTATCATTGAATACCCGGTTGAATCACTGGAAAAGGATTTATTGCGAATACTCCGGCATGAAAAGTATACCCCTAATTATAGTGGGTTGTGAGCAGAGAGGTCAATGGTGAGTAGTGAGTAGTCAGTAGTCAGTAGCGAATATTATTGGCTAAGATACTCACTACTGACTACTCACTACTCACCCAATTTAATTCATTGACCATTGACCATTCACTCTCCCTCCATCACTTTCTTCCATAATTCCGGGATTCTTTTGATCCAGACAAGCTCTCTTCTTTTCAGGGATGCGTCTTCGGCAGGATAACCGAAATAGGTTTTTCCACCTTCCAGTGAAGAGGGAACACCACTTTGTGCGAGTACCACTGCATTGGCACCGATGGTCAGGGTTTTGCTTACGCCTACCTGGCCCCAAAGGGTAACACCATCTTCAATAATGGTTCCACCTGCTATTCCTACCTGTGCAGCAAATAAGCAGTTCTTACCCACGGTTGTATCATGGCCAATATGAACCATATTATCCATGCAGGTACCTTGTCCGATTCTTGTTTCGGCTGTTACACCTCTGTCGATGGTACAACCTGCACCAATTTCAACATGGTTTTCTATAACAACATTGCCACAACTCAACATTTTTTTATACCACACACTGCGGTTCTTTTTGGTGTTATAATAAAATGCATCACTCCCAATAACAGTACCTGATTGTATTACTACATAGTCGCCGATGATGGTATGGTCAAGTATGGTTACATTCGGATGTATGATACAATGTTTCCCTATCTCTACATTTTCACCAATAAAACAATTGGGCATTATTACTGTGTTTTCACCAATAACAGCTGTTGAACTGATACTGGATTGAGCAGGTGTGAATGGTCTGAAATGGCGTACAATTTTTAAGTAAGCTTCAAATGGCTCATCAGTAACCAGAATGGTTTTACCAGAGGGAATACTAACATCTGCAGTATTGATAATGATAAAATCAGCAGCGCTGTTGAGACTTTTATCATAGTATTTCGGATGATCTACAAATACAAGATCGCCCTTTTCTACTTTATGAATTTCATTAATGCCTGTGATAAGTGCGTCCGGATTTCCTTTGATATCAGCATGAATCAGAGATGCTATCCAGCTTACAGAAACGGGTGCGGGAAACTTCATATGCCCTTTTTTTGTTAAAATCAAAGGTAATAAGCCCTTTGCGGATAAATTATTTTAGTTTGATTCAGGGCTTAAAAAAGGCTTGAAATTTTAGTGTCAGATGCTAATAGCAAGTATGTATCTTATTTAAATGAAAAAAAATGAATCTGCTACAACCCTTTATTCATCAACGTTACAGCGAATCTACTTTTTTCTTTTTTGTGCAGACTGTGTTTTTATACCGCATTAAACAAGGCTTAACAAACATTGTAAAAAGGGCGGCTATTAACAAAGCCGCCAAAAATGTGAATAAAATTGTTTAAAAATTTTTTTGCTTTCGATAAAACTCTTTTTAATATTGTGTAGGGAAATTTATTTCCCAGTACTTACTAACCCATCCATATACAAAGTCTCGCTTCTGCGGGACTTTTGTTTTCCATGAATTATTACTTCATTATTTATAAACCATACCTCGTTCAATCGCAGTTTTCGCAGGTTGACGGCAAGCAGACTTTATCTGATTTTTTTGACGTTCCCAAAGATGTTTATCCCGTTGGAAGATTGGATCATGATAGTGAAGGGTTATTGATTCTCACAAACGATAAACAGTTAAACCATCGGTTATTGCACCCGGCAAACAAACATGAAAGAAAATATTGGGTGCAGGTTGATGGTGCTATTACAGTAGATGCAGTTGAGCAACTTAGCCGGGGTGTATCTATTACGGTGGATGGTAAACCATATCGAACATCTCCTGCCCATGTTGAACTTTTCAAAACAGAACCGATTGTTCCGCTACGTAACCCACCCATTCGGTTCCGAAAAGAAATTCCGGCACCCTGGATCAGTATCGTTTTAACTGAAGGAAAAAACAGGCAGGTGAGAAAAATGACAGCAACTGTTGGCTTCCCGACCCTGCGACTGATTCGTTACAGTATTGAAACGTTAACTATCGATGGCATGCAGCCGGGCGACCTGATCAGTCTGTCAAAATCAACCCTCTATAAAAAACTGTTTCATGAATAAATCCTTGCAAAGCCAAAAAGATAATTATACGATCAGTACCGATACAACAATATTTGATATTGAAACCATTCACCGATATCTCTCGGAAGAATCATACTGGGCAAAAAATATCCCGGTAGAACTGGTCCGTAAATCCATACAAAACTCACTTTGTTTTGGTATTTTTCTCTTTGACAAACAGGTGGGGTTTGCTCGTGTGATTACCGACAAGGCAAGTTTTGCCTATTTGGGAGATGTCTTCGTTTTACCGGAACACAGGGGTAGGGGATTGTCTAAATGGCTGATGGAAACCATTCATGCTTATCCAGACTTACAGGGGTTAAGGCGATGGCTGCTTTTTACGAGTGATGCACATGGATTGTACAGTCAGTTCGGATGGCAACCGGTACCTGAACAGCTTACCCATCGAATCATGCAGATACATAATCCGGATATTTATCTTCCATCAGCACAATAAAGGCCGAATAATCCGCGAATCTTTCAACAATCTTGCATGGTAAGCGTTAATTTTGCTGCCTTCAAGTAATCGAAGTATTTATATGAGTCAAGCACATTTATCGGAGCAGGAACTGATTCGTCGTGAAAAACTAGCCAAACTGCAGGAAGTAGGTATCGATCCTTTTCCGGCAGCATTGTATCCCGTTAGTCACTACTCAACAGATATAAAGGAAAATTATTCCGAGGAAAATAAAGAAGCATTCGCAGGTGTTTGTGTAGCAGGTAGGGTAATGAGCATCAATGATAAAGGGAAAGTATTCTTTATTAAGATTCAGGATAGTAAAGGTATTATACAGCTATATGTTAAACGGGATGATATTTGTCCGGAAGAAGACAAGTCTTTCTGGGATCATGTGATCAAGCATGGTCTTGACCTGGGTGATATTATTGGTGTTACCGGTTTTGCTTTTATTACCAAAACAGGCGAAACTTCTATCCATGCACAAACATTTACCATGCTTGCCAAATCGCTGAAACCGCTTCCGGTGGTTAAGCGCGATGAGGAAGGAAATGTATTCGATGCAGTAACAGACCCCGAATTCCGCTATCGCCAGCGTTATGCCGACCTGATTATCAATCCGGATGTAAAAGATACGTTTGTAAAGCGTACGAAGCTCATCAATACCATTCGTACATTTCTGAATGAGCAGGGAGCACTGGAAGTAGATACGCCTGTATTACAGGCCATTCCCGGAGGTGCCGCTGCAAGACCATTTATCACCCACCATAATGCGCTGGACGTTCCCTTTTACCTCCGTATTGCCAATGAGCTATACCTGAAACGTTTGATTGTGGGTGGATTTGACTGGGTATATGAGTTTAGCCGCAATTTCAGAAACGAGGGCATGGACAGAACGCATAATCCTGAGTTTACTGTACTTGAATGGTATACGGCCTATAAAGATTATTTCTGGATGATGGAAATTACGGAACAATTATTTGAAAAGATAGCCATCGCTTTACATGGAACCACAGATGTTCCATTAGGAGACAAGATCATTAGTTTTAAGGCACCCTTTAAACGAATCAGTATTCATGATGCTATTAAAGAGAATACGGGTATTGATGTAAGTGTTATGGATGAAGCAGGCTTGCGTGAAGTGTGTAAACAATTGAAAATAGATGTTCCAAACAATATTGGTAAGGGTAAGCTGATTGATGAAATTTTTGGGGCTACGAGTGAGCATACCTTCATTCAGCCAACTTTTATCATCGATTATCCGGTTGAAATGAGCCCGCTCACCAAAAAGCACCGCACCAAGCCGGGTTTAGTTGAACGATTTGAACTGATGGTGAATGGAAAGGAAATCGCCAATGCTTATTCTGAGCTCAATGATCCAGTAGACCAGCGAGAGAGATTTGAAGAACAATTGAAACTCATGGAGCGTGGTGATGATGAAGCGATGTTTATTGATCATGATTTCCTTCGCGCGCTGGAATATGGTATGCCACCTACATCAGGAATTGGAATTGGCATAGACCGTTTATGCATGATGATGACGAATCAGCCCTCCATTCAGGATGTATTGCTGTTTCCACAGATGAGGCCAGAAAAACAAGTGGAATAAAAGTTATTTATAACCGGGAATATATGGCTGCATATCCCTTATAAAGGCATTGGCATCTGCCTCATTATTGAACCGGATGGATAATTTATTACGGACCTCATACTGGGGTCCTTTTTTTTGACTATAGTATACTGTTGTAAAGAAAAACTGTTGAGAACTACTTAACTGAACCTGTACCTCCACAGGATTATTTTTATTGCTGCTAAAACTTTCAGCATTTAACTCAGAAAGCCTGCTCCATAAACTGGTGAACTTAGCAATACTGTTACTACCGGCTTTTGTTTCCTCTATCCAGAACCAGATATAACCATTTTTAGTATCGACTTTATAGTAGCTCTTAATGGATATGTCATTTCCAGAACCGGGTATAACTATATCAAGATTGCTGATCAGTTTTCCATCAATAGTGTAACGATAAGAGCCACAACGTCCATGGTATTGTGCATGAGAGGAAACGACCATAAGGGTCGTCAAAACGAGTATTAGAGCAGTAGTTCGCATCAGGGGGTATGCGATATTACAACTTATTTAAGGGGTTTTTTATTTTACAACCTTAAAATTAGATTAATACCTATACAAATAAATCATTATACAATTGGCCTCCTGGTACAACTGAATATTTTTCTAAATCTGTAATACCCTCTGCTGCAAGCACTTCTTCGTCAATGAAAGTGTTTCCTGTACAGCTCAGCCCGGTTTTCTGAAGTATATAAAAAACGGAGTCTGCGATAATTTCCGGAGTACGACTCATTTTCGCCAATGCTTCGCCGCCAAGGAGATTACGAACTGCTGCCGTATCAATAGTGGTTCTTGGCCATAGTGCATTGGAGGCAATACCCGCTCCTTTAAATTCTGCAGCCCAGCCCAGTGACAACATACTCATATTGTATTTGGTAAGAGTGTAGGCGATGTGTCCGCCCAGCCATTTTGGTTGCAGGCTAACAGGCGGCGACAGTGTGATGATATGGGGATTCTTTCCTTTTTTGAGCCAGGGTATACAATGTTTTACTACCAGAAAAGTACCCCTTACATTAATGCTGTGCATCAGATCAAAACGTTTGGTATCTGTTTGTTCTGTTGGTGTAAGCTGAATAGCAGATGCATTGTTAATCACTACATCAATACCGCCGAATTTGGCTACGGCCTGTTCAACCATAGCCTGAATCTGTTCTTCATGTCGTATATCAACCTGCACAGCCAATGCTTTACCACCTGCAGCTTCAATTTCTGCAGCAGCTGAATAAATGGTACCGCCCAGGCGTGGGTCCTCGGTAACACTTTTAGCAGCTACCACAATATTGGCACCTTCTTTAGCAAGACGTAATGCAATGGCTTTTCCGATGCCTCTACTGGCGCCGGTGATAAGAATAGTTCTGTTCTGAAATGGCATGATGAATGAAATTGATATCCCTAAATGTAAGGAAACATACCTACCAACCTAAGAAATCTTTAATGAGTGCTTCGGTTGCCTGGCAGGCTTTTGGCAGGTCATCATTTACCACAGTATGGTGGAAATGATGACTGAATGAAATTTCATAACTGGCTTTATTTACCCTATCGGCAAGGCTCTCCGGGGTTTCTGTACCGCGGCTTTCAAGTCTTCTTTTTAATTCTTCTACGGATGGGGGCTGAATAAATAAAGACAGACAACTTCCATCGAACTGCTGCTGTACATGGATGGCGCCTTTTACATCAATATCGAGTACAGGAATTTTTCCTTCATTCCAGATACGCTCCAGTTCCGATTTCAATGTTCCATAATACTTTCCTTCATATACCATTTCCCATTCAATAAAAGCATCTTCCTTTATTTTCTGCTGAAAACTTTCCGCAGACATAAAATAATAGTCAACACCGTTTTTTTCCTGTCCCCTTGGAGAGCGGGTAGCTGCTGAGATCGAAAAGCAGAGTAAGGGATATTTTTGTAACAGGTAATGGGTAATGGAAGTTTTACCTGAGCCCGAAGGTGCAGTAATAATGATAAGTTTTCCCTTGTTTGCTTGCATGTGCAAAGAAACAGAATTTTTAGAAGCCTGCGAAGGCGTTTATTTCAAACGAAAGTGCAAGTGTTCGGTATAGAATCTGTGGCCTCTTCTTATCCCTTTCTCTCTGCGAAAAAAAATCCCGGCTATTCAGGGCATACTCATTACGAAGACTGTTTCTATCAGAGAGAGGGGAGGCGTTTAAGATTTATTTATGCCAGCTTATTTTTTCTGAAAGAGGTATATTTCTTTTCCCCTCGGATAAGGGTTCATCAGTATAACCCAGGTATAAAAGACCCATTACCATATCATCTTCAGCTAGTCCCAGCATTTGTTTCATACTTTCGTGATGTGTCATGCCACCTGTACTCCATAAGCAGCTGATACCCAGGGCCTGTGCGCCTAATAAAATATGTTCCATGGCAGCAGCTGTTGCAGCTATTTCTTCTACAAGCGGAATTTTTTTGGTTGGCTGTCGTTTCATGTAAACGACAATGAGATGAGAAACTTTCTCACCATTATGGATAATGCCCTGGTATTTTGCTGTGGTGAATTTTTCGGGATCTGTGTGCTCTTTATAGAGATCTGCATGTTGTTGACAGAAACTTTGAAGACTGTTTTCTGTAAATACAATAAAGCGCCAGGGTTCTGTTTTTGCATGTGTGGGTGCCCAGTCTGCCAGTTCAAGTAATTGGTAAATAGAGGCATCACTTATTTTTTTCCCATTCATAGAAGTGGGCTTAATACTTCTTCTTTCTCTAATAACCTGTTTAAGTGTATGGATCGGCTGCATTCTGCAAAAATAAATATGCAGAGCATACAGCAAGTATAAACCTGAAAACAGTTTCGTAAAACCATAAAAATTACTTATGTTTAAAAGTAGAATTGGCTTTCAATTATCAGTAACCCCGGCATTTGCCATTTGATTGCTATGACGGTCAAAGAGTTTCAATCTGTATTTGACAATTTACCGGGTATGTACCTTTTGTTACAACCTGATTACCCCTCTTTTACAATTATTACAGGCAATAAAGCTTATTTGAAGGTTACCCTTACAACCTATGATATGATTAAGGGGAACCCGATTTTTTCTGTTTTCCCGGATACACCGGGTATTTATAATAAGGAAGCTAAAGAGCAACTGTTACAGTTATTTAATAAGGTAATTGAATTAAAACAAACCAATGAATTAAATGATTTCAGGTATGACATTCCCGCCAATGATGGTACCGGTAATTTTGTAGAGCGTTATTGGCGCATCATGAATACACCCGTTCTTGACGAGGCCAATGAAGTAACGCAGATTATTAATTCTGTGGAAGATGTAACAGATAAGGTATTGTCTGACAGGCAGGTAAAGGAAAACCTCACAAGGACACGTCTGCTGATGGATAATATTTTATCCAGTATTTCAGACGGTTTTGTGGCCTTAGATAAAAACTGGTGTTATAGTTATATTAATGAGCGTGGTGCTGCGTTATTGGCTGATTATAAACCGGAAGATTTATTAGGAAAAGATATCTGGACAATTTTTCCGGAAGCTATTGGACAACCTTTCTATTACAATTATCATAAAGTAATGGAGGAGCGTGAACCCATAGTGATGCAGGAATATTATTCACCATGGGATAAGTGGTTTGAAAACAGGATATATCCATCTCCTGATGGAGGTATTACAATTTTTTTTACGGATATTACTGTAACCAAAAAAGCAGAGGAACAGATTAGGGTTTCCAAGAATCATATGCGTATGATTCTGGATACAACAGAAGAAATTTTTCTGGTAATGGATAGTGAGTACAGGTTGATTACATTTAACAAGGCCGCTGATAAAATGGCCAGGCTTTTCTTAGGACAAGAACTGGAAAATGGATTGTCGATGTTAAAAATCCGGCAATCAAATGTAAAGCCTGATACACTTGCTTATTTTGAAAAGGTATTTGCAGGACAGAAAATAAGTTTTGATTATAACATTAGTGATCACGATGGTCGTCAGTATCATTTCGTAATTACCTGTATTCCGCTTTTTAATGAAGATGGGCAGGCCGATAAGCTCATGATGACTGCAAGGGATGCCACAAAAGAAATCATGAGCATAAAGGCACTTGGGGAATCTGAAGAAAGGTATAAGAAGCTTTTTTATGCCAATCCAATGCCCATGTGGATTTATCAGGAAGGCTCTTATCGGTTTATAGAGGTAAATGATGCGGCTATCATGAAATACGGGTATAACAGAGAAGAGTTTCTGTCTATGACCATCATGGATATAAGACCTGAGGAGGACGTAGAAAAAGTAAAAAAAGCTGAAAAAATCCGCTTACAGGAATATGAAATACACCATAGTATCTGGCGTCATTTAACTAAAAAAAAGGAACTGCTGTATGTTGAAATTACAGCGCACCATATTACCCATGATAAACAGCCATCGGTTCTGGTATTGGTTAATGATATCACAGCCAGAATAAAAGCAGAGGAAGAGGGCAGGTTTGAAAAGCAGAATAAAGAAGCCTTAATCAATAATACCAGTGACCTGATCTGGAGTATCGATAATAATTTCAGGTTACTAAGTGCCAATACCTCTTTCCTCAGTAATATTCAAAAGCAGACCGGTAAACTTTTTCAACCGGGCGACTATATGCTGGATACTTCAAACTTCCACCCGGAATTTGTTGCACATTGGAAAAACCTGTATGAAAGAGCTTTCCGGGGAGATTTTTTTACTGAATTGATTCATCAGCCGGCATTAAAGGGGCAATCTGAAGAATGGTTAGAAATAAGCTTCAATCCCATTATTACCAATCATGAGATTATTGGTATAGCCTGTTATTGCAGAGATATTTCTGAAACTAAACGATATCACCAGCAGTTGGAAGGTGTAAATAGTCAGTTGATTGAAAAAGTAAAAGAGATATCGGATTATAAGTTTGCACTTGATCAGTCAAGTATTGTTGCGGTTACAGATCAAAAAGGGATTATTCAATATGTAAACGATAATTTTTGTAAAATATCGGGATATGCCAAAGAAGAATTGATCGGGCAGGACCATAGGATTATCAATTCGGGATATCATCCAAAATCATTTCTCAGAAACCTTTGGGTTACCATTGCCAATGGGAAAGTATGGCGTGGTGAAATCAGAAATAAAACAAAAACAGGAACTTATTACTGGGTTGATACAACCATTGTTCCCTTTATAAATGAAAAGGGAAAACCTTACCAATTCGTTGCTATCCGTAACGATATTACCAGTAAAAAAGAAGAAGAAGAAAGGTTGCACCTTATGCGAATGGTTATCAGTAATACCAAAGATGCCATTCTTATTACAGAAGCTGAACCAATTGATGGAGAGGGGCCGAGAATACTGTATGTGAATGAGGCTTTTACAAAAGTTACCGGATATGAGGCGGCAGAGGTCATTGGTAAAACTCCCCGTATACTTCAGGGTGAGGGAACCGATAGAAAAGAATTGGAAAGGTTAAAAAAAGCGTTGAAAAAATGGGACTCATGTGAGATAGAAGTACTTAACTATAAGAAGAATGGAGAACCATTCTGGAATAATTTCACCATATCGCCGGTTACAAATGAAGCCGGTTGTTATACGCATTGGGTGGCTGTACAGCGTGATGCTACCGAAAGACGGAAAACAGATTCTCTGATGCGCGATAGCGAAGAAAAGAGAAGGCTTATCATGAATGCGGCACTGGATGCCATTGTTTGTATTGACACGGAAGGAATGATTACTTTCTGGAACCCACAGGCCGAACATATTTTTGGCTGGAAACAGGAAGAGGTAATGGGGAAACGGCTTTCCGATATCATCATTCCGGAACCTTATCGTGCCATGCATGATCACGGAATGGAACAGTATAAAGTAACCGGTAAAGGACCTGCATTGAATACTTTATTGGAACTCAGTGCCATTAACCGGGATGGGATAACATTTCAGATTGAGTTAACTGTATTACCGATAAAACAGGATAATGATTCTTTCTTTTGTGCTTTTATCAGAGATATAACAGAACGGAAACGGGCAGAAACTGCAACCAGAAGATCTAATGAAAGATATGAACTCGTTGCCAAGGCAACCAGTGATGCTATCTGGGATTGGGATATGCGAACAGGTTCTGTTATCCGCTCAGGCGATGGATTGCAAAAACTTTTTGGTTATGACTCCGCAACGGCAAGTAGCGATAATGATTTCTGGCGCAAACATGTACACCCTGATGATATAAATAAAGTAATCCAAAAAAGAGAGCAGGTACTGGAATTGACCAAAGACCAATATTGGGAGGATGAATACAGGTTTGAAAGAATTGACGGGAGCTATGCGCATGTGTACGATCGTGGTTATATTATCAGAAATAAAGAAGGAAAAGCGATCCGTATGATCGGGTCTACCCAGGATATTTCTGCCCTAAAAAGTTCAGAGCAGCAGTTACAGGAACTCAATGCCATTTTACAAAGAAGAGCTTCAGAGCTGGCAAGATCAAATGCTGAACTCGAACGTTTTGCTTATGTAGCTTCTCACGACCTGCAAGAGCCATTAAGGATGGTGAGCAGTTTTTTGCAACTACTTGAAAAACAGTACAATGAGAAATTAGATGAAAAAGCAAGAGAATATATCAACTTCGCTGTAGGCGGTGCAGACAGGATGAAAAGGCTGATACTTGACCTGCTTTCCTACTCAAGGGTATCTACCATAACCGAAGAATTTCAGCCGGTCGATATGAATATGATTGCAAGTCAGGTAGTTCAAATTTTCGAATCCAGATTTGAAAAAGAAAGAATAACTTTAATAGCAGATCCGTTACCGGTAATCATTGGTAATGCTACACAGTTGCTGCAGCTGCTCCAAAACCTTGTTGGTAATGCGATTAAGTATAAGAGTGAACTCCCCCCCCATGTTCACATTGGTTGTCTGGAAGAAGAGAGTCGATATGTGTTTTTTGTAAAGGATAATGGCATTGGTATTAACCAAAAGTATTTCGAGAAAATATTTGTGGTGTTCCAGCGATTACATCCCATCAATAACTACTCCGGAACAGGCATCGGATTAGCTATCTGTAAAAAAATAATCGAGCGCCACCACGGAGAAATATGGGTTGAATCGGAAGAAGGAAAAGGAAGTACGTTTTTCTTTAGTATGCCTAAGTAAATACATCAACTAAAAACATTCATATGTCCGCTTTTCAGGATCTAGAAATCTTATTGGTAGAAGACAATGAGGGTGATATCAGGCTCACCATTGAAGCTTTTAAAGAAGCCAAAATCAGAAATCAGATAAAAGTGGTGAGAGATGGAGAAGAAGCACTGGATTACCTTAAAAAACAAGGTAGGTACACAGGTGTTCCATCGCCTGATATTATTTTACTGGATATTAATCTTCCCAAAATTGATGGTAAAGAGGTATTGGGTACCATGAAAAAAGATCCGATATTGAAAACAATCCCAGTGATCATGCTTACAACTTCTTCTGCCGAATCGGATGTTCAGGAATCATATGAAAACCATGCGAACTGTTATGTTATAAAACCGGTTGATCTGAATAAATTCATGGATGTAATACGCAGTATAGAAGATTACTGGATATCTATTGTTAAGCTTCCAGGGAAGCATTGATACTGTTTTATCAGATTCGCTTTATGTCTGCACCGATATTCCTTAGTCGCTCATCAATTTTCTGATACCCCCTGTCTATCTGCTCAATATTCTGAATGGTGCTCTTGCCTTCCGCACTTAATGCAGCAATTAACAATGCCTGTCCTGCCCGAATATCAGGGCTACTCATGGTGATACCCCTCAGGTTATTTTTTCTACCTAAACCAATAACTGTTGCGCGATGTGGATCGCAGAGAATAATCTGTGCACCCATATCAATGAGTTTATCTACAAAAAATAAACGACTCTCAAACATTTTCTGGTGAACAAGCACGCTGCCCCTTGCCTGTGTAGCTACTACGAGTACAATACTCAGAAGGTCTGGTGTAAAGCCTGGCCATGGGTGATCATAAATGGTTAAGATACCCCCGTCCATATAAGTCTGTATCTCATATACATCCTGTGCCTGAATATAGATATCGTCGCCTTTGATGGAGAACTGTATACCTAACTGGCTGAATTTTTCCGGAATAATACCCAGGTGCTGAACACCGGCATTTTTAATGGTGAGTTCACTTTGTGTCATAGCGGCAAGTCCGATAAAACTGCCGATCTCAATCATATCCGGTAACATACGGTGTTCTGTTCCACCCAGCCGGCTAACACCTTCAATGGTTAATAAGTTACTGCCGATACCGCTGATTTTCGCACCCATACGGTTCAGCATACTGCAGAGCTGCTGAATATAGGGTTCACAGGCAGCATTGTAAATCTGGGTTACTCCTTCAGCCAGTACAGCAGCCATCACAATATTAGCTGTGCCTGTTACGGAAGGCTCATCCAGTAACATAAAACTACCTTTTAGCTGGGTGGCCGATAGCTTAAAGCAACTCTGTGCATCATCATAAGTAAATGAAGCCCCTAATTTTTCAAAACCAATAATATGGGTATCTAGCCTTCTTCTGCCAATTTTATCACCACCGGGTTTGGGGATATACGCTTTTTTAAAACGGGCAAGCATCGGCCCGGCCAGCATAACACTACCACGCAACCGCCCCCCTTTTTTTCTGAACGCATCAGACGATAGGTAATCAATATTCACATCGTCTGCCTTAAACCGATAGGTATCCGCATGCAGTTTTTCTGTTTTAACACCCATATCCTGTAACAATTCAATCAACAGGTTTACATCCAGGATATCGGGAATATTCGAAATGGTTACTTCCTCATCTGTGAGGACCACAGCAGATAATATCTGTAATGCCTCATTTTTGGCTCCCTGCGGAATAATTTCTCCTTTCAAACGGTTTCCACCACGTACTTCAAATGAACCCATAATAGTTGCTTAATTGAATGTGTACACGAATGTAATAAATGGCAGGCGCTTATAAAGGTACTGTCATGAAAAAAGCCCCGGCAATTTTGTTGGGGCTTTTTTCATGATATACTGAAGTATTATCAATAACGCTTTTTAAACTGACCGCCACCGCTGTTATTGCGGTTGTTGTTATTGTTGCGGCCGCCACCACCATTATTGCGATTATTATTATTGTTGCGACCACCGCCACCATTATTACGGTTATTATTATTGCGGTTGTTGTTATTGCGGCCACCGAAATTTTGTTGCCAGCGACCACCACGACCACCACCGCTTCCATATTCATCGCGTTCAAAATTCTGGTTGCGGTGTTTGATATATGGGGTATTGCTAAACTCAAGTTCGCCACCGGTAATGCTGTTTAACTCGCTTCTGATGGCATCATCGTGTACAAGCTCTTTATGCCAGTTGCTATATGCCAGTTTCATGTAATAGGCAATAGCATGTGCAAATCCTGCTTTTTTCTCGGGGTCTTCTTCCTTTAAAGCTTTATCGATTACCACTTCCAGGTTTTTACCCAGATGCGCATATTTGGGATGACGCTTGGGATAAGGAAGGGGGTCTGGTTTCTGCTTATAAGTCTCTCTTTGTGGGATAGGGTAAGGACTGTCTACATCTAATTTGAAATCACTGATGAAAAACAAGTGATCCCATAGTTTATGTCTAAAGTCTTCTACATTTTTCAGGTGCGGATTCAGAAAACCCATCAGTTCAATCACAGCCTGAGCCTGCTGCTGTCTTTTATCGCGGTCCTCAATTGTCAGTAAATAGTCCACCATTTTGTGTACATGACGACCATATTCACGCATACCCAGGTAACTTCTCGAAGTGTTATATTCCATGTAACTTTAATAAATACAGCAACAAATGTAAGTATTTCAGGGCGTTGAAGGGTATATTTTACGTGGATAAGCGTTAAAGAAATCATTTTTTCAGCACTGCGCCCTGCTATTTATCTTCGCAACATGGAACAGATCGTGCAACAGATTGAGCAATATAAACAGGAAATGCAGGCTTTTGAAGCCCATACACCTGATCTGGTAGAAGCTTTTCGTATCAAATACCTGGGTACCAAAGGATTGGTGAAGACTGTAATGGGTGAAATGAAAAATGTACCCGTAGAGCAGAAAAAAGCTTTTGGACAGGTGCTGAATGAGTTCAAAGAGTTTGCTGAACAGCGCTATGCCTTATTAAAAGAACATGCAGGTGAACAAACAGATACTGGTACTTCTGCTAAAGATATCACGCTGCCGGGCGATTTGTTTCCTGTAGGCACAAGACATCCTTTGAATCTGGTGAAAAACCAGATTATTTCCATATTCCGCCGTCTGGGTTTTGCGGTAGCAGAGGGTCCTGAAATTGAAGACGACTGGCATAATTTCGGTGCCATGAACCTGCCCGAAGACCATCCGGCCCGTGATATGCAGGATACTTTTTACATTAACCAAAATCCCGATTGGCTTTTACGCACGCATACAAGCAGTGTACAGGCCAGGGTTATGGAAAACCAAAAACCACCTATCCGGGTAATTTGTCCCGGAAGAGTGTATAGAAATGAAACCATCAGTGCGAGAGCCCATTGTTTCTTTCATCAGGTGGAAGGCTTGTATATTGATGAGAACGTAAGCTTTGCCGATCTCAAACAAACCTTATACTTTTTTGTACAGGAAATGTTTGGCCAGCATGTGAAAGTGCGTTTCAGACCCAGTTATTTCCCTTTTACAGAACCCAGTGCTGAAATGGATATCAGTTGCCAGATATGTGGTGGCGAAGGCTGTAATATCTGCAAGCATACAGGATGGGTAGAAATATTGGGTAGTGGTATGGTGCATCCTAAAGTGCTCGAAAATTTTGGTATTGACTCCACCAAATACACCGGCTTTGCATTTGGTATGGGTGTAGAAAGAATTACGCAGTTAAAGTATCAGGTAAATGATCTTCGCCTGTATTCACAAAATGATGTGAGGTTTCTGAAACAGTTTACAGGAGTAATATAGAAGAGCTTATGGCGAATAGGTGATGGCGTATAGCAGGAAGAATTTGCTACCATATACCATAACCTCTCAGCTATTTACTATAAGCCATCAACTATATGCTATAAGCTAAAACCATGCTCCACGCAACAAAAGGTATTGTGCTGAGAACCGTAAAATATGGTGACACCAGTGTTATCAGTACTGTTTATACCGAATTGTTTGGTATACAGAGTTATCTGGTAAAAGGCGTAAGACAGAGCACCAAAACTTCTTCCGGTAAAGCCTCTTATTTTCAACCCTCTGCTTTACTCGAAATGGAAGTATACCATAATGAGTTGAAGCAATTACAATTTGTAAAAGAATATCGATGGAGTTATTTATATGAGGCTGTTTTATCTGATGTGGTAAAACATGCTGTTGCCATGTATATGATTGAAATGCTGCAGCATAGCCTGAAACAACCCGAAGCCAATCCGGAATTGTTTTATCTGATTGAAGACAGCCTGAAACAGCTCGATAAAGGCAACGAAACCCTCACGGCCAATCTCCCTCTCTATTTTATTATGCATCTGGCAACAGAACTGGGTTTTAAACCGCAGGGCAACTATAGTACCGTTACACCGGTTTTCGATTTACAGGAAGGCATGTTTGTATCACATACACCTGCACACCCTTATTACCTGGAAGGTTTACAGGCAGAAGTAACCTCACAGCTAAATGAACTGCAGTTTTATAACGAACTGGAACATATAAAACTAAACCGAACCATCAGAAGAAGTTTGCTGGAGTCTTATCAAAATTTTATGGCATTACATATTGCCGACTTTGGAGAACTCAAGACACTTGCCATTTTGCAGGAAATTTTAAGTTGAGTATGTATCAAACAGTGGGGTATTACCAAAGAATATAAGGTAATGGAGTTCACTTAGAGATTACAGAATCCTAGAGATGGTATTTTCCTTTTCTAATAGCACTACTCCCGGCTTTTTTCCTTTTTCAAAACTGCCCAATACATCATCCATACCCAATGCTTTGGCACCGTTTAAGGTAGCGGCCTGTAAGAGTGTAGCTAAGGGTATATCTGGAAAATGCAATTGCAATGTTTTTATTTCTTCCATTACACTTAGTTGATGATTACTGGCCAGGCTATCTGTACCAATACATATATTGAGGTTATTCTTCAGCAGCAGGTCCACTGGTGGTAATGTATTTTCAATATACAGATTGGCATTTGGGCAAAGGCAAAATGTTACTGACAAGTTTTGCGGAAGTAGAAGATCAATATCCTCCTGACTAATAAAAGTGTTGTGCACCAAAATTAATTGTCTTGCTTTTTGTAATAGAGGCAGATAAAAAGGAAGACTATTGGTTCCAACGGCAATAAATGAAGGATTCCGGATATCCATTACTTCATACAGCTTTATAAAATCGCCAGTACCTTTTTGAAAAAGTTCGTTCTCTGCTTTCGATTCCTGGTTATGAATGGTAATAATCTGGTTCTCGAACAAAGGATGCATTAAATCCCATAGCGCTGAAGATACCGAATAAGGTGCATGAGGCGATAAGCTTGTATGATGAGGGAAACAAGACTTAAATACTTTGAAGAAATGGAGAGATTGTTCCATTCTTGCAGCAGCCACTTGTGGATTCCAGCCACTGATTTCAATGAAGTTGTGATAGTGTAATCGACCAGCATTTTTTTGTATAAGAGAATGCGTGAAATTGCAAATATCACCTACTGCTACAATACCTGCAGCAAACATTTCATTTTCTGCATTTTCAATGGCAATCAGTATATCATCAACATGTATGGACCTTTTAGTGACCACCTGTAATATAAAATCGACCAATCCTGTATGTTCAGGTATCAGCCCTTTCATATGGCTGAGCTCGAGATGGCAATGGGCATTTACAAAACCCGGACAGAGTATGCCTTCTAATTGCCTGATATCATCTCCGGCTTCCTCAGCAGGTACAATTGCTTCAATAGTACCATCCTGCCTTGTAATCAGCACAGCGTTTTCATCCAGCATTTCTGTACCGGTGAATAATTGGGGAGTGCTCAATTTTAGGTAAGACAAAATAATTGTTGATTATTAGCGAAGTTATTGGATAAAACACTGATGATGTAGAAATATTTGCATACATTTTTTGTCAGACTCAGTCTTTCCTTCTAATCTTTCCCTATCTTAATTGCAGGTTTATTCAGCATTAAAAAAGTAACATGAGAAAAATTATTATAATTGTTTTACTGGGTATAAGTTTAACAACACATTCCCAAACACCAGATGAAAAAGCGATTAAAGAAACTATTGATTCTTTTTTCCTGTCTTTAGAAAAGCAGGATACGACATTGTTAAAAAATGTTGTATTTATTGATGGGCAATTATGGCGGGTGTCGAATATTTCAAATTCGAGAAAGTTCGATATGCGTGATTTCAGGGCTGATATCAATAAATTAATCTCAAAAAATAAAGTAAAAGAAATACCTCATCGTTACGAAATTAAAATACACAATGGTATTGCTATGGCATGGGTACCCTATGAATTCCTGGTGAATGAAAAATTCTCTCATTGTGGAGTCGATGTATTTACATTGATTCACGCATCAGGGGTATGGAAAATTGTAAATGCCTCCTATACCATTGATACAACAGGTTGTGAGGAATTAAAAAAGAATAAATAAAAATCTGTTACGAATTAATACAATTGATCGTCAAAATGATACAGGTATGAAATTGTCAGCAAAACAAGCAAGCCAACTGATGGAGCTTTTAAAAGCCCGGTTTGAAAAAAATATAAAGCGACATAAAAGCATTGAGTGGGACAAAATTGAAGCAAGGATAAAAGCTAATGCCGACAAATTGTGGTCACTCAGTGAAATGGAAAGAACAGGTGGTGAACCCGATGTGGTTGGACAGGATAAAAAAACGGGCGCCTATATTTTTATGGATTGTTCTCCTGAAAGCCCATCAGGCAGGAGAAGTCTTTGTTACGATCGTGAAGCGCTGGATAGCCGTAAAGAATTTAAACCAGCCGATACCGCTATTGATATGGCAGAAGCCATGGGGGTTGAATTGCTGACGGAAGAAGAATACCGGTATCTGCAAACGCTTGGAAATTTTGATACCAAAACTTCCAGCTGGCTTAAAACACCGGATGCAATTCGTAAACATGGAGGTGCCGTTTTTGGCGACTGGCGCTATCATCATGTATTTGTGTACCATAACGGGGCGGGTTCTTATTATGCGGCAAGGGGCTTCAGGGCATCTTTACTGGTATAGTTTTTACTTACGGCTATCAGCATAAATACAATAGGTTTGAATCTGATCAGATGAACGGGAAAGATAAAATCATTGAATATATTAATCGAACAGTTCCTCTCACAACAGAGGAAGCGGAGATTTTTGCTGCTTCATTCAAAGAAAAAAAGATAAGGAAAAGACAGTTCATTGTGCAGCCCGATTTTATAGTAAAAAATCGTAATTACGTTTTAGAAGGTGCATTCAGGGCTTATGTAGTAGACGATTATGGAAATGACAGTACTATTGCCTTTGCCATAGAAGACTGGTGGATTACTGATTATAACAGTTATATTCTTCAAAAACCTGCAACTATGTTTGTGGTTGCGTTGGAAGACAGTATTATTCTTGAAATTTCTTATGAAGCTGAAGAAGCTTTAAAAAAGAGTAGCCATAGATTCGAAACTTTTTTCAGGATCAGGGCAGAAAGAACAGCTGCTTTTATGCAGCAAAGAATTATTTCTAACCTCACACAAACAGCTGAACAACGGTATGAAAGGTTTCTGGAAAAATATCCTCAGATTGTTCAACGTCTTCCCCAGTACGCCCTGGCGTCTTATTTGGGCATGACAACAGAGTTTCTTTCACGGATAAGAAATAAAAAAAGAACAAAAAATAGTTGATCCAGATCAACATAATTTCCTGATGTACTTCATTTTTTCCTTTTGCTGGTCATGGCAATTTTACAGTGTCAATATCGACAAAACATTGTAATACATCAATTATGACATCAGTAGCAAATTCAAGAACATTTAGTGTTCCTGTAAAAGAAGAAGTAAGTGCAAACAATCAGGCAATTTTCGATACACTGCAAAGCCGGTTGGGGTTTGTACCCAATCTGTATGCCTATTTCGCCAAAAGTGAAACGGCCCTGAGCGATTACCTGACACTCCAAAACCGTAAAAGCTCATTAAAAGCAAAAGAACGGGAAGTCATTAATCTTGTAACAAGTCAGATTAATGGCTGCCGGTACTGTCAAAGTGCCCATACAGCCATTGGTAAAATGAATGGTTTTACAGATGAGCAGATGCTGGAAATAAGAAAAGGTACAGCGGGGTTCGATCCCAAATTAGATGCTTTGGCTAAATTTACAGCCTCCGTAGTTACCAGCCGTGGAAGGGCATCTGTAGAAAGCAGAGAAGCTTTTTTTGCAGCAGGATATAATGAAATCAATATGATCGATACCATTATTGTGGTTGGAGATAAAATCATCAGTAACTATATCCATAACCTCACTTCATTTGAAATTGATTTTCCATTGGCCGATGAGCTATAAATACTTCTCGTTATCCTGGAAAGTGAAACTGATAATCCCTTGTACAAAGTCTGCTGATTAAATAATTGGCAGACTTTGTAGTAAATAATACATGCTTGTGTAAAGACAATTTTGTACAGGGTATTCATTATTTATCTTACTATTGATTTTAATTTTAAGGAGACCAGAAAATAGAAAAGAATGAATGCTTTATTAAAAACTTTTGAAACCAGTCGTAAAAATTACCTGAAATTTATAGATGCTTTTAGTCTGGAACAGCTCAATAAAGTGCCGGCAGGGTTCAGTAATAACCTTATCTGGAACACCGGACATATTATTGTAGCACAACAATCTTTGGTATATCGCCTGTCTGGTTTGCCGATGAAGGTTACAGATGATATGTTTCATCTCTATAAACCCGGTAGCAAACCTGAGAGAGATATTACACAGACAGAAGCAGATGAACTGAAGGCTTTATTGCTAAGCCTCTGTGAAAGTACCATAGCAGATTTAGGCAAAGGCATTTTTACCAGTTTTACCGAAAGAATGACGGCCACCGGCTTTCATCTCGCGTCATTGGAAGATGCTTTGGAATTCAATAATTACCATGAAGGTTTGCATATGGGGATGATGATGAGTATCCGAAAAATGTTATAAATAAGAATATGACTTTTGTAGATAATAACGAGATTTTTCATGAAAGTAATCAGTAGGGAGCTCTATACAGGCCCTGGTCCTATTTCTATAGACATTACTCATTCCTCAATCGAGAAACCACTCTTCAAGTCTGTTAATCTTTCTTATGTAGTAGGTTTATTAAAAGCTTCTCCATTATTCAGCGTAGGGGCTCCAAAAGAACAGGCTTGGTATGGGCCATATATAAAAGAAAAAATATTGGAACAACATTTTAGAGAAATAGCCAGTGGGCAACTTTTAAATGAAGTAAGATATTTTTTAAAATTAGTTAACAAGGAAAATGGCAACTGGATAACAGATGTCGATTTGTTTGTTGATAAAGTTGAATTTAACACCCGTTATATACCATCTGATGATACGAGGTTTTATTATTTTACTCCTTCTTTTTCGAAGCGTCCCATGAAAGGTATAGACGGCATTACTGATGAATGTATTATTGGATTTGATTACTTTCTATGTATAGTTGGCTTTAATCAAACTAACGTTTATTTGTTTTCAATCTGGTATGATTAATAATTGATTAATTATGTGCCAATAAAACGTGAAAACTGGATTTTTAACTGGCTACTGAAAATTTATAAGTATTTTTGTTTATTGAATATGTCTATCCGTAAGAAAAATCATAGCTACAAAAATATCAGCCATACCTGCAAAACACTTGCAGGGTCAATGGTTTTGATACTTTGGATGCTTGTGTTTTTTGCAGGTTCGGTTAAGGCAAGTGTAGCCCCTGTTAAACTGGCTAAATCAGTCAAAACAGTATTGGCCACTAAAACCAGCCAACCCGATCAGTCCAACAATCCATCGGAGCCGCTCCCTTTACCTGAAGATCCTGAAAACGGTATTGCAGAACTGGAAGATGGGGCAGATGATGATAAAAAAGCCGGGTTTACTACTTATTTTTTACAACTGGTTGCGCTGCAGCAAACCACCCTAATACAGGCTGTACAATCTTTTCATTATAACCAGGCTATCCAGCAGCGAATAGCCATCCCTCTCTTTGTGCTCCACCATTCGTGGAAGAGTTACCTGATCTGATTTTTTTGATTTGAACCTGTACACCTGCTCAGCATTGTGTACTAAAATGTCGTGTGGTTCCTCACATAACATACCCTCTTTATCCTCTTTAGTCAATCAAAAAAATTATGAAGCAATTTTTTATTTCCATTATTGCTGCAACCACTTTATTAGCCGCAGGTTGCAAAGAACACAAGGAAGAAAAACACGAAGAAATTCAGTTTATTGTTACCAGTCCTATTGAAAGAGATACCACTATCAATAAAGAATATGTTAGCCAGGTACATTCAATTCAGCACATAGAATTAAGGGCGCTTGAAAAAGGTTACCTGGAGAAAATTTTTGTGAATGAAGGCCAGTTTGTAAAAAAAGGGCAGCTACTCTTTCAGATTATGCCCCTTATTTATCAGGCAGAAACTCAGAAGTCGGAAGCGGAAGTGAATTTCGCTAAAATTGAATACCAGAATACCAAACAGCTGGCAGATAGCAATATCGTTTCTAAAAATGAACTTGCATTGGCAAAAGCTAAGCTGGACAAAGCGCAGGCCGAATTATCGCTTGCTAAGGCGCACCTTTCTTTTACACAAATCCGCGCTCCATTCGATGGTATACTCGATAAGTTTCATGTTCGTTTAGGAAGCTTACTCGATGAAGGTGAGTTGTTAACCACGCTGGCAGACAACAGTAAAATGTGGGTATATTTTAATGTGCCCGAAGCTGAATACCTGGATTATATGTCGCGCGACAAAAAAGGCAGTAATACAAGTGTATTACTCGAAATGGCCAATCACCAGGTATTCGATCAGAAGGGCATCGTTGAAACCATTGAAGCCGATTTCAATAACGAAACCGGTAATATTGCATTCCGGGCCACATTTCCCAACCCCAAACGTATTCTCCGTCATGGCGAAACAGGTAATATTCTAATGCCTGTAGCTTTCAAAAAAGCCATACTCATTCCACAAAAGGCAACTTTCGATGTACTCGATAAAAAGTTTGTGTATGTAGTAGATGCCAATAATGTATTAAAAGCCAGACAGATCACCATTGCGCAGGAGATGCCACATGTGTATGTAGTGGCTTCAGGATTGAGTCCGCAGGATAAAATTCTGGCTGAAGGGTTGGGTAAAGTAAAGAATAATGAACGTATCAAATACAGCTTTGTACCCTTCGAAAAAGAACTATATGAGTTAAACAATTTACACGCAGAATAGCGGAGAACCCTAAAATATAAAACGATGTTTAATAAGTTTATTAAAAGACCGGTTCTTGCTATTGCATTGTCTGTGGTAATTGTTTTCATGGGGTTGCTGGCAATTAATACATCACCGGTTGCACAGTTTCCTGAAATAGCACCACCCCGTGTAAATATTTTTATTGAGTTCCCGGGCTCCAATGCAGATGTATTGGTAAAATCAACCCTTACCATTCTCGAACGCGCCATCAATGGTGTACAGGGTATGCAATACATATTGTCTGATGCCACCAGTGCAAGTGAAGCAAGTATTGAAGTAATCTTTGAACCAGGTACCGACCCAACACTGGCTGCCGTAAGGGTAAAATCGAGGGTAGATCAGGTAATGACCAACCTTCCGCCGCTGGTACAGCGAGAGGGTGTTATTATTTCACCCCTCCAGCCCAGTATGCTGATGTACCTCAACCTGTATAGTGAAGACAACAGTGTTGATGAGAAATTTTTATTCAACTACGCCAACACCTACATCCTGCCAGAATTACAGCGTATTAAAGGAATGGGTTTTGCACAGGCCATCGGTAGCCGTGCTTTTGCCATTCGTGTATGGCTCGATCCGGAAAGAATGCGTGCTTATAATATTTCTGCTGAAGAAGTATTGAAATCTATTGATGAGCAAAGCGTATTGGCAAGACCCGGACGTGTGGGTCTCAGCTCCGGTAAAAAAGCGCAGTCGCAGGAATATGTGTTCACCTATAAAGGCTGGTACAATAAACCGGAGCAATACCAGGATATTATTATTAAAGCCAATGCTGATGGTGAGATATTGAAATTAAAAGATATTGCTGAAGTAGAAGTAGGTAGTGAGTTTGTTGATATCTATTCAAATAAAGATGGTCATCCATCTGCATCACTCGTACTAAAACAAAACCCCGGCAGTAATGCCAATACGGTTATTGCGGATGTAAAAGCCAAGCTGGAAGAACTGAAAAAAGATTTCCCTCCGGGTATCAATTACGAAATCAACTACGATGTATCGAAGTTTGTGGATGCTTCTATTGAAAAAGTATTACATACCTTATTGGAGGCATTTGTACTGGTAGCGATTGTAGTATTCGTTTTCCTCGGCGATTGGCGCTCTACCTTTATCCCCATTCTGGCAGTACCGGTATCACTGATCGGTGCATTTGCACTGATGAAGTTTTTCGGGTTGAGTATTAACCTGATTACTTTATTCGCATTGGTACTAGCCATCGGGGTCGTGGTTGATGATGCCATTGTAGTGGTGGAAGCGGTACACGTAAAGATGGAAGAAGAAAATCTATCGCCTTTTGCAGCCGTTAAAAAAGTAATTCGTGAAATCAGCGGAGCCATCATCGCCATTACACTCGTAATGACTTCTGTATTTGTACCCGTAGCCTTTATGACGGGGCCTGTAGGGGTACTCTACCGGCAGTTCTCGCTTACCATGGCGAGCGCGATTGTGATCTCTGGTTTCGTGGCACTAACACTTACCCCAGTGTTATGTGCCATGCTATTAAAAAACACACATGGTAAACCCAAAAGAAAAACGCCGGTTAGTCTGTTTATCAACTGGTTCAACAGAACCTTTGAACGTGTTACAGGCAGGTACACTAAATTCCTGTCGCTCATCGTTAACAGAAGGTTGATTACTTACGGACTACTGATCGCTTTTTCTTTTGGGGTCATGAGTGTAAATAAAATCCTCCCTGCAGGTTTTATTCCCAGTGAGGACCAGGGGCAGATTTATGCCATCATTCAAACACCGCCAGGTACCACACTGGAACGTACCAATGAAATATCCAGAAAATTACAGGCAGTAGCCAAGAAAATTGAAGCGGTTTCGTCTGTTACTTCTCTGGCAGGATATGAAATTCTTACAGAAGGCCGTGGTTCCAATGCGGGTACCTGTTTGATAAACCTGAAAGACTGGTCGGAAAGAAAACAGTCGGTTAAAGAAGTAATCGAAGAACTGGAGAAAGCATCAAAGGATCTGCCGGCAAATATTGAATATTTTGAACCACCGGCGGTTCCGGGTTATGGTACATCAGACGGTTTTTCTTTGCGTTTATTAGATAAAAGCAGTGATGTGGACTACCAGGAATTCGACAGGGTTAATGCTGATTTTCTTGCAGCATTAAGGAAAAGAAAAGAACTGTCTGGTTTATTTGCCTTTTACTCTGCAAAGTATCCGCAATATGAAATTACGGTAGACAATGAGCTGGCTATGCAGAAAGGTGTTTCATTGGGTAATGCCATGGAAAACCTGAATATCATGATTGGAAGTACATACGAGCAGGGCTTTATCCGATTCAATAATTACTATAAAGTGTACACACAGGCAGGCCCTGAATTCAGAAAGCAACCATCCGATCTGTTGAACATGTTTGTAAAGAACGATCATGGTGAAATGGTACCTTATTCTGCTTTTATGAAGATCACCAAAACACAGGGCCCCAATGAAATATCGCGTTATAATCTCTACATCTCATCACTCATCAATGGTACACCTGCCAAGGGTTATTCATCGGGAGATGCTATCAAAGCCATTAAAGAAGTAGCAGCGGCAACATTGCCAAGAGGTTATGATATTGCATGGGAAGGTCTTTCTTATGATGAAGCGAGAAGAGGTAATGAGGCCCTCTATTTGTTCATCATTGTTATCTTCTTTGTGTATTTAATTCTTGCGGCGCAATACGAAAGTTTCCTGCTTCCGTTTGCGGTTTTGTTATCACTGCCACCAGGTATTTTCGGATCCTTCTTCTTATTGAAGGCCTTGGGGCTGGCAAATGATATCTATGCACAGGTGGGTATGATCATGCTCGTGGGCTTATTAGGTAAAAATGCGGTACTGATTGTAGAGTTTGCGGTACAGAAACACAACAAAGGTGCTACCGTACTGGCGGCAGCTATTGAAGGTGCCAAAGCCCGTTTCAGACCCATCCTCATGACGTCCTTTGCTTTTATTGCAGGCTTAATTCCACTGGTTATTGCAACCGGTCCCGGAGCAGTGGGTAACCATACCATTGGTGCATCTGCATTAGGAGGCATGTTGTTCGGAACGGTGTTCGGGGTAATCATTGTACCCGGTCTGTATTTCATCTTCGGAAAAATGCAGGAGGGCAGGTACCTCATACGAGATGAAGATAAAAACCCGTTGAGCGAAGACTTTGTTGAAAACAACGAATCATCGCTGACGAAAAAAATCAAAAAAATTATTGCAAGAATCAGAAATAAAAAAGATAATGAAACTACCAGTTAAATACCTTTTTCTTGTAAGTACTATTGTGGGGTTGGGTGCCTGTAAAGTGCCAGCCATCACCAGTAAAGAGGAAGATAAAACAGTACCTGTGAGCTATACCAGCTCACAGGATACTACCAATATTGCCCGGGTACCCTGGCGGCAATATTTTACCGATCCCCATTTAATTGCCTTGATTGATACCGCTCTGCAGAATAACCAGGAGCTGAATATTACGCTGCAGGAAATTGAAATGAGTAAGAATGAAATCATGCAAAGGCGAGGTGAATACCTGCCTTTTGTAAACATCAGAGCCGGTGCTGCTGTAGACAGGGCAGGTAAATATACCTGGGATGGTTTTTCAGAAGAAGACCTGAAAGCCAATCCTGATAAAGGACCTAAGTATGTTGGTGATTTTATCGGCGGTGCTTTTTTCTCCTGGGAACTCGATGTGTGGAAGAAGCTGCGCAATGCACAAAAATCTGCGGTGTTGAGAATGGCATCCAATGTAGAGGGCCGGAACTTTATGATCACACAGATCATTGCCGAAATAGCCAGCTCTTATTACGAGTTAATGGCATTGGATAATCAGTTGCAGATTATTGAGCAGAATATCACACTACAGAGCAATGTGTTGAAGATTATACGCCAGCAGAAAGAAGCGGCAAAAGTTACCCAGCTGGCTGTGAACCGGTTTGAGGCACAGTTACTGAATACACAAAACCTTCAGTACGAAATTAAACAGCAGATTACGGAAACTGAAAACAGAATCCGTTACCTCACCGGTAAATACACACCTGTAATTGAGCGAAACTCAATGCAGTTTAATACCATGCCGGTTGATGATATGCAAACAGGGGTACCCGCACAATTGCTGGTAAACCGACCCGACATCAGACAGGCAGAACTGGATATAGCTGCTGCAAAGCTTGATGTGCAGGTGGCTAGGGCCAACTTCTATCCATCCTTCAGTTTGCAGGCCGGACTGGGTTTTCAGGCATTCAATCCCTTATACCTTATCAGACCCGCTTCTATTATTTATAACCTGGCGGGCGATATGGTGGCGCCATTGGTAAATAAAAATGCCATCACAGCTACTTATTATAATGCCAATGCTCAGCAAACGCAGGCTATATATAAATACCAGCAAACCATTTTGAATGCATATACCGAAGTGCTGAACCAGATAGCAAAAGCAGCCAACTTCAAAACCAGTTATGCACTCAAGGCAAAAGAGGTAGATATATTGTTGCAATCTGTGGGCATATCTAATAATCTCTTCAACTCTGCACGGGCAGATTATATGGAAGTGCTGTTAACACAAAGAGAGGCACTGGAATCTAAAATGCAGTTGATTGAGATCAGAATGAAACAGTTGAGTGCCAAAGTAAATATTTATAAGGCCCTTGGCGGGGGCTGGAACTAAAAAGTTGAAGAACCGATAGACAGGCGTAAGAATCACAATTTGGGTTTCGATTGACAAAGAGGGCGGTCGGGCGGGAGCCCGGCCGTTTTTTATTTATCTGTGCAAGTGCTTTAAAAACCTTACATGTTGAGTCTTTAATGAGCCTCTAAGTGCCTTCAGTTGTTTCCTGAACTGAATCATCAGAAAATATTTTACAATGATGATTGTTTTTTTTATTGAAAATTTGAGTGGTTAATGATAAATTCAGCTATCAGTTTCTATAATTTACCTATACATAAAATAGCCATTTAACTACTTGATAATAGATAATATTTGAAAGGCTTGTAGAATTTTTTCGACTGCGAAAAAACGCAGTTATCTTTTATCAGATTTTATGATAGTATTGTTTCATTATTATCATTTCTAAAACTAAACAATCATGAAACAAGTAACATCTTTTAGCAAAGGGGTACTCTCTGCAGCAGCCCTTATTTTTCTTTTTGCACTATCTATTATGGGATGTCAAAAGGAGGTCAAAAATAATCCAGATAAATTTCAGAAAACTGATGCTAAATCATTAGCAAAAGATGAGTCTTTTATTACTTTAATTAGAAATTTTAATATTATGGTAGACTACTCAATCCATAATTTTAGCAAAGACAAACGAAATAGTATTCGTTCAAAAATAGATTTGGCAAAGGGACAAAAGCTTAGTGCTGAACAGCAATACTCTACAATTGTAAATGATTTAACACCTCTTGATAAAGCGACACTGGAAAATATTAGTAAAATTATTTATGAAAATAATAGTAATTTACAGAAACGATACGGTACAAATTTAACTCGAGATATTTTCATTGAGGCCGCTACTTTAATGAATGAGAATACTTCAAATAGTACCACAGTTAGAAACTCACAAGTTGTTAGATCAAATGAAGAAGGAGGTTGTGGATGGAGATATTATAGATGTTCGGTAGGTGTAGCGGTCGAGGGAGCTTTAATATTAGCTGGTTGCGAAGCTTTAAGTGCAGGTACAGCTTCGGTTTTATGTTTAATTGGTGCCAGTAATTGGGCTGCGGAAGGGATAGAGGAGTGTGCTAATAAGTACTGCCCCAAAACAAAAAATTAATAATATCAATATTGAGGTTATGAAAACAAAAATTCTTGCAGCCATATTACTATTGTACATAATTATTATAGGATATTTTTTTCGTAACAATATATATGTTCAGAACTCAGGGAGGTTATGGTCTTTATACTTTGTAATATTGGCAGTGATTGCTTTTCTTTTCTTTAAAAATCGCGAAGCTTCAAATAAAAAAAGAAATAATTTATACATATACCTATACATATCTATAGCTTTTGGTATAACTATGTATTATTCTTTTTTTAGGTAAATAATTTTAAATGTCTAAAACTAATCATGCCTTTTCAATTTTACTCTGTAGTTGTGTACTACATAATTGAAAAGGCATGATAATGAAACGTTTTTGAGTTTCTTGTATATCACTAAATTGGTTGTTAATTTTTTAATTAAACAGACAGAGTAAATCTTTGATAAGAATTATTTATGAAAGGGTAGTATTTTATGAGAAAAAATCTCAATTATCCAATCTTTAAGTAAAAAATAGATTTAGTCAATACCAGTATTAATCTTTTAGTGATGTGTCATAGTTTAAGAATAAATAGGTATATAATTTTCAAATATCAAAAAGTGTAAAGAGTGAATACATATTTTTTTTTAATAGTTAAATCAATATTGGTTAAGAATTATATGCTACCCCGAAAAATTCTTCTTTTGTTTTTTCTCAGTATTGTACTGTGCGCATCGTCTCAAACCTCGTTAACAGATAAGTTGCCTATCGATCCCGGCATCAAAGTAGGTAAACTATCGAATGGTCTTACTTACTATATTAAAAAGAACGGTAAACCTGAGAAAAAAGTAGAGCTCCGTTTAGTAGTAAATGCTGGTTCTATTTTAGAAGATGATGACCAGCAAGGGTTGGCACATTTTACAGAACACATGGCATTTAATGGCACCAAAAATTTTAAGAAAAATGAACTGGTGAGTTTTCTGCAAAGTATAGGTATTGAGTTTGGTTCGGACCTGAATGCCTATACCAGCTTTAATGAAACGGTTTATATTCTTCCTGTTCCTTTAAGTGACCCTGCCAATTTTACCAAAGGAATGCAGGTACTGCAAGACTGGGCTTCGGGTATTACATTCGAAAACTCGGCTATCGATGATGAACGAAAAGTGGTATTAGAAGAAAGCCGCCTGGGTAAAGGAGCCGAAGATCGGATGTTTAGAAAATCATATCCACTTCAATATGCAGGATCAAAATATGCAAACCGATTACCCATTGGGAAAGACAGTATACTAAAAACCTTTAAATACGATGCGATAAAGCGTTTTTATAGAGACTGGTATCGCCCAGACCTGATGGCGGTGGTGGCCGTTGGTGATATTGATCTGGTTGAAACCGAAAAAATGATTCGTCAATATTTTGGTTCCCTCAAAAATCCTGTAAAACCAAGAATAAGACCCTCATTTCCTCTCATGGCCAGAGCAAAAAATGAAGGACTGGTTTTAACCGATCCTGAAGCAACCAATATAGCAGTAGAATTTACGTATAATCCACAGAAAGATCAGCCTGAGCTTACCTTGGGCGATTATAAGAATGGGTTGGCAAAACGCCTCTTTAGTACCCTGCTGAATCAACGTTTGAATGAACTGGCTCAGAATTCCAATCCCTCATACGTATATGCAGGCACAGGGTTTGGTTCCTTCGCAAGAGGCTACGAAGCATTTAGCGGGTATGTGGTAGCTGGAAAAAAGGGAACAGATTCAGCTTTATCGGCCATCTTAACTGAAATAAAAAGGGTAAACCAGTTTGGTTTTACAGCGAATGAAATTGAAAGAGGTAAGAAACAGTTACTGGCATCTGCAGAACGTTTGTATAATAACAGGGATAAAACTGAATCTGCAAGGTTTGCTGATGAATACATCCGTCATTTCCTGGAAGCTGAACCCATTCCTGGTATCGAAAATGAGTTTACCTATCAAAAAAAGTTGGTGCCTGAAATTACTGCTCAAGAAGTAAACGTACTTGCCAATGATCTCAAAAATAATGAACGTCTTTTTGTAACCGTTCAGGCTCCTTCAAAAAATCAGGATCAACTTCCTACTAAAGAAGGCTTACTTGCTTTAACTGAAAAAACCTTGAACACCGGTGTAAAAGCTTATGAAGAAAAGGCACTGGCTGCTTCTTTACTAGCCAAAAAGCCAACTGCAGGAACCATTAATAAAGAAGCTAAAAACGATGCATTAGGTACTACGGAACTTTATTTTTCAAACGGAGCGAAAGTAATTCTAAAGCCAACCAATTTCAAGGCAGATGAAATTGTTTTAACAGGTGCAAAAAAGGGCGGTTATAGTACTTATGGTGTTGCTGACAAGCTGAACGCAAGTTTTGCATCCCGCGTTGTACAGCAAATGGGTTTTGGCGACTTCTCTCCTGTTGATCTTAGAAAATTCCTTGCCGGTAAGCAGGCTTCAGTAACCACCAATCTGTCTGGCCTGTCAACCAGTATCAATGGTAGCAGCAGTATTAAAGATCTGGAAACGATGCTACAGTTGGTTTATCTGAACTTAACAGCTGCGAGAAAAGACGAAGGATTATTTAATGGCTGGAAGGAAAAACAAAAAGCATCTGTTGAGTTTATGATGGCTGATCCAACAACTTCTTTTATTGATACGGTTTTTAATTCACTGTATCAGGGTCAACCACTTGCACCTGTAAATTTTCCAAAGGCGGAAGATTTTGATAAAATAGATATAACAAGGGTATTAACAATCTATAACGACCTCACTAAGGATGCTACTGATTTTACCTTTATTCTTACCGGTAATATTGATGTAGAAGCTATTAAACCCTTACTGGGTACTTATATCGGAAGCTTACCCTCGAAAGGAAAAGCCGGTAGCTATTTTGATAATGGTGTAAGAACCAAGAAAGGCGTTCATGAATTAAAATACTATAAAGGTGCTGAGCCTAAGAGTTTTATTTTTAACTATTACGCTGGTGATATTACGTACAGTGAAGACCTGAAGCTCAAAACAGAGGTATTAACAGAAGTGTTGAATATTAAAATTACAGAAGAGCTGCGTGAGAAAATCGGTGGCATTTATGGCGGTGGTTTTTTTGGCGGAATTACACAGTATCCATATAGTCAGTATACACTTGTATTACAGCTGCCCTGCGGTCCCGAAAATGTCGATAAACTCATTGCAGCTGCTAATGAGGAAATCAGTAAGATAAAAAACAATGGGGCAGAACAAAAAGATCTGGATAAGGTGAAGAAAACGATGTTGGAAAAGTTTAAAGTAAATAACCAGGAAAATCGATTCTGGGCACAATCGTTACAAAGTATATACGTTGATGGAGCCAGCACTAATTCTATTCTAGCTTATGAACAAGCACTAAATGCCATTACTGCAGCAGATATTAAAGCAACAGCAGGACTACTGTTTGATGGTAAAAATGAAATCAGGGCTGTATTGTATCCGGCAAAAAAATAGCGATGGCTTCTGTATAGTTATGTAGAGGGTGTATCAGTATTGGTACACCCTCTTTATTTGTAAAAAGTGTAACTTAACACAAACTTATATTTATGCGTAAGCTATGGTTACTCTCTTTATTTCTCTTGCTGCAAATGGCAGGCATCTTGTATGCTCAACAGATAGTAAAAATCTATGAAGGCAAGGCCCCCGGTTCTGAAAACTGGAACTGGTCGGAAGCTACCATTGAAAAAACCAGCTGGAACACACCAGTGGTTTACAATGTAGCAGACCCCACATTAACCGTTATTAAACCCGAGGCCGGCAAAGCCAATGGTACGGCTGTGATTATTTGTCCGGGTGGTGGTTTTTTTGCTCTGTCAATTGAAAACGAAGGATTGGGTGTGGCAAGATGGCTGGCAACAAAAGGTGTAACCTGTTTTGTATTAAAGTATAGATTGGCCAAAGCTTCGGGCGATGATCCCATAAAAGATTTCAATGCTTCATTTGGTGACAAAGATTTACAGGCCAAACAGCTGGCTGCAGTACCCATGAGTATAGCAGATGGTAAGCAGGCTATTGCTTATGTAAGAAAGAATGCAGCCACATTTGGTATTGATCCGAAGAAAATCGGCATCATGGGTTTTTCAGCCGGTGGTACCGTAGCTGGTTCTGCTGGTTTTGGTTATACAATGGATAACAGACCCGATTTTGTGGCCCCCATTTATCCTTTTTTACCTCCGGAAATGCAGGGTACTGTAGCAGCAGATGCGCCACCATTGTTTGTGGCCGTTGCGTCAGACGATCAGATTGGTTTGCAGCCGCATAGTGTGGCATTGTACACGAAATGGAATACTGCCAAACGTTCAGCAGAGCTGCATGTTTATTATAAAGGAGGCCATGGGTTTGGTATCAGAAAGCAGGGGCAACCCTCCGATGCCTGGGCCGATGAGTTTGCGGCATGGCTGGGATTTCAGGGTTTTCTTAAATAATAAAGCATTACCGGTTAGTAAAATTGGCTGTGAGCTTTTAGCGATGAGCTACGAGCCTTGATTGGTGTTTATGGTAAGTTTTCTGCTTGTAATAAAAATGACAAGACTTGGGAATGCGTTTTATGTGGTATTGTTTTAATAGCAATACTTACATATCAAAACGCCCGCAGCCCGAGGCTCACAGCTCGTAGCAGTTTTACCGGGAAACAGAGGCGATAAATTGGGATGGTGGGCTCTTATATAATGTATTAAGCCACAGATGCACAGATTATGTAAGGGTAATCTGTGTATCTGTGGCTTATTTTTTCCTTCAATCTAAATTTTCACTCAAATTCTTTATTGAAAATCAATCAGTTGCAAAGGTTCGATTAAAAATAGATGCCAAAATCTTTGTAAATGGTGTATCGCATGCCTACCTTTGCCGTCCGAAAATTCGGAACATTATAGCCGGCGGGATAGCGCCGGGTTCACTAAAAAAGAAATATTATGAGTAAACTCCATTTCACCACCAAGCATGCAAATGCGGCTACCGTACAGCACAACTGGTATGTGGTTGACGGTACTAATCAAACCGTAGGTCGTATTGCTTCCAAGATTGCCGCTGTTCTTCGTGGTAAGAACAAGGCTTATTACACACCGCACGTTGATTGTGGTGACTACGTAATTGTTATCAATGCTGAGAAAGTTGTTTTCACAGGTAACAAGTTCGAAGACAAGCAGTACATCAACTTCTCTGGTTACCCAGGTGGTAAGAAAGAAGAAGCTGCACAGGATCTGATCAAGCGTCGTCCTGAAGTGATCATGGAAAGAGCGGTAAAAGGTATGTTACCTAAAAACCGTCTCGGTCGTAAAATGATCAAGAAATTGTTTGTATATGCCGGTACTGCACATCCGCATACTGCACAGCAACCTAAAGAACTGAAGTTCTAATCAACAACAAATTAGCTAATTACAAATTCCTGATAAATGGAAAAACAAAAAAACGCAGTTGGTCGCCGTAAAGAAGCTGTTACCCGTGTATTCATTAGCAAGGGTGATGGTAAGATCACTGTAAACGATAAAGATTATAAAGAATATTTTCCGCTGGTATACCTGCAGAACCAGGTAGAAGCACCTTTGAAAACTGCAGATGTGCTGGGTAAGTACGATGTGGTAATCAATGCACAGGGTGGTGGCTTAAAGGGCCAGGCCGAAGCAGCAAAACTGGGTATTGCCCGTGCGTTGCTGGAAGTAAGTGCTGAGTTCCGTCCTTCATTAAAAGCTGCCGGTCAGCTGAAGCGTGATCCACGTGGTGTTGAACGTAAGAAATTCGGTCATAAGAAAGCACGTAGAAGCTACCAGTTCAGTAAACGTTAATAGTGAGGCTAAGGGCTGTGAGCTACGAGCTATGAGCATCATTTTATATTGCTCACAGCTCGCGGCTCAAAGCTCACAGCTTTCGAAACTAAATTCAAAAAATTACAACAATCATACAAGATGGAAAATAACACTTCATTACAGCAACAACTTCTGGAGGCCGGTGTACACTTTGGTCACCTGAAAAAGAAGTGGAACCCTAAGATGTTGCCCTACATCTTTGCTGAGAAGAAAGGTATTCACATCATTGATCTGAATAAAACTGTTGATCACCTGCAGGAAGCTTCTGCAGCTGTTAAGCAGATCGCGAAAAGCGGTAAAAAGATCATGTTTGTGGCTACTAAAAAGCAGGCGAAAGAAATCGTTAGCGAATGTGCCAAGCGTGTAAACATGCCTTATGCTACTGAGCGTTGGTTAGGTGGTATGCTTACCAACTTCAACACCGTTCGTAAGAGCGTGAAGAAAATGCAGAGCATCGAAAAAATGCTGGCAGATGGCAGTGCAGAGAGCCTTACTAAAAAAGAACGTCTCACCCTGAGCCGCGATAAAGACAAAATGGAAAAAGTACTCGGTGGTATTGCACAACTGGGTCGTTTACCGGCTGCTTTATTCCTGGTTGATATCGGACATGAGCATATTGCGCTGGCAGAAGCCAAGCGTTTAGGTATCACTACCTTCGGTATGGTAGATACCAATTGCGATCCTAATAAAGTAGACTTCGCTATTCCTGCGAATGACGATGCTACCAAATCAATCGCTATCATTACCAATTATATCGTTGCTGCTATTGCAGAAGGTTTGGCTGAGCGCCAGGCTTCTAAAGATGAAGAAGAAACTGAAGACAGCAACAACGAAAACGAAGCCAAAGCACGTCGCTTAGAAGCTGAAGCACAAGCCGAAGCTGGCCGTGGTGGCCGCCGTGGTGGCAGCGGAGCCCCTGCAGAAGCAGGTGCACCTAAGCGCCGCGTTCCGGGTAACCGTCGTCCTGCCGGTGGCGGAAGCAGATAATGAAGTAACCACATATTGGGTCATTACGTCATTATCTGTACCGATGATGACATAATGACCCAATTTATATATGCACTTCAGGCTTTTACCCTTCAGGCATTGTATTTGACAATACCTGTTCATCATTTAGTAAAACAGGAAATCTGTAAGAAGCCAATAGTTTTGCAGCTTATTCAGTAAACCTGTATTCAAAACATTATAAATTTCACCTACTATGAGTACTGTAACAATTACAGCCGCTGATATCAACAAATTACGCCAGGCAACAGGTGCCGGCATGATGGATTGCAGAAAAGCTTTAACTGAAACCAATGGCGATTTTGAAGCTGCTATTGACTGGTTACGTAAACAGGGCCAGAAAGTGGCTGCTAAACGTAGTGACCGTGAAGCAAAAGAAGGTGTTATCATCGCGAAAACTTCTGCCGACAACAAAACCGGTTTTGTGGTATGCATTAGTTGCGAAACAGATTTCGTATCAAAAAATGCCGACTTCGTAGCTTTCGCTCAGTCTATTGCTGATGCGGCAGTAGCTAACGATGTAAAAAGCGCTGAAGAGTTGAATGAAGTAGTGATTAACGGAGCCAAAGTATCTGACCTCATTAACGATAAACTGGCAGCCATCGGTGAAAAAATCGGTGTGGCTAAATTCGAAAGAATTGAAGCACCATATGTAGCATCATACATTCACGGTGCTTACCGTATGGGTGTACTGGTAGGGTTAAGCGCAGAAGCTGCTGAAGCTGGTAAAGATGTGGCCATGCAAATTGCTGCCATGAACCCAATTGCGGTTGATGCCAATAGCATTCCTGCTGAAACCATTGAAAGAGAAAGAGCCATTGTGGTAGATACCATGAAAGCCGATCCTAAAATGGCCGGTAAACCAGATGATATGATTGCGAAGATTGCAGAAGGTAAACTGAATGCATTCTTCAAAGAAAATACCTTACTGGCACAGGCTTTTGTAAAAGATGGTGGTATTACTGTAGAAGCTTACCTGAAAACAGCAGGTGATGTAAAAGTTACCGGTTTTAAGCGTGTGGCTTTAGGATAATTGTATTTGAGTGGATTTTTTATAGGAGGGAGATGAGAGATCATCTCCCTTTTTTATGCATATAGGTTCGATTAATATAAACAGATATGATTGATTCTTGTGGAGCCTAATAGGCATTTACTTGTTATGCAAACTCAATTCGATCACATATTTATGTGATCATCACATCCGTAACAACAACGCTAATGCTACGTTCAATAAAAAAGTAAATACATGAAATACCTTTTACTGATTCTGGTTTTTTTCCTGAGCAAAGTTGGTTTTTCTCAAACCATTCATGTTCAGATCGATACATCCATCAAAAAAAGCCTTACCGGCAAACTCTATCTTTTTCTGCAAAGCGATACCAGTAAAAGAGTACCCAATGAACCAGACCCGGCACAACCCATGTTTGCGTGGAACGTGCAAAACCTTGAAAAAAACATCACCCTTAGCTTTGATAAAGCGGATAGCCGTTTATTACCCGATAACCAAACCCGCCTCAAACCCGGCTATTACAAAATGGCCGGTATTATTGATATCGATTTTGAGGAAAGAGGGCGGGCTAATCCCGGTAATGTGTATGCCCGTAAAGAGGCATTGCTGTATGTAGATGAAAAAGGATCGGGTGAAGTTACCGTTCAGTTTCAATCTGTAATACCTCAACGCAAATTCAGGGAAACAGAACGGCTCAAAGAAATTACACTGAAGAGCCAGCTACTCTCCGGCTTCAGGAAGAAAGATATTTTTATGAAAGCAGCCATTCGCCTGCCGGCTTCTTACCTTACCAACCCTACCCGTACTTACCCTGTAGTATTTGTAATACCCGGCTGGGGTGGTACCCATTATGATATGATGGGTAATATGCCCGTACAGCGTTATGGTATGGAGCTGGGTAAGGAAAAAATATATGTGTACCTCAACCCCGAAACACAATCGCCCTTTGGTCTGCATGCTTTTGTAGACTCGCGTGTAAATGGTCCATGGGGCAAGGCTCTGGTAGAAGAACTGGTGCCCTACCTGGAACAAAACTACCGGATTGTGAAAGATGCCAGTCAGCGTTTTGTAATGGGGCAGAGTACCGGTGGTTATGGTTCTTTGTGGTTGCAACTCAATTATCCTGATGCTTTTGGTGGCTGCTGGTCGGTTTCACCCGATCCGGTTGATTTTACCGCTTTTACCTGTGTAAATATTTATGAACCCAATGCCAATTTCTATACAGATAAGGATGGGAAGGAAAGAGACTTTTTTATCATGAATGGCAAGGCCCTTGCTACCACCCGCAGCTTTAACGCCCTCGATGTTTTTTTGGGTGATGGTGAACAGCAACAGGCTTTTGAAGCCGAATTTGGTGTGCCTGATAAAAACGGCCGACCCCAGTTGTTATTTGATCGTGTGAGCGGAAAAGTTAATCCGGCCGTGGTTAAATCCTGGGAGCCTTACGATCTGGGGTTATTCATACAGAAAAATGGTAAAAAGCTGGAGCCAAGACTAACAGGGAAAGTACATGTATATGCCGGTGCCGATGATAATTTCTTTTTACAAAATGCAGTGCGTGCATTCGGTGGAAAAGCAAAAGGTACTTCAGCCATTGCCGAACTCATACCTGGTGCCGACCACTGGAGTATCTGGTCTACGGTATTCACACAAAGGGTGCAGCAGGAAATAGATGCACGTATTAAGTAAATGAATCCCCTTCTCCCTGCTGAAAAAAATTTTATAAACTGGTACACCCGAATTTCAGAAGAGTTCTTGCAGGGAGAAAGGGAGAGGGAGTGAATGATGTATGCTTATTTCAGGTTATTTACTTTTTCGTTGAGCAGGTAAGATGTAATACCTGCAGCAAAAACGAGCAGCATGATACTCATTCCCGGGTCAATGCCGCCCACTTTAATAACTGAATACATGGCTCCGATTAAATCAAAAGCCAATCCTGCGTAGGCCCATTCTTTTATTTTCTTAAAAGATGGAACCAGAATGGCCAATGAACCCAATAGTTTGGCTACACCAATAAAAGGAATAAAATATTCGGGATAACCCAGGTACCCCGTTAGAAACTGTTTCGATTCTGCATTCAGCATAATATTCGGAATAGCAGAAAAAATCATAAAACCTGAAAACAGAATGGTGGTGATCCAGTAGATCAGTTTTGTTTTTTTCATGGTTGTTTTTTTTAAGTCCGGAAGTCCGAGAGTCCGAGAGTCCAAGAGTCCAAGAGTCCAAGAGTCCAAGAGTCCAAGAGTCCAAGAGTCCAAGAGTCCAAGAGTCCAAGAGTCCAAGAGTCCAAGAGTCCAAGAGAAAAGATGGATTATCAATTTACACAAAATCTTTCGGTCTTTCTGACTCACGGACTTTCGGTCTACTTAGCCCAGCAATTAATCATCCAGTTAATACCATATTTATCAGTGAAGCCGGCATAATAAGCACCGAAAAACATATCCTGTAGAGGCATTTCTATTTTTCCGCCGGCAGATAATTCATTGAACAGTCTTTCTGCTTCTGCCCTTGTTTCGGGTTCTATGCTGATATGCATATTGTTGCCTTGTGTAATGGTAAAGCCCATTTCTTTGGGTGCATCGGTACCCATGAGTATATGATTGCCGGTGATGGGTAATTCTACATGCAGCACCATTTTTTTGATTTCCTCGGCTACAGGCGGGTGATTACTATCAGCCGGTAAATCACCAAAACGTTTGATGCCGCCTGTTACAAATGCAGTTTTAAACACCGACTGATAAAAACGGAAAGCTTCTTCTGTTTTGCCATCAAAATTAAGATAGGTACAAACCCTGGCCTTTACAGCCGGCTTCATTTCGGAACGCAGCTGAAACTGGGCCTGTATATACTGATCAAGGTTTTCCATAGCCATCGCAAAGCCTTCGCGGAAGCCCATTTCCACGACCTTCTCCAGATCGGCCAGCGATTGATAAGTGATGACAATGTTTACCCTGGTAACATCTTCCTGTTCGGTAAACCGGTTGGCCCAGTGGGCGCGGGGTAAATCGGTGTTGATGGTTCCTTCTTCATCACAAAAAGCATCGAGCCCTGAAAAAACCACCTGTGTTTCAATATGCTCATAATCGGCTCGGCACCAATGGCAATCGCTCTGCGGGCCAATCATCCGGTAATGCCAGAAACCACCTTCGCGAAAGTCCATCGATTTGGTGATGGTTTGGTAAGGTTTGGGCGCCCACCACTGGTCGAGCAGTTCGGGTAGGGTCCAGGCATCCCATACAAAATTGAGATTAGCAGCAAACTCACGCTGTATGTGAATGGTGCTGTTTTCTTTGTTCACTGTGAAATCGAATAATAATGCGCGGTTCATTTCTTTTGTGTTTTAAGGGTATTCAAAACAGTATCTAACTGGTTAAAGCGGTTTTCCCATAACTGACGGAACTGTTCGAGCCATTTATCTATTTCTTTCATCTTTTTTGCATTGAGGGTATAGAAAATTTCTCTGCCTTGCTGCTCCTGTTCCACCAGTTTGCATTCACTTAAAATACGTAGGTGCTTGGATACAGCCTGCCGGCTTGAATCGAAGTGTTCGGCAATGGCATTGGGTGTCATGGCCTGAAAGGCAATTAAAGCAATAATGGCCCTGCGGGTAGGGTCGGCAATAGCCTGAAAAACATCTCTTCTCATCGTATTTGCGGTTATTATGAAACTATTCGGTTGCAAATATATGCAACTGTTTGGTTTCTCAAATTTTTCTTTTTCTAAAGCTGCTTTTTTTGCAGTGAACTATAAAAGTTGCGGAGACTTAGGCCTTTTTTTGGCGAATGAGGGTAATTTCCAGGTATACCAGTGAGAAGATGATCAGGGCCTCTGCTATAAAATAGATGATACCCAAAGCAGTGAGCTCATTTGAATGTTTATATGCCAATGTCAAAGAATACAAAGCATATAAAATATTCCCAACAGCGATAATAGATAACCATCGTTTCCACTGAAGAGGGTTGATGAATGCACAGACAAATGAGTAAGAAGCAAAGACCAGCGGAATATAAATAAGCTGCTGAAACATAGTTTCGGGAACTGTAAAAAATGATTGCAGCAGGCTGATGATCCAAAGCATTACGGCAGATAAGAGGGCTCCTGATGCATCTAAGAAAAAAATTAGTTTGGGGGAAATAGTTGTAATGTTCATCTTATTTTTATTTACCGGGTATTATTTCATAAGCTGGGGGTATAGATACTCCTTTGAAATGATTGGTAAGGCCATACAAAATGCATATTGCAATACCTGCGCCGGTTATGAGAATGATGTTTGCTTGTTTTATTACTGATAAACCCAATAACGGCCTTTTCATTTTTTTCCGGTGAATAGCAGCTATATGACCAAAAAAAGATAGGATGGCCAGGGTATAGTAAGGAATGAAAAACAGGTTGAAGGGAAAACGATTCAATCCTGCCACACCAAAATAAAAATTAGTATCCAGCTTAAATATATAGCGCCCCGCCAGTACTGCAGCGATATGAATGATGAGAAAAAAAGCCAGGTAAATACCTGTCCAGATATGCATTTTCTCATAAAACCCCCCTGCAGTTTTGGCACCTGCTTTCACCAGCCTCATACCGGAAAAAATCTGAACCAGTGCCGTAATGAGTAAAACGGTTTCTAAAAAAGGGTGTCGGTAAAAACTGCGAAAGCTTTGCATGGTACTGATGTGCATTTCGGCACCCCCTAAAGCCATAAGATGATTAAAAAGGTGAAATCCGATAAAGACACTAAGCAGCAACCCAGACAGGTAATGAAGATTTTTAAGTTGCATGTTCAAAATTAATAAACCAACAGGTTGATTTTCTTAACCATGGTTATTTTTCATCTAACCGCACACGAAATACATTTTTTAGTATACAGATATGCTATACATAAGAACATAAACATTTATAACAGGCTTAAGATGAATCATGAGCATCGAACTTCTAATCAGGGTGCTGAATTTCTTCCTTTCGTAAAATGGGGTAGCTATGTTCTAGCCTTTAAAACCTCAAATCTGCGATCAGACATTCGCCATCATACATTTCCCCTCATTTGGTGTATCTGTAAAAAATCCGGTTATTTGCAAACAAATCAACCACATGCTTCCTAAGTTTAAGCGAATCCTTCTCAAATTATCCGGTGAGGCCCTTTTAGGCGATCAAAGAAATGGCGATCCATTCAACCCTAAAATCATTGAGCAGTATGCCCATGATATTAAATTGGTAACGAATCTGGGGGTTCAGGTAGCCATTGTAATTGGTGGTGGTAATATTTACCGGGGTATGAATGAGGCCGATAGCGGTATTGAACGGGCACATGGTGATTATATGGGAATGCTGGCTACGGTAATTAATGCCATGGCTATGCAGGCTATGTTGGAAAAAATAGGTGTATACACCCGATTGCAGAGTGCCATTAATATGGAACAGGTAGCAGAGCCCTATATACGCCGTAAAGCGTTGCGTCACCTCGAAAAAGGTAGGGTGGTAATTTTTGGTGCAGGTACCGGTAACCCTTATTTTACCACAGATACTGCAGGTTCGCTCAGGGCCATTGAAATGAAGGCCGACGTAATTTTAAAGGGTACACGTGTGGATGGCGTTTATACGGCAGATCCTGAAAAGGACCCCACAGCTACCAAATACGATAAAATAAGCTTTCAGGAGTGCATTACCAATAACCTGAAAGTAATGGATATGACCGCTTTTACCCTTTGTATGGAAAACAAACTCCCCATTATTGTTTTCGATATGAACAAACCAGGTAACCTCCTGAAAGTGGTGGAAGGGATGAATGTAGGGACTTTTGTGAGCTAATGGCCCATTGGTGTAAAATATACAACCTGCACCCGGGTCATTGTTAACTTCATTGCAATGAAAAAAATCCTTTTTCTTTTTTGCTTAGTAAATACCAGTCTGGGTTTTGCCCAGTCGCGTCTTAGTCTCACTGATGCTATTCAGATAGCTTTGAAAAACAGCCTCGATATTCAGGTGGCAAAGAATAACCTGGAAATCAGCAATATCAATAACCACCCGGGTATAGCCGGTGCTTTACCGTCTGTAACCGCAACCGCCAACGATAACGAACAGATTATTTCTATTAACCAGAAATTTTCTGATGCTTCCAGAAATACCACCCGTAACAATGTGGGTTCCAATAACCTGTCTGTAGGTGTTACCGGCTCTATTTTATTATCGAATGGTTACCGGGTAGTGGCTACAAAAAAAAGACTGGCAGAATTGATACAGCAAAATGAGCAGTTACTCAATGTACAGGTACAGAATACCATGGCCGCTGTAGCCACCCGCTACTACGATATTGTGAGGAACCAGGGTTTTATTAAAACCATTGATCAGTCGATTGATGTGTTCCAGAAGCGATTAGACATTTTACTTGCCAGAAAAGAAGCCGGTCTTTCCAACAATGCGGATATTTTTCAGGCCCGTCTCGATTTAAATGCGCAGGTGCAGCAAAAACTGCAACAGGAGTTGGTGATTCAGCAAGGAAAGACAGATTTATTAAACCTGCTTTTTTTAAATCCGGATTCCACCATTTCTATTGTTGACACCATTCTGGTAGAGAAGAATCTATTGTTGTCAACCGTTCAATCTGCACTGAAAAATAATCCGCAAATGCTGAGTGCCGAGCAGCAGATAAAAATCAATGAACTGATTGAAAAAGAAACTGCAGCACTGGGTAAGCCCACACTACGAGCCAATACGGGTTATAATTTCAGCAATACAAAGAGCGGTGCCGGTTTTGCACTGTTGAACCAGAGCTATGGTCCGTTTTTGAGTGTGAACCTAAGTATTCCTATTTATAATGGTACTGTTTTTAAGCGGCAGTTACAGGTAGCGGAGATCAATTCACGCAATGCAGTACTGCAGAAAGATAATCTGCAACAAACCCTGGAAGCTGGTGCCGTAAGAACCTTCCAGGCTTATAAAAATGCTTTGCAACAGCTCGAAACAGAAGTAGAAAATTATAAACTCTCAACTCAACTGGTTGATCTGGTACTGAAACGCTTTGAACTGAATCAGGCAACGATCATCGATGTTCGCCAGGCACAACAGAGTTTTGAAGCCACCAGCTTCAGGATGGTAAACCTGAATTATACCGCCAAACTCGCCGAAATAGAGTTGAAGCGTCTGGCCAATATGTTAGTACCCTGATAAATTCTGTAACAGGTTGCTCATATTGAGTTTTTTCGGCATAATTTATGTTCGATTATTGTCTATAAGTATTACAGCAGTAATCGGCATACCATGAAAAAAACTATACCCCTTCTTTTCCTGTTTTTTTTTGTAACTGTTATCTCTGTAGAGGCACAGTCTATAGACCAGCAACTGGAAAAATACAACACAGTCTTTCCACAGGAAAAAGTATACATACATTTTGATAACAATGCCTATCAGCCCGGTTCACTTATTGGGTATAAAGCATATTTAATGAATGGGCCGGAGCCTTCAAAACTCAACCGTAATTTTTATACAGACTGGTATGATGAAAATGGGAAACTGTTATCGCATCAGGTTTCACCCATTGCTTTATCATCGGCTTTTGGAAGTTTTGAGATACCTAAAAATTATAAAGGTCAGTTTTTATATGTTACGGGTTATACACAGTGGATGTTAAACTTCGACAGCAGTTTTCTTTTCCGGAAAAAAATTACAGTTCTACAATCTGATCTGCAGTTGGCCGGTGCCACTAAAGCAGTGAATACTTTTTCAATTCAGTTTTTACCGGAAGGGGGCAATCTCGTTGCCAACCTGCAAGGAGCCGTTGCCTTTAAAGCAACCGATAAAAATGGAATGCCCTTTACTGTAAGTGGCCTTATTACCAATGATAAAGGAGAAAAAATTACCACATTCCAGACACTACATGATGGGATGGGGAAATTTTCTATCACGCCGAAGTTCGGTGAAACCTTAACTGCATCCTGGACAGCACCTGATGGCAGCTCGCAAAAAACAATATTACCCCAGACACAGTTAGAGGGTATTTCCTTGCAACTTACGGGCACAGGCATGAACCGTTCTCTTGAAGTGGAACGTTCACCCAATTTTCCTGTTTCATATCGTAAACTAACCATGCTGCTTACCATAAACCAGCAAACGGTTATGAAGGGTATTATTAATCTGGAGAAACAGGATAAGCTAACCACCCGTATTCCGGTATATAATCTGCCAAGCGGTACAGCTACGCTTACCATTCTTGCACCAGACAATATACCTGTGAGTGAACGTTTATTTTTTATTGATAATGAAGAATATCGATCTGCTGTTGATATACGTTTCGATACTATCGGCTTGGATAAAAGAGCAAAAAACAGCTATGAGATTCAATTGCCCGACTCAGTACCTGCAAATATGTCTTTAGCAATTACCAATGATGATGTGGCAGATGATTCAGCAGAAAATATTATGAGTGTGTTATTGTTATCGTCCGACATCAAAGGCTATGTACATAACCCCAGTTACTATTTTTATACAGCAAACGATTCGGCAAAATATTACCTCGATCTGGTCATGCTCACTAATGGGTGGCGTAGAATAAGCTGGAAAAAAGTGGCTGATGCAGACAGCTGGAAAATGCTATACCCACCTGATACTGCTTACCTGAGTATTTCGGGTAAGATTGATGGTGTAAATCCTAATCGCCTGGCTAAATCGGGAACCATAAATCTGATATTAAAAGGTAAAGATTCTTCTACACAGCTGCTCTTCACTCCTGTTGCTGCCAACGGTTCTTTTCATGAACCCAATGTTGTTTTTTATGATACGGCTACCCTTTTTTATCAACTGAATAAATTATCTGTGTTACCGGGAAGAGGTAAAGTGAGTTTCAGATCGAGCCTGGCAGATACCGCATTTGAGAAATTTATTTTTCCTCCCCCTATATTTTATACGGATACTGCTAAGGCCAGGATATTACGGGAAGCCGCTTTCGCACAGGAACGTTTGCGTGTATTACAGACCCAAACAACCTTAGAGGAGGTAGTGGTAAAAACAAGGATTAAAACACGGATAGAAGAGATGGATGAAAATTATACAAATGGTCTTTTTCGTGGAAGTGATGCCATTTCTTTTGACATGATCAATGATCCGCAGGCATTATCCAGTTTTAATGTGTTTAATTATTTGCAGAGCCGTGTTGCAGGGTTACAGATTACAGGCGGGCTTACTCAATCACCTTCTGCAGTTTGGAGAGGTTCATCTGTGGGTTTTTTTCTGAATGAAATGCCCATCGATGCACAGTTTTTGTCTACGATACCCATGAGTGACATTGCTTATATAAAAGTATTCAGACCGCCTTTTATCGGGTCGGCTGTAAATGGTGGTGGTGGTGCTATTTCTGTGTATACTAAGAAAGGGTTAGACGCTACAGCCAACGTGAAGGGTATTGATCATTTACAGATAACCGGCTATACAGCTGTAAAAGAGTTCTACGAACCGGATTATGCTGTGCCACAAACAGCACATAATAAAACAGATACAAGAAGAACCTTATACTGGAGGCCCAACATTATTACAGATGGAACTATGCAGAAAATAAGGATCTCGTTTTATAACAATGATATCAGTAAAAAAATCAGGGTTATACTTGAGGGTGTAAACAACTATGGTCAATTCATTTCTGTTCGTAAATTGCTGGAATAAAACCACAGTGTGCAAACAACCATTATTTCGAAACTACCAACAGTAGGTACTACTATTTTTACGGTAATGAGTCAGCTAGCTGCTCAGCATAATGCTGTAAATCTTGGTCAGGGCTTTCCTGATTTTCCGATGCATGAAACTTTAACGGGTCTGGTAAATAAGGCCATGCAGGATGGATATAACCAGTACACGCACATGAATGGTTACCCGCTTTTAAGGGAGCAGCTTGCTTTGAAAACAGCTCGTTTATACGGAACTTCCATTAATCCTGATACTGATATTACTATTACACCTGGCGGTACCTATGCCATTTACACATCGCTCACTACGGTATTACAACCTGGTGATGAAGTGATTGTGTTTGAACCTGCCTACGATAGTTATATTCCCAATATTGAAATCAATGGGGCTAAAGCCATCCGTATCCAGTTAACCTATCCTTCTTATAGCATTCCATGGGATGAAGTACGTAAAAAAATAAATATGCATACGCGGATGATCATGATCAATTCGCCGCATAACCCCACCGGTGCCGTTCTTTCGGCTGCTGATATGCAGGAATTATCTGCCATTGTAGAAGGAACCAATATTATCATCCTGAGTGATGAAGTATATGAGCACCTGATTTTCGATGGTCTTCAGCATGAAAGTATTCTCCGCTATCCCGAATTACTTAAGCGGAGCTTTGTGTGTTTCTCTTTTGGTAAAACCTATCATTGTACCGGCTGGAAACTAGGTTACTGTATCAGTTCCGCTGAATTGATGCACGAGTTCAGAAAAGTACACCAGTTCAATTGTTTCAGCTGCGATACACCCAAACAGGTAGCATTGGCTGAATACCTGAAAGATGTAGCAGCCTATACTACTCTAGGTGCCAACATACAAGCCAAAAGAGATTATTTCAGAAGTAAAATGGCAGACACACCTTTCAAATGTATTCCTTCACACGGGAGTTATTTCGAATGTTATAGTTATGCAGATATCAGTGATGAGCCTGATACCGTATTTGCACAAAGACTTACCATAGATTATGGTGTGGCAACAATTCCTGTATCGGCTTTTTATCAGGATCGAAAAGATGATAAAGTGGTACGTTTCTGTTTTGCCAAAAAAGAAACAACACTTGATATGGCCATTGAAAAATTAAAGCTATTGTAATAACCTGCGAAACCTCCGTTAAAAAATCATTTTCTCTGAGGTGAACTTCCCGCATCTGGTTCCAAATGTGACCCTAATGAAGGAAGTTCACCCAGCGAAGGATGCATAGGTTTCGCAGGGGAGTTGGTTATCCGATGGCTGCGTTGATATCTGCAATGAGGTCATCAATATCTTCAATACCGACACTCAAACGGATCAGGCTATCGCTCAAACCGTTTTTAATGCGCTCTTCACGTGGTATAGAAGCATGTGTCATAGACGCAGGATGGTTGATGAGTGATTCTACACCGCCCAGACTTTCTGCCAGAGCGAATACATGTGTGGAGGATAATACCCTTCTTGCATTTTCTACACTATCATCTTTCAGCGTAAAGCTCATCATGCCACCAAATCCACGCATTTGCTGGCTGGCTACTGCATAGCCTGGGTGATCTGTAAAACCGCACCAGTATACTTTTTCTACCTTAGGGTGATTACGTAAGAAGTTCGCCATCTTTTCACCGTTCTCACAATGGCGCTGCATTCGAATATGCAGGGTTTTAATACCTCTTAATACCAAAAAGCAATCCATTGGTCCGGGAACAGCGCCACAGCTTTTTTGGATAAAATATAATTTCTCTCTCAGTGTTGCATCATTCATAACGAGGCAGCCCTGAATTACATCGCTATGGCCCCCTAAATATTTGGTAGCAGAATGCATTACGATGTCTGCACCAAGATCAAGCGGGTTTTGTAAATAAGGAGAGGCGAAAGTATTGTCAACACAAAGCAAGGCGCCGGCTTGTTTGGTAATTGCTGCTACCGCTTTGATATCTGTAATATTCATCAATGGGTTGGTAGGGGTTTCAATCCATACCAGTTTTGTTTTTGCAGAAATGACTGTAGCAATATTATCCGTATTGGTAGTATCTACATACCTGAAACTGATGCCAAACTTTTCAAATATTTTGGTAAAAAGACGGTAAGTGCCACCATACATATCATTGGCTGCAATTACTTCATCGCCAGGTTCCAGTAATTTAATCACCGCATCTGTTGCTGCTACACCACTACTGAAGGCAAGACCAAACTTGCCATTTTCAATCTGTGCATATGCTTCTTCCAGTGCTTTACGGGTAGGGTTCTGACTACGTGCGTATTCATAACCTTTATTTACACCAGGTGCTTCCTGTACATAGGTAGAAGTCTGGTAAATAGGTGTCATAATAGCACCTGTAGATGGATCAGGCTCAGTGCCTGCGTGGATGTATTTCGTGGCAAGTTTCATAATATGGAATTTAAGCAAATCAAACTTCCTTTTTCTTATTCTCCCTTTGAAAAGCCGGCTTATTAAAAGCAGCGTATCATTTTAAAAGATCATTCCCGTTAGTGCAAACAGAAGAAGATAAGTTGATTAGTTCTTTTTGGTTTTTACAGGTGCAGGTGCATCTTCAATAACGGTGATGGGCAGGCCTACTTTCATATCGTCCCAGAGAATAACCATCTGTGCGCCTGTTTTTATTTCATCGAAGTAAATGGTAAAAGCTTCCGTTGTTTCAGTATTTCTATTGATATCTACATCTGTTCTCAGCAAATCTTTTTTGGCATCATAACTAAAATTGCCCCAGCAGAAATTATCCTTATTGAGAATCAGCGTCCATTTTTTTTCTGTTGGTATGCAATAAAGCGTGTATCGTCCCTTTGGAACGGCCTTACCATCGATTTTTACATTTTTGAAAAATTCAATTTCAGAAGCTTCATTAGCTCCCAGGCGCCACAGTTCATTATATTTAATGATCCCCCCAAAAATATCGCGTCCACTTTTTAAAGGTCGGCCATAAATAACACGGGCAACCGGTACATCTTTAGCCTTACCACTCATTTTCAGAATCGGATAATTGGCTGGCCAGTAGCTCATGTCCATGGGTGATTTATCAAGATCTGTTGGTTTTTGCTGTGCCAGCAGGCAGGTAGAAAAGAGTAAGGATAGGCTCAACACTAAACACTTCATGTAGTAATAATTTTTACAAAGATAAAGGCACTTGGTTTTCATTGGTCATGCAGCAAATCAAGGGCCAGTTTTTTTACTTCCGGAAAAAACTGACTATAAGATGCTTTTAATTGATCGTAATGTAACTCAAACAGCTGAAAAGCATCATTTTCAGGTGAAAGATAGCTGGCTCTTCTGGCCACACCTTCAAAACTTCGTTCGATACCCCAGTTAAACCGGTAATTATATAACCAGTTCTGTGTTTTCATATAAGGAAACATGCGTGCAAACTTTTCCGGAAAATGATGCATCTGAGGCTCGAGCAGACGGTAGGTAGTGGCTGAAAATTCCATCCAGGTATCTGCGTCATGTATGTCGGGGTCTGTTGCCAGGAAATGATCATATACTACGTCAATAAAAGCGCCGGCATAGGGGCCTACGGCAGGTTTTAATAGTTCTTTGGCCCTCTTGGTAGCACCATGCTGGTCGGTAAATAAATCAATCATCCGGTGCAACTTTATGCCTTTCTGAATACCCTCTGGATAGTCATATTGCTTTTTCCCTTTCACAAAATCGCTTATCATATTCCCTACCAGTACCTGGGGATCATGAAAAGATAGATAAGCATGTGCCAGGTAGTTCATACTTTTTTGTGCTTAAAAAAACGGTATGAATAAACAGCCGGCACAATAATCATAATCGCTGTAAACAATACGGTAATTATAAAAGCTGTCATGAACGGTAGTGCAAAAGATACCACGGCTATAATGATTCCACCGGGTATCCAGAGTTTAGCAGCCAATTGGTGAGTAGCTGCCCAGTTTTCATCATCTTCCAATGTCCATGGTAAGCGAAGACCTATAAAATAGTTTGGTTTTATATTACGCATAAAGTAGCCGATTACAGCCAATAGCAAGCCCACTGATGGCAATACAATGTTTTGGATACCCAAATTTTTCAGTGCATCCGACATATACAGTACAATACTTGCATTGATGATAGAAAGGAATAAGGTGATCGCCAATGCAAGTGTTTTGTAGGTGTCAACAGAAACATTGGCTGTTTTCTTCGGGTCTATTTTATGGATGTTTGAGATTAGTAAATAAACACCCAATCCCACAACGGATAAGATACTGATATGTATCCATATGGACGACTTTGGGCCAAAGCCATCCGCCTGCCCTTTAGCATTAAAATGAATCGGAATGGTTTCGGGTAATCCCGGGTATAATATGGCTGCCAGTATTGCCGGAGCTACCAGCAGTAAAAGCGCTAAAACAGGGGATGTAAAAATTCGTCTCATATTCGATACTATCTTAAAGATACGAATCTGTTTTTATCTGGTAGATGATGCTTACCACTGCTAAAAATTAACCGCACCATAACTGCTTTTATGTTTTTTTTATGAATTCCTTTCTAATGCAATACTGTATTGTGTTTCAGCTCAATATTAACAATGCTTAACATGGCAATTGGCACCACTCATACAGTTGTGGGGTCAGTAGCTTTCAATTAATCACAATTGGCTCATGGCCGATTTTATTGTGTATAGCTTTGGTCTGTCATTAAGAAATAAAAAATGCAACATACTATCATTCAAAAAACAAAAATTATGAAAAAGTTTATCCTCGCTACCCTTATCACTGTTACCATTGGTAGCAGTGTTTTAGCTGCTGATATCAGCAAAGTAAGTTTCCGTGTCCTGAATGCTTTTCAGGCAAAATTTGCTGATGCTACAGATGCAGAATGGACTGTAACAGCAGATTACACCAAAGTAAGGTTTACAATGGAAGGAGAAAAGATTGAAGCTTTCTTCAACAGTAACGGAGATGTAATCGGTACATCCAGAAAAACAGAATTTAAGCGTTTGCCATTGTCTGCTATCCAGAAAATTAAAAAATCGTATGCAAAGTATCAGGTAACTGAAACAATTGAGTTTGAATTAAGCGGCGAAAGAAAATATTATGTATCTGTAGAAAATGAATCTGACAGAAAAATTCTGGAAGTTTCTTTATATGGAGATGTAAGCGTATTCGATAAGAACAAATAAGTTGGTGTTTGGTTAATCCGAAAGGCCCCTGGTACGCAACTACCGGGGCTTTTTGTTGATAAAGGACCTGGTGGAAATAAATTCACCTTCTTTTTGTAAATACTGTATGATATTTTCCAGCCGCTCCAGTAACTGGTCTTTGCACCAGCGTCTGGTAAATAAAGGAAGCTGATATTCATGAATATCTACAAATTCCCAGGGATGAAAATAAAGGCAGAGGTAACCATCTTTTTTAAGGGTTTGCAGGGCCAGGAATTTAAATAGCTGTAAGGGCATATTTTTAAAACTAAGCCAGAAGAGTGGTATCCTGAGATTAGGAGAAACAGAAGCAGGTAGCCTAAGCATACCGGTATCTCTATATAATGTTCTGGGTAAGTGCAGATTATTGTATCTGCCGGGTAACCAGGTGGGGTTAATCGAAGAGTCGTATTGGTATCCGGCTTTTTTTACTTCATCCATGTCCACACTACGCATTCTGGGCATTCTTAAACCGTAAACAGGCTTACCGGTAATGGTTTCCAGTTTTTGTTTGGATGAGAGCAGGTGTTCATTTTCAAAATGGGAATGATAATACGTATGTGAAGCAATTTCATGTTGTTCAGACAAGCCACGAATCAGTTCCGGAAAGTGATCAGCAAAATTTGCAGTGGTAAATAAAGTAGCCTGAATATTTGTATGGTTTAATACCGGCATTATGCGATCCATACCTTTTTTACCTACGGTCAGTTGCTCCTGCTTTGAAATCTGGTAATTGTATTCCAAAGGCATATCGAACTCCTCTACATCAAAACTCAATAATATAAACCGGTCTTTATTGCTCATAAATTAGACTCCCGTATTATATAGTGTGGTCTGTTTTTGCTCTGCATAAATAATTTTCCAAGGTATAACCCGATAATACCAAGAATCATTAACTGCAGTCCACCAAAGAAAGCAATGGTAGCAATCAAAGAGGTCCAGCCCGAAATGGTTTTTTCAAAAAAATAGCTGTAGATGATATAGGGGATATATAAAAGCGATAACATAGAAAAAGCAAATCCCAGATAAGCTGCAATGTATAATGGTTTGGTACTAAAAGATGTAATGCCCTGTAAAGCAAAGCGGATCATTTTTTTGATGGTGTACTTCGACTGACCATTAAACCTTACGCCCGGGGTGTATTCAATGGCTACCTGCCTAAACCCAACCCACTTGGAAAGTCCGCGTAAAAAAAGATCACTTTCATTAAAATTTTTAAAAACAGGAATCACTTTCTTATCCAGTATCCGAAAATCGGCAGCACCTGTATCGAGTTCAATATCTGATACTTTATTTAACAGATCGTAAAACAGCGAAGATGTTTTCTTTTTTAACAGGGGCACTTTTGTGTCGTCTTTCCGTATGGTGTATACTACATCAAATCCTTCCTCCCATTTTTGTAACATCACAGGAATGAGTTCGGGTGGATGCTGAAGGTCACCATCCATCATAATCACGGCATCTGATTTTTCAGTTATCGAGTCGATACCTGCCTTTAAAGCATTTTGATGACCAAAATTTCTGGAGAGGCGAATGAAAAAAATCTGTGGATCAACTGCCGATATTTTTTTTAAAATTTCGAGTGTGTGGTCGTTACTGCCATCATCTATAAACGTAACCGTATGCTCATAGGGCGATTCTTCAAAAACACTTTTTAAAGCATCTATGACTATCGGGATATTTTTTTCCTCATTACAAACCGGAATCAGAATACTAATTCTTTTTTTCATGTACATGGACAGGTTGATTTAAAGAATAAGATTTTGTTATCAGGGTTGCTATAATGGTAAGCCAAATAATAAAACATGGAAGAGCTTTCATCGAATATTTTACAAAAAAGCCATCTCTTATTACTTTGGGAAAAAGATCGGTTGGTGATAATATGGTAAACAAAAAAAGAAAGATTAGTAAGATAATCTGTTTTTTGTTTAATTCCTCCTGTATGGCAAACCATAGTGCAATACCTGTTACTGCAATGATATAAGTGGGCGACTCGGCTGATGAACTGAAAATCACAACACTGATCAATAGCATACAATAATAGGTGAGTGTAAATTTTTCTGATCTGAATTGTTTGAACCTGAGTAATGGTAACAACACCAGTAAGCCGGCGGGGATTGTGATATAATAATTGGGTAGGTTGTGAAGATTAAATACTCTTCTTATCATACCTCCCACTGAAATATCCTGCATACCCGAAGCAATCGAAATGTCGATATTGGTGCCGTTCTTTTCTACCAAAGAGTGAAACCAGTCTACATAAGACTGAATAATAAATTCAGGTGAAGAGATGAGCATAGGTAATGCGAACAGAACAATTACCCAAAGCATAAAAGAAACTACAAATGAAATTTTCTTATCAGTAAAAAGAAAAAGAACCAACCCTACAATACTATAGAGTTTAATGAGAAAACCTGCTGCAATTAAAAGAGTAGCAGCTGAAATCTTATTTTCTTTTATATAGGCGTACGACAGTAACATAAATCCGGTAAGCATAGCATTGAACTGAACGCTATGGGTAGCTGTCATCTGTTCAATACAGCTGATCAGCAATACCGTATAGAACTGTGTTTTGCTGAGGTTTAGTTTTTTTATAGCATAATATAAAACCCAGCCGTTTGCCATACACCAAAGGGTGCATCCTAAAAAGAGCGGTAACCAGGTGAAAGGTGCTATCAGGATACTGAATAAGGGGCCATAATGATTACTGTCTGAATATTCAGATGGATAGGTAAGATATAGGTTAACCTGTTGAATGGTATGCTCGTATACCCCGCGATAGATGAGGAAATTATTAATTTCTCCGGCCCCTCTGCTAATTTCCAGCAGGGTAGCAAGCAATGTTGCGCCAAACCATATGGCAACAGGTAGGCCAATCGCGTGCCTACCGATGGTTTTTTCGGAGTAGAGAATTTTCATGCAGGGATCACAATTTTAGGGTAAATCTGGTAATTGGAAAATTAGAAAGCACTTAAATCAACATATAAGTATATGAAAAAACACTATGTGTGAGTTGTAATATGCTTTGCTGAAAGAATATGATAGTTATTCTGAATAGGTTAAAATGACATAAAAAAATTACCTTTGCAGCCTTTAAAGAACTATTATGAACAAAGGTCCTGTTTCACAATTTATTCAACACCATTACCGTCATTTTAATGCGGCTGCTTTAATAGATGCTGCAAAAGGATATGAAACCCATTTACTGGAAGGAGGTAAAATGCTGGTGAGTCTGGCCGGTGCCATGAGTACAGCTGAATTGGGCATTAGTCTGGCTGAAATGATTCGTCAGGATAAAGTTGCTATCATTAGCTGTACAGGTGCTAACCTTGAGGAAGATGTGATGAATCTTGTGGCACATAGCCATTATAAAAGGGTACCCAATTATCGGGATCTTACGCCACAAGATGAGTGGGATCTGTTAGAGAACCATTATAACCGTGTTACAGATACCTGTATTCCTGAGGAAGAAGCCTTCCGTCGTTTACAGAAACACCTGGTAAAGCAGTGGAAAGAAGCTGAAGCGAAAGGCGAAAGATATTTTCCGCATGAATTCCTGTACAAAACTGTTTTAAGCGGGGAACTGGAACAGTATTATGAGATCGATCCGAAAAACAGTTGGATCGTAGCTGCTGCAGAAAAAAACCTGCCCATTGTAGTTCCGGGATGGGAAGACAGTACTACCGGTAATATTTTTGCCAGTTATGTTATTAAAAATGAATTGAAGGCAAGCACTGTAAAAAATGGTATTGAGTATATGGTTTGGCTGGCAGACTGGTACCGCCAGAACAGTGCAGGTAAAGGCGTTGGTTTCTTCCAGATTGGTGGCGGTATTGCCGGTGATTTTCCGATCTGCGTAGTGCCGATGATGTATCAGGATCTGGAATGGCATGATGTGCCGTTCTGGAGTTATTTCTGCCAGATCAGTGATTCTACCACTTCTTACGGGTCTTATTCAGGAGCTGTACCAAATGAAAAAATTACCTGGGGTAAATTAGATATCAATACACCGAAATATATAGTAGAGAGCGATGCCACGATTGTAGTGCCGTTGATCTTTGCTTACTTGTTGGGTTGGTAATACCTGTTTGTAGAAGGGCATTCGCAGGTATGCCCTTCTATTCAAACAAATAAATCATTGGCGTTTGAATTTATAATGTTTTTTTATATGTTTGAATGACAAGCCCAGCCAATGATTAAAAAGGCCCTTTTCCTTCTGTATACATTTTTTTGTTTCGGCGTACTTGTCGGGCAAGAAGTTTCCATCAAGCCGGTTCCATCCTGGTTATTTAAAGTTAGTGAGGACCCTTCGCGAAAGCCGGATCAAAAAGAGGTTAGTGATGGCTATTATCTGCAGTTGTATGATAAACAGACTTCTGTAGCTGCGCAAACCAGCTATACCCATATCATCAGGATTATTGAAAATGATAATGGTGTACAGAATGCTTCTGAGGTTTCGGTATCCTTTGCGCCTCAGTATCAGCAAGTGGTATTTCACCATGTAAATATTGTTCGAAAGGGTAAAATTGTAAGCTCCTTACAGTTTAACCAGATAAGAGTAGTTGAGGAGGAAACGGAAGCAGAAAATTTTCTTTACAATGGAACCAAGCGGGCCTATATTGTATTGAGAGATGTACGAAAAGGTGATCGAATTGATTTTGCCTATTCTCTCACTGGCTTTAATCCTGCCTACTATAACACTTTTAGTGATGAAGTGTATTTTAGTAAAGGGATTGAGATCGTTAATTTTTTTGCAACGATTATTGCTTCTCCCGGTCAGAAATTAAAGGTAAAAACATACAATGATGCTGAATCGCCTCGAATATTATCATACAATGGATCACAGACTTACCATTGGAGCAATCCGCTGCTTAAGAAGTATGAATCAACCTCCGGTACCCCATCCTGGTTTACGATAACCCCATATGCAACGCTGACTGCATTTAATAGCTGGGCCGAAGTTGGTAAGTGGGCTGTGGGTTTATTTCAAGAAGCTGAAAAAGACGTATCGGCAGAAATAAAAGAGATGGTAAATGCCTGGAAAAGGGAAGCCAATACTGATAAACAGGTTTATGTTGCCAAGGCTGTTCGTTTCGTACAGGATGAAATCAGGTACCTGGGATTTGAAATTGGCTCAAATACACATATTCCCTATAGCCCTTCAAAAGTGTTTAACCAGCGCTATGGCGATTGTAAAGACAAGGCTTTATTACTAGCTATTTTACTTCGTTTACATGATATCAAAGCATATGTAGGTTTGGTGAATACTGTATCTGGAAAAGTGCTTGATCAACGAATACCTTCACAGCTTGAATTTAATCATGCCATTGTTGCGATAGAAATTTCACCCGGCGTATATAAATTTATAGATGCAACGACCAGTTACCAAAGAGGGAGGGCTTATGAAATTTTTACACCAGACTATGGTTTTGCATTGCTTGTAAAAGAAGGCGTTGATAAACTTACTACGATAGAAGCTGGACCAAGAAAATTTATTTCAATTGAAGAGCAGATCAATGTTTCACCGAAAGGTGAAACCTCAAAATTGCTTGTTCAATCTTCTTACGAAGGCGGAAGTGCGGATAATCTGCGATACGATCTGGATAGTTATAGTAATAGAGAATTAGGAGAGAATTACACTAAATACTATTCAAAGTACTATGATAGTGTGGTAATGGAAAAGGAGATTGAAATTCAGGATGATTCAATAAATAATACAATAACCGTTCGTGAGCAATATAATATTCCTTCATTATGGAAGAAAGGGAGTGATGGCCGAGATGTATTTTCGGTTTTTGCGAAACCTATTTATGACCTGTTACCCAATCCGGAAGAAAGTTATAAAAAAGGCCCTTTGGCAATTAAGTATCCTGAGCAGATTTTTTATAAAGTGAAACTGGGCATGCCATCGGAATGGCCAGTTGACAATAGTCCAATACATATAAAAAATAATTCCTTTCAGTTTGATTTTGAGATTTACAATGAGGCCGATACCGTTTTTCTTGACTATCGTTTCATTTCTTTTAAGGACCATATACCCGTGGAAGAAATGGAAAAGTATAAAGAAGACTACAAGAAAATGATAGAAGTTATGGAATATCAATTCTATCAGGGTGTAAAAAATGGCAATAGCGGCGTGAATGAAGGGGGAAGCCAACTTAGCTGGGTACCATTCTTGGTGCTTTTGTGCTGCGTAGCCGGTGGATTGCTTTTATTTCGACAATTTAATCGAAAATCGGCACCTACACTGTACCATCCGCGAATAGCCAAATCGCTTAGTGGCTGGGTGGTAGTGCTTGGGGTAACATTGTTTCTTGGTTGGATTCTTAATACAGTATCTGTTTTTTCGGATACTTTTCTAACAGAATATGAATGGAGTAGTTTGAAAATAGCCGGTGGTATCAAGCTGCAGTTTATTGTGATATTTCAACTCATTTTTTCATTTGGGATACCTGTTTTTAGTAGTGCTATTATTTACTGGTACCTGAAACGAAGAGATATATTCCCCCGTATGTTTATAGCATACGTACTCTTTTTAATAGCTGGACAGGCCTTGATTTTATTCAGCTTTGGTATGGTTGATTTAGGAACTTCTTTTTCAAGTATAATTGATGTTTATACAAAAGGTCTTATTCGTAGTGTAGTATATGGAGCTGTATGGATATCATTTATTTATCGTTCAGAAAATGTAAAGCAAACATTCTTATTTCCTTATTTATATGATCCGCTGGAAAACGATACGATTGCAGCGGAGGAAACAAATGACCAGTCAAATGATAATAATGAGGAGCAGACGGATTCGAATGAAGAACAATAAAAAAATGCGGGATCATCCCGCATTTTTTTATTGTTGTCTTTTTATATTCTAATCTTATCTCGGAGGCATATTCAAAGGAATATCACGCTTTAACATGGTATCCTTATTGGCAATTACCCAGGCTGTATGGTAAATAAGCCGTGCTCTTTTTTCCATTACATCGAAGTTGATTTTTTCAACGGTATCGGTTGGGCGATGGTAATCACGATGCGTTCCATTGAAATAGAAAATAACCGGAACACCTTTAGCAGCAAAATTGTAATGGTCGCTTCTGTAATAGAAACGGTTAGGATCTTTAGGATCATTGAACCTTCTGTCCAACTCCATATTGCTGTATTTCTTGTTTACCTCATTGGTAATGGGAGCCAGATCGCTGCTCAGTTTGTCATCACCAATTACATATACATAGTTCATAGAATCACCTTTATATGTAGGGTCAATTCTTCCCACCATGTCAATATTGAGGTCAACAGTGGTTTTATCTAACGGGAAAATAGGATGTTCTGAATAGTAACGGGAACCCAATAATCCTTTTTCTTCACCAGATACATTCATGAAAACCATGGTTCTGCGTGGACCGTCGCCTTTTTTCTTGGCAGCCACAAAAGCTTCTGCAATTTCGAGAACGCTTACTGTTCCTGAACCATCATCATCGGCACCATAATAGATTTCACCATTGATGATACCTTCATGGTCGTAGTGACTGGTAACGAATACATACTCGTCTGCTTTATCTGTACCTGGTAATACGGCAATTACGTTACTGCTTTCCAGATCATTAACTTTTTTATCGGCTATGATCTTCAGTTCTGAACGGTAAATACCTTTGTTCAACTGAGCCATCTGATCGATGCTGAGTTTAGCAGTACGACCCAATAATGCAGATGCAATTTCTTCATTCACTGAAATACCTGCAGCAGGTTCTGTGGTGGGTTTTGTTAATGACATGCCGCCTTTGGTCTGGCTGGGTGTTGTTTTCGGGAAGTTTTTAGATACCACTAATACACCTGCAGCACCTTTTGTTCTGGCAGTATTCATTTTACCAAATACAGATCCGGCACCTCTTGGATTAGCAGGACCACTGTTTCCGCCGGGAGTACCTTCCAATACCAATACGATTTTACCTTTTACATCCAGGTTGGCATAATCATTACGGCTGGAATCGCTGATACCATAACCTACAAATACCACTTCGTTATAAGTATTTGTGCCATTGGCAATCATGGATACAGAAGCTGCATAATCTTTATCTGCTGTAAAGGGCTGTCCGTTTACAGAAATTTTACTGCTTAACAGTTCCAGCTGATACAAAGGGAAGTTAGCCTGATAGCTGCTACCGTTACCGGGTTTTAAACCCATTCTTTTGTATTCAGCTTCGAGATAAGCAGCTGCTTTACGCTGGCCTTCCATAGCTGTTTCACGACCTTCCATTTCGGGTCCGGCTACGATGGTAAGGTGTTTTTTCAGATCGCCCATGGTGATGGTTTTTGCATAAGTAGCAGGATCACCTTTTTGTGCGATGCCCATTGTGGTAGACAACAGGAATGCGGATAGAACAATAATTCGCATAGTTATAGTGGTGTTTAAATTATGAACAAGCAATTTTTCCTACACGTGTGGCATGACGGCCGCCTTCAAAAGCGGTACTCATAAAAATTTCAATCATCTGCTGCGCCAGTGGTAAAGCTACAAACCGGGCAGGAATACAAATGATATTGGCATCATTATGCAAACGAATTAAGGAAGCCACATCATTCTGCCATGCCAATCCTGCTCGTACCTGCTGGTGTTTATTAGCAGTTATGGCAACGCCGTTGGCACTCCCACAAAAAAGAATACCAAAAGCGGCTTCACCACTCTCCACACTGCTGGCAGTAGGATGAGCAAAATCAGGATAGTCAACAGAATCAAGAGAAGGGGCACCGAAATCTTTTACGTTATACCCTTTACCAATGAGCCAGTTTTTTATGGCTTCCTTGTACTCAAAACCTGCATGGTCTGAGCCAATAGCAATGGGTTTAGACGCATCAAAAACATAATTCATGTGTGTGAATTGAGGGATGAAATTAACGGATTAGCACAAGAGCCGGATAAAAAATATTTAAACGGGCAAATCCTCTTAACTCCACTCTTCCTGATCCCTTCTTTCCTGCTCTTTTGAAACACGTGCTGAAATAATAATACTCAATTCATACAGAAAGAATAAAGGAAGGAACACCAGTAACTGACTCATCCAGTCTGGACTGGGAGTAATGATGGCAGCTGCAATGAGAATAATAACTACTGCATACTTCCTGATTCTTCTAAGATAGGAAGGTGTAATCAAACCAATCTTGGTAAGTAAATAAGCAAGTACGGGTAATTCAAAAGCAATACCGCAACCCAGGATAATATTGACGAGGTTGTCTAAATAATCAGAAAAAGTTGGGATGGTGATAATAGTGCCTTTGGTACCCAACTGAAAACCAGCCAGAAAATTAAAAGTGAAAGGGCCCAGTAAAAAATAACCAAATGCCGCACCCATGAAGAAAAAAAACGATACCCAGAAAATGATAAACCTGGTATTTTTTAATTCTTTCTCTTTTAGAGCCGGCTTTACAAAACGCCAGAATTCCCAGAATATATAGGGAAAGGCTGCGATAATACCACCTACAATGGCTATGCTGATGCTACCCATAAACTGACCCCCGAATGTGGTACTCTGCAGGTTCACTGTTACAGGGGGCATACAAAGCGCATCACCCATATGTGCCCAGTGACTAAAATCGCATAAGGCTTTGTAACTAACAAAATCAGGATTAATAGGGCCTTTAATAATGGTTTCGAAAACCCAGTCGATATAAATGAAAATCACAATGGCAAAAATCAGGATCGCAAGAATAGAGCGAATAATATGTTTCCTCAATTCTTCCAGATGGTCTATAAAACTCATCTCTGCCTGTTCTGTTCCCTGGTTTCTTTTAAATAAGGCCATGCCCGTCGACTGCTTTAGGAGTGGGCAAAGTTAGTGGTAAGAGCAACACAAAAATGAGTCTTTTCAGCCAGTTATATGTAATTCTTTTCTCATTTGGCTGGTAAGATCATCTATATCGCAGTAAATAAAGCTTTTATGGGCTGCTCCGGAGACGGTGGTAGAGTGTGGGCTGTTCTCCTGTCTTATATACCATACCTGTTTTCCCCTACCCAGGGCATAGCCAGCTTCAATACCTACGCCTATGGCTTTCTCCGAACATTCAGCAATGAGTAGTTCACATCCATCTATTTCTTTGAATGCCTGTTTCATCATATCTTTTTCCTGCTCAGCGGCAAAAAAATAATGATCTGTAAAAACAAATAATTCAATACCAAACCCGTTCATTAATTCTCTTATGACACTTACAACCGGCTCAAGAACAGGTCTGTGAGAAAAGCTGATGGCAAGATAGGCACGTTGCATCAGCGTAATATTTTCATCTTTACCGTATCGATTCTGGTTTCGCTTACACTCAGGATATCGAAACGATAATCATCAATGATGATGGTTTCTTTTTGTTTGGGGATCGATTCGTGTTTCTGAATAATGTATCCACTTAGTGTTTCAGAATCATCTTCGGGGAATTCGAGATTGTATTTTTCTTTGAGGTAATCCAGTTCAAGACGACCACTGAAAATAAATTCATCTTCAGCCAGTTGTTTTTCTACAAACTCTTCCACGTCATACTCGTCATGAATTTCACCAAATATTTCTTCCAGCAGGTCTTCCATGGTTACAATACCGGCTGTTCCACCAAATTCATCTACCACCCAGGCAATGCTTTTTCTCTCTTTGGTGAATTTATTGATGAGATCAGCAGCACTCATACTTTCAGGAACCGCCAGTATGGGGTGAAGTATTTGTTGAATAGAAGAGGGTCTTTTAAAAAGATCGGTCTGGTGCACATAACCAAGGATGTTATCGATATTATCATCGAAGATGAGCAGCTTACTGAGTTTTGTTTGTACAAAACGTTGGCGAAGGTCTTCAATCGATATATCTTTATCTACACCCTCAATTTCAGTACGGGGTACCAGGCATTGTCTGATTTTGATGGTAGGCAGACTCAGCGCATTTTCAAATAATTCCGTATTCAGCTCCTGACTGTCTTCATCCTGTTCTTTGGTTTGCTGAAAAAAATGTTCGAGATCTACTTTCGTGAACGCTTCGTTTTTATCGTTAACCCTTACATTAAATATATATTTCAATATCCACTGAGAGAGGTTTACAAACAGATTGGTAAGCGGCTCGAACAGGGTATGAAAGAATTTGGCCATTGGCGCAAAAAAACTCAGTAAACTATCGTTACGTGCACGGAATATGGCTTTGGGAATGAACTCGCCAAATATGAGCACAACAACAGCCGAAATAACGGTATCAATAATGAGTTTAAGGTATTCGTTCTGCACATTGAGTGGGTTCCAGGCTACGCCTCGCAGGAATTCATCAAACAGCAATCCATAAATCACCAGTACGGTATTGAGTCCGATTAAACAAGTGCCAATAAATTTAGCAGGGTTTTCTACAAAATCAGATAAGATGATACCACTTTGTTTGCCCTGTTTTTTCTTTAGTTCAATACTAAGACGGTTAGCGCTTACAAAAGCGATTTCGTAACCGGCAAAAAATCCGATCAGTATCAGCGAAACAATGATCCATACAATGGTATAGAGCTCTGTCATGGTATAATAATTCTTCTGCTAAGATAGGCTAAATATGGTGTGGTTGATAGCCTATGGGGAATGGCATATAGAAGTTGTTTCTAAATAAAAGTGCCCCGTGGAAACGGGGCACGAACCGATCGTTAACAACATGAGAAAATCGGCTGTGTGAGATGTATAATGCACATGAAGAAACAAGCTATCGTTAAAAGGTGGATGAGCAGCCGGCAAGGGGCCGCTCACCCAGGGTATATAGGGCGTGATTGTTTATTTAAAATCAACAGTGCAGTTCTGGCATTTGAGGTCAATCTTAAGGCCTTTGCCATCGCCTACTGTTGCTGAAAATTTAACAGGGGTGTTGGAGCCGCTGCGGGTTGCCAGTGTTCCCAAGGCTACTTTCCCGGTTGCAGTCATTGTACTGCTTTGTGCCGGCGCCAGTGTTCCGGAAATAGTTCCGCCCTGAATGCCACTCACTAACTGTACAGGTTTTGCAGGAATAGTTGTAGCAGAAATATTACTAACGGACACGATTTTTGAAAGTGAAGCCATATCAGCTTCTGTTACTTCAGCGGGTGTTTTTTCAAAATCGGCATATACGGTACTATAATTGCCCAAAAAGTTTACCGCATAGTTTTTTGTGTCACGTAAAGGGATACGGATGTCGGCATAACGGTTGTCTACTTTAATAAGTTTTACATTACTGCCTACATTTCTGATTTTGATATCAGCATTACTGCCATCCAGTTCCAGTGAACCTGACAGGCGTGTGATACGCAGATTGCCATAATTTTTACGGCCCAGTATATCTGCTACATCTTCTACTTCAAATTCATCGTTGGTGCTGACCATTTTGATTTTTTTGGCGGATGCCATTTCAATGGTAGCATATTTACTTTCAATGTCGAGATCATCAATATTATTCGCACTGAATCGACCATTCGAAAATTCAATTTCAGCGTCCTTTATATCGCGTACATTCGCATTCGAATATTTTGAGCGTAGACGCAGTTTGTTGAGGTTTTCAGCTTCAAGGTTCCCATTAGATATATCCAGCAACACATCACCTATTCCTGCAGGCAATTGTACATCTGAATATTTTGTTTCAATATCCATTTTACTTCCAGCAGGTACATAAATGGTAAGTATTCTTTTCTGTGCTTTTGAATTGGTTGAATTTAAAGATATTCTTGTTGGGTATCCTACCACTGTCATAGGCTCCAGTGAGTAATTTCCGGTACTTGATGTGGAATAGCGATAGGTAGATCCAAACCCGCTGTTATTTGATTTTATTTTCACAGAAGTACCTAATGCTTTAAGGCTAATGCCCATTTTTTCGAACCATTCAGTATCGGTAAGAGTACTTTCCTTTTCAAAATAAGCAGTGGTTACCAGTTTCACTTTGGGTTGATCCCATGTTTTAACCTGAATAGCCAAAGAACTATTCTCAATATATATTTCTCCACCCTTGGGCATATTGATTTCCTGACTGATTTCTTTAGATTTCAGGTCCTGTTGTTTAACGGTATCGCTGGTAGAATAGGCATACATATTTTCTGCGTACACCACCTGAGCGGGAGAAGTGGTATTGATAACACGTAAATTATTAAGTGCCGGTGCTGAAGCTGCTGTTTGAGCAGACGCGGTCGTAGCCAACAGTAAGCTCATGATTGAACCGGTGATTCTAATCTTTGTAAATCGCATATAAAGGGTATTTAGATGTGTATGAAATAAGTTTTAACGCTATCAACCGGACGGGTAATCTGTTTTACCCGGTTGTTGATTTTATTCATTTCTGTTTGTAATTGTTTGAGTGTACTGAGTTTTATCTGGTACAGATTAATCAACTGGTTTAGTAGATCATCTGTAAGTCCTTTTTTTACAATTTCATTTTTCACAGTTTTTTCATCTTTCTCCAGCTGTCTGATCTGTGTTTTAAAATCAGCAAAATATTCAGCTGATTCTGCATACATAGGTATCGTACTCACTTTGTTTCTCTGCAGGTTGATGACCTGTTTAAAACTACTTTCTACATTGCGCAGTATCGCCAGATCGGCTCTTTCTGTCACAGGTTTGGGTACCGCCATTATTTTTTTAGTACGCGCAGTAGTGTTGGGTACAATCGTATTTTCTGTTTTGCTCTCAGGATTTGTTATGATGGGTTCAGTAACGCTCTTTGTTTTGGGTTCTTTGGTTCTTACCTCAGCTATTGGATTTTCCTGTAATTCATTTGTATTACTGTCTTTCCATAAGCTCCATGTACCAATACCCGCCAGTACCAATACACATGCCGCTACTGCCCAACGGGTAATGGTTATTACCACTGCTTTTTTCTTTACCGGCTTTTGCACCTGTATGCGTTCCCAAACCATAGGTGAGGGCTCGTCGGCATCGAGTGCTTCGCGATTTTGTTGCAGGTATTTTTTTAACTCATCCATGTACCTGTATTTTTTTAGTGATCCTTTCTTTTAATAATTGTCTGGCCCGATGGTACTGACTCTTGCTTGTTGATTCGGAAATACCCAGCTCACCGGCAATGTCTTTATGACTATAATCTTCCAGTACATACAGGTTAAAAACCTGTCTGCAACCGTCCGGTAAAGCCTTGATTTCCTGGTGTACCATTTTGATGTCTACTGTTTGCCACCATTCAGGCTCTTCATTGCTCAGGGTTTCATCCCATTGTTCATCCCAGCTTGTCCAGTAGGTGTTCTTCTTGCAGAAACGGATACATTCATTTACTACAATCCGTTTTAACCACCCGCCAAACTGAGCGGGTTCTTTTAGTTGATGCAGGTTTCGAAAAGCAATCATAAACGATTCCTGTAAGAGGTCTTCTGCATCATTCTGGTTACCCGTCATCCGGGTGCAGATATTGAACATCGCCTTACTATATTGCCTGTACAGCCACTCCTGCGATGCTTGATCTCCCAGGGAGGCTTTTCTCACAACAGCCGTTTGTATGGTGATTTCCTTTTCCAATGAATCGTTCCGGTAATAAGAGTGGTTTATGTAAAAAAGGTTGGAAAGAAGGTATGATTTTTTTTCTGCGACAAGCGGATGCCCATAAAAAAAGCGGAAAACTATACCAGCTTTCCGCTTTTAAAATTATGAATATCAATGATTTATGCTAGATCCATCACAGGCTTATTTTGAAGAATGGTTTCAATCTTCTCCATGATTTCATTTGTGAGCAATGGCAATACCTGTAAAGCTTTCAGGTTTTCTTCCAGTTGATGCTTTTTGGTAGCACCCAGGATGGCTGTGGTTACATTCGGATTTTTAATGGTCCAGGCAATGGCCAGTTCTGCCAGACTTACATTCATCTCCTGTGCGAGTATGGCCAGTTTTTTGGTTTTTTCAATCTTGGCTTCCTGTACCCAACGTTCTTTGAGCCAATCGAAACCTTCAATGGCCAGTCTTGAGTCGGGCGGAATGCCATTATTGTATTTACCGGTTAAAAAACCGGCTGCCAATGGGCTCCAGATAGTAGTACCTAATCCTACGTTTTTAAAAACAGGTAAATAATCCTGTTCCATTTTAAAACGCTCAAACATATTATACTGGGGTTGTTCAACGGTAGGGCCAATCAATCCATATTGATGGGCTACCCGGTGTGCTTCCATAATTTCAGCACCACTCCACTGACTGGTACCCCAGTACAGGATTTTACCTTGCTGGATAAGGTTATGCATGGTCCATACCACTTCTTCGATCGGAACATGAATATCGGGCCGGTGACAGAAATAAAGATCCAGATAATCGAGCTGTAAACGCTGAAGGGCTTCATGGCAGGCTTCCATCAGGTGTTTGCGGCTGAGTCCGGTTTGGTTGGGTTTGTTTTCTTTTCCCCTCCATCCAAAATAAGCTTTGGATGAAATGGTGTAGGAGGTACGGTCCCAGTTTTTCTTTTTCAGGATACGGCCCATCATTTTTTCACTTTCACCCAGGGCATAAGCTTCGGCATTATCAAAGAAATTAATACCATTGTCGTATGCTATACCCATTAGTTCATCTGCTATACTGTCATCAATCTGTTTGTGGAAAGTAACCCAGCTGCCATAGCTCAAAACACTCAATTGCAAACCTGTACGGCCCATTCTTCTATATTCCATATGCTGTATTTTTTGTTTGTGAAGTGTACGGTCTGTATTCGATACAACAATACCGGACTGCAATTTACCAAAAAAGAATCTTGCTGCTTTTATTGATTTACTTAACTTGTAAACATGTCAAATGATCTGCTTGATTCACTAAATCATATGCGCCATTTTTTTTCTTCTGGTGCTACACGTAGTTATGCTTTTCGGAAGGAACAGTTATTGGCACTAAAAAAAGCCATTATAGCAAATGAGCAGGAAATTTATGAGGCACTTTACAAAGACTTAAAGAAGGGGCCCGAAGAAGCATGGATCACAGAGAATGGCTTTCTCCTCAATGAAATCAATCATGCCCTCAAATGGCTGAATGCCTGGATGGAGCCGGAAAAAAAAGGTACCAACCTGCTAAATTTACCCGGCAGCAGTTATGTAATCAGAGAGCCTTTGGGAGTGGTGTTGATTATTGGTCCATGGAACTATCCCTTACAGCTGCTGTTAATGCCATTGGTGGGTGCTATTGCAGCAGGTAATTGTGTGGTGCTCAAGCCAAGTGAATTTGCACCGGCAACAGCCGCTGTTATGCAAAAAATAGTGGAAGCTGCTTTTCCGAAAGAATATATACTATATGTACCAGGCGATGGCGCAAAGGTAATTCCTGATATGATGAACCATTTTGTTTTCGATCATGTTTTTTATACCGGTAGCACCGCAGTTGGTAAGCTGATTTATAAAATGGCAGCAGAGCAACTGGTGCCTGTTACACTTGAGCTGGGAGGAAAAAGTCCTTGTGTAGTTACAGAAGATGCTAATATCGGTGTGGCAGCCAACAGGATTGTGATAACCAAGTTTTCAAATGCGGGTCAGATGTGTGTGGCACCGGATTATATATTGGTTCATGCATCTGTAAAGGAGAAACTGATAGCTGCCATGAAGAAAAAAATACTTCAGTTTTTTTCGGAGCAGCCCCAAGATAGCGATGAGTATGGGAAGATTATCAATGAAAAACAGTTCCAGCGATTATTATCTTATCTGAGCAATGGTAAGATTATACACGGAGGTGAACATGATATCAACCGTTTGTATTTTGCCCCCACTTTACTTACGGATGTTGCTGTTGACAGTACGATTATGCAGGAAGAAATTTTTGGTCCGATACTACCGATACTCAGTTATAGCAACGAAGAAGAAGCTTTGGCTATTATTCGCCGAAATCCTAATCCATTGGCTTTTTATGTTTTTTCTTCCAGTAATTTATCAGCCAAAAACTGGATTGACAATGTACCATCGGGTGCAGCCTGCATCAACAATGCAAGCTGGCATGTAACCAATCATCACCTGCCGTTTGGAGGAAGGGGTTTCAGTGGAACAGGCCGTTATCACGGGAAATACTCTTTTGATACATTCAGTCATGAAAAAGCAGTATTGAAATCACCTACCTGGTTTGATCCTGCTATGAAGTACCCACCGTTTAAAGGAAAACTCAAACTATTCAAGAAATTTCTGTAACAAAATACTGTATGCATAAATACCGGCTGATACAAAAACTTTCTGTGACGGTTATTGTTATAGTATTGGTGCTTGTATTACTTAAAAGAAAAGACATGACCTGGAGACATTCATTACTAAAAACATTTTACCCTATTATTATGCTGCCGGGTAAATTATTTGGCAAAGCCTCCGGGGCACTGCAAAATAAAAATCATATGCAACCAATCTCATCCTTCTATCAGCTCCACGTGACAATGAATAATGGTACAGTAGTACCCATGGACAGTTTTAAGGGCAAGAAAGTATTGCTTGTGAATACAGCCAGTGATTGTGGTTATACTGGTCAGTATGCAGAACTGGAAGCTTTATATAAACAATACAAGGATAAAGGTCTCGTGATCATTGGATTTCCCGCGAATGATTTTAAACAGCAGGAACAGCGAGATGATGCTGCGATAGCTGAATTCTGTAAGGTGAATTATGGCGTTACTTTTTTGCTCGCTAAAAAGAGCAGTGTTATTAAAAGCGCTGAGCAAAATCCGGTCTTTCAATGGCTAAGTAATGCCAAACTGAATGGGTGGAATGATCAGGAACCTACCTGGAATTTCTGTAAATATATTGTGGGTGAAGATGGTGTACTGGAAGCGTTTTTTCCACAAGGAATTTCGCCGATGGATGATAACCTCCTTAAAATCCTATCAACTCACCACTAACCCCTCTTGCGAAGCAAAGAGGGGCCAGGAGTGAGTTAAAGAGGGCAGTTTTCATGGTAATTCACCAGCTCAATTGCCTGTCTCTCCATTACAAAATCTTTATAATTCACCGCTACTTCATCCAGCACCGCTTCCACTTCTTCCATAGTCTTTAAAGTAACAAGCCTGTTGCGGTAATCTTTAATGCCGGGTAAGCCTTTCAAGTAATTGGCATAATGCCGGCGCATTTCATTGATGCCCACGATGGGGCCTTTCCACTCAATGGATTTACGTAAATGCTGCCGGCATACATTTACTCTTTCTTCTACCGTGGGTGCAGCCATTAGTTCGCCGGTTTGCACAAAATGTTTGATTTCACGAAATATCCAGGGATAACCAATCGCGGCACGACCAATCATAATGCCATCCACGCCATATTTATTTTTGTAAGCCAATGCCTTTTGAGGGCTGTCAATATCACCGTTACCAAAAATGGGAATTTTGATTCTTGGATTGTTCTTTACCTTGGCAATCAGTGTCCAGTCTGCTTCGCCCTTATACATCTGTGCGCGGGTTCTACCATGTATGCTTAGTGCTTTAATGCCTACATCCTGTAAACGTTCTGCTACTTCTTCTATATTCTTACTCTGGTCATCCCAGCCAAGTCTTGTTTTAACGGTTACGGGTAAACGGGTAGATTTTACCACAGCATCCGTAAGTCTTACCATCAGATCCAGGTCTTTCAAAACACCTGCACCTGCACCCTTACCGGCTACTTTTTTTACGGGACAGCCGAAATTAATATCCAGTAAATCAGGATTGGTTACATCTACAATTTTGGCTGCCAGTGCCAGACTCTCTTCATCTCCCCCGAAAATCTGTATACCGATGGGGCGCTCATAGTCGAAGATGTCGAGCTTTCTTCTGCTTTTGATTGCATCACGGATCAACCCTTCACTGCTGATAAATTCCGTGTACATGAGATCAGCACCATTTTCTTTACAAACCATACGAAAAGGTGGGTCACTCACATCTTCCATAGGCGCAAGTAATAAGGGGAAATCGGGTAAGCTTATCTGATCAATCTTTACCATGATGCAACTTTCTGTTCTTTTCTCTGTTTGTCTGTATAAATTGTTTTACCGACAGTTGTACGGCTGTAAGGATGGTTATTTACCTGTGTAACCGGGGTTTGTATATGGTCCGATCACTGTATCTTAGACGCCAGCCTTATAAAAAGGCAAATTTACAAGCTTATTCTTCAACCACATGAATCAGAAAGCACAGATTAGCATTCCTGTTCAGTTTTTACTCTTGCTCGGATTGGTAGGTATCGGGATGGTTTTTGGGTCTCTATTGATGGCAGCACTGGGATCGAGCCTGTTGGATGTTCCTCTTTTAAAAGTACCGGAAGCCATGAATAAAGTAGAAAATGCCAATGTTTCGAGGCTACTCAATACCCTGGCTACTTTCTTCGCCTTTTTTACACCTGCTCTCATATTTGCAAAAATTGTAAACCATAAACCCTTTGCTTATCTGGGCTTTAATCTGAAAATGAAAGGCCAACAACTGGGGTTGGTAGTTTTGATCACTTTTGCGGGTATGATCCTCAGTGGTGCCCTGGGCATGCTCAATCAGCATATTCCGCTTTCTGAGGAATGGCTCAGAAAAGCCAAAGAACTGGAAGAAACCTACAAAAATGCCATGCTTAACATGGCCTATATGAAAAATACTTCAGATCTCATACTGGCTGTTCTGGTAATGGGATTGGCCCCGGCAATTTTTGAGGAAGTATTATTTAGAGGGGCTTTTCAGCGAGTATTTATACAATGGACTAAAAACCCCTGGTTAGGTATTCTTGCTACCAGTGTGTTGTTTAGTGCCATCCATTTTTCTTTTTTTGGTTTCCTCCCTCGTATTGCATTGGGTATGATACTGGGGCTTATTTTTTATTATACCAATAACCTCTGGCTTAGTATTCTCCAGCATTTTCTAAATAACGCATTTATTGTTGTGCAGCTTTATATTGTACAATTGCAGGGTAAATCAATAGAAAAAGCGATGGATGAAACAATGCCCATGTGGTGGGGGCTTATTGGCATAGTGCTGTTGGTACTGTTGTTCAGGCAACTATACAAACAAAGCGAAACCACGGGTAAGGTTGAATCAGTAACAGATGAAATAACAGTGCATGAGTAACTGGCAAAAAATATTTTCTACCCGCGTGTATCCGGAAGCCGCCATTATTAAAGGTATGCTGGAAGAAAACCAGATACCCGTACAAATACTGAATAAACAGGATAGTAGCTATCCTATGTTTGGTGATATACAGATTTTTGTTCCCGCTCATTTAGAAGTAACTGCGAAAGAACTTATCAATAAAGCACTTTTAAATTAGCGCGTAGCTTATGGCTGATAGCCCATATTTTATGCTTTCGGTAAACATAAGCTCCTGCTATTAATCATCAACTATTGAATATATGCTATAAACTATCTCCCTTACCTTCACAGTATGGCATTTAATTATCAAACATTTAGAACACGGGCGTTGACCGCCATTGTATTTGTGGTGGTAATGATGGGTGGATTATTGTGGAATCAATGGAGTTTTCTCGTATTGTTTTCTATAATACATATGGGTTGCTGGCTTGAATACAAAACCCTGATCGCTAAAATCGATCCAAGGTATACAGATATTTCATCTGCGCATCTGGGAGGTGCCATTTTAGCGGGTACAGGATTTATATGCTGGATGACAGATGAAACTTTTGTGATAGGCAATACCCAACTGAATATATTAGGAGGGTGGGTATTATTGATTTCTTTAGCCGGCTTATTACTTATAAAACTGATTAAATGGAAAATGCCCGACTGGAAGATTATTGGTTATACAGTTGGTGGGTTACTTTATATCTCATTATCATGGGGACTTTTACTTGATCTGTATGGTAAAATTTCATCCCTAGTTCTTTCCGGAGGCTGGCTCTTACCTATGTTAATCATTGCTACTATCTGGATTAATGATACAATGGCCTATATAGTGGGGTCTTTTATCGGCAAAACCCCTTTCTCTTCCATCTCCCCCAAAAAAACCTGGGAAGGAACCATTGGCGGAGGTATACTGGCTATATTGGCTGTTACACTGACCGCAGTTTATTGGCTTGAGGTTGATACCGTTCAAATGATTGTAATTACTGTTACAGCTACTGTTATGGGAACCTTGGGCGATCTCTTCGAAAGTAAACTAAAGCGGATGGCAGGTGTAAAAGACAGTGGGAATTTTATGCCCGGACATGGTGGTTTTTTAGATCGTTTCGATTCTTTATTACTGGCAACACCTTATGTATGGCTGGCTTTGTTCCTGATTCGCTAAAAAGCTGTGAAAATCTGTCCCATTCGTTTACCTTTGTTGCCTAATTTCTAATTCATGACCATTCATCGCGAAGGTTACCAGACGATTGGCATCAGCGCCCTGATTTTTGGTATACTAAATGTTGCTTCTTTTACTTTCTTTAGCGCATCAATGCCCTGGCTGGCGATCAGCATTTTTATAGTTACATTGGGAGTTCTGCTATTTCTGATTTCTTTTTTTCGAATCCCTAACCGGGTACATACACTGGATGATAAGAAACTGATTTGCCCGGCTGATGGAAAAGTGGTTGTTATCGAAGAGATAGTTGATGAGGAGTATTTCAAAGACAAAAGAATACAGGTGAGTATTTTTATGAGTCCGGCCAACGTACATGTAAACAGGAATCCCATGAGTGGTGAGGTAGTTTATAACCAGTATCATAAAGGTAAATACCTGGTAGCCTGGCACCCTAAATCTTCTACTGAAAATGAAAGATGGAGCGTAGCTGTAAAAAATAATTATGGCACCATTCTTTATAAACAAATAGCCGGAGCACTGGCAAAACGCATCTGCAATTATACAGAGATTGGTCAGGAGGTAAAACAATGTGATGAATATGGTTTTATCAAATTCGGGAGCCGGGTTGATATTTTATTGCCCATAGGCACTAAAGTAGAGGTAAGTATGAACCAGGTTGTGCAAGGTGGTGTTACCGTATTGGCAAGCTGGGAATAATTCTATAAACATTTCCTTCCCGAAAATTCAAATGAAAACAATCGATATCAGCTCCTTACCTGTTATGGAAAAACAGCAATGGTTACAACATGCCATTGCACCACGTCCTGTATGTTTTGCCAGTACTGTTGATAAGGCGGGTAATGTAAATCTGAGTCCTTTTAGTTTCTTTAATCTGTTTTCGTCGAACCCGCCCATCGTTATTTTTTCACCTTCCAGAAGAGGCAGGGATAATACTACCAAGCATACACTTGATAATGTACTGGAAGTGCCGGAATGTGTTATTAATATTGTTGACTATGATATGGTACAACAGGTAAGCTTATCAAGTTGTGAATTTCCGAAAGGTGTAAACGAGTTTATAAAAGCTGGTTTTACAAGTGAAGTAGCTACTATTGTACGTCCACCCATGGTAAAAGAAGCCAAAATAAAACTGGAGTGTAAAGTAAATGAAGTGAAAAGCCTGGGAGAAAATGGTGGTGCAGGTCAGCTTGTTATTGCTGAAGTGTTATGTATGCATGTGGATGAAAGTATTCTCGGTGAAGATGGTAAGATCGATCAGCAAAAATTACATCTGGTGGCAAGATTAGGTGGCGACTGGTATTGTAAAGTGAGCCCTGATAACTTATTTAAAGTGCCTAAGCCAAATACACAGCTCGGTATCGGTGTAGACCAACTGCCTGATAGTGTAAGAAATAGTACTATACTTACCGGTAATCATTTAGGGATGCTTGGTAACGTACATGCCATACCGGATATTGATGCATCTTTTGAAGATGATAGGGTAAAAAATATTTTTCAGTATTATTCAGTAAGTCCAACAGAGATGGAAGCAGAGCTGCATAAATATGCAGCAGAACTACTGAATGATAATAAGATAGAAAAAGCGTGGCAGGTATTACTTTGTTTATAAACGATGATAAAACAAAGGTTACGCAGGTTGATTGATTTCTTTCTGGCGAGTAAAAATATCCGTAAAAACTTCCTGTTCTGTTTTCTTCTGTAAACTCCGACCCGCTTCAACGGCTTTCTGAACAATTTCGTAAGTACTATGCGATAGTGTTAATGGTTTAACAGCACTATTATGCAACCAGTTCTGAACTTCTGAAGAAAAGGAGTCTGTTATTTTATCGACCACGGTTACATTAAACTGTTTCAGGGCCGCAGCATTGCACAACTGCTCGTATTGCCCACGGATAGGTAAACAAAGTAATTGTTTGCCCATATACAAGGCTTCTGCGGGTGTTTCAAAACCAGCGCCGGTAATAATGCCATTTGCATGTATCATGCTATGGGTAAAAGCTTCGTTGCTGATTGGAATCAGTGTAACGTTTTCTTTTTTTTCCAGCTGCTTTGCTTTTTTTGAAAACACTTCAAAACGAATATCTTTTACTTTGTGTAAAACATTGAGTACAACCTCATCACTGTAATGTGAAAGATAGACAGTAATATGTCCATTATTTTTTGGATAGGCTTTCAGTATGTCTTCCTTAATCACTGGTGAATAAATAAAATGATCATACTGCTGAAAATGTAAACCAATATAGGCAGATGCTCTGGCGTATCGTTGTAATACCATTTCACCTGTAAAATCCTTTTTACCGGCTCTGGGTGTAAGGTTGCTTTGAAAACTTGCCTGATGCCCAAAGCCAATAGACGGCACTTTCTTCAGCGTGCAAGCCATTGCAGTTATGCTATCGAAATCATTAAGTACAATATCATATTTTTCAACAGGGAGCGATTTCGCTTCTTTCCATATTCTTTGCAAATTCAGCTCCTTCCACATGCGCCAGTAATCAAGTCCTCCGGTATTGCCATAGAATAAACTCAATCCGTTACTCCGATATTTTACCGGAAGCTTTGGATGTAAGTTGCTATTACTGCCACTCAGAAATACATCAACTTCACCATATTGCTCTAAAAAAGGCATGAGCTCCATGGCGCGGCTGATATGCCCGTTTCCGGTGGCCTGAACTGCGTATAATATTTTCATACTCATGATTGCACGACTAAAGAGTGAATAAATAAGGCCACTTCATCTGTTACCACATTTAATTGGGGTAATTTTTTTTCCATGGTTACGATGGGTGTAGTAGTGGTGGCAAACTGCTTTTCATCGTATTGATAAATAGTCCATTCATTATGCTGGTATTCAAGGGCAGTAAGGTTTTCAATCCAGTCGCCACTATTGAGATAAGTAACGGCCCCATCTTTTGTACTGATGATTCTTTTTTGTGGCTGATGTATGTGTCCGCAAATCACATAATCATACTTTTTCTCAATAGCCAGCTCAGCAGCTGTTTGCTCAAAATTTCCAATCCAGGAAACAGCCTTTTTCACACTGTTTTTAACTTTCTTACTAAAACTCATTTTTTCTTTTCCCATGAGTTTAAGAAAGCGATTGATCAGGCTGTTGATGAGAATTAATAAATCGTAGCCATGTCCGCCCAGCTTTGCAAGCAATTTGGCACTACCTTTTGTTGTAGCATCAAATACATCGCCATGAAAGATCCATGTCATTTTGCCATTAATTTCCATTACTACTTTATCCGTCAGCTGGAAATTACCCATATGCATATCGGAATAACGTCGTAATGCTTCATCATGGTTGCCGGTAATATAGATTACACGGGTTCCCTTGCTTAAGAGATGCATGATCTCTTTAATTACCTGCATATGTGAAACAGGAAAGTAGCGCTTATTGAATTGCCAGATATCGATGATATCGCCGTTCAGCACCAGTATTTGCGGCTGAATACTTTTGAGGTAATTAACAATTTCTTTGGCATGACAACCATAAGTGCCTAAATGAAGATCGCTCACCACCACCACATCTAAAGTACGTCTGTCCATACACTGTGGAGTTTAGCAAAATTGCTTTGGTAGTATGAACAGAATGTTAGCGGGAGATGAAGGAATTGTTACTCTATGAGAGTGGTGAGCAGTGAGTAGTGAGTAAGAAACAGCCTGGAGCGTTATGAATTATACAATATCCGATCCCAATTCTTTATTATACTCAGAATATTCTCAGTTTCTTTGTTCTCACAGATCTCCCAACTGTGGGCGAAGTATAATATCTTCTGTAACTGCCATAGGTGAGAGCTGGCTGGCGGCATATACCATTTTGGCAATATCATCTGCTTCCATGATTCTTTTAGGATCAATATCAAATCCGTCCCAACTGGCTGTAAGAACAGCACCGGGATATACCGCGGTCACTTTTATACCATGTGGTTTCATTTCTTCGCGCAGGTTCCGGCTAAAACCAGCCAGCGCATATTTACTGATGCTATAACTACCACCATTGGCATAGGCGTGTAGTGAAGCAATAGAGCAGATGTTGAAAATATGTCCCTGGCCAGCCTGCATCATGGCAGGTAAAACTTTTCGTGTGAGATGGTATGCACTGAATAAATTAGACTGAAGCATTTCTTCCAGTGACCCTTCAGGTTCATTATGAACACTACCTGGAATAAAATGACCGGCATTATTGATGACGATATCCGGGGTGCCTTTTTGTAAACACCAATCAGCAAATGCTGATACCTCGTTTTTATCTGCCATATCGGTAGGTTTACCGGCAATCACAGCTTCCGGAAAACGGGTTTGTAATTCATCGACCGTATCATACAAAGATTTTTCGCCCCTGCTACAAATTAGTAACTGATATCCTGCCCTGGCAAACTGAGTGGCTATCGCTTTCCCGATTCCTTTGGATGCGCCTGTTACAATTACGTTCATAGTAGGTGTTGTTTACAGATACGAAATAAAACATTTATTCTGATCTCATTCTTATTATCTATCAAAAAATCTTAATACCGGTATTTATATATCATAGTAAGTAAGACAGACTTGCTTTTTTATATAAGCTGCTTAGGTCAGCTAACTTGTTATTACATTTGAATATGCAGTATAAACATATTTTCTTCGATCTTGATCATACGCTCTGGGATTTTGAGACCAATGCCAAAGCCACCCTGCAGGATCTTTATCAGCGTCATGCATTAAAAGACAGGGGGATTGATGATTTTGATGATTTTTTTACCCGTTACAGTTACCATAACGAAAGATTATGGGACAGGTATACAAAAGGATTTATTAAACAAGATGAATTACGCTGGAAGAGAATGTGGTTGTCTTTACTGGACTATAAGCTGGCAGATGAGCAGTTATCCAGAACCATGTCTTTGGAGTTTCTGGAAACGCTCCCTTCCAAAAAAGCCATCTTTCCTTATACATTTGAAATTCTCGACTACCTCAAAACGAAAGGGTATCGGATGCACCTGGTAACCAATGGATTTGAGAGAGTACAACATAATAAACTACAAAACTCTGGTCTGCATGCTTATTTTGAAGTGGTGGTTACCTCGGAAGCAAGCAACAGCCTCAAACCCAATAAAGAAATTTTCGATTATGCTTTTCAACAAACAGGCGCCAGTGAAAAAGAAAGTATCATGATTGGTGATAACCTGGATGCAGATATACAGGGAGGTATTAATGCCGGTATGGATACTGTTTTTGTGAATCACCTGAATATTGAAGCCCATATCAAACCTACCTATACAGTGTATCACCTGAAACAACTGGAAGATATATTGTAAGGATATCTTAAGGAACAAAATAAAAAAGGATACCGGTTATGGTATCCTTTTTTATATCAGATAGGACCAATTAAGCTTTAGCGGTTGTTTTTTTCGCTTCTTTTTTTACTTCTTTGGTTTCTTTTTTAGCGTCTTTGCTGCAGCATTCTTTAGCATCTTTACTGCATTCTTTTGCTTTGGCACATTTTTTACCATCGTGCTTATGGTCACCACCGGCAAATACAGTACCTGAAACCAGGAAAGCAGCCATAGCGAGTACAATTACTTTTTTCATATGAACAATTTTTAAGTGTGTGTCTAACGTAAATATACTGAATTTTCATGAGAATTTTGTTAAAAATGGTCTGTAAAGAGAGGATTTTCACCGCAGAGAAAGGAGAGCGCAGAGGTTACGCAGGGTTAGAATTGGTGTACTATCCGTTTGAAGCCATCTTTTAACAAAAGCGAATTGAAGTTGATAAGGTAGCCTAGGTTTTTTCCTGATAATTTTAAGTATGTGATAAGCTGAGCGATAAAAATAGGGTTGAGGGTTTCAACGGATTTTACTTCAATAATGATTTCATTCTCAACTAGTATGTCAATTACCTACACTTTGCCTAATTGCGCACCTTTATAGGTGAGTTCTACAGGTACCTGGGTTCTGGTGTGTAGATTTTTTAATAATAGTTCCCTTTCCAGAGAAATTACATATGCTGATTCCAATATACCTGGTCCTAATTCTTTGTGTACAGTAATCGCAGCACTCAAAATAATACCACCGACCCTGTTTAGTTCGTATTTATTCATAGACCCTGCGAAACCTCTGCGTTCTCCTTTCTCTGTGGTGATTAGTCTTCATAAAATGAAAGCAAAGAAAGCACAGGGTTGCACGGCTAAAATATCAAATCCTATCCACCAAATGATAGCGTATAAATACCTGATTTTATAGCTTCTTTTTAGCTAAAATAGAGAAGTCGGTATCTTCTTTTACAATGGTATTTTCCAATACACCAATACCCTCAATTTCCATCTTAACCACATCTCCGGGCTGTAACCATTGTTCCTGATAATTCGGATCATGCAGCTTGCCCGTTCCATTTAACTCAAGGAAGCAGCCTGTACCAACAGTGCCACTACCAATTACATCACCCGGATGTAACTGAACACCATAGGCGCAACGCTCAATGATTTCTGCAAAGGTCCAGTCCATATCTCCTACATTCCCTTCACTCACCTGAATGCCATTCACCCAGCATTTCATGCCCAGGTTCCAGTTTTTACCGGTATGTCCCGGTTTGGCAGGTATTTCAAACGATTCGAGTTCATCGAGTGTAACTAGGCATGGACCAATTACCGTTGAAAAATCTTTTCCCTTAGCGGGTCCAAGGTTCAGTAACATTTCTTCCATCTGTAGTCTGCGTGCACTCATGTCATTCATAATCATGAGGCCACCAATGTATTGATCTGCCTCTTCTGCAGGAATATTTCTTCCGCTCTTACAAATAACAATGGCAGCTTCCAGTTCAAAATCAAGTTTCTCAAAATGATCAGGCATGCAATGAATATCGCCGGGCCCCTGTATACTATGATGATTGGTAAAATAAAAGATGGGGTACTGATCAAATTCAGGAATCATCTCAACCTTACGATTGCGTCTTGCTGCGGCCACATGCTGGCGAAAGGCATAACCATCCCGGCAGGAAGTAGGGAAGGGTACCGGTGACAGCAATTGTTGATCATCAATTGCGATTCCTTTTTCTTTACTGATTCTTCCATCTTTGATGGCAGCATCTACTTTTTGCGCAATGGGAAACATATCATCCCAATAATGCAAAAACATATTCATACTATTCGGTAGTTCAGGGTGTACCAGATCACAGTCATATAAATATCCATCTACCAGAAAAGCAAGTTGATCACGGCCATCCGTTAAGTAAGAAACCAGTTTCATAGTTCAATCGTTTGAGGGGCGAAAATAGCTTAAAAATCTCTCCGCAAGCTTTTCTTCATCTATTCTCTCTCCGAATACAAATTCTTTGATGGTAAGCGCATAATAATCTCTATCGTTTCAACAGGTAGAAAGCAAGGTAAAAGGTATCTTTAAGCGCCCAAAATAACCATATGAAAAGAATATTCTTACTAACAGGTATCTTATTGCTGATTATATGTTTCTCATTTAAAAAAGAAACAGGAGAGCAAAACTGGATTCGCATCAATCAACTGGGGTATACACCTGAGGGAACTAAGGTAGCCGTATGGTGCAGTAAAGAAAACAAACTGCCTGCTTTTGTGGATCTGGTTGATGCTGCTACACAACAAACCGTTTATAGAATTACTGGGTTACAGCCATTTGGTTCTTATGGCCCCTTTAACCAAACTTCGCGTATCCGTTTTACTTCCTTTATAAAGCCCGGACGTTATTTTCTGAAAGCAGGTAATACCGTATCGCCTGCGTTTAAGATTGATGAAGATGTTTACAAAGGCAGCGCTGATTTTTGTTTGCGTTACATGCGTCAGCAAAGAAGTGGTTTTAATCCCTTTCTGAAAGACAGTTGCCATACACGCGATGGATATACTTTATACGGTCCGATGCCCGACAGCAGTTATGTGAATGTAAGTGGTGGGTGGCATGATGCCAGTGATTACCTCCAGTATACCACCACATCAGCCAATGCTACATGGCATCTGCTGGCAGCTTATCAGCAGTATGGTCATGTGTTTACTGATACGAAAACAGCCAATGGACTGGATGGGAAAAATAATGTACCCGATATTTTAGATGAGGCAAAGTGGGGACTGGACTGGTTGCTGAAAATGAACCCATCAGATAATATCATGTTTAATCAGTTGGGTGATGATAGGGATCATATGAAAATGCGGATACCCAAAGAAGATACCAATTATTATGGTCGTGGTATAGAGCGCCCGGTATATTTTGTTTCAGGTAAACCACAGGTGAGGGGTAAATTCATGAATGCCACAACAGGTGTGGCATCAACGGCCGGTAAATTTGCAAGCACTTTTGCATTGGCATCGAAAGTATATGAGAAAACCGATGCCGGCCTGTCTAAAAACTTATATCAGAAATCGCTGGCAGCTTATGCATATGGAAAGAAAATGCCGGGAGTAGCACAAACTGCATCGGTAAAATCACCCTATATCTATGCAGAGGGTAATTGGGTCGATGATATGGAACTCGCTGCTGCAAGTATTTACCAAGCTAATCCCGAAAAGCAAAAAGCAATGCTGCTGGATGCCTATACTTATGCCAGACAGGAACCGGTTACACCCTGGCTGGGAAAAGATACGGCACATCATTATGAATGGTATCCTTTTATTAACCTGGGGCATGCAGTATTGGCAAATGACTTACCTAAACCGCAAAGAGATACCATTCATGATTTTTACGAGACAGGGATTAAAGCAGTATGGAACAAAGCGAAGCAAAATGCTTTTTATCGTGGGATACCCTTTATCTGGTGCAGTAATAATTTAACCACTTCTTTTGCGATTCAATGTTTGGCTTATCGGAAAATGACAGGTGATGATAGTTATACCGAACTGGAGCAGGCCAATATCGACTGGTTATTTGGCTGTAATCCATGGGGAACAAGTATGGTGTATGGATTACCATCATGGGGTGATACTCCTGTTGACCCACACTCAGCTTTTACACATTTAAAACAGTACCCGATTGATGGCGGGCTTGTTGATGGGCCTGTATATACAGCAATTTATAAAAACCTCATCGGTATTCAATTGAATGAGCCTGATGAATATGCAGCCTTTCAAAGTGATCTTGCAGTATACCATGATGATTATGGTGATTATAGTACGAATGAACCAACAATGGATGGAACGGCTTCCTTGATTTATTTACTGGCGGCTAAAGAAGCTGAAGTTAATCCGATACCAGGTTGGCACACCGATGATTATTATAAAGCGGATCTCCATACAATTACTGAATCGAGGGCATTGTTAAGGGGTGATTCAACCCGAAAGAAAATAGCTTTTGTATTTACGGCAGATGAATATGCGGAAGGCTTACCGCTTATTCAAAAAACCTTGGTTGATGAACACGTAAAAGCATCTTTCTTTTTTACGGGCAGGTTGTATCGTAAAAGAGCATATCAACCTTTTATCAAAGAACTATATAGACAAAAACATTATCTCGGTCCGCATTCCGATCAGCATATTTTATACAATGACTGGAAGAACAGAGATAGTATGCTGGTAACAAGAGACTCATTGGAAAATGATTACTATAATAATGTAGAAGCTATGAACGCACTTGGTTTATGGAATAACAACCGACAGGAATATTTTATACCACCCTATGAATGGTGGAATAAACGAGTGGGAAAATGGTTTGCTGAAATGCGGGTTAAACTATTCAGTTTTACACCCGGTACACGTACCAATGCAGATTATACCTGGCCCGAAATGGGTGCTTCTTATAAATCAAGTGAAGCACTAATAGACCTTCTCAGATCTTTTGAAGTAAAACATACTTTAAATGGCGCTATACTTTTGATACATGCTGGTACAGACCCTAGAAGAAAAGATAAACTCTATGCACATCTTCCTTCCATGATTAAAGAGCTGAAAGCAAAGGGGTACGACTTTTGTACTATTGATCGTTTGTAACAACCCCGCCCTCTGCTTTTTTAAGAATGGTTTTACGTTGATATCTAAGGAATGTTAATGATCCTATAAACGGAATAAGTATAATGCCAATTAAGAATACCAGCTTAAGCAGAAATCTTATCGATGTGTCAGTAGCAAGCTTACTGATAGCTATGACACAAAGAATCAGGTGTATTGTCCACAAAAGAGACCAAGCGATTAAACTAAGATCGGGAGCAAACAAATCCATAATTTTCTTATTCTATTTAGCTATAATATTACCATCTTTCCTCTTCAGACCCATCCCAGTTTTTTCTGGCAAATTCTTCTCTTGACTTTTTTTTCTGGGCCAGTCTGTTAATAATCATTTGTGCAATCAATATACCAGCGTCTGTATCTTTTTGAAGAGCGAGGGTTTCTTTGAGTTTGGCTTCACTGATGTCTAAGCGATAAAGCAATTGTACCAGTTTTGGAAAGTCTTCAGCAACCAACCGCTGTATATAGCGAACCAGTTCCTCTGTGGAATAATGCTCAATAACTGCCAGTTCATTTTCTTCAATCATACTTAAAGGTACCCATCTCTTCAAAAAACTACGCTTTGATGTTTCTGGGTCGGGAAATTGGTTAGCAGGCTATTAAACTGACAAATTGTTAAAATTTTATTACAAAATGTAAAATAAATTTGACAAAATGAACATTACACTTTACGTTTGCAGTATCAAAACAAGATTACCATGAAACAGATAAAATTATTCCCTCATAACTTTCAGCGTATCGGCTGGATTTTATTGATACCCTTTCTAACCCTTGGTATTGCAAATTTATTTTTTGAATACAATGCCCCATGGCTACAGTTTAAACTGATTAAAAGTAGTAGTCTGGAATTTTTCTCCAGTCATAATTTTACGGATGAACTGGCTGCTATCGGACTCATAGTGAGTCTTATTTTCATAGCTTTTTCCAAAGAAAAAATTGAGGATGAAGCCATTCAGTTTTTTCGTCTCGAAGCCTTACAATGGGCTGTGTATGCAAATTACTTAGTATTGATAATCAGTATTTTAAGTGTATATGGCAGTGCCTTTTTTCAGGTGCTAACCTATAATATGTTTACCGCCCTGGTTATATTTATTTTACGGTTCCGGTATATATTGTATCAGTATAATAAAGCCAGTATATGAAGAATAAGATCAAAGTGCAAAGGGCCATCCACAATCTTACACAGGATGATCTGGCCAAAAAAATAGCTGTAAGCCGCCAAACCATAAATACCATGGAATCGGGTAAATATGTGCCCTCAACCGTATTGGCACTTAAAATGGCCCGTCTTTTCGGCGTACCCGTAGAAGAAATTTTTGAACTGGAAGAAACAGATTAAAAAATTTATCTCGTTTTCCAACCTTTTAGTGTAACAGAACTCTTTAAATGGAGTTTAGTAAATAACCGCTTTCTCTCTTCTTGCATTGGAAGTAAATCTGAGGCAAAAGCGAGAGGGGGAAAAGTAATCTTATGCTTAACATCAGAAAATCGAAACCTCTCATGCTGTTGTTGTTGCTAACAACTGCTGCATTGATCGGTATCATTAGCTTATGTAAGCAGCCTTCCTGCACCGGAAAAAAAATAAGCCCGGAAACAGCCGGTTTTGAATGGATTGGTTTACCCAACGGTTTATACCTCTGCATTTAAAATAGGTTTCCCATTATTAATTGTAAAGAGAAATGCATCATCATGCGTAACAAAATTTTCATGCTTATACTAAGCATGTTTTTCACTGGTCTTGTTTCAGCACAGGTAAATAATTCAGGCACACTAAGCGGTAAACTTATCGATTCAGCCACTAAACAACCCATGAACCTGGCCACGGTTTCTGTTTTTAAAGCGGCAGATACGGTGCTGGTTACGTATAGATTAAGTATAGAATCAGGCGAATTCAAAGTAAGTGGTCTCCCGCTGGATATTGATCTTCGGATGATAGTATCTTATTCAGGATATGCAGTTACAAGGAAAGAGTTTAAACTTACGAAAGATACTCCACTCTTCGATGCAGGCACAATTATCATGACACCCAATCATGCCAATACACTCGAAGAAGTATTGGTATATGCAGAAAGGCCACCTGTGGTTGTAAAGAAAGATACCATTGAATTTAATGCCGCTTCTTTTAAAACACTTCCCTCCGCATTAGTAGAAGATTTGTTGAAAAAATTACCGGGAGTACAACTCGATGCAGATGGTAATATTACTGTGAATGGCAAAAAAGTAAACCGGATCATGGTAGATGGTAAAGACTTTTTTGGTGGTGACCCCAAAATGGCCACCAGAAATTTACCCGCTAACCTCATCGATAAAGTGCAGGTGTCGGACGATAAAGATGAGCTTGACCTGAATCCGGATAAAGCAAAAGCCGATGTTGGACAGGTGATCAATTTAAAATTGAAGAAAGCGATCAAACAAGGCTTGTTTGGTAAAGCCTATGCCGGTAAAGCAGATGCAAACCGTTATGAAGCTGGTGGTATTGTAAATATGTTCCGCGATACACTACAGGTAAGTGTATTGGGCTTCAGTAATAACCTGAATAAAGCGGGTTTTGGCTTTAATGATATACGCTCATTGGGTGGTTTCGATAGAAGCGGTATTAATTCCATCTCAATCAATGGCAATGGTGGATTGAACGTAAATGGTATATCATTCGGTGGTACCGGACAGGGTATACAACAATCTGCAGGTATCGGTTTTAACCTGAATAACGAATTTAAAAAAGGACTTACCCTCAATACGCAGTATTTCTATGGCAGAACCAGAAACGATATTACTGAATTGGAAAACCGACAACAGTTTCTGGGTGATACCATTTTAACCAGTCGCTCCAACAGATCGGAAGTACAATATGCAAAAAGCCATCGTTTGGGTTTTGGACTTCGCTGGAAAATCGATACTACTTCACGTATGGAGTTCAGACCAACCTTAACGGTAACGAATACCAATAGCGATCGCTTAACGAATATTACCACTAACAGCAGTGTTGATGGACCATTAAATGCAAGTAATAACCTACAGGCTGTAAAAGGGAAAGACCTGGGTTATGGCCATACACTGAGTTATTTTAAAAACTTTAAGAAAAAAGGGAGAAACTTAAATCTTTTCAATAATATCAGTCTCAATACAACCAATACGGATCAGTTTAACAATGTATTGAATACCTTCTTCCCTACAGGTAGCAATACCATTGATCAGTTGCGTGATCAGGAACGGGCTAATTTTTCAACCAGTACCAATATTAACTATGCAGAACCACTTAGCAAAGATCTTACCTGGCGCTTAGGTTATGCCATGACCTTTTTTGAAAATAAGGACGCGCTGGCTACCTATAATAAGGATGCGGGAAGTGGTAAATATGATCAGTTAAATACTATACTTACAAATCACCTGGAAAGAACGAGCTGGAGAAACAATATTTCCAGTGGCTTAAATTACCGATATAAGAAACTTAGTGTAACGGCTACCGTCAATTTTTTATGGCTCGACCTGAACAACCGTTATGTATCCATTGGCCAAAAACTTGATCAACATTTTAATTATATCATCCCAGGTGCCAATATCAGCTGGAAAGAATTCAACCTGAGTTATAATGCCAATGTGAACCCTCCGGGTATCAGTGATATACAACCGGTGGCTGATAATACCAATCCATTATACATTAATAAAGGCAATCCTGATCTGCAACCTGCGCTGTCTCATGGATTTAACCTGAATTTCTTCAAGAATGTTACCCAAAAGCAGCTATTTATCAGTGCCTATCTGGGAGGAAATATCAGCAACAATGGTGTGGTGAGAAGCAGAGAAATTGCAGCGAATGGCGTACAGACGACCATGCCGGTAAATGCAGATGGCATACATAATTTCTATACCAACTTTTATTTCAATAAACAATACAAAGTCAATCAAACATTCAGCTTTCAGGTAGGAACTGGATATAATCTTAACTATACCCGCAACTTCCTGATCATCAACTCAAAAAAGAGTTATGTGAAGAATATCGATTTTGGTCCCTTTGTACGGGGTGGCATCAACTGGAATGATAAAATTGAATGGAATATTTCCTATAACCGAGGGGTGAACAATGCCTATTATGAGAGCTCGAATTTTCGTGACCTGAAAGTAGAGCGTCAGAATATTAATACTGATCTTGTAATCAGAGTACCTAAGAAATTTGTCTGGGAAATGACACTCGATCACCGTTATAATTCTCAGACTGCACCTGGTGTTCAAAAAACAGTGGCTTTACTGAATGCCGGACTTACTTATCTGTTTATGAAAGATGATAAAGCACAGCTGAAGTTCTCAGTATCTGATTTATTGAATCAGAACAGATCGGTATTCCGTTTTTCAGCTGAAAACTATATAACAGACAGGCAGGTAAATATTCTTCAGCGCTATTTCATGCTCACCTTCACCTATAATATCAGAAGTTTTGGTGCTGCAGGCAAAGGAGCCGGAGGTAAGGTAGGAGGTAGACAAAGTCTGTTCTTCTTCTGATTTTTATACCCCTGCTCCGGACCAGGGGTATGCAATCAGTATTTTTCGATGACGCCCAATCCGAATAAAGCAAAATCATATTTCACAGGATCAGCAGGATCCAGTTCGCGCAGATAATTTGTTAATTCAATAGCGGCCAGCCAATCCATTTGTTTCCGATCCAATAATTGAAAACGTTTGGCAACCCTTGCTACATGTAAATCAATCGGGCAAATTAAATCGGCTGGTTTGATTTTTTTCCAGATGCCGAAATCAACACCTGCTTTATCTTTCCTTACCATCCATCGTAAAAACATATTCAACCTTTTACAGGATGAACCTTTATAAGGGGTGGCAATATGTTTTCTAGTACGGGAAGGGGTTTCGGGTAATGAGAAAAAATAATTATGAAAATAAGTGAGTCGGCTTTCCATATCAGTTGCTGAGGTAGGCATAAAAGCTTCTTCTAAAGAATGGTAGCTGCTATAATGTAATTTGAGAAAGGCAATAAAGTATAAAAGATCAGTTGCATTAAATGTTCTATGCTTGAAATGGAGCAATGATTTGAGATCATTGGTTGTATGTTGAAGACAGAAATCATAAGGAGCATTGCCCATCAGTTGCATTAACTCAAAAGACTTCTTAATAATAGTTGTACGGTTGCCCCAGGCAAAAATGGAAGCAAAAAAACCGGCAATTTCAATGTCCTGTTTTTTTGAAAAAAAATGTGGAACAATTATCGGATCGTCTTTAATAAAGGAAGGTTGATTGTATTGTATGACTTTCTTATCAAAAAAATCCTTTAAAGAAACTGTACTATTGATCATAATTATGATTAATCGGATGAGTATATGGCGTGTAGCTTATAGTTCATAGCATATAGCTTTAAATACTATAAACTATACGCCATAAGCTCATTTTATCTCCATCCATCCCCGTCTAATATATTGCCGATCCCTCCCAGGATACTGCCTTCTTCTTTTCTGTTATAAGTGCCATAAGCAAGTATACGGCCAGCCAAACGGCTGATGGGTAAAGTTTGTATCCAAACAATGCCAGGTCCGCGTAGGGTAGCAAAGAATAAACCCTCACCGCCAAAAATGGTATTCTTTATGCCACCAACAAACTGAATATCGTAATCAATGCCTGAAGTGAAGCCCACAATACAGCCGGTATCTACTTTCAGCAATTCGCCGGGTTGTAGTTGTTTTTGTACAACATGACCACAGGCATGAAGAAAACACATGCCATCTCCTTCCAGTTTTTCCATGATAAAACCTTCACCACCAAACAAACCGGTACCCAGTTTACGTTGAAATTCAAGACCCACACTAACGCCTTTAGCCGCACAGAGAAAAGCATCTTTCTGGCAAATGACTTTGTTTTGAAAACGGGAAAGATCGATGGGTATAATTTTACCTGGGTAAGGTGAAGCAAAGCTTACCGTTTTGAGGCCGCCAGTAATATTGGTGAAAGCGGTCATAAACAGGTTTTCACCCACCAGAACACGCTTACCTGCATTGAGTAGTTTGCCTAATAGGCCACCTTGCTGTTTACTCCCATCACCAAAGAGGGTTTCCATCTGGATACCGTCTTCCATCATCATAAAAGCGCCCGGTTCTGCAATCGCGGTTTCATTCGGATCAAGCTCAATCTCAACATATTGCATTTCCTCCCCGTAAATCTTATAATCTATTTCATGGTTTTGTTTCATGAGTTCTTTTTTAATATAAGTAGTTAATTTGAAATAATTATTACAGTAATCTGTGAATCTGTGGCGAAAAATCAGCCACAGATTCACAGATTATAATATGATTCGTTTGTATTGCAATGATTTTTCATGGAAGTTTCACAACAACCCTACTTTCAACTTCGGCACTGCAAGATAATTTAATACTTGTGCCAGATGCTGCTCAATTTTCCCGGATTTTGATTTGATTTCTAAAATAATACAGTTATCAATAACAAAATCGGCAAAAAATTTATGTGGTAAAATGATGTTTTTATAGGTAACTGAATATTCTTTTTCTCTTTCATATGTGATACCCTGATTTCTCAATTCGTATTCAAAAGCGTCTTTATAAACAATTTCTAAAAAACCTTTGCCAAGAAGTCTGTGAATCTCCATGCCAATGCCAATTAACTGATCGCTCAATGATTGCGAAGGATAATCTATTTGGTTGTACTTGTTCATATTCGTTGTATTACCACAGAATACACAGGGGTACACAGATGTATTTGAAAAGTGCTTAGTATTTCCGGTAAAAAAAGCCGCCCCTGAGAACAGGGGCGGCGTGGATTATTACCAAAAACCAACTGTAAACTATGTTTAGAACCAGCTGCCTGTAAACGCCTGGTTCACGGTTGATACATTCTTCAAACGTTTCTCACGTTTTTTCCTTGCTATCCTGTTTCTGATCAAAGTAGCTACCATCAATAAGAGGAAGATGATCGTTAACGGTGGAATACCCATAAAACTGATCCACTTACCGCCAAACATTCTACGCATAGGTCTGCGTAAACGCTCAGCAATCAGGTACATCGCCGGTACAATAATCAGTGTCATAAAGAAGGCGAAGGCAAGACCAAAAATAATGGTCCAGCTTAATGGCTTCCAGAATACTACGTTATCACCACCAAAGAATATTCTTGGATTCAATTCAGAGAACAGGGTAATAAAGTTGATATTGAAACCAACTGCAATTGGAATGAAAGCCAGTATCGCAGCAAGAGCGGTTAGCAGTACCGGTATGATACGTGTTTTACCTGCTTCTATCACGGCTTCTTTTGTTTTCATGCCTCTTGCTCTCAGTTCATCCGCAAATTCAATTACAAGGATACCATTCTTCACCACAATACCAGCCAGACCTACAATCCCGAGCCCGGTCATTAGCACCGATACTTCCATACCTGTAATACTGAATCCAAGGAATACACCAATCACACTAAAGATGATTTCCGTTAAAATAATAACCGGTTTACTTACACTGTTAAACTGTAGTACCAGGATCAGTAAAATCAAACCTAATGCAATCAACAATGCTTTGAAAAGGAATGCGCCAGTTTCTGCCTGTTGCTCACCTTCACCTGTTTGTTTAATCGTTACGCCATCAGGTAAACCTTTGAAGTCAGCAATATGCTTGGTGAGTTCAGCGTTTACAGCTGTCGCATTATAACCTTCTGTAGTTAAAACATTGGAGCGTAGTGTAATCAATCGTTTCTGATTTTTTCTTTTTACACTACCCAATGTGCTGGTTGGTTCAACTTTTACCAATGCACTGATCGGTATATGTTTTACGGCACCACCGGCAGCCATATCACGGAAAGAGATACGCATATTCAACAGATCTGTTAAACTCTTACGTTGTAATTCGAGGTTACGCAACTGAATTTTATATTCTTCTTTTCCTTCTTTCACTTTCGATACTTCACGACCAAATAAAGCAGTGCGTATTTCCATACCGATCTGTGCAGTAGATACACCTTCAATAAGCGCTCTTTGTCTGTCTACCACCAATGTGATTTCCGGATTTTTCAGGTCAACATCCATTTTCAACTCTTCTACACCCGGAACCTGAATGGAATCAAGGTAATTTTTGAGTGAGGTAGCACCTTTAATCATGGCGTCAAAATCTTCACTGGCAATTTCAATATTGATAGGAGGATCTGTGGGAGGCCCACCATTTTCCTGGTCAACACTGATCTCTGCACCGGGGATACCTTTCATGTAAGCACGTATCTGATCCAGATAAGGTCTGGTGGAAACGCCGTGTCTTTTTTCAAATTCTACAAAAGATACCTGTATCCTTCCTAATTCGCTTCTTGTACTTCTGTCGCCCGATGTAGGGTCACTAGCACCCACAGCTACGTTACTGATGATACTTTCAACGATTGGATTCTTTTTACCATTTTCAGTACCCAATACTTTGTTTACACGACCTTCCAGTATTCTGGTTATAGAGTCTGTAAACTTCACATCTGTACCAACGGGTAATTTGAGGTACACAAAAATCTGGTTAGGATCTCCTTTCGGAAAGAAAGTAACCGGAATACGTCCGCTTCCAACCGATCCTACAAATATGAATAACGATATAAAGAATAAAGCAATGGTACCCAACAATAAATGTACAGGTCTCCAGCCATTCAATGCCCAGCGTAAAAGACTTTCATAATGACTCATGATCCAGGGTAAAGCCTTATTCTGGAAATTATGAATGGCATCATCTAAAACGTAGCGGTTAAATACCACCAGTATCATAAAGAACAGGAGAAGGTTGCCCCAGAAAGTAGCGCCCATTACATCAAGCAGGATACCGAGTACAATCGCTATCCAGAAACCTTTCTTTTTAAAGATAGCACTCTTCGCTTCTTTCTCTTCACCCTCAGGATGATTCATAAAGTCTACGGCAAAAATCGGGTTCATGATAAAAGCTACCACCAACGATGCTGCCAATGTGAATATGAGCATTGTAGGGAGGTACACCATGAATTTACCAATGATACCTGGCCAGAACAGCAGTGGGAAGAATGGTGCCAGCGTGGTAAGCGTACCTGCCAATACCGGAATAAATACCTCACCGGCAGCAATCCTTGCAGAGAATGCTGTGCTAAGTTTTCCTTTCCCTTCAATAAATATCCTGTGGGTATTTTCAATTACCACAATAGCATCATCTACTATAATACCCAATCCGAATAAAAGGGCGAAAAGAACGATGAAGTTGAGTGTTACGTGTGTTCCTACAATCAGGTCTGCACCCGGTAAGAATACAAAAGCAACGAACATACTCAATGGTACTGATAGTGCCACAAAGAAAGCATTCACTACACCCATGAAGAACATCAGTACAATCAATACCAACACGAAGCCAATAACAATAGAGTTAACAAGGTCGTTAAAAGAGGTTCTTGTCTGAATACTCTGATCGCCCGTTATGACCACTTTCATATCCGTAGGATAGATTACACTCTTACCTTCTTCTACAATTTTCTTTACACCATCGCTGGTTTCAATCAGGTTTTCTCCGCTTCTTTTAATGATGTTCAGGGTAACTACATTTTTACCATCCAGACGGGCATAACTGTCTTTTTCTTTAATGGTATCAATCACATGCGCAATATCTTTCAGATAGATAGGGGCGCCATTGCTGTTTCTTACGATGATCTGCTGGATATCAAATGCTGTTTTGAGCTGACCTTTTAGCTGCAGGTTACGTCTCATAGTACCCACTTCCAGCAAGCCTCCTGAGATATCTACGTTTTCACGCTGAACAGCTGCACTGATATCATCAAATGTTACACCAGCGCTTTGCATGCGGTAATTATCGATATTAATCTGAAATTCTCTTTCAGGCGCACCTACAACATCAACACGGTTGATCTGTGGTAAGTCTTCCAGTTTATCTTTCAGGTCATCAGCATATTTTTTCAATCGCGGGAGATCGTAGTCGCCACTCAGGTTTACATACATGATCGGCTGTTCGCTAAAGCTTACTTCCAGAACCGTTGGTTCCTGCGTAAGGTCGTTAGGCAAATCCTGTTTAGCCTTGTCTACCGCATCTTTTACTTTTTGTAATGCAATATCTGTTTTTACATCTGTATCAAATTCCACCATAATCGCAGAGAAATCCTGCTGAGAAGTACTGGTGAATTTTTTAATCTTGGCACCGGTAATACCCTTAATCTGTTTTTCAATGGGTCTTGTTACCAGGTTTTCAATATCCTTCGGAGAGTTACCTACGTATACGGTTTGTACATAAATAGTAGGGATGACAATATCCGGGAACTGTTCTTTGGGTAAAGTAACGAACTGGAATATACCGGCGAGACTCACAAACAACATCATCAGGTAGATGGATGTTTTGTTTTTGATACTCCAGGTAGTAGGTCCGAATTCCTTGAACTTACCTTTTATATTTTCTAAAGCACTCATACAATTAGTTTAATTGATCTTGAATCTTGCATTCAGAGTCATTTGACCTCTGATGCTTTATGCTTACTTACTGCTGGTTGTAATGGTTTGGCCATCATACAAACTCTGGTAACCTTCTACGATTACGAGGTCGCCTGCCTGTAACCCGGTTTTAATTTCCAGTTTATCACCATAGAACTCACCCGCAGTTACCATTTTCTTTCTTGCTACCAGTTTACCGCCTTCTTTAGAAGCTACCATCACGTATTTTCCCTTTTCATCGTTCTGTAAAGTATTGATGGGTACAATAATGGCATTGGTCAGCGTATAGTCCTGAATTTGTACCATTGCAATCTGGTTGGGTCTGAAGTCTTTGTCGTTAGGAAGTTTAGCTTCAATGAAAAAACTACGACTGATTGGATTGATAATTTTACCTGAAACGGATACGGCAGTTTCAACAGATTTATTAATATCTGGCAAAGTAATTTTCAGTTTAGAACCCTTACCAACTCTGTCAAGATAGTTCTCTGGAACTTCTGTGGTAACTTTCAGGTTACTGGTATTTACGATCTTAATCTGGCCGGCACCTGCAAATAATTCGCCAATACGAATATTTACATCTTCCGCTACACCATCCACATCGCTGTATACTGAAGTAAATAGCAGTTGCTCTCTGGAAATTTTCACTTGTTCCTCAGCACTTTTTAACTGACTCTCTAAAGTTTCTACATTATTTTTTGCGGTAATCAGCTGTACCTCGGTACCAATATTCTGATCCCAGAGATTTTTTTGTTTCTGGTATAATGTTTTCGCAAATGAAAGCTGAGTTTTTAATGTTTCAAGTCCTTTTTCTGCAGCGAGAACACTCTGGCGCTGTAAGGCATCATCTAATTTCAGTACCAGCTGACCTTTCTTTACAACATCACCTCTTTTAATGTAGACAGCTTTTACTTGTCCGCCACCACCACGTGGGGTAACATAGGAAATGTTTTCTGATTCAATCTTACCCTGTAAATCAATATAATGAGTAAAGGTTTCAGGTGCTATTGCTGTAAAAGCCACAAGTTTGGCATTTTCAGGCTTAGCAAAAGCCGGATCAAGTTTGGCGATAGCAGCTTCCAGTTTTTTAATCTCCGCTTCTATACCTTCTTTTTGTTTTTTAAGTTCTGTGAGCTTTGCTTTTTGTTCTGCGGCTGCACCAGTACCCTCGCTTCCACCACAGGAGGCGAGAAAAACTGCTGAGGTCAGCACTACGATAGAGAATATTTTTTGCATATACTTAGGTTTATTGGTCATTATAATTTTCCGATAGCTTTTAAATAATCAACCCTGGCAATAATAGCGCTGTACAGGGCACTGATATAATTGGTTTGTGCGGTTACCAGATCTGTTTGTGCTGCAGTGATCTCTGTATTGGAACCGGTACCTACCTCATATTTCTTTTTGGTCTGGTTATAAACATTTTCAGCCAACTGCATATTTTTCTTTTGGAAATTCATGGTAGCAATGGCTGTTTTGAAATTTGCCCTCGACTGGGCAACCTCATTATCAATGGAGAGTTTAAGATTGTCTAACTGATTTTCAGTTTGCTTTAACTCAAAGCGCGCTTTTTTGATGCGTGCATCTTTTGCAAAACCATCAAATATGGGAACTGCAATGTTTAATCCGATAAATGAGGTGGTGAACCAGTCGCCTTTACCAAAGAAGTCGAACTTATTACGTTGCGCATTCTTGGTATAAGAACCTGAAAGTGATACAGTAGGCAGGTAGCTTAACTGATAACGTTTGATGTTAAACTCATTTAATTTCTTTCCCAGACTGAGGTACTGAAAATCTTTTCTGTCTGCATAGTTGTAGGCAGTGTCCAGGGTAAAATCTTGACTGATCTGATCCTCACTCAACTTATCTGTTAATATCAAAGTATCAGTAACAGGCATGCCTAGTAAAGTCTTTAAGCCCATATAACCCAGGTCAATGCTGTTTAATGCTTTCAGTTTTTCTGTCTGAAGATTTGCCACCTGAACGGAAATTTTATCCAGATCAAGTTTCTCTGCAAAGCCGTTTTTATACAGCTCTTTGGTATCATGTTCCAGTTTACTGAGGCGGTTGATGTTTGCATCCAGTAAATCGATCTGTGTTTTACTTACCACCAACTGGTAATAGATTTTGTGGATGTTTGTTTTGATCATCTCTTCCGTTACTTCTTTATTTTTGGTTTGAAAGTCGATCGAAGTTTTACGTGCCTGTAAGCCAATAAATACCTGACCATCAAACAATAACTGCTGGAGTTGTATGGTAGCATAAGCATTGTATTTTACACCAAAACGAACCGGTATAAAAGTGCCGGGCGCACTACCAAAAAACTCGCCGGGTAATAAGGAAACCGGAAGTTGCAAATAATCATTACCAGATAAATTACCACTAACAGTAGGTAATGCAGCCGAGGTAATGTCTCGGTTGGTTTGCTGTTGTACCTGAATATTCAACAAGGCATTTTTAACCTGCACATTGTTTTTATAGGCATATTCCACAGATTGCTGAATGGAAAATTCATGTCTTGCAGAATTCTGAGCGTAGGTAATTGTACTAATTGCCAGCCCCAACAGTAAAACCATGCTTTGAATCTTTCTTTTACTCATAGGTTTACTTTTTTAGTCTTTGTTGCTTATATTTCTGAATCAATTTTTGTCCCTTTGAAGTTGCCAGCCCATACAGAAAATTATCTGTGATCTCTGTAATTACCTGCCCTGGGCTGAACTTGGTGATCGGAAAATTTAATGTGTCGAACATTAAAAACATAGTCACCAATCTGAAACGTGTTAATAATTCAATATTGATATCTTCCCGGTAAAGCCCTTCTTTGATACCCCATTCCAGATTGGTTCTGATGATTTCAAGAAAGAATTTATTCTTGTGTTCCAGAAACTGTTTATAGGCTTTTGGATGGTATTTTTCCAGATCGAACATCAGCGATGGATTCATATGCTTCAACATCTCCTGAACCATATCTAATGCGAGGAAGATTTCATGGATTGCGTTTTCACTCTGGTCGCGAGTGCATACACAATCTTTCTTACTTCGTTGAATTTCAATATCAATAGCGCCTTCTACCAATGCATCTTTATCGGTATAAAACTGATAAATTGTTTTCTTACTCATGCCCAGGTGATTGGCAATCTCATCCATACTCACGCTGCGCAGGCCATAGCGCATGAATAATTCATGTGCTTTGGTAAGTATTCGTTCTTGTGTTTCCATACGCTTAATTCGGGCGCAAAACTATGGAAACTTTAATCGTTACCAAAGTTTCCATGTTTTTTTTGGATTAAATCTTCGTTAAGCGGCGTATAAAAAGGATGAATGAAATACTTATAATTGTTAGTTTTTTCTCACTGCTTAGTCATAAAAAGGTTCGATTGTCTTTTTCTTAGTTACTTTACATTGAAATTCAAACAGATGGGCCAAACCGAGATGAAAGCCACGATGCGCAGCTACCTGAAGAAGCTATTACAGTATTTCTTTCAGGGGGTCATTGTGCTGGCACCTATTGGTATCACACTTTGGGTAGTGATCGGTTTATTCAGGTGGATCGATGGTTTTCTGCCCAATATCATTTACAATTTATTCCCCGATCTGCTTGAAAAAGATGCTGCCGGAAACCTGAAAAGCCTGCCGGGATTGGGTTTTGTAGTTGTGATTGCGTTGGTATTAGTGGTAGGCTGGATTTCTTCGCTCTTTGTGGTGGGCAGATTGGTTACATTACTGGATACCGTACTGGAAAAAACGCCAGGCATCAAGTTTATTTACTCATCCGTAAAGGATTTTCTTGAAGCTTTTGCGGGAAATAAAAAGAAATTTGATAAACCGGTTCTTGTAAATGTTGATGCTGTTGATGTGTGGCGTATTGGTTTTATTACACAGCTTTCTTCAGAAGAGTTTGGTATGAAAGATCACGTAACGGTTTATGTACCACATTCCTATGCCATTTCAGGTATTACCTATATAGTTCCCAAAGATCGCATCAAACCTCTGAAAGATGTAAGTGCAGTAGATGCTATGAAATACACAGTATCAGGCGGTGTTACAGATGTACATGAATAGCTTATGGCATATGGTTCATGGCTTATAGCCGATAACTATTAATCATGGATCAGGGCCATAAACTATTAGCCATGATCCATTTGCTATAACCTATGTGCAATTCGCCATCCGCTATTTGCTATTTTCCTACCTTGCAGGCTCAAGCAAGCAACATGAAACTTCACAATTTCAATTCAGGGCCTTCTGTCCTGCCGCAAACCGTTATGGAGCAGGCATCACAGGCGATTCTAGATTTTAATGGAACAGGATTGTCTATTCTCGAAATTGGCCATCGAACCACGCATTTTCAGGCTGTGTTGGATGAAGCCATTGCCTCTGTAAAGCAACTGATGGATTTGGGAGATGATCATGATGTATTGTTTCTGCATGGCGGTGCTACTACGCAGTTTATGCAGGTGCCCATGAATTTACTGGATGACCAGGCAACGGCTGCCTATCATATCAATGGTATCTGGGGTAAAAAGGCAGCTACCGAAGCAGCTCTGTTTGGAAAAGTTACTATCGTTGCCGACAGTGCTGATAGGCAGAACACCTATATTCAAAAGGAATTCAGCATTCCGGAGGCGGCAAGTTACCTCCATATAACATCAAATAATACAGTAGAAGGAACACAATGGCATCAATTCCCCGAAACCAGTGTGCCGTTGGTAGCAGATATGAGCAGTGATATCTTTTGCAGGCCTGCTAATTATAATCGGTTTGCATTCATCTATGCAGGTGCTCAGAAAAATATGGGTGCAGCAGGGGTGAATATGGTGGTGGTAAGGAAAGATGTACTCGGAAAAGTGAATCGCCGTATCCCCACCATCATGGATTATCAGAAACATATTGCAGCCGGCTCTTTGATGAATACGCCACCAGTATTTGCCGTATATGTAAGCATGCTTACCCTTCGCTGGATTATACAGGAAGGTGGTTTACCTGAAATGGAGAAAAGAAATCAGGCAAAAGCCAATCTCTTGTACCAGACCATCGATAGCCTTCCCCTGTTTACACCAACCGTCGCAAAAGAGGATCGCAGTCTTATGAATGCGGTTTTCTTTCTGAATGATCCGGCACTGGAACCAGTTTTTTTGGATGAATGTAAAAAGGAAGGTATGATTGGGGTGAAAGGTTACAGAACCGTAGGCGGTATACGGGTTAGTATGTATAACGCATTGGATCAAAGCAGCGTAGAAGCTATCTGTTCATTAATGCAGGATTTTGCACGCCGAAAAGGCTGATTTTATATAAGCGGTTACAGGCTGTTCCGAAATTTACCTACTTTTGGACCGAAAAACGATTTTGGTCGAAAAAATGATATTGTCCGCAAAAGAAGAGATCGTAAAAGACGACATTCTCAAAGAAGCACAAAAGCTATTCCAACAGTTTGGTTTGAAAAAAACCACTATGGAAGATATTGCCCGTTCTATGGGAAAAGGGAAGAGTACCCTGTATTATTACTATTGCAGTAAGGAAGAGATATTTGACGCCGTCATTAGCAAAGAGATGACCGAAGTATTTCATGATGCCCGGGAAGCAGCTGAAAAATCGGCTTCAGCCGAAGATAAACTCAGGGCTTTCACCATTACCAAAATAAAGGCACTTCAAAAAAAATCAAATCTATATAAGGTTGTACGTGGCGAAATGCAGGAAAATATGCGTTGTATGAAACACCTGCATACAGAGTACGACCAACAGGAAGTGAAACTGGTAACAGATATACTCAGCTTTGGTATTAAAAACGGAGAATTCAGCTCGGCTATAAAAAAAGAACTCGATATACTCCCTATGATCATTGTAAGTTCTTTAAGAGGGCTGGAGCGGGATCTTTTTGCCGGAAATAAATATCCTAAACTGGAAACCAGAATTGATTCCGTGATAACGATCATGGTAAGAGGATTAAAAAAATAAAAATGGAGTTCATTCGTCTCGTCCAGTCTCAGACTGGACGGACATTATTTAATAATCGAGAAAAATTCATGCATGAAAGAACAAATACAGCCAGCAAATGGAAAACTGGGAATACTGCTTCCGGGTCTTGGTGCAGTGGCAACCACGGTCATAGCAGGTGTTGCAGCAGTAAATAAAGGGCTGGCACAGCCCATTGGCGCCCTTACGCAAATGGGTAATATCCGTCTCGGAAAAAGAACGGAAAACAGGTATCCACTCATTAAAGATTTTGTTCCATTGGCACCCTTAAGTGATGTAGTATTTGGGGGCTGGGATGTTTACAGTGATAATGTATACGAGGCGGCCATGAATGCGAAAGTGCTGGAGCCATCATTGCTCAATACGATCAAACCCGAGTTGGAAGCCATCAAGCCCATGAAGGCAGTGTTTGATAAATCTTATGTAAAGAACCTGGATGGCACACATATTAAATCAGCTGCCACAAAATGGGATCTGGCTAATGAGGTAATCAATGACATCCAACAGTTTAAAAAAGACAATGGTTGCGATCGTGTAGTAATTGTTTGGTGTGGGTCAACAGAAAAATATATTGAACCTTCTGCAGTTCATGAAACGGTTGCGTCATTTGAAGAAGGTTTGAAGAACAATGATCCTGCTATTTCACCCAGTATGATCTATGCATATGCAGCCATAAAAATCGGTGTGCCATATGCAAATGGAGCGCCTAATCTTACATGTGATATCCCTGCTCTGATAGAACTTTCTAAAGAAACAGCTACACCCATTGGTGGTAAGGATTTTAAAACAGGCCAAACCCTTATGAAAACGATTCTTGCGCCAGGTTTACATGCCAGAGCACTGGGAATCAGGGGTTGGTTCTCAACCAATATTCTTGGTAATAGAGACGGTTTGGTATTGGATGATCCGGATAATTTTAAAACCAAAGAAGTATCTAAGTTGAGTGTACTGGAAGATATCCTCCAACCTGAAATAAACCCTGAACTGTATGGAGATTTGTACCATAAGGTTCGTATCAATTATTATCCCCCACATGGAGATAATAAAGAGAGCTGGGACAATATCGACATCTTTGGCTGGTTGGGTTATCCGATGCAGATCAAGATTAATTTCCTATGTCGCGATTCTATTCTTGCAGCACCCATTGTATTGGATCTGGCCATTTTTATGGATCTGGCAAAAAGAGCGAATATGAGCGGCATACAGGAGTGGTTATCATTTTATTTTAAATCACCACAAACAGCACCGGGGCTAAGACCTGAACATGATATTTTCAAACAGCTGATCAAGCTGCAGAACACACTGCGTCATATGATGGGTGAAGATTTGATTACGCATCTTGGTCTCGACTATTACCAGGATCTGGTAGAAGCACTATGATAGGTTTGCAGAAAATAATAGCCAGTTGTTTTGGCATCGGATATATCAAAGGTGGAGGAACCATTGCAGCACTTTTGTGTTGTGTGCCCTGGTACTTATTATCGGCAAAAGGGGTTTATCAGCAGGAAAGTTTGGCAATAACCATTGCGGTTACGGTTTTGGGTGTATGGGTCGCCAAAGGAGTTGAGAACAACTGGGGCAAGGATAGTAGTAGGGTTGTGATTGATGAAGTAGCTGGAATGATGATTAGCCTGTTATTTGTTCCGGTTACACTACCCTATATAGTAACCGGGTTTATATTGTTTCGGTTACTGGATATTACTAAACCGCTGTTGATCAGGAAAACAGAAATGCTTCCTGGCGGATGGGGGGTAATGATGGATGATATATTAGCCGGTGTATATGCCAACCTGATATTACACACAATTATGTGGTTAAATATTTTTTGATTGATGGTTACTTTTGTAAAAGCACAAGCTGCTTCATTAGCTGCTACTATTGTTGATTTTGCTGTCTTTATTGTATTGACAGCAGTATTCAACTGCTGGTATCTGGCAGCAAGCATTACAGGAACCGTCTCGGGAGGTATTACCAATTTTTTACTGGGGAGGGTATGGGTATTTGATGCATTGCATGGTAAAATGACCCGGCAGGCTTTTAAATACCTGTTAGTATGGATGGGTAATCTATTGCTTGTATCCGGAGGTGTATTTGTGGTAAAGGAATATGTAGGACTTACCCCCCTGGTATCAAAAATTATCGTATCTCTTATTGTAGGGTTTACCTATAATTATCTGTTACAAAAAAAATTCGTGTTCAAATAATAACAAAAATGAAAAGTAAAAGAGCTGTTGTAAGGTGGGGAATGATAGGAATATTGATTCTTCTTGGCTTTGTACAAAGTATGGCACAAACAGTCATTAAAGGAACGGTTGTAGATGCAGTCAGTAAACAACCATTACAATACGTGAGCGTGGTATTTAAAGGTGGCCGTGGTACGGTTACAGATAGTCTGGGTCAATTTACATTACGTTCAACCGGGAGTATTAATATTATAGTAGCTTCCTATGTAGGTTATCTGAATGTGCAGAAAACAATTATACCTGGAAAAGAACAGGTGATTGATTTTGAATTGGAAACAGATCCGAAGGCCATCAATAATGTTACCGTTTCTACTAATAAACGTGCTAAATACCGGAATAAAAACAATCCTGCTGTCGACCTCATCAGAAGGGTTATTGATAATAAACCTCTGAACAGACCCGAGAAATATGACTATGTGGAATATGATCAGTACGAAAAACTGGAAGTATCGCTAAGCAGCGTTCCGGAAAAACTCGCTAACAGCAGAATGTTGCGTAAGTACCAGTTTTTGTTTGAAAACAGAGACACCACCAAACTGCAGGGTAAAACCTTATTACCAGTATATCTGGAGGAAAAACTTACGCAGAAATACTACCGTAAAAAGCCGGAAAAAACCAAGTCTATCATCAGAGGAGAGAAAAGGGTGAATTATGGTGAATATATAGATAATGATGGCGTGAGTCAGTATCTCAACAGATTAATCATGGATGTAGATATCTATGATGATAATATACCTCTCTTTACGTATCAGTTTTTAAGTCCGATTGCCGATCTGGCCCCTACATTTTATATGTTTTATATCCGCGATACAGTAACAGACGAAAGTGGAAAAAAACTGATTAAAATGTATTTCACGCCAAGAAATACCAATGATCTTTTGTTTCGTGGTACCATGTATATCACACTGGACGGTAATTATGCAGTACAGAAACTGGATATGTTCCTGAGTAAAAATGTGAACCTGAATTTTGTGCGGGAACTTCGTATCGATCTTGATTTTGAACAAAATCCCGATGGTCGCTATCACCTGAGCAAGAGCAATGTTATGGCAGAAGCAGCTGCTACAAAAGGTGCCAGTGGCGGTTTCTTTGGTGAAAGAACGGTCTCATTTAAAAATTACCGCATTAATGAGGCAAGGGCCGACACTTTATATGACGGACCTTCCCTTGTGAAACAAAGCGATAAAATTGATAAACTCCCTGATAGTTTCTGGGAAAAAAACAGGCATGATACATTAACGGGCACCGAGTCGAAAATTTATTCCAATATCGACAGCCTGGAGAAAATGCCCTCGTTCCGCAGAACTATGGCGATTGCAACTTTTCTTTTTTCAGGGTATACATCTGTAGGTGGTGGTGGATTTGAAGTAGGTCCGGCTGCAGCATTCTATGGATTTAATCCGGTAGAAGGATTCAAACTTCGGCTGGGAGGCAGAACAACACCCAAGCTAAGCAAGCGTATCTATTTTGAAACCTATGGTGCATATGGTTTTAAAGATGAAAAGTTTAAATACTTTTTTGGAACAACCTATTCATTGAATAATAAATCCATCTATACCTTCCCGTTGAAATTTGTAAGGGCAAGTTACCAGCACGACACAAAAATTCCTGGTCAGGAATTACAATTTGTTCAGGAAGACAACTTTTTCCTTTCTTTCAAGCGGGGTAATAATGATAAATGGATTTACAACGATATATTCAAACTCGAATATGTGCATGAATTACAAAATAGATTGTCATTTACATTAGGCTATCGCAACTGGCGTCATACGCCAGCAGGCTCTATCGTGTACAATAAAATTGTAAATGGTAATGTGGTAAATATTCCTTCTATTAATACTTCTGAGTTTTCTGCACAGGTGCGCTGGGCACCAAAGGAGCAATTTTATCAGGGTAAAGTATTCAGGATACCTATTATTAATAAATATCCCATTTTCACACTTCGTTTTACAGCCGGTGTAAAAGGCCTCTTCAAAAGCGAATACAATTACCAGAATATCAATCTACGCGTTGAAAAAAGGGTGTTTATGTCGCAGCTGGGTTATAGTGATGTGGTAGTAGAAGGAGGGTATACATTTGGTTCTGCTCCTTACCAGTTATTAACGGTTCACCGCGCTAATCAGACCTATGCCTACCAGTTGAATTCTTATAATCTTATGAATTTTCAGGAGTTTGTAAGTGATCATTATGCTACGCTTCTATTGGATCATCATTTTAACGGGTTGATATTTAACCGTATTCCTTTGTTGAAAAAGCTGAAGCTCCGCGAGCTATTAAGTATGAAAATTATTTACGGTGGTATACGTGATCAGAATAATCCGGATAAAAATCCTGATTTAATCAAGTTTCCGACAACACTGGGTGTGCCAACTACTTTCTCACTGAGTAAAAAGCCGTATATAGAAGGAAGTGTGGGTATTGGAAATATTTTCAAACTCTTCAGGGTAGACCTTATTCGCAGGTTTAATTATAAGGAGAATCCAAATATCAGTACATGGGGCGTTAGGGCGCGTTTTAAATTTGATTTCTGATTTAGTATTTAATTTGCATCATAGAATATCATGGAAAAAGTTCCTTTAAGAATAAAATTGCAGAAAGCTATTTACGTAGTAATTGATCCCTTTGTAAAAGGATTGATTAAAATGGGGCTTACGCCAAACATGGTTACCATGATTGGGTTTGTACTTAATATTGGAGTGGCGGTAATCTTTATTGAAGGTGGTGAAAGAGGTAATCGTGGCGATTTATCATATGTGGGTTGGGCAGGTGCGCTGGTGCTTTTTGCCGGGCTTTTTGATATGCTTGATGGTCAGGTGGCCCGGTTGGGCAAAATGAGTTCGTCATTTGGTGCAATGTTCGATTCTGTGCTTGACCGATATAGTGAGCTGATTATGTTTCTGGGTATTTGCTATTACCTGATCGCCCATCATTATTTTCTTAGTTCATTATTTGCATTCATAGCTATGATAGGCTCTATGATGGTAAGCTATACAAGGGCAAGAGCAGAAGGGTTGGGCATAGAATGTAAGGATGGATTGATGCAAAGACCGGAACGGGTTGTATTAATAGGTGTTTCGGCTATTGCCTGTGGTATAGCAGGCGAATATCTGGGAGGCGACTGGAAATGGTATATTAGTGGAGTGAAATTTCATGTACTAGAAACAATGTCCATATTTACTTTACCCCTCACGCTAATGGCAGTATTAACGAATCTTACTGCTATCAGCAGACTGCGCAGTTCGAAGAAAGCACTGGATGCCAAAGATGCTTTACTGAAAGTACCAAAAACTATCGGAGTACCTGCTATTATAGCCTTTTTCTTATTTATGGCAGCACTAACTCCATCAAATAGTAGTTATGCGCAACAAGAAAAACCATCTGTAAATTATAAAACAGTGGTCGACCCTCAGGATACTTTCCCTGTACCCAAAGGAAATAGCAAACAACTTTTTTACCTGCAAAGAACAGCCAATACAAATACTATTATATGTGAATTGAACTATAATAAAAATGGAGAACTGGATGAAGATGATCCGGTACATGTATTCTGGATCCGTTATCCTGAAGGAGGGCATAAAAAGGAACTATCTTATATACAGCGGGTTTTTGCATATGGTATAAAGTCTCAAATGCTGGCTAAAGACTCTTATAAACTTCATTTTGTTTCCTATAAAAAACGTCCTTTATACCTGATGCGATCTCCAAAGGATAATCAATACAGGGTTTACACAACCATCAATAATCAGCAGGCAATATTAAACCGGATATTTATTAAAGTAGATGGAGGAACTTTCTGGTCGCCGAATGTGGTTTACATGGAAATGAAGGGTATTGATGAGCAAACCGGAAAAGAAGTAATGCAAAGATTCAAACCCTGATATGACAGGTCCATCAATAGCAAAACAACCTTTTTTTTCAGTAAGGCACTTGCTGATTACTACGGCTGTTTCCTTGTTCTATTTATTGCTAAGTGTATGGCTGATCGGATATAAACAGGATCAACTAAGTCTGGTTATCTTATTTAATACATGTTATTATCTTTCAGCAATCACAAGAAAATTTATTCTGGGATTTTCAATATTTATTGTCTTCTGGATCATTTTCGATTTTATGAAGGCCTTCCCTAACTATCTCTATCAGGAAGTGCATATCAATGATTTATATAGCACAGAAAAAAAACTTTTTGGTATTTCTCAGGAAACTGAATTATTGACGCCAAATGAATATTGGCGTGCCAATAGCCAAACCTGGTTAGATGTTTTAACAGGTTTTTTTTATCTGAGTTGGGTTCCTGTTCCCTTAGGTTTTGCAGCATTTCTCTTTTTTAAAAATAGAAAATGGTTTTTACAATTCTCATTGACTTTTCTATTGGTAAATATCATTGGCTTTATTATTTATTATGTTTATCCTGCTGCACCACCCTGGTATGTAGAAGAATATGGTTTTTTATTTAAAGCCAGTACTCCTGGAAATACAGCAGGTCTGGAAAGGTTTGATACATACTTTGGGGTTACGATTTTTAAATCGTTATATGAGAAAAGCTCCAATGTATTTGCTGCTATGCCTTCCTTACACTCGGCTTATCCATTGATAGTATTATACTACGGGTTGAAGTTCAAATTAAAGTGGGTAAATATTTTCTTTGCTGTTATCATGTTTGGTATATGGTTTTCAGCGATATATACAAGCCATCATTACGTGCTGGATGTCCTTGCAGGTATCACATGTGCCATCGTAGGCATCTTTCTATTCTTCTGGTTTTCAGACAGGCAAAAAACCGTTAAAAATGCTATTGACAGGTATGCACGTGTAATAGAATAGCCGAAGTAAATCTTTCATAACGTTTCTTTTATAATTATTTACGGATATTTGTACAATGGCAATTATTAAACCCTTCAGGGCATTACGCCCGCAACCACAACTGGCAAAACAGGTGGCCAGCAGACCTTATGATGTACTAAGTAGTGCTGAAGCAAAAATTGAAGCACAAGGAAACCCAAGTTCATTTCTTCATATTACTAAAAGTGAAATCGATTTACCTGATTCGGTAGATATTCATGCCCAGGAGGTATATGAACAGGCAAAATCAAATCTGGATGCATTCATGAAACGTGAAGTATTATTTCGCGAATCAAAAGAGTGTTATTATATCTATCAGTTAATTATGAACGGCCGTAAACAAACAGGACTTGTTTGTATAAGTAGTATCGATGATTATGAGAACGATATCATACGCAAGCATGAATTTACGCGCCCTGAAAAAGAACTGGACCGGATCAATCATATCCGTATTTCCGGCGCACAAACAGGTAATGTTTTTCTGGCATATAGAAGTCATGATTCGATAGATCAGGTAATTGAAAAATGGAAAGAAACCAAATCTCCTGTATATGATTTCACAGCAGACGACGAAATTCAGCATACGATCTGGATAGTAAATGATTCAGATACATGCGATCAGATCACGAAAATTTTTGAGACTCAGATTCCTTATACCTATATAGCAGATGGTCACCATAGGGCTGCTTCTGCGGCTAAAGTGCGTAAATCGCTTGGCAAAGAAGCTGGTCCCGGGGCTGATTATTTTCTTACTACCTTATTTCCATCAGCTCAGTTGCAAATCATGGATTATAACCGGGTAGTAAAAGATTTAAATGGAATGACGGCAACAGCTTTTGTAGAAGCACTGAAACAAAATTTTGATATTCAGTTAAAAGGTGCAGAAGCCGTAAAACCAGCAGCATTACATGAGTTTGGCATGTATTTGGAAGGAAACTGGTATACCTTGAAGGCAAAACCTGCTACTTATACGGATGATCCCATCGGTATCCTGGATGTGACTGTATTGCAGAATCATGTGCTGGATGCATTATTAGACATCAAAGATCCTAGAACCGATACCCGTGTTGAATTTGTAGGTGGTATCAGAGGATTGGCGGAACTGGAGAAAAAAGTAAATAGCGGTGATTTTGCAGCGGCTTTCAGTTTATACCCGGTAACTATTGATCAGCTGTTTGATATTTCTGATAGTGGACAAGTGATGCCTCCAAAAAGTACCTGGTTTGAACCTAAATTGCGTGATGGACTGCTGACGCACCTCATAGCGGACTAAAAATACAGTTATGCGAATTATTATATCGGTAATCTTCCTATTGATAAGTTTTACAGTAATTGCTCAGGAACCCGGAAAGAAATTACAGGAAACAGCCAAGTCTATGTTAATGCAGGGCGATTTCGACAATGCTGTTGCTATTCTGGAAACAGCTGCCAAACAAGCACCCGCGGATATTTCTATTCAGAAAGATCTGGCATATGCCTGTTACCTGAAAAGAGACTTCGGCAAAGCCATACAGATTGGTAAAATACTCACAGAAAGAGCAGATGCAGATGAGCAGGTATTTCAGATACTGGGTCTTTCCTATAAAGCAACTGCATCATATAAAGAGGGTATTAAATTGTATAAGACCGCTTTAAAAAAGTTTCCTAATAGTACTATTATTTATAACGAGCTGGGCGAATTACTTGCCATGGATAATGCTGCAGGTGAGGCTATAGAACAATGGGAAAAAGGAATAAAGGCCGATCCGAATTACAGCAATAATTATTATAATGCCTGTATATATTACAGTAAAACGGCTAACTGGATACGTGTGGCCTTGTATGGAGAGATTTTTGTAAACCTCGAAAGTTTTACAGAAAGAACAACTGATGTAAAGAAGGCTGTACTGAATGCATGGCAAAAACTCTTTTTACCTGCAATTATACCTCAGCAGCTCAAAAATAATCCGTCAGTGTTTGAAAAAAATGCATTACAGATACTGGAAAAAATAGTTCCGACGGTAACAGTTGGTTTTCAACCTGAAACGAGTACTTCCATCCGCTCAAAATGGGTATTGGATTGGTTTAAAACAAATACCGAATTTCCTTTCACATTGTTTAATCAACAACAGTATTTTATACGGGAGGGTCTATTTGAAGCCTATAATCAATGGTTGTTTGTTGAACCTGTAAATCAGGACGCTTTCAATGTATGGAAAAATACACATCCGAAAGAAGCATCCGCTTTCGAATCCTATCAGAAAACACGGCTGTTTAAAATGCCGGTTGGTCAGTACTATTTTTCAAAATAGTAGTCAAAATATTGTCTAAAGCCCGTAGCTATTGCCGCGGGCTTTTTTATTTGTGGGCTTTTTTGCTTAAATTCAATGTTCTAAATTGCTTTTATGGAGAGCCAGAAAGATGAAAGACTTTGGCGTATAGCTAAAAAAAGAGCTTCTTTTAAAAGAAGCTTATTTGCCTACATTGTGATTATAGCTTTTTTATGGGCAATCTGGTGGTTTAGGATCGGAAGAATAACGGGCTTTGTAGGTACTCCCTGGCCAATTTGGGTTATGTTGGGCTGGGGCATTGCATTGGGATTTCAGTATTTTAATGCCTATAATGGTAGTGTTCGTGATCTCGCTGAGGAAGAATATGAGAAACTTAAGAAGTAATAATAATATAGTTGTCTGAAGTGTTTTACTTTATTTGAATGATTGCCATATGATTGTAAAAAGACTTTTTGATTGCTTACAGCATCAGTTACAGCATTTTCCTAAAAGGGATATGTTAGCTGCAAAGGAAAACGGACAGTGGGTAAGCTATAGCACAGAACAGGTAGCAGATACGGTAAACAGATTTAGCGCTGGTTTAGTGCAGTTGGGTGTTAGTGCGAGAGATATTACACCGGAATCGAGTGATAAAATTGCAATTATCAGCAATAACAGGCCCGAATGGATTTTTACAGATCTCGCCTGTCAGCAAATTGGTGCTATTCTCGTTCCTGTATATCCAACAACAAGCCCTGTAGAATTGGAATTTATTTTGAACGACGCGGCAGTGCAGTATTTATTTGTGAGTATTGCTGAATTGCTGGAGAAAGCAAAAATGGTGGCTGCAAAAGTGCCATCTATCAAAACCATTTATACTTTTGATAGAATTGAAGGGGCAAGACATTGGACCGAAGTAACAGATCTTGCTACACCTGAAACCGTAAAGCAGATAAGTGAAATCAGTAAAACCATTCCTGTTTCACATTTGGCTACCATTATCTACACATCAGGAACAACAGGTACACCTAAAGGTGTAATGTTGAGTCACAGAAATATTTACTCAAACCTGCAGTTTTCAAAAGAAAGTTTTCCTTTTAATGATGCGCCCGAATCGAAAGTTCTCAGCTTTTTACCCTTAAATCATATTTTCGAAAAAACGGTTACTTATATCTACTTGTTTAGTGGTATTAGCATTTATTATGCAGAAAGTCTGGAAACCATCGGAGACAATCTAAGGGAAATTAAACCTGATGGTTTTACAACAGTTCCTCGTCTCCTCGAAAAAGTGTTTGAAAGAATTATGACCAAGGGAAATGAGTTGACAGGGATTAAACGAAAATTATTTTTCTGGGCTGTAGACCTTGCGGAACAGTATGATAATTTAAAAAGTGGAGGCCTGTGGTACAATATGCAACTTGCATTGGCTAATAAATTAATCTTTAGTAAATGGAGAGAAGCACTGGGAGGTAATGTATCTTTTATTGTAACAGGAGGAGCGGCCTGTCAGGTGAAATTATTGCGCATATTCAATGCAGCTAAAATACCGGTTTATGAGGGTTATGGACCAACAGAAAACAGTCCTGTGATCAGTGTAAACAGACAGGGTAAAGGTCTTACAAAATTTGGTACAGTCGGTCCCTTAATCAATGGGGTAGAATTAAAACTAGCCGAAGACGGAGAGATTTGTGTAGCAGGTCCCAGTGTAATGGAAGGATATTATAAGCGACCGGATCTCACTGCTGAAGCAATTGTTGATGGCTGGTTACATACCGGGGATATCGGTATTCTAGAAGATGGAAAGTTTCTGAAAATTACCGACCGGAAAAAAGAACTGTTCAAAACAAGTGGAGGAAAATATGTAGCACCACAACCCATAGAAAATAAATTAAAAGAAAGTCCTTTTATAGAACAGATAATGGTAATAGGTTCAGAAAGAAAATTTGTAGCTGCATTGATTGTACCTTCATTCCTTACTTTGAAAGATTGGATGAGAGAAAAAGGAATTAATTATACCACAAATGAAGATGCTGTTCATCATCCAAGAGTGTTAGACTTATATCGTGAACTGGTAGAAAGCTATAATGGTTATTTTAACCATGTAGAACAGATAAAAAAATTTGAATTACTGCCACAGGAATGGACGATTGACACAGGTGAAATGACACCTAAAATGAGTTTGAAGCGAAAAGTAGTCATGGAGAAATTCAAAGCAGCAATAGAACATATTTATGCCTGATGCATTTTGTTAATCGCCCCAGTAGCAAATAGTATAAGGATTAGAATAAGGATATATATCCTGAATAACAGTGGGATTTATTTATTAGTTAAATAAGAATCATTGTAGTATTTAATAATTTATACCAATTATGACTGATACGGGCGTTTATCGGGTAATGATCGAAAATGCGATGGATGCATTCTTTCTTACCAAAACAGATGGCACGATACTGGATGCAAATGCAGCCGCATGCCAGATGTTTGGGTATACTCAGGAAGAATTTCGTGGCGTAGGTCGAAAACAAATTATAGATATTGATTCGCCTGGTCTGGTTGATCATCTGAAAAAGAGGCAGGAAAGCGGTAAAGTAGTTTGTGAATTGATAGGTATCAAAAAGAACGGGGAAAAATTCCCTATCTGGGTTTCATCTGTCATATTTAGTGAAGAAGGTAATGAGCAAAAAACCTTTACGATTATCCATGATATATCAGAATTAAAAAAACGCGAAGAGGAACTACGCACTGCCGAAAGAAATATGCGTGTAATCCTGAATAACACCAATGAACTTTTTATTGTTCTGGATAAAGATCTTAACATTATCAATTTTAATAAAGTAACCGAGGAGAAATCAAGGAAATTATTAGGTGTTCCGTTTGAAAAAGGCAGGTCAATATTTGATAGTGCCGATCCTCAAAGGCTTCCATACCTGAAACAGTTGTATGCTGATGTGTTAAATGGCGCAATCCGTCAAAACATAGTTGAAATTCCTTCTACATCAGAACACCCTAAAATAATTGTAGAAATACGATATGCGCCATTAAAAGAAAATGGAGAAATAATTGGTGTTATCATAAATGTACATGACATAACCGAAGCCAAGGAAAAAGAGGCGATTCTGCTCCAAACAAATGAACGTTTCCATTATGTAGCAAAAGCAACAAACGATGCTATTTGGGATTGGGACATAAAAAAAGATGAAGTACTTCGGGTAGGAGATGGTCTCAAAAATATTTTTGGATACGAAATCGAAGAAGCTGCACATGAAAAAAACTTTTGGATAGACAGGGTACACCCTGCTGATTTACAAAATATGCTGGAAAAAAGAAAGTATATTTTATTTCAAACGAAAGAATTATACTGGGAAGATGAGTATAGATTCAGGAGAGCGAATGGAACATATGCTTATGTGTTCGATAAAGGTTATATTATTAGAGATAAAGAAGGTAATCCCGAAAGAATGATCGGAGCCACTCAGGATGTATCACAAAGAAAAGAGTCTGAATCACTGTTACTTGAGTTAAACAACCGGCTTAAAAAAAGAGCTGATGAACTCATAAATTCCAATGTTGAACTCGAACGGTTTGCTTATGTGGCCTCGCATGATCTACAAGAACCATTACGAATGGTAACCAGTTTTTTACAACTATTCAGGAAGAGGTATGAAGGAAAAATAGATGAAACAGCAGATCAGTATATACATTTTGCGGTAGATGGTGCTGAAAGAATGAAAACGCTGATCATGGATTTATTGGAATACTCAAGAGTTGGATCAAGTGCCGAAGTATTTCAGGAAACCGATACAGGAGAACTTCTCGCAACGTTAAAAGATGTTTTTTATAAAACCTGTGAAGAAACAGGAGCTGTAATTCATATTGGGAAAATGCCGGTGGTAAAGGCTAATAAAACACAGCTATTTCAGTTATTCCAGAATCTGGTGAGTAATGCTTTAAAATACCATGGGAATCAGGCACCTGAAATATCGATGAGTTTTGAGGAAAATGAAGATGAATATATTTTTGCGGTAAAAGATAACGGTATTGGAATTGATGCATCATTTCATGAAAAGATATTTGTTATTTTCCAGCGCTTACATAGCCGAACTGAATATAGCGGAACAGGTATCGGGCTTGCTATTTGCAAGAAGATTGTTGAGCGTCATGGGGGAAAAATATGGGTGTCGTCGGAGCCGGGAAAAGGGAGTACTTTTTTCTTTTCAATTTCAAAGAGAATATAAAACAACGATCGTACGTTCCTTCTTTAAATGTTTAGTATCTTGTTATTACAACACATGAGAGAACTGAAATATTCAATTATTCAAATGGCGGGCCATGTCAGATAGTCAGCACGCATTGTCAATATTAGTTGTGGAAGATAATCCCGGAGATCTGTTTCTTCTGGAAGAACTATTAAAGACCACTTCATTACCGATTCATCGGCTAATTAAAGTAGTGAGTGCTACAGAAGCAAAACAGGCATTGCAAAAAGAAGAAATAAACCTTGTTTTATTGGATCTTAGTCTTCCGGATAGTAACGGATTACAATCCTATGAATCTGTTAATGAATATGCAGCTTCCATACCTATTATTGTCTTAACGGGATTAATTGATATGGAAATAGCGCTGGAAACCATGGCCAGCGGGGCACAGGATTATCTGATAAAAGGGGAATTTGATGAAAAATTACTTGCCAAGTCAATACAATACAGTATTGAACGTAAAAAAAGTCTTGAAAACTTAACTGAAAGTAATGAGCGATACAAATTTGTAACCAGAGCAACCAATGATGTTGTCTGGGATATGAATATCAGCAGCCAACGCATATTATGGGCAGGAGAAAATCTTAAGCGTCTTTTTGGTTATGAATTACCTGATGATGAAAGTGATCTTGGGTTTTGGTCAGAAAAAATCCATCCGGAAGAAAGAGATGGGGTCGTAAAGCGATTATTGAACACCTGTGCGGGCAACAGTGGAGAACTATGGAGTGATGAATATCGTTTTCAGCGGGCAAATGGAACCAGTGCTTATGTCTTAGACAAGGGATATCTGCTGTATAAAAATGGCAAACCGGTTAGAATGATCGGATCCATGCAGGATATAACTGAAAGAAAATTAGCAGAGCTACAGGTTCAGAATAGTGAAAAAAGATTCAGATCATTGGTACAGAACGGGTCAGATATGATCAAGATCCTGGATGAGAATGCCATCTTTACATTTTCCAGTCCGAGTGTAGAACAGGTACTTGGATATACATCAGAACAAATTATAGGTAAATCTGTCTTTGATTTTATCCATCCGGATGAGTTAAATCAAATCGGACGGCATTTTGATTTCATTCAAAACTCAGACTACCATGAGATACAATATTTCCGGTTTAAAAATGCTAAGGGAGAATGGAGATGGTTGGAAACAAAACTCACTAATTTACTCAACGACCCAGCTGTAAAAGGTATTGTTTCTAATTCAAGAGATGTAACGGAAAAGAAAAAAGCGGAAGAAGCCATTAAAGAATCTGAGGAACGGTATAGAAACCTGTTCTTTAATAATCCTATGTCGATTTATATCTGGGATATAGAAACATATGAAATACTGGAAGTAAATGATACAGCCCAACGTGAATATGGATATACACGTGAAGATTTTCTCAGATTAAAAACGCTCGATCTTCGTGAAGGAGAAGAAGAGGTCGCACAGTATAAATTGTTTGTAAACAATCTAAAAAATGACAGCTCGGAAAATGTACATCAGATAATATGGAAGCATAAAAAGAGTAATGGAGATGCTCTTTTTATGGAAGTGTATTCTCAGAAATTATATTTCAAAGAAAAAAAAGCTGTTATCGCACTAGCGAATAATGTAACAGAAAAAATAAAACTGGAAAAAAAGCTGGAAGAAGAACGTAATGCACGACAAAAGGAAATTACAGAAGCCGTAATACGGGTACAGGAAAAAGAGCGGTACGAAATAAGCCGTGAGTTGCATGATAATGTAAACCAGCAGTTAACCGTAGCGATGATGTATATTGCTACTATAGAAAAAGGAACAGGTAATGCAGAAGCATTGTTAAAACAATCATCAGGTTTTATTTATAATGCCATTGAAGAAATCCGTAAACTATCGAAAGCGCTCGTTACACCTTTGATAAAAGATTTTGGTTTGTGTAAAGCTATTGATGGGCTATTAGAAGATATTCATATGGCAAATACCATACAGCTTGATTTTTTCTATGATAATTTTCATGAAGAGGATATCAGTTATGAATTTAAACTGAATATTTTCCGTATTGTGCAGGAGCAGATGAACAATATAGTCAAGCATGCACAAGCTAAACAGGTGGTAATAGAATTATACCGGGAAGAAAAAATCCGACTGTCCATTATCGACGACGGAAAAGGTTTTGATACCGAGCAAAAAAGAAGTGGGATAGGGCTGAACAATATTCAAACCAGGACTGAATTGTATGCAGGTAAACTTAATATTCAATCTTCACCCGGCCATGGTTGTAAAGTAAAAATTGAGTATCCGATTACGAATGATATCCTCATTGTTAAGTAGTTACCTATAAAGAGCCACAGGTTCACAGATAAAAAATTATCTGTGAACCTGTGGCTTGGTATATCAAAAAATCAGTTGTTACTAGTTTTATTCAATGCCGGGTTGTTTCAGTTTCCAACCTGTTTTAGCTTTTTCAGCATCAACTATTTTCTTAACATCAGCCAGTAATTTTTTGGCATCGTATACAATACCATCTTTAATGGTAAATTGAACACCACCTGTCCGAACAATTTTATTGTCTTTGGTAAGCTCAATAGCACCTGTGCCGTACAGTACCTGTAAATTTTTTAGCGGGTTCGCATTTACAATAACAATATCTGCCAGTTTACCTACTTCAATACTGCCTAATTCTTTTTCCATACCCAGTGCCTGAGCGCCATATAAAGTTGCAGAACGTATAACTTCTAAAGGATGAAATCCGGCCTCACGCAAAAGTTCGAGTTCCCGGATATAACCAAATCCATAGGTCTGATAGATAAAACCGTTATCGGAGCCTGCTGTTACACGTCCGCCCCGGTTTTTGTATTCATTGATAAAACTCATCCATAACCTGTAATTATTCTTCCATTCTACTTCCTGCTCAGTACCCCAGTTATGCCAGTATGAGCCATGACTCTGGTAACTTGGTTCATAGAATTTCCAGAGAGAAGGTAAGGTATAGTCTTCGTGCCATTCTGCTCTTCTTGCACGGTGAAGATCGCGATTGGCCTCATAAATATTAAAAGTAGGGTCAAGGGTAAAGTCTAGTGAAATCAATTCATTCATTACTTTGTTCCAGTGTTCGGAATAAGGCGGTGCTGCCTGTTTCCATAATTTACCGGCTTCTTCAAAGCGGTGTTGTTCATTGTTGTAATTATAATCAGCAGGATAGTTTTGTAGGGTCTTATCCGTGAATAATGCTTCCGGCAAACCATACCAGTGTTCCATACTTGTCATACCTGCTCTTGCTGAGTTAAGCACATTCCAGCGGGCTACATCTGTTTGCGCATGGTGAGCAGTTGAGCGTAGTCCCAATAATTTATTTTCACGAACAGCCGCATCCATTACTTCAGGAGAAGCACCGAAAAATTTGATACCATCAGCCCCTTTTTTAGCATTTTCCCTGACCCAGTTACGCGCCTGTTCGGCATTGGTAATAGCACTTCTGTTACCCTGACCAAAGGCTGTGTATGCAAAAATTCGGGGCGCTGTGATGGTATTCGCAGCACTTTTTCTTTTGTGTTCTAGTACCCACTCCAAACCATTTCCGGCTGAAGGATCACGAATCGTGGTAATGCCATGTGCCATCCATAGTTTAAACACATATTCTGCAGGTGTGCCCTGTGCAGTACCGCCAATATGTCCATGCATATCTATTAATCCGGGTAAAGCATACATGCCTTCACAGTTCAGCTCTTTACCACCTGCTTTTAATACAGGTCTTCTGTTTTGGTTGATGGGTAGTCCAGGGCTGCCTACACCCTGAATCTGTACGATTCGATTGTTTTCAATCACAATATCCATGGGTCCAAGCGGGGGAGCGCCGGTACCATTAATTAAAGTAACACCTCGGATAATGAGTTGTGTGTAAGGGCCGTCGCCATCTTTTACTTCCGGTGCTTTAGCAATCTGGGCATACAGAATAAAAATACTAAAGCAAAAAGACAGGCAAAGCAGCAATGTTTTTTTCATGGCAGTAAGAATTGAGGAATGAAAATAGGAAATATGTAACGCAGTATTGATAATTTAAATAGATTATATAATTTTCAATTATAAATCAATTATCCGTATTACATTGTATATGCAAAAAGTGATATTATGGCAGATCAGGAAGTAATCAAACACACAAAAAAAGTGTATAAAATATGGACGAGTAAGGAGCATGGATTTATGCATAAACTTAAAGAGTTTGGTATAGAAGTATTGATTATTGTATTTGCGGTTAGCTTAAGTATATGGCTCCATGGCTGGAGTGAGCACAGAACAGAACAGAAGCAGGTAAAATCTTTTTTATTAGGTCTTAAGAGTGATCTCCAGGAAGATATAGAAGAAACGGCAGAAGTTGTTAGAAGCTTTAAAGACTTTGATACGATGTATACATATCTTTCTTCTTTGAATAAAGATAAGCCTGCTGATAAAGACACTTTTTCCGGTATTATGCGAACGATAAAAAGTAATGTATGGCTTAGGCCTAATATGAGTCGTTATGAAGGGTTTAAATCAAGTGGTAGACTGAGTTATATAGAGAATGATGCCTTGTTACAGAATATTCTTTATTTATATCAGGAAGCTTTGCCACAGATTAAATCTTCAGAAGGTGGCTGGCTCAATGCGCAGCAAAGATTATTGGATTTTCTTTTTGAAAATATTAATGATCAATCTGATTCAGATAATCGCTATCAGTTAATCACTTCAGCAAGAGGAAAACTAATGTGCGAAGCTCTGATTCCTTCCGATCAATTATTCAAACGCTATGATTTATTTATTGAAAAAAGTAAAGAAATAATTGATCAAATCAATCAACAATATGGACTAAAAGAAAAATAAATCAAACTTGTGCATCCAGATATTTTTTTCTGATTATTTCCTGAACCGGCTTCCCTTCCATCTTACTCTCTAACCAGGAAATAACATCCAGGTACATAAAGGCACGGTTCTCAAGGCTGTTCTTCTCTAAAGGTCTCAGTTTATTCAGCAGTAATGCAAACTGTGGCCTCAATTGGCGTGGGGTAAGTTTAAAAGATTGTTTAAGAAAGGAGAATATTTCTACTTCAACCGTACTCAGGTTTTCCATTTTGGCCATAAAACGGTAGACAGATTTGAGCAGGTATTCAAGCAGATCGAAATTGCCTAGTTCATAATGGGCAATCAGATGAAGCAAACGTGCATAGCACTGAAGATCAGTACGCAAGTCGACTTTTAAGTTGATGATTTTATTCAGGTAATCAATACTTTTTTCATGATCGCCGGAACCGAAATAAAGAGAGGCAAATTTGTAGTAAAATACCAGAATGCGGTGCCTGTCGAGATAAATCTCATATTCCTTCAGCTTTGCTTCAATTTCAGGAACCAATGCCAGCCCCTTTGTAAAAGTACCCTCCATGAAATGTTTATTCAACTTGGCAGTATAGAGGTATAAAAAAGTCTGGATCAGATTATTATGGTTTTCCTGGACAACAGGCTCATGTGTAAATTTTTCAAACTGCTGAATAGCTTCTTCAAATTTTTTATGGTTTCGTAAATCAAAATGAGCACTCAGCAGGTTATGCATACCTTTTATATAATGTGCTGTTTCTACTTCGATCATTTTGGGTGACTGATTGAAAAGATCTACCCATTTCTGACAATACCGGTAATACAGTAAAAAATCCTGAACGATAAAACCGTACCAGCAATAGCATTGGTAACGATATAGTTTTTCATAAAAGCCATCACAGCTTTTTACCTGCTCCAGTAAATCCTGTTTAAATAATTTATCAACCTCTTCCCTGTCTTTTTCGTTTCTGGCATGACCATGCTGTATATACCAGCTGTATAATAATAAAGAGAGGTCAGATAGTTGACCAATCAGTTGTAACCGACTATTGATTTCTGCTGATTCAGCACTGAGTTTTTCGGCCCTGTCCTGCATACTTCTGGTAATATGAAGCGCTTCAATCTTTTTCTCCAGGAAAACAACCTGTAAAATATAAGTCACCTGCTGATGGGTACGGGCCAGCTCTTTAATCTTGTCAAGTATTTTGAGACTCTGGAGGTATAAACCTTTATTGTATAGTAAACGGGCAAAATCAAGTTGCTCATGTAATTGCAGGTCAATATTTTCTTCTTTTTTCAAAGACCGCAAACTGGTGAGTACTTCCTGGTAAAGACGTGCTTTCAGGTTAGATAATTGTGTTTTCTGTATGCCGGGATGTTTTTTAAGCAGTAATTCTTCATCATACTGTTTCATTTTATCCATAGCATCAAATAACTGAACCACTTTAAGATCGCCTGAACCGCCCGCATGACTTTTCATATGCAGCTTAAAATGCCGTTTTTCAGCCGTTTCGAGGGACTGAATCAGTTGAAAAAGGGTATCGGTACTACGGTTAGGCATGGTAAATCTGATGAATAAAAATCCTTTATTGATAAGGTTTTTACGGGAATATGAGCCGTTTATGCAGTGTAAAATAACATCAATTTTGATCTGAAACCGCTTAATAACTCATCTATATTCGAAGATAAGCAGGCTGATGATTTGTTAATACAGGCAATCGTTAACAAAATCCTTCAGCTTGCTTTTTTATCCTAACTATAAAAAAGAAGACGAGATGGGTCAGCAGGTCTATATTTTCGATACCACATTACGCGATGGTGAGCAGGTGCCGGGTTGTAAACTCAATACAAAGGAAAAACTGGAACTGGCCCTTAAACTGGAAGCATTGGGTGTAGATATTATAGAAGCTGGTTTTCCTATTTCATCTCCCGGCGATTTTGAATCGGTAGAGCAAATTGCCAAAGCAGTTAAAAATGCTACAGTGTGCGGTCTAAGCCGGGCCGTACAGAAAGATATTGAAGTGGCAGCACAGGCACTGAAATATGCCAGACGTCCCCGTATTCACACGGGTATCGGTACTTCAGACTACCATATAAAAGCGAAGTTCAATGCTACGCAGGATGAAATCTTAACCCGGGCAGTGCAGGCAGTGAAATTGGCCCGCAATTTTACCGATGATGTAGAATTTTATGCTGAAGATGCAGGCCGTACCGAAAACGGATACCTGGCTAGGGTTATTGAAGCGGTTATTGCAGCTGGTGCTACCGTTGTCAATATTCCTGATACAACAGGTTATTGCCTGCCACACCAATATGGAGAGAAAATTGCTTATTTGAAAAACAATGTACCCAATATCGATAAAGCGGTAATATCCTGCCATTGTCATAATGATCTGGGCCTAGCTACAGCGAATGCCATAGCAGGCGTCATTAATGGAGCAAGACAAATAGAATGTACCATTAATGGATTGGGTGAAAGAGCCGGTAATACCTCATTGGAAGAAGTGGTTATGATATTGCAGCAGCATAAAGATCTAGGATTTTATACACAGGTACAAACGCAGCAGTTAAATCCTATCAGCCGTGAAGTTTCTGATGTTATGCGTATGCCTGTTCAACCTAATAAGGCCATTGTTGGTGCAAATGCATTTTCTCATTCATCCGGCATTCATCAGGATGGATTTTTGAAAGATGCACAAACTTATGAAATCATCAATCCGGAAGAAGTGGGTGCAGAAGGAAGTAAAATTGTATTAACCGCCCGAAGTGGTAGAAGTGCACTGGCACATCGTTTTCAGAAGTTGGGTTACCAGTATAACCGCAATGATATTGATATTTTATATCAGTCTTTTTTACAGGTAGCAGACAGAAAAAAAGAAGTAGAGGAAAGTGATCTGCATGCAATGGCAAAGGCTTATACGCCTGAACCTGCAATGGCATAGGATTTTCTCATCAGCATAGGTTTAATTTTTCAGCCTGGCACATCAGTGCCAGGCACTTATTCAGAAAGTATGGCGAAGACATTATTTGAAAAAATCTGGGACAAACATGTAGTCAAACAGATCGACGGAGGCCCGTCGGTATTATATATTGATAAACATTTCATACATGAAGTAACAAGTCCCCAGGCCTTTAAAGGCATTGAAAAGCGGGGACTTTCTGTTTTACGTCCCAATCAGGTCGTGGCAACAGCCGATCATAATGTGCCCACATTGAATCAGCACTTACCTATCAAAGACGAGCTGTCGCGTTTACAGGTACAGCAACTCATTGAAAACTGTAAAAAACACCAGATTGAATTATATGGTCTGGGTCATCCTTTTCAGGGTATTGTTCATGTAATCGGGCCTGAATTGGGAATTACGCAACCGGGTATGACGATTGTTTGTGGCGACAGTCATACATCTACACACGGTGCTTTCGGAACCATCGCATTCGGAATCGGTACCAGTGAAGTGGAAATGGTATTTGCATCACAATGTCTGATGCAAACCCGTCCCAAATTGATGCGTATCAATATTGAAGGAACGTTGAATAAAGGAGTGGTATCAAAAGATATCATTCTCTATATTATTTCAAAGATTTCGGCCAGCGGTGCTACAGGTTTTTTTGTTGAATATGCAGGCTCGGCTATACGGTCATTATCCATGGAAGCCCGGATGACGATCTGTAATATGAGTATTGAAATGGGAGCTAGGGGTGGTATGATTGCACCGGACGAAATTACTTTCAGCTATTTAAAAGGCAGGCAATTTGCCCCTTCAGGTGAACAATGGGAGAAAAAAATAGCGGAATGGAAAACATTATACAGCGATGAAAATGCAGTATTTGATAAGGAAATTCATATCGATGCATCTCTCATTGAACCGATGATTACCTATGGAACCAATCCGGGGCTGGGTATTGCGATCAATGGAACGGTACCCGTAGTGGAAGGTATTCCTGATGAAGGGGAAAGAAATAATATTATGAAAGCCCTGCAGTATATGGGTTTGGAAAGTGGCAAATCATTATTAGGAATGCCGATACAACATGTATTTATCGGAAGCTGTACCAATTCCAGAATAGAGGATTTGCGTATGGTGGCATCATTGATTAAAGGAAGAAAAAAAAATGAAGCCGTTCAGGTGATGATTGTGCCTGGTTCGCAACAGGTTTCCAAGCAGGTGCAGGCGGAAGGATTGGATAAAATATTCAAAGAAGCGGGATTCGAAATAAGACAGGCCGGTTGTAGTGCCTGTTTGGGTATGAATGAAGATAAAATACCAGCCGGTGAATATTGCATCAGTACCAGTAACCGCAATTTTGAAGGAAGGCAGGGCGCAGGTGCCAGAACATTGCTGGCAAGCCCGTTAACAGCAGCAGCAGCAGCAATTACGGGAGTAGTAACAGATGTAAGAGAATTAATATAAGTCGAGGGCTAAAAAAATGAATAAAGTAACAACCATACAAAGCAGATTTGTTCCCATTACAATGGAGAACATCGATACCGATCAGATCATACCTGCGCGTTTTTTAAAAGCGACTACAAGAGATGGATTCGGTAAAAACCTGTTTCGCGATTGGCGTTATGCAAATGATGACGAACAGCAACCTAAAACAGATTTTGTTTTGAACCAATCTATATATACAGGAGAGATACTGGTTGCAGGAAAAAACTTTGGTTGTGGTTCATCAAGAGAACATGCAGCCTGGGCCATAAAAGATTATGGATTTGCAGCGGTGGTTTCCAGCTTCTTTGCAGATATCTTTAAAAACAATGCATTGAACAATGGGCTTTTGCCTGTTACCGTAACAGATTCTTTTCTGCAAAAGATTTTTGCAGAGCCGGTAACATCTTCACTGACTATCAATCTGGAAGAACAGAGTATTAAGATTGATACTACAGGTGAAAAAGAATCATTTGAAATTAATAGTTATAAGAAAACCTGCTTATTGAATGGGTATGATGATATTGATTACCTCATTAGTATGAAACAGGAGATAGAAATATTTGAACAAACACTTGTGTAAACCTGAGCTATGAATAAAAAGATTGCCGTTATACCAGGAGATGGAATTGGACCTGAAGTTACCAACCAATCTGTAAAAGTATTAGATGCGGTAGCCAAACGTTTTGGTCACCAGTTTGATTATCGTTATGCCGTTATGGGAGCCGTTGCCATTGATCAAACCGGTAACCCTTTACCCGATGCAACAGTGGATACCTGCTTACAAAGTGATGCTATTTTGTTCGGAGCCATCGGTGATCCTAAATATGATAATAACCCGGCAGCTAGTGTTCGCCCGGAACAGGGATTGTTGAAGCTAAGAAAAGTGCTGCAACTGTTCGCCAATATCAGACCGATTGATACTTATAAAGCACTGCAACATATGTCGCCTTTAAAGGCCAAACAATTAGAGAATGTTGATTTTGTGATTTTTCGGGAGCTAACGGGCGGTATTTATTTCGGGAAAAAAGAGCTACAAGCTGATGGAACAGTAGCTGTTGATGAATGTACTTATTCTGTAGAAGAAATTGAACGCATTACAAAGCTTGCATTTGAGTATGCACAGAAAAGAAGAAAAAAACTTACGCTGGTAGATAAGGCCAATGTGCTGGAAACTTCAAGACTATGGCGTAAAGTAGTACAGCAGCTGAGTGCCAATTATCCTGATGTTTCTGTCGATTATATGTTTGTTGATAATGCTGCCATGCAGATCATCCTTAATCCTGCACAGTTTGATGTGGTTTTAACAGAAAATATGTTTGGTGATATCATCAGTGACGAAGCCAGTGTGTTGAGTGGTTCATTGGGATTACTTCCTTCAGCATCTATCGGTAATACGGTAGCCTTGTTTGAACCCATTCACGGATCTTATCCACAGGCAGCAGGGAAGGATATTGCCAACCCGCTCGGCTCTATACTCTCAGCAGCTATGTTATTGGATCACTTCGGATTACAACAGGAAGCTATGGCTGTCCGGAAAGCAGTTGAATGGACTTTGCTGAATGGATTTGTATCAAAAGATATTGATCCGGTTAATAATTATTCAACTACAGCTATTGGCGATCTGGTAGCAGATCATATTGATAGAAACAAAGATTCTGATGTTGGAGTGAATACAAGTTTGAATAAATCGACGATTATATAAATCCATTGCTAAGGATATATTAATTGGGTAACAAGTGCGGCAAATGCTTTCGGAGTATGCGCCGCACTTGGCTTTTAAGGCATAGTAATAACAAACGATCGTTCGTAATAAAATGAACGGTTGGGAAAATAAATAAAAAAGTTCTTTGTTTTTCTGAGAGGTGGGACTATCTTCGTTATCAACGAGCTACCCTCTATGTTTAGAAACAGTATCAATATTGCCAACAGCATTAACACAATTATTATTGTGGTTGTCATTATTATCCCTGTACTAAACGGAGGAGGAGCCCTTATGTAATCGCAATAAAAAACTTAGCATAAGCCCCGCCTCCAAAAGGCGGGGTTTTTTTATTTACAGCAAAACAAACAATATGTATTACGGCGAGTCAACAGTACTTTATTTCAACGGGGCATTTATGAATGCGGCAGATGCAAAAATCGATTTGTATAGCCAGTCATTGCATTATGGGTATGCCGTATTCGAAGGCATACGCTCATATCAAACGGCAAATGGAACAAAAATATTCAAAGCGAAAGAACATTATGATCGTTTAAGGTACTCTGCTGAAGTGATGGGTATTCCCTTTTCTGTTTCTACTCAAGAACTTACAGATTTAACATATGAATTGCTGGAGAGAAATAGTTTCACTAATGCCTATATACGGCCTGTTGTACTTTGTTCTCCCAATATGTCTTTGTCGAAAGGAAAGGAGAGTTATCTGGCTATTACAGCATGGGAATGGACCAATGGTTACCTGAGTAACCAGATGCGTATTATGACATCTTCTTACAGAAGACCTAACCCCAGTGGATTCAAGATCAATGCAAAAGTATCCGGTCACTATGTAAATTCTATACTCGCTTGTCAGGAAGCCAAAGACAATGGATTTGATGAAGCCCTGTTACTCGATATCGAGGGCAATGTAGCAGAAGGTCCGGGTGCCAATGTGTTTTTTGAAAAAGATGGGGTACTATACACACCTGCCGCAGGTAATATTCTTCCCGGAATAACAAGGGCTACTGTTTTAGACTTGTGTGAAATATTAGGTATACCAGTAGTAGAGAAAAAATTCAAACCAGAAGAAATGAGGGGTGCTGATAGTGCTTTCTATTGTGGTACTGCAGCTGAAGTAGTAGCATTGGAATCAATGGATAATATTCCTTTCGCCCAACCATGGGAAAATAGTCTGGGAAGTGAATTACAGAAAGCATATAAGAACTGTGTCTTAGAAAAAGAGTATACAGCTGAAACAATCAATAACTAAAGTATTCAGTGTAAACGCAGTGAAAATATCATATGAAAGAACTCAATAAATATTCAAGGACAATTACGCAGGATGTTACACAACCTGCTGCACAGGCCATGTTTTATGGTATCGGTCTTACAGAAGAGGATCTGGCAAAAGCACAGGTGGGCGTAGTAAGTATGGGCTATGATGGTAATACCTGTAATATGCACCTGAACGATCTGGCAAAACTGGTAAAGCAGGGTGTATGGGATAATAATCTGGTAGGACTTATTTTCAATACGATTGGTGTAAGTGATGGTATGAGTAATGGTACAGACGGAATGCGCTATTCACTTGTGAGCCGGGATATCATTGCCGATTCTATAGAAGCGGTTTGTGGTGCTCAGTATTATGATGGAATCATAGCCTTGCCGGGCTGCGATAAAAATATGCCAGGCTCACTCATTGCGATGGGACGTTTAAACAGGCCAGCCATCATGGTATATGGCGGTACAATCGCTCCCGGACATTATAAGGGACAGGATTTAAATATTGTTTCTGCTTTTGAAGCATTAGGACAAAAGATTGCGGGTAATTTATCGGAAGCAGATTTTAAAGGGATTGTGCAACACGCATGCCCAGGTGCCGGTGCCTGTGGAGGTATGTACACTGCCAATACTATGGCATCTGCTATAGAAGCATTGGGTATGAGTTTGCCTTATTCATCATCTAATCCAGCCTTAAGTGAAGAAAAAAAACAGGAATGTATAGATGCAGGTAAAGCGATACGATACCTCCTGGAGCAAGATATCAAGCCTAAAGATATCATGACAAGAAAGGCATTTGAGAATGCTATTACAGTTATCATGGTACTAGGTGGAAGCACCAATGCTGTATTGCATCTCATCGCTATGGCGAAATCTGTAGATGTAACACTTACACAGGATGATTTTCAACAAATCAGTGACCGTATACCGGTACTGGCAGATTTTAAACCCAGTGGTAAATACCTGATGCAGGACCTGCATCAGTACGGTGGATTGCCTTCTGTAATGAAATACCTTTTACAAAAAGGTTTATTACATGGTGATTGCCTGACGGTGACTGGAAAAACCCTTTCTGAAAATTTATCAGTAGTACCGGATCTGGATTTTGATGTACAGAAAATTATTTATCCATTAGAAAATCCTGTTAAAGCAACAGGTCATTTACAGATACTGTACGGAAATCTGGCAGAAAAAGGAAGTGTAGCAAAAATAAGTGGTAAAGAAGGCGAATTATTTGAGGGGCCCGCGCGTGTTTTTGATGGTGAGCATGCATTGATTGATGGTATTAATACCGGTAAGATACAACCCGGCGATGTGGTAGTAATACGTTATGTAGGACCCAAAGGCGGACCTGGTATGCCTGAAATGCTGAAGCCTACATCGGCTATTATTGGAGCCGGCCTTGGTAAATCTGTAGCACTGATTACTGATGGGCGATTCAGTGGTGGTACACATGGATTTGTTGTAGGGCATATAACACCGGAAGCATATGATGGCGGCTTGATTGCATTGGTACAGGATGATGATATCATAGAACTGAATGTGGCAACCAAAAAAATGACACTGAAAGTAGCAGATGCTGAAATTGAACAAAGAAAAAAAAGATGGAAGCGACCTGCACTAAAAGCTGTAAAGGGTTTGTTGTTTAAATATGCACAGGTAGTTAAAGATGCATCAGAAGGTTGCGTAACGGATGAATTATAATCAAATAATTATAACTGAAACAAGATGGAAGCAGTTGCAGTATCAAAAGAATCGACAAAGCAAAAACTGGTTACTGAATTAAGTGGCTCACAGGCAGTACTGGAAGCATTGATTGCAGAAGGGGTAGATACTATTTTTGGATATCCCGGTGGTGCGATCATGCCCATTTACGATGCTTTGTATGATTATCACGAAAAACTGAAACATATACTTGTTCGTCATGAACAGGGAGGCATACATGCCGGACAGGGCTTTGCCCGAACATCAGGTAAAGTAGGTGTTGTATTTGCTACCAGTGGCCCAGGAGCTACCAATCTTGTTACCGGCTTAGCTGATGCACAGATAGATAGTACACCGTTAGTATGTATAACAGGTCAGGTTTTTGCTCATTTATTGGGAACAGATGCTTTTCAGGAAACAGATGTAATCAATATCACAGCACCCGTTACCAAATGGAATTATCAGATTACAGATGCAACAGAGATACCCGAAGTATTGGCCAAAGCTTTTTATATCGCTAAAAGTGGAAGACCCGGACCTGTACTGATTGATATTACTAAAAATGCACAGCTTCAAAAATTTGCTTATACGGGTTATGTCAAATGCAGTCATATCAGAAGCTATAGACCCAAACCAATTGTTCGGCAGGAATTCATTGAAGAAGCGGCAAAACTGATTAATGAAGCTGAAAAACCATTTGTGGTATTTGGTCAGGGTGTAATACTCGGTAAGGCTGAAAAGGAATTCAAATGTTTTATTGAAAAGTCCGGTATACCTGCTGCCTGGACAATTCTAGGTTTGAGTGCATTACCTACCGATCATCCTTTAAACATGGGTATGCTGGGTATGCATGGTAATTATGGTCCGAATGTAATGACCAACGAATGTGATGTATTGATTGCGATAGGAATGCGGTTTGATGATCGGGTTACAGGCCGGCTTGATAAATATGCAAAACAAGCTAAAGTTATTCATCTCGATATTGACCCATCTGAGATTGACAAAAACGTAAAAGCCTCTGTAGGAGTTTGGGGTGATTGTAAGGAAACATTGCCACTACTGACCAAACTTGTACAATCTAAAGTATATCCGACATGGGTAGAGAAATTCAGAAACTACCAGCAGGAAGAAGAAGCACAGGTGATTTTTGATGAGTTGCATCCTGATACTGATGAGATGACAATGGGGGAAGTGATTAGGGTGTTAAATGAGTTAACAAATGGAGATGCAGTAGTGGTAACCGATGTGGGACAGCACCAGATGGTTGCCTGCCGCTATGCAAAGTTTAACGAGACCAGAAGCAATATTACTTCTGGTGGATTGGGTACCATGGGTTTTGCATTACCCGCCGCTATCGGAGCCAAGTTTGGTGTACCAGACAGAACAGTAGTGGCCATCATTGGTGATGGTGGTGTTCAGATGACGATACAGGAGTTGGGTACTATCATGCAGACAGGGATTGATGTTAAAATCCTGATTTTGAATAACAGATTTCTTGGAATGGTACGTCAGTGGCAGCAATTGTTTCATGATAAGCGTTACTCTTTTGTTGATATAGCCAGTCCCGATTATGTAACAGTAGCGAAGGGATATGGGATTGCCGGGAACTCGGTGAATGAAAGAGTCAACCTAAGATCTGCCATTGAAGCCATGCTGTTATATAAGGGTTCATATTTACTCGAAGTAATGGTAGGAAAGGAGAATAATGTATTTCCCATGGTGCCGCAAGGGTGCAGCGTAAGCGAAATCAGATTAAAATAATTGTATGAGCAAGCAGGAATTTACCATAACCGTATATACCGAAAATCATATCGGCCTATTAAACCGTATTGCTATCATCTTCTCAAGAAGAAAGATCAATATCGAGAGCCTGAATACTTCTCCGTCAGAAGTAGAAGGTATTCACAGGTTTACCATTGTAATCGATGAGCTGGAAGAAGTAGTGAGGAAACTTGTCAGACAAATTGAGAAACAGGTAGAAGTACTGAAAGCTTATTACAATACCAACGATGAAATTGTATGGCAGGAACTGGCTTTGTACAAAGTTTCAACTGATGAAATCGCCGAAAAGGTAAAAGTGGAAAGGCTATTACGTGAATATGGTGCAAGAGCTGTCGTAATCAGAAAAGATTATACCATTTTCGAAACAAGTGGACATAGAGAAGAAACAAACAGGCTGATCAGTGTACTTGAACCGCATGGATTGATTGAATTTGTGCGAAGCGCCCGCGTGGCTATTATAAAAGCCAGTAGTGGGTTTCATGAAAAAATAAAAGAGTTCGAGGCAAAAGAGCCAAGTGACGAAGTGATTGAAAATGAGTATTTAGGTAAGCAAGAGGAAGTATTTACAATGTAATTATAACAAGCAACAATAACTTATAAAACAAACATCATGGCAAAATTAAATTTTGGCGGCGTAGAAGAAAATGTAGTTACCCGCGAAGAATTTCCGCTTGAAAAAGCACAGGAGGTACTGAAAAATGAAACAGTAGCTGTTATAGGCTATGGCGTTCAGGGCCCCGGACAGGCATTAAACCAGAAAGAAAATGGGATCAATGTAATCGTTGGTCAGCGTAAAAATTCAAAAAGCTGGGATAAAGCGGTGCGCGATGGTTTTGTGCCTGGTGAATCTTTGTTCGAAATCGAAGAGGCACTCGATCGTGGTACCATTATTTGTTATTTGTTGAGTGATGCTGCACAGATCAAGTTATGGCCCACTGTACAAAAATATTTAACACCCGGAAAAGCATTGTATTTCTCACATGGTTTTGGCGTAACCTACAAAGAACAAACTGGTATTGTGCCACCTGCAGATGTAGATGTTTTTTTAGTAGCACCCAAGGGTTCAGGTACCTCTCTGCGTCGTATGTTTTTGCAGGGACGTGGTTTGAACAGTAGCTATGCCATTTTTCAGGATGCTACCGGTCGTGCTTTTGAACGTGTAGTAGCATTGGGAATTGCGATTGGAAGTGGATACCTTTTTGAAACAGATTTCAAAAAAGAAGTATACAGTGATCTTACAGGAGAACGCGGTACATTGATGGGGGCTATCCAGGGAATTTTTGCAGCACAATATCAGGTGCTTCGTTCAAAAGGACATTCTCCATCGGAAGCATTTAATGAAACAGTGGAGGAATTAACACAGTCATTGATGCCGCTTGTAGCCGAAAATGGCATGGACTGGATGTATGCTAATTGCTCAACCACTGCACAACGCGGTGCGCTTGACTGGTGGAAGAAATTCAGGGACGCAACATTACCAGTATTTACCGAACTCTATGAAAGTGTAGCAGCAGGTAAAGAAGCCGCAAAATCAATCGAAAGCAACAGCAAGCCTGATTATCGCGAAAAGCTGGAAGAAGAATTAAAAGAATTACGTGACAGCGAATTATGGCAGGCGGGTAAGACAGTAAGAAGTCTGCGTCCTGAGAACCAGAAAGTAGCTGAAGCTGTAGAAGCATAATGACTAAATGATAAGGCCCTCTCTGAAAACGAGAGGGCCTATAGTGAAAACATGAACACAACAATAACCCATATACTGAATTTTCACGAGGCGACAGCAAGGTTGCGAAATGTAGTTAACAAAACGCCTTTAACGTATAACCATGCATTATCACGTCGTTATAATTGCACTGTGTACCTGAAAAGAGAAGATCTTCAGATAGTACGTTCTTATAAGTTGAGGGGTGCTTATAATATGATGAGTAGCTTACCCGCAGCGCAGCTTCAGAAAGGAGTTGTATGTGCGAGCGCAGGAAACCACGCACAGGGCTTTGCTTATAGCTGTAAAAAGCTAAATGTAAGAGGAGTTGTGTTTATGCCTATTATTACCCCTAACCAAAAAGTAAGCCAGACAAAAATGTTTGGTGAGGGTTTTGTAGAAGTGAAACTTATCGGAGATACATTTGATGATTGCGCAACTGCTGCTAAGGAATATACACAAGAACATCAGCTAACATTCATACCTCCTTTCGATGATCTCCGTATTATTGAAGGCCAATCAACAGTAGCAGCTGAAATTATGGAAGAGCAGGCTAATGTAGATTATCTTTTTGTTCCTGTGGGTGGTGGTGGACTTAGTGCGGGTGTAGGAACTTATTTCAAAACCTTTTCACCAAACACAAAAATCATAGGCGTTGAACCGGAAGGTGCTCCATCTATGACCGAGGCGTTAAAAGCAGGAAAACCCGTTCTGTTAGACCAGATTGAACGATTTGTTGACGGAGCTGCTGTAAAAAAGGTAGGTGATATTACGTTTGATATCTGTAAGGATGTATTGGACGATATGACGCTTGTGCCGGAAGGTCGGGTATGTTCCACGATTTTGAGAATGTACAATGAAGACGCCATTGTTGCAGAACCTGCCGGCGTACTTTCGGTAGCTGCATTGGATGATTATGCTGCTGATATTGAAGGAAAGGTAGTGGTTTGTATTATCAGTGGGAGCAATAATGATATCGACCGGATGCAGGAAATTAAAGAACGATCATTACAATACGAAGGATTAAAACATTATTTCCTGATTCGTTTTGCGCAGAGACCCGGGGCACTAAAACAATTTGTAAATCATGTATTAGGCCCTGATGATGATATTACCCGATTTGAATACATGCAGAAACATAATAAAGAAACGGGTCCTGCACTGGTGGGTATTGAACTTAAATCAAAGCAGGATTATAATAACCTCATCAATAACCTGAATCGTCATCAAATTAATTATACTGAGCTGAGTAAACAGGATAATCTTTTCGGATATTTAGTTTGAAAAATCGGAAAAATATACTAATTTTATAGAGTAATGAATTATAAGCAGACATATATCATTTCTGAACAGACAATCACCTTGTTTGTTGCTGCTATCATTATTACCACTACAACAACCCTGTAAGGGGGTTAATCATTCAATATTATACCATGGGCTTCTAGCTGTTTTTTCAGAAACGGCTCCTGATTTCTTTATTTATTTCAAATTATATTATGAAGGTTTTAAAATTTGGGGGTAGCTCAGTAGCTAATGCTGAGAATATTCAAAAAGTAATTGATATTATTTTGTCACAAAAAGATAACCATGCTATTGCAGTTGTTGTTTCTGCAATGGGTGGTGTAACAGACAGACTTCTTAAGATAGCGTCGCTGGCTGCATCAGCCGATGATACCTATAAAACGGAATTAGAAGAGCTTGAACAGAAACATCTTACGGCAGTCAGGTCTTTACTTCCTATTCAACAACAGAGTGCAACTTTAAGTCTGGTAAAGCAACATTGTAATGAATTGGAAAGTATTTGTGATGGTGTTTATTTGCTAAAAGAGCTCTCTTTACGTACACAGGATAAAATAGTAAGTTTTGGTGAGCTTTTATCCTCCCGTATCATTGCTGCTAAACTCGAATCATTGGGTGTACAACAACAATGGGTTGATTCAAGGGATCTGATTGTGACCAATTCTAATCATTCCAATGCGGCTGTTGATTTTGCTATTACAAACGAGAGAATCAGCACCTGGTTTAAGGCAAATCCATCAACATACTATCTGATACCTGGTTTTATAGCCGCTAACCTGGCTGGTCATACGACTACACTTGGCAGGGGTGGTTCAGACTATACAGGTTCTATATATGCAGCTGCACTGGGAGTATCTGCATTGGAAATCTGGACAGATGTAAGCGGTATGATGACAGCAGACCCCCGTCTCGTAACCAATGCAAAACCCATTGAGCATATTTCATACCAGGAAGCCATGGAGCTTTCTCATTTTGGGGCTAAGATTATTTACCCTCCTACCATACTGCCGGTAATGCTGAAAAAAATACCGGTGTGGATTAAAAATACATTTGAACCGACGGCAAAAGGAACACTTATTGAGAGTCATACAGAAGGAGCGAATGATTTTATAAGAGGCATCTCAAGTATTACCGGAATCAGTTTGTTAAGTCTGGAAGGCAGTGGTATGGTGGGTATACCGGGTTTTTCAAAGCGCTTATTTGAAGCTTTGGCAAATGAACAGGTGAATGTAATATTGATTACCCAGAGTTCATCAGAGCATTCTATATGTGTAGGCATCAATGAAGCAGATACACTAAAGGCAAAACGGGTAGTTGATTATGCATTCAGTTATGAAATTCAAACTGGAAAAGTAGACCCCTTGGTTGTTGAAACCAATCTTACCATCGTTGCACTGGTAGGAGAACAAATGAAAAGCCACCCTGGTGTAAGTGGTAAGATGTTTGGGTCACTTGGGAGAAACGGTATCAATATCAGGGCTATTGCACAGGGTTCATCCGAAAAAAATATATCTGCTGTTATAGCGACAAAAGACGTTAAAAAAGCGATTAATGTACTACATGAAGTTTTTTTTGAAACCAGCTATAAACAGCTGAATGTATTTATTGCAGGTGCCGGTAATGTAGGGAGCAAGCTTCTCGCACAGATACAGCAACAGCAATTATTTCTGCAGAACCAGTTAAATCTGCAGGTAAGGGTTGTGGGTATAGCGAACAGTAAGAAAGCCCTTTTAGCTGATCAGGGTATATTGCTAGATGAATGGCAATCACTTCTCGCATCTGCATCAGTTTCAGGTATTGATGAATTTGTTGCACAGATACAGGAAAAAAATCTTCGGAATAGTGTATTTGTAGATGTTACTGCTAACGAAGGTGTAGCAAAAGTATATGGGAGGCTACTGGAAAAAAGTATTTCTGTTGTGGCATGTAATAAAATTGCCTGTTCATCTGCTTATGATGAATATCAGCAGCTAAAATCACTCGCCAGAGAATATAATGCACTTTTTCTTTTTGAAACCAATGTAGGCGCAGGATTACCCGTGATAGGTACACTCAACGATCTTCTTCGGAGTGGTGATAAAGTGAATAAGATAAAAGCTGTTTTATCAGGTACACTGAATTATGTTTTTAATCATTATGATGGATCGAAACCGTTTGCTGAGGTAGTAAGACAGGCACAGACCGAAGGGTATACAGAGCCAGATCCACGACTTGATTTAGGGGGTACGGATGTAATGCGTAAAATTATGATCCTTGCCAGAGAAGCCGGGCAGCAAATGGAGATGGAGCAGATTGAAAACAGGTATTTTCTGCCGCAATCCTGTTTTGAAGGATCAGTAGAACATTTTTATACAGAAATGGCTAAGCAGGAACCTCATTTTAAAGCTCTTTTTGATAAAGCTTCAGCTGAAGGTGCCAAATTAAAATTTGTAGCTACTTATGAGAATGGAAGGGCATCTGTAGGATTAGAACATATACTGCCAAGCTCAGATTTCTATCATTTATATGGTAAGGATAATCTTGTTTTGTTTTATACCGACAGGTATCCTGAGCAGCCATTGGTGATAAAGGGAGCCGGGGCAGGCGCTGATGTTACAGCCTCAGGCGTATTTGCTGATATTATTCGTGTAGCGAGAATCTAATCATATGGTAACAGAAAAAATAATAAAAGTACATGCACCAGCTACTGTAGCCAATATGGTATGTGGTTTTGATATACTCGGTTTTGCCGTAAAAGAGCCATACGATGAAATGTGGATTCGCTTAACCGAACAACCGGGTATAACAATCATTAATAAAGATGATTACCAGTTGCCTGCAGAACCTGAAAAAAATGTAGCTGGAGCTGCTTTGCTGGCCATGCTTGAAGAATTAACGCAACCTGTAGGATTTGAGCTAACGATTCGTAAGCATATAAAACCTGGTAGTGGTGTGGGATCGAGTGCCGCCAGTTCTGCAGGGGCTGTTGTTGCTGCCAATACCCTGCTGAATGGTGTATTCAGTAAAGAAGATCTGGTACGTTTTGCAATGAATGGAGAAAAGCTGGCATCGGGTGTGAAACATGCAGATAATATTGCACCCTGTATTTACGGAGGAGTAACATTGATCCGGTCCATTCATCCGTTAGATATTGTTGCACTCACAGCTCCACCATTATTTGTTACGATCGTTCATCCACAGATAGAAGTACGAACCGCAGATGCAAGAAGTATTTTAAAAAAACAGGTTTACCTGAAAGATGCCATAAAGCAATGGGGTAATATAGCTGGCCTTGTAAGTGGGTTACTGCAAAGTGATTATGCGTTGATAGGACGTTCACTGGAAGATGTATTAATAGAGCCCGTAAGAAGTATACTGATTCCCGGTTTTAATACAGTGAAACAGAAAAGCAGGGAAGCAGGTGCATTGGGAGGGGGCATATCTGGTTCGGGGCCATCCATTTTTATGTTGAGTAAAGATGAAGCAACAGCCATAGCAGTAGAGAAAGTGATGCAGGATGAATACCAACAGCTGGGTTTGGATCACCATACTTATGTAACTACTATACATTCATCAGGAGTTGAAATCATAAAAGCCTAAATAAATTTCATGTATTATTATAGTTTAAACAGGCAATCGCCTGATGTGGATTTCAAAGAGGCAACCATTCGTGGACAGGCACCGGATAAGGGTTTGTATTTTCCTGTACAATTGCCAAAGCTTAGCCAATCGTTTATTAACCAACTGGGAAAGATGAATAAAAATGAACTGGCTTATGAAATTATGCAACCCTATGTAGGTAATACTATTGAAAAAAAAGCTTTAAGACAGATTGTTGAAGAAGCTGTCGATTTTTCCTTCCCGCTTGTACACATAAATGATCAGGTATCTGCATTGGAACTGTTTCATGGCCCAACACTTGCATTTAAGGATGTTGGGGCTCGCTTTATGAGTCGTTGTCTCGGTTATTTTTCAAAAGATCAGCATAAAAAAAACACGGTACTGGTAGCTACTTCCGGTGATACAGGCGGAGCTGTAGCAAATGGTTTTCTTGGTGTAGAAGCAGTAGAGGTTATCATACTCTACCCATCTGGGAAAGTGAGCCCTGTTCAGGAACTGCAACTCACCACCTGTGGGCAAAATATTACTGCACTTGAGATAAAAGGAAGTTTTGATGATTGTCAGGCAATGGTGAAAGATGCTTTTATGGATACTGACCTACAGCAACGACTTCAGCTAACTTCGGCCAACTCAATTAATGTGGCCCGGTGGTTGCCACAACAGTTGTATTATTTTTTCGCATGGCAGCAATGGTCAGATAAAGAACATCCACCTGTGATATCTGTGCCTAGTGGTAACTTTGGTAATATTTGTGCAGGCTTACTGGCGCGATATGCAGGGCTGCCTGTAAAGTCGTTTATAGCAGCCTGTAATATAAATGATACAGTAACGCAGTATCTCAAAACAGGCATACATACAGCAAGGCCAACTGTTCCAACTTTATCCAATGCGATGGATGTTGGTAATCCGAGTAATCTTATCAGGATTATGGAGTTGTTTGAAAAAGAAGGGCTTGCTGTAAGTACAGTATTGAAAAGCGCCGCTGTTACCGATGAAGAAACCCTGCAATGTATAAATCAGGTTTATAAGGCGTATGGTTATTTAATGGATCCTCATGGCGCAGTCGCCTATAAGGCACTGGAGAAAACACTACCAGATGATAGTAAAGGCATTATTCTTGAAACTGCTCATCCCATTAAATTTCCAGATACAGTGAAAACAGCTACCGGACAGGAGCCGGAAATACCTGATGCAATTCTGCCATTATTTTCTGCAAAAAAGAAATCGCTTGTAATGGAAGCCTCTTTTGCATCGCTGAAAGAATGGTTACTCAATAAGTAGTCAGACTGTTTTTTTATTGAAATAAATAATAAAACTAGTGCCTTTGTCGATTTCACTTTCTGCAGTAATAGAACCACCCATGGCTTCAACCTGTGTTTTTGTGATAAAAAGCCCTACACCTTTGGCTTCTTCATGCCGGTGAAAGGTTTTATTCAATCCAAATAGCTTATCACTGTGCCTGTTCATATCAATACCAAGACCATTGTCTTTGAATCTGAGTATTAAAATGCCATTTTCAAACAGGGTTTCAGCGAAAATAACAGGTGTTCGCAAGGGAGATCTGTATTTGAGTGAATTGGAAAGCAGATTCTGTAAAATACTCTCCAGGTATAATCTTGGGTATTCTATGGCAGGTGCTTTCGTAAAATTATAACTGACAACAGCTTCTGTCTCTATAATTTTTCCGATCATACTTTCTTTAACTTTCTTAAAAATATCTTCAAATAAAAGTGTTTCTCTTTTTTTGCCAGTGTCTTCCTGAATTTTTAAAGCATCTACCAGTTCATTAAGTGTTTCTGATAAATTATGTATTACCGTTTCAAACTTTTCGAATAAAATAGCTTTTTCTTCAGGAGTCTGACTCTCTTTGTACAACCACAATAAAGAATTAAGATTGCTAACGGGTGAGCGAAGATTATGGGAAGTGATATGCGCAAAATTGAGTAACTGCTGATTTTTTTGCTGTAACTGCAATGAAAGTATCTCCTGCTCTGTTCTTGATTTCATTACTTCTGTAAAATCGGTGGCCACTCCGCAAATGGCAAAAACAGTTGATTGCTCATCCATCAAAGGAAATTTATTGGTAAGCATCGTTTTTGTAATACCTCTGACAGTGATAGACAATTCTGCAGTATTGGCCTCTTTAGAAGTAATAATGGCGGCTTCGTTACTGATAAGTCTAGCGGCTGTTTCTTCAGGGAAAATATCGAATGCTGTTTTACCTATAATTTGCTCTTCTGTCAAACCAAAATCATTTGTGAAACGTTTGTTTACCAATATGTATTTGCCGTTAGTATCTTTTAGAAAAATTGCAGCAGACGTATTATTTATAATACCTTTTAATAATTGCTCGCTTTTCCATAATTCGTGAGTTCTTTCTTCTACAATCTTTTCCAGGTTTTTGTTGAGATTCAATAATTGATCTTCAGCAATATTCTTTTTAATATTAATCCTGTTTAACTGACGTGCAGATATTGATATCAATAATAGTCCTACAAGTATAAATGAAGTAGCAAATAAAGCAATTCCGAATTCTACACTTATGAGTCCGGTGCGATGTAAATAAATCCTGATAATGCTAAGGAGCATAACGGCCACAGTAAGTGTTGGAAACAATTGTCTGGCCATGATACTACCCACACCTTTTCCGTTTAGCAACCCTGTAATGCCTAATTGTTTATTCAGCAACGAAGCTGCCACAGAACTAAGTAAAAACGCAATCGCCGTATGAATAGCCATAGAGCCAAGAGCCGAAAGCTTATAAAAAATTGGCACGCCTAACAGGTAGCCAATAATGGCAATAAATGCAACCAGGGAAACTGTATGAAAAAGGTATTGCCCAATCAGATTCATTTTTTTTGTTGGGGCACTAATCAGTAAAAAACCAGTGCCTAGTAAAAAAAATGAAATAGATGAACCTTGGGCCATTCTACCCGGGGCGAACGAGCCATCGTCTGATACATAATAATCTTTGATAAATAGCTCATCAATACCTCCATTATAGTGCAAGATGGATTGCAGAAAAGTATATGCGCCTGCGAATAAAAGAATCAGACTGAATAGGATGCTGGTTATTTTCCATTGGTCCTCAGCCAGCGAAAGCAGAATCAAACCTGTAAATACAAAAAGAATCGCTGTATTGAATTTCATGCTTACATAAGCAGGTACAATAGTGGTAAATAACTGGATTTTAAAAATCCATCCCATTATAACAATTATGCCAAGTCCGATTACAAAGACCGAGGTTAACCTGATATATTTTCTATTGGTTTCCTGATTCATGAAATAGGATGGCTATAGTGATAAGCTTTTTAAAGGTAAAAAATTAAAAGTAGAGTAAGAAGTCTAAATATGTTGACTAAACCCATTAAACATAGCTTAAGATCATAATGAGAGGGCAGATAAATTTTATCAGGGCTGTAAGGCTTAGGTATCAGGATCGTCAATTGTATCTAAACCTGCTATTATACACAACGTTAAAATAAAAAGCTATGAAACTTCAACATTTATGCTTGGTCATCTGCATTTTCTTTACCAGTTATGCTGTCGGTCAGGGTGCGGCTGAAAGAAAGAAGCACTTTAATCTTTCAGAAAGCGGATTGGCAATACAGGGGTATGACCCGGTAGCCTATTTTATGCAGAAAAGGGCTGTAAAGGGCAAAAAAGAATTTGCATTAGTACATCAGGGAATTACCTATTACTTCTCTGTTGCAGAGCATAAGGAACTTTTCCAGAAAAATCCATCCGTTTATGAGCCGGAATATGGAGGTTGGTGTGCTTATGCAATGGGTGCAAAAGGAGAAAAAGTGGATATTGACCCAGAAACGTTTAAAATAGTGAATAATAAGCTCTATCTCTTTTATAACCGGTTTTTCAACAACACCTTAAAAGACTGGAATAAAGATGAAGCTGCATTAAAGCAAAAAGCCGATTTATCCTGGAAAAAAATTATTCAATAGTTAATATACAAATTATGAAAAAGCCATCATCTGCTATTTTTCTCTGGATATTGAGAATCATCGCTTCCCTTATTATGCTGCAGACACTGTATTATAAATTTTCAGGTTCTGCGGAATCTGTTTATATTTTTTCGCAAATGAATATGGAGCCATGGGGAAGGTACGCTACTGGTATAGCTGAATTAGTAGCATCCCTATTAATCTTGTATAAGCCAACCACACCGTTCGGAGCTTTTTTTGCTGCAGGAATTATGAGTGGTGCACTACTTTCTCATGTATTTGTTTTGGGAATAGAAGTAATGGGTGATCATGGATTATTGTTCCTATATGCACTGATAGTATGGGTAGCTGCTATATTGTTACTATGGATCGAGAAGGAAAAGCTATTCAACAGTATAAAAAAATTAACTTCCCGAAGAACTTAATAGCTTCAAAAGGGCATCATAGGATCTTATTGTCGGTCAGTCTATAACATATGTCGGCGAAAAAGCTGTGGATATTGATACCTGATAATTTTTAGGGATATAAAAAAAGTAAGTTATTTTCACTTAAATAAGCGGTTTTTCAATCGGAACCCCAAACCTGTAGATAAAGTAATACGTAAATTAGAATTCATTAGGTTCCGGTTATAAAAAGTAAAGAACCCAATCATATGCAAATTGCTCAAGCTATTCGAAATGTGTTTGTACAGTTACATGAAACACTGGATAAACTCACACCTGAACAATATACAGCCTGTAGTAAGTCATTGTTTAATGCCACCATTGGACAGCATGTTCGGCATATTGTAGAGCTTTTTCAATGTCTGGAACAAGGATATGAAACAGGAACTGTAAACTACGAAAGAAGAAAAAGGGATAAACAAATAGAAACAGATAAAAATCTGGCGATTCGTTTATTGCATCAGATCAGTGGTGATCTGTTGCGTGCAGATAAAAAAATACAGCTTGAAATGAGTTATGATGATGTTTCAAATGAAACCATAACTGTTGAGAGTAATTATTACAGGGAGGTGGTTTATAATCTGGAGCATACAGTTCATCATATGGCCCTGATAAGGGTAGGGGTTGCAGAATTGTCGGATATTCAGCTCCCGGAAGGATTTGGTGTTGCAAGTTCTACCATAAAACACAGGGAAAAATGTGTACAGTAACCTTTCTTCCCTTAGGTGATAAAGTATTACTTACATCTAATCGTGATGAAAAAGTTATACGGAAAAGGGCAATCCTGCCTTCTATTGCCAGGTATGGCGAAACACAAATTTTATTTCCAAAAGATGCACAGGCGGGTGGTACCTGGATAGGTGTTTCTGAAAAAGGAACAGCCATGGTACTATTAAATGGTGGATTTATAAAGCATGAGCCTGCAGCAGCATATAGAAGGAGTCGTGGTTTGATTTTCCTTGATATTCTGTCACAGACCAGTGCTTTTGCTGCTTTCAAAAAAATAAATCTCATTGGCATCGAGCCTTTTACACTCATTATCTGGGAAAACGCAAGCTTACATGAATGCAGGTGGAGCGGAGAAGAAAAATACATAAGAGAGATGGATACCACACAGCCGCATATCTGGTCATCGGTTACCTTGTATGCACCAGATATCATTCAAAAAAGAGAGCATTGGTTCAGGAACTGGTTAATCCGGTATCCTCAACCTTCTGTAACAGACATACGTAATTTTCATTTGTTTGGTGGAGAAGGTGATTGCGAAAATGATATTTGCATGAACAGAGATAATACCATGGCTACTGTAAGCGTAACCAGTATTGAATGTGAAAGTAGCCAGGCTATTATGCTATATGAAGACCTTATTAATCAGGAACAAAACGAAGAAAGGCTGGCATTTGTTCAGCAATATCCGGTTGCCTAATTTCCATGTATGCACTTTTTTAAAAAGCTTAGTTATCATCCGCTTCTGATAAAAATATTTCATTGGGAATACTGGCCTTTTGCTGTATTGTATGCACCACTTTATCCTTATTGGTTCTGGTTATGTTTAAAAGCAAGGGCTTTTTTCTATGTAAATGCAGCCAATCCTGGTATTCGTAACGGAGGATTTCTGATGGAAAGTAAGAAAGAAATCTATGATCTTTTACCCGAAAACTCATATCCTGAAACCCTGTTTTTTGAAGCAGGCACATCAGCTATTCAGGTACTGGAGAAGGTAAGATCGAAAGCCGTTTCATATCCCCTAATTGGAAAACCTGATATTGGTATGCGGGGAATGAGTGTTCAGAAACTCGAGAATGATCAGGACCTGCTGGCTTATGCAAGAAAAAGCAAAGTGGATTTTCTGATACAGGCATACATACCCTATGAAAATGAACTGGGTATTTTTTATTATCGACTACCCAATGAGACACATGGACGTATTACAGGTATAGTTGGAAAGGAATTCTTAACCGTAATTGGAGACGGAACATCTACCATTGAAGAATTATTACAACAGAATCAAAGATTTCTGCTGCAACTGCCGGTATTGAGAAAGAATATACCTGAAGAACTAACACTTGTTTTGCAAAAAGAAGAGCGGAAACTACTGGTACCTTATGGTAATCATGCCAGAGGTGCTAAGTTTATCGATGTAACCTATTTAGCCGATGAGAAACTAAATACGATGGTAGACGAGCTCGCCAAACAAATCAAAGGTTTCTTTTATGGTAGAATGGATGTGAGATACCATACCATTGAAGAATTACGCGCAGGAAAAAATTTTTCTATTATAGAACTCAATGGTTCAGGAAGTGAACCCACACACATGTACGATCCCCGTCATTCTGTTTTTTTTGCATGGAAAGAAATCACCCGTCATTGGGCTATCATGTATACAATCAGTAAACAGAATCATGAGGCCGGAGTACCTTATATGAGCAGACAGGAAGGTCTGGCCATGTTGAAAGCCAATACCCAACTCGTTAAAGATATTTCCTGAAAATTTGTATAAGGTTAGTCAATATTTGCCATTTGTAAGTACCGCTGATGTGTTAATTTGCGGGCATAAATTTTTAAGGAAATATGTTACATACAGCAAAAGCTTTTCTCTTCGATCTGAATGGTACCATGATCGATGATATGCATTATCATAAACAGGTATGGTACGATATTCTAACCAAAGATTTAGGAGCAAACCTAAGCTGGGAGGAAGTAGCTTCTCATATGTATGGAAAGAATGTTGAACTGCTGATCAGAATATTTGGCCCTGACCATTTTACCCCTCAGCAAATGGATGAAATGTCTGTTGCAAAGGAAAAGAGATATCAGGAACTGTATAAACCACATCTTAAGGGCTTACCCGGTCTGGAAACCTTTCTGGAAGAAGCAAAGCAGAAAGGGATCAAAATGGGTATTGGTTCAGCCGCCATTTTGTTTAATATCGATTTTGCTATTGACGGACTCGCCATCAGACATTATTTTGATTCAATTGTTGGCGCAGAAAATGTAAAAGATAGCAAGCCGGATCCTGAAACCTACCTAAAAGGAGCGGCAGAGTTGGGCTGTGCTCCTGCTGACTGTATTGTTTTCGAAGATGCACCCAAGGGGGTGGAAGCGGCGCTGAATGCCGGCATGAAGGCTGTTGTATTAACCACCATGCATACAGCAGACGAATTCAGCCAATACCCAAATATCATCACTTACGCAAAAGATTATACCACATTATTACCCTTACTCGGTTAACCCTCAAATGGTAAACCCAGTATAAAATCTACTATCTGCCATTTTCTTTTTTCCATTATCGTTATAGACAATAAGCAGGATAAGGTTTGATAGTCTGGTGATAAAAGAAGGGAACAAACTGAAATAATTAAGGGGGCTCTTAGGCCCCCTTAATTATTTATGAAAGTATTATTTATTACCAGAATCTTACATAGAGTGCAGTCAGTAGTAATAAAGTAATGATGATTAACACCAGTACAGAGTTACTTACTTTGAACATACCCTTTTCAAATACAAAAGATTTTGGATTTACTTTAGGTCCACCTAGGCTAATCAGTATCATTACTACCATAGTAAAGAAGAATGACCAACCCATATTAATCAGGAATGGGATTTCATAGCCACCTTTTCCATTTGGATAGGCAGTATACAAAATGGTTTCATGACCCAGTAATGCGGGTGCATAGTTGTTAAAGAATACGGAGAGAACGAAACCGCAGATCACACCTGCAATGGCAGCTGCTCCTGTTGTTCGCTTCCAGAACATACCTAAAATAAACATGGCAAATACACCCGGGCTGATAAAGCCCGTATATTTCTGGATAAAGGTAAATCCGCCTTCACCACCGATGCCTAATGTGTCGTTCCAGGTAAATAATACACTTACGATCATGGCGATGAAAATTGTTAACCTTCCTGTCCAAACCAGTTTCTTTTCATCAGCACCGGGCTTCAGGTATTTCTTATAAATATCCAGGGTGAAAATGGTAGAAATACTATTGGCTTTACCTGCCAGTGAAGCAACAATGGCTGCTGTTAATGCAGCAATGGATAAACCTTTCAGGCCACTTGGTAGAAAACTGAGAATGGCAGAATAAGCCCCATCCTTGCTACCGCCTTCCAATTGAGGGAGGTGACCATTTTTATATAACACATAAGCGGCGATACCTGGTAACATTACAATCACAGGCATCATTAATTTTAATAACCCCGCAAAGAGAATACCCGTTCTGGCAGTTTGCAGATTGGCACCCAATGCTCTTTGTGTAATGTACTGGTTGCAACCCCAATAGTTCAGGTTTACGATCCACTGGCCTGCGAAATACATAGCAATACCGGGCAACACGAGGTATTTGTTGATCTGTTCCTGTGTGGCATCGGGACCGGGTTTTTCAAGAATCATGTGGAAATGATCTGGTGCTTCTTTGAGTAAAGTGTTAAAGCCAGCGATCACATCTTTGCCGAATCCAAATTTTTCACTCACAATCAATAAAGCCATATACGTTGTAGCCAAACCACCTATAATTAATACGGCAACCTGTATAACATCCGTATAACCAATTACTTTCATGCCACCTAGTGTAATAATCAGTGCAAAAACAGCCAGTAATACCATGATAAGATGCAGGTATTCGCCACCCACCAAACCATTGATCGCAACAGCACCCAGGTATAGGATAGAGGTAAGGTTTACAAAGACATACAGGAAGAGCCAGAATACAGCCATGATTAATGCAACCGTTTCATTGTAACGGTTGGTAAGAAACTGGGGCATGGTGAAGATCTTATTCTTCAGGTAGATTGGCATAAACCAGATAGCGATTATAATGAGTGCCAGTGCGGCAATCCATTCATAAGCGGCAACAGCTGTACCTACAAAAAATCCCTCACCACTCATACCAATAAATTGTTCAGCAGAGATATTAGAAGCGATAAGTGAAGCACCAATAGCCCACCATGTCAATGATCCTTCAGCAAGAAAGAAATCTTTGGTGTCGATGGTCGTTTTCTTTTTTTTGAGGTAGATCCAGTAACCATACCCGGCTACAATGATGAAATAAAAAAGAAAGACAATAATGTCAATAGTGGCAAGTCCTTTCATTAGTTAGTGGTTTAGGTATGCGTAATTTCGCTTTTTATTGATAAAATTTATCATTCCAGCGCAATTCATTTTTAAATTGATACATTTTGGTGTTGTTGTTGATGCAAACAAACTCAATACCAGCCATGGCTGCGAAATCTTCCATCTGTTCAGATGTAATATTCTGTGAATAACAGGTATGGTGGGCGCCACCGGCCAGTATCCATGCAGCACAACCATTTTGCATATCCGGATAAGGTTTCCATAAAACCCTTGCCACAGGCAGCTTTGGCAAACTACTGATGGGGGCAACAGCCATTACATCATTCACCAGTAAGCGGAAACGGTTACCCATATCTACAATAGAGGCATTGATAGCAGGGCCCGATCCGGAATTAAATACCAATCTAACTGGATCGGCCTTACCGCCAATCCCCAGTGGGTGAATTTCGCAGCTGGGCTTGCCATCGGCAATCGATTCACATATTTCGAGCATATGAGCACCGAGTACAAGTTTATTATCGGGATTAAAATGGTAGGTGTAATCTTCCATAAAAGAGTTGCCACCTTTTAGTCCGCTACCCATTACTTTCATGGCGCGAACGAGTGCCGCTGTTTTCCAGTCGCCTTCACCTGCAAATCCATAGCCTTTGGCCATCAGACGCTGTGCAGCAATGCCCGGTAACTGCTCAAGACCATGTAAGTCTTCAAATGTGGTAGTAAAACCTTTGAAATTACCCTGTTGCAAAAAGCGTTCAATACCCAGCTCAATTTTAGCAGCCGTTTGTAAGGAAGCATGTTGAGCACCGCCTTTTTGTAAGCTATCCATCAGGGTATACGATGCTATATATTCATCAACCAGTGCATTTATATCGCTGTCACTTACTTCATTCATTACCTGTACCAGATCACCAACACCATAGGTATTTACAGAGTAACCAAATTTAACTTCAGCTTCTACTTTATCACCTTCGGTAACCGCTACAAAGCGCATATTATCACCAAAACGAACAAAGCGGGCACCCTGCCAGTCGTGCCAGCCCGCAGCAGCACGTATCCATCCGTTTATTTTATCAATACACTCAGCATCGCTCCAATGACCTACCACAACTTTTCTATCTATGCGCATCCTGCTCATGATGAAGCCAAACTCTCGGTCGCCATGCGCACTCTGGTTCAGATTCATGAAGTCCATATCAATGGTTGCCCAGGGGATATCACGATTGAATTGGGTATGAAAATGGAGTAATGGCTTGCGTAAGATCTTTAAGCCGGCAATCCACATTTTAGCAGGAGAGAAAGTGTGCATCCAGGTAATAATGCCTATACAATTCGTTGCATTATTAGCTTCCTGACAAATGGCAAATATTTCCTCCGTAGATTTTACAGTGGGTTTATAAACGATTTGCACAGGCATACCCTGTGCTTTGTTCAGCGCATCTGCAATGACGGTTGAATTGGCAGCTACCTGCTTCAATGTTTCTTCGCCATATAAATGCTGGCTCCCTGTAACAAACCAAACTTCCAGTTGCTTCAGATTAATCATAGTGCTTGTCTTTGTTGATATAAATATTATTGACCGTAATAAGAATCAGGGCCGTGTTTTCTTTCAAAATGTTTTTTGATCAGTGCATCTTTCAGAACAGGGGCCTGCGGATTGATCTGTAGTGTGAGATAAGCCATTCTGGCTACTTCCTCAAGCACTGCTGCATTATAAACAGCTTTGTGCGCATTTTTACCCCAGGTAAATGGAGCATGGTTACCAACCAGCATCATTTCTGTTTCAACCGGATCCAAGGCTTTTTCTTTGAAACAGTTTAAAATCTGGAAACCGGTTTCTGTTTCATAGTCACCCTTAATCATTTCGTCACTCATAGGAGGTGCGCAGGGAATAAAAGCTGTGGTATGATCCGCATGCGTAGTACCAAATATGGGAATATCCCTTTGAGCCTGTGCCCAGGCCGTTGCATACGTTGAATGGGTATGAACAATGCTGCCTATTGAAGTCCAATGTTTATAGAGCACTGCATGGGTTTTGGTATCAGATGACGGACGTAATGCTCCTTCAATCACATTTGCATCAAAATCAACAATCACCATTTTTTCAGGACTCAGCTCTTCGTAAGGTACACCACTGGGTTTAATGGCAAAAACCTGGTTGGCTCTGTCAACTACACTTACATTACCAAACGTGAACAATACCAATCCCAGTTTGGGTAACTGCATATTGGCATCATATGCTTCTTTTTTTAGCTGATCATATTTAGACATACTATTCATTTAAAGTAGCAGATTCCTTATTGTTTAGGGGCTTTAGATTCTGTGTAAGCGCCAGCCTGCTGGTATTGTATATAACGTTGCTGATAATAAGGAACGATGGCTGCATCGGGCGTATATACGGCATCAAAGCCTTGTCCCATATGTTCCATAGCTTCTTCTACTTTTCCATATAAGCCGGCTGCTGTAGCCGCAAACATGGCAGCACCCAATGCACAGGTCTGTTCACTTTTATGAATGCGTATCGGCATATTCATAATGTTTGCCATTACCTGCATAATATAAGGTGAACGCTTTGCTACACCACCCAGTCCGATTAACCCTTTAACGGGTACCCCTTCGTTGATGAAGCGATCCACTATCATTTTAGCACCAAAACAGGTGGCTTCCACCAGCGATTTAAAAATAGCCGTGGCATCGGTCCCTAAATTTAAACCATGTAAGCTACCAGTTAAAAACTGGTTGGCATCTGGTGTTCTTCTGCCATTAAACCAGTCAATGGCCAGTTCGTCATCCAACTGTAAAGGGAGTTTAGCGGCTTCTGCTGAAAGATAAGGTATGAGTTTGTCGGATAATTCTTTATCCAGTTCTGCGGCTGTTGTTTCGTCCAGTATGTTAGATGCTTTTATTAGTTGTCTTACCGGTCTTACAATCATTTCCCGAAACCATGCATAAGTATCGCCAAATGCCGACTGACCTGCTTCCAGACCCAGCATGCCTGGAATAACAGAACCATTTACCTGACCGCAGATGCCCTTCACTGTTTTGTCGCCCAGGTCGGTCTGTGGGGCTACCAGTATATCACAGGTGGATGTTCCCATTACTTTACTGAGATGGTATGGCTCAATTTGTCCGCCAACAGCACCCATATGTGCATCAAATGCGCCTACAGCAACTACCACAGAATTTGGTAAGCCCAGCTTTTGGGCCCATTCAGGTGAAAGCGTACCTGCCGACTGATCAGAGGTATAGGTTTGCTTACCCAGCGAATCCGTAAATCCGTTTAACAGCGGATCGAGTTGTGTAAAGAAATCGTTTGGCGGATAGCCATCGAAAGCCTCAGCCCACAAACCTTTATGACCTGCTGCACAAACACTTCTCTTAAGATCTGCAATATTTTTTCCGCCCGTTAACAGGAAGGGAATCCAGTCGCAGTGTTCTACCCATGACACACAGGCTTCTCTAACGGCTTTGTCTGTTCTAAGAATATGCAGCAATTTAGCCCAGAACCATTCTGATGAATAAATACCTCCTACAAACTGTAAATAGTTGGTATCGAATTTAGTTGCATGCAGGTTTATTTCGGCGGCTTCCTGAACACTGGTATGATCTTTCCATAAAACAAACATGGCATTTGGGTTCTCTGCAAATGCAGGATTCAATGCCAGCGGTTGGCCCGCTGCATCTACTGCCACCGGTGTAGAACCTGTGGTATCAATACCAATAGCCCGAACATTTTCAGCAACAGCCAGACCTGCTTTTTGTAAACAATCTGTGATGGTTGCTGTAAGTCCTTCTACATAATCAAGCGGATGTTGTCTGAACTGACTTTCAGCAGCGTTACAATACAATCCTTTTTTCCAGCGGCTGTAATAGTGTACAGATGAGGCGATCTCTTCTCCTGAAGTAGTATTTACAATGATCGAACGAACAGAGTCTGTTCCATAATCTACCCCAATAACGTAGTTGTTTTTTTTCATTAGCAAGCAATATGCGTTCTGTAATTCGTGTCAAATTAACACTTAAAAATTGAAAACAAAAAAAACAGGAAGAAATTTTCCTGTTATTTTAAGTTTCCAGGGTTTGGAATGAGGTTCAGGAAGGCATGGAAGTTAGCTGCATAGCGTCTTTTATCGAGTTTGTAGTAAAAGGCACCCTTTTTTGAGCTCTCCTTGTCTTTGTCTTTTTGTTTTACCAGCAGTTTGGTAGACTGAAGTTTGCGACTGAAATTTCGTTTGTCAAACTGATAATCAAAAATGCCTTCATACAGGCTCTGGAGCTGTGGCAGCGTGAATTTTTCAGGTAAGAGTTCAAATAAGATTGGGTGGAAAGCGGCTTTATAACGGAGCTTTTCCTTGGCCATATCCACCATTTGCTGGTGGTCGAAAATGAGTTTGGGCGTATCTTTTATCGGAAACCATTCTGCATGATAATCTTCATTCAACTGTTTCTCATACTTATGTATATCGATGAGTGCAAAATAGGCAACAGAAACGGTTCGTTCAATGGGGTCACGGTTTACATCGCCAAAGGCATAGAGTTGCTCCATATACACGCCTTCCAGACCTGTAAGCTCATTCAGAATACGTGCAGAACCTTCTACAAAGTCCTCGTCTTTCTGAATAAAGCCCCCCATCAGGCTCCATTTACCTTTTTCATGTTCAAGGCCGCGCTGAACCAGCAAGAGCTTCAGTTCGCTGCCATCAAAGCCAAAGATGATACAATCTATGGCAACCAATATACGTGTCTGTTTATGATACCTGACCATAAGAATAAACTATCTCAAAAGCTTGAGAGATGGGTTTTCTAAATCACAAATCTCTGCATTAAATATAAGTAATCCGTAAAAAATAATAAGTGTTTTTTTTACAATTAATATTTTTTTTCTAATTTGGGACGGCCCGGATAGAAATATTCGATATTTATACCGATTGCAAAACCACATCAGCATCATATGAAAAAGCTACATTTTTTAGCCGTAATCACAGTCCTCACACTCTTTGTACAATGTACTTCCAGGCCTGCAGATACAACAGAACCATCAGCTGCAGTAATTGATACAACTGCATTAAAGGCAGCCTATGAAGCTACTGTAAATGAGAAGCAGGTACACCTGTATATACTGAGAAATGCATCCGGTGTTGAGGCTGCTATTACCAATTATGGTGGCAGGGTAGTGGCATTGGTGGTGCCTGATAAAAACGGTGTCATGACCGACATCACATTGGGATATGATAGCCTGAACCATTACCGTAACCGAAGCGAAACCTATTTTGGTGCATTGATTGGCCGTTATGGTAACAGAATCGCTAAAGCTAAATTTTCATTGAATGGTAAAACCTATCAACTGTCAGCCAATAATGGTGTGAACAGCCTGCATGGCGGACCCATGGGTTTTCATAACCAGGTATGGGATGCTGTTCAGAAAGATGGCCATACTCTCGAATTGAGTTATACTTCAAAAGATGGTGAAGAAGGTTATCCTGGTAACCTCACTGTTAAGGTGATCTATACATTAACCGATGCCAATGAATTGAAGATTGATTATGAAGCAACTACGGATCAACCTACTGTAGTAAATCTTACCAATCATGCCTATTTCAACCTGAATGGACAGGGTGATACTACCATTACCGATCATATGCTTACCATTAATGCGTCTAAATATTCAGCTGTTGACTCAACATTGATTCCGGCAGGGGATCCTGTTACGGTAGAAGGTACACCTTTCGATTTCAGAACAGCCAAACAAATCGGGAAAGAGATTAATGCAGATCATGTGCAAATCAAAAACGGTCTGGGTTACGATCATAATTTTGTATTGGATAAAAAACAGGCAAATGGATTGGAGAAAGCTGCATCCGTATATTCTACAGTAACAGGTATTTTGATGGATGTATATACTACAGAGCCTGCCATTCAATTCTACAGCGGTAATTTTCTGGATGGTAAATTGATAGGTAAAAAGCAGAAAGCATATGGTCACCGTTCTGCATTCTGCCTTGAAACACAACATTATCCAGATGCGCCTAACCAGCTTTCATTCCCATCAACAACATTAGAGCCAGGGAAAAAATACCAGACAACAACCATTTATCAGTTTGGTGTTCAGAAATAACAAAATCGGCTCAGAATTGGTTAATATCTGAAAATGAAAAGCGTTAGCGCAGCAGTATTTTTATTGTGACTGAATTTCTTTTGAAAACAGTTAAACGCTGCATGACAACTGGCTTTTACCAATAAAGCCGTTAATAGATCAAAAATAAATTTTGGAAAAATGAGTAACTGCAAAAGTGTATTTTTTGCTGCAGGTATTTTATTGTCTGCATCTGTCCTGCAAGCGCAGGTTAAAGATTATCCTATTCAGCCCGTAACATTTAATCATGTACATGTACATGATCAGTTCTGGGCGCCACGCATTAATATCAATGCGGAAGTTACCATTCCGTACGTATTACAAAAAAGCAGAGAAACAGGTCGTGTAGATAATTTTCTGAAAGCAGCGGGTAAAATGCCGCCGGAAAAATTAACAGAATACCCATTTGATGATTCTGATATTTTTAAAGTGATTGAAGGTGCTTCTTATGCATTGCAGGTAAAACCCAATCCTGCACTGGATAAGTCAATCGACTCTTTAATTACTATCATTGGAGAAGCACAGGAGCCGGATGGTTATCTCTATACTTTCCGTACCATGAAGCCTGCAAAGCTGCATCCATGGATCAGTCCGAAACGCTGGGAGAAAGATCCTGATCTGAGTCATGAGTTGTACAATGCAGGTCATTTATATGAAGCTGCGGTAGCACACTATCTCTCTACCGGTAAAAAGAATCTGCTGAATATTGCCACCAAAAATGCAGACCTGATTGTAAAGGACTTTCTGTATGGCAAAGCTCCTTATTTTCCGGGGCACCAGGTAATTGAAACAGGCTTATCAAGATTGTATCGCGTAACCGGAAAGAAGGAATACCTGGACCTTGCAAAATATTTCCTCGATATCCGTGGAAATGGTCAGGTACGTGGTTCACAATACAGCCAGTCGCATAAGCCGGTGGTACAACAGAATGAAGCGGTTGGTCATGCAGTACGTGCCGCCTATATGTACACAGGTATGGCCGATGTGGCCGCACTCACCGGGGATGCTTCTTATATCAAAGCCATCGACAATATCTGGTCTGATGTGGTAACAAAAAAAATGTACCTCACCGGAGGTATCGGAGCAACCGGTGCGGGTGAAGCATTTGGTGCAGCTTACGAACTGCCCAATATGTCGGCCTACGCAGAAACCTGTGCCTCTATTGCGAATGTATACTGGAACATCAGAATGTTTTTATTGCATGGTGATGCCAAATACATAGATGTAATGGAACGTGTACTTTATAATGGCGTTTTGTCGGGTATTGCACAGGATGGTAAAAAATTCTTTTATCCCAATCCACTTGCATCTATGGGACAACATGCCCGTAGCGCCTGGTTTGGTTGTGCATGCTGTATATCAAACGTCACACGTTTTATGCCTTCGGTTCCTGGTTATGTGTATGCACAGGATCAGAATAATGTATACGTAAACCTCTTCATGACCAATGAAGCAGATGTTACATTGCCTGCCGGAAAAATAAAAATTTTACAGGAAACAGCTTATCCCTGGGAAGGTGGCGTAAAAATTGTGGTGAACCCGGAAAAGCAAATTCCTTTTGCTTTACGCGTGCGAATACCCGGATGGGCAAGACAGGAAGCAGTGCCAGGTGACTTATATCGTTTTGCGGATCAGAAAGTAACAAAAATTGAAATCAGTGTGAATGGTAAACCCGTAGCATATACACTTGAAAAAGGATATGCGGTGTTTAACCGTACATGGAAAAAAGGAGATGTAGTAAGTTTCACCCTCCCGATGGAAATAGAGAAAGTACTGGCGAATGAAAAAATAAAAGAAGACCAGGGCAAATTCGCCTTGCAAAGAGGTCCGATCGTATTCTGTCTGGAAGGCCCTGATCATGCGGATAAAGTCGTACAAAATATTGTGGTTCCTCAACAGGCATCATTAAAAGAATCTTACGACCCACAATTGCTGAATGGCGTGTTATTACTCAATGGTACTGGTAGTGCTACGACCAGACAACTGAATAGTGATGAGTTATCAAAAAAAGAACAGACTGTAAAAGCTATTCCTTATTACTCATGGAATAACCGTGGTTCGGGAGAAATGGTTGTCTGGATTCCTTATCAGGAATCGGCAGCACGTCCTAAGCCAGCTCCAACAATAGCTTCAAAAAGTAAAGTCAGCGGTTCTATCAATAATCCAAGGATGCTGAATGCCTTAAATGATCAGTTCGAGCCTTCTAGCTCAGAAGACAAATCGGCATTATACCTGCATTGGTGGCCCAAGAAAGATACAGAAGAGTGGATACAATACGATTTTGATCAGGAACAAACAGTGTCTGAATCAAAAGTATATTGGTACGATGATAGCCCGTTTGGCGGTTGCCGGATTCCTGCCTCATGGGAACTTTTATACAAGCAAGGTGATCAGTGGGTACCTGTACAGGCAACAGCCCCCTATGAAAATGCAAAAGATAAATACAATACAGTTCGTTTCACACCTGTAAAAACTACAGCGATACGAATGAAAATTCGTTTACCGAAAGATCATGCAACAGGTGTACATGAGTGGATCGTAAAATAAAAAAAAGGCAAGCAGCTATGCAATTCAAATATTCTTTTCGTGCGGTATTGATGGGATGCTTATTAGCATCAGCATCTTTCCCGGTGGCACAGGAACGTGCAGCTATGAAAGTGTATACCGATAAGGTAAAAAATACAGTATCTCCCAACCTGCATGGCATTTTCTTTGAAGAGATCAGCCACGGCGGGGAAGGTGGTTTATATGCTGAATTAATCCAGAACCGCGGTTTTGAGGAAAGCAGAATACCTCCGGGTTCTGTTGTAGAAAATGGTATGCTGAATGCAAACCCTGATAAAAAACCTCACTATAACCTTAATGGCAGGGCGAGCGACTGGCGCATGCCATGGCCTGTTAAAACTGCCATGCCTTACTGGAAATTATCACTGGGAGACAATGCCAAAGTAAATGCAACCATTAGTACTGAAAAGCCGCTAACAACTGCAACACCTCAATCGGCACTGCTTACAGTTGAACAGTTGTCGGGAACCGGAAAAGATTATTTCGTTAATGAAGGTTTCTGGGGTATTAACGCAAAAAAAGGTGAATCCTATACACTTAGCTTTTATACTAAAACAAATGAGGCTTATAAAGGTCCGCTAACAGTTGTTTTATTATCATCAGCTGGAAAAGAAATAGCATCACATACTTTCAAATCCGTTGATGGTAAAGACTGGAAAAAATATACCTGTACATTGATACCATCTGAAACCGATGGTAAATCGAGTTTTGCTTTCAGGTTGGAATCTACCGGTGAAATTTCATTTGATTTTGTATCGTTGTTTCCAAAGAAAACATTTAAAAACAGACCCAATGGTTTACGTGCCGATCTGGCGCAATATCTGGCCGATTTAAAACCTGCTTTCGTTCGCTGGCCCGGAGGTTGTTTTGTAGAGGGTGTAAATGTAGAAAGTGCCCCTAACTGGAAAAATTCAATTGGCCCACTTGAAAACAGACCTGGTACATTCAGTGTATGGGGATACTGGTCGAGTGATGGTTTTGGTTATCATGAATATTTACAGTTTTGTGAAGACATTAAAGCAGATGCATTGTACGTTTTCAACGCCGGTGTTTCTTGTGAGTTCCGCAGTGGTACATTTATAAGTGATGGAGAAGTACAGACTGTTATTAATGATGTACTGGATGCGATTGAGTATGCAGTTGGGCCCGTTACTTCTAAATGGGGTAAGCTTCGTGCGCAGAATGGCCATCCGAAGCCGTTTCCCCTGAAGTATATCGAAGTGGGTAACGAACAACATGGTCCCTGGTATGCGAAACGATACAATCAATTCCATGAAGCTATTAAGGCTAAATACCCGGATATTAAAATTGTATCGAGTATGGGTATCGGAGATATTAACCGTCGTACACTGGATAGTATCAAAGTAACTGATATAGCCGATGAACATGCGTATAAAAGTGCATTCTGGTCCTTCACCAATTATGATCACTTTGATAATTATAAACGGGGCGATTATGAAGTATATGTAGGTGAGTATGCTACCAATGCAGGCGTAGGAAATGGTAATATGCAGGCAGCATTGAATGATGCAGCTTATATATTGGGTATGGAGAATAATGGTGATCTGGTAAAGATGTCGAGTTATGCTCCATTATTCGAAAATGTAAATACAAGGCACTGGCCCGTGAATCTTATCAAGTATAAGGCTGATAGCAGCTTTGCACGTATATCATATTATACCATTCAGTTAATGAATGAACAACGGTCAGACGAGAACTATACCGTATCGTTACAGCAGAAACCATCAACCGTAAAGAAAGCCAGAAATAAAGGAGGTATTGGTTTGGCTACCTGGGATACACAAACAGAGTATCGCAATATCGAAGTGATTCAAAATGGACAAACGGTTTACAAAAGTGATTTTGTAAATAAAGCAGATGAATGGCAATCAGTAAGGGGCTCCTGGCAGTTGAAAGATGGAGCCATGGCACAAACAGCACAGGGCGCACAAAGATTGATGATACTGAAAGACAAGTCTTTCGATACCTATACACTGCAGTTGGAAGCAAGAAAAACATCGGGTACCAATGCCTTTATCATTCCATTTGCTGTGAATGGCCCCAATTCAATGCTTCGTGCACATATTGGTGCTTTGGTGAATAACAGTACCATATTTGAAATAGTAAGTGAAGGGTCTGTAGCCAATGTATCACCTACTAAAAGATTGGCAAAACCGATTGAAACAGGAAGATGGTATAAAATAAGACTGGAAGTAGGGTATGAAAAAGTAGATTGTTACCTGGATGATGTATTGCTGCTTTCTTATACTGAACCCAAAAAATTAATCGGTATTGCAGGCAAGGATAAAGAAACAGGTGATCTGATTGTTAAGATGGTAAATGGTAATGACGACGCTATAGAAACCGAAATCGAATTTGAGGGTGCGGGAGAAGCTGTTGGTACCTATAAAGTATATACCATTGCTTCTGATGAAACAACGGCAGAAAATTCATTTGCTGATCCCAAAAAATATGTACCGGTAGTGACGACTGGAAAAACTTCCGGCGCTAAAAAACTGGTACACAGTTTTCCCAAATATTCGATTACTGTTATAAGAATACCCACTAAAAAATAACAACCCAATGAAGCCGTTGTTACTCTTAACATCTTTGTTTGCGGTAATAAGTACACTGACTGCACAGCAAAAGCCCTTACCATCTTATGCCCCTTCCCGGAATGAGATGCTTACAAGATATAAAGTCGCAGATCAACGTGATAGTCTGGCGCGTCGAACGGCATTCAAATTGAGTGTAACACCTAACTGGAGCGGTCCCTCTGCTTTTTGGTACCGGAATGCAATGCCCGACAGCCAGTCTGAATACCTGTATGTTGATCCGGTAAAAAATATAAAGCGTCCGTTATTTGATGCAGCTAAAATGGCTGCAGCCATCAGTTCAGTACAGGGTAAGGCTGCAGAAGCCAACCGTTTACCTATCAGGAATGCTTATTTATATCCTGATGGAAAAAAACTGGCTATATCTCTCGGTCGTACATTTTTTGATGTGGACCTGTCGACTTATGCTACCACAAAAATTGATTCTTTACCGGTAGATAAAACAGACTATCCATCGCTAACCCGTGTCGCGGGACGCTGGCAGCGTAACAGAAGCGCCAGAACATCGCCCGATAACCAATGGAATGTATCTGTAAAAGATAACAATATCTATCTGGAGCCTGTGGGCGGAGGGCCTGCTGTTCAATACACGAATGACGGAACTTCAGCATTGCCTTATGGTGATATTACATGGTCGCCGGATGGCAAATACCTGATTGCCTACAAAATAAAACGTGTAGTGGATAAACCTGTTTATTATGTGCTCACTTCAGTTCCAGGCACCACACGTGGCGAAATGAAAGAGCGTCCTTATAAACAACCGGGAGATGATTTTTCAACCTATGAAATGTTCCTGATCAAAGTAGTGGATAAAGCGGTTGTTAAAGTAAAAACAGATATCATTGATTTCTTTGATGCTCCCAAAATCAACTGGAACAAAGGAGACAATGATCACTTTATGTTTGAAAGAGTGGATCGTGGTCACCAGCGTTTCAGGATCATTGAAGTAAATGCAGTTGATGGCAGTACGCGTAACATTGTAGATGAGCAAACCAGCACATTTATTTATGAGCAGCGGATTTTCACCTATTATCTTCCTGAGACTTCAGAAATTTTATGGGTTACAGAAAAAGATGGATGGCGACATATTTACCTGGTGGATGCCAAAAATGCCACCATTAAAAATGTGGTTACAAAGGGAGAATGGGTAGTCCGTTCGGTAGATAGTGTGGATGTAAAGAAAAGAGAAATCTGGTTCCAGGCAAGTGGGATGAACAAAGGTGAAGATCCTTATTTCCTGCATTATTACCGTATTGGGTTTGATGGGAAAAATATGGTGACGCTTACCAAACCCGGGTTTAACCATCGTATAACCTGGTCGCCGGATAAACAATATTTTGTAGATACTTATTCAACGGTAGATCAGGCGCCTGTTTCTGTGCTGGGACGTGTATCAGATGGCAAACAACTGATGGAACTGGAGAAGGCCGATATCAGTAAACATGTAGCAGCTGGTTTCAGATTGCCAGAACCTTTTCATGCGAAGGGAAGGGATGGTGTAACCGATATCTGGGGTATTATCTGCCGCCCGTCTGATTTTGATCCTAAAAAACGTTACCCGATTATTGAGAATATTTATGCCGGTCCGCAGGATGCTTTTGTACCAAAATCTTTTTCCGCATTTGGTGAAATGCAAAGCATGGCAGAGCTCGGTTTTATCGTGGTGCAGATTGATGGTATGGGTACTGCCAATCGATCAAAAGCCTTTCATGATGTATGCTGGAAAAACCTTGCCGATGCAGGTTTTCCCGATCGTATCGCCTGGATGCGCGCTATGGCAGCAAAATATCCACAGGCTGATACTACCAGAGTAGGTTTGTATGGTACATCGGCAGGCGGACAAAACTCATTAGGAGGCTTATTGTTTCATCCTATGTGGTACAAAGCTGCTGTATCGGCTTGTGGTTGCCATGATAACAGGGTAGATAAACAATGGTGGAATGAGCAGTGGATGGGTTATCCGATTGGGAAGCATTATGACGAGCAATCGAATATTACCAATGCACATAAGCTCAAAGGGAAATTATTGTTAATCGTTGGAGAAGCAGATACCAATGTACCCCCTGAGTCAACTTACCGAGTGGCAGACGCCTTGATCAAAGCAAAGAAAACATTTGATTTTCTGGCAGTACCCGGTATGGGCCATAGTGATGGCGGGCCTTATGGACGCGCTAAGAAAAGAGATTTCTTTGTGAAGAGTTTATTAGGCGTTGATCCGCCCGATCGAAATACGGATGAGTTGGCAACGGAGGACTAAGCTTTTAGCTCTTAGCCTTTTCCAGGTAAAGTGATGATTTGCTTGTGGAAGCAAATTAGCTAAAGCCTAAAAGCTAATAGATCATGCCTTTGCTATACAGTGGTATTTTCCTCATAAGTACTTCTGAAATAGTCATCCACATATTCGCTTGGCGACTTCCCGATAACAGTTTTGAATACACGGTTAAAATTCGTAACTGTATTAAATCCGCAATTGTAAGCGATAGTTGAAATACTGGTACTATCGCTGTCGCCGGTTGTTAATTTCTTACAGGCTTCATTGATACGAACTTCATTCAGGAAGGATACAAATGTGTGTAAGGTTCTTTTTTTGAAGTAACGGCAAAAAGCCTGTGGTGTCATATGCGCCTGTTGTGCCACATCTTCCAGTGTAATATTTTTTGCATAATTCGCCATTATATAATGGTAAATATGACTCAGCCTGATACCATCGTGCTCGCTAACAGTAGTAAGATTTGATATACTCGACAATTCTTTCAGTCTCGGTATGGAAGTAAATTTTTTAAATAAATCAATAAAGGCAATCATCTGGTCGGTACCTGAGCTTTTGCTCACCAACTGGATTTTATGTGATATATCTGAAACCTGCTCTGAAGGAACTACAAATCCATTATTATGTTTCTGAAGAAAGGTCTGGATATGTTTCATTTCTGCCAGATCAAAAAGGGAGGCAAGTTTGCCATGTGGATTAAAGTGAATGGTTATGGCTTGTACTTTTCTTTTGCTTTTTGGCGAGAAGTACATGGGATCGCTTTTAAATACATGCGGCTGGTTGGCTCCAAGATAATAGATTTCGTTAGGGCCAAAGGGGTACATGTTATTATCGACTACAAGGGTGCCTTCTCCTTTCTGTATCCAGGTAAGCTGGATCTCATCATGCCTGTGTAGATGCGGATAAAAATACGGCAGGAGGTCGTGTTGTACGATGATATTTTTATCACCTGGAACCGGTATGGTAAACTGTAAAACTTTCATGGATAGGGGGTTATCAAGATTCTGACATAGTAATAACCAATATTATCTCTTGTCTGTGTTAAAGTATAAATAGACAGTTAAGATATTAGATGTGCTGCTTAATTTTCACATATAATTTAGCTCTATTTGTTAACCATAACACCATTTTCCATCAATCTACTGATTTTATTATTTGTCGTATAACTCCAATGGGGTATATTTAGTGTCAAAATAACGTTTATTTTTTTATATATTTGAACAGGTGCATTTAATTTTCATGACCGCATCCGGGGAGTGGAGAAAAAACGTGTAGTATCAGGTATCTTTTACTACCAGTAGTGGAATGACATTTTCGGATAAGGCTGAAAATGAGCCTTCTTGAATCGAAGTCAAAAAGGTTGTGTCAGTCAGTAATACTGAAGTAGTAATAATGAACGGTAACACAGTTTGGCGAAGCATGCTTCCGCAATCGTTAATTGCCGTATTTTATTCTTTCAGTCAAATGATAAAAGGTACAATGTTTTCATAGGGATCAGGCTCTACGATGGGTATAATAACCTGATTGTTGTCAACACCAATAAAAACAGTTAAAATCGGTATAGAATTTATTAATACAGAAAAACAAGCACTGTAAACTACCTGTTAGTTTTGCTTTTATTAAATTAATCAGTATGGCTAATGTAACATGGAAAGGTGTTTATCCGGCACTACTCACTCCATTTAAAGCAGATGACTCTGTTGATTTTGATGTGTACAAAATCAACTTACAAGCCCAGATGGATGCGGGTGTAGATGGTATTATTCTTGGTGGTTCTTTAGGCGAAGCAAGTTCTTTGTCGAATGAAGAAAAAAGAGACTTATTATTCTTTTCAAAAGAGATAGTACCCGGAGATTTTCCTGTTATAATTAATATAGCAGAACAAACCACTAAAGCGGCCATACAGCTGGCGCAGGATTCTGAAACGAATGGTGCAGATGGATTGATGTTATTGCCTCCCATGCGTTACAATGCAGATAGTAAAGAAACCTTAGAATACTTCAAAGCGGTAGCTACGAATACATCTCTACCTATCATGATATACAATAATCCGGTTGATTATAAAATCATGGTTACACTGGATATGTTCGAAGCAATGATGCCATATAAAAATATTCAGGCAGTAAAAGAGTCAACACGTGATGTGTCGAATGTAACACGGATGATTAACCGTTTTGGTAATCGTTTCAGTGTGCTTACCGGTGTTGATCCGCTGGCTATGGAAAGCCTTTGTATGGGCGCCGATGGCTGGGTAGCTGGTCTGGTGGATGCTTTCCCGGCTGAAACCGTTGCTATTTATCGTTTGGTGAAAGCAGGCATGATTGATGAAGCGCTTAAAATTTATCGTTGGTTCCTGCCTGTGCTGGAATTGGATATTCATCCAAAACTGGTTCAGTATATCAAACTTGCTGCACAACATACCGGTATTGGTACAGCGCATGTAAGAGCGCCACGTTTACCACTTGAAGGTGAAGAATTGAAAGCAGTAACTGCTGTTATTGAGAAAGCACTGGCAGCACGTCCTGTATTGCCAGATTATTTAAACCTGAAACATAAGAAGGATGCTGCATGGGCATAATGTAATCGGATTCGATACAACCAAAAAAGGGACTGAAACCTATCAGTCATTCAGTACCCTCCAGGGAGCAACACTTCCCGGATCATTTCATATAGCAACAGACGAAGAGATCGAAGCAGCTATCGCCAAAGCGGTAGCTGCTTTTGGCATTTACAGTAAAACCAGTTTTCAACAGCGTGCTGTTTTTCTGGAAACCATTGCTGAAGAAATTTTACAGATCGGCGATACTTTACTGGAAAGAACCCATCTCGAAAGCGGCCTGCCACTTGCACGCTTAACAGGTGAGCGAGACAGAACCATGAATCAGTTAAAACTCTTTGCAGCTTTACTGAGAGAAGGTTCATGGGCCGACGCAGTCATTGATACAGCACTGCCAGACAGGAAACCTTTACCGAGGTCTGATATTCGCAGGCTTTTACAACCTGTTGGTCCTGTAGTTGTATTTGCAGCCAGTAATTTTCCTTTTGCCTTTTCTACCGCTGGTGGCGATACAGCTTCGGCACTCGCTTCAGGTTGCCCGGTTATTGTAAAAGCCCACAGCTCACATGGGGGTACCAATGAACTGATGGCATCTGCTATACAGGCTGCTGCTAAAAAAACCGGTATGCCCGATGGTGTATTCTCCTCTTTAAATGGAGAAGGCGCTACACTGGGACAAAGACTGGCAATGGAACCTGCGGTAAAAGCCATTGGTTTTACCGGCTCATACCGGGCAGGTATGGCATTGTATGCTACTGTTACACAAAAGAGAAAAGAACCGATTCCGTTATATGCCGAAATGAGCAGCATTAATCCGGTGGTGCTTTTACCTGAAACACTGGCTGCTAAAACCAATGAAACAGCAGCAGCGATTGCCGCCTCCATGACTTTGGGTGTTGGTCAGTTCTGTACCAATCCCGGATTGTTATTTGTAATCAAGTCGCAGGCAGCCGATACTTTTGCTGAATCACTGGTCAGTGCTTTATCGAACGCTGCGGCTGGTACTATGCTCAATCAGGCTATCTGTACAAGTTATTATAAGGACCGTAACAAAGTGAAACAGGTAGCAGGTGTAAAAGAGTTGTATTCAGGTAACGATGAGTCGACATCTTATAAAGCAAGTCCCACCTTATTCGCTGTGTCTGCTACTGATTTTATGGTGAACCCATCTTTACAGGATGAAGTGTTTGGCCCCTGCTCCATGCTGGTAATCTGTGAGGATAAAACAGAACTCGAAGCAGCATTGAATAGTTTACACGGACAGTTAACCGGTTCTTTATTCGGTACCACCGAAGAACTGACTGCATTTACAGCAACGATTGATATTTTACAGCAAAAAGTAGGTAGGCTCATCTTCAACAATGTTCCTACCGGTGTTGAGGTTTGTCATGCTATGGTACACGGAGGACCGTTCCCATCTACAACAGATGCCAGAACTACTTCCGTAGGAACGGAGGCCATCAGAAGATTTGTTCGTCCGGTTTGTTACCAGGACTGCCCACAACATTTATTGCCTGTTTACCTGCAGAATGCAAACGAAGCCGGTATCATGCGTAAAGTTAACGGTGTATATACCCGAGACGCGATCGTATAGTATTCAATTTGACGATTAACAAAATGGCACATAAAAAATTTTTCTGCATAGATGCACATACCTGTGGTAACCCTGTTCGTCTTGTAGCAGGTGGCGGACCCTTACTGCAAGGAAACTCCATGATGGAAAAAAGACTGCATTTTCTCGCAGAATATGATTGGATCAGAAAGGGGTTAATGTTTGAGCCAAGAGGTCATGATATGATGAGTGGGAGCATATTGTATCCACCACATGATCTGCAAAATGATATTGGTGTATTGTTTATTGAAACAAGCGGCTGCTTACCTATGTGTGGCCATGGTACCATCGGAACCATAACCATCGCTATTGAAGAAGGATTGGTAATACCCAAACAACCCGGTCAGCTCAGAATTGAAACACCTGCCGGATTGGTACTGATTGAATACAAGCAGGAGGGTAAAAAAGTAAAGTCGGTAAAACTAACCAATGTACCTGCTTTCTTGTATGCAGCTGATCTCGAAGTGGAATGTCCGGATCTCGGTCCCATTAAAGTAGATGTTGCTTATGGTGGAAATTTTTATGCTATTGTAGACCCGCAAACCAATTTTACCGGCATTGAAAATCATACCGCTGATCAACTCATTTCATGGAGCCGTGTTTGCAGAAAAAGATTGAATGAGAAATATACTTTCATTCATCCGGAGAATGAAAATATCAAGGGCTTGAGTCATCTTTTATGGACAGGTAAAACATTGTCATCATCATCTACCGCACGTAATGCAGTTTTCTATGGTGATAAAGCCATAGACCGATCTCCCTGCGGAACCGGTACTTCGGCAAGAATGGCGCAATGGTATGCGAAAGGGAAACTGAAAAAAGGCGATGAATTTATTCATGAAAGTATCATCGGTTCCACTTTCACTGGAAGAATTGAAGCAGAAACAACTGTAAATGGTCAGCCTGCCATTGTGCCAAGCATCGAAGGCTGGGCCATTGTAACGGGGTATAATACCATTATCATTGATGATGAAGACCCATACGCGCATGGGTTTCAGGTAATCTGATTTTCTGAACGGAAGAATGAATACATTTCAGCCAGTTCAAAAACTGTTGAAACTAAAGTATTGATTGACAAATAATATCCCTATTTGGGGTATATGAACTGTGGTTAAAACCAATGGAGATAAACACATGAAAGCAGTTATTATAGGTGGAGGTATTATTGGTTTAAGTTCAGCATACTATCTGGTACAGGATGGTTTTGATGTGACAGTCGTTGATAAAACAGATCTCACAGACAGTTGCTCTTATGGTAATCTGGGTATGATTGTGCCCAGCCATTTTGTGCCCTTGGCTGCACCCGGCATTGTTGCGCAGGGTATTCGGTGGATGTTTAATTCCAAGAGCCCTTTTTATGTTAAGCCATCATTGAGTGGACAATTGATTAACTGGGGATTAAAGTTTATCAGATCAGCCAACGAAGCAAATGTTAGAAAATCTGCCCGCCCATTAACCGATATCAATCTCCTTAGTAAAAAATTATACGAAGAACTCAGCGGTCTTCCCGGTTTTGATTTTGCTTTTGAAAAAAAGGGAATCATGATGTACTACAAATCAGAAAAAGTAGGGGAAGAAGAAATACATATGGCAGAAACAGCCAGGGCCATGGGCCTCGATGTAGAAGTGCTTTCAGCTGAACAGGCGCAGGCTTTGGAGCCGGATGTAAAGTTGGATGTATTGGGAGCTGTACATTACCGTTGTGATGCACATCTCTATCCCAATAAACTGAACCAACAGCTTATTGACTATCTCACACAGAAAGGCGTAAGGTTTGTAACCGGGAATCCGGTTAAGCAGATTAACCGAAAAGCGAATAAAATCATTTCCATACAGGCAGGTGATCAATTAATTGATGCGGATGTATTTGTAATGGCGGCAGGTTCCTGGATGCCATCACTATTACAAATGGCAGGCTTACAATTGCCCTTAATGCCAGGTAAGGGGTATTCTTTTACACAGAAAAATACCCATAACAAATTGCAGGTACCTGCCATTTTATGTGAGGCCCGGGTAGCCATTACACCCATGGGAAAAGATCTGCGTTTTGGGGGTACCATGGAAATTGCACCGATCAATGATCAGGTAAACATGAATCGGGTACAGGGTATTGTTGAATCGGTACCAGCCTATTTACCCGGCCTCTCTCTGGAGATGCCCAAACGGGAAGAAGTATGGTATGGTTTCAGACCTTGTTCACCTGACGGGCTGCCTTATATTGGTTATGGTGCCAAATATGATAACATGTTATATGCAGGTGGTCATGCTATGATGGGATTAAGCCTTGGACCTGCTACCGGTAAACTGATTGCAGAACTGGCTTCGCATCAACACACAACGATTGATATCAAAGCATTTGATCCCACCCGATTTGATTAATTGTCAATACCCAAAACAGCTATATGAAAAAACAAACCTATTCTTTTTTGTTGCTGCTAACAGTAAGTACACTGTATACAGGTGTACAAAAAGTGGCAGCACAGGTATCAAAAGAAGCCTATGTTCCTTGTCAGGAAATGCCTTCGCTTATACAAGGCTTTGCGACAGATAGCAGAACCTTAAACAGGTTTTATACGCCTGCCGTTAACAGAGGCGGTGGTGGTGGTTTTGGTGGTGGCGGTGAGGTAGCAGTAGGGTCGCCGGAAAGAAACCAGCGCTTACAACAGCTGGTGAAAGAGTATCAGAAAAAACTCGCAGCGGTAAATTTCAAAGGACTTTCTCAGGAATGTAAGGTGGATTATATTCTTTTTAAACGCGACCTGGAAGACAGGGCGCAACAATTGCAGAGTGAAGAAGCAGAAGTAAAAAAGATCAGTAAATGGGTGCCCTTTGCCGGTAAAATTTATGCACTGGAGCAAAGCCGCCGCAGAGGACATCAACCCAATGGAGAGTTGGTTGCAAAAGAATGGGCAGGTATTATAGCTGAAATAAAGGACCTTCAAACCAAACTGAAAGCAGAAAAAGTAATCGACCCTGAATCTGTATTTACAGCGGGTGAATTGATCAATAATATTAAACAGGCTGCGCTAAGCGTATTTGAATTCTACAATGGCTATGATCCCATGTTTACCTGGTGGGTGCCTACGGTACATAAATCATTAGATGAAGCCTTAACAGCTTATGCCAATGTATGGAAAAGCAAAGCCAACAGTGGACTTACGGCTACCGATAACAGTGGTATTGTGGGTGTGCAGGCCGGCAGGGATAACCTGGTGAAACAGTTGCAGCGTGAAATGATTCCTTATACACCGGAAGAATTGATTGATATAGCGAATAAAGAATTTGCATGGTGTGATGCTGAAATGCTGAAAGCTTCCAGGGAAATGGGTTTTGGTGATAACTGGAAAGCAGCACTGGAAAAAGTAAAAAATCTCTATGTGCCTGCTGGTAAACAACCTGAAGCGATTCTGAAACTATATACTGAGTCTGTAGATTTTCTCAAAAAGAATAACCTCATTACCATACCACCACTGGCAGAAGAAACCTGGGGCATGAATATGATGTCGCCGGAGCGTCAATTGGTGAATCCTTTTTTTCTGGGAGGTGCTGATATCATTATTTCTTATCCCACGAATACAATGGCCTATGAAGACAGAATGATGAGTATGCGTGGTAATAACCCTCATTTTTCAAAAGCAACCGTGCACCATGAATTGATAGCGGGTCATAACCTGCAGCAGTTCATGAATTCGCGTAACAGAACCTACCGCAATTTTGGTACACCTTTCTGGACAGAAGGATGGGCGCTTTACTGGGAGCTGATTTTATGGGATATGCAGTTTGCAAAAACACCGGAAGACAGAATTGGTATGTTGTTCTGGCATATGCACCGCTGCGCAAGAATTATTTTCTCCCTGAATTATCATATGGGAAAATGGACACCTCAGCAGTGTATTGATTTTCTGGTTGACCGTGTAGGACATGAAAGAGCCAATGCAGAAGGCGAAGTTCGCCGTTCTTTCACGGGCAGGTATCCGCCGCTTTATCAATTGGCCTATTTAACAGGAGGCAGACAGTTTTATGCCTTGAAAAAGGAATTGGTAGACAGCGGTAAAATGACATACAAACAGTACCATGATGCTGTTATTACCATGAACGCCATGCCTGTTGAAATGGTAAGGGCCATTCTTACCGGACAACCATTAACAGAAGACTTTAAGACCAACTGGAGATTTTACAATGAAAAATAAGTAATCGAAATAAATACCTGTAAAGCCTCTCATTCTATCAGGGAGGCTTTATATTTTGTACTGTATCATTGCAAAGATTACCTGTATATGCTTACACAGCGATGGTTTAAAATATTGCTTGGCCTGATAGCGGGAACGATACTATTCCAGTATTGTGTACAACGATCAGAACCTTTGTTTAACGACCCCAGAGGCATGGGTTATGCAGGCGCAGCAGCATGTGTAAGTTGCCATGCTTCTACAGTAGCTGCTTACGCACAAACAGCACACCACAACACTACAACACCTGCGGATGAAAAAAATATAAAAGGCAGTTTTCATAATGATAGCAACCGCTTTCATTACCGCACCGATCTGGAAGTAGTCATGGAAAAAAAAGAGGGAAAGTTTTTTCAGACTGCTTATGAAGCGGGTCAGCAAAAAACTTCTTTTCCATTTGATATTGTGATTGGATCCGGAAGAAAGGCTCAGACTTTTTTATACTGGCAGGATAGTAATGCCTATCAACTGCCGGTTACCTATTCTGTCATTGGCAAGTGTTGGGTCAACAGTCCGAATTATCCGACTGATAAAGTGAGATTTGATCGCGTAATACCGATTGGTTGTTTTGAATGTCATGCTTCTTTTGTGGAAAGAACCGGCATGCGGGAAGAAAAAGGTTATCGTATTGATCAGCTGAATAAGCAGTCTGTGATTTACGGTATTGATTGTGAGCGTTGTCATGGACCTGGTGCGGCCCATGTGGCCTATCAACAGGAACATCCTGCAGAGAAACTGGCTAAATATATTCTTACCTATAAAAACCTTACGAATATTCAGAAGATGGAGAATTGTGCTACCTGTCATTCGGGTTTGCGTGAACCCATGCGTTCTCCTTTTTTATTCAAGCCGGGTAATTTTTTAAAAGATTTCTACAGACCCGATACGGTTAAACAATCAGCCGCTACCCTGGATGTACATGGCAATCAGTATCAGTTATTGATGGAGAGCCAATGTTTTAAAGGTGCTGTTGAAACCATGTCCTGTGGCACCTGTCATGATCCGCATAAAATGGAAAGAAATGACATGAAGGTTTTTTCTACCCGTTGTATGAGCTGTCATCAGCAAAACGGTCCAAAGTTTTGTAAGATGGCACCAAAGCTGGGTGCCACAATCGTGAATAATTGCATCGACTGTCATATGCCCGCCATACCTTCTAAATTAATCAGCCTCCAATCTGAGCAGGCAGGTAGTATCGCCAATCTTGTTCGTTCGCACCTGATTGCAAAGTATCCTGATGCCACTTCGAAATACCTGAAGAGTGTAAGGGATGAATAGCCGGTGGTTATGGCGGGATATTTTTGTTTTATCTGATACGCTGTTTTGGGTATTTGTCAAATGGCTTTGCAGATTTTAACCTTAGTTTATCCGTAATTAACTTACCCGCGACTGAAAATTACATGGAAATCCTTCAAAATCAATTACGTGTATAATTGACACAACCCTTTAATAATCAATATTTCACCGATATTTTTTAAACTGGTTAAAATATGTTTAGTATTAGTTAAAATATTAGCCTGAAACGTAGATCATACAAAATACTTTTAAGTGTCAATTTGACCTTTAATAAAACGCTTGTGTATGAAAAATCTACTTGGAAGTTTTCTGCTTCTTCTGCTGCTCATTGGAAATGCGGCAAACGCCCGCTGGGGAAGTCCTCCCAGAACTGTAACGGGTGTTGTTACGGACGCCTCTTCCGGTGCTCCGCTTCAAGGTGCCACTGTAACGGTTAAAAACACTACAACAGTAACCAGCTCTGATGCCGATGGTAAATTCAGTATTACCGTTCCTTCAGATGATGCTGTAGTGGATATAACTTTTGTGGGCTATGTTACGCTTTCTGTTCCTGTAAAAGGTCAGAATGCTTTAACAGTAAAACTCAATAAAGACATCAATAGTTTGGATGAGGTAGTGGTAGTAGGTTATGGAACCCAGAAAAAAGGAGACCTTACGAGTGCGGTAGCAAGTGTAAAACAGGAAAGCTTTGTAAAAGGTTTTGTGAGAGATGCTGCTCAGCTAATACAAGGTAAAGTAGCCGGTCTTTCCGTTTCTACTTCTTCTGGCTCACCCACTGCTGGTACACAGATTCAGTTAAGAGGTATTACTACTTTGAATGCTTCTACTGCGCCCCTGGTACTCATTGATGGTGTTCCCGGTAACCTGAACTCAGTTTCTCCGGAAGATATTGAGTCAATTGACGTGCTGAAAGATGGTTCAGCCGCTGCCATCTATGGTACACGCGGTACCAATGGTGTAATCCTCATCACAACCCGTAAAATTCAGGGTGGTGGTAAGTCTGTTGTAGAATACAATACATATGCAAGCATTCAAACCATCGCAAGACGCCCTCGTTTCCTGAATGCGGATGAGTTCCGTCAGTTTGGAAAAGAAGGCTATCCTTTTATTGATTATGGTCTGAATACAGACTGGTTTGAAACCATTTCAAGACCTACCCCTTTCAGCCAAACACATAACCTTACTTTCCAGGGTGGTAACAGACAAACCAGCTATACCGCCAATGTAAACTATCGTAACTGGGAAGGTATGTTCCTCAAATCAGTAAACCGCCAGCTTACACTGCGTGCTGATGTGAACCATAGCATGCTTGATGGAAAGGTAAAAGTAAACCTGAATGTAATCAGCCGTCAGCGTAATGATGATGGTGGTTTCAACAGTTATATCTATCGTCAGTCTGTTATCCGCAACCCAACAGATAGTATTTACGATTTTCAGGGTCGTTGGAAAGAGCGTAATATCTATTTCTACGATAATCCGCTGGCATACCTGATGGAAACCATTGCCAGAAATGAAACACAGGAAACACGTTTGTCTGCAAGCGTTACGGCTAATATTGCCCGTGGTTTAAATGCCAAATTATTAGTGGCCAATGTGCAGAGTGAATCTATGTCTGGTTCATCTGAAACCAAGAAGCACGTATCTACTACTAAAAACGGTAGAAATGGTAATGCTTCCAGAAGCACCAGTGCCAGCAAAGACAATCTGTTAGAGTTTACAGTAGATTATACCAAAAGCTTTGGTAAACATCGCGTAGTAGCACTGGCTGGTTATAGCTACCAGGATCAGCGTTATGAAGACTTCTCTGTTTCTAACTGGGATTTTCCAACCGATCAATATTCATACAATCGTCTTCAGGCAGGTAATGCTTTGGGTAGAGGGGAAGCTTCGATGAGTAGTTTCCAGAATTCCAGCAAACTGATTGGTTTCTTTGGTCGTGTGAACTACAATTTCGGTGATAAATATTTATTATCTGCGAGTGTACGTCGTGAAGGTTCTTCTAAATTCGGTGCCAATAATAAATGGGGTACTTTCCCCGCTGTATCAGCAGCATGGCGTGTAAAGAACGAATCTTTCCTGCGTGATGTAAACTTTATCCATGACCTGAAAGTACGTGCCGGTTTTGGTGTGACAGGTATCGCGCCAAGCGATGCTTATTTATCACAAACCAGTCTGAACTATGGAACACGTTTCCTGGATAATGGTGTATGGATTCAGTCTCTGTCTCCTGTACGTAACCCGAATCCGGATCTGAGATGGGAGAAAAAAGAAGAGATTAACTTCGGTATCGACCTCTCCATCCTGAAAGGCCGACTCAGCACAACCGTTGATATTTATAAGAGAACCACCAGAGACATGCTCTATAACTACAGCGTGCCTGTTCCCCCTTACTTATTCAACAGCATTCTCGCCAACGTGGGTGTGATGGAAAACAAAGGTGTGGAAGTATTGGTGAACTATAATGCCATTCAGAAGAAGGATTTCTCTTGGGAAACCAGTGTAAACTTCTCAACCAACTCCAATAAACTGGTGAGCTTATCAAATAACCAGTTCAGAACCACGGCCAATTTCTTTACTACAGGTGGTACCGGAGAACCCGTTCAGGATTATACGCACCGTGTTGATATCGGTGGTCCTATCGGAAACTTCCATGGTTACAGATCAGTAGATATTGATGCCAATGGATTGTGGATCATTGAGGGTGCTGATGGAAAACCCAAACCATATAGCCAGGCTCGTCAGGAAGATAAAAAAATTCTGGGTAATGGTTTACCTAAATACTATGCAGGCTGGAACAATACCGTACGTTACAAAGACTGGGATTTGAGTGTATTGATGCGTGGTGCTTTTGGTTTCCAGATACTGAACTTCCAGCGTATGTTCTATGAAAACTCACAGCCACAGATTCTGGGTAACTACAATGTACTCTTATCTGCTTTCGATAAAGTGTATGGTAAAACAAGACTTACCAATCCACAGGCATATGTGAGCCATTATATAGAGAATGGTGATTACTGGAAAATAGATAACATCACATTGGGTTATAATGTAAAACTGAAGAGCAATAAATATGTGAAATCACTCCGTATTTATGCATCTGGTCTGAACATGTTCACCATCACTGGTTACAAAGGAATTGATCCTGAAGTAAACAGAAGTGGACTGGCACCAGGTAATGATGACCGTGATAAATATCCAACTACACGCACATTCACTTTAGGAGCATTGGTAACCTTATAATCTGATAAAAGAAACGCTAAATCATGAAAAAATATCATAATCATAAATGGTTCCTTACAGCAGCGCTGGCTGGTACCATGTTAATGAATAGCTGTACAAAGCTGGATGAAGAAGTATATTCTGAATTACTGGCACAAAACTTCCAGGCCACTGCACAGGATGTGCCCGCGCTGATTGCTCCAGTTTACACAGTGTTACGTGCCAATACTGCCAGCTGGCAGGCATTGTTTGATCTGCAGGAAGAGGCGGCCGATCAGATCGTAACACCTGCCCGTCCGAACGGATGGGTAGATGGTGGTACCTATCGCCGTATGCATGAACATGTTTGGACACCCACACAGGGTCAGCCAAATGGTTTGTATAACCGTTGTTATACCGGTATCAACAATGCCAACAGGGTATTGTTCCAGATTGAATCAGGTGAAATACCTGTTACATCTGGTAAAGACGCCATCATTGCCGAGTTAAAAGCAGCAAGGGCATATTACTATTATCTGTTGTTAGATAACCATGGTAATGTGCCCATTGTAACAGACTTTAAGGATACCAGTTTACCGGTGCAGAGAACACGTCAGCAGGTATATGATTTTGTAGTGAAAGAATTTACAGATGCCATTCCCAATCTTTCACCTGTGGTATCTAAAGCAACCTATGGTCGTATGACGCGTTGGGCCGCGAAAGCCTTTCTGGCCCGTGTATACCTGAATGCACAAGTGTATACAGGTACTGCTAAATGGGCTGAATGTATACAGCAGTGTAATGATATCATTGCTTCAAACCAATACGCATTAACCACTACATACAAAGAGAACTTCACATCTACCAACGAAAACTCAAAAGAGATCATTTTCGCGGTTCCTTATGATGAAATTTTTGCTACTGAAAGTAACCTGCACATGAAAACCCTGGATCCACTGATGCAGTTGGTATACCCAATGCAGGTGCAGCCATGGGGTGGTAACTGTGCGGTTCCACAGTGGATTGATACCTATGATCCGGATGACAGACGTTTGAGAGATACTTGGATCATGGGCCCTCAGTACAATGCTACTACAGGTGCACTGGTGATTGATTATGTTAAAACGGTTACCAGCATCGCATCAAGTACATCTAACCAGGGTTATCGTATTGGTAAATATGAAATCAAAGCAGGTATGCGCGGTGGATCCAGTGTAGACTTCCCGCTGATGCGTTATGCTGATGTATTGATGATGAAAGCTGAATCTTTATTACGTACCGGTGATGCTGCACAGGCTGCTACCATCGTTACACAGGTTCGTCAGCGCAACTTTGCAAGCAACCCAGCCAAAGCAACGGTAACCGCTGCTCAGTTACAACAGGGTAGCAGTTACTCATATGGTGAGTGGGCCAATGGCGCACAAACGACTGTAGAAGGTGGCGCTGACATTCCTTTCGGAAGAATGCTGGATGAATTAGGTTGGGAATTTGCTGCTGAAGCAAAACGCAGACAGGATCTGATCCGTTTCGGTGTGTTCCACAGAAAGAGCTGGTTCTCTCATAAACCATCGGCTACTTTCCGGAATATCTTCCCGATACCGGCAAACTCACTGCTCACCAACACCAATCTGAAACAAAATCCAGGCTATTAATCAAGTCTCTTTCTCATAAGGTTTAGGTTTTAGGTATTAAGTGATAGCAAGGCCTGCAAACAGTTCAATTGCAGGTCTTGCTGTTCAAATACCTCCCTATCTTCACCAGAGAAAAGCATAACATATGAAAATCCGATTTCTTCTACTACTTGTTTTCCTTCTGAGTACCACAGTAATGTTGCAGGCACAAAACCAGTCTGGCTTTACCAAAAAAGATTCATTGCGTGGTACCATTACGCCTGAAAGAGCCTGGTGGAACCTTACAAGGTATGACCTGGAAATACAGCCTGATTTTACTTCGAAAACATTAAAAGGTACCAATACCATTAGCTATACGGTAGTAGCCAATAACGGAACCACAAAAATGCAGATCGATCTGAAAGATCCATTGAAGATCGATGAGGTAACAGATGCATCCGGCAAAAAATATCCATTTACAAAAGAAGGATCGGTATGGATGATTGAAATCCCTAATCAGCAAAAAGGTACCAACGGAAAAATCTCTATTCGCTACAGTGGTACCCCACACGAAGCCATCCGGGCTCCCTGGGATGGTGGGTGGACCTTCACCAAAGATTCACTGGGCAGACCCTGGATGACTGTCACCTGTCAGGGTGGAGCCGGTGCTTCTATCTGGTACCCTTGTAAAGATCACCAGAGTGATGAACCGGATAAAGGCGCCTCACTCACCATGCGTGTGCCCGATACATTGATGGCCGTTGGTAATGGCAGGTTGAAAAAAACAACAAAACATGGTGATGGTACTACCAGCTATCGCTGGGAAGTAACCAATCCCATCAACAACTACAATATTATTCCGTATATCGGAAAGTATATCAGCTTTAAAGAAGTGTACACCGGTGAAAAAGGTAAACTCGACCTTACTTACTGGGTATTGGATTATAATGAACAAAAAGCCAAAAGCTATCTCCCTAAGGAAGTACACAATACCATGAAAAGTTTTGAGTACTGGTTTGGTCCATATCCTTTTTATGAAGATGGCTATCAGCTCATTGATGTACCGCATACCGGAATGGAACACCAGAGTGCAGTTGCCTATGGTAACTGGTACCAGCCAGGTTACAGAAAGCGGGATGGCTCCGGAACGGGCTGGGGTTTGAAATGGGATTTTATTGTGATACACGAAAGTGGTCATGAATGGTTTGGTAACAATATTACTTCGAAAGACCTGGCCGATATGTGGGTGCACGAAGGTTTTACCAATTACAGTGAAACACTTTTCATTGAATATATTTTCGGAGAGCAGGCAGGCAATGAATACAATGTAGGTATCAGAAGAGGTATCCGCAACGATAAACCGATTATACCAACAGCTTATGGTGTAAATGCGCAGGGTAGTGGTGATATGTATCCGAAAGGTGGCAACCTTTTACATGCGATCAAACATAGCATCAACGACAATGAAAAATTCAGGCAGATACTTCGTGGACTGAATAAAGATTTCTATCACCAGACGGTTACTTCCACACAGGTAGAAAACTATATATCTGCCAAAGCCGGTTTCGATTATAGTAAAGTATTTGATCAGTACCTGAGAAATATTACGATACCTAAATTCGAATTTCAAATCACTGGTAATACCGCACGTTACCGTTATACCAATTGTATACCGGGTTTTAACCTACCGATCGTATTAAAAAACAATAACACTGTATTAAAATTATTACCCACCGATGTGTGGAAGACGACTGAACTGACAGCAGCAGAACTTTCGCTGTTAACAGTGGATGGCGTAAAGAATATGTATTATGTAGACCCTGTACCCATACAATAATTCATTTTTAAATTCGGAGATTCATGAAAAAATTTCGATTCGTTTTAACAGGAATACTGCAGGTTTTGCTGTTAACGGGTTTGGTAACCTTAACCCATGCACAAACATCGCCTACGGGTAAACCCAACCTGGCATTGGTGGCGAAGGTTAGTTCCAGCCGTGGTGGTTTTGGTGTAGAAGGGTTGAATGACCAGAAAACACCTGTTAATACCGCCAATAACCGTGGTTTTAATAATAATAATAACCGCCCTCCCCGTGCCAATATATGGGTACAATACGAATGGCAGGAGCCGGTTACCACCAGTGAAGTAGCACTGTTCTGGTGGAACTTCAACAACAATGTTCGTTTGCCCGAACAATACCGTATTTCTTACTGGAATGGTACCGCTTTTGTACCGGTAGAAAATGCACAGGGTATGGGCAAGGAAAATAACCAACTCAATACCACCAGCTTCAAAGAAATTACCACCACACGTATGCGTATTGATCTGGATTCTGCAGACCGTGGCGTGACTACTTTACTGGAATGGGTGGTGAACAAAAGCCCCAACTCAGCCAATCCCAAACCATTGGTGTCGGCAGGTATTGACCGTGATGTAATCATCAATGGTAAAACCTACCTCGATGCATCTGTAAAATCGGTTACACCGGTTTCTAAAGTGGAATGGAAAAAAGTATCGGGTCCGGGTACTGTACAGTTCAGCAATCCGTCTGATCTGAAAGCAACGGCGAGTTTTAGCGCGGTAGGCGATTATGAACTGGCAATGACAGCTGTAGAAGGTAATCAGTCTCAAACATCTAGCATCAAAGTAAAAGTACACAACCCGCCACCCGTGAACAGACTGGATGTGGTGTATACCAAGAAATATAAAATTGACAATAAACTCTGGAACGATCGTGCCAAAGCCATGATTGTAAACTGGATACCTTATTGTATTGCACAGAACGAACGTACCGACCTCACCATTGGTCAGGGAGGTCTCGATAATTTTATTGAAGCCGCCAAGGCCCTGCGTGGTGAAAAACATGAGCGCCATAAAGGGTATGTATTCTCGAATGCATGGGTGCACCAAACCGTGGAATCTATTTGTATCGCCTTGATGGTAGACCCACAAGGTGATAAAGAAATTATTGCGGCTCAGGCAAAAATGAAAGAAGCACTGGAAAGATGGATACCCATTATTCTTGCTGCACAGGAACCAGACGGATACCTGCATACAGCTTATACCTTACGCGATACCACCCGTTGGAAAGACCGTTGGGCACCACGTAACCGAGGCGATCATGAAGGTTATGTAGCGGGATATTTTATAGAATCTGCTATTAACCACTATACCTTAACCAATGGTAAAGACAGGCGTTTGTACGATGCTGCCAAAAAACTGGCCGACTGCTGGGTAAAAAATATCGGAACAGGTCCGGGACAGAAAGAATGGTACGATGGTCACCAGGAAATGGAACAGGCGCTGGTACGTTTTGGTCGTTTTGTAAACGATATGGAGAAAAACGGCCGGGGCGATAGCTATGTTAAACTGGCTAAATACCTGCTCGATAGCCGTAAGAATGGTAGCGAGTACGACCAGAGCCATGTGCCCGTACAGCAACAATATGAAGCTGTAGGTCATGCGGTAAGGGCTACCTACAACTATTCAGCGATGGCCGATGTGGCTGCTGAAACAGGTGATGTAGATTACCAGAGTGCGGTGATGAGTTTATGGAACAACCTCATCAACAAAAAATATTATTTCACCGGCGGTATTGGCAGTGGTGAAACATCGGAAGGTTTTGGTCCGAATTATTCTTTGCGCAACAATGCTTATTGCGAATCATGCTCCAGTGCGGGTTTAATTTTCTTCCAGTATAAAATGAACCTGGCTTATCATGATGCCAAATATGCGGATCTGTATGAAGAAACCATGTACAATGCCTTGCTGGGTTCACTGGATCTGGATGGTAAGAATTTCTATTATACCAATCGTTTATCAGAAGCACAACCCAGAGACCCCTGGCATGTATGTCCATGTTGTGTAGGTAATATTCCGCGTACTTTATTGATGGTGCCCACCTGGACCTATGTAACCGATCCGAAAGGCATTTATGTAAATATGTATATCGGTAGTACCATCAATGTAGAACGTGTGGCAGGAACCGATGTGGAAATGGTACAGAAAACCAATTATCCATGGGAAGGTGCGGTAGGCATAACCGTGAACCCGAAAGTAAGTAAGGAGTTTACCGTATATGTACGCGTACCCAACAGAACTACCAGCGAACTCTACACACCTGACAAAGAAGTGAAAGGACTGAAATACCTGAAAGTAAATGGTAAACCTGTACCCGTAACCATCGAAAAGGGTTATGTGGCTCTGAAGCGCACCTGGAAAAAAGGCGATAAAATAGAACTGGAAATGCCCATGGAAGTACAGAAGTTTCGTGCCGATGATAGAATTGAAGCCAATCGTGGCCGTGTAGCTTTACGCTTTGGGCCATTGATTTATAATGTGGAAACAGCTGATGGACAGGACATCAACAAAGCGATTGATACCAAAAAACCATTGGCCATAGAATGGAGAGATAATTTTCTGCGTGGTATGCTGGTGATTAAGGGACAGTGGGAAGATGGCAGTCCTTTACTGGCCATACCTAACTATGCCAGAACCAACCGTATTGATGGTAAAGTACCAGCTGCCACCACTACTACCTTACCCACAGAAGCCAATGAACCACCACAGCGTATCCAGAACAGACCGCTGGCATCTGCTGTATGGATTAAAGAGAAGCAATAGACTATTAACTATTTTGTTTTGGCGTTTATCGTTAAGCCTGTATTCGTAGGAATGCAGGCTTTTTTTGATCTATGGGTCAGAACCCATTCAGTTTTGCTCACTGCAGGGGGTTTATTCAGTTTTACAACATATCTAAAACATTTTTTTAACACTCCATAACATTGTTTTAGTGTTGAACTGTGTTGATGCTATGTTGTTGCTGTGTTGTTGGTCTGAGTAAAGCCATGATAATAAGCGAATTAGCTTTGCTTGTTTTTTGGGGAAAAATGGCTGTTTGCAGTGGGTGTACAACCAGTAGATTTGGATCTGCCAAGTGGTAATAAAGCCGTTTTTTACTCTTAAACCCCTTTTAAACCCCACCCAACCATTCTGCCCTTTTCCTGTTAAATTTGTACCTCATATCTCATTTATGCAAGCATACTGTCATTCGCTTACACAGTACAAACGGTTGAAGACCAGAGAAGTGCGTATTGGTGATCTTTTACTGGGTAATAACCACCCTATACGCTTACAAACCATGACCACTACCGACACTATGGATACCCTGGCAACGGTAGAACAGAGCATCCGCTGTATAGAAGCCGGTGCCGAACTGGTGCGTATAACGGCTCCCAGTAAAAAAGAAGCAGAAAACCTGCTGCATATTAAAAATGAACTCCGTAAAAGGGGCTATACGACCCCCCTGGTGGCCGATATTCATTTTACTCCCAATGCCGCAGAAATAGCTGCCCGCATTGTAGAAAAAGTAAGGGTGAACCCCGGTAACTATGTTGACAAAAAGAAATTTGAACTGATAGAGTATACCGATGCCGATTATGCAGAGGAAATAGAAAGAATCCAGGAGAAGTTTACACCACTGGTACGCATCTGTAAAGAACATGGTACCGCCATGCGTATCGGTACCAACCATGGTTCACTCAGCGATCGCATCATGAGCCGTTATGGTGATACGCCTATGGGTATGGTTGAAAGTGCCATGGAATTTTTGCGCATTGCACGTTACGAAAGCTTTCACAATATTGTACTGAGCATGAAAGCCAGTAACCCGCAGGTAATGGTACAGGCATACCGCCTGCTGATACAACAGATGGATGCAGAATTCGGAGAGTGCTATCCGCTGCACCTCGGTGTAACAGAAGCCGGAGATGGGGAAGATGGCAGGGTAAAAAGTGCAGCAGGTATCGGCACTTTACTGGAAGATGGTATTGGCGATACGGTTAGGGTAAGCTTAACCGAGGACCCCGAATTTGAAATACCCGTTTGCCGCGATCTGGTGAAACGGTATACCACACCTGTAAGAACCGATGATCATATTCCGGCCATCGAAAAATTAACCTACGACCCCTTTAATTATCAGCGCCGAGAAAGTTTTGAAGTAAGCAATATCGGTGGCAAACAGGTGCCGGTGGTAATAGCCGATCTGAGTAAAGCCGGAACGATAAAACCTGCTACCTTGCAAAGCGTAGGGTATACCTATGATGCCGACACCGATAAATGGAACATCAGTGATACAGCTGCCGATTATATTTTTACCGGCGACCAATTACTCGATTTTGCCTTACCCGGCACATTGAAAGTGATTGTATATGCCCCCATCTGGCAAAAACTCAAGGATCGGGAAAAATATTATCAGATTGATGATATAGAAGGATACCTGAGCAGCACAGACAAAAGCCAAACCCTCAATTTTGTCATGATTGATTGTTACAATGATGGCACCATTCCTTCTGATGAAGCTTTAGCGCAACTGGCTGCCGACAAAACAGCCGTACTTTGTTTGAGTAGCAACAATCAGCATGCAATGCCTTCTGTACGCCGAATGTTTGTACAGATGCAGGAGAAAAAAATACTGAACCCGGTTATCATCACAGTTGACAGCAACTGGCAAACCACCGATGAGCACCTCATTCATTTTGCAACAGAGGCCGGTGCCCTTTTGCTGGATGGTTTTGGCGACGGTGTATGTTTTGGCATGAGCACTAAAAGTTATGAGCAGGCTGCCGCTGCCGGTGCAGACACAAGCGGGCGCAATTACCTCTCTAACACATCTGTTGAGCAATTTGTAAATGCCACCGCCTTCAGCATTTTACAGGCCACCCGTACGAGGATATCCAAAACAGAATATATATCATGCCCCAGTTGCGGTAGAACCTTATTTGATTTACAGGAAACCACCGCCAAAATACGCTCGGTTACCAACCACCTCAAAGGCGTAAAAATCGCCATCATGGGATGTATTGTAAATGGCCCAGGTGAAATGGCCGATGCCGATTTTGGCTATGTGGGTAGTGGTGTAGGTAAGATTACCTTGTATAAGGGTAAGGATGTGGTAAAAAGAAATGTAGAGAGTGATGTGGCAGTGGAAGAACTGATCAATATTTTAAAAGAAAATGGTGCTTGGGTTGAACCCGCACCCTAAAATAACCCTGCGTAAACTCCGTTATCTCTCGTTCTCTGCGATGAAACATGGCTTTGCTTTTAGCAAGGATTCACTGTAGAGAAAGGAGAACGCTGGGGTTACGCAGAGAGAGGAATAATTTATGCAGACAGACTTTTTAGTTATAGGATCAGGTATTGCAGGGTTAACCTATGCACTGAAAACAGCACGTTTTTTTCCCGATAAAAAAGTTACGGTTATCACCAAAACACAGGCCGATGAAACCAATACCAAATATGCACAGGGTGGTATTGCCGGTGTTTGGGATGAAGACAGGGATAGCTATGAGAAACACATAGAAGATACGCTTATTGCAGGTGATGGTTTGTGTAATAAGGATATCGTTGAAATTGTAGTGAAGGAAGGACCTGAAAGAATTAAGGAAATTATTTCTTACGGTGCTGAATTTGATAAGGATGAAAAAGGAGCATACAGTTTAGGCAAAGAAGGTGGCCACAGCGAAAACAGAATACTGCACCATAAAGATGTTACCGGCCAGGAAATGGAACGTGCTTTACTGGCAGAACTATCGCAGGTGCCGAATATAGAACTGGTGAACCATTGTTTTGTGGTAGATATACTCACGCAACACCACTTAGGTTTTCTGGTTACCAAATCAACAACCGATATTACCTGTTATGGTGTGTATGTACTGAACCTGCATACGCATAAGATTGAAAAAATACTTTCGAAAATAACCTTACTGGCTACCGGTGGTTGCGGACAGGCTTACCGCACCACTACCAATCCGAAAATTGCTACCGGTGATGGCATTGCCATGGTGTACAGGGCCAAGGGCAGGATTGAGAATATGGAATTTATTCAGTTCCATCCCACTGCACTTTATGAACCCGGCACTTCACCTTCTTTCCTCATTACAGAAGCGGTAAGAGGTGATGGCGGTATCCTGCGCAATAAAAACGGAGATGCTTTTATGGAACAATACGATTCCAGAAAAGACCTTGCCCCGCGTGATATTGTAGCCAGGGCCATCGACAGCGAAATGAAAAAAACAGGTACTGAACATGTGTACCTCGACTGCAGACATATGGATAAAGAAAAATTTATCCATCATTTTCCGAATATTTATGAGAAATGCCTGAGTATCGGTATCGACGTAATGCAACAGATGATACCTGTGGCCCCGGCAGCACATTATAGTTGTGGAGGAATTAAAACAGATGAATGGGGCAGAACTTCGATTCTTCATCTCTATGCCTGCGGAGAATGTGCCAGCACAGGTTTGCACGGAGCCAACCGATTGGCGAGTAACAGTTTACTGGAAGCTATGGTATTTGGCCATCGTTGTTTTCTGGATAGTAGCAAAGCGGTAGAAAATATTCGCTGGAACGATGCCATTCCCGACTGGAAAACCACAGGTACCACCGACCCCAGAGAAATGATCCTGATCACACAGAGCCTGAAAGAATTACAGCAGATCATGAGCGATTATGTAGGTATTGTAAGAACAGATGTGCGTTTGGAAAGAGCCATGAAGAGGCTGGATCTTTTATTTGCCGAAACAGAAGAACTGTACCGAACCACCAAAGTATCACCCCAGCTATCGGAACTGAGAAACCTGATTACCGTTGGATACCTGATTGTTAAAGGCGCACAATTTAGAAAAGAAAGCAGAGGCCTGCACTATAATACCGATCACCAGGCGAAAAGCAGCCTGCTGCAGAATATTATTTTATGATGTTTGATTTCTTGATCTTTGATTTTTCTTTCAGTCAAGAAATCAAAGATCAAGAAATCAAAGATCAAGAAATCAAACATCCCTATGTACCCCATCGTCTACGGTATTTTTTATCTTTTATCCTTACTGCCCTGGCGGGTTTTGTACCTGATTTCGGATGGGTTGTATTTGCTGGTATATTATATCATCGGCTACCGTAAAAAAGTAGTATTCCAGAATCTTGAGATAGCTTTCCCTGAAAAAACGGTGGAAGAAAGAACAAGGATTGCAAAAGACTTTTACCACAATTTTATCGACAGCTTTATTGAAACCATTAAACTGCTTTCTGTTTCGGAAACAAGTTTTAGAAAAAGGTTTACGGTAAATATCGAGGTGCTGAATGATTTATATGCCGGCAAGCAGAATGTACAGATTGTTGCAGGACATTATTTCAACTGGGAGTTTGCGAACCTGGGTGTTTCGCTGGACAGTAAATTTCCCTTTATAGGAGTATACATGCCCCTGAGTAATAAAATCTTTGATAAATTAATTTATAAACTGCGCACAAAATTTGGCACCTTACTTGTGCCGGCCAATGAGTTCAAGAACAATTTTCACTTCTATGCCAAAAACCGTTATGCCCTTGGTTTGGTAGCAGACCAGAACCCAGGTAATCCCGGTAAAGCTTACTGGACCCACTTCTTCGGCAAGCCTGCTCCCTTTGCGCGCGGTCCGGAAAAAGGTGCCAAAATGAACCATACAGCTATTGTATATGCCAATTTTTACAAAGTAAAACGTGGCTACTACCGTCTCGATTTTGAATTAATTACCACAGAACCCAACGAGTATGCAGATGGTGTACTTACCCAACTGCTGGTAAGAAAAGTTGAAGACTCCGTTCGCAAAATGCCTGCCAACTATCTATGGAGCCATAGAAGATGGAAGTGGTCGCATGAATACGAAAAGTACAAGCACCTGATGGTGGAGCAGATGTAAGATGTCAGATCGCAGATATCAGATTTATGACAATACCACATACGGGATATTAGATCTGAGATCTGACATCTGCGATCAATTCAATACTTCCTTCGATTTTTCGAAAGTAAATTTATCTGAGAGTTCTTTTATTTGACCCCAGCCGCCTACAACATTTCTGAGGTTGTGTATGCCTTGTCTTTTCATGAGTGAAACAGCAATCACACTTCTATAGCCTCCTGCGCAGTGAACATAAATATTGTGGTTGTCTTCGAGGTTGGCCATACTGCCGGGGTCGGCCAGTTCATCCAAAGGAATGTTGAGTGCTTCTTTAATATGTCCGTCTGCGTATTCAGGTACTTTTCTTACGTCAACAATCACTAACTGATCATCAAAAGGCATATCCATGGCCAATTCATCGGCTTCTACATCGATGATCATATCGATTGGCTGATCATTCTTTTTCCAGTTGTTAAAACCGCCAGCCAGGTGTCCGCCGAATTTTTCAAAGCCAACACGGGCGAGTCGAACAATACTTTCTTTTTCTTTTCCTTCTTCTGTTACCAACAGAATCTCATGATCAAAAGGTAAAAGACTACCAGCCCATTCAGCAAAGCGGCCTTCGAGACCAATAAAAACAGAACCCGGTACAAAACCTTCAGTAAATACATTGGCTTTTCTGGTATCTACAATGATAACGTTGGGTTCTTTGGCTTTTATTTTGAAAGCAGGAATATCGAGTGCGGTCATGCCTTTGCTGAGTATGGCATCGAGGTTATCGTATCCTTCTTTATTAATTTTTGCGTTGATGGGAAAGTATTGCGGGGGAGCAGCCAATCCATCGGTTACTGCTTTGATAAAATCTTCTTTGCTCTGTTGTTGTAAAGCGTAATTGCCGGCTTTTTGTTCGCCGATGGTACTGAAGGTTTCAGGGCCGAGGTTTTTACCACAGCTGCTACCAGCACCATGTGCAGGGTATACAATCACCTCATCGGCCAAGGGCATGATTTTATGTTGCAGACTGTCGTACATCATACCTGCAAGGTCATCCATGGTAATTTCATTGGTTTTTTGGGCGAGGTCGGGTCGGCCCACGTCACCAACAAAGAGGGTATCACCAGTAAAGATGGCATAGTCTTTACCCGTCTCGTCTTTCAGCAGGTAACAACTACTTTCCAGTGTATGGCCAGGTGTATGCAGTACCTGAACAGTGAGTTTACCTATTTCAAATATTTCACCGTCACTGGCAACATGCACAGGAAAACGTGTTTCTGTACCCGGACCATATACAATGCTGGCACCGGTGGCAGCTGCCAGATCGAGATGTCCGCTGATAAAGTCGGCATGAAAATGGGTTTCGAAAATGTATTGGATCTTACTGTTACGCTCTTTGGCCAGTGCCAGATATTCTTCAATATCGCGCATAGGGTCAATAACAGCAGCAATGCCATTACTTTCGATATAATAAGCAGCTTCACTTAAACAGCTGGTATATAATTGTTTTACAAACATATTCGCGAGTTTAGGCAAAGATACGACCAAGGATCAGGCCAGACCCTTATCAATAACGGAAAAACAGGCGTAATGTCAGTTAAACTGTCAACCAACCAGTGATTCTACAAAGCCAACAACTTCTGTTAATCGACTGTAGTTTACGGAGTAGAAGATGAATTTACCGTCTCTTGTAGTACTTACAATACCGGCTCGTCGGAGGATGGCAAGGTGTTGCGAGGCTACAGACTGCTCCAGGCGAAGCTTTACATAAATTTCCGTAACCGTCATTTTTTGATGATCGTCAAGTAATTTAATGATTTGCTGTCGGAGCTTGTGGTTGATTGAACGGAGGATAAGGGCAGCCTTCTTTGTGTGAAGGAAGTCCACCTTTATCGCATTTTTGCCGTTGTTTAATACAACGGATTGCAATGATTGACTCATGACAATTAAGTTATGATGGGGGGTTAACAAACTAAAATTGCACTTATAAAGATACGACTTTCCTGATAGTTTTATTGTATAATTTTCATATACCTGAAAACATGCGTGAAACCTTATTTTTTTGAAGTGTCGAAAAAAGGTTTCAGATACAAGGGCTCACTATAAGCCAGATCTGCGAAATGCTTGTTACTAAAGGCTTTAAGAGCTAATTTGGCGAGCTGTGCGGCATGGTGCTGTACTTCAGTAAAACGTGCATTTGGGTGACCTGAAATTTTGCTTAATTTTTTCATGCCGCTTCCGGAGAAGAGCATAATGTTTTTATCGAGGAAGTCTGCAAACGATTGTTCTTCCAGCACCATGGCCTGAGGTTCGAGGAGCATAGTCAGCGAATGGTCATAGATGGCGGTGAAAACCTCCATACGTCTGGCGTCAATTAAAGGGCAGAAAGCAGTTACTTCATTGTCTGCACTTTCTATGGCTGCAAGTGCCATCACTTCGAGGGTATTGATGGTAATAAGTGGTTTATCAAGTGCAAAACAAATACCCTTTGCCGTTGCCATACCTACCCTTAAACCTGTATAACTGCCGGGGCCGGCAGTTACTGCAACTGCATCAATATCTGTAAGATTTAGATCGGTTTCCTGCATGATAGATGCAATGGCAGGCTGAATAAAAGCAGCATGGTTTTTTTGATCAGTATTGCTCAATTGAGCCAGTATTGCCTGATCATGGCTCAAACACACACCAGCTGTTTCAGTAGCCGTATCTATATTCAGGATATAACTCATGCAGTTATTTTGTATTCAGCAAATTCGGCAGCCAGGGCAGGTGCAGGCTGGTATCGTTCATCTTCTTCAGCAAGTATGGTGAGCAGGCGATAAATAGGCTGGATACCTATTTTTTCGCACCATTCAAAAGGACCATAAGGATAATTGGTACCGAGTTTCATGGCCGTATCTATATCTGACTTGCTGCTTACTTCTTCACCCAATGCAAAATAGGCTTCATTGATAATCATGGCGATGATTCTTGCGGCAATCATTCCGGGTTCATCGGGTGCCACAGTAAAAGTCCAGTTAAGCTGATCCATAATGGCTTGTACAGCCTGTAAATGGGCAGTTGCTGCTATTTCTAGTACAGGTCTTTCCAAAAAGCCCTGCCAGCCATTGATACGCACATAGTGCTCAGGTAAAGAAGCATTGGTAAGCAATACCGCATTGGCAAAGACGATTGTATGGGTGCGTGTGGCAAAAGCGGGTCCTTCTTCTTCACAGGAAAGATCGAACCATGCATCGGCTTTTTCAGGCAGTGTATCCGTACCATACCAATAAATATGGCAGCCGGCAGGCCATGTTTTGGAAAGAAAAGCTTTTTGTTGCTGAGGAGAGGCTTTTACCACTATTTGCATACCGCAAATTTAGGTTGGTGAGTTGATAGAAAAACACCAATTTGCCGGTCACAAAAGAAAAGAGACTATGTCGAAACAAATCATTAAAACCGATAAAGCACCTGCACCCATTGGTCCTTATAACCAGGCCATAAAAGCCAATGGTATGGTATACCTCAGTGGTCAGGTAGCATTTGACCCTGCCACCGGAGAACTACTAACCAGCGACCTGAAAACAGAAACACATCGTGTAATGCAGAACCTGGCTGCGGTACTGGAAGAAGCGCATATTACTTTTGAGCATGTAGTGAAAACCACCATCTTTTTAAGTGATATGGCTCATTTCGCGGAAGTAAATGAAGTGTATGGATCTTATTTCAAAGGCGACTATCCTGCACGCGAAACCGTGGCTGTAAAAACTTTACCCAGAAATGTAAATGTAGAAATCAGCATGATTGCTGTGGTAGATTTATAATCATCAGCCCATACTCTCTTGTATATAAAGTCTCAGCGATTCATATCAGGAAATAAGGGGAGCTGTATTGACAGAACACAGATTTTCATGATTTTCAAGTATTTTCATGATCAATCATCATCATGAAAATCTGTGTTCCATATTTCTATCTCTTTTATTCTGTTTGATTCGGAACAGGGTTTTACATTCAGCTAGGCAGGTTTTCCCAACTCCCTCTCCCCCTTCTCCTCCGAAGGAGTTCTTTGGACCTGCAAAAAAATTCCCATTCAGTAAAACCTCAATTACCAAAGCACCACCTGATAACCCGTACTAAAAACCGCTGTTTCACCCGGTTCCAGGTAACGGATGCCGATTTTATTATTAAAAGTATCTGGTGCTGCACTCAGGTTTTCAATAGCAATACTTTTTCTGTGAGGCGGTGTATACACCTGTAAATATGGATAAGCTGTATCTGGTTCTATACGGATACTGATTTTTTTTCCCTGCAGTACACAGATGCCTTTTTCGTTGGCAGGTAATGCAAAACAATTATCGAGTTCAATACCCTTTAATATAGTACCATTCACAAACCTGTCATCTTTTTCTTCGGCACCTGTTGGCAATAAATCTGCATCGAAAATCAGTTTTCTATCTGTGTTAAATAATAAAGATGATTCATCAATACTGCTGTCTGTTGCAAAATAAGGATGCCAGCCATCTGAAAAAGGTATGGTACTGTTGTGCAGGTTGGTGGCAACGGTACTCACTGTTAACCGGTTATGGGCATACAGGCTCCAGGTAACCACCAGTGTATAGGTAAAGGGGTAGCCTTTATCTGTTGCCTTGTATTGGTGCTGTAGTGTTACCCAGGCTTTATCGGTATCAGCACCTTTATCTATAATCGAAAAATCTGCATGGCATAAAAGACCATGAATGGCATGTCCGTTTAAATAAAAACCTTCAATGGTATAATCCGTTTCACCAAAATGATAAGCGCCTTTGTGCATACGGCATACGAAGGGACTTAATTTGGCGCTTTTGAAGCCATTGTTCATATCGGCCCTGGCATGGGCCACATCTGTAAATCCGTCAATCACATTGATCTTATCCGTACCTGATTGCACCGTAAAAGCATTCAATAAGGCACCGAAACAAAAAATTTCTGCGCTAGTGCCAGTCTGTTCCTGCGTTAATATCAGCTTTTTTTCATTGCCAATCCCTTCTTCTTGTATATGGAAAGCCATTCGAATGTTTTTGTAAACTTAGGCATCAAAAAACTAACGATTGTTAACCATTCGGCTGAAAACTGTAAATTTGCCACTCAGTGAAAAGAAAGGACATGTCGTACCAACCCAAGCATAAAATACGCATAGTAACAGCAGCCAGTCTTTTTGACGGACACGATGCTGCCATCAATATTATGCGTCGCATTTTACAATCGAAAGGAGCCGAAATCATCCATCTCGGACATAACAGAAGTGTGGCTGAAATAGTGGAGTGTGCCATTGAAGAAGATGCGCAGGGCATTGCCATCACCAGCTATCAGGGCGGGCACGTAGAGTTTTTTAAATATATGCGCGATCTGCTCGACCAGAATGGATGCGGACATATAAAAATATTTGGCGGCGGCGGTGGAACCATACTGCCGGAAGAAATACGAGAACTCCATCATTATGGTATTACGCGTATTTACAGCCCGGACGATGGCAGGAAAATGGGGCTCGAGGGTATGATTGAAGACGTGATACGCCAGTGCGATTTTAACCTGAACGGTAATGGTGTATATACCCAACCCATGACATTAGGTGAAGTGAAAGACATCAGAACCATTGCAAGGCATATTACCAATGCAGAAAATAATGGGGAGAAGGAACAAGGCAATAAGGAACAAGGGGACAAGGAAAAAGAGACAGTGAAGATTCCTGTTTTGGGTATTACGGGAACGGGGGGCGCAGGTAAAAGTTCGGTTACCGATGAGATTGTAAGAAGATACCTTCAACTTTTTGAAGACAAAACCATTGCCGTTATTTCAGTGGACCCTTCTAAAAAGAAAACAGGGGGTGCTTTGCTGGGCGACAGGATCAGAATGAATGCAATCTCTCATCCGCGTGCTTATATGCGCAGTCTTGCTACTCGTGACGACAACACCGCCTTAAGTGCACATGTGCAAGATGCGATTGATATCTGTAAAAAGGCGGCTTTTGATTTTATTATCCTCGAATCGGCAGGTGTAGGACAAAGTGATGCATCGATACTGGATTTCTGCGATGTGAGTTTGTATGTGATGACACCGGAATATGGTGCGGCTTCACAGCTTGAAAAGATCAATATGCTTGATTATGCCGATGTGGTATGTATCAATAAATTCGATAAAGCCGGCGCATTGGATGCTTTACACGATGTGCGCAAGCAATACAAACGCAACCATAACTTGTGGACTGCTACAGATGAGGAACTACCGATTGTAGGCACCATTGCCGCACAGTTTAATGATGCCGGTGTAAATGCGTTATTCGAAAAACTCATGCTCTCTATTGAGCAAAAGACCAAGGTAGTATTTGGTAGTTTTTCAAAAACGGGCCACAAGCAGGATACCACTACCAAATCGCAGATCATACCACCCAAAAGGGTTCGATATCTTGCAGAGATTGCAGATAATAACCGTTCTTATGATACATGGGTGAATGAACAGGTAGCAATTGCCAGTAAGTTGTACCAGATAACCGGCACCTTATCATCTGTAAAAGATGCATTGGCCAGGGAACTGGAAGAAGTGAAACATGCTTTCGAAAAACAATTACATCCCGATTGTAAACAACTGATTGAAGAATGGCCTTCACTGGTTAAAAAGTATGCAGCTGATTTCTTTGAATATAAAGTGCGTGATAAAGTGATCAGGCAGCCACTCACCACTACTTCATTAAGTAAAACACGCATTCCGAAAGTAGTATTACCTAAATACAAAGACTGGGGTGATATTCTTCGCTGGCAGTTACAGGAAAATGTACCTGGCTTCTTCCCATATACAGCAGGTGTGTTTGAACTGAAAAGACAGGGTGAAGATCCTACCCGTATGTTTGCGGGTGAAGGTGGACCGGAAAGAACCAATAAACGCTTTCACTATGTATCCTTAGGGCAGCCTGCCATCAGGCTCTCAACCGCTTTCGACAGTGTAACCTTATACGGTGAGGACCCGGCTGTACGCCCCGATATTTATGGAAAAATTGGTAACAGTGGTGTTAGTATTGCAACGGTTGATGATGCAAAAAAACTATACAGCGGTTTCGATCTCTGTGATCCCAAAACATCGGTAAGTATGACCATCAATGGTCCAGCGCCGATTCTGCTGGCATTTTTTATGAATGCAGCTATTGATCAGTTGTGCGAGAAATATATTGAAGCGAATGGTTTATGGGGTAAAGTGGAAGAAGTACTTACCCATAAATACAAGCAGGCCCCTAAACCTGTTTATTATAACCCATCTTCACCTGAAAGATTACCGGAAGGCAATAATGGTTTGGGTCTTCGTTTACTTGGCTTAACAGGTGATGAAGTGTTACCTGCTGATGTATATGCCAAAATTAAAGCAGAAGCCCTGTCGCAGGTAAGGGGAACGGTACAGGCAGATATACTGAAAGAAGATCAGGCACAGAATACCTGTATCTTCTCAACTGAATTTGCACTGAAGCTTATGGGAGATGTGCAGGCTTACTTTATTGATCATAAAGTGCGGAATTTTTACAGTGTAAGTATCAGTGGTTATCATATTGCAGAAGCGGGGGCAAACCCCATTACACAGCTGGCTTTTACACTGGCCAATGGTTTTACCTATGTAGAATATTACCTGAGCCGTGGCATGCATATTGATGATTTTGCACCCAATCTCTCTTTCTTCTTCAGCAATGGTATGGATCCTGAATACAGTGTGATTGGTCGTGTGGCCAGACGTATCTGGGCTAAAGCCATGAAACAGAAATACAAGGGTAATGAACGTTCACAAAAACTGAAGTATCATATCCAAACGAGTGGAAGAAGCCTGCATGCGCAGGAGATTGACTTTAATGATATCAGAACCACTTTACAGGCATTGTATGCTATTTATGATAACTGTAATAGTCTGCATACAAATGCTTACGATGAAGCCATTACCACCCCTACAGAAGAAAGTGTAAGAAGGGCCATGGCTATACAGTTGATAATTAACCGCGAACTGGGATCTGCGAATACCGAGAATTTTATCCAGGGTAGTTTTGCAGTAGAAGAACTCACAGATCTCGTGGAAGAAGCGGTGTTGATGGAGTTTGAAAGAATCAGTGAAAGAGGTGGTGTACTCGGGGCCATGGAAAGAATGTACCAGCGTAATAAAATTCAGGAAGAGAGCCTTTACTATGAAACCCTTAAACATACCGGCGAACTGCCACTGATAGGAGTGAATACCTTCCTGAATAAAAAAGGCAGTCCGACTATATTACCCGGTGAAGTGATCCGTTCTACCACTGAAGAAAAAGAACAGCAGATACAGAACCTGCATGCTTTCTGGAAACGCAATGAAGCAAAATCTGCGGAAGCACTGGATAGGCTGAAGCAAACGGCAAAACAAAACGGTAACCTCTTCGAAGCTTTAATGGATACGGTTAAATATTGTTCACTCGGACAAATTACCCATGCCCTCTATGAAGTAGGTGGCCAGTACAGACGCAATATGTAAAGCTTCAGAAAAGATTTACTACATTAGATGCTCAAAAATTGCTGATCAATGCGTGCTTGTTTCGCTCTTATGTTGCTTGTTGCTGTTTCTTTTCTATCGCAGAAAAGTCATGCGCAGCAAACTGTCAGGAAGTTTGATTCTACCATGAAAATTGGTAAAGCGGGCTATAAAGTTGTTTGCAATAACCGTAGTGCAGATAAAAATACCATCAATATCTCACCGATTGGGTTCGACAATAGTATGCGTGATTTCAGTTTTGAAATCAAAGGGCGCGTACGCAGAGCGGAAGTAGATGATGTGAACCGCGATAATTTCCCTGATCTGGTTTTGTATATCTATAGTGGCGATTCTCTTAACAAGGGCACCGTTGTATGCATCAGCTCAGAAGCCAATACCAGTGTATTGCCCATCGTTTTCCCGGATATTGCAGATGATCCCAAACTACGGGATGGATATAAAGGTGATGATGAATTTTTACTGATGGAAGGCATACTAACACGCAGGTTTCCTTTATATGCCACCGATAATGAGGGTGTATCAAAACCCACCGGAAAAACAAGACAGGTCATGTACAGGGTAGCCCCCGGTGATAAAGGCGGGCAGAAATTTATTGTGATGCGTACGTATGATTATGTAAAACAATAACTCTTCCCGTTAACGTCCACCTGCTAAAACAATCTTTGTAGCTACTTTTTCCTGGCCCTCATCATCGCGAATGATGACTAGGTAAACACCTCCAGCCACTTTTTTACCCAGGTAATTGCGGCCATCCCAGATAGCCTGTCCACCCAGTGCCCTTGTTTGATAAACCAGTCTGCCGTTGAGTTCTGTAATCTTTACAAGCGCATTGTTTACGAGTCCGCGAATGGCAATGGTACCATTATAGCCGGGTGGTACCGGATTGGGAAACACCAAAACATTTTGATTGCTTTGTCCACCCTCGGTAGCTGTACTCCGAAAGCTGCATATGCCATTAAAGGTTGCCATGAATACCTCACCGCTGACAGGATCGATACTGATTTTGCGTACATCATTGCTTAGCAGCGGACTGTTTTCGGCAGTAAACCGGTAAATGATTTTATCGGCATTCGCACTAATCAGCCATACACCATTACGGGTGCCGATCCATTTTCTGTTGGCGCCATCTACTGCCATACATTGCACTACTTCATTTGCGAATAAAAGACCTGCGAGCTGGTTTTGCTGAATAATGGGTTGAATGGCTTCGCAACTACTTGTACCAAAAACGGTTTCAGGGCAGCGAATGATGCCGATACCTTTATCGGTGCCTATCCATATAAAACCATTCTTATCCTTCAGCAGTGAGAAAATATTATTCGATGGAAGATTGCCATTACCGGTTCCCTGTCTGAAATATTTCCAGCGGTCGTCGTTGGTGTTATCAATATTATTACCCGGGTTATAACAGAATACGCCATTGCCTTTAGGGCTCATGATCCATAACTGATCAAGATCATCCACTACGATTTGTGCTACTGCATTCTCTGTATGCGAAAAAGGAATCGAAAAAGAATGCCAGGTACTGTCCGGATTTCTTACCTGTATATTTTGCGGGGCTCCATAGTTACTGACCCATAAACGCTGTCGGCTGTCGAAAACAAGACCGCTAACCCTTATACTGCCCGGATCACCGATAGCCGCACGTAAGGTGCTGTTATACTGTTTAAATATACTGACGGAAGATTCTTTAAACCTAACCAGTCCGCCACCATAACTACCGGCCCAGATACTTTTATCGCGCGGGTCCTCAGCCAGTGTAATAAAATCTAAAACAGAATCGAGAACAGGGGTATTGAAATAACCCCGAAAAGACCAGCTATCTTCTTTCAACTGAAATACCCCATTTCTGTTGAAAAGATAGTTCCATGCATCATTCACACTTCCGGCGGCTGCATATACAGCCGTTCCGGTAGAGAGCAGTTCACCGATGGCCGGGCCGGGAGGACCATTCGGAATAAAACGATCTGTAGTACTACCAAAGCGCGAAAGTCCACCAAAAAAATCAGCAACCCAGATATTGGTATTGTCGATGAGTGCTGAACGCGGGAAAGAAATAACGCCACTTTGTGCGATGGTTCTTTCAATTTGTCCATTGCTGTTCAATACAATTACCCGGGAGGCACCCGAGCTGGTACGCTGGCATACCAGTAATCGGTTATTACCTGAACTAAGGCCCACAATGGGCCATGCGGGATCATGATAGAGTAATTGCCAGCTACTACTGGTATTCACCAGCAGCGAATCATTTTTTTGCACGACTATGGTATTATTCAATGCCAGTACATGCCGGTAACCACCTGCAGGTAAATTGGCTGAACCGCTTGCTGTAAGCCAGTTGCGGTAATCGGCTAAGTTGCCGGAAGAAGCAGGGGCATATTTGAGGCCCTGTTCTGTTGCAGCGTACCACTGGTTGTTGAATAAAAGGGTGGCATATGTTTTTACCTGTGCGCCATTGTTACCAATGATCCAGGTATCTTTTATTTCAAGTCGGTTAAGGTCTACTACAATAATGCCCAAACCCGATGACAGGTAGGCGAGTGTATTGTTGTAATAAATATGCAGTATCGATTTATCGCCGCTGATACTGCTTCTTTTAATATCGCCGATATTCTTAACTGTATTTCCTTTAATGAGATCGAGGTTGCTGTTATTGTACGCAATCAGTAGTTGCTCACTTACATTGTCCCAGCCAATGGTACTGATGCCGATATCATTGAGTCCGGTTACTTTGGAAAACCGTTCCGCTTCATTTTTTTCATTAATAGCAAATAAAGCCTGTGAAGTAGCACAATAAATACGGTCGCCTTTTACTACTTGTATAGTTTGCTGATAATTGAGGTGTTCGCGCCACTGACCAACAGGCGGTATCTGTGCCACAGAAATTGATGCATAACAAAAGCATGACAGCCACAGTAATACCCTATGCAATACCGATAAACTTGCTTTGTGGCGAAACATACTTAAAGGTAATAAATATCGAATGTAGAAGATCGATTTAGAAATCCGATATTCAGTATTATAACTGTCTGAGGAAAATAAGCTGTGAGCTGTGGGCCACGACCTGCAAGCCTGAATGGGTTTTCATACTAGACTTTCTGTTATTCATATAATAAAGGGCCAGGATTTTCGAATGGGTTTTGGTACTGCATCAGATCAACCCAATGCTTTACCTGTTTACTTAGGCTATTTGATCTTACCCATTCAGCTTACTATAATGCATAGCTCTTGGCGCACAGCTCGTAGCAGTCCATTACCGGTCAACCATATTCAGTATTTTCTCTGTTCTTCTGTTTCTCTATTCCATCAGGTAGTTTTCGCAGGAAGTTTTTGCATAAAAATCAGGTGTTTCTACGGCTTTTTTGAAAGGCAAAGCATTCTATTTTGGGGTTAAAATAAAACCCATGAAAAACAAGAAAAATAAAACCCGTCTTGCCATTGAAACCTTCAAAAAAATAGATGAACTCATTGTTCGGAAGTGTACGGGTAAACCGGCTGAAATGGCTATTAAGGTTGATTGTTCGCTCACAACCCTATTTACTTATCTGGCAATGATGCGAAAGATGGGGGCACCCATTACTTATAATAAATTCAAGCACACTTATTTCTATGAAGACGAGGGAAATTTCTTTATCGGGTTTATAGAAAAATGAAGCAGTGGGCAGCAGCTTGCTGTATGTGCAGGAAATATAGGTATTGGTAGTATTGGCTTTGTTAAATGCTTACGATGCCGTGTTTAATAGCGAAAATAGCCAGCCCGACACGTGTTTTGATATCCAGCTTTTTAAACAGGTTGTCGCGGTAGGTATCAACGGTACGTGGACTGATATGCATTTCTTCTGCAATTTCCTTATAGGTTTTATCGCTGCATATCCATTGCAGGAAGATGGTTTCGTTTTCTGTGAGGCTGCTGAGTGGAGAGCCATCACCCAGAAATGAGTCTTCATTACTGATATAGTGCATGAGCTTATCGCTCACCAATTCATTGATAAAATAGCCTGTATCACGGATATTTTCCAATGCCTGTTTAAAAACTTTTGGCTTGCTGTCTTTGAGTAGGTAGCCGCGGGCGCCATTTTTAAGCATACGGATGATGGCGATATCGTTTTCCAGCATACTGAGTACCAGTACGCGTGTTTCGGGCAGGTTTGCTTTGATCCATTCTGCGGTTTCAAAGCCATCCATCATGGGCATATTGATATCCAGCAGAACGATAGCGGGTGCTTTATTAGACTTGAGTGCCTCAATGAACTCCTTACCGTTACCGGCCTCCATAATTACCTTAAAGCCATCGAATGAATTGATCATCGAAGCAAGCCCGCTGCGTAGTAATTCATGGTCGTCCACTAATGCTACAAAAGTCATACAAATTGGAATTATTTGGATTTTGCCTGCAATATAATAGCTGTTCCGTTTCCGGGCTCACTTTTTATATCAACAGTGGCATTTATCATTTTTGCCCGGTTAAAGATATTCTGTAAACCGATACCGGGGCCGGCTGTTTTAAACTTTTCCATATCAAATCCCACCCCATTATCGGCAATAGTGAGTTTAACCTCATTTTCATTGCCATCAATATCCACTGAAATATGGTCGGCTTTGGCATGTTTCATGATATTGTTGATGATTTCCTGTACCATCCTGAACATAATCAGGTCCGTATTCTTGTCGATCCCGGTGAAGTTCTCAACAATTTTCAGGTCTGTTTTATAGCGGCCGCTTTTCTGGAGGTTATTTAATAATTGTCTGATGGACTCTACAATACCAATATCCTGGATGCGGTTGGTTTGTAAACTGTGGCTAAGGTCGCGTAGGTCTTTGATGGCTTTACCCAGCAGCTCATCCGTATGTTCCAGTTTTTCATGCTCAGTAATATCGGTAAACGTGCTCATGTTCAGCCTTACTAAACTTAATACCTGTCCAATATTATCATGAATTTCACGGCTGATATGGCTAAAGGTTTGCTCCTGAATCTCCAATTGTGATTTCAGAATGGTTTGTTCAAACCTGTTTTTCATTTCATCACGCTCTTGCTGAAATTTTCTTTGACGCCTTAGAAAAAGAAATACAATCATCAGCAAGAAAAAACCGATCAATACAAGAAATATCGAAGCAATTACGATGGTGATGAGGATGTCTTCTTGTTGTTTCTGCATAAAATAAATGCTACGCTTAATGACCCGTATAAAATTACGTTTAAGCTCTTAATAATGGTTTGAAAAATAACGACTCCTTTATTTTGTAAATCGATGCTCGATAAAAATTTAAACATCGCAAACATGATCACAGACCCCAATTTAAAGAAAAGAAGACCAACTGCTACCCAAAAAAATGGACTGGCGAAAAGCTTCACTTGAGATGTTTGAGGAATGATTGCTTCATAAAAATGCATGCAAATAAAAATAACTATAAAAAAGGAACCCAGAATTGAGGTATAGTTATTGTATTCATAGGGGCCATAAACAAAAAAGATATTGGTAAGAAAAAAAATGAGGAACAACGGGAAAGAGTATAAAACTATCTTTTTTGATTTTGGGAAATGTAAGTTTTTATAAAAAAGAGCTGTATAAAACACATATTGAAATAGTTGGAAATAGTTGTACATCACATTTTTGAAAGGGCGCTCTTTGCCAATCGCATAGATCTCAATAATAGATGTAACAGCTAAAAATGGAATGAAATAAATAAAGAAATTGTGACGTGCCAGATCCTTGTAAAAAATTAGCGCTATAAGTAGTGCAATCAACTCAACGTAATTATTCAAATTCAACACCATGGCCAGGGAAGTTTAGAAATAAAAAAAGGCTATATCTAAAACGATAGAGCCTTTTCAAGATAAGTTATAAAAGATTAAACTATTGAAATCTTATCAATGATTTATGGTAACAAATTACCTTCATTCAGGAACTCTCTCACACCACTGAAGTCGTTAGAACGTACAGATCCTTTAGCTGAAGATGAACCTGTAAAGAATACAGTTAATCTACCAACCTGTGAAGGATTATGCGCTGTTCTTTCATTGTAAACACCAAAGTTTACTGTTACGCTCTTACCACCTTTGCGTTTAAGCACTGCTAAAAAGGTTTGCAGGTCTTTGATATCAAAAGTAACTGATTGTGTGTATTTGGAATTTCTGGAATTGCTGTATGCTTTTGCATATTCTGCAGCCATAGAAGCAGCTGCATCTTCAGAAATCATACCGGTAATACTTGACGCGTCAGCTTCGATCGCTACAATTGACGTTTCGTTTTGTGAGCTTGAATCATTGGTAACACCATCCTGTTCTTTCTGGCAGGCTACCAGAAGGATGGTAACAACTGACAGTACTAACACTGTGCCTAAGATTTGAAACTTTTTCATCTAATCTGTTTTTAATAGGTTTTTTTGACCAAGGTTTGTTTGAATGGGTATTACAAGTGTCGATGAAAGCTTACAGGGTTTAGTTTCCATCGAATACAAAGGTCGGCTTTTTTTCTTGTCCACACACTATTTAATCACTGAATTCGAAAGGGTTTTTTCACTGAATTTATATTCAGTGAAAAAACCGAATAATTTTAAATATAATTTGTAAATAACTGATTAATATATCATTTAGTAATTTATTTTAATATATTTTCTCATGTTAATAAAATTCACGGTCCATATAAACAGCAGAACCACGAAGGCAGTAAGTAAGGTTGGTAACGAAATATAGACCGGAATATATACTTCCTGATCCTGTAAAAACAAATGGGCCAGGTATTGTAGAGTGCAAACGGTTGCAACAGAGAAAAATATGATCAATAGATTCGAAGGGAAGAACTGGCGCATTAAAAAAAACAGCAATTGTTTAGGAGAAGCACCCAGTGTCAGTAACAGTTTTATTTCATCCTTACAGGAACTGATCGTTAGTTGAATGAAAAGCGTAAAAATAAGTATGGCAAAAACCAGCATGAGCAACCCGGTGACACCGGAAATTTTTACGACCAGATCCACAACCTGTCTGTATCTGCTGAACCTTGTTTTATCCTGATCGGTACTCAGTTTTTTTTCTTTCAGATAAGTGGCCAAACCAGGATCACCTGCATCTTTTGTCCGGATAATGATTCTTGATGGAGCACTGCTACCTGCACTGCCATATCTGTTGTTTGCCCAATCCATAAAGGACTGTGGTACCAGCAGTGATGATATTCTGTCACTGAAACCTACCACCCTTCCACGCATGGTATGTGGCGTACCATTTTGATCATACAGATTTACCTGAAAAAAAATCATCTTCACCACTTCTCTGGTTAGCTGCGGCAACCCCTGTGATAATGAAAACTGAAAATTATAAATGTCGAGAAACATACCCGGTACAATGATGGGTACAAAACTGCTCGATTCATCCCAGCTCCATTCCTGTGTGTTCACATCCAGAAAACTATCTGGTACGCTTTCAAAAGCAATATCTGTATAGAATGGGAATTGCGCACTGCTGCTTTGAATGGATGCTTTGAAACGGCTACTACTGAGGATGCCAACGGCATCCGTAAAACTTTGTGCCTTCATATCATCAATCTCAGTTGCAGAAAGCGTGGCGTTCTTTAAATTCTGATCGGTTAATATTTTATTGATCACCAGAAAATTGGCAATACTGTCTTTATTGGCACTGCCATGCAGCAACTCGTTGTAATTGCTTTGCAGTTGAACAGCAGATAAAATCAAAACCATGGCCACAGACAAACCGATCATCGCCATGGCAAAACGAATGCGTCCGGCACCGGTTTTAATCAATTTTCGGAGTAGTATATTCAATCCTTTCATAACAGTTGTTATAGCGCAAGTTTGCTGGAATACAAAAAATGGTCGTCATCATGTAAGTCGGTGATGATTATACCGGCATTTCTTTTCTTACACGCATCAGCGATCAGGTTAGCTGCTTTTGCAGCATTGGTTTTGTCAAGATGACTAAAGGGCTCATCCATTATCAACCATTCAAACGGCTGAACCAGCGCCCTGATGATGGCTATACGTTGTTGTTCTCCATAACTGCAGATGGAAGCCGGTTGTTGCAGAATATGTGTTACACCCAGCACTGCCGCCATTTCTAAGATCTGTTCTTTCTCACAATAAGGATCCTGTAAAACCCTGTTCAGTTCTATGTTTTCATAAGCCGTTAAATGCGGAAATAAACGCAGATCCTGAAAAACAATACTGATTTTATGTTGACGTACAACAGCCAGTTCTTCCGCCGATAATGTAAGAATATTACGGTTGTCCCATTTTATCTCACCGGTATAATCTGTTCTTAGTTTATATAAAGAATGAATAAAAGTGGTTTTGCCCGTACCACTTGGCGCTTTGATTTTAATCCATTCCGATGCATTAAAAACAATCGCTCTGTTCCAGATATCAGAAACCTGTTTCAGTAATTTTTCTTTTAACGGAACCGGCACTACTTCATGAAGCGAAATGGTCATGTATTCAATATTGATGGTAATCAAAGAAAAAGTCCTGCCAGAGCAGGACTTTTTACTGTAAAGCTTTCTATTAATTTGTCCTGATAATGGCTGGAATACCACCCGGGAACATTTTCTCTTCCATTTCTTTTTGCTTTTTTGCAGCTATGCGCATATCCACAGCAATATCGGTGAGCAAACTGGTTAGTGTAACCAAACTGTTCTGCTTTTCATTCTGCATACGAATCTCTAAAACACTCTCTACACTTTTACCATTGAAATTATCGGAAGTGCCGATAATATCTTTAAAAGTTTCTTTGGCTGTTTGCATAGACTTATTATAGTCGCCACTGGTATTATTGCCTATAAAACCTGTAAGCGTATTTGCTATATCAAAATACAATACGGTTGATTTTCCTTTGAAACGGCTCAGTACGTCATTATTAATAACCGCTCTGCTGTTATTAGCCATGTATTGCGTGTAGGTTAGAGAATCGCTGGCGATCACCAGGTTTTTGTCGTCTGCAAGCATGTATATGCCAAATAAACGCATGAGTTCTCCGCTTTTATAAGTGTTGCCATCTTTGCGGATATAGCCCAGATCTGCCACTTTATCCATTAATTTGGTAAAGCTGGCTTTATCGCCCACGGGCGCATTGAATATCATTTTACCTAGCGGCTTCTTCATCATCATATCAGCCTCATCATTTTTCTGCTGTGGCTCTGGCTGACTCAATCCGAGATCAGAAACCACTACGGCAATATCTCCTTTTAATGATTTGTATAGATCCTGCAGGCTGATACCGGCCTGTTCAAGTCTGCCATTAATAAGCCCTTCTACTTCGAGTTGTTTGAGGAATCCGCCAAATATTTCAGGATTGAATGAGGCCATCATCAAACCATTGATTTTATCAGATGGGTATCTTTCAATCATAGAAAGATTTACAGTAGGACCTGCATATTGCTTTAAGATATTACTTACAACCGGATTGGTATAAGTAGCTGATTTCGCAACAATTTTACCTGCTTCAAAACTCAGGGTAGCAGTTGTATAATTATCCTTCATTAACTCTTCTAATTTAGGCAGCGATAGAGGTAACATACTCAATGCGCCTAAAGAAGTATTGGAAGAACTAAAAACATAACCGTCAGCCTTGTCTTTGAACATATTGGTAAAAGCGGAAACGTCTGCCATAGAAGCCTCTTTCTCCTGCGTGTAGTATGTGTTAACTTCTTTCTTCAGATCAGCCTCTACATTTTTTTTCTCAGGAATTTTGAATTCCATTTTTACCGTATCATAAGGCAGATTGCCTGCCATCTGTGTGTGGTTGTAGATAGTTACCATTACATTTTTATCGGTCCATGAAAGAGCTGTATTATTTTCTGCAAGCAGGTAAGAATAACTTTTTTCCTTTGTAATGGTTTTTGAAGCAAACTCTTTCTGTGCTTTCAACCAACTCTCAAATTTGGTTGCATCCGATAAGCTTCCCATAACGTTCATTACGGTGATACTCTCTTCTTTCAAATTTCCTTTCTGGGAAAAGAAAAAGAACAATTGCTTTTTCCAGTCAATACCCGCATTGTTTCTGAAATCTTCTACTTTCTTTTTATCCTCAACATCGGTTGAATCATTTCGGAAAACACGGCTGAAAAGTGTATCCATGCTGATGCCTCCGGAAGTTAATTTGTCCTGCATAGCACCCGGATCGAGTACGATAACAGCACTGGCTGTTTTGGGAATTAAGGAAGCTTCCTTAGGTCCTTTGTTGGAGCAGGAAGTGAAAATGACCATTAATAAGGTCACTGGCAGAATGTAACGCAGAACAGACTTCATATGCTTATATTAAATTATTGCATACGAAGGTAAAGGCTGAAACCGAAATATGGTAGAAATCTGGTTTTACTTCATTATAGCTCCATAAATGGCTTCCTGTATGTTTGGACGCACATTCATCCGCCCCAGCTTATTGTCGTTGCGGGTGGGGTTTACCCTGCTGGAGAGGAAAATATAAACCAGTTGGCTGTCGGGATCAACCCATACACAGGTTCCGGTAAAACCCGTATGGCCGAAGGTAGATGCTGAGGCCCTTAAAGAAGGATAAGGTTCTTTGCGGGTAGCATTGTCTTTTTCAGGCTTGTCAAATCCCAGACCACGACGGCTGATATTGCTGCTGTAGGCAGTAAAAAGATCAATGGTTGATTTCTGTAAGAGACGAATACCGTTAAGTTCTCCGCCGTTGAGTAGTAGCTGGTATAATTTGGCCAGATCGTAGGCGCTGCTAAAAAGACCCGCATGACCTGCAATACCGCCAAACATGGCTGCACCCTCATCGTGCACATCACCATAGATCTGTTGTCTGCGGAAATGAGCTTCTACCTCGGTAGGTACCAATGCACTCAGTGCCATGGTTTCACGTGGTTTAAAACCGGTGCTGGTCATACTCAGCGGCTCATAAAATGTTTTACGTACATATGCATCCAATGACAAACCGCTAACAGCTTCCACTATTTTACCCAGAAAAATAAAATCGTTGTCACTGTATACATATTTTCCCTGCACCGTTAATTTACTTTTCAGGATACGGGCAAACATGGTATCGTGCCAATCGTTGCGCAGATACAGGTTTTCTGCAACCCGGTGAGTATATTGAGGGGTGGGGGACTGAACAAAATATTGTGGTAATGGCTGACCGGTAGCAGTATCTATCACTTCACGATAGAAGGGAATAAATGGATTGAGCCCGGCCTGGTGTAATAGGATATCTCTCAACTGTAAGGGAGCTTTATCGGTACCTCTTGTCCAGGGAAGATAATCACCCAGTGTTTTTGTCAGGTCTATTTTCCCTTCCTCATACAATTTCATTACGGCTATCGTAGTAGCAGAAATTTTGGTGACTGAGGCGAGATCAAACACCATATCATTACTCATGGCAACTTTACGATCGGTGTTTACATACCCAAAAGATTTATGATATACCAGCTTGCCATTTTTGGCAACCAGTACTACCATACCTGGAGTGGCACCGCTGTCGATAGCTGCTTTGGCAATGCTTTCAATTTTATTCAATGAATCACTGATTAATCCTACAGATTCGGGTGTGGCCAGTGGTAGCATATTATTGTACACGATGCCATCTCCAAAACGAAATCCATCACATACGGTAACGGGTAATTTTCCTTTCGGACTGATTTTTCCGGATAAAAGATCAGCCGCCGCGTCTTGTGTAATGATGTCATCTTCGTAACAAACAACCAGATTGCCGGCATTGCAGATATATTGAACTGCATAGGGGTTTCCAAAAACAAAAGTGATACTGTTGTTTTTCTGTAACTGGTTTAGCAGGTCGAGGCTGTTTTTACTAATTCCGAACTGGTTAGCCGGTCTGCGGTTATAATTGTGAAAACCAACTACTACGGCGTCATACGCTGATAATTTTTGCAAAATATCAGCCGCTTTATCATTACCATCCTTGTTTGAAAAGAAGAAAAGATCTGCATTGAACTGTTGTTGAATACGGGTTGCAAACTGACTGGCTTTGTCGATGCCTACACCTACAAAAGCTACTTTTCCGGCACGAAGGGGTAAGAGTTTCTCATTCGTTTTCCTGAGCAGCGTAAGTGCATCTGCTGCCAGCATTTTTTTGATTTCTTCTGTTTTTATATTCAGATCAGCAGCAATATTGGTAGTATCAATAACCTGTTTTTTATGGAGGCCGAGGTGATATTTTGCCAATAATACTTTTTTTACCCTTGCATTAATATCATCCCAGTTCAGTTTTCCTTCTTTGATCGCTTCTCTTACTTTGGCAATGCTACCAGGTATATCGCCTGGTAAACAGAGCATATCATTTCCTGCAATCAATGACTGTACAGAAGCTTCTCCTTTTGGGAAAAATTTCGCTACACCCTGCATTTCTAATGCGTCTGTAAAAGAAATACCCTGATAACCCAGTTCATTACGTAATAAGTCTGTTACATTTTTTTGTGATAAAGAAGTAGGAAGGTTAGCGGTAGTGTCGATAGAGGGAATGGCAAGGTGCGCAATCATCATACTACCCACCCCTGCTTTGATAAGTTCACGGAAAGGATACAGCTCAAGCTGATCAAGTGCTTCGCGTGATTTGTTGATCACGGGCAGATCGTAATGCGAATCAACACTCACATCGCCATGACCAGGAAAATGTTTGGCACAGGCCATTACACCTACATCCTGCATGCCCTTCATGTACTGTACACCATAGAGAGCTACCTTGAATTTATCTTCTCCGAAACTTCTGTCGTTGATAACAGGGTTCATTGGATTATTGTTGATATCGATATCCGGGGCATAGTTTACATGGATACCGATTCGTTTACATTGTTCACCAACGGCAAGACCGAATTTATAAATCAGACGTGCATCCGGAACAGCACCCATCATGAGCTGGCGCGGGAAATTGATGACGCTGTCGAGACGCATACCCAGTCCCCACTCACCATCAATCGCAATCATTAAAGGTGTCTTGGCAATGCTTTGGTAAAAATTGGTGAGATTGGCCTGACGCACAGGGCCCCCCTGAAAAAAACATAAACCGCCTACATTGTATTGCTTAATCAGATCAGTAACTTCTTTTACATGATCGGCTCCGAGATTGCTGTGCGCCCTGATAATCATGAGTTGGGCAATGCGCTGGTTCTTTGACAATTTTCGGAATTGTTTTTTTACCCATTTATCAGCAGCAGGTGTATGCTCATAAAATTGTTGAGCAGATACAGCACTTAATACAAGAAGCAATAAGGCAGAAAGAATGCTTTTTTTCATATAGCTAAGTTCTGACCACAAGGTAAGGATTCTGGCTAATCTTGCGGTTTTTTGCGGGTTTTTAAATCGAAAAGATAGGTGAAGAAAAGTTTTTGCAGGTATATAAATCAAAAACCGCACTTTTTGGGTGCGGTTTTACCATTATTCTTTGTGTGATCAGGCTTCTGAACCTTCACCAGCCTCCTCTTCTTCTTCTGTTATTTTCAGCTCTACCTCATTGGCTTTCAGTATGCCATACCATTTCACCATTTTTTTCATATCGCTGGCATATACACGGGAAAAATCCATATCGGGATATACTTTCTCGAAATAAGCTTTTACGGCTTTAGGATCGTTTTCAGCAGGAAGTGCTGTTTTGTTGGCAGCCATTGCCTGGAATACTTCCACAAGGTTTACATTTTCACGAACGGTGTACACTTCAATGCTTTCAAGATGAGAGAAATTATGTACACGACTACTCACAAATTTGGTGCTTTTATCGTCTAATGAGCGAACAATAGCGCCATCTGTTTTACTGCCAACCATTTCAAATAAACCGCTGAGACCTGTTATTGATATCAGTTTACTATACTCCATATATGATATTATTAGGGCTGCAAAGTAAGGGAAAAAGGGATAGACTGAGAGGCTGTTTACATTTTTTAATTACTGCCGGAAGAAGGCCATGAGCAGTGAGTGGTGAGCTATGCGTTTTTAAAGCCATCTCATAAACCGTATCTTCTGCTCATAGCTCATGGCTCATGGCTCGCAGCAATTTTGCTTTTACCGGTCATCAAAATACTCCTAAAACGATAGGATTCATGGACAGGAGGTTATAATTTGTGACAAGTGATACGTGAAGGATTGTCTTTTTTGTGTCTTACAGAAAACTGCTTGCTATGAAATACTTCCTTTTTGTAGTGCTTTTATTTCCATTGCTTTTATCAGCCCAAAATAATAAACGACCCCGATGTGCAGACCAACCGGTATATCGGCAGTTTGATTTCTGGGTAGGGGATTGGGAGGTTTTTGCGCCGAATGGTCAAAAAGCAGGAACCAGTAAAGTAGAAAGATTACTCGATAGTTGTGTATTGCTTGAAAACTGGCAGTCGGTAAGTGGTTCAAGTGGGAAAAGCTTTAATACTTTTAACGGCGCCAAAGCAAAATGGCAGCAATACTGGGTAGATAATAGCGGAGGGGTTACAGAATACCTCAACGGTCGTTTTGAAAATGGAGCCATGATCATGGAGACAGAAAAAATTCCGTTACCAGATCAGTCTTTCAGAATCATGCGCATGACTTTTACACCCCTCTCAAAAGATAAGGTTCGCCAGCACGGAGAAAGTTCAACAGATAATGGAAAAAACTGGAAGACCGATTTTGACCTGGAGTATCGTCGTACAAAATAATTCTCAAGCTCAGTACCAATCATCATGAAACGAAAAGATTTTTTAAGAAACTGTTCAATGGGTGCTGCTGTATTGTATTTACCTTCTTCTGTATCTGCACAAACAGACCGCCCACCTCAGTTAGATAAGCAACTGGTACAGGACTTTGTAGGTGCAGGACATAACAATCTTGAAAAAGTAAAACAGTTGTATGCTGAACACCCAACTTTGATCTATGCGACACATGATCTGGGTGGCGGTGATTTTGAAACAGCACTTGAAGGAGCAGGACATGTTGGCAACAAAGAGATTGCCAATTTTCTGATCGAGAAAGGCGCACGGACCAATATGTTTGTATTAACCATGTTGGGAAAAACTGCGATTGTAAAACCTTATCTGGAAGCATTTCCGTCTTATGTATTTGCAAGAGGTCCGCATGGACTCACTTTACTTCACCATGCACAACGCGGTGGCGAAGATGCCAAAGAACTACTGGAATACCTGAAGAGTAAAGGACTAAAAGAAACCAAAACCAGATTATAAACCCAATACTTTATTATGAAACATGCTATCAGCTGGTTTGAAATTCCGGTAACCGATATTAACCGGGCCCAGCATTTTTATGAAACCATTTTTGGTTTCAGTATGATACCACTTGATTTTCCGCATTTAAAAATGAGGATGTTTCCTGTAGAGAGCCCAGATTCAGTTGCCGGCGCTTTATGTGATAGCGGAGGATTTCACCAGCCTTCTGTTACACATGGTCCGCTGGTATACCTGAATGCCAATCCCGATCTGCAGATGGTATTGGACAGGGTAGAAGCTGCCGGCGGAAAAATACTGGTGCCCAAAACAGAAATATCACCTGAGTATGGCTATATGGCAGTATTCCTCGATAGTGAAGGAAACCGCGTGGCTTTGCACAATGTACCTCAATAAAAATTTAATCACATAATAACTACACCATGAAAAAAATGATGGCCATCGCAGGCTTACTGTTTTTTGTAACACAACAGGCAAATGCACAATTCAACAATGATTCATTGAAAGCACAACTCATCAAAGACTGGGAGAGGGCAAAAGCTTATACAGCAGAATATCTCGCAGCCATGCCAGCTGATAAATACACGGCTAAGCCTGTAGATGGTATCCGTAGCTTCTCCGAACAAATGCTCCATCTGGCACAGGGTACCATCGGACTGAGTGCCAACGGTACCGGTAAGACAAGGATATATCCTGGGTACAATATGGAAAAATCGGCAACTGCACAGTCTAAGGATTCTGTGACTTACTATGTGAATGCCTCTTATGATTTTGCCATCAATGGTATCAAGGAAATGAATGCTGCTACTTTGAGTGAGCTGGTAAAAAGAGGCAACCTGAATGAATCAAGACTCAGCTGGATCTTGAAGGCACATGAGCACCAGACCCACCACCGCGGTCAGTGTACTATTTATATTCGTTTTCAAGGGGTAACACCACCGGCTGAGAAACTCTTTTAATCTCTTTCTTCTGAAGATCCTTTCTGCATTGAGTTAGAGCCCTTTGCAGAAAGGGTTAAAGAGGATTTCCCTGAACCCAGGTTTAACATAAAATCAGGTTCAATACCTGTATTTTTTTGTATATTTATTGTATGAAGAAATGGAAAGCTATATCAATACCGGGTAAAATTTTACTTGTTTTACTTATTGGTTCGGTGATCTGTTTTTTCTTATTACCCAACGCGGATAAATTTGAATTTATCGGGGCAATTTTTTTGACAGTATTTTCCTATGAAGGTTTATGTCTTTTGTTTCCTGAAAGTTTTTTGGAGCGTTTCAAGAAAAAAGAACGCAATCCATTAATAGAAGAATAAGTAAATTTTATGAGCCACAGATGAACAGATTATATTTCAGTAATCTAATGTATCTGTGGCTTATTATTTACACTAATCAGGAAATAAAGTTTTATCAATATTCGGAATAATACGCAATGCGTTTTTGTAATAAACTTTCTTCAATACATCATCACTTAATCCCATTCCATACATTTTCCAGAAAGCATGGTATTTTTTGTGGTAAGGGAAATATTCATCTGTTGTTTCCAGTACCCTGAAATAGGTGGCATATTCATCAGGTACCCAGCTATCTTTTCCAAACATAATTCTGTCCTGATATTTGTCGAAAAAAGCTTTGGCCATTCTTGGCTGGCGACCCAGTTCCGCAATCACGGCACCAAATTCAACATACATATTGGGCATGGCATCTAAGAGACTGCCAAGTTTGGCAAGATCATTCGGATACCAGCCAAAATGTGCAGCAATAAAATTCGTTTTTGGATGACGTTTAAAGATATTGTGTTGCTGTTGAATTAAATCTGACCATGGAGCCGGATCTGTATTGTTTCTTTTTCTGTCGGGTCTGGTAGCGAGTTCGAGCCAGCGTTCATTTTTATCATCAAGTGGCTGCCAGAAAGGTTCAGGGTCGGCACTATGGATCAATACAGGTATTTTCAGTTCACCGCATTTCGCCCAGATGGGGTCCAGTCTGGGATCATCGATGCGTAATAGCTTTCCGGTATTGTCCTTAAAATTGAAACCAAGGTTCTTGTATACTTTCAACCCGTTGGCACCGGCTTTCACATCATTCTCCAATTCTTTCAACGCTTTTTCTGTCCAGCCTGGTTCCCCCACACCAATAAAAGACACATTGGTAAAATGGATGATTCGGTTGGGGGTCGCTTTTTTTGCATTGGCGATGGCATCTGCCAGGTATTGTGGGTCCTGTAAACCAAACTGACCATTTACAGATTTGAATCCTCTTCCGCTCAGGTTTACCATTACACGCATATTCAGTTCATCCATTTGTTTGAGCAATGTCTTTACATCCTGTGAAGGCATATTGAACTGGTGATTGTGTACATCAATAAAAGGGAATTTAGCCCTGGTGATTTTATGTTCCGGCACAACAAGGTTACTTTTCGGTTCATATTTTTCAAAATCCATGCTTACATTCTGCGAAAGTGCTGCATAGGAAAGCAGGGAAAGCGTAATCGTAAAAATTTGTTTCATGTAAATAGGTTTCAAAGGGTAAGCTATGATCTGTAAAGAAAATTCGGAAGCCGCTCTTATATCTTAACGTTTTCTTGCGGAATCATTGGTCTTCATTCAGCTCCTTCAGTACATTGATAAGTCTGGCTTCCAGGGTTTCATAATCTGTGAAACCGCGTGCCAGTAAATGGAACTTCGATTCATTTACCTGTAGTAATACACATGGGTATCCGGTAACCTGTAATTGTTTTACCAATGAAAATTCATAATAAGCCTGTTCTTTGTAAGTATCACTTTTTAATTTTTCATAAAAAGTTTCAGGGTTGATACTGTATTTCTCCAGCAGGTGACGATAGGCTTCATCATCGGTAAGATCGCGTCCTTCAAAATGAAGTGCAAACTGTAGGTCGGAGGCAAATACCACCTGTTTTTCAGGATAAAATTCTTTAAAAATACAAAGGGCAATAGCAGGTTTCTCGGAATTCGGAAACCAGTCGCTCAGATCCGGATTATTAATGTGCCAAAGATAATCGGGGCCAAATGTAATACCGGTATATTCTTCAACTGTTTTATAGGCTTTCTGTATATAGCCGGCAGTAGCTGCAATAGATACGGGCTCCTCCGGTAAAATCATACCACCTGATAACACTTCAACGGGCAGTTGTGGAAACTGTTCATGAATTTGTTTCATTACAGGGCTAAATCCATAGCACCAGCCGCAATAGGCATCATAACAATAGAATAAAGTAGGCGTCATCTTGCAAAGGTAGGCAGGAGATCTGATGATCTCAGATGGCAGATCTCAGATGTGAAAATAAATCTGCCATCTGCTATCTGATATCTGACATTCAGATTTCCTTTCTATTTTTGCTGTCTAAATCAATATTATGCCCGGTTTTGAATTTTTTGGTGCGGAGGAAAGAAAAGAAGTGAATGATGTACTGGAAACAGGCATCCTGATGCGTTATGGTTTTGATGGCCCCCGTAAGGGTATATGGAAGGCGCAGGAACTGGAGAAAGCCATTACAGAAGTGTTTGGGTGCAAATATGCACAACTTACATCGAGTGGTACGGCCGCATTAACCACAGCTATGGCTGCATTACATATTGGTGCAGGCGATGAAGTGATTATGCCCTCTTTTACCTTTGTGGCCAGTTTTGAAGCCGTACTCAGTGTAGGGGCCATCCCTGTACTGGTTGATATTGATGAAACCCTGACCCTCGATCCGGCTGCAGTAAAAGCTGCCATTACCCCCAAAACAAAATGCGTAATGCCCGTACACATGTGCGGAAGTATGGCCGATCTGGATGCACTGAAACAGATTTGCCGGGAACATAACCTGATATTACTGGAAGATGCCTGCCAGAGTATTGGTGGTACCTACAAAGGGAAAGCATTGGGAACCATTGGTGATGCAGGAACTTTCTCTTTTGATTTTGTAAAAACCATTACCTGTGGTGAAGGTGGTGTGGTGATGACGAACAATGAAGATGTATACGTTAAATCAGATGCTTATACCGATCATGGTCATGATCATAAAGGAGTAGACCGTGGTGCAGATCTGCACCCATACCTTGGTTATAATTTCAGGATCAGTGAACTGCATGCTGCTGTTGGTCTGGCACAGATCCGTAAATTGGACACCTTCTTATCCATCCAGCGAAAAAATAACAAGGCATTACGAGCATATCTCGAAGCCATTCCTGAAGTAAGTTTCAGAAAAGTTCCCGATGAAGCAGGTGACAGTTGTAGCTTTCTAAGCTGGTTCCTGCCAACTGAAGCACTTACCAAGGCCCTGGTGGCTGAACTGAAAGAACAGGGTATATTGGCGGGTAATTTTTACTGGTATGCCAATAACTGGCATTATATCAGCAAATGGGACCACCTGAAAACAGCTGCGAGTCTGAATAGGTTAAGTGCACAGCAGGAGCAGGTATTGTTGCAATTGCAAACAGCACAGTTTACAGCCAGTGACGCAATCATGAGCAGGTGTATTTCTACTTCCATCAGTTTATTATGGACAGATGAGCAGATCAGGGAAAAAGGTGAGAAACTGGCAGCAGCTGTTCGTAAGGTCCTGGCAAATAATACTGTACATGCCTGATGCCAAAACATATACGGCTTATTATAAACGGGTTCCGCTCAGTGGCTGGTTTTATGTGGAAGTGTTTTTATTGTTTGTAATGTTAATCGGTATAGCGTACAACTTTGTCATGATATTCAGTGGCAATGGAGAAAGACGCGACTGGTTTTCATTTGTTCATATTTTTTTGTTGATCTCAGTCTCCATTCGTGTAGTCAAGCGTTACAGGAAAAGTAAAATCAATCATTGTTTTGTTACGGTTGATGATGCAGGTATTAGTTGGTTATTACCGGTAGAAAGTTATAAGGCAAAAGAAAAACAAATAATTGCATGGATGGATATTAAAAAAGTAATTATTGGTGAAGAGGGTATTACGATCAGGTATACGTCTACCTATTTTACCGACTCCATTCCTTTTGCTACAATCAGTACAGAAGACAAGCAGCAATTATTCTCTGCATTGCGAACCCAACTAAAGGAAAGGGTTATTGTTTTTGAGGACCGGATGATTGCCTCAATGAGGGTGGCATAAAATGCCTGTTCTTTCCCTCCAGAAAATTCACCTGCTCTATGCTTCCTAATCTGAATCTCAGAGGAATTTTAGTTATCTTTTCCACCTGCAGCTCTTTTTTACAAAAAAAAGAAAGGTTTCTTGTGTAGTAGTCTTCGGGTAATAAACGAAAAGACGTTATACTGCTGCTGTCTGTTATGGTCTTGGTGGGCAAAACAGGGATGTTCCGCATTTGCGCTTTCCCTGCAATACCGGTAATTAGGAATAAATTCACAAACAAACAAATTCGTTTCGGTAACATCTTGCATTGATTGTATGTAAATTTACGGCGTTTTAAGATCGGCAGATGTTAAAGCTGAATTGATGGAAGAGCAATTCACCCAAGTATAGAGATTGAATTATGTCGTTAAGCCAGTCGTTACAACAGAAACTATTACAAAAACTGTCGCCCCAGCAGATTCAGTTAATGAAACTGTTGCAGGTGCCTACTGCCAATCTCGAGGAGCGTATCAAGGAAGAACTTGAGGAAAATCCGGCATTGGAAATGGATGAGGAAGGCCATGCAGATGAATTCGGGGATGAAATGCAGGATGAATTTGAAACTTCTGCTGATGAGGACATGGAAAGGGATGGCAGTGAAGAAGATTATGACAATATAGATATCAGTGAATATGTAACGGATGATGATGGTGAGATTGCTGATTATAAAATGAAGGATGATAATTATCCGGAGATGGATGACCAGAAGGTAATACCCATCCGTGTAGAAACCAGCTTTCATGAATTGGTATTAAACCAGCTGGGAATGCTTGAGTTAGATGAACGTAATTATAAAATAGCTGAACAGGTGGTAGGTAGTCTGGATGATGATGGATACCTGCGCAGGGAGCTTACTTCTATTTCAGATGATCTGGCTTTCAGACAGGGATTATCTGTGGATGAAAAAGAAATTGAAGCCATTATTCAACAGATCCAGCAATTTGATCCACCGGGTGTTTGTGCACGCGATCTGAAAGAATGTTTATTGCTGCAATTGAAGCGAAAGTTAACAGAAGGCATAGCTGTTGAACTGGCCATACAGGTACTATCGAAATATTTTGATGAATTTACCAAAAAGCATTACGAGAAAATACAGCGTGGCCTTAACCTGACGGATGATCAGATAAGGGATGTTATCAACCAGATTATTAAACTGAATCCGAAACCAGGTGGTAATATTGGTGAGATCAATAAGGCCGAAAGTTATATTGTTCCCGACTTCTTCATTATCAATAATAATGGCAAGCTTGAACTTACCCTCAATGCAAAAAACGCCCCTGATCTGCGTATCAGTGAGGGATACCGCGATATGCTGAAGGAATATGATAAGGGTAGCAAGAAAGATAAAAGGCAAAAAGAAGCAGTATTGTTTATTAAACAGAAGATTGATTCTGCCAAATGGTTTATCGACATGATCAAACAAAGGCAGGATACATTGATAGGTACGATGAGTGCCATCATGAAGCACCAGCAGGAATTTTTCCTTACCGGCGATGAAACAACCATGCGGCCGATGATCCTGAAAGATATTGCCGAATTAACCGGTTTGGATATCTCTACGGTAAGCCGTGTGGCAAATAGCAAATTTGTACAAACAGAATTCGGCACCTACCGGTTAAAGTTTTTCTTTAGTGAATCATTGAGTACCGATAGTGGCGAAGAAGTGAGTACAAGAGAGGTAAAGAAAATTCTGAGTGATATCATTGAAGCGGAAGATAAACGCAAACCACTGAGTGATGAAGTGCTTACTGATATGCTTCAAGAGAAAGGATATAATATTGCACGACGCACAGTAGCCAAATACCGTGAACAATTGAATATACCGGTTGCCAGGTTGCGAAAAGAGCTATGAGAACCAGAAATAAGGTATATATAATTTGTTAGTTGAGACTAACAATTCATTTGAATTAAATGATTATGGACGCAACAGAGAATACAGTTACAGAAAGGCACCCGCTCATTATTCGCTTATTAGCCAAGTTGGTTTCATATGTTCTGCATCCATTATTTATACCTTCATACATCTTTTTATTGTTAATGTTTGAAGTGCCATATGAGTTTGCAGGTATTACTATCTGGCAGTTGAAAATGCGATTGTTTGGTTTGTTCTGGCTCACTGCATTCTTTCCAGCTTTTGCTGTATTTCTTTTGTGGAGGCTTAAATTTTCGGAGAGTATTTTTCTTCGCACGCAAAAAGAAAGAATTATTCCATTTGTTATTACCATGTTTTTTTACTGGTGGATGTATTATCTGAGCCGCAATTTTACAGATCAACCAGCCGTACTTAAGTTTTTCTTTATGGGAATTTTTATCGCAAGTTCACTTGGACTTGTCTGCAATAATTTCTTTAAAATCAGCTTGCATGGTATGGGAATGGGTGGTGCGTTGGCTGCGGTGATTTTATTCTCATTCTATTATCGGTTACCAATGGGCCTGCCTATTGCGGCAACCGCTTTGCTCACGGGTATTGTGTGCAGTAGTCGTTTTATTGTAAGTGATCATACATCAAAAGAAATATATACCGGATTGCTGGTGGGTAGTGTTTGTCAGATAGGCGCTTATTGGTTTGTTATGTAATACGCTAAAAGCGGGTACACCTAACCCTGTCTATCATTGAATTGCGGATTTTCGTAAAACCCCGATAGGCAATGGTCATTTCAAGTCCACCTCTCCAATTGGAGACAACTTTTAACCTGGATATATTGACATCGTAACTCACTCCTATACTCAAATGATTGAATTCTATTTTTACAACGGGTATCAAAGCGTCGCCCCATCGCATAAAACTACCTACATAAAAAATATCTGGATCTCCGTTATCATATTCCCTCATATTAATACCATACATTAATCCACCCAGTACCTGTTTACTACCATTTTGCGTAAACAAATCTGCGAATCCAAATACATGGCCTCTTTCACCAGAAGGTGCATGGATACCAAGGTTAACAGACATTCTGGGAGAAAGAAATCCAGATACGCTGCCAGTTGTGGATGTAATAACCGGATTGGTAATATGTGATAAACCGGCGGCAATATAAAATCTTGTTTTGTCGGAGAAAGAAGTATTATAGGATAAACCAGCTGAAAGATCCCAGTACGAATAACCAGATGATTTGATTGTTTGCATGGTTCCCTGATTAATGCTTCCATTCTGATACTGATCACCAAATTTCAACTGGGTAGGATCAAACTGGCTGAATACAGGGCCTCCCATAAAGGATGCGGTGAGGTAACTGTCTCTTTCATCACTCAATGATTTATGATAACTGATGGCAGGTAAAAGATGCGTTCTTTTTAACCTGATATCACCCGCTCCATCCTGGCTCATCTGTGCTGCTACAGTTACCAGATCATTTTTATTACCAACCGGTAGTTTGTGTTCTATGCTTAATGAAGTAGTACGAAATGGGGTTGTAACACTTGCCCATTGATCCCTATGCGCAAGTGAAACCCGAATATCACCTGTAAAAATCCCAGCCAATGCAGGATTGCGTAACAGAGGTTGCTCATAAAACTGCGAAAAAGTAAAATCCTGCGCACCGGCGTAGAAACAACTCAAGATGCCGGTAAGCGGTATGAGCAGTTTGCTGATGGATGTAATTGATTTTTTCATTATTTAAGTATTGCTGTGTTTCCTTTAAATATGGATGGTAACCCTTTTTCACAGATCACTTCGCAGATGTATACATATACATCCGGACTGGCGATATTGCCTTTTATTTTTCCATCCCAGCCATAAGCCGGGTCTCCGGGATTGAAATTTACTTTCTCAAATACTACTTCACCCCAGCGATTGAAAATCCGGAAGCTTTTGATGAGCCGGATACCTTTACCCTGCACAATTAACTTATCATTTATACCATCACCATCGGGCGTAAATGCATTGGGAACAAATACTTCGGTTGCAGGGCAGAAAGTCTTAATGCAGATAGTATCTGAGCTGATACAGCCGAACTGATTTACGGCAACACAACTGATACAGGCATCATCCGATAATTTTACAAAGGGTGTTGGGCACGTAACGCATGAAATACCAGGCGCGCCACTCCAGCGCCACTTTACGATATCGTTTGCAGATGATTGTAAGCGGAGTTGATAAGAACTACCACTCACAAGGGTGGTGTCTTTACCAAGTGTAACAGGAGTGGGTTTGCCCACTACCACTTTTATTTCGGCAGTGTCACTGAAACAGTTATAAGTGTCTTTGCCAACCACTTTATAAATCGTCGTTTCTGATGGTCTCACGTTTATGCTGGAAGTATTGCTTCCATTAAATGAGCCTGTTGGTAACCATTGATAAATGGCTGCTCCTGTTGCAGATAAGAGACTACTCTCTCCTGCACAAAGTGTATCTCCCGATGATGCGATCATTTTAATGGGATTAATAACACGAACCGATGTTGACTTAATTTCACTACAGCCAAACTGATTATATCCAATCACTTTATAACTGGTACTGCTTCCTGGTTTTACTTTTATTTCAGCACAGTCTGTACAGATAATATTTTCCTGTTGATCTTTCCAGATAAATCTGCTGGCACCATTGGCGTGGATCGTAATTGAATCGCCACGACAAACAATATTGTTCTGCTGAACGGAAATTTTCGGCAATGGATGAACCGTAACCTGTTTATATACGGAGTCGAAGCAGTTGTTAACCGTGGCAACCGTGAGTTTTATATTATAAGTACCATCATTGGCAAAAGTAGCTTTGATAACTGAGTCCTGGGCGCTAAAGCCATTACCCAAGGTCCATAAACGAAGTGCAACAGAATCCTGAGAAGTAATGGTTGATTTCAGTTCCAGTAAATCTGTTTTACAGGCTTCTGCCATCGCACTTATACTAGCAACGGGATACTGGTATACCTGTACATCAAAATTAGCCTGTGATGTAGCGATACATCCGGTATTTCCCTCAACAATCAAAGTAGTGGTATGCGTACCTTTCTGGTTAAACCGACTTACCCTGATTCTTTCATAGCTGCTGTCTTTTCCATTCATCAGCCATTTCCAGGACCTGATACCGAAGATAGCCTCACTTGAATCGACAAACTGATATGTGGTAGTACCACATTCAAATACGCCAGATAATCCAAATTTTGAAATTACCTGATCAACTCTTACAGAATCAGTTGTTGTGAGGGGAATGAGACAACCACCTGCTTTTAATAACCAGGCTTTAGGATAAAACACACCCGCTTTGGTATATTGATAACTAAAGTTCGCCACTGCCTTAGTTTGTATAGAGCCATCACCCAGATGCCAACGGATTGAGTCTTGCGGATGTACAGCGTTATTGACAATATTAAGCGTAAACGAGGCGGTCTGTCCTATACAAATATCCTTATCAGCAATCGTGAATGTACCAGAAGGACTGTTTACGTTTATTGTTGTACTATCAATGAAACGGCAGCCACCTGCGTTTATGGCTGTCATTGTAATCTGATACTGTCCGTTTGTAAAGTATTGATAACTTGCTTTTTCTCCCTTGCTGCTGCTATCGTTACCCCAGTTCCATGTTACTTCTGAAACAGGTGTGTTCAAACTGATGGCCTCTACTGAATGAGGCAGGCAATTGGCTGAAAGGCTGTTAATCTGCATATTTCCTTTTCTGGAGCCAAGGATGCTGATACTACTTTTAATTGTATCAAAACATGATTTGTTATCTTCTGGATATATATTACCTGCAATAAGAGTAATATTGAAAATACCTTCATTTTTATAAACAATTACTGGAGCGATGCCCTTAGAAGAATCACTATTGCCTAATAACCATCGATATTCACTTGCGTGTATACTCTGGTTACTGAGGTGAACGGAATCTCCTACACAAAAATCAGGTTTTGGAATAGTGAATGCTGCAACTGGTGCAGGATGGATGCGTATGGTGTGTTGAATTGTTTGTATGCTGCATTCATTATCTGCAGTGAGTGTAAACAGATATGTGCCCGGTAGTGTATATGTATGTGTGATGGTACTGTTGGACGAGGTTTGTATTACCTGACTTCCGTCACCAAAGTTCCAGGAATATTTCAGGGCTCCTTTTGTATTATTGGTAAACACAATACTGCCTATGCCACATAATGAACTGTCGCTCAATTTGAGATCTGGTTGAATATGGTCCGGTTTAATGATAACTGGTTTCGCCGCTGAATCTGTTCCACATTCATTGGTGGCATACAGAGATGTGTGCAGAGTTACAAGTGTATAGCTGTTATACAGATGTGATATAGCCGAAAGTGTATTCAGTACTGTATCCTTGCCATCACCAAAACTGTAGCGGTACACGACATTATTCCCGGTTGACTGATTTGTAAAATGCATCATCACCGGGGAGCAACCCGAATCAGGTAAAACGCTATAAGCAGCAGTGGGTTTAAACTTTATTACCACGGAGCTTATATTACTAATACTTTCCTGTACACCTGTACAATGAACTGTACTGACTATTCTCCTGAATAAGGTATTGGTTGAAATAAAACCTGTTGTATAATCTTTAGCGGTTGCTCCTGTAATGGTTGCCCAACTGCTACCATTGTCTATACTGGATTGCCAACGGTATATATACAAGCCATCTCCACCTGAAGGTTGGGAACCTGTTATTAGAATACTACTATCCTTACATACATAGGTAATGGCTGGTAAATGATTGTTGCTTACAGCAGCCTGCATGGTAACCATTACTACATTACTGATCTGACTGCAAGGGTTTGCCTGCACCAATCTTCGTAGTGAAGTTGTTGTAACCGAAGGTGTAAATATGTATTGAATGCTATTGGCACCTGGTATATCTGTCCAGTTGATACCATCTTTTGTTTCCTGCCACTGGTATTGGTAGATGCCGTTTCCGCCACTGGCTGGACCAGCAAGAATGGTTACAGATTGTCCTTCACAAACAGTGTAAGTTTTATTGGTAATTATGTTTGCCAAAGGAGCTGTTACCTGTAAAGTAACGTCATCATGCGAAGTCACACATACCCCGTTTGAAATGCTCCATCTGAATGTATAGGTTCCCGGAATGAGTCCGTTTACAGTACTGTTATAAGTGTTTGCTTGTGTAAAGTTTGCATGATTGGGGCCAGTAATCTGCGTCCATATGCCCATGCCTGTAACAGGCTGATTTGCGTTGAGTATTGCAGATACTGCACCGCAAATAGTAGTATCTGTACCAGCATTCGCCATACTCACTGGAGAGAGAACCATGATGGTAACTATATTACTGTAGGAGGCATTACATGTACCATTTTGCACTAGTGTTCGGTATTGCGTGGTGGTACTAAGGTTATGGTAATTGATGGATGACAGACCTGTACTGTTATTCAATATATTCCAGCTCAATCCATTGTCAGTAGAAAACTCACTATGAATAATGGATCCGCTGAAACCAGTTAAAACAAGTGTTCCATGATTGCCGGAAGCACATACAGAGGTATCTGCCGATAGTATACCAGGATCTGTGGCAGCTGAGACATTGATTTGTACAAAATCTTCTGACGAAGGACAAGTACCGTTTGTAATGTTCCATTTAAAAGTATAAGAACCTGTAGTTAAGCCAGAGATAATTGTATTGTGTTGCGTGGGATCTGAGAAAATAACTGCCGAAGGACCAGATACCCAGGACCATGACCCATTACCTGATACGGGTATATTAGCCAATAAGCCGGTGGAAGATTGGTTACAAAGGTTTAGATCAATACCTGCATTAGCCATTGTTACAGGTTGTAATACCGTAATGATGGCTAATGCAGAATAAGCAGGTGTACCTATACCACTCTGTACCAATACGCGATACCAGGTAGTAACGGTAAGATTTGCATATGTATAAGTATCTGCTGTATTTGATAAGATATTCCAGTTCGCACCATTGTCTGTTGAATATTCCCATCGTATAATACTACCCGTGTATCCACTCAACTGTAATGTAGCTCCATTGCCTCCCGCTGCACAAACAATGGCATCGGCAGAAAGTATTCCAGCAACAGTTGAAGGTTCTATCGTTATGGATACATCGTCTGAAGAGCTGCCGCAACTTCCATTGGTTATGGTCCATCTGAAAGTGTAGCTACCTGTTGTTAAACCTGTAATAGTTGCATTGTAAGCATTGACATTGGAAAAAACTGCTGCACCGGGGCCGCTGATTTGTGTCCAGGAGCCTGATCCTGCAGTAGGTGGATTGGCTGACAGCGTTGTTGCACTTACTCCATTCAGCAGTTGATCATTTCCAGCGTTTGCTGTACCAGGTGATTGAAGTACCGTTAATACAACCGTATTGGATGTTTCAGTAACACAGGTTCCATTTTTTACTAATACTCTGAATAAGCTTGTACCGGTAAGGTTCGAAAAATGATAGGTAGCATTGGTAATATTTATATTGTTCCAACTATTACCATTATCGGTTGATTGTTGCCAGTTGACGATATTACCTGTATAACCCGCAATAGATAAAATACCATTATTAATAGGTGCGCAAACTGTGGCATCAGCACTCAAGATACCGGCAACAGTAGGTGTGTTAACAATGATAGTGACCAGATCTTCATCTGTTGCGCATACTCCGTTACTGACAGTCCACTTTACAATATAAGTACCTGTAGTTAAACCTGTAATGGCAGTATTAGCTTGATGAATGTCTGCAAAAGAAATAGTTGTTGGACCAGATACCATACTCCAGGTGCCTGAACCTGCAGCAGGTGCAACAGCATTGAGTGTAGTAACGGTTGTATTGCATAATTGCTGGTCAGGCCCCCCATCAGCACTACCCGGACTGGCATAAACGGTGAGATTGGTAGATGCGGTATTAGTACATCCGCTGGAAGATGTACCTGTAATATTGTACCTGATGATCGCATTTGCAGTGTTTGTATTGTTAATGACATCTGCAATTGTATGGGTTGTTGATGCTATATTGTTACTGGATGCCCCGGTAGCGGTTCCAGCCAATATATCTGAAGTCCAGGTATATTGTGTATTTGAAATGGAACTATTGAACGCAATACTAGAAATCCCACCACTGCAAATTTCTGTTGCATTGTTCGTGATGTTAATAATGGGTAATGGTTTTACGGTTACGGTAACAGTAAAAGGTGTGCCATTACAACCATTGTATATGGGCGTGATGGTATAACGAACAATAAAATCAAGCGTGCCAGAAAGATTGACCAATGTATTTTGGATAGCTCCACTTCCATTTGTTCCGTTACCAGAACCAGTTCCGCTTAATACCAAAGAAGTCCATATGAAACTACTACCGGCAATGGAAGAAGTAGGTGTGTATTGAAATAAACCGCCGGAACAAATGGTAGATAGCGTGTTGATACCGGTATTGGCAGGCAGTATGTGCAAAGCCATAGTATCTGAAACCATGGAAGATCCGCAGTTGCCATTCATATTGAGTGTTGTAGCTGCTTCGAAAACAATAAATATGGTTCCAGAAGCAATATCAGCTGCACTTGGTGTATAACTGGTAATCAGGGTATTGGTTGATGAGAAAATACCAGAACCATTCAATGTGCGCCAGTTAAGCGAATTTGCAACTACCGATGTGGATGCCATTAAAGGAATATTGGTAGCATTGGCACAGATGGTTGTATCCTGAGCACTTGTAATGGACCCTGTTAATTGGATTTGTTTATAAACGGTGTGTTCAGCAGAACAGGTAATACCGTTTGTAGTAAACTGTATGTTGATTTTATATACATTTCCATTCGGAAGTTGTACAGATGGGTATATGGAATTTTGATTTGTCCCGGATTTATATACAGTGTTTTCTACCAGTCCTGTACCCGTATTGGTAATCGTCCACAAATAACTGTTGCCAACATTTGTATTGCTGTATCCAACATAATAAGGGTCTGAAGAATTGCTGGAATAACTGCGAACGCCATTATTACATTCAATAACATCCTGTGCAATAGCTACAGAAGCAACCGTAACGGGTTTAATAACCGCTGTAGTACAACTATTTTCAATTACCCGGTAAGTAATAAAAGAAGATCCTGCACCCAGAAAAGTTACCACCCCATTCTGATCAACCGTAGCTACGGATGTATTAATACTGGACCATGTGCCATTTGGCGTATTGTTGCTCAGATTTAAGCTAGTACCTACGCATCCTTTAGGATCTCCGACAATGGGATCAACAACTGGTTTTTCATTCACAATAACATTTGTACTGGCGTTTGCTTTGCATCCATTGTTATCAGTAACCTGAAACTGGTAGACCCCGCCGTTGGCTAATACAGAATTGGTAATGGATGGATATGCGACAGTAGAATTAAAACTGTTGGGACCTGTCCAGCTATAGGTATAAGGACTTGTTCCGCCTATAACGATTGAACTGAGGTTAATGGAACTGCCGGAGCATACAGGGTTATTGCTTCCGGCTGATGCTGTAGGACTTGCATAAACGGTTAGTGAAACCGGAGCAGAAGCTGTAATACAGGTACTGGATCCAAGGCTTGCTACATCCGGGCCTACTAATACTCTGTAACTGGCCTGGTCTGCTGAACTCACATTGTTCAGATTGTAAGTAGCAGCATTATTACCCGGAGTACCGATGTTTACCCATGTATTGCCCCCATCAATACTTTTTTGCCACTGATAAGCAGGGGTTGTAAAAGGACTGTTTATGATGGATGCGTTGATGGATGTGTTGCTACCAGTGCAAATTGCATTGGTGGTGGAAAAAGATACAGTAGTGCTTGGCGTACATGCCGTAAAAAGGATATCATCTATGGCCAGGTCATTACCGCATTGCGGTAAGCCGCCATAAGCATCTACCATTTCCAGTACCAGCGAAGTAGTTCCAGAGGGTAGTGCAAAGCTAAAGCCGTATTGTTGCCAGTTAGGTGCAACAAGCGTACTTGCTGTTAGAGGAAGATTACCGGTGCTATAGGAAGCCAGTATGGTTCCGGATGTATTTTTAATATTGAAGGTCACGTTTGGGTATACATACCCACCACCGCATATCGGTAAAGTAAGGCTATTGGTGTTTACGTTTGCCAGCCATGCGGAAAAATTATACGTAGACCCCGGGCAAAGATTATCTACCTGTTGGGAAAAAAATACAGAACCACCAGTACCCGCATTTACCAGAAACATATTTCCATTGCTGTTGCCGGTATGGTCTGTACCTACCGCCCAATCATTTCTTCCTGCATTTTGAACACGAGGTGTAACAATGTAATACCCATCATTTAAATTACCACTGTTCTGAAAACTATAATTGGTAGTAAAGCCGCCAGGTACTGTTGATCTGGACGAAGAGGACCCGCTTTGTCCGAATGTTTGTGAGAATACAGGCGCCAATGCGCTGCTTGAACAAGTGCCTTGTCCTTTTACCAGTATAGAGGTATGGAGACAAAACAGCAAGAACACAAAATGATATGTGTGCTTCCGGGGGATCATGGATATTGGATATACGTGTAAATCTGAAATAGCAGAAAGAAAAGCTTTCTCTATACAGTTTTCATAGGTCTATGCAATGTACAATACGGAAAGCGCTATTCCATGTTATCAGTATGTGACATATTCTTCTTTTCTTTGTAGTTCAAACCCTACAGATTTTAAAGCAGACTTTCTATTCTTTATACATTAAGAAAAATACTATTTACAGATCATGTGGTATAGATTGGGTCAATTCATTATCAAACAACGCTTGGCACTGATTTTTTTGTTGATGGTTACTACGGGAATCATGACATATTATGCAACACAGGTAAAGCTGAGCTATGAGTTTACAAGGGCCATTCCAACCGATAACCCCCGTTATCAGGAATACCAGTCGTTTCTGAAAAAATTCGGTGGTGATGGAAATATGATGGTATTGGGATTCGACAGTAAATCTTTTTATTCGGTAGATTATTTTAATGAAGTAGCAGCTTTGCATCAGTCATTAAAAGAAGTCAATGGAGTAACGGGCATATTGAGCGTTCCTGATGCAGTGAATCTCCGGAACGACCGTGAAAAGCAACAATTGGTACCTGAAAAAATATTTCAATATCCGTATCGGTCACAATCGGCACTGGATTCAGCAAAACAGGTATTTCTTCAGCTTCCTTTTTACGAAACCCTGTTGTACAGTGATTCAGGAAATGCTTATCTGATGGGTGTTTCAGTAAATGCAGATACCATTAATAGCAAGGGCAGAACAAGGTTGATTAATGATATTATGCATGAAGTTGCATCATTTGAAGCCAAAACAAAAACAACCCTGCATGTTAGCGGACTTCCTTTTATCAGAACCACCATTGGCAACAGGATCAAAGAGGAAATGAATTGGTTCCTGATTGGTTCACTTGTTTTGTCTGCCATTACGCTTTTGATTTTTTTCCGTTCTATCAGCGCTATGCTGATGAGTTTGATCGTGGTAGGAATTGGTGTGGTCTGGAGCTTGGGTACCATGGTATTACTGGGCTATAAAATTACTTTGTTGAATGCCTTGATACCGCCATTGATTGTTGTCATTGGGATACCCAACTGCATTTATTTTCTCAATAAATACCATACCGCTTACAGAGAAACAGGTGATAAGGAGAAAGCATTGATTACTATGGTTGGGAGAATGGGTATTGTAACCCTGTTTTGTAATATTGCAGCGGCCATTGGTTTTGCGGTATTCGCCTTAACCAAAAGTGCTTTGTTACAGGAGTTCGGTGCAGTGGCAGGCGTCAATATTATGGCACTCTTTGTGATTTCACTGATCTTTATTCCTGTAGTACTCAGCTACCTGCCCCCCCCTAAAAACAGGCATACCAAATACCTTGATAATCCTTTTCTGGAAAGGGTACTATTGCGTATTGAAAGATGGACCTTCCATCATGCAAAATGGGTATATGGTGTAACCATTGTATTGAGTTTTTTTGCAGTGCTGGGTATTTTCCGTTTGAAGAGCGAAGGTTTTATTGTAGATGATCTTCCTAAAACAGATAAAATATATACGGATCTGAAATGGTTTGAATCGCATTTTGGTGGTGTGATGCCTTTGGAAATTCTGGTGGATACCAAAAAGAAAAACGGGCTGCTGCGGAATACAGGACCGATATCCAGGATCAATGAGTTTTCTGCTTATATCGGAGCAAGACCAGAAGCAGCAAGGCCTTTATCTTTTGCTGAGGGTTTGAAATTTGCAAAGCAGGCTTATTATGATGGCGATACCTTAAGCTATGATGTTCCCTATGAAGGCGATCTTGCCTTTATGGGGCCCTATCTGAAACAGAAAGCAGATAGCAGCACTGGAACAGGCGTGTCTAAAATTATCAGCAGTTTTATGGATAGTGCCAAACAGGTAGCAAGGATAACAGTAAATATGAAAGATGTGGGTAGTGCGAAGTTGCCATTAATGATAGCTGATTACGAAAAGAAAGCCCATGAAATATTTGATACAGCATCTTACAAAATAACTTTTACGGGTAGCAGTATCACTTTTCTGGAAGGGTCGAGTTTTATTATCAAAGGGCTTAAAGAAAGTATTTTCTGGGCCTTCCTGCTGATTACACTGTGCATGTTATATCTGTTCAGATCATTCCGCATATTGGTTTGTTCTTTGATCCCGAACCTGATACCGCTGGTTATTACTGCCGGTATTATGGGATGGGCGGGTATTTCATTAAAACCCTCAACGGTATTGGTTTTTAGTGTGGCCCTCGGTATAGCGATTGATGTAACCATTCGTTTTCTGATTAATTATAAACAGGAACTACCGCATTATAATCAACAGGTTTCTCAAACATTGATACAAACCATCAGACATACCGGTATCAGCATTATTTATACATCATTGGTATTGATTGCTGGTTTTATTATTTTCTGTATAAGTGATTTCGGCGGTACAAAAGCATTGGGTTGGTTAACTTCCCTGACACTTGTAACTGGCACACTTACCAATCTGATTTTATTACCTGTGCTGATTCTACATTTTCAGAAAAAGGGGAATAAGAAAAGCAGGTAAAGAGGATCCATTTAAAATACAGGATAAGTATTCGCGTACCCGAATATTAGTCTGATTTTTTGAAGTATATATACTGTTTTCAGTTTATACTGAAACGGAATATATTCCATGTGAATGATTTTTCACATAGGCCGGGGCTCTCCACAGTGATGTGCTAGTAATTGATTATTAGATTTTTATACTTATGTGAATATTTTAAACAGTTCGATTTTATTCTTCTTTTTCGGTAAAAGCATCTTTTTTTTAGGTCAAACAGCGTTTTTATAAACACGACTGTCTAAATTTAGCAATTCTATATAAACCTAAAACTAAATGCGCATGAGAAAATTAATGGCACTTGTTGCCAGTGCTGTGCTATTTATGGCTCAGCTTCAGGCACAGACCAGCCGTACCTTCACTGGTAAGGTTACGGATTCGAAAGGGGCACCACTCTCAGGTGTTACCGTTTCAGCGGGTTCCGATAGGAAAACCGTTACAGACAATGCGGGTAATTTCACCATTCAGGTGGCCGCAAATGTGAGATCTCTTCGTTTCAGTTATGTTGGCTTCAACATTCTCGATGCCAGCATTTCCGACAAAAATTCCATTACCGTAAGCATGACTGAAGAAGACAAATCCTTGTCTGAAGTAGTGGTGGTGGGTTATGGTACACAGAAGAAAAAAGAAATTACGGGTAGTATTGCCAGTGTAAAAGGCGAGGCCCTGGCCAACAAGCCAACACAGAGTTTTGATCAGGCACTGGGTGGTCGTGCTGCAGGTGTGCAGGTTACCATTCCAAGTGGTGTATTGAATTCACCCCCTGTAATCCGTATCCGTGGTACCAACTCTATTTCTCTTTCTTCTTATCCTTTGATTGTACTGGATGGGGTGCCAATGTTCACAGGAGACTTTAGTTCCACCAGTTCTGCAGGTAATATTCTGGCGAGCATTAACCCTAACGATATTGAGAGTGTAGACGTTGCCAAAGATGCAGCCGCAACCGCTATCTACGGTAGTCGTGCTGCCAATGGTGTATTGTTTATCACAACTAAAAAGGGTAAAGTAGGGCGTTCAAAAGTTACCCTGGATAGCTGGGTAGGTTTTAGTCAGGTTCAGCGTTTACCTGAACTGATGAATGCTTTTCAGTATACTGATTACAAAAACGAAGCGTTGGTGAATGCTGGAACTTTCAATGCAGCTACGAATGCTTTTGCTTTAACAAATGGTCCTAACGGCCAGCCGATCAATACACGTTGGTATGATTATGTATACCGTACAGGCGTACAACACAGCAACACGATCAGCGTATCAGGTGCGAATGAATCAACCAGTTACTATTTTTCTGCCGGTTATACTGAACAGGAAGGTATTATCAAACGAAATGATTACAGACGTTTATCATTGACGATGAATGTGGATCATAAAGTAGGTAAAGCAATAAATATAGGTGGTAAAATCCAGTATTCATCTGAGAAAAACCTGGCTGCTGTTAGCTCTGGCTCATTAGGTGATGCGTTCGCAACGGCAGGTTTGGGTCGTGTGGCGCTGGTAACTGCTCCCAATATTTCTCCATACAATAACGATGGTACATATAACTACAATGGTGCCCTGATTGGTGTAATGAATAACAAACAAGGACAAGTAGGTTTTAACAACCCGGTTATTCAGTTGGATCTGAACCGTAACGATAACTACATCGATCACATCATCGGTAATGTGTATGCCCAAATCAAACCATTTAGCTGGTTAACTGGTCGTACCACTTATGGTATTGATTATGTGTTGTCTGATAATGACGCCTTCTTCCATCCCATTTCCGGTGAAGGTTTCTCTTCTACGGGTTCAGTAACTTCCAACTTCAGCAAAAATAAAAGATGGGTATGGACTACTACTTTGCAGTTTGACAAAACCTTTGGTGAAAAACATACTGTGAGTGCATTAGCTGGTATTGAACACCAGAAATCTGATAACAACGGTTATGGTTTGAATCGTATTACGGTATCTGACCCTGCGTTTACTAATATTCAGGGTGGGTGGGCCACACCAAACACTGCTGGTTTATCTGTAGGTGAAAACTACCTGTATTCTGAATTTGGTCGTGTTCAGTATAACTACGATCGCAAATATTACTTAACGGGTAATCTGAGGAGAGATGGAGCATCTCAACTGGGTGCCAATACCAAATATGGTACTTTCTGGGGTGTATCTGCAGGATGGGAAGTAATGAATGAGAAATTCTGGAGTGCTGCGAAACTGGATCGTGTATTCAGCAGTTTCAAAGTTAGGGCCAGCTATGGTAAAGTGGGTAATATCGGAGGTCTGGGTAACTTTGCTTCCTTATCACAATTCGGATCTGGTTTATATGGTGGTAATGCAACTGTACCCTATAGCCAGGCTGGTAACCCCAACCTTACCTGGGAAACCAGTAAGAAAACAGATATCGGAATTAATTTCGGTATCCTGAAAGATAAGATCACTGCTGAGATCGGTTATTACAATAGTAACAACAACGGTCTCTTATTATTTGTACCACAACCTCCTTCTGCTGGTCTGCCTTCAACTATTCCACAGAATATTGGTACCATGTATAACAGAGGTTTCGAGTTCCAGGTAAACTGGAATGCGGTAAGTAAAAAAGATTTCAGCTGGAATACTTCTTTCAACCTGTCTACCAACGCCAATAAAGTAACATCACTGGCACCTGGCATCAATAATATTATAGGTTCTACCGGTGGTCTGGAGAATCCTAGTATCACATTGCCAGGTCATCCTATTTCTATGATTTTTGTTACCCGTACAAAAGGAGTTGATCCTGCTACTGGCCGCAGAATCTTTGTAAATGCTGCTGGTCGTGATGTTTACTTCCAGCATGTGGCTCCTGCAGGTCAGTCAAGATTTATGTTCTCTGATGGTACTACAGCAGGTACAGTAAGTAATGCTGATGCGGTAGTATATAAGAACACCAATCCTAAAGTATTTGGTGGTTGGGAAAATACATTCCGTTTCAAAGGATTTGAATTGACTGCCTTATTAACTTATCAGTTCGGTAACTGGATCTATTATGGTACACAGGCTGGTTTAAGAGATCAGCGTTTCTGGAACAATGAAACTGCGGTATTGAGAAGATGGCAGAAAGCCGGTGATGTAACCGATATACCAAAGCCTATTTTTGGTGATAACGTATCAAATGGTTCATCATTCCCGCTTGATATCAATGTGTTCAAAGGCGACTTTGTAAAACTGAGAACACTGACAATAGGCTATAACCTGCCAAAATCCTTACTGGAAAAAATCAAAGTTAGCAGTGCACGTTTCTATATCAATGGAAACAACCTGTTGATCCTCACCAAATATCCCGGTCCGGATCCTGAGGTTTCCTCTAATGGTAACGGTACTACCAACTTTGGTGTAGACAGAAACACAGTAGCTAACCAGAGAGGTTTAACTGTTGGATTGAATGTAGGATTTTAATTGTTAACCTATTAATGCAGTAAAATGAAAAAGAAACTATTATATGTGATCATGGCTGCAGCGGTGGTTCAATTGACCTCCTGCGCCAAAGACAAATTCATAAACCCGGTACCTACCAATGCCATTTCTGATCTGACGGCTTTCGATAGCAAAGACAGAATTGAAGGACAGGTGCGTGCGATTTATGCCTCTATTAAAAACGCGGGTATGTACGGAGGTCGTTATCAGATCTTCAATGATATCCGCGGTGAAGAATTCATGAACGACCGTACCAATGTGGTAACCGGTTTCGATGTATGGAACTATACGCCTGCCAACAGTTCTACTAACAGTGTATTGAACCATTGGTCACGTGCATACTACGTAATTAACCTGGCCAATGTATTCATTGATGGTATGGCGGCAAAGGGTACGAATGTGGTGGGTGCTACTTTGTCGAATAATTTTCTTGGTGAAGCACGTCTGCTTCGTGCCCTGAGTTATTATTCACTGTTACAACTGTATGCCCGTCCTTTCTGGGATGGTAATGGTAGCAAACCAGGTGTACCTCTTCGTTTGAAAGGAAATACCGGTTCTGATAATTATGCACTTGCCCGTGCTACTGTAGGCGAAGTGTATACGCAGATATTGGCGGATCTTACATTTGCTGAGCAGAATCTGCCGTTAACCAATGCCAACGCCACACTGAATACTACCCGTGCACATAGAAATACGGCTATTGCTTTGAAAACACGTGTGTTACTGAGTATGCGTCGTTATGCGGATGTGATTACAGAAGCCAATAAAATTGTAAGTGCTACAGCACCTTTTACCGCTTCAACAGGTGTGGCTCATGCGTTACAGGCTGATTACAGAACCATGTTCACCACGAACTATTTTACAACTGAATCAATTTTGTCAATGCCATTTGCATCCAATGAGCAACCTGGTACACAGAATCAGTTAGGTTATTACTATGGACCTTCTGCTTTTAATGGCGGTAACGGTGAATATTCTTTACTCTCTACTGGTATTATTTCTGATGCCGGCTGGTTACCAACCGACAGAAGAAGAAGTTTCGTACAGGTATTCAGTGGTAAAAGTTACCTCACCAAGTACAGTGTGCCGTCAACCTTTATTGATCCGGCTCCTGTAATGCGTTATGCAGAAGTATTATTGAACCTGGCAGAAGCACGTGTGCGTTCAACCAATACGGTAGATGCACAGGCCATCGCACTGTTGAATGCTGTACGTGGTCGTTCAGACGCCACTACTGTTTTCACTGCATTGAATTTTGCCAATGCTGATGCGCTGGCGAATGCGATCGTAAATGAAAGAAGAATTGAGTTTCTGGGCGAAGGATTGCGTGGTACCGATCTTACACGTTTAGGCTTACCACTGCCTGCTAAACCAGGTGTTGCTGCCATTCCAGCAACGGCTCAGCAATATATCTGGCCCATTTCTTCGAGTGAGTTGTTATTGAACCCATTATGTGTAGATAACTAATCACTATATACACATCAGGCAAAGAATGCTTGTTTGTAAATTATGTAAAGCCGGTATGCATTCGCATACCGGCTTTATTATTCTATAAAATACTGATTATCATTTTATTGTTTAATCAACTTTAGCATTCAGCAATTCTGTATCATCATGCCATGATTATTTCAATGTAGATATCAGACATGATAAACATTTTTTTCGGAAAGCTAAGAATCGTTAATATAATTTTATTTTTAATTTGTTTGGTAATCAATTTACAAATAACAAAATACACATATTAATTATTTGTTTTTGTTTATTCTCCCCCAAAAAACGCAGCATTTTGTCTTTAAAGCCTGTCCATTAGTGTGCATTTATGTTTTCTTTAACTAAATTGCGGATCGCATTTTTTATTTAAAAACTGAAATATGAGAAAATTCGTTACAGTCGTTCTGTGCGCATTGTTATCCATTGCGCAGGTTTGGGCCCAAAACCAAACCGTTACAGGTAAAGTAACAGACCAAAAAACAGGCCAGCCGCTTGTTGGTGTTACTGTATCTTCTGGCAGCACGAATGCTTTAACAGATGGTGCCGGTACTTACCGCATTTCTGTTGCTGCAGGCGCCAAAACAATCACTTTTATGTTTGTGGGTTATGACCGCATTGAGCTTCCCATCAGAGGTTCTGTGGTTAATGCTTCACTGAATCCTGAAACCAAATCACTGGAAGAAGTGGTTGTAACAGGTTATGCCCGTGAAAGAAAAACACAGTTTGCCGGTGCTGCTGCTGTTATCAGCGCTAAAGCGGTTGAAACGGTACCTGTGGGTTCTTTCGATCAGGCTTTACAGGGTCGTGCACCCGGTATGCTTGTTAACTCAAGCTCTGGTCAGCCAGGTTCAAGTCCAACCATCACAATCCGTGGTGTACAATCCATTCAGGGTGCGGGTGCGCAGCCTTTGTATATCATTGATGGAGTACCTACTCCAGCTGCGGATTTCCAGACTATCAACCCTAATGATTTCGAATCACTGACCGTATTGAAAGATGCGAACGCTGCTGCACTGTATGGTGCACGTGGTGGTACCGGTGTAATTGTTATCACTACCAAAAGAGGTAAAGCAGGTGCTACCAATTTCCAATACCGTACACAGGTAGGTTTCACACAGCGTCCAAACTTTGACCGTTTGAACCTGATGAATACCAAAGAAATGCTCGCTTATGAAGAGCGTGAAAAATTAGGTGGTACGCCAGGATGGGTTTATTCTCCACTGAATCCAGCTATTCCTACCGGTATGACCGCTGCAACCAAGCAAAGAATGCTGGATAGTATTGGTGCTATCGATATTGATTATGCAAATGTTTTCTACCGTCAGGGTATTACTCAGTCGCATGAACTGAATATGTCTGGTGGTAATGAAAAAACAAGATTCTATCTTTCTGGTTCTTATTTTGATCAGGAAGGTATTGACCTTGGTTCTAGCCTGAAACGTTATACTACACGTTTCAACGTAGACCATACTGCTGATAAGTTAACTGTTGGCTTAAGTGCTACTATTGGTTTTTCAAAAACAAGATTCTCTGAAGGTGAGCAATTGGGTAACAGCCCACGTAACCCTTTCCAGATGACCTACCGTGCCAAAACCTATGAGAACCCATACAATCCTGATGGAACACTCCGTTTTGGTACCAGTACATCTTTAGCGTTACGTCAGGTAGCGAACCTTCTGGAAGGTATTCAGAACTCTTCTTTACTGCAAAACCAGATCAAAATCAATGCTGGTCTGAACCTTGCGTATAAGATTCTGCCTTCTCTGACTTTACGTAACATTTTTGGTCTGGACGTTTCTAACGATCAGTTCTCCCGTTATGTAAACCCGAATTCTTTTATCGGTTCTTTACAGACTTTCCAGTCTGGTCTGGCTCAGGAATCAAACAGAATGATTTCTCAGTTCATCAATACTACCAGTCTGAACTTCTCTAAACGTTTTGGTATTCATGAAGTAGAAGCAGGTGCTTATTTTGAAGCCGTTCGTGGTTATCAGAAAGCATTGGGCTTTACTTTGTTTAACTTGGATCCACGTTTGACTGAAACTGGTCAGGGTGCAGGTGCATTGCCTATCAGCACTGGTCAGACTACTTATCCTCAGAACGCATCTAGTGCGAAGAGTGGTTTCGGTATCCGTTCTTATTTTGCAACTGCAAGATATACTTACGACAACCGTTACTCAATCAACGCAAATATCCGTCGTGATGGTACTTCACGTATCGTTAACTCAGCTAACCGTGAGATCACCAGTTGGTCTGCAGGTTTTATCTGGAACAGCTTACAGGAGAAATTCATGGCCAACCAGAAAATCTTTAATGAGTTGAAACTGCGTGTGAGCTATGGTATTGTACCGAATATCGGTTCTATTCCAACTGCAGGTTATGGTGTTCCATTGTCTGGTATTACCAACTTCCAGGGTCCACAGTTACCACAGTTTGGTGTAACCAACTATGCTGGTTCTACCATTACTGGTCAGGCACCTACAACCCCTGGTAACCCCGATCTGAAAATTGAGCGTATCCAGAAATTCAACTTAGGTGTTGACTTCGCAGTATGGAACAACCGTGCTAAATTCAGCGTAGAATATTATAAGAACAAAACCATTGACCTGTTTGTAAGCCAGCCATTGTCAGGAACTACCGGTTTCGGAAGCCTGAGCATCAATGCGGGTGTCATGACCAATAAAGGTTTTGAGTTTCAAGGTTCTGTAGATGTGGTTAGACAGAAAGATTTCAATGTGAATCTGTCTGTAAACCATGCTATCAATACCAATACTATTGAAGACCTGGGTCTGGTTAACGAATATTTCCTTGGAACTTTCGTAATCAGAAAAGGTCTGCCTTATGGTTCACACTATACTTACAACTATTTAGGTGCTGACCCTGCAACTGGTCGTCCTCGTTTTGAAACTCAGGATGGTAAAGAAACATTAGACCCTGCACAAGCTGGTCAGTTTGCTAAGTTTGGTACCTACCTTCCTAAACATGTAGGTGGTGCTACTTTAGAAGTTCGTTACAAAGCCATCACAGTTTCTGCATTATTCTCTTATCAGTTTGATGTAATAAGAAGTGATAATACCCGTAACTGGATTACCCGCGGTACCCCAGGTTACCATGGAGCAGTACGTGCTTCACGTGAACTGATCGATGGTCAGTGGCAGAAGCCAGGTGATGTTAAGCCATTTCAGTCTTCAGCTTATGACAGAGGATTTACTTCTTCTGATCTGAATGATGCTAAGTTCCTGCGTTTCAGAAACCTGAATGTTTCTTATCAGATTCCAGCTATTAAATTGGGTAGCGGTAAGACAATTATCAAAGGTGCTCGTTTCTATGTGCAAGCACAGAACCTGGCTATCTGGAGCCCATGGAAAGGTCTGGATCCTGAAGATGGAAACAATATCAGCTTGAACGAATACCCTAACCCTAAAATGTTCGTAGCTGGTCTGGATATTAATTTCTAATCCAACAGAATAAGATATTAGTATTCATTATAGAATTTCTAAAACAATGAAAATGAAAAAAACGAAAATACTGATCCTCTCTGCGATGCTGGTGTCTACGCTTTTTTCCTGCCAGAAACTGGTAGAGATTAAAGAAACAGACCTTATTGCAGGTGATGTGGCTCTTAAAACAATTACCAACAATGAACAAGGTATCATTGGTGCGTATGCAGCTATGAACGTGGAAATGGGTATTCTGTTGAATGCGGTTTTTGCAGATGAAGTAGTAACTGCTGATTTCTACAATGCAGCTACTGTTCATGAATGGCAATACACTTCAACTGACATTTCAATTCGTGATAGCTACACAGCATTTAACCTGTATTACAGAATCATTGACCGTGTAAACCGTGTGTTGGCTGCGTTACCAACTGCAACTGCAGCAAATGCTACCGATGAGGCAAAACGTTCAAGATTAAGAGGAGAAGCATTGTTCCTGAGAGCTTTCTGTCATTTCGAACTGTACCGCTATTACAGCAACAGCGCTGTAGGTACCGACCTGGCTATGGCTTATATGGAAACACCTTCTTTACAGCCTCAGGCACGTATCACCGTAGCGCCATATTTCCAGAAGTTAAAAGCTGATCTGGCTGCTGCTAAACCATTGCTGCCTACAGATTTTTCTGGCACCAACGTTTACAGAGCTACTCAGGCTGCTGCTTCTGCTTTACAGGCACGTACTGCACTGTACCTGAAAGAGTGGAACGATGCGGTTACTTTCAGCACTGAATACATCAATGCTGTTCCGCTGGCCAGCCGTGCTAATTTCCCAGGTATCTGGACCGATGCAAATAGCAGTGAAACTGCTTTCAAATTAAGCCGTACCGCTTCTTTGGGTGGTCGTATCGGTAGCCTCTGGCGCGCTACTTCTGCAAGTGCCAGCAATATCGGTGGTATTACCTGGACCATTTCTCAGAAACTCTGGAACATGTATGATCAGGCAAATGATATCCGTTTCTCATCTTATGCAAAAGATGAACCATTACTGGTAGGATCTGGTCGTAAATATACCCGCCTGATTACCAAATATGCCGGTACAGCTTATGGTACAGCTGCTGAAAACGTAGCGGATGCTAAGGTTTTCCGTACCGCTGAAATGTACCTGATCCGTGCTGAAGCACGTGCAGAGAACAATGACCTGGTAGGTGCTGCTGCAGATCTGAATGCTTTGAGAGCTGCCCGTATCAATGGTTATACACCTGTTGTGTTAGCATCAAAAGACGCTGCTATCAGCGCTATCATGGATGAGCGTTTCAAGGAACTGGCTTATGAAGGACACCGTTTCTGGGATCTGAAAAGAAGAAACCTGCCTGTAGTTCGTATTACAGCTGATTTACCACAAGTAAATGCTGCTACTACTTTGCCAGCTGGCAACTTCCGTTTCCTGTTACCAATTCCTAATGCTGAGATTCAGGCAAACCCTGTTATTCAGCAGAACCCAGGATATACTAACTAATACAGTTTGTATCATTATAGTAAGAGAGCCGATTCTGAAAAGAATCGGCTCTCTTTTTTTTATTTTTCCACTAATTGTTTTTGGAGAATTTTTTAAAACCATACTCATGAATGACGGAAGTGCAAAGGAAGTGTGGAAAGTAAATATTCATGTTGATAGTATATCATGCCGGATATTGATGATCATGAAAATCTGTGTGCTATTTATGAGGATTCTTATCAGTCGCTCCGTTGCTTTATGGTATGAATCGATAATATTTTATAAACATAGGGGAATAATGGTTTCGGTACAAAATATTCCAGTGAAGAAATCTTTGCAGGTGATGTAATAAAAAAGGGGCTGTATCGAAAAAGATACAGCCCCTTTATAAAGTAGTCATTTGAATGGAATTCTTTATTTCAGAACCTCAGCTAATTTCTGTTCCAATGCTTCACCTCTGAGATCCATCGCAATAATTTTACCGGTAGGATCCAGTAACACATTAAAGGGAATGCCTTCTATTTTATACATAGGTACCACTGCACTTTCCCAGTACTTCAGATCACTAATATGTTTCCAGCTAAGTTTATCTTTTGCAATCGCCTGAAGCCAGGCATCTTTATCCTGATCGAGCGATACGCCTAAGATGGTAAAATTTTTATCCTTGAATTTATTGTAAGCCGCTACCACATTCGGATTCTCCTTTCTACAGGGCATACACCAACTTGCCCAGAAATCAACCAATACGTATTTGCCTTTTAAACTACTCAGGCTAAACATTTTTCCTTCTGTATCCGGTAAACTGATTTCAGGAGCCTGCTGGTTTAATAAAGAATTGGTACCTGCCTGCTGGCTTTGTTGTCCATAAGCAGCGAGTAGTGCTTTAATTTTTGCCAATCCGGTATGTTCCTTGAACTTATTGGCAGAAGCATCGGCCAGTGATTTTAATTCATCCGGTGGCATGGTACGTGAACCCATACCCAATGCATAATACCTGGCGGCAGGACTTTCTGATGTATTGATAAACGCTGTAACCAGTTTATTCATGTCTTTGATCTGCAGATCGCGTTTGGCTTTTTCAATAGTTACAAGGCTATCGTTACCACCTCTCTGTAAACTGTCGAGCATACCCAGTGTACCATATAGGATGGAATCCTTTACACTAAATTTTTCAAATAAGGTATGCAGGCTCTCGCTGGCCTCAGAACCTTCGATGGTATAGGCACGGTAATTATTCACATCCATATTTACACGGATACTTTTACCGTCGTTTACCAATAAAACATCAGGACCATTTTCAATCACCAATCTATATAAGGATTCTTCTTTTCCTACAGCACGTAATTCAAAATTGCCATTTTCTTTCAATGTGCCGGAATCCAGTACTACCGGTTGTTCACCACCATAAGGCAATTCCTGCAGAAATATTTTTTTTGAGGGAGCATTCGAAATTTTACCGCTTACGGTAAATGCGCCATATTTTTTCTCCTGACAGCTGCTTATCAATACGACCGCAGCCGCCACGTATAGTATTCTTTTCATGCTTTTATTTTTATTGATTGAGTTTTTGTTCCAATAAAATGGTTACCTGTTTGGGATCTGCTTTTCCCTGACTTCTTTTTTTTACTTCACCTACAAACAAACCAATAAGCCCTTTTTTACCCTTCCTATATTCAGCAACTTTTTCGGGCATGGCTTCCATGGCTTCATTTACCCATTTTTCTAAGGCATGCTGATCACTTATCTGTATCAGGTTCATGGATTCTGCCAGTGTTAAAGGATCTTCATTCTTCTCTAATACAACCGGTAATAATTTAGAAGACGCTACAGAGAAACTAACCTTACCATTTTCTACCAATTCAATGATTGCAGCAAGTTTTGCCGGTTCTAATGTAAGTGCAGCAAAATCGATTTGTTGTTCGTTCAGGTACTGGCGAAGAGGGCCAAGTATCCAATTGGCTATTGCTTTATAATGCTTGCTGTATGCAATAACGGTTTCAAAATAATCAGCCGTAGACCTTGTATCACAAAGCTGACTGGCATCGTATTCACTTAAACCATAGCTGCTTTTGTACCTGGCAGCCAATGCATCCGGAAGTTCCGGCAAAGTGTCTTTGATGCTGTTAATATACTTATCTCTTAAATGAAAGGGGGCCAGATCGGGATCAGGGAAGTAACGATAATCATTTGCTTCTTCTTTATCACGAATAGCAAATGTGGTATCATTAGACGCATCAAAACTCCGGGTTTGCTGCTGTATAGGGTTACCTGCCTCTAATAAGCCGATGAGCCTGTCAATTTCAAATTCAATGGCTTTCTTTACGTTGCGGATGGAGTTCAGGTTTTTAACCTCTACACGGGTACCTAATTTTGTTACGCCTTTCAAGCGAACCGATATATTGGCATCACAGCGTAAACTACCTTCTTCCATATTGCCATCACAGATACCCAGCCATTGCACCAGTTTCCTGATTTCAGTAACATAATGCCAGGCTTCCTCTGCACTGTGGATACAGGGTTCTGTAACGATTTCAATTAAGGGTGTACCGGCACGGTTTAAATCAATACAGGTAAACTCTTCTTCCAGGTCATGGATACTTTTACCTGCATCTTCTTCCAGATGAATCCGGTTCAGCTGAACATCCTTTCTTCCATGGGTGGTATGTATCGTTACATAACCTCCTTTACAAATAGGAGTGGTATGTTGCGATATCTGATAACCTTTCGGTAGATCGGGGTAGAAATAATTTTTGCGGGCAAAATAATTATCCTTTTCAATTTCACAATGGCAGGCCAGTCCCATTTTAATAGCAAATGCTACAGCTTTTTTATTGGTTTTGGGCAGGGTTCCCGGGTGACCCAGTGTAATAGGACTTACCTGTGAATTGGGAGCAGCACCAAAAGCAGTGCTATCGCCACAAAACAATTTACTCACTGTAGCCAGTTGGGCATGTACTTCCAAGCCAATAACGGCTTCGTATTTTTCCTGTAATAACATGAACTGCAAAAGTACTGCACCTGATGTACCCGGCAGGGCAGATTTCTGATTTTATGAGATAATTATAGGGAAAGAATGCGTTTCAGGTCTTTTTCCGTTACTGTTAAGAGGTTTACAGCCGGTAATCGTCGGGTTAATTCTTTCCAGTTTTTGTCCTGCGTAAAAATCTTTTTCAACATCGGTAAAGCTTTTTCAACCTGTTTATTATTGGCCAGTGTAATGGCTGTCCAATACTGCATTTCCAGGTTGTTGGGAAACAGCTGCATGGCAGCATTGTATTCGGCCATGGCTTTGGTCATATCATTTTTCTCTACAGCCAGATCACCATCATTCATATGCTGATAGGCAAGGTGAACTTTATACAGGCGACGTAACTCTTTTAAGGGTTCTCTGGCATCATCTACTCTGATGTCAACGGTTTTATTGTTCCAGCTTTCCACGGGTTTTCCAGGTACTACAATAATGGCAGCGGCCTGCATGCCCCGAATATCACCACCCGCTTTCTGTGCGGCTTCCAGCGCCAGTAATACCCTTTCAGCCAGGGGTTTATCTGCACTTTTTTCAAATGCTTCAGACATGAATTCATCTACTTTATCACCCAACATCATATTACTCTGCACACTATAATTGATACCCTTGATGTGACTGGCTACCTGAATACAATTCTTACCGGTATGTGTGGCTACATTGCCTTTCGCATCAATGATAGCTACTTGTCTTACTTCTTTGCCAGGATCTGCTTCGGTGAGTTGATTTAATACTTCCTGAGCAGATAAACCCTTTTTCAGCAAGTTGAGGGCTTTGGGACCATAGGATTTATCTACAAACGATTGGGTGGCAACAGCGCCTACACCGGCTTCTGCCCATGGCACTGATGTGCCTACACTGAACCAGTGACTTTGAACGCCTACAGCCATTTCACCTGTATTGGCATCTCTTGCCACTATGGAGAACGTGTGAACAAGGGGTTGCTTTGATTGATAAACCTGTGCGCTTGTCTGTGTTGCAATGATGGTTGAAAAAAGTACAAAAAGTAAATGTCTCATGGTATATGTTTAAAAATAGGTCACTTCTCCGGATGAAGGATCCGGCACCTTAAAAATACAAATAAAAAAACCGCGCCAACCCTTCCTTCTTTGTCGGGTCGACGCGGTAGCTATACACATGAGAATGAGTACTGGATAATCCGATCTCAGAGATCGGCTGTTTTCAGTTTTTTAGGTAGTTTAATATCAATAACCTGTGCTTTTCCTGCTCTTGTTATACCAGCTTTCACTGTATCACCTTCTTTCAGGTCTTTGAGTGCTTCTTTAATTTCGTCCACAGAGTTAATGGTTTTGCCATTAATGGAAGTAATGATGTCTGCTGTTTTCACACCTGCTTTGTCGGCCGGAGTATCATCATCCACTTCCGTTACTTTCACACCCTTATTGTTTTCGGTATCTTCAATAGACATACCCAGTTTAGGTTTGCCGGAAAAATTAAAATTGAAAGCGCCACCATTTCTTAAACGGGGCATATTGTCGAAATTGAAATTCCTGTTGAAACTATCGCCAAAATCGAAATCAAAACCCATTTCCATGGTTTTACCTAACAGGGCAGTGGTGGTATTTTCTTTCCCATCACGCAGGTAATGTATGGTTACTTTGTCTTCAGGTTTGTATTTGCCAATAGTTTCATACAGATCTTCATTGCCAGTAATGGTTGCATCGTTCACTTTGGTAATGATATCATCTTTCTGCAAACCTGCTTTTGCGGCAGCACTCTCTTTGGTTACAGATGTAATTTTTGCACCTTTTTCATGCTTCTCACTCATTACACCCAGCAAGGCCCTTTCTTTACCGCCATTACGTAGGTCATCTAGTTTAAAAAAGTTAGCACCTCCGCGACCCGGCATCATCATGCGTAAACCCGGACTCAGTCTGAGCATATCCATATCGCCCAGTTTTTCCATTTCATCCGGGTCCATATCTTTAATATCTTTTCCATTGATGGTTACTTTATCACCATCAATTATGATCGATAATTTCCTACTGATTTTCTCTTTAGGATCTTTATCGGTTTTTTCTTTTTCTGTTGTTTGAGCGGTTGCTGTTATACCTGCGAACAGCACCAAAGCTGCCATCCATTTGCGATACATAGGAATTATTTTTAAGTGTACGAAATGTTTAGTAGTCAAATGTCAGTAAAAAATTCATTACGAAAGGCTTCGGAAATGTTAAAAAAGGTTAATGAATGGTTTGAGTAGATAGCCTATAGTATATAGATCATAGTTGATGGTATATACCTTATGGACCATAGCTAATAGTCAATGGGTATGACAAGTGTTTTCTTTATTGAAATGAGGATAGAATTTTTACACTTATATGCCATCCGCTATGTGCTTTTTGTACGCTGCTATACACCATCAACCATTAGCTATGCGCTTCTAAAAATTTCAAAACACTTTACCGGGCAATTATCGACTTTATCGTTATGCAGGTATTGCATTCCACATTTTTCAAGTATGCGGAGTGAAGCTATATTTTCTATATGGGCGGTTGCAGTGATCCGGTTGAGTTGCAGTTTATGAAGGCCATACTGTAAACAGGTTATGGCTGCTTCTGTAGCAAAGCCCTTTCCCCAGTATGACGGCATAAAGCGGTAACCCAGATCTGTTTCTTTTCTTTCGGCTCTGTATTTCAAACCACACCAGCCTATAAAACTGTTGCTTTCTTTCAGGTATACAGCCCATCTGCCATAACCATATTGCTGATAATGCGGTAGGATACTGTTTTGTAACCTTGTTAAAGCGCTTTCAGGTGTGCTGGGTAACTCGTGTACATATTTCAATACAAGCGAATGACTATTCATTTCGTGAATCAGTGCTGCATCATCAATGGTAAATTGACGAAATAATAACCGATCGCTGCTGAATAGATACTCATTCATAGTCATAAAAAATGCCATCCTGTGTAAGCAGGATGGCATAAAGATGAATAAAATTATAAAAGTGATTTTATTTTTTCTATTACCTGCTGAAGATTGCTTGCATCCTGTCCGCCGGCAGTAGCCAGTGTTTTTTGTCCACCGCCACCACCTTTGATCAATCCTTTTACATGCTCATTAATGAGCTTGGGTGCTTCCAGTCCTTTACTGGTTACCAACTCATCGGCTACGGCAATGGCTACACTGGCTTTACCATCTATGTTAGCAACCAGTGTTATGACATAGTTGGATAGTATTTCTTTCAGGTCAAAACAGAGTTTTTTCAAACCATCGGCATTGGCTGTATCAATGATTGCACCAATAAACTGAATGCCATTAATGTTTTCAACCTGTTGTAACAGTTCCTGCTTAATTACAGCCAGCTGTTTGGCCTCCAGGCTTTCTATTTTCTTTTTTAATTCGTTGTTATCAGCATAGAGATTTTCAACAGCTTTCAGTATTTCTTTTGGATTTTTCAATGCTTCACGAATGGCAGCCAGCTGATGTAACTGTTCGAGTACAAATTGTTCAGCAGCCATACCGCTTATCGCTTCAATTCTTCTCACACCCGCTGCTACCGCTGATTCTGATTTTATTTTAAACAATCCTAATTCTCCGGTTGCTCCCACATGTGTACCGCCACAGAGTTCTATTGAATAATTCGGATCTATGATTACTACACGTACCGTATCTCCGTATTTCTCTCCGAATAATGCCATCGCGCCCATAGCAACAGCATCATCTTTACTCATTTCTTTAATGATTACCGGAATATTTTCACGGATTTTTCTGTTTACGATCTGCTCAATAGCGGCTACTTCCTCATCACTCACTTTTGCGAAATGTGAAAAGTCGAATCTTAGTTGCGATTCATTTACAAGGCTTCCTTTTTGTGCTACGTGCGTACCAAGTACCTGTCTGAGTGCAGCGTGCAACAGGTGTGTAGCACTGTGGTGAATGGCAGTTGACTGTCTTTTTGCAGTATTGATTGTGGCCGTTACTTCTGTGTTTATGTTTGAAGGTAGTTTATCACAAAAATGAATGATCAGGTTGTTCTCTTTTTTTGTGTCATAAACTTCTATTACTTCACCAGCAAAGTTAAGTGTACCACTATCGCCGACTTGTCCGCCACTCTCCGCATAGAAAGGCGTGTTCTCCAGTACCAGTTGGTAGGCTTCTTTACCTTTCGCTTTTACTTTTCTGTATTTATTAACCCTGGTAGTGGTTTCATGGTTGGTATAACCGGCAAAGTGATTGTTATTCCCTTCATGCACAATCACCCAGTCTTCTGTATCTACAGCGGTTGCTGCGCGACTCCGGTTTTTCTGTTGTTGCATTTCGGCTTCAAAACCATTTTCATCTACTGCGAGGTTATTTTCAGCAGCAATTAATCTGGTGAGGTCTATCGGAAAACCATAGGTATCGAATAGTTCGAAAGCTGCCTTACCCTGTATGGTTCCTGATGTACTGCTTTCAATGATATCATCAATACGCTTTAAGCCTTTATCAAGTGTTCTCAGGAAAGCATCTTCTTCTTCCTTCACTACTTTACTTACAAAGTCGAGCTGTTGTTGCAATTCAGGGAATACATTTTCGAATTGTGTAGCAATAACCGGCACCAGTTGGAACAGGAGCGGTTGTTTATAATCTAAGTAAGAATAATAATACCGAACAGCTCTCCTTAATATTCTTCTGATTACATAACCAGCACCTGTATTGGATGGCAACTGGCCATCAGCGATGGTAAATGATATGGCCCTGATATGATCGGCCAGTACACGGAAGGCAATGGCTTCTTTACTGTCGCTATAGTCGTATTTTTTTCCGGTTATTTTTTCAACAGTTGCAATGGTACCTGTAAATACATCGGTATCGTAATTGCTCTGCTTACCCTGTATTACGCGTACCAATCTTTCAAAGCCCATTCCAGTATCAACATGTTTTGCAGGCAGGGGCTCAAGGCTGCCATCTTTGAGACGGTTGTATTGTATGAAAACATTATTCCAGATCTCAATAACCTGTGGATGATCTTTGTTAACCAATTCCCTGCCAGGAACTTTTACTCTTTCGCTGTCTGGCCTGCAGTCTACATGAATTTCAGAACAAGGTCCACATGGACCAGTTTCTCCCATTTCCCAGAAATTATCTTTTTTGTTACCATATACAATGCGGTCTTGAGGAACGAGTTTTTTCCATTCTTCGAGTGCAATTGATGAAGGGGGTAAACCTTCGGAAGGATCGCCTTCAAATACCGTTACATACAAACGATCCTTATCCAGTTTATATACTTCCGTAAGCAGTTCCCAGCTCCAGGCAATAGCTTCCGCTTTAAAGTAATCACCAAAACTCCAGTTGCCTAACATTTCAAACATGGTATGGTGATAGGTATCTACACCTACTTCTTCCAGATCATTATGTTTTCCACTTACCCGCAAGCATTTTTGGGTGTCTGCAATTCTTGGATAAGCAGCTTTTTTATTGCCAAGAAAATAGTCTTTGAACTGGTTCATTCCTGCATTGGTGAACAGGAGTGTAGGGTCGTTTTTTACCACAATAGGTGCCGATGGCACTATCTGGTGCTGTTTGGAAGCAAAAAAGTCCAAAAACTGTTTTCTGATCTCTGCGCTGGTCATAAAATTTTAAAAACTGTATTTTAGTCGCTCAGAAGCTATCTTTGAGCGCTTTTAAAAGGCATCAAAGGTAAGGATTTGGCCTGTTTTGTAGTAATCAGGTAATAATGAGCCTTCCGATTTATGAAAAAAATCAAATATTACTATAATACGCATACGCTTCGCTATGAAAAGCTGGAGACTCCCCTTCGGGTGCGTTTATTGCAATTATTTGGTTTTATAGCCGCTTCCATTGTTACCGGCGTCATTATTTTTCTGATTGCTTTCAGGTATATCGACTCTCCCAAAGAGAAATTACTACGACAGCAGAATGATGATTTGAAGCAGAATTACAATATCATGGCTGAACGCCTGAAGCAACTAGAATTACAGATGGATGAGATCGCGAACCGTGATAATTCTATTTACCGCTCCATTTTTGAAGCCAATCCTATTCCCGATAGTGCGCGGGTAAGAGAAATGGAGAAACGAAAAGAGGTTCAACTCGTGCAGAGTATGGGTTCAACGGAACTCATTAAAAACATGACGGCCCAGCTCAATAACCTGGCCCTTAGAATGGCCTATCAGGAGAAATCATTTGATGATATCACGAAAATGGTGAAAAGCAAGGCGCAGCTACTCGCATCCATTCCCGCTATTCAGCCCATCAGTAATAAAAACCTGACCCGCATTGCTTCCGGTTTTGGTTACCGGATCGATCCTATTTATAAAGACAGAAGGGCACATATGGGTATGGATTTTACGGCTCCGCAGGGTACACCCATTTATGCGACGGCTGATGGGGTTGTTTCGGATGCGGGCTTTAATACCGGTGGTTTTGGTAACAGGGTTATTGTGAACCATGGCAGTAACTATGAAACACTGTATGGACATATGTATCGTATTAAAGCCAGGGTAGGTCAAAGGGTGAAAAGGGGAGAAGTTATTGGCTATGTTGGAAATTCAGGTAAAAGTTCCGGTCCTCACTGCCATTATGAGGTACATTACAGGGGAACACCGGTGAATCCCATTTATTATTTCTACAATGATCTTACGCCGGCGCAGTTCGATCGCCTGCTAAAACTGGCTGCTGCTAGTAACCAGAGTATGGATTAAGCCGAGAGTTATCGGCTATGAGCTTCGCGTTGTCCAGATTCGTTCATATGCATATTTACTATTCTTTTGAATCGGATTTTCTGAAAAGAAATCAAGGTTTGCAGAACAATCAGGGTGACTATTTGTAATTTGTCAGAACATCTTTCAAAGACTTAAATGGAACCCGGCATCCGAAAATACCTGATTCGTATTGTAAATACTCTCTCACTGGGGTTGTTATGGCTTGCCCTCAATTCTACAGCAGGTATTATGTATGACCTGGCCTTTGTACACGAAAAAATCACCCTTGGGAATATTCTTTTCTATATATGGTTTTTATGTAGTCTTACTGCCTATTTATGGTATGTGATCCGTTTATGGAGTAAGCCCATCAACTTCGAAGAGTAACTTTTTACTTGTATACCCGTTCCAGTAAATACACAGCCTGTGATGTACCATATATAGCAGGTAAAGTAAAAGAAGCAGGTAGTGTTACTGCTGAATTGCTTTTTAAATCCTTATTTTCAGACCTGAAACGGAATACTGAATGCCCCTTAAAAGAATTTCCAGGTTGGTTATGATTGTTGGTACCCTCATGATATGGGCCATCAAGTTTTTAGTTAGACCTTTCGTATTTATAGATCCTGCACTCAAACCAATGGTTGGACTTGCGCCCAACCTGATAGGGTCTTTTTTGTTACCTTTCGGAGCCTGTTGGTTTTTTCAACGCATTTTCAGGCTCGAAACACAGAGAGACCTGAACATTACCTGTAGCTTTGGCTTATTACTGGTGGTGATCAACGAATACCTTCAACTGATTCCGATTTTCGGCAGAACCTTTGATTATCTGGATATCGTTTCTTCTGTTATCGGTGTTTTTATTGGTCATCTTTGTTTCAAACGGTTGATGATCCGATATGCACCCATTGCTGTATAAAACACAACAGACAACTTTTTAACTGTGCTTAAGCCGTGAGTATAGGGCAGTTAATTTTTATTATCCTTTGTATCCAATATCACCGGTGTATTACCCTTGCCCATTACGATTACTTTTGAATTCGGAGAAGTCACCAATCCCTTCAATACCTGTATTTGTTCGTATTGTAACTGTTTATCGGTAAGTCCGCTACTCATAATTCTCTGATAGTCTGCGATACCTTGAGCTTCCACCCGCTTACGTTCTGCTTCCTGTTTTTCTTTCTGTAAAACAAATTCCATTTTCTGTGCTTCCTGTTCTGCTTTTATTTTTTCTTCAATGGATGTTTTTACGTTATTGGGTAGTGTAATATTTCTTACGAGTAATTGTTCCAATATCAGTCCACGTTTTTTGAAGTCATCTTCAATGCTTTTAAATATGCGATTCTGAAATTGATCGCGTTTGTTGGAATAAAGATCGATAGCAGTAAAATACACCGCATTATCCCTGATTTTGGTACGCGTAAGCGGACGAACAATTTTATCCTTATAGTCCAGACCTGTTTCTTTTACAATTCTGGGCGCTTCCTGTCCAATTACGCGGTATAAAACGGTGAGATCTATAATTACTTCAAGTCCATCTGCCGTTAATACACGGATGGCATCATCGCCTACCTGATCTCCTTCATCATGAACGCCACTCATGGTATAATTCTGGGTTTTAATGTCAACTGTTTTCACATCTACCAGCGGATTTACCATATTTAAACCGCTTGTAAGAATATCATCCGACACTTTACCAAAAAGACTTTTTACGCCGATCTGGCCCGCATCTATCTGTTTGATACAGGAGGTTAAAAATCCTATAATGATCAGTAAAAAACCAAATACTCTGACGCCAATCGCCAGTTTCTGAATTTCTTCTCTGGGTTGATTTTTGAGGATAATGCCAACTACCAGAATAATGATGCCAATGATAATAAGTGCCATACAGGGTCTTTTTATATAAGTAGAGGAATGTGACGAAATATTACAGCTAACTGCTATGATCGGCAATAATGTTCCATTTACCCTTTATCTTCCTGAAAATGAGTGTGTAGTGTCCGCTCAGGTCGCCAATGGTTCTGGTAAGCATCCATTTTCCTAACACAAAATAATGGTCTGCAGATAACCTGCGAACTTCCAGGATATGAAACCTGAGTTTGCCCATGGCTGTGGTATCGGGATAATTCTTTTTGTAGTTATTGAGGGTTTTCTGATAGCCGTATGTTACGCCACTTTTTCCAACAAACATCAAACTGTCACTTTCCCAGTAACCTTTCATGAAAGCCTCTATATTTCCGTTATTCCAGTCTTTGGTTTGTCTGTCCAACAGGTTACGGATTATTTTTTCATCACCTGTCTGTGCATGGGTAAGGGTGGTGAGGCTGACAAATACAAGAAGGGAAAAATATTTCATGCTGTTAATTTTCAGTAAGCTACTGAAAATTATGCGTCTTTTAAAGCCCTTACCATTTCTCTTTTACCGGGTGGTCCTGGTATTTTGGTTACCCTGAATCCGGTAGCCTGCATGGCACGGCGAACGATACTTTTGCTGCAATAGGTAACCAGTATACCATTGGTATTTAAGCGTGAGTATAGTTTTGCGAATATAGTTTCGGTCCAAAGCTCAGGTTGAGCCGTGGGGGCAAATGCATCATAAAAAATGCAATCGAAAAAGTTGCTGAATTTGAACTGCTCAATAGTAGTATGGTGCTTATGTATGGTACAATAAGGATGCAACTGAACAGGTATCTCCCATTCGCTCTGGTGTATTTTCTGAAAAAGGTCTTCGTCTTTTAATAAAATGCCATGGTTCAGGTTTCCCAGTTCTGCCGGTTGTAAGGGATAGGCTTCGATGGTATGGTATTCAACAGTTAGCTCCTGTTCTCTTGCTTTGATAGCTGTTAGTAAAGCATTTAATCCTGTGCCAAAGCCAACTTCCATTATTTTAATGTATGGCACACGATATGTGTCCACATAATATTGTAAACCCGCATCTATAAATACATGATTGCTTTCCTGTATGGAACCATGCTTACTATGGTAAGTAACTTCCATGGCAGGAATGGAAATGGTATGAGAGCCGTCTGCTGTTATCTGGATGATTCTTTCCATGTTGTAAAATCAAAAGCAAGGTAAGTTTTCCGAATGAAACTGAATGGTTATCTTCCCTGTATGGACTACAGAAAGCATTTACGTAAAGATGATAAACTTGCTGCTATTCTCGGTGATACTGTTCATGAACTAAAGCTGCATAAAAATATACCGCTGCGTTTAATGGCCAGTATCATGAGTCAGCAGCTGAGCACCAAAGTAGCAAAAGTGATCTTCCACCGTTTTCTCAGTTTGTACAATGGAAAAGAACCCAGACCCCAACAAGTGTTAGATACAGCTCCTGAAACATTGCGGGGTATTGGCTTAAGTAATGCCAAAGTGAGTTATGTACGGAATGTGGCGCAGTTTTGTATTGATCATAAAATAACCGATACCAAACTTCAGAAGATGGAGAATGAGGAAATCATTGAACAACTTACCGCCATCAAAGGTGTTGGTAAGTGGACCGTTGAGATGTTGCTGATGTTTAGTCTGGGAAGGGAGGATGTTTTTGCTGTTGATGATCTGGGTATTCAACAGGCGATGTGTAAAGTGTATAAAATAAGTACAGCAGATAAGAAGAAAATGAAAGCACGCATGTTGAAAATATCAGCCAACTGGAGCCCGTACAGAACCTATGCCTGTTTGCATCTGTGGGGGTGGAAAGACAGCTGATGCAATGTCGAATAAGGAATATCCAATTTCGGAATGTATCCTTTCCTTCTTCCTTTCTCCCTGCAAAAAAACCAAGCGATTCAGGCTTTACTAAATAGGAACCCTTTTTCGCAGGAAAAAGAGGCGAAGGGAGTTTTTACTATATTAATTCAGTTGTTGTAAGTAATACCAGCAATAAATGGATAGATACTGCTTAACGCTATATTGAAAATGCCATTTCGAAATTGGATATTCCTTATTCGGTATTCATTATTTTCTCAGGCTGAGTTCCGGGCAGCATTGATGATGCCGAACATACTTCTGGTGATTAGCTTTTCATAAACTCCTTTTTCGGTATCTGAAATTTCGGGTTTGCGGAGTTCATGTAAGGCATATTGCTGAATGGTAAGCAGGGGTAAAACAATATGATCTCTCATTTGAATAGAAGCACGACCGGGTAAATCATCTTCCATCAGTATGGATGCATCTGCCAGCTCAAGTACCATTTTTTCTGTAAGATCAAATTCATCTTTTACCATTTTCCATACAGGTCCATATTGGGGATCGTCTTTTATGTATTCGGTAAGTGGAAAGAAGGATTTCAGCATACTCATCATACTATTGTCTACCAATGTCCGGAAAAAAAGCACATTCCGGAACATGGCTTTGATATCTTCCCAATATCCTTTCTCTTTCATTTGCTGCAGTGCTGTACCCACACCAAAAAAACCGGGTACATTTTGTTTTAACTGACTCCAGCTTCCAACAAAAGGTATGGCACGCAAATCTTCAAACCGTAGACCACCACCGCTACCTCTTTTTGCCGGACGGCTGGCAATATTGCTTTTACTGTAATAGTTCAATGGACTAAACAGCTGCATATAAGTGAGAAATAAAGGATGTTCTTTAAATTGCTGATAGGTTTGATGACTTATTCGACCCAGTTCTTCCATGAGGAAACGATCATGTTGAGAGAGCTGTATCCGGGTATCGGCGAACAGCTCATTACTGATGCCGGCGCTTAACAGCTGTTCAAGATTGTACTGCGATGACTGTATGGTGCCAAAATTGGAAGTAATGGTTTGTCCCTGTATGGTTAGTTGTATTTCTTCATTTTCAATATTGTTACCAAGGGAGGCATAAAACTTATTCGTTTTACCACCTCCACGTGATGGAGGGCCACCACGGCCATCAAAGAAGCGGGCTTTAATATTGTATTTGCGGGAGATGGCTGTGAGGTTTTCTTTTGCAGTATAAATACTCCAGTTTGCCTGCAGGTAACCACCATCTTTGGTGCCATCGCTAAAACCGAGCATGATGGTTTGGTGCATTTTTCTACCGGTAAGATGATTGGCATACAAAGAATGTGTATATAAGCGATCCATGATTTGTTCAGCTGCCTGTAAATCATCTATGGTTTCAAACAGCGGAACAATATCAACAGGCATCTGATCCTGTTTCCAGCCGCATAAACGAAACAATGCGTAGACTTCCATCACATTTACACTGCTTTGGCAATTGCTGATTACATACCTGTTACAACCCGCTTCTCCATTATTGTTTTGAATTGTCTGGATAGCATAAATACTCTCCAGGGTATCTTTTGCAATGCCTGGCTCAAATAGGGCGGGATTTATGTTGCCCTGTAAACCAGCCAGTATATTCAGCCTGTCTGCCTCATCAAGTGACGTATAATTCTCTGGCAGCAATGCATTGCCGGTTTTTTGTTTCAATGTTTCATGAATCGAAAGCAATACCTGCGTATGGATACGGCTATCTTGCCTGATATCAATAGTGGCGAAATGGGTTCCGAAAATTTTTACTTTATGAATGAGGCTGTTGAGTCTTTGTAAAAATAAGGAATGGTGCTTCTCTTTTACCAGGTCACGTATCTGAATCAGTCTTGATTGTAAATCAGTCAGATGTACCCTGTTTTGTTCGGTAGGTCGAAATACATTTTCATACAATATAGCTTCGAGTTCCTGTATAAGAATATCTACACCTGCGAAACTTAGCCGGCGCTTTAATTTTCTGATGTCGCGGTAATAGCAAACGGTAATGGCACTTCTTAGTGCTTCGGCTACTTTAATGGTAGTGGCAGCGTTAACAAAGGGGTTACCATCCCTATCGCCTCCAGGCCAAAATCCCAGTTCAATAAAGGGGTTGTCACTATCATATTGGTGGTCAAAAATATCTCGTTCAATGCTGTTATAGATATTGCCAATGGAGTGGTAAAGTATATTTTCCAGGTACCACATGAGGTTCAATGCCTCGTCGTAAGGAGTGGGTTGTTTTTTATTGAAGAAGGGAGTGATGCCCAATTGTTGGATATATTCATTGATGGTATGAAAGTCGTTTCTGGCAATCGATTCACTCATATCATGAATAATGCCCAATACACTACCCGGATAAAACTGTGTGGGGTGGGCTGTGAGTACTACCCGTATCCTGAATTTCTTCAGTTTATTTTTCAGCGCCTGCGTTTTACCGGCAAAAACAGCTTCATTGTACAAAGCTTTTAAACTACCTGATCCCTGAATATTGTTTACCGTATCGAAAGCAGCATCTTCTATGGCATCAAATAACACCACCTGCCTTTCGATGTATTGTACAAATTTGAACAGGCGATCCAGTTTGTCTCTTTCTGTACGAACTTCTGTATGCTGCCGGAAGAAATCGTTGATGATCTGAACCGGATTCTTTCCAGCTTTATACTCATCCTGACATGCCTGGGAAAGAATCGGTAATAATGCACCAACATTGGCGATTCCTGAAAAAGGTAATGCTGCAAACAGGCTGTTATAGATGGTGTACTTATCTGTTACATTACGCCTGAATTGATTGATATAGTAACTGGAAGACATAGGTATTCTTAAAGATACAATTTTTTCCGGAATAAAACTAACGAAAACGTCATTTTTAGCTAACGGCATATTAATTATAAAATAATAATCGTTAGTTAGTAATGATTAAACTTTTTTCACAGAATTGAGTCCAACAGCCATTGCATTGTATATTCGAATAAATCAATCCTGCATGCACTTAGACGATCAGGTTTTATTGGATCAATTTCGCAAGCCTCCCACCAAAGAGCAGGGTTTTACTGCGATTATAAAGAAGTACCAGGAGAAACTATACTGGCATATTCGGCGGATGGTAGTGGACCATGATGATGCGAACGATGTGTTGCAGAATATGTTTATTAAAGTATGGAAGGGATTGGAGAATTTCAGGGAGGATAGTCGTTTATACACCTGGATGTACCGGATTGCTACCAATGAGTGCCTGAGTTTTCTGGAACAGCAGAAAAGAAGGGCTTCTGTTAGCATGGATGAGGTAGGGGAAGGTTTGACTAATAAAGTAAAAGCAGATAGTAATTTTGATGGTAACAGGTTGGAATGGAAGCTGCAACTGGCCATCCAGCAATTGCCGGAAAAGCAGCGGGCGGTGTTTAACCTTCGTTATTATGATGAAATGCCATATGAGGAAATGAGTCGTATTCTTGATACCAGTGAGGGGGCATTAAAGGCCAGTTATCATCATGCAGCAAAGAAAATAGAGGCTTTTATCCGTGAAAATTAAACTTTGCATTCGCAGAAGTATCCAATAAAACAATGAGTCAGAGAGAAGAAATAACAGCAGAATTAGCACAGATAGATCCGTCTATGTCTTTATGGCCTTATCATATGCCTTACAGCCTGCCTTTTGGTTATTTTGAGGGTATCACCGGAAAATTGCTGGAGCAATCAGTTGTCGGGTTAATGGTTGAGAAAAGCCGGGGGTACCAGGTACCTGCTGGTTATTTTAATCAGCTATCTGACCGTATCATGGCTGCTATACACAAACAGGCGGTTGCCAATGAACTGGAAGAGATTGCGCCTTTATTAAATACCATATCTAAACAAATGCCCTATACATCCATAAGCCTGCCCCAGTTTCAAATGGAAGGTATTATGGAAAAGGCAGCCGAGGCAGCCATACCGGTTATTCAGATGCCGGTTCGGAAGAAAAACAAATGGATGCAATATGCTGCCGCAGCGGTTGCAACCGGTGTAATAGTTGTTACAGCTTTTATGTACAATAGCCGGTCAGAAAATAATAGTGCCAATATCAATTATGCCCAGCTGGATGTTTCTCATGAAATATCCCGATTAAGCGAAGAGGAGCTGAATACTTATCTTGCCACTTCGGAAAAGATGGTGATTAATACAGGTGACCGTGATGTATATGGTATTGAAGCATTACCCGAAGTAGATGAACATATTGAGATGAGTAGTGATGATGAATTGAAACAATATTTAGATGAATCTACCGAAGTTTCAGGAGAAGCTAAGGCTGATACAAATAGTGAATCATGAAAAAAATAATCCTGTTTTTTATTACAGTATTCGCGCTGTCTTCTTTGATGGCACAGGAACCCCAGCGTAAAATGATGGGGGAACGCAAGAATATTGAAGTATTAAAAGTGGCTTATTTCACGAAGCATCTTTCTCTTACTACGGAAGAAGCCGAAAAATTCTGGCCACTGTATAATAGTTATACAGCCGATATAAGGAAAGCAAGAGGTGATAATAAAGATGATATTCTAGCCTTTGAAGAAGCGGTGCTGAATATCCGTAAAAAGTATAAAACAGATCTGAAAAAAATTCTGGTTACCGATGAGCGTGTTAATAAAGCGCTGATGGCTGAGCGTGAGTTTATGAATGTTGTGCGAAAAGAACTACAGCAAAGAATGGAGCAGCGTAAAAAAGTACGGGAACAGAAAATAACCGATCAGTAATTATGATTTGAGTGGTCCCCAAACGGGCGACTGTATATCATGATAGAATAAGAAGGTCCAGCCTTTCTGTTGCCCTTCTTCCCACCATTGCTTACGTAGTTCCATACATTTTTTTCCGTCATAATCGTATTTGGCCACAAAGCGGCTTTTCATCTGTTGCAGTTGAGGTGCGTCATCTCCACCAAAGAAAGCAGTTTGTCCGTTTTCTTCAATCCAGAAAACCTGGTGATATTTACTGTGGGCGCCGGTGAGTTGGTAACGGATATAACCGTCAATCACTCCTTCCTCTTCTGTAAGCCATACAACACGACTGAATTCTTCCAGTAAACGAAAATCTTCCGGAATATAAGAGGCAGAGCCAATACCCAGGGCAAATTCCATTTCTCTCTGCTGTACATAATAAGTCGCATATGGGAAACTGATAAAACGTTCCTGTGTTTGCACATTATCAATGGTTACACCGCCTGCATGGTCTTTGTGCAGATGACTCATTAATACCTTGGTAACCTGAGCCGGGTTAATGCCTGCTCTTTGCAGGTTTTTATATAACTGAGGGGTACCGTCTGCTTCATTGTAGCCAAGCCCGGTATCGAGCAATATCACATCTTTTTCTGTGATCACTAAAAAGGGTTGTATTTCTACCAGCAGGCTACCGATGGGTCGATTGTTGAGTTCCTCTTTTTCTGTGTCGAAAGGAACAAATACTTTGGTTTTGTCAATGGTAAAACTGCCTTCTGAAAGTGGAATGATCTGCATGCCTTTTCTTTATCTTAAAACCATTTGTCTGTCTGCATCAAGCCTCAGCATGATAAAGATCAGTACGGTAAAGGTAAGTAAAGATGAGCCGCCATAGCTGATCAGGGGTAATGGAATACCTACAATCGGAAATAAACCAATAGTCATACTCACGTTCACAGCAATATGGAAAAACAGAATACTTACCACACTATATGCATATACCCTGCTGAAAGTACTTCTTTGCCGTTCTGCAATCCGTACAATCCGGTACAAAAGGAAAAGATAAATAAGCAGGAAGATAAAGCAACCCACAAAACCAAAAGCTTCACCCAGAGAAGTGAAAATGAAATCAGTGTGTTGTTCCGGAACATATTTACCTCTTGTCTGGGTACCTTTTAAAAAGCCGCGTCCGAAAAAGCCACCGGAACCGATCGCAATTTTACTTTGGCGTACATTATAATCATCCGGTTTTCTAACGGGTTTATTGGTATTGCTTTTATCCTGAGCCTTTTTATTATCTGCGCAGTTGTATTCTTTACCAACCATGCTGTAGATACGGGTACTCTGGTAACATTCGAGTACGTTATTGAAAATATAGGGTACAACAAAACGTTGCACACCTACACAGATCAACCAAATGGTGATGATAACCGTGAGTAGTTTTTTCTTCTTTTTAATTTGTTTGCGTAAAAGGAAGATAACCAGTGCTGCTATTACGGTAAGAATAATGGCAAGTATATTGGGTTCAAGGATTAAAGTGGCAATTACGAGTACACCAAATGAGGAACCAATAATAAGTATCTGTGCGGGCAAGCCTTCACGGTACATAGCAATGAGGAAGCTGGTATACACGAGTGCCAGGCCTAATTCATGTTGCAGGATGGAAAGCACAGCGGGTGATAGTGTGATGGCACCTGCAATGAGTTGTGAACGGATTTTGGTGAAATCTACTTCCTGCCTCGATAAAAACTTGGCGAGCGCCAGCGCCGCAAATATTTTACACAGTTCAGCTGGTTGCAGGTTAAATCCACCCACTAATGGTATCCAGCTTCGGGAGCCATTGATGTTTTTACCAATGACGAAAGTAGCCAGCATAAGCAGTATACCGAAAAGGTAAAACAGATTGGCAAATGCCGTAAAGAGCTTACTGTCTGTGAGGAGAATAAAAGTGGCAGCTATAGCACAAACACCAGCGAAAATGAGTTGTTTGCTATAGTTGGTCTTTCCATTAAGAAAAGTAGTGAACCAGTCTGCTCCGGGTCTGTACTCCACCATAAAAATACAGAGTATGCCAATAGCTACCAGTATGGCATATAACCAGATAACGAGATAGTCAACACCCTGGGTGGCTATTTGATGGTTTCTTTTATTCATACAACTCAGGCCGTTGTTTTTCTTTTACTATTGGTTTTACGTTTTTCTTCCGGTAACAGTGCCACTTTTGTGATGGTGTCTTTTTTGGTACCCTTTTTCATAGGCTGCTGTTTGCCCGGTATTGTGGCGCTATCCGACTCTGTTTCTTCCGGGGCTTCTGTTACGCCCGAAGTGTCGCGTGCAGCTTTTTTGGCGGCGGCCAATTGTTGGGCACTTCTCAAAGAATCACGCTGTGCCATCTGCTTTTTCATCTGTGGCGGAATCAGGTTCATATTGGCGAGCTGTTCTACTTTTGCTTTCCGGTCATTACCTGTAATAGAATCTTTGAGGTATTTCTCAATCAGTAAACTGGCAATTGGCGCTGCCGAAGTAGCTCCAAAGCCCGCATTTTCGCACATAACGGCTATTGCAATACGAGGGTTTTCACGAGGGGCAAAAGCTCCGAAGAAGGCATGATCTTTCAATTTTTGACCGCGATAAGCATTTTCAACAGTACCTGTTTTACCACACACATTGATGCCGGGTACTTTTGCATAAAAACCGGTACCAAATTCCATTGTACCTTGCATACCTTCATGCACTTCTTCCCATACATATTCCGGAATCTCTCTGGTTTTGTGTTTTATCCTATACTTATCCAATAAACCATATTCATCACCACCTTCAATGGAATCGATCAGATGGGGTGTATAATACCAACCTTTATTGGCGATAATCGCCATCACATTAGCCAGTTGTGTAAGAGAAGTAGCTATCTCACCCTGGCCAATGCTATTTGAAATAATGTTACAAGACTGCCAGTTCTTTCCAAAGATACTTCGATAATATTTTGGCGTAGGTATATTACCTATTTTTTCGGAAGGCAGGTCAACGCCGAGTCTTTTACCTAGTCCGAATGAATACGCATATTGGTTAAATGCACTCAGTGCACTATCTCTGTTGGGATACTTCCCGTTATCCAGTATTCTTCTAAAAGTGGCAGCAAAATAGCTGTTACAGGATTTTGAGATGGCGGGTTTCAGGGTAAAAGTTCCTTTCGCATGGCAGCCCATCGGTCTTCCGCAACCATAATAAGCACCTCCGCAGCTTACTGAAAATTGATCATCTATAACTCCTTCATTCATGCCAATAATGCCCACCATGGTTTTAAATGTAGAGCCTGGTGAATAGAATGTTCCCAATGTTCTATTTAATAAGGGGAGGCGAGGGTCGAAATACATCATTTCAACCAGGTGTTTTTTTCGCTGGTTACCAGTGAGGTAGTTGGGGTTGTAGGTAGGTGCACTCACCATACAAAGTATGCCCCCGGTTTTAGGGTCGATGGCAACAATACTACCTACTTTGTTTTCCATCAACTTCTCACCCAGTTGCTGTAACTCTACATCTATACTGGAATACAGGTTGCTACCTGCTACAGCAGCCGTATCATAAGCACCATTTTCCCAGGATCCCTGTAAACGACCTTTATTATCGCGGATAAAGCGTTTGATACCGCGCTGACCCATGAGTACTTTTTCATACGTGCTTTCCAAACCCGTGCTACCGAAATAATCGCCCATTTCATAGCCTTCATCTTTATGTCTGCGGAGAAAACCTGTATCTACTTCAGCCATATAACCCAGTATGGCAGCACCCACATTGTAAGGATAAGTGCGCACCGATCTTTCATTCAGTGAAAAACCCGGGAAGCGGTACATGTTCTCATTGAGTTTGGCGAACATTTCAGGTGTAAGAAGTGCCTCAAACACACTGGGTTTTACACTTGTATTTTTGAAGATGAGATCACGTATTCTCTTTTTATAAACGGCCGTATCAATATTCAGCAAACGGCAAAGTGTGGCGGTATCTGTACCCCGGGCTTCGGATGGAATTACAACCAGATCATAACTGATGGTATTTTCAAGTATGCCTCTTTTTTTTCGGTCGAAGATGATGCCACGGTCGGGATAAATTACTTTCCGGTAGAAAGCATTGTTGTCAGCGGCCAGTTTGTATTTGCTGGAAAACAACTGCAGGTTGATCAACTGCCCGGTAATGGCGATGAAAACACCTGCAAAAATAAACTGTATCACACGGCTTCGGCTCTGGTTGAAGACAGGCATATTTCTTTGGGAATAAACGTAAAGAGAAAGTGTACTACAAAATTGGTGCTTTGTAATGGATCAAACGAAAAAAAACAGGAAAAATTGTTGTGAAAATATTTTGCACCCGGCGATTGTTTTGGTGAATGGTCAATTGTGAATTGTGAATGAGGAATAGGTATATGATTTTATACGGGCTAATGAATAGAGGGAAAAGGCGCTTACCGATATCTCTTCTATTCACCATTGACCATTGACCATTCACGTTCAAGCTGCATTCGTCCGATACTTTCCCTTTCGCAGGAAAAGTAGCTCTGCCAGAAAGATCATAAGAAGGCTGACGGCAGTGGTACCAAGCACTTTGCCAAGGAAATAAAGAAAGTCGCCAAAAGTTAACCATTCAATCAGTACGAGGTAGAAATGGTGTATAAAAGTCAGCAGGCCAACATATAAACTATAAGGAGCCCAGCCCATGCTTTTGCTGCCAGGTTCGGAATAGCTCTGTTCTATGGTTTCCTGTGGTAAAATCAGGTTGAGCAGGAATGGTCGTATGTAGGCAATAAGTACACAGGGGGCGGCGTGCAGACCGGTGGTGCCTGAAAAGAAATCAAGACTCAGCCCAAATGCAAAAGCAATCAGCATGAGAGCAATCCGGTTAATGGTAAAAGGCAGCCATAGTATATACAGGAAATAGATATAGGGAACGATGAAACGATGCAAGGGTGGTACTTCATTGAGTATGAATACCTGTAACAGGATAAACAGAATAAAACGGATAATATTTTTTACTAAGCTGCTCATTGATTGGTCATGGGTGTATTTTCCAGTTGAACCTGTTCGGTATAGCGGGTATTTTCCACCAGGTATACATACTGAACCGTAAAGAAGTTGGTGGCTGTTTTAATTTTCAGGGTGTAAAAATTACTGGAGGGGTCTGCTACTATTGATGAAACGGTTCCTACCATCAAATTAGATGGGAAATTAGCTGAATAAGTGCTGGTTACCACGGTATCGCCTTTCACAACTTTTGCGCTTTTTGAAACATTGCGTAATATGAGAATAGAGGGGTCGTTACCATCCCACTCAATGCTACCAGCATTATTATCTTTTTTAAGCATGGCACTTACACGGCTGTTGCGGTGTAAAAGACTCATGACTTTACTGATATTCGGGCTTATCTCTACCACTACACCTACTATACCCTGCGGCCCCACTACTGCCATACCTTTTTTCACTCCCTGGTTACTGCCTCTTTCCAGGGTAAGGAAATTGGTTTGCAGGGTTACGGTATTACCTATTACGCGGGCAGGCAGCCAGGTGAATTTTCGGTAACGGCCCGATGAATCTCTTACGGTGGTATCTGTATAGTTGATCCGGGAACTGTCGGGCGCAATATTGTTGGATGCCAGCAGGTTTTTTAAGCGGGTATTCTCTTCTGCGAGCTGTCTGTTGGTTTCTCCCAGGCTAAAATAGCTGCGAAGGTTGCTGTAGCGTTTATTCAGGTTACCGGTAAGTTCGCTGGTAGCATCGGAAAAAAAGACCTCATGTGTTGTGCTGGAACGGGTCAGTAATATGATGGCAACTACCTGCAAGAGCAAAAAGCTCAGAAAAGTGAAATAACGCCGTATGAAAAAAAAGATATTTTTCAACCTGAGAATCTATTAGCGATCAAAAAACAGCACTGACCACTAAGGCCGTGCTTGAAATCTTACTTATCGCATGATGAATGGAAAACGCTGGTAGTTTTTTAATGCCAGTCCTGTACCACGAACCACACTTTTCAGCGGATCATCTGCTACATGTACGGGTAATTTAATTTTAGCACTTAAGCGTTTATCCAGACCACGCAAAAGGGCACCACCGCCGGTGAGATACAGGCCTCTGCGGTAAATATCGGCTGCCAGTTCAGGTGGTGTGGTTTCCAGCGCTTTGAGTATGGCTTCTTCTATTTTGAAGATGCTTTTATCGAGTGCTTCTGCAATTTCCTGATAACTCACCATGATTTGTTTGGGAATACCCGTTACAAGATCACGTCCGTTTACAGGCATATCATCTGGTGGGTTATCAAGGTCTTTCATGGCGGCGCCTACATTGATTTTAATCTGTTCTGCAGTACGTTCACCTATCAATAAACTATGGTAACGGCGTAAAGCCTCCATAATATCAGCTGTAAATTCATCACCCGCTACACGTATGCTCTGGTCGCATACAATACCGGCCAGTGCAATCACCGTAATACCGGTAGTACCACCTCCGATGTCTATGATCATGTTACCAACAGGCTCTTCCACGTCAATGCCAATACCCAGTGCGGCGGCCATGGGTTCGTGGATCATATACACTTCCTTGGCTCCGGCCTGTTCGGCACTATCACGAACGGCACGCTTCTCCACCTCGGTAATAGAAGACGGAATGCAGATAACCATTCTCCAGCTGGGCGGAAATAAAGGCTTTTTGGGGTAAATCATCTTGATTAACTCCCTGATCATCAGCTCGGCAGCGTTAAAGTCGGCAATAACTCCGTCTTTAAGCGGGCGAACGGTTCGGATACTTTCATGGGTTTTTTCGTGCATCATGAGGGCTTTTTTCCCCACTGCCAGCACTTCTTTCATATTGTTACGGTTCAGGGCCACAATCGAAGGCTCATTTACCACTACTTCATCATTATGGATAATCAGGGTATTGGCGGTGCCCAGATCCATGGCTATTTCCTGCGTAAAAAAGTTGAATAATCCCATTGTATATTAAAAATGCTTTATTTCTTGATCAATGAATGCAAAGGTGGTTGAAATTACTGGAAATAACAAAGTCTAAAATACTGATTTTTCAAGGGTTCCAAAAAGATTTGCAAATGGCTGATGGCTGATGGTGAATAGTAGGAATTGCTTTATTTGAAAGCACATCAATCTATGAACTATAAGCTATCAGTTACCTCATCAAACTCATACCCGATATCTTTTCTGAAATACATTCCTTCAAACGAAATTTCTCTGAGTTTATTTTTTGACCTGGTTACTGCATCTGTAATATTTTTTCCGTAAGCGCTTACTGCCAAAACCCTGCCACCATTTGTTAAGACTTTGTTTTCATCCTGTTTGGTTCCCGCATGAAATACCAGTACTTCTTTTTCGTTATTAGGCCCAAGTCCATGAATGATTTTGTTTTTTTCATAATCACCCGGATAGCCACCACTAACAGCCATTACAGTTGCACAGTATCTTTCATCATAGGATATGTTGGCATCTGCCAGTGTTCCGTTATCCATTGCTGCAAATAGTGCCACGAGGTCTGTTTGCAAACGTGGCATCACTACTTCTGTTTCCGGATCACCCATTCTGCAATTGTATTCAATTACAAGAGGGTTGCCATTTACATTCATCAGACCAAAGAATATGAAACCGTGATAGATGAGTTCTTCTTTTTCCAAACCCTTAACCGTGGGTGCAATAATGCGTTCTTCAACCTTACGCATAAAAAGTTCGTCCATAAAAGGCACAGGGCTTACACAGCCCATGCCACCTGTGTTTAAACCGGTATCGCCTTCGCCAATTCTCTTATAATCTTTGGCATGGCCAATGATCTGATAGTCTGCGCCATTGGTTAATACAAATACACTTACTTCAATACCCTTCAAAAATTCTTCAATCACCACCTTACTGCTCGCATCACCAAATTGTTTGTGAAGAATCATTTCCTCAAAAGTTTTGATTGCTTCCTCATGTGATGCTGCTATTACTACGCCTTTTCCTGCAGCCAGTCCGTCGGCTTTTAAAACCACCGGTAAACTATGCTGCGAAATGTATTTTTTCCCTTCTTCGAAATTATCGGCAGTGAATTCCGCATATGCAGCAGTAGGAATATTGTGACGCTGCATAAATTTTTTACTAAAGGCCTTGCTTCCTTCCAGTTGTGCTGCTTTTGCAGACGGACCCACCACCAGTATTTTTTGTAAGAGCGGATGGGCTTCAAAAAAATCATAGATACCTTTTACCAGAGGCTCTTCTGGACCCACCACCAGCATATCTATTTTATGTTCAATGCACGCGTTTTTAATAGCGTCGAAATCAGTAATGGAAATAGGTAGGTTGGTTCCGAATTCACTGGTTCCGGCATTGCCTGGTGCAATAAATAAGGCATCACAATGATGGCTTTGTGTCATTTTCCATGCCAGCGCATGTTCGCGGCCACCAGATCCGAGAAGAAGAATATTCATAGTAGGAGAGATTCAGGTGGCGAAAGTAGGTCGTAAGAAGGATTTTAAGCGTGCGCAGGGTATTTTTTTTGTTCATATCCTACGCACGCCTGCTATCAGTTTTCTGCCTCTTCATTACCCACATAACGCTTTTCAGGTAAGCGTTTGGCTACGAGAAGAAACAAAATAAAGGAGGCAGCCAGTATGGCCAGGAATAACCAGTAGTATTTGGCACCTGTAAACTGACTGAAAAAGCCTTTGTCTACAATATTCCCGTTGATAAGCCCCACCAACAGGTTTCCGGCTGAAATACCCAGCAGATAAAGGGCACTCATAGTGCTTTTCATCGACTTGGGAGAATGGGTATAGGCGTATTCCAGACAGGTAACTGAGACAAGAATTTCAGAGGCGGCCAACAATATATAGGCCAGTATCTGCCACCATACAGAAGGTTTACCACCAGCATCTATGGCTTCTTGCAGCAAGGCAATAATGGTAAAGGAGAGACCAATGATAACCAGTCCGGCACCAATTTTACGCAGTGGTGTTACTTTTATACCTTTTTTCTCGAGATAAGGGAAAAGGAAGGAGTTAAAAACAGGAATCAGCAATACTAAAAACAGCGGGTTGATAAAATTGATCTGTTCAGGCAAAATGGAAAAACTACTGGTCAGGTTGAGGTCTAATCTGGTAGCCTGTAAAACCCATTCAGACAGGTTCTGATCCCAAAGAGCCCAGAAAATAGGTGTAAAAGCAAATACGGCCAGTACGCGATATACTGCTTGAATACCATCAATAGAAGTTGCTGAATATTTTTCACTTACGGCTTCCCAAACTTTTTGTCCGGGTTTCCGGCTAAACAGCTTTTGTAAAGCGTAGAGAGAAATGGAGAAAAAGTTTTCTTTTTTAATACCTGCCGGCGGTACACGTACATATTTTTTTCTCCCGAGCCAGAATATAATGGTAGCCAGTGCCATTAAAATACCAGGCACGCCAAAAGCGATTTCGGGGCCATAATATTTTTTTAGCAGGGGAATAAACAGGGGCGCAAGTGTTCCACCCAGATTAATACTCATATAGAACCAGCCATAGGCTTTTGAAAGCAGGTGTTCATTAGATTTATTGAACTGATCGCCTACATTGGCAGATACACATGATTTAATACCACCTGCACAACAGGCGATCACAATGAGTCCGGTACTGAACAGAGTATAGCTTTCGCCGGAAACAGCGAGTATCAGGTGCCCAATGGTATACAGAATGGAAACCGTTAAGATAACCCGGTATTTACCAAAAAACCAGTCGGCCATGATAGCACCTACCATTGGCATAAAATAAGCCAGTGTAACAAAGAGGTGCGACATTTCATTGGCTTTTGCATCAGCTTCAGCCGTAAGCGCCGGATTGAGGGTTGGATTGAAAAATGTTACGGCCATGAAGGTGACCATGATAGAACGTAAACCATAAAAACTGAATCTTTCTGCAATTTCACTGCCAATGATGTAAGGAACCGATTTGGGCATTTTGCTTTTACCGGATTCATTTTGTATATCAGACATAAATCGTATTTTGAAATTTAAAAGTATCGGAAACTATCGGTAAACCTTTATTTGTTCGCCGAAAAAATTGCTTGCTTCATCTAAAAACCAACTCATGTCTCAACCTCAAAAAACATTTAAACCCTTTGTTTCCCCCGAAACAAATATGAAAGAGCTTACCGTGAAATCGATTCTGGTAGGTAGCCTTTTTGGTGTAATCTTTGGCGCTGCCACTGTTTATCTGGCGCTGAAAGCAGGATTAACCGTTTCTGCCTCTATTCCTATTGCGGTTATTGCCATTACACTGGGCCGTAAATTTTTGAAAACAACCATTCTTGAAAATAATATTATACAGACAACAGGTTCTGCAGGTGAAAGTATAGCCGCTGGTGTTGCTTTTACTTTACCTGGCTTTCTGTTTCTTTCTTCGCCATCGAGTGCTGAATATTTTAATTACCTCACTATTCTGATACTGGCCATTGTGGGTGGATTATTGGGTACCTTATTAATGGTGCCCCTGAGAAAAGCATTGATTGTAAATGAGCATGATAACTTACCCTATCCTGAAGGAACAGCCTGTGGCGATGTATTAAAAGCAGGTGAGCGGGGAGGTGATTTTGCCAAAACCGCCTTCTGGGGTCTGGGTGTAGCATTTGTGTATGCACTCCTGCAGAAAGTAATGCATGTAATTGCCGAAACTCCTTTTTATGCAACCAAACAAATCAATAAATTTTTTCCCTCAGCCAAAGTAAGTGGTGAAATTACACCAGAGTACCTGGGGGTTGGTTATATTATAGGTCCACGAATTGCAGGTGTACTGGTTGCTGGTAGTGTATTAAGTTGGCTGGTATTTATACCCTTACTATCCACGTTGGTTCCAGCCGATGCTATTGCTGTTCAACTGGCCAAGCTGGGTTATCTGGCAGATATTGCCAAACCTGGTGGTAAAGGTGGATGGGATCCTGTTACACATACTTTTGCCGATTATTCTGCGGCTATCTATTATGCATATGTACGTCAGGTGGGTGCCGGTACGGTTGCAGCAGGAGGTATTATTACACTGATTAAGACTTTACCTACCATTGTTAAATCGGTAAAAGGCAGCATGGCTTCTTTACGTGGCGGTTCAGGTGATACCCATACCAACGTTTCCAGAACAGATAAGGACCTGAGCCTGAAAATTGTGGGACTGGGAAGTCTGGCACTTATTGCCATTATATCTGTGATCCCAAGTTTACCTGGCGACGGGTTCCTGCAGAAAATACTGATTGGTATTCTGGTTGTTTTATTTGGTGCTTTGTTTGTTACGGTATCCTCACGCATTGTGGGGTTGATCGGTTCTTCGAATAACCCCATCAGTGGTATGACGATTGCGACAGTAATGGGTACGAGTTTAATTTTCCTGAGCCTTGGATGGTCGGGTCAGGCCTATGAACCACTGGTATTGGTAGTTGGTGGTATGATTTGTATTGCTGCGGCTAATGCCGGTGCCACATCGCAGGACTTAAAGAGTGGTTATATAGTAGGCGCCACACCGCGTAACCAACAGATAGCTTTATTTGTGGGTGCTATCGTTTCTTCTATTGTTATCGGTATCACTGTGAAGTTTTTGGATAAACCTACCACTGAAATGGTGCAGCAGGGAATACAGCATGCGATTGGTACCGAAAAATATCCGGCTCCGCAAGCGACCTTAATGGCTACCTTGATTAAAGGTATTCTTTCACAAAACCTCGACTGGCAATATGTAATTGTTGGGATGTTCCTGGCAGTTGTTATGGAACTTTGTGGTATCAAATCCCTGAGTTTTGCCATTGGTGTTTACCTGCCCCTGGCTACTACTTTGCCGATCTTTATAGGTGGTGCCATCCGTGGTATTGTAGAAGGTAAACAGAAAAAAGACAAGAAGGAAGTGAGTGCGGAGGAAGAAGAATTGAGTAAGGGTAGCCTGTTTGCGACCGGTCTGGTTGCAGGAGGTGCTGTGGCGGGTGTAGTAATTGCTTTCATTACAGGTACTTCCGGGGGAGAAGAGTTCCTGAAGAATATCAGTATGGAACATGGATTGGTATCGTCGCTATCTGAAAATGGATACTTCCTGTTGGGAACTTTATTCTTTGCGTTGATGGGGTTGATATTATATCGGGTGGCTATGAAGAAAGCTGAGTAATATGCAAAAAAAGAGCGCCTCGTTCAGGCGCTCTTTTTTTGCATATTATCAATAGTAGCCTGATCGGTTCTATAAAATATGGCATTCTTTTGGCAATAAATTCAGACCGGGTCTATTAAACCTTTTATTCCATGGAATGTCCTATACAAAACTAAAACCGATGTCCTTGAAGCAGGTATTCAAAATTTTTACAGTTGGCATGCTGTTTATTATCGGAGCTGCTTTTACCAATAATAAAGCAGGGTTGCCCGAAATAAAAATGCCGTATAAAAAAGCAGGTCTCACGCAGGAACAGGCAGCCGCACATTTATTGAACAGGTTTAGTTATGGTATACAGCCCGGACAGGTAGCTCAAGTTGTAAAACTCGGACTTGATAAATGGGTGCTGCAACAACTGGACGCAGATATGCCAGATACATTATTGGATCGTCGTTTACAAACCTTTGAATCACTTACGCTCAGTAATGAGCAAATTGTAAATACTTATCTCACGCCTGCGCAGGTTATCAGGGTTGCTGTCAGAAATAAACTCATACCTGCCGACTCTATCAGTAATGCTGACAGACAAAAATACCGTGAACAATTAAGGCTGATTCAGGAAAAGGAAGGATTTAAACCCATTCAGGAATTACATCGCCAGTTGATCAATCAAAAAGTACTACGCGCAGCCTACAGTAATAACCAGTTGAAAGAAGTACTTACTGATTTCTGGTTCAATCATTTTAATGTATCTCTCACCAAGGGTCAAAGCCAGCAATATGTACTCACTTATGAGCGAGATGCCATCAGGCCTTATGTATTGGGTAATTTTAAAGACATGTTGCTGGCAACGGCTAAACATCCGGCCATGTTGGAATACCTGGATAATGCATTAAGTGTGAGCAATGATAATGAAAGATCGCGCAGGCAACAGAACAATGCACTGTTACGCGCCGCACGTGAAAGAGTAGAAGCAAAATTGACAGATAGTTCTATGCCCGGAGCCGCATTGGTACAGCAGGCAGTTAATGCACGCAGAACACAGGGACTGAATGAAAACTATGCCCGCGAAGTAATGGAGTTGCATACGCTGGGTGTTGATGGTGGATATACGCAAAAAGATGTTACCGAACTGGCTCGTGCATTAACAGGCTGGAGTGTAAAGCCTTTGTACAAAGAAGGTCCTGCCAGACAGTTGGTGGAAAACCTGAATCAAACGCAACTTGAAAGAAGAGGATTGTTAGTAGAGGGAGATTTTCTTTTCCGAGGCGATAAACATGATGAAAGCCCCAAACTTATTTTAGGAAAACAACTCAGTGGTAAAGATGGATACCGGGAAGGCGTACAGGTATTAGAAATGCTGGCTGATCATGCATCCACTGCAAAATTTATTGCCACAAAAATTGCCAAACGTTTTGTGTCGGATGAACCTTCAGAAGCCATCATTAAAGCACTCACAAAAACTTTTCAGGAAACAGGTGGCAATATCAAAGCCATGATGATTACCATTGTTAATCATCCTGATTTCTGGTCTAAAAATGCACTCAGAGAAAAGGTAAAATCTCCTTTTGAATTTGCTATCAGTGCTGTTCGTGCCACCAAAGCACAGGTCATGCAGCCTTACCAGATTTATAACTGGTGTACTAAAATGGGACAGCGGTTTTATTACTATCAGGCACCTACAGGTTTTCCGGATCGTGGCAATTTCTGGATCAACAGTGGCTCACTGCTAAACAGGATGAATTTTGGTCTCGCGCTTGCAACACAAAAAATACCTGGTATCAGGATGAATTTGCTCGCTTTAAATGATAACCATGAGCCTGAGAGCGCAGATGATGCTTTACGTATTTACAGTAAACTGCTGCTTCCGGAAAGGAACCAGGAAGAAAATATAAAGCGCCTCACTGCGATGATAAGAGATACGCAGGTAGAACAAAAAATCAGTGAAGCAGCAGCTAAGGTAAAAACAGAAATGACAGATGATGAAATAGAAGAGCGGGGATCAAGAAGACAAGGAGTAAGAAACAAGGAAGATAATAAGTTACAGGTGAATAATGCCATGGCAACAGTAGCACAGGTAGTAGGTATTATTATTGGTTCTCCGGAGTTTCAGAGAAAATAATACATGGTGCATCTGTTAACAATCACTGCTATTACAATGGGTAGTCTGTAGTTCAATTCTTAACACTAACAGTTAAAAAAATTATATGATTCACAGAAGAGCATTTATGAAGTCTGGTGCGCTTGCACTTTTTGCAGCTGGCTTTGGTGGTGTACCTAATTTTATTGCACGTGCTGCTAATAACAGGAAGATACTACATCCTTATAAAAAGAATAAGGTTTTGGTATGCATCTTTCAAAGAGGTGCCATGGATGGTTTAATGGCAGTAAGTCCATTTGCAGATCCTAATTTGAAAACACTCAGACCAACTTTATATATGAGCCCCTTACAAACACAGGGTGGTCTGATGGATATTGATGGTCAGTTTGGTTTACATCCTGCATTGAATAGTTTATCCTCCTTTTTTAAAGAAGGCAGAATGGCCGTTGTGCATGGTGTAGGCAGCCCGAATACAACCCGAAGCCATTTTGATGCACAGGATTATATGGAAAGCGGCACACCTTTTAACAAAGGAACCAATAGCGGATGGCTTAACAGAGCTGTGGGATTAAGTGGTCATGAAGCCACACCATTTAGTGCTGTCAGTCTTACCAGTGCTTTGCCCCGAAGCCTCTATGGTGATCATGAAGCATTGGCCATCAGTAACCTGCAGGATTTTGCTATTCAAATGCAGGGAAACCCAATGGCGGGTAATATAGCGGCAAAATCATTTGAATCTTTATATGATCAGACCAGTAATCAGTTATTGAATAAAACAGGTAAAGAGAGTTTTGAAGCGATGAAGATTTTAAAATCTTCTGATATTAAAAATTACCAGCCTGCCAATGGTGCGGTTTATCCAAATTCTCCTCTTGGTAATTCGTTGAAACAGATTGCGACTTTGATTAAAATGGATGTAGGTGTGGAAGTGGCTTTCGCTGAAAGTGGTGGCTGGGATACACATTTTAACCAGGGAACCCTAAATGGTGCATTTGCAAGAAACCTTCGTGATTTTAGTGATAGTATTGCTGCTTTCTGGACCGATATGGGGCAGTATCAGGATGAGGTTACTGTAATGACTATGACAGAATTTGGACGCACTGCTCACCAGAATGGAACAGGGGGTACCGATCATGGTAGGGCTAGTTGTTTATTTGTTTTGGGTAATGATGTTCAGGGCGGTAAGGTATATCATAAGATAAAATCACTCGCGAAAGCCGATCTGGAAGATGGAAGGGATTTGCCGGTTTCGACAGATTTTCGAGCAGTATTCAGTAGTGTATCATCTTCGCACCTTCAGTTAAAAAATACAAATGGACTTTTCCCCGGATGGGATGGTCAAAAGGTGGACTTAATGAAGTGAAACCCGTAAATATGTAAAAGTGTAAAAAGAATATGTAAGCACGAACTGCTTTTTTTTCTTTCTTCTGCAATTATCTTGTGTAAGTAAATAGTCGTGAAATACGAGCTGTATATTTCATGTAACACCTGTTTATTTTTTAATGCGAAACAAGCGATTATTTATCAGGTTGTTGAATATACCGTTCCACACTGTTTTTTTATTACTGGCCGCAGACGCATTGTTGCTATTTTTACTTCCCCGTTTTGATATCTCACAACAAGACAAAAGCCCTCTTTTCTTTTATTTTACTGCAACAATATTATCATGGGTGGGATGCTTTTGCTTTATAGCTTTACTTGTTAAAGCACTGAAACAAAATATCATTCAAAAGCAGGTTCATCTGTTTGTTATGATACCAGCTGTGGTTATCATCATTATTTTATTTCTGGGGCCATTGATATTGTATTTTCTGGGAAAATCAGAACATGTATTATGATGTGAATTTTAAAAATGGTCATCGCTTAAAACTGAAAACGAGACTTCCTTCTTTGTCAACATAAACGATATCTGACCCTTTTTCCAGTAATGCGAGTCCCTTAAAGAAATAGCCTGGTCGGTCGAACTGAGCTGGTATCACCCATTCTCCATTTTTATTAATAAAGCCCCATGAGCCGTATTCTTTTTCAACAGCAGCCAATCCTTCACTGAATGAACTGGCATTGGTAAAAATGGGTTGAATAACCCAATTGCCATGTGTATTTACAAAGCCCCACTTATTACTTGTATCACGTGCAGGTGCCAGACTATCTGCAAAAGCATGCATGCGTGTGAAGTTTGTTTTGATACTTGTTTTCTTTTTGATATCCAGAATTTCCCATTTATCAGTTATGTTTTTTTGTATACATGTAATGCCTGCAAATACATCTGTAATGCTATAAAACTCTGGCTGCACAATAAATTTTCCGGTACTGTCTATCAGCCCCCACAAATTATTTTTTACGGAAGCCTGTGCCAATCCTTCTTTGAAATCATAACAAAGTGCAAACTGCGGCTGAATAATAAAAATCCCTTTTTTATTGACATAACCCCATTTCCCATTCTGTTGTACCCTGGCTTTTGCTTCTGAAAAATTACCGGCCGCATTGAATTGTGGTATGATGAGCCATTTTCCTTTTTCATTGATGAAACCATATTTAGATGATAGTAAATGATTGCCTACAGCTGCTACAGCAGTGCCTTCACTGAAATAGCCCGCAAATGTAAATTGAGGAGTGATAACTGTTCGGCCTGTTGTTTTATGGGCATATCCGAACTTATCGTTTTCGATGAACCAGATTAGATTTTGGGTATAGCTGTTGAGAGAAAACAGCGTCAACAAATAAAGAAAAAAAATCTTCTTCATTGTTTAAATATACTATTAATGCGTGATTGATGGTATATCGGACATAGCCTGACAGACTGTGTTTTTTGCCAGGTTATGCTGTAGAGTTATAATCTGCCTTTCTTGATCTCATCTACTACACCTGGATCAAGCAGGGTGCTGGTATCGCCAAGATTTTCTGTTTCACCTTCTGCAATCTTCCGTAAAATTCTACGCATGATCTTACCGCTTCTTGTTTTAGGCAGGCCACTTACAAACTGAATTTTATCCGGTTTGGCGATAGCTCCTATGATCCGTGTTACGGTTTGCAGAATATCTCTCCTCACAAGGTCACCGGTACCATGTGTATCCTGTGCGTGTGAGCCTTGATAAATGATATAGGCATATATGCCTTGCCCCTTAATGTCGTGCGGATAGCCCACTACAGCACTTTCAACGACACCCGCATGCATATTAATGGCATTTTCAACTTCTGCTGTGCCAATGCGGTGGCCACTTACATTTAAAACATCATCGACCCTGCCTGTTATACGGAAAAAGCCATCTTTGTCTTTTAGTGCGCCATCGCCGGTAAAATACATATTCTCATAAGTGGCAAAATAATTGGTTCTGCATCTTTCATGATCTCCGTAGGTAGTTCTTAAAATAGAGGGCCATGGAGATTTAATACATAAATTTCCAGAAATAGTTTCGTCGCCTTGTTGGATCACTTCTTTTCCGTTTTCATCTACCAATACCATTTCCAGACCTGGCATAGGTAATGTGGCCCAACCTGGTTTGGCAGGGGTAATACCCGCCAGATTTGAAATCAGGCATCCACCGGTTTCGGTTTGCCACCAGGTATCTACGATCGGACATTTTCTTTTACCAACATGTTCATCGTACCAATGCCAGGCTTCTTCGTTAATGGGTTCACCTACTGTACCCAATACTTTCAAGGAAGAGAGATTTTTGCCTTGTAAAGGGCCCAGGCCAAATCCCATCAGACTGCGGATTGCTGTGGGAGCTGTGTACAATATATTGACACAATATTTATCTACGATATCCCAGAATCGGCCTGCATCTGGCCAGGTAGGTACCCCTTCAAATAAAAGAGAAGTAGCACCTGCACTCAGTGGGCCATAAACGATATAGCTATGTCCGGTGATCCAACCAATATCAGCCGTGCAGAAATGAACCTGTCCGGTCTGGTATTGAAATACATTTACAAAAGTATAGTTGGTATATACCATATACCCCCCAACGCTATGCACAACACCTTTGGGTTTACCTGTAGATCCAGATGTATACAGAATAAAGAGCGGATCTTCTGCATCCATTTCTTCGGCTTCAATAAATGTGACCCCTTTTTCTTCCACCTGTTTCATCTCGTCTTCCCACCATACATCCCTTCCTTTGATCATTGATACAGGTGTTCGAGTTCTTGTAGCAACAATTACCCGTTTAATAGTTTTATTTCCGATAAGAGCATCGTCAATCACAGATTTTAAAGGAATATCTTTTGCTCCTCTGTATGCGCCATCACAGGTAACAATGAATGTAGCTTGCGCATCTTCAAGCCTGTCTGCAATACTCTGAGCAGAAAATCCACCAAATACAACTGAGTGAATGGCGCCAATGCGTGCGCAGGCTAATACGGCTATGGCCAGTTCAGGAATCATGCCCATATAAATACAAACCCGATCGCCTTTCTTTACCCCGTTATTTTTAAGTACATGGGCGAACTGACAAACTTTTTCATGCAGCTTCCTATAAGTAAGCACACGATTATTTTCATCAGGTGCATTGGGCTCCCAGATAATAGCTGGATGATTAGATTTTGTTTCAAGATGGCGATCAAGACAGTTTTCTGTTATATTCAGTTTTCCTCCTTTAAACCATTCTACACGGGGTTCGGTAAAGTTCCATTCCAAAACTTTGTCCCATTTTTTTCGCCAGGTAAAATGCGATGCAATTTCTCCCCAGAACGATTCCGGATCCTGTATACTTTTTTGATACGCTTCTTTATAGGCCTCAAAACTTTTAATCTGATAAGGATAAGACATAACAATCGGATTTCAGGCTATAAATATACGTGATGATTCAGGACGAGAAACCTGCTTTATACGAATGACTGTTCGCTTTTAATAGGGCGATTATCAGCATAAACAATTTTTGTCACAATCCATCCTACGCAGTAAGCTAAGCTTGGTGAAATCGTTTCTTTGCAGTAAGTTGTATGCTTATATGAAAAAAGAAAATGGCATCTGGAAAGTCATCACTGCTTCTTCATTGGGTACGCTTATCGAGTGGTATGATTTTTACATTTTTGGTAGTCTTGCAACGGTGATAGCCGGACAATTCTTCCCAAAAACAAATCCAACTGCAGCATTATTGTCTACGCTTGCTACTTTTGCGGCAGGTTTTATTGTACGTCCTTTTGGAGCACTGGTATTTGGCAGATTGGGTGATATTGTTGGAAGGAAATATACATTTCTCTTGACGCTGGTGTTAATGGGTGGTTCCACTTTTGCCATCGGTCTTGTACCTTCTTATGAAAGTATTGGTTTTGCTGCACCTATTATTGTATTGCTGTTAAGGTTGCTCCAGGGTTTAGCATTGGGAGGTGAATATGGAGGAGCAGCCACTTATGTTGCTGAACATGCACCTGCTCACCGAAGAGGATATTTTACCTCATGGATACAAACTACCGCCACACTTGGTCTTTTTGTTTCCTTAGGAGTTATTTTATTAACCAGACATAGTCTTGATGCTGATAAACAGATTTCTATCGCGAAGTTTAATGACTGGGGCTGGCGTATTCCTTTCTTACTTTCTATTGTGCTGGTGATTGTATCTATTTATATACGCCTTAAAATGCAGGAATCTCCGCTGTTTTCGAAACTAAAATCAGAAGGAAAAACTTCGGTTAATCCACTGAAAGAAAGTTTCGGACATAAGGCAAACCTGAAAATGGTTTTACTGGCATTGTTTGGTGCTACCATGGGACAGGGGGTGGTATGGTATACCGGACAGTTTTATGCACAATCTTTTCTGGAGAATGTTTGTAAAATCGATTTCGATCAGTCGCGTACCATATTAATCTGGGCCATTGTTTTCGGAACTCCCTTATTTGTACTTTTTGGCCATTGGAGCGATAAAGTAGGCAGAAAATGGATTATGTTGACCGGGATGTTGTTAGCGGTATTAACTTACCGTCCGTTGTTTACAGAGCTGCTTTATTTGAGTGATGGGGCAAATAAGATAGAACAGGTTGATCTTTCGAAAAGGCAGGTAACCTTAACGCCCATAGCTGGAACAACAGATTCTGTACGGCTCATAAAAGAAGATCGCTTTTTTTCGGATGGCTCAATATTTCATGCAAGTACAAAAGATACCTTGTATGGAGATGGATTAAAGAAAACCGCATTACCTGTTATAACCCTTACGAAGGAAGTTGGCGGCACTGTTTACTGGAAAATGATTGGTATTGTATTTCTGATGATTGTTTATGTAACTATGGTATATGGCCCTATTGCAGCTTTCCTGGTTGAGTTGTTTCCTACAAAGATCCGTTACACATCTATGTCTTTACCTTATCATATAGGTAATGGCGTATTTGGCGGACTCACACCTTTTGTCGCCACTTTGTTAACAACAATTTATGCGAACAATCAATTGGCGGGATTAATGTATCCGATTATTGTGGCAGGTATTTGTCTGGTAATAGGGGTACTCTATTTAAGTAATAAAAAAGCAATTCACTGAAATATATGAAACAGGTAAAAAGAATGGCAGGAATGGTATGGCTGCTACTGGGGCCGTTGGCAATATTTTTTCTGGTAAAAACTGCTTACAGTGAAATTATAGTAAAACCTTCAGCAGATACCTGGATACAATGGGGCGTGTTTGTGGTTGTATTTCTGCCCATTGCTTTTGGGTTGAGCTTATTTGGATACTATGCAGTAAAAGGGGAATATGATCAGGAAAGCTGATACAATTTTCAGGGGCTTTTTAATCAGTGGAAGCCTGTAATCTTGGTTGTTTTCTTCATTTTTATCTCTTTCTTACCATATTCTGTCAATACCTTTACTTTATGTCTATTGAAATAAAAAAACTGACTAAAAGTTTTGGTTCCCAGAAAGCCGTAAACGATGTTTCTTTTACGGCGGAAAAGGGTACGATTCTGGGTTTTTTGGGACCGAATGGAGCGGGAAAAAGCACTACGATGAAAATCATTACCGGTTACTTAACAGCTGATCAGGGATCGGTAAGTGTATGTGGTATTGATGTGCAGAAAGATCCTCTGGCAGCCAAGAAAAAAATCGGTTACCTACCCGAAGCCAATCCTCTTTATTATGATATGTATGTAAAGGAATATCTTTCTTTTATTGCTGGCGTACATGGTATTACAAAAACGGCTAAAGCGGTAGCTGATGTTATCGAGCTTACGGGGCTTGGTATAGAGGCACATAAGAAAACGGGCCAGTTATCTAAAGGATATAAACAAAGAGTAGGACTGGCTGCGGCGCTGATTCATGACCCCGAAGTACTTATTCTGGATGAACCTACCAGTGGACTGGATCCCAATCAGATTATTGAAATCAGGAATGTTATCAGGGAGCAGGGCAGACATAAAACCATTCTTTTTTCGTCTCATATTCTACAGGAGGTACAGGCTATCTGTGAACGTGTAGTTATTATTAACAGAGGTAATATTGTTGCAGATGATGATGTGGCAAACCTGCTAAAAACCTCAGGGGGCAATCTGGAAGATGTGTTTCGTAACCTTACAGTAGCACAGGCTTCAGTCTAATTGCTTAAATTGCATACCTAACAACCAATTGATCATTAAAACAAGCAATCAAAATGAGTTACATTATTGAAGTACACGCTCGTCAGATACTCGACAGCCGCGGAAACCCTACCGTAGAAGTAGATGTATTAACAGACGATGGTGCTTTAGGCCGAGCCGCTGTTCCCAGTGGAGCCAGCACAGGTATTCATGAGGCAGTAGAACTGCGTGATAATGACAAAAAGAAATACGTAGGAAAAGGCGTATTAAAAGCTGTTAAAAATGTAAATGATGTGATAGCTGATGCTATTGTTGGATATGATGTGGCAGCACAGGCAGCCATTGATGAGGCCATGATCGCATTAGATGGAACACCGAATAAAGGAAAACTGGGCGCCAATGCATTGTTGGCCGTAAGTATGGCAGTAGCCAAAGCAGCTGCTGAAGAAGCTGGTTTACCTTTATACCGTTATATCGGTGGAACCAATGCCAAAACCTTGCCCATTCCGATGATGAATATCCTGAATGGTGGTGCGCATGCTGATAATAAAATCGATTTTCAGGAGTTTATGATTATGCCGGTTGGCGCATCCAGCTTTAGTGAAGGATTGCGTTGGGGCGTAGAAATTTTTCATACCCTGAAAAGCGTACTGAAGAAAAAAGGATATAGCACCAATGTGGGAGATGAAGGTGGTTTTGCACCCAATATACAGAGCAACGAAGAAGCTATTGAAACCGTTCTTGAATCAATACAGGCAGCAGGTTATAAAACAGGATCACAGATTGTAATCGCTATGGATGCTGCCAACAGTGAATTATGGGATGCAAAAAAGAAAAAATATGTATTCCATAAAAGTAATGGCAAAGTATTGAGCAGTGATGAACTGGTTAAATACTGGGAAAAATGGGTAAAACAATATCCGATTGTTTCTATTGAAGATGGTATGGCTGAAGATGACTGGAATGGCTGGAAATCACTTACACAGGCTATTGGAAATAAATGTCAGTTAGTAGGCGATGATCTTTTTGTAACCAATGTAACTCGTTTACAAACAGGTATTGATAAAGGCATTGCGAACGGTTTGCTCGTTAAGGTAAATCAGATCGGAACACTCACAGAAACCATTAATGCCGTAACACTCGCGCAGCATAATGGATATAATACCATTATGAGTCACCGTAGTGGCGAAACAGAAGATACCACTATTGCGGATCTGGCAGTTGCTTTGAACTGTGGACAAATTAAAACAGGTTCAGCATCACGTACCGACCGTATTGCGAAGTACAATCAACTGATACGTATTGAAGAAATGCTGGGTGAAACAGCTGTTTACCCAAAGGGCAAAGTGAAGTTTGGAAAAAAATAGTCGAGTAATAAGGTTCAAGATTCAAGTTGCTAGAAACAAGTACACACTGACTGCTACTTGAATCTTGAACCTTTTTTTATTAGTTTTACTCTATGAAAAAAATTACATCCATCATTACCAATAAATACCTGCTGGCCGGCGGTTTTTTTGTAGTATGGATGTTGTTTTTTGATCAACGTGATTTTTTTCAGCAGCGTGAGCGCAATGCTGAACTAAAAAAACTGGAAGCCAAGAAGAAATATTATCTGGACGAAATTGAAAAAACGAAGCAGGAATTACAGGATATTCAAAGTAACCCTGCAGCTCTCGAGAAATTTGCCCGTGAACGTTATCTCATGAAAAAAGAAGGGGAAGATATATTTATCATAGAAGACTCCGTGGCCCCCAAAAACCAATAACTACAGGCTTAAAAGCCAATATCGACTCCTCATTGGCGTAAGTGTACATTTTTTATAAAAACAAAATATTGATTATCAATGTATTATTGAGTATTCTCAGTAATTCTTTGTTTCGAATCACTAATTTTCTGTTTACTGAGCCAGGGCTTACAATAATCATTCAACATCTCCCGTTTTAAGATATACCGTATCCTCTCAGCTAACAGAACTTTTATGAAAAAATTCAAAGAAGAGGATTTGATATTATACCTGTATAAAGAGTGTTCGCCCGCAATAAAAAAGAATGTGGAGGAGGCGCTGGAAGAGGGAGATATTGAATTAACAGAGCGATTGAATATCCTTAAACGTACCATGCGCCAGTTGGATAAGCTTAAGCTCGAATCACCGTCGAAATTATCGCTGAAAACCATTCTGCAGTACGCAGATAAGTCTGTACGCAAGCGATAAACATAGCTTTTGTTTATTTCAGTTATCTTTTTTTAGCGCGTATTTTTGGATGTACAAAAAGCAAAATGCTTTTTGTATAAAAAAATATGACAAAAAAAGAAAGGTACACAGCCGTTATTGATTATTTCCATACAAATGTTCCTGTTGCAGAAACTGAACTGGTATATGATAATCCATACCAGTTACTGGTGGCGGTAATTTTATCGGCTCAGTGTACTGATAAACGGGTTAATTTGACCACACCTGCCATTTTTGCAAAATATCCTACGCCTATTGAACTGGCGAAAGCTAGTTTCGATGAATTGTTTCCTTATATCAGAAGTATTTCTTACCCTAACAATAAAACCAAACACCTCATTGGTATGGCCAATATGCTGCTTGAGCAGTTTAATGGAGAAGTGCCGATGACCGTTGAACAACTGGTAAAACTACCTGGTGTAGGTAGAAAAACGGCCAATGTTATTACCAGTGTAATAGATCAACAGCCGAATATGGCGGTAGATACACATGTATTCAGGGTGAGTAAAAGACTTGGTCTGGTAACTGAGAAGGCCAGTACACCTTTAGCGGTTGAAAAAGAACTGATCAGATTTATTCCGGAAGAATTGGTGCATAAAGCCCATCACTGGCTTATTCTGCATGGTCGCTACACCTGCCTTGCACGAAACCCTAAATGCGAACAATGTGGATTGAGTTATTTGTGCAGGTATTATATAAGAAGCCTGAAAAAGTAAAAGAAGCCGATAGAGATTTTTGATTTTTTGATCTTTGATTTTTTGATTTGGTTGTAATGTCTGAATCAAAAAATCAAAGATCAAAAAATCAAACTTTAAAAGTCGAACCCGATTGCGAAATAGTAAACCGGCTTGCCTTTAAATATGCCTTTCATGGGCCAGCCAGCGTCAAACTTCATAAAGTATCCGAGCAGGGTACTTCTTGCACCAAATCCGTAACCACCGGCAAATGGGCCAAGTCCACCTGCATCAATACGAACTACTACAGGAGATGAAGGGTCTGAAATAACGTCACCCGGGCGTTTGATGCCGTTATATTTTCCATTCCAGGCAGTACCCAGATCCAGGAACTGTACCAGTTGGAAATTGCGTAAGAATGCGTTGTTGATTGGCTTGTTGATCAGGGTAGCAAAAAGAGGGAACCTGAATTCACTGTTGATCACAAAAGCATTGTTACCGTTTGCTATATTCTGTCTGTAACCACGCATATTTACAGCCAATGACTGAAATGCATATGATTGATCGGGAGCCGGTGTATTCTGACTATTGAATTTAGGACCGATCCATCCATCTACACCACCAAGATAGTAGATGAGTTTTTGTCCACCCCATGAAAAATCAGCAGCTGCACGTCCGGCCCAGATAAAGTTGCGGTAGATTTTATGGTAATAGCGCGCATCAAAACCAAAATTGAAGGTACCCTTTCCATTATTCAATGAGGTTTTGAAGGTAGGCATATTCACATCGAAATATACTTTGTATCTAAGGCCATTCCAGATATTCTGGGTAGGGTTAATGGTATTGTCGTGTACATATTCGATTCGGGATACAATGTATCGGCTGATGGTATCCGGGAATGCCAGCGCATTCGGATCTGGTAAACCACTGCCATTATCAAACGAGCGCAATACGCCACGATCTGTTCTTAAAGCAACAGTTGCTCTAAGGCTTTTCACTTCATTAAATGCATAAGAGATATTACCCTGATACAGATTGGTGATCAGCATACTGTTGTAGGGTATATTGTAGAAGTTGCTTACGTTACTTCTGTAATAAGTTAATCCCCAATCGAAACGCTTACGTAAATTCTGATAAGAGAAGAATACATCCTTGTCGCTCAGATTGGTGCCAAAACGGAAGCCACCTACAAATTTCTGGTCTTCAAATAAATCACTCACGCCGACACGGAATGTAAAATTGAAATCATTACCATTATTCAGTTGTATAGGTCCTGAACCTCCGGCATAAGGCTGATATCTGTTTACGAGTACATTATTGGTGAATCCGCTAAGGATATAATCGCTGCTGAATTTCAAACGATAATCAAACAGCCTTGAACGTTCGAGTGATGATTTGGTTCTTGGTATGAGTCCTTCATCTGTCAAGCGCCTGCTGGTATCCACTTTTTCATCCGCAAACTCATTCTGGAAGAAGTCTTTAGATATTTTCGATGTAGTATCTTTAGTAGTAGCCAGACCATTGTTATAAATAATCGCTTTACCTTCCGATGCTTTCTTTTCATCCATCACCTTTTTCATGTATTCGGTTGGACGGCTATTTACATTTCTTTTATTCAGCGCCTGTTCATCAACACGTAGTTTATAGAGAAATTTAAAATCTCCTTCTCTTCTCACTTCACTTACCTGACCATTGTCGCCCGCAATCCTTGTTTCTAACAAAGAACTCTGGTAGTTGGTAATAGGGAAAGTGTAGGTAGAATCTTTATATACCTGAAAATAACTTACGCTATCGGGTTCGTCTCTTTGCCATGCACGTAAGGTAGAATCAAATTCTTTTGGTGTAGGGTTGCGGAGTAATTCATCTCCTACATAATATAAAGTATCCAGGCCATTACGTTGTGTTGCAAAAAAACCAGCCCATCTGTTTCCAATACCATTTTCATCTGATACAAAAGTGAAATGATTGGTGTTGTATTGCATAGGATATGAGGCGTTACCAAATTTCAGGTTGGTAAGCTGTGTAATCTGCTTTTGCTTGCTTGTATTCAGAATATCCACCATGTAAATATTATAATGGTGTCTGCTGGGTAATACAGTGTCGGCATTAACAGCATTGGGCGATGGCCTGTTTGAACTGAAAATAATACCAGAACGATTGGGGAATGATACAAAAGTCGGATTCAGATCATCATACACATCATCCGTTATCTGCTCTAATTTATTCTGCTCTATTTTGTAAGTGAAAATGTCTGTATGTCCATTTTTCACTGCACTAAAAATCAATGAATTTGCGTCGAGCATAAAGCTGGCGTCAAGAATCTGATCAAGTCCTTCAATTTCCTGTTTATAGCGTTTTATTCTTGAGATCAGATCGTATACAAACATTTTGGTTTTTCCGTCTTCCCAATAGGCAACTAAAAGACGGGTACCTTTTCCATCCCATGCAAGAATCGGGTAATTGGGATTAATATCTCCCTGATTGGTTCTTACACCACTTTTCAGCAGTACTTTTCCATCATAAAAGTTCTCCATGAGTTTCACACTGTAAATTCCTTTGTTAAACTCTACTACTGCATAGGTGGTGCTTCTGGGATTAGGGTTGGCCTGAAAACGGAAGAAATCTTTTTTACGAACTTCTTCAGACACATTTAATTGTCCTCTAGGTGCATTTCTACGCTGGCGAATATCTTTTGCGTAACGATCCTGCTGATACTGCATAAATTCTGACAGTACCTCTTTGAACTTCTTTTTACATACACGCATACAGGCCTGATTGAGGTTCTTGTAAATACGTGCGAGGTATAAGAGATAAGTGATATTTTCTTTGCGGTATTTTTCTCCTATATAGTACCAGAAAGCATGACCCGCCAAAACCGGCTTTTCAAAAGCAAACTGATAAAAAGAACGGTATGAGCCACTTAAGATGGCACTTTTCAGGTCATCATCTTTCGCAGTGCTCCATGGTTCTGCAGCATAAGATACATAACCATCTACCAACCATTTCGGAAGGTCGAGTAGTGCCTGGTTACTGGCGAACTCTCCGATATCATCACCAAAAAGCAGGTTATCTGTTAATACCCTGGCAATACCTTCTCTGATCTGGCGCTTGAGATTGGCATGGTTGCCATCGAAATACACCACAATTTTATTATTAACCAGTTTAGTAACACCTCCTGAATTCTGCCAGTCGATACCCAATCCGATATTGCTGCTTTTATAATCGTTGTAGTTGTTGTACACTACTATATTGGCACGGCGTTGTAAAGAATACTCTATGAAGTTTTCTAATGAACGAAGTTCCTCTTCAGCTACCTGTGAGGCGAATTTACCCAACTCAACACCTCCTTGTGAAGTATAGGTATTAAAATTGGGTGACTGATAAAATTTCCATACCAGCTTTTTATGTTGAACCCTGTTTTTACCAAATTCAACTGTATTTACCTGGGCCATGGAAAGGATGGGGAATAAAAAAAAGGCCAAAACCAATCCTTTCTTGATGCGATTCAATTGCATATCCGAACTTTAGTGTTTTAAAATTAGTCATTTACCCTGTAAAACCTTCACAAAAAACAGTATGCTTCATGTAAAGGCCTTTATGTTCAACCCCGTTCAGGAAAATACCTATATCGTGTATAACGAACAGGGCAAAGCTATTATAATTGATCCCGGATGTTACTTTTCCGCTGAACAGGAAACGTTAAAAAACTTTATAAAAGATACGAAGCTTCAGCCCGTTCAGTTGCTCAATACACATTGCCATCTTGATCATGTATTTGGTAATAAATGGGTAAATAATGAATTTGGTCTGGAACTCCATCTGCACGCCGATGAGCAGGCTGTTCTGGAAAAAGCTCCGTTTTCCGGCGAACGCTGGGGTTTACCTTTCGATAATTATAAGGGCCCTTTGCACTTTCTAACAGAAGGAGACACCGTTAAGCTGGGTAACGATGCCTTGAAAGTAATATTGACACCTGGTCATTCGCCTGGTAGTTTATGCTTTTATTGCGAGGAACAGCGTTTTTTGATCGGGGGTGATGTACTGTTTTATGAAAGTATCGGCCGAACAGACCTCCCCGGGGGCGACCATAACACGTTACTGGAAAGCATCCACAAAAAAATACTGGTTCTCCCGGACGAGGTGATAGTATACTCGGGGCATGGTATGAAAACGACGATCGGGCATGAGCGGCACCATAACCCCTTTTTGTAGGTTTACTCCATTTCCATAGCCTTATTATAGGCCATAATAAAAATGGCCCCCAGGTTTTTATGGGGCGGGATATAATCTTCGAACTTTTCCTTGTACCCCCCGGTTACCCTTGATTGTAGCTTTTGCCATATTTCTTCCCATACCAGGTCCTTATTCATTCGGATCTGTTCTGTGATGGCATCTATCAGTGCCTGATTCAGTACACCGGCAGCCACCTGTTTGGAGGAGATGATATGCGCAGTTGGACAAATATCCAGTACCAGGTTCAGTTTTTGATACCCCCCGCAACTACCCAGTAATACCACTTTGGCAGATGGTACCAATTGGTCGATTGTTTGTTGGAGATAATAGCTATGTCCGCGGTGAATAACCATGGTAGGGGCGAGACCCTGGGTTTTCAGATAATAATTCAGGCTATCCTGTGCCAGTGCATCTAGGTCCTTGGTTTCATCAAGTGGCAGGTTGGCATAAATGGTAACAGGGGTACCACGAACAGAATTGATTTCTACCCAGTAAGGTTTTTTTACAATACGCCAGTTGCTGTTTGAAAAACGGGCCAGAAAAGCGCCGAAATAACTTTCAGCATCTTTATCGCCATACGCGTATTGTTGGATAATAATCCGGCCCGATTCGTTCTGCAGCTCTTTCAGGGGCATATTATAAACCGTATTAATACCCAATGTGGCTGATAAATTGGTTTTTCCTGCAGAATCAGCAGAGACAAAAATGGTATGTAACAGGTTGTAAATTACAGATGCTCTTTTGTCTTTCTGCGACTGACTGTTTTTTAAATTTTGCTGTACCTGTGTAAGAATAAGATGGCGGATACCTTTATTGTAAATACTGGCATAAGAGTCGGCAACATCTACTGCATCTTCCAATGAACCTGTTTTTTCAAGCCCGTTCACGAAATTCCGCATGAGTTTTTCGGCAGCAGGTTTGCTCATACGTTTCAGAAAATCATCGAGCGTATTATAAGCGGCAGACATTTTTATGAACTTTCTGTAAAAGTCGTACCCGAGTGATTGCAGCAATGAATCCGCATCTGCCTGTTTGGAACGTAAAAAAATACGCGGATAAACACCTGATACAAAGCTGGAAGTATAAATTTCTTCCTCTCCTAAAACGGCGAGGTAGTAGAGCTCCTGCGGGTTGAGTGAATCGATTTTTTTGAAACGTATGGCCGGATTGTTTTCATCGTGCAGTGCATTGATTTCATTGATGTACATCTCAATGGCCTTGCTTTTCAGCTTAGCTGCCAGTGTTTTGGCTGCCATAGGTGTATCACCTCTTCTCATTCTTTCTGCATAACCAACCCTTGTTTTTACAAGGAGTTTATAGTATGCGTCTGAGTTTTCATCAGCCAAAACAGGTGCAATTTTTTCTATGGTTATTTTCCCCTGATACAAATCATCCAGAAAAGGGAAATACATCCTTCCGGTCTTGGATTGTGAAAGCCGTGCAATCAATTTCACCAATGGATGATCAACTGTCTGGATACGTTTACCCAATGCATTGGGGGCCGCTGCATAGTTATAGAGTTCTTCCTGGTCGCGGAAGGCTGCAACTGTTATGAGACTGTCGGCATAACTATTTTCCGGAAAGCGGGTAAGTATTTTTAAAATACTGGCAGGTTCGCGCTGGCAGGTTTTTAATACCAGTACATCTTTGGCAGCTTCAATACCTATATTGTTTTTAAGACAAAAGTTCTGGATCAGAATATTGCCTATTTCAAGTTCATTATTCTTAACAACAGGGAGAATAGACTCTCCCTGCATTTCCAGTTGCATGGCCTGATAAAAAGCCTTGATCAGCCCGGGATACATAACGTTTTTAATGAGCTTAGCCTGCCATGCAGATTGAAAACCGGTAAGTATATCATTAATACCTCTTAACCACAGGTATTTCTGGTTGTCGTTCAATTGGGTGCTAGACTCAACTATGGCCCGCATATTGTTTACATATATGCGAATGGTTTTATCAATGGACTGATTGAGTTTCGGGTCATTGGTAACCGGGAAAACGGCATCTGCCGCACTGCTGAGCCGGGCGATATTGCGTAATGAGGTTTGTATATACTCATGGTGTAATTCGCGCATAGCGGGTACAGGAGGTATGGGCATTTGCTCCTGTGCGAATGCCGTATTCATCAAAGACGAGATCAGTATAATCAGGTAAAATTTCTTCATGCTCATATCCTTGTGCAAAAATACTGCCAAATGAACGAAATGGTGGATAACCCGTTTTTAATGGTTTAGACCCATTTTATGTCCGAAATTGAGTTAACAATAACATAATAGTGCCAAAAACCCATTATGCCAATCTTTAAAATTAATTTTGTGTAAACATAAGGTTAACAATGGAAGGCAAGGCCAAACAGATTCTGATAGCAGACGATGAGCAGGATATATTAGAAATCATTACTTATAACCTTACCAAAGAAGGTTATGAAGTATATACGGCCAAAGACGGAAATGAGGCAATTGAGCGGGCTAAACAGATTCATCCTGATCTTATTATCCTTGACATCATGATGCCTAAAAAAACAGGAGTTGAAGTTTGCCAGATACTGCGCAGCCAACCTCTGTTTCAGGATACACTGATCATTTTTCTCACTGCTTTAAGCGATGAAGCCTCACAGATCAAAGGACTTGAAACAGGTGCAGATGATTATGTAAGCAAGCCCATTAGTCCGAAAGTATTGGTAAGCCGTGTAAACGCACTATTTCGCCGCCTTAATGGAAAAGAAACAGGTAAAACCATTAAAATTGGCAATATTCAGATTGATCCGGTAAAGTTTATGGTAAATGTGGATGATACTGAAGTGATACTTGCTAAAAAGGAATTTGAACTGCTCTATCTGCTGGCATCCCGCCCCGGACGTGTTTTCCTGCGCAACGAAATACTTTCACAGATTTGGGGTAATGATGTAATTGTAGGTGATCGTACCATTGATGTACATATTCGTAAAGTACGTCAAAAGCTGGGTATAGACTGTATTACTACGGTGAAAGGGGTAGGTTATAAGTTTGAGCTTTAATTTATAGCTACAACTTACAGGCCACAAGCTGCAAGCCTCAATCCCTGTCAAATTCCTCTATATATTACAGACTCTCGGTCTTCCGGTTTCTTCTGCTTACCTTTAACGTAGATGTTTAAACCCAAAAATCTTTCACCCCAGCAGTTATCGGCTTTTACAGCTCTGATGTTATCTGTTCCCATTTCTCTGGGTATCTGGATCATTCGTCCCGACTGGCTGATTACACTCATTTCGTTTGTAGTTATTTTTCTGGGTAGCTATCTGCTTATCAGGGTTGTACTGGAGTCTTTTATTTACAGAAAAATCAAGCTGATTTATAAATTCATTTACCAGACCAAAGCCAGTAAAAGAGAAGAGACCTATTATAAATACATACTTCCGCAGAAAGGGATTGATGAAGTGCGGGAAGATGTAGAAAAATGGGCAGAACAAAGAAGTGCAGAGATTGAGTTGTTGAAAAATAATGAAGCCTATCGTAAAGAGTTTCTGCAAAATCTGGCCCACGAGTTTAAAACACCCATTTTTGCTATTCAGGGGTATGTGGATACCTTACTGGGCGGTGCCATGGATTCTCCTGAAGTAAGTAAACGTTTTCTGGAGAATACGGCTCGTAATGTAGACAGGATGGTAAACCTTGTAGAGGATCTGGACGAAATTTCGAGGTTGGAAAGTGGCGAACAGCCTTTGTACAAAGAAAATTTTGTGATTCAGGATCTGATCCGGGAAATATATGAGACCCTTTCTATTAAGACCTCAGCTAAAAATATCAGGTGCAGTATTAAAAAGGGCTGTGAATCGCCACTTATTGTTTTCGCTGATCAGGAAAAAATCAGACAGGTCATCAATAATCTGTTGGAGAATGCGGTTAAATATGGCAAACAGGACGGCTCGATTGTAGCCAGTGTGTATACTACAGACGAAGAACATGTACTTATAGAGTTTAGTGATGATGGTATTGGTATTGCCGAAGAACACCTGCCCCGCATTTTTGAACGTTTCTACCGGACTGACAGAGGCCGTAGCAGGGATAAAGGTGGAACGGGATTGGGACTTGCTATCTGTAAGCATATTATTGAGGCCCATGGACAAACCATGCATGTCCGCAGTAAACTTGATGTGGGTACTACGATCGGGTTTACATTGGAACGAAGGAGGGAATAAGACGCGTGAATGGTGAAGGGTCAATGGTGAAAGAATGGTCGTTATTAATAAATGTTGCTACCAGTACCTTTTATTCACCATTGACCATTCACCATTCACGAAAAACCCCCGATAGAAATCAGGGGTTCACACATGAGAAAATCTACTTTCGTTGCTCAATTACGATAAACTGTGCTGCAAAACTCCTGATGGATTGTTATGTCTATATGATGGCAATACGAATAAACTGTTATCAAATTCAGTTGTTCGCTGATTCAATACAAAAAATAAGCAGATTTTAATGTTACCTAATTATTAATTCTCGCTTTTCCTTCCTACATCGAAATCAGGAAGCTATTTTTGCATAAATTTTAAATTATGGGTATCAATACATTCGGTCGCTTATTTATGCCAAAGAATAAGGTTTTCTATGAGTTATTCGAGGATGTTGCTGAGAAAGTACACGAAATGGGCCTCAAACTCAAGGAGATGGTAAGTGAGCCGGATAATAACAAACGTGCAGCTGTACTTGCCCAGATTGAGGACCTCGAACATAAAAACGACGATAATACCCACCGCATTTTTACAGAATTAGGCAGAAACTTTATCACGCCTTTCGACAGAGAAGATATTCACTACCTCGCTACTGCGCTTGATGATATTGCTGATTATATTTTCGCTTCTTCCAAAAAAATCAATTTCTACAGTGTAAATCCGAATGATACCGGTATTCAGAAAATGGCAGATCTCATTTTGCAGGGTACGGTTGAAATCAAAAAGGCGGTTAATGGTTTACGCGATATGAAAAATCTGCGTGAAATGACGGAAGCGATGGTAAAGGTAAACAGCATTGAAAACCAGGCTGATGATGTATTCGATATGAGTATTGAAATGTTGTTCCAGCAGGAAAATGATTTTAAAGAAGTAATCAAGAAAAGAGAAATATACCAGGTAATGGAAATTGCCACCGATAAATGTGAGGATGCAGCAAATGTGATTGAATCCATTATTATCAAGTATGCTTAAGAATAAAAGTGAAAGGTGAGCTAAACCCATACTCACCTTTTTCTTTTTATGTTATTAAACCCCAAGCCTTATGTTCACGCTGCTGGTTATCATCATAGTACTTGCTTTCGTTTTTGACTATATCAACGGTTTTCATGATGCTGCGAATTCTATCGCAACTATTGTTTCTACAAAGGTATTAACACCTTTTCAGGCTGTATTATGGGCTGCTGTATTCAATTTTGCAGCTTTCTTTATATCCAAATACCTGATTGGTGAATTTAAAATCGGTAATACAATTGCCAAATCCGTTAATGAAAACTTTATCACACTGGAAGTGATTTTCGCAGGTTTACTGGCGGCTATTACCTGGAACCTGATTACCTGGTGGTTTGGTATTCCCTCCAGTTCTTCGCATACCTTATTGGGCGGCTTTATGGGAGCAGCATTGGCACACGCAGGTGGTTTTAGTGAAAACGGTATTGATGTTGTAAACTATGCGAAAGTGATACCCACTTTCCTTTTCATCTTCTTTGCCCCTTTGTTGGGTATGATTATAGCTTTTATCATTACCATTCTCATTGTACACCTCTGTAAACGGGCAAATCCATATAAAGCAGAAAGCTGGTTTAAAAAATTGCAGCTCGTTTCATCGGCTGCTTTTAGTCTGGGTCATGGTGGTAATGATGCACAAAAAGTAATGGGTATTATCGGTGCTGCAATTATTTATTATGAAAGCACATTGGGCGTTCAAATGTCTTTTAATGAGTTTGTGGTGCATTATAGTTGGGTACCTTTCTGTAGCTTTCTGGCCATTGGACTGGGAACAATGAGTGGTGGATGGAAGATTGTAAAAACCATGGGAACCCGTATTACCAAAGTAACACCGCTGGAAGGGGTAAGTGCAGAAACAGCCGGGGCCATTACACTTTTTCTTACTGAAAAGCTGGGTATTCCTGTTAGTACCACGCATACCATTACGGGCTCAATTATTGGTGTGGGAGCCACGAAACGTTTAAGTGCCGTGCGTTGGGGTGTTACAGTAAACCTGCTTTGGGCATGGATACTCACCATTCCCGTTTCGGCTTTGATGGCAGCACTGTTTTATTATATCGTAAAATTATTTATCTGATTCTAAGCGGCAGGATGTATTTTGCCGTGTCAATTTCTGATCATGGTTAAGATACTTGTAACAGGCGGCTGCGGATATATAGGGTCTCATACGATTGTCGATCTTATCGAAAATGGGTATGATGTTATTTCTATTGATGATCAATCCAGATCTACGCCTTACCCATTAACAGGAATCCAGCTTATTACCGGGAAAAGGGTTAAAAATTATAAGGTTGACCTGAAAAATTTTGATGAAACACTCGCCGTTTTTCAGGAAAACCCGGATATAGCCGGCGTTATTCATTTTGCAGCCTATAAAGCAGTCGGAGAATCAGTAGATCAGTCTCTTATGTACTATGAGAATAATATAGGTGCTCTCATTAATATCTTGAAGTGTGTAAAAGAATTTTCTGTACCACATTTTGTTTTTTCCTCGTCCTGCACAGTATATGGTAATCCGGATGTTTCGCCGGTTACAGAAGAAACAATTTTACAGCCCGCAGCATCTCCTTATGGGGCCACCAAAAAAATGGCGGAAGAAATACTCAAAGATTTTACAGCTGAATCCGGAAAAACTTCTGTTATACTGCTTCGCTATTTTAATCCGGTGGGTGCACATCCTTCCAATTTAATTGGGGAATTGCCTCTGGGGAAACCCCAAAACTTAGTGCCGGTTATTACACAAACAGCCATCGGCAAGCTACCTAAAATGACGGTTTACGGGAGCGATTATGATACAAGGGATGGTAGCTGTATCCGCGATTACGTGCATGTTTCTGATATAGCCCATGCTCATACACTGGCGCTGGAATATCTTACCAAGGGGAAGAATACAGCATCCTGTGAAGTGTTTAACCTGGGTACGGGTATCGGTATTACCGTATTGGAAGCCATTAAAAGTTTTGAAAACATAAGTGGCGTTACATTGAAATATGAAATCGGACCAAGAAGACCCGGGGATATAGAAGCTATTTATGCCAATAATGAAAAAGCTATCAGTTTACTGGGTTGGCAAATTAAATACAACATTACTGAAATGATGCGTACTGCCTGGGCTTGGGAACAAAAGATCAAAAAGGAAGAAGAGAATATCTCACATAATTAAAAAGTTATAAGGTATTTGCATACCTGAAAAGCTGAATCATATCGCTTTCCTTTTTCAATTTTAATTTATCTCTTTTAATCAGTTCTGTAAGCTTTGCTTCTTTACCTGTAAACATAGCAGGCAGCTCATCAGTATTTTTTGGGAGTTTTTCTAATTGTATGCCTTTTGCCATATAATAAAAGACCTTGTCCCGATAAGTGCGAACATAACGTGCATTCGGATAAGGTTGTCTTTCACTGAAACTTACTTCTGTATATTTCAGCAGGCTTACAGCCCCCGAATCCAATACCTCGTAAAAAACATTGGGATCCTGTTTATCAATAGGTGCATATCCAGACCTGAATATTTTTTTTCCTTCCGGTGTTGTAAGTTCAACTCTTTCAACGGGCTGTGCCACAACCATTTCTCTGCCATCAGGATCTAGGAAAATAATTTCATGTGTATGGAAATTAATTCTCACTTGCAAACCATGGTATGTATTGCCCTTCAGGATGGTTACTGTTCCGGGTAAGAAATTTCTCGAAAAATAAGGTGTACCTTCTTCATTGTAATCCCCATCAGGTTTCAATAACCTTCCATTCGCATCCACCATAAACCGATCCATTTCTACCCTGCTAACAGCCATATTAGGTGTTTGGCAATAGGTAATCGTTACAAACATCGATAGTGCGATGAATAATGCTGAATATTTCATGTGCTTTGTAATTCCCTTATGAGATAATATAAGAATAGTCAGTTGGTGTTGGCTGCACTAACCTGTTTCAATAATTGATTATAATGACGGAATATTCTTATGATGTCTTCCTCATTTTTTAATTTTACATTTTCTTTTTTGATAAAGCTTTTCATTTCTGTATGCAGACTTCCAAAAAAAGCAGCCCATTCATTCTCTTTTTTAGGTACACGTACCAGCCCCTGTGAAGGAGTCCATGCATAATTATTTTCTTTTTTGTTGTAAGTGCGCACGGTATTAGGAGAATTATAAACCTGTTTATCCTGATACAGAACCGTAGTATATTTCAATAAAACAGCCGTTCCCGAGTCAAGTAACTGGTATACCGATACATCGGTTTGTTTATCGATAGGAGGGAAACCGCTTCTGAATATGTAGGTTTTTCCTTCGTGCTGCAGTTCAATTCTTTGAAAGGGGTTTGCCACCAGCATTTCCTGACCATCAGAAGTTTTGAAAATTACTTCACCGGTTAATTGATTGAATTTGATGGGAATATTATGATAGGTTTTACCATTCCGTAATTGAATATTGCTTTGCAGATAATTTTCAGAAAAGTAAGGGGAGCCCTCTTCTTCAAAATTACGGACAGATTTAAAGGGTCTTCCATTCGCATCGTTCAAAAAATGAATATTCTCTTTGGCATGTCTCAGCGGATCAATACGTTCAAAGTCCTGAGCCTTTACTTGACTTTGAAAAGCTGCCATGAACAGGATAATGAAAAAAACACTGCTATTTTTCATGATGCATTATTTAAGAAGGTTATGAAAGCCGGTTATAACTATTAATTAGCCTGATTAAATCGCTTTCCTTTTTTATTTTCAGCTTATCCTTTTCTATGGTTTCTATCAGTTGTTTTCTTTTATCCTGAAGTAAGTTAAGCAATTCACTTTCATCTGTAGGAGCTTTTACCAGATCCTTACCCGGTATCCATAGGTAATAGGTGGGTATTTGTCTGTAAGAACGGGTTATATCATTTGAGCCATACGCTTTAGAATCTTTGTACCTGATTTCAACATATTTCAATAACATCAGCTTACCCGAATCAAGAACCTGATATAAAGTCTGGCTATGCTGCTTGTCAATAGCACTAAAACCTGATCTGAAGACAACCGGTTTCACTTGATCGTTGCAGGACATTTCAAGTCTGGAAACCGGCTGAGAAAGCGCAAAAGCTTTTCCATCATTTGTATTAAAAATAATCTTTTGTTGTTCGAGGTTGATTTTCAGTTGTAAATCACCATAGGTTTTACCATTGGGGAGCGTTACCGTGCCTTTACAAAAACTGGTATCAAAAAATGGGGATCCATCCATTAAAAACGGAAAATCAAAGCTCCAGGGTATGCCATATCCATCGTTGTATAAAACATTTGAATTAAAAGAATAGGAACCTATTTGTGCCCGTGCGGGCATAACCGACAAGATAAAAAGGAGGATAATGGCGAATGCTCTTATCATAATACATATTTACTGTATTAAATATAAGCATCATCTGTTAACCATGACATTAAAACGTATCAGCGGCAGAAAACTTACTTTTCCAGCATTTTCTCCGCATTCTCAGCTATCTGCAATGCCTCAATAAATTCATCAATTTCACCATTAATAACAGCATCCAGATTATAGGAAGTAAGACCAATACGATGGTCGGTAACCCTTCCCTGTGGCCAGTTATAAGTTCTGATTTTGGCACTTCTGTCGCCGGTACTTACCAGGGTTTTTCTTTGTCTGGCAATTTCTTCTTCCTGCTTTCGTACCTGCTCTTCATAAAGTTTTGTACGCAGCATGGTCATGGCTTTTTCGCGGTTACCCAACTGAGAACGTTCGGTCTGACAAACCACCACCACGCCGGTAGGAATATGGGTTAAGAACACTTTTGTTTCTACTTTATTTACATTCTGACCACCGGCACCACCACTTCTTGCCGTTTCCATTTTCACATCGCTTTCTTTCAGTTCAAAGTCTACTTCTTCTGCCTCAGGCATTACAGCTACCGTAGCGGCTGATGTATGAACACGACCTTGCGTTTCTGTGTCGGGCACACGCTGAACACGGTGTACACCACTTTCAAATTTCAATGTACCATATACATCTTCACCGGTCACTTCCACCACTACTTCTTTATAACCACCAACGGTTCCTTCACTTTCGCTGACTACTGCAGCTTTCCAACCTTTCTTGGCACAATAGCGGAGATACATGCCTAATAAATCACCGGCAAATAAACTGGCTTCATCACCACCTGTACCTGCACGTATTTCAAGGATGGCATTTTTATCATCCTGCGGGTCTTTAGGAATCAGCAGTTTGGTGAGTTCTTTTTCGAGGGCTTCTTTTTTGGTTTCCAGTTCCGGTAATTCCATTCTTGCCAGCTCTCGCATATCTTCATCACTGCTGTGCTGGTTTTCTTTGGCGAAAGTATAATCGGCCATTACCTTCAGGTAGGTATCGTAGGGCTGTACAATTTTTTCCAGTGAACGGTACTCTTTACTAAAGGCGCCAAACTTCTTCTGGTCATTAATAATTTCAGGGTTGGTAAGAGCCACACCAACCTGTTCAAACCTTGCCTTGATTGCTTCGAGCTTATCCAGCATAACCGCTTTTTTTATTGGATGGCAAAATTACACTATTCAGCCTGAGTTTTTGTTACCCAATCGCTCTTTCCCGCTCCTTTTACAGTGAAATGGTCAGTTCAGAATCATTATCTTTCCTTTCTGTTCCTGAATATCCTCAGTGGCAGAGAATAAACCTTTATAATTCGGTTTTATGCGATTATTGGTCATTGCAGGTTTTTTTATATGTTTTTCAGCCTATGCCCAGGAGGCTGAGGTACTAATCAAAGGAGGAAAAATATTGGATGGAACAGGTAACTCCTGGTCATATGGAGATATCGCCATTTCGCAAGGCAGGATCATAAAGAAAGGGAATCTTTCGGGTTGGTCTGCTAAACGCATCATAGATGCCCAAGGATTGATAGTAGCACCCGGCTTTATTGATGTGCATACGCATATCGAAGACGATGAAAAAAAGAACCCTCTTGCTTCTAATTTTATTTACGATGGTGTAACCACTGTTATTACAGGCAATTGTGGTTTATCGGAATCTGATATTGGAAAATATCTTCAAATGATCGACAGCCTGAAAACTTCTGTCAATGTTGCTGCCTTAATCGGTCACAATAATGTTCGCAAAGCTGTGATGGGTTCTGTGAAAAGGGATCCTACCGAAGAGGAAATGCTGCAAATGGAAGCCATCGTTGAAAGAGCGATGAAAGATGGCGCAGTTGGCATGTCAACGGGCCTCATTTATATTCCCGGTACCTACTCAAAAACAGCTGAAGTGTTAAGGCTGGCCAAAGTAGCTGCCAGGTACCATGGTGTTTATGCCAGTCATATGCGTGATGAAGCAGATAGTGTAACCTATGCAATTGAAGAAGCATTGCAAATAGGGCGGGAAGCCGGATTACCGGTACAACTATCACATTTTAAACTCAGTGGTCAGCAAAACTGGGGCAGAAGTAAAGAAACCCTGCCCATGGTTATCAAAGCACGGCAGGAGGGATTGGATGTAACGATTGATCAGTATCCATATACGGCATCCAGCACATCACTAAGTACTTTATTACCCGATTGGGTACTGGCCGACGGACGCGATTCGATTAAAGCGAGACTGGCTAAACCAGCCATCAGAAAAGAGGTAAAGGAATATATGCTGAAGCGACTTGCCAGAAGAAAGCTGCATCATTTTAGTTTTCCCGTAGTTGCTTATTATGAAGCCGATACGTCACTAAATGGAAAAAGTATTGAGGAAGTAAATAAAATCATGAAAAGACCTCATGACGCTGCCAGTGAAGCTGAAACCATTGTGCAGATGATGGAGAAAGGTGGTGCAGGTATGGTATTTCATGGTATGAGTGAGGAGGATGTAAAAGCGATTATGCAATACCCTTACAACATGTTTGCATCTGATGCAAGCATCAGAATTTATAACCAGGGTAATCCTCATCCAAGAGGCTATGGAACCAATGCAAGGGTATTGGCAAAGTATGTGCGGGATGAAAAAATTATTTCTTTAGAGGAAGCTATCAGAAGAATGACGTCTCTCCCGGCCGCTAAATTTAAGCTGGAGGGTAGGGGCTTACTGATAGAAGGATATGCGGCCGATATTGTGGTATTTGATGAAAAAAAGGTAAAAGATTTATCGACTTTTGATAAACCACATCAATATTCAACAGGCTTTGCCTATGTATTGGTAAATGGAGAAGTAACCCTGAGTGAAGGTGTTCATACGGGTGCCCGGGCAGGAATGAGTATCCGGAAACAATAATCTGGGTTTGTTGATGCCTTCACAATTATCAGTATTAAAGTCTCATTATGTATAAAATAAGGTTGTTGATTATGCTGCTGCTACCTGTTCTGCTAGCGGCCCAGTCTTATAAAAAACTGCATCAACGGGCTACCGTTATTGATACACATAATGATTTTCCGAATCAGTCGATAGAAAAAAACGTTTCGTTTGATCAGTCATTGAAAGGTATAACACATTCCGATCTGCAAAGAATGAAAGAAGGCGGTATGGATGTACAGGTATTTTCTATCTGGTGCGATGGCTCTTTTGGAACCGGGAAAGGATATGCACGTGCCAACCGGCAAATTGATTCTTTGTATGCGTGGACGGCCCGAAACAAATCAGCCATGATGATTGCCAGAACACCAGCCGATCTGAAAAAAGCAGTCAAGCAGAAAAAACTGGCCGTTATGATGGGGGTGGAAGGTGGCCATATGATAGAAGATAAAATCGAATACCTGGATGCCTTATATGAAAGAGGTGTGCGTTATATGACCCTAACCTGGAACAATTCTACAAGCTGGGCAAGTTCGGCACAGGATGAATCAAAAAATACGGTTGCCAATGAAAAGAAGGGGCTTACATCTCTTGGTGCGCAGATTGTAAAACGGATGAATGAACTGGGTATGATAGTAGATCTTTCACATGTTGGTGAACAAACATTCTGGGATGCTATTCAGATTAGTACCAAACCTGTAATTGCTTCACACAGCTGTGTACACCAGTTATGTCCTGTTTTCAGGAACCTGAAAGATGAGCAGATAAAAGCGATTGCAAAAAATGGAGGTGTCGTTCACCTTAATTTTTTTTCCGGCTTTATTGATAGTACATTCGGTAAAAGGAATGCAGCTTTTTTACAAGCGCATAAAAGGGAAAGAGACTCATTGCAGGTTATTAACCCGGAACCCTATTTTACAGAAGAATACCTTTTTGCCAGATATCCCGAGGAAGTAAAAGCACTCAGGCCCCCATTATCTGCCCTACTCGATCATCTTGATTATATTGTAAAACTGGTGGGTGTGGAGCATGTTGGACTGGGTTCAGATTTTGATGGTATCAGTTCAGCACCCCAGCAACTGGATGATGTTACCGGCTTGCCATTGATTACAAAAGCACTACTGGAAAAAGGATATTCGAAGAAAGATATCCGGAAAATACTCGGTGAAAACTTCATGCGTGTATTTATTGCAAATAGTAGTAAATGAATTTACCGACGTATATTTAAAATATGAACCAGATAAAAAATATCATCAGCGTAACATTCGTAAGCGCACTAATTGCCTGTAATAGTAGTGAGGGCGATGGTAATGTACAGCTCAATCAAACAGCACAACCATTGCCGATCACCACAACACCGCAAGCTGTTGATACCAGTAAAAAGAATGCAACCATGACGGCGCAACCTGTACAGTCTGCAGTAGCATTGAATCCGGCACATGGGTTACCCGGACACCGCTGCGATATTGCTGTTGGTGCACCTCTTAATTCTCCTGCTAATGCAAATGGTCCGGCGCCTGTTCAGATACAAGCACCGCAAACAAATGCTCCTGTTATGCAACAGGCACCTATGAATGCAGCTGGTGTAAAATTGAATCCGCCTCATGGGCAGCCTGGACACGACTGTTCTATAGAAGTAGGTAAGCCTCTGCGTCAACAATAAATAATGAGGGCTAAGCGTATTTAGCTTTCATCTGATGAAAAGAACTTTCAATCATTTCTTTCAAAACTGACAGATCTATATCAGTTAGTTTTTTTATGTACAAACAGCCCATGCCAGTTTTATGCGGACCCAGTTTTTTCAGTAAATTTTCATACTGCGGGAAGCCGGTCATGATATAGATGCTGATATTCTGTTTGCGGGGGGCGAAGCCTGTTAAGAACCAGCTTCCGCTTGTACCACCTTTCTGCTGATAATCATAAGTGCCAAAACCTACGATAGCGCCACCCCAAAGTTGGGGTGGAAGTCCGGTAACAGACTTCATCATGTCGAGTAATACCAGACTATCTGTTTTTTGTGGTTCGGGCTTTTCCTGCAGAAAAGATAGCACATCTTCTTTACCCACTTGTGTTTTAATGGCCATCAGGGTTTGTTTATGTGCTAAAGTTAATATAGCCCAACCAATCTGCCCGTATTGTTTTAATAAAGCGGATAGCTTAGAAATTAAGCTGTGCCTGCAGCCTTAGTAAACTGCCTTTTTGGAGATTGTTTTGTAAGGCAAAGTCTTCATATCTTCTGGAAGAAATCGTATACATGGCTACCAGTTCGAATTGTTTTACAGGTTGCCATTCTATACCTATTTCCAATTCTTTTACCCGGTGTCTGCGTGCGTCCTGTTCGTGTTTTTTTCCACCATTATAGTACTGTCCACGAATAAAGGGGATGAAAATCTGCTGCTGTTTATTTTTCATCATGTACGACAGTGTTACATAACCGCCATGTAACGATCTGGTTTCAATGGAATCTGTAGCAGGATTGAATTCGGGCCCTTTACCGATGGTATATTCAGCCAGGATGCCAAATGGCTTTGGATATAAAACGAATGTTCCGGCCAAACGTTGATCCAGGTAGTTTCTGTCCTGCTTTACTTTGGTGCCAATATTGGTCTGGTCTCTCGTTACTACATATTTGCCTGTATATGCCTGAATTGATGGTTCGATAATCTGATTACCCACAGCCATCGGATAGGTAAGACGGGTAACAACATGTAATCGGTCGTTTTGTTCCGGCCTATTCGCAGTTTGACCATTGTAGGCACCCAGCGCAAATACGCCGTAATCACCTGAGCCCTTTAAGCCATCGCGCACGAGTGATGAAAATAATTCTCTCTGTTTGGTAGGAGCCCAGTAAAAAAATACACCCATGTCTCGTTCATTGGCCACTGCACTGTTTAGTGCATCATTTCTATCGAGCGGTAATCTGTTCTGACTCGATTGCATATTTTCAAAGCCATAGGGTATTTTACTCTGACCAATTCTGAAACGAAATTCATTTTTAACATCAACACCCAGATCTATATAAGCATCTCTTATTTGCCCAAAATGCAGTGAAGTGGAAGATGCTGAGCTGGCAAAATCGGGTTGGAAATAGAAATATACCTGTTTGCTGATCTGTCCAAAGAAAATAATGCGTGCGCGGCGCATAAAAAAGCCGCCATTTTTGCCCCAGCTACGATCGCCCTGCTCATTACCCAGATCGGGATTGGTTTCAAGGAGACGGTTATAACGGATTTGGACATAGCCTCTTACAGAAACGGTTTCGAACCATTTTTTTTCTGCAGTAGGTTTGGTTGTTGTTTTACTGCTGTCTTTTACAGGCTGCGAAAAACACATGATGCTAATCAAAACCAGTAAAGCCGACATCCATAACCGTGTCATGTTATTTTGTTTTAGACGCGGGCAAAATTATCTCTTAACTATTTGGTAACAATTTAATAATTATTTGGTAACGATTTGATAACATTGGATTATTAATTAACCTAGACCTCGTTTGCATATATAAGCAACTCATTTCAATCTATTATCAGATTGCTCTTACGGGTAAAAAATATCAATCAATTTTCCTGATCCGATACTCCTGAATTTTAGCCGGATTTTCTGGTGTGAGGGTAAAAAATAACTGTAAACGGCCTTTCTCGCATTGAAGTATGCAGCTGCCTCTTAACTGATTTTCAGGAACCATGTCTCCGACAGTAATGATTTTTCCCACGGCGTTAAATAGTTTGCCGGATTCTTCCCGGAGGCTTTGTATGGGATAATCATCAAAAAAATTATCTGCGAATGCATGGGTACTGCTTGCATTATTCCAGTCTGGCAATAACGCAATGAAATCTTTTTGTGCTTTTTTTAATGCCTCAGATGCAGGTATTAATCTTGGCTTCAATCCCGCTCCTCTTATTAAAGTATCCAATACCTGTGCATTAATACCAGCGGTAGATGCATAAGTTAAGTTTGCAAAACAAACCACACCAATGCCATAGTCAGGTGCTATTACCCAATTACTCCCAAAGCCGGGAAGGCCGCCGCTATGGCCAACGGTGATCCTTCCTTCACAGTCTTTCGACCAACGCAAACCAAAACCGTAAGCAGTAACCATTGGGCAAAGCCGCCCATCGGCATACCGGTACTGTGCATTAAGTGAACTAAAACGTTGCGCCTGTTGCATTTCACGAATACTGCTTCTTTTCACCGGGCCGGTTTCTTTTTCGTTTGAAGGCGGCCAGGCATTCATATGTAAAGCCATGTATTTACTGAAAGACGAAAGTGAAGTGATCATACCACCCATTGATCCGAAAATACCATCATGCAGCAAGGGCTCATCTCTCCAGTTGTTATTGATCCAGCGATGACCTTTCGCCAGTGATGATGCAGGGATTTTACTGTATTCCCAGCTTGCGTCGTTCATGCCAAGCGGCTTCCAGATATGTTCAGCAATGAATTCACTGTAAGGCTTGCCAGAAACTTTATGAATGATGTAACCCAACATGGTAAATCCCAGGTTGCTGTATTCGTATTGCAGACCTGTAACATTTGAAAAGTGGAGTCCCTTTTTAATCAGTGCCAGTAGCTCTTCTTCTGTATCGGCCAGTTGCCGATCGCCCCAGGGATCATCCTGTGGAAAGCCACCGGAATGTGTCAGCAGATCGCGTATGGTAATTGGGGGGGCATCTTTTGTAAGCTGCTGCCCTTTTAATGCCGGAATATATTTTTCAACAAGATCATCGAGCCTGAGTTTTCCGTCATCCCTGAGTTTTATGATGGCCATCGCGGTAAAACTCTTCGACATCGATGCAATCCGGAACATGGACTGGGATGTGACAGGATTTTTCCGGGCAATATCGAGATAGCCGCCATTACCTGAAAAAACAAGGGTTCCATCCAGCACAATTCCAAAAGTATAACCCGGGAAATGATTTTTTTCTGCATGACTTCGATAGAGTTGTTCTATAGCAGGAAAGAGTGCTTGTATTTTCTGTAACCTGTCCTTATCAGTGAAATAGGGTGCCTGATAAGATTGTAGACTTTGGGCATATCCCTGTTTGGCAGCGCATAAAATTGCGAAAACAAGCAAGCAGTTGCGAAGAAACATCATTTTCCCTTTATTTATGGTGTTAAAAGAAAGCCCTTTTTGGTATAATATACATTGTTTTCAGAAAAGAAACTACCGAAATAAATTATCTGGCTTTTATAGGCCAGGCCTGAGAAGACCGGAGCTGAAATCTGTTTGCAACTTTGTGCTCATTTGTGGAAGTGCCAAAATTGAATAATCATTTGAAAATGAAAATAAATGATGTAAATTAAAGTATTCAAACAAAAAAATATGAAAGTTGAGTCTTTCTTAAAACCGGCAATTGGTGCCATAGCTCTTATTATAACTGCATTCATATTAGGCGGTGCCTTTAAGAATAGAAATGCCAATCAGGATTCTATTTCAGTAGTTGGACTGGGAACCAGAGACTTTGAATCGGATGAAATTTCATGGACCGGCAGCTATAGTGCCCGTGCAAAGCTGGCCAAAGATGCTTATAATATGATTAATGCCGACAGAGAGAAAGTAAAATCTTTTTTTCTATCGAAAGGGTTTCAATCAACTGAATTTAGTTTTGGAGGTGTTAGTTTCGAGAAATCTTTCCGCACTATAACGATTGAACAGAATGGAGATCAGGTAAAAACTGAACAGGTATTTGATGGATATATAGCTACCCAAACAGTATCATTCAACAGTAAAAAGAATCCTGTTTTAATGAAAAAAATCGAATCGGTTGTTGATCAGACTTCCGAATTGATTAACTCAGGGATTGAGTTTGAGGGCAGCCGTATTCAATATACCTATTCTGATTTACCCAGTCTTAAACATAACTTAATTGAAAAAGGCTCTCAGGATGCCAGAGAGCGGGCAGAAAAAATTGTTTCCACAGCAAACGGCAGATTGGGCAAACTGAAAGATGCTTCAATGGGTGTTTTTCAGATTACGGGTAAAGGGTCAATAGAAGAGGATAGCTATGGCGGTAATTTTGATACCTACAGTAAATACAAAACAGCACGTATTACAGTAAGGCTAACATATAATCTGGATTAGCATATTATGTAACACTAATGCTAACTTTTTTCAGGTATAAGTTACCGGCCAGATCGTATGAGGCAGGTAATACGATCATTTTCGATTTTTAGTACCTGTATTTTTATTCTCTTCTACTCCAAATTCTTTCATCAGTTCAAGACCATAGTTCCGGATAATGTCCACAATCATTACGGCTCTCTTCCCGCGGGTGGTAATGGAATACTCGACTTTGGGAGGTACGACTGCGTATACTTTCCGCTTGATAAAACCTTCTTCTTCCAGCTCTCTCAGCTGGCTCGTAAGCATTTTGTGTGTAATATGGGGGATGTCTTTTTTTAACTCACCATAGCGCATCACTTTATCTTTTAAGCGCCAAAGTATCGGCATTTTCCAGGTGCCGCCAATTCTGTCCATGGCAAATTCAACAGGATTGTAATACAGTTTATTGTTGTAAAAAAAATCTGGCATAGCTGTAAGTATTGTTTTTGCTGATACTTTCTTAAAAGTATGTATCATTTATTAAGGTAAGTATACTATTAAATTTAGTATATAAATCCATTTTTGCTATATAATTCTATCAACTATGAAAAAGCTATCTCTTATTGTATTTCTTTTACTGTTTACTTTTTTTACTGTTTGGGTAAATGCGCAACATAATGCTGGTAATAAAGGAAAGATTCTGATGATCGCTTCCAATAAATCTATCAGTTCTGTAACCGGTTGGCCTATTGGCGTATGGTACGCAGAATTAACACATCCTTACTGGGTATTTAGTGAGGCGGGTTATACGGTTGATATAGCAAGTCTGGAAGGCGGAGAACTTTTTTTTGATGGATTCAGTGATCCGGAAGATGAGAGCAGGTATGCGGCCTTTGATTATGTATCGCTCGGTTTTAAAAAAGATCCTTCGAAAATGGCATTGGTGAAAAATACCATAAAACTATCTACTGTTAATCCACAGAACTATAAAGCTGTTTTTGTATGTGGAGGGCAGGGGCCCATGTATACCATGTATAAAAACCAGGAAATGGAAGGTTTTTTTACCAATTTTTACCTCACAGGTAAACCCACTGCTGCCATATGTCATGGTACCTGTATCCTGCTGAATGCGAAACTACCCAATGGAAAGTTTTTGGTAGATGGAAAAAGATGGACAGGTTTTGCCTCTGAAGAAGAACAATATGCAGATGCATATGTTGGTAAAAAGATTCAACCCTTTCGTATTGAAGACCTGGCAAGACAAATGCCTGGAAGTAAATATGAGGATGGCGCTCCTTTTTCATCTTATGCAATCAGAGATGGTAATCTAATTACAGGTCAGCAGCAAAACAGTGGAGCAGCTGCTGCTGAACTTGTGATAAATGCATTGGAGGAAGACAGGAAACGATATCCTACCTATGTACTGGTACATGGTGCATGGGCAGATGAAAGTGCATGGGGTGCAATTCGAAACCAACTGGCCATCACTGCTAATGTGGTAACGGTAAACCTTCCTGCACATGGTATTGATACAAGAGATGGAAAAAATACAGGATTAAACGACTATGTAAAACTTGTATCCTCAGTAGTAAGTCAACAGCCCGGAAAGGTAATTTTAGTTGGTCATTCTATGGCAGGCGCCATTATTTCACAAGTAGCTGAAAATATACCTCAGCAAATAGCAAAACTGGTGTATGTAGCAGCGTATCTGCCCAAGACAGGGGAGGATATCAGCAGTATAACCAATAGGTTCCTGAACAACCAACCCATTGAAGCATTTCAGTTTTCCGAAGATTATAGTCTGGTAAGTATCAAAAAAGAGCTGTTGTCTGGATTGGTTTGTGATGATTGCACGCCCGATATGAAAGAAACACTTGTTAAATACCATCGTGCTGAACCAGTGAAGGGTTTGAAGGATAAGGTAAAACTTGGTACTAATTTTTCCCGAATACCTAAATATTATATCAGTACCCTGAATGACAAAGCGGTACCCTATGCTTTACAGCAACAAATGATCAGGCAAAACGGAACGGTAAAAAAAGTATTTGAGATGAAAACCTCACATTTGCCATTCGTGGTTCAGCCCAATGAATTTATAAAAATCTTACAAAGTATACAGTAGGTATCTGATTCGATGACACTCAACAGCGGAGTGTAATACATAAGGGTTTCTTTTATCAAACACATGAATATCCATATATGAAAATTGCTATAATCGGAACAGGAAATGTAGGTGCAGCACTTGCTCAAAAATGGGCAATTGCAGACCATGATATTTTTCTTGGTGTTAGACAATTAGACAGCTTCAAAGGCGGTGAATTACTTAGTAAAGAAAATATAAAGGTTTGTCCGGTGAAGGAAGCTGTACAAAAATCTGATATCATTCTTTTGGCAACCCCAGCAACTGCAGCCATAGAAGTAGCCGAAAGCCTCGGAAATACCGAAGGAAAAATTATCATCGATGCAATGAATATTGTTATGGGTAAAGGCCCTGTCGGGTATGAAAACACAACGGATGCTGTACTCGATCATACAAATACTGAGGATGTAGTGAAATGTTTTAATACCACCGGCTTCAACAATATACAGAATACACAGTATGGAGATTTGTCATTAGACATGTTTGTTGCCGGGAACAGCAGGGTAGGAAAAGAGACTGCTATTCAGCTTGCAAAAGATGCAGGCTTTGCCGAATGTTATGATATTGGAGGTAATGAAAAATTTGAGCTGATGGAACAGTTTGCATGGTTCTGGATCAATCTGGCTCTGTTTCAGGGACAGGGAAGAGAGATTGGATTTGCATTATTGAAACGATGATAGTCGTCTTTGTATGATCAGTATCGTATCAGCTTGTCAATATACTGATCCAATCTGCTGTTGGCCATAAAACTTTTCTCTAAATCGAGATTAAAGGGGATGGGTGTGTCTAATGATGCACAACGCATAATCGGTGCATCCAGTAATTCAAAACAGTGTTCACATATCCAGGCGCTTATTTCACCGCCGATGCCACCTGTTAATGTATCTTCATGTAGAAGTAAAACCTTGCCGGTAGTTGCCACTGCTTTACGGATAGCTTCATAATCCAAGGGAAGTAATGTTCTCAGGTCGAGAAGGTGCAATGAAATGTCTGGATGTTGTTCCTGGTATTTCAATGCCCAATGTACACCAGATCCATATGTAATAATGGTGATATCGGTTCCCTCTTTTACAACAGCTGCTTTGCCAATCGGTGTTTCATAGTAAATTTCTGGTACCATGCCACTTACACTTCTGTACAGTGCTTTGTGTTCAAAAAAGAGAACAGGGTTGGGGTCATTAAAAGCGGCTATTAATAAACCTTTTGCATCTTGTGGGTTGGAGGGATATACTACTTTTAAACCAGGTACATGTGTAAACCAGGCTTCATTGCTTTGCGAATGAAAAGGGCCCGCACCTACGCCACCGCCAGTTGGCATCCGTATCACCACATCTGCATTTTGCCCCCAACGATAATGTATTTTGGCAAGGTTGTTTACAATCTGGTTAAAGCCCACGCTTACAAAATCGGCAAACTGCATTTCCATCATACTCTTATAACCTTCCAGACTCAGACCCAATGCAGTACCTACAATGGCGCTTTCACATAAGGGTGTATTGCGGACACGGTTCTTGCCAAATTTTTCTACAAAACCTTCTGTTATCTTGAAGGCACCGCCATATTCTGCAATATCCTGCCCCATGAGAATCAGGTTCTCATGCTGCTCCATACTCTGGCGAAGGCCATCCTGCAGTGCGTCGATGAAACGTTGTTCGTGAAGGGTGAATGGTGAATGGTGAATGGCACTTTGTTTATCTTCAATATTGATATCATTCGACCATTGGCTATTGGCTACTGACTTTTTCGCATATACATCCGCTATTTCTTCTTTTGTATCGGGCACGATTTTTTCGGCCTGAAAAGCAGCTTTTAATTCTGTTTCTATATAGTCCCTGAATTCATTTCTGATGTCTGCTATCTGCATTTCAGTGACTACGCCTTCCGAAACGAGAAACTGTTCATAATTTTTTACAGGATCTTTCTTGCCCCATTCTTCAAATAATTCCTGTGGTACATATTTGGTACCACTGGCTTCTTCATGCCCGCGCATCCGGAAAGTCATACATTCTATGAGATAGGGTTGCTGATGCTGTATACAATATTCCCTGACCCCCCGAATGGTGTCATATACTTCCAGAATATTATTGCCATCTATACGGATACCTTCTATTCCGTAACCTTTGGCTTTGTCTACCAGGCTTTCGCATCTATATTGTTCATTTACGGGCGTACTAAGACCGTATCCGTTGTTTTCTATTACAAAAATCACGGGGAGTTCCCATACAGCTGCTACATTCAGTGCCTCATGAAAATCACCTTCACTGGTACCGCCATCACCTGAATAGGCAAGGGATACTTTATTTTCTTTTCTGAGTTTATAAGCCAGTGCCACACCATCGGCCAAAGCCAGTTGAGGACCCAGGTGTGATATCATACCACAGATATAATGAGGTTTGCTGCCAAAATGAAAACTGCGCTCCCGCCCTTTACTATAACCATCTTTATTACCCTGCCATTGTTTGAAGAGCTTTTCCAGTCCCATTTGTCTGGTGGTAAAAACACCCAGGTTACGATGCAGGGGCATGATCCATTCATCTTTTTGTAATGCCAGTGTACTACCCACCGCAATGGCTTCCTGCCCAATACCACTGAACCATTTACTAATTTTACCCTGACGCAGGAGCACGAGCATTTTTTCTTCGATCATCCGGGGTAATACAATGCTTCTGTAGATGAATATCAGTTCTGCGTCTGAAAGTTTGGTTCTGTTAAATTCCATGAGGGCGAATTAAAGAAAGACTAAGTTAATCGTATTGCAGCAATAGCGGATATAAAAAAACCATCCGCCTGATAGGGAATGGTTTTTTCAAAATTAAATGGATAGTATTAATCGCGGCTGCCAAGTTTACTCAGCAGTTTCAATATTTCAATGTACAACCATACAATGGTAACGAGTAAACCAAATGCGCCATACCATTCCATGAATTTTGGCGCACCCATTTCTGCGCCCTGTTCAATTTGTTCAAAATCCATGATCAGGTTCAGTGCTGCGATGATTACGATAAACAGGCTGATACCTATGCTAAGCCAACTGCTGTCGTACATAAAGCTAACCGTTACACCGAACAGCCTTAATAACATAGTAATCAGGTAAAATACAGCAATACCAATGGTGGCAGATATAATGATTGATTTAAAGCGTTGTGTTGGTTTGATGATCCGGAAATTGTATAACAGGAACATAGAAATAGCAACACCAAAAGTTAAACCTACTGCCTGCATAACCAGTCCGGGATATTTATCGGCAAATGCATCATTCAGTATGGCCGATATGCCACCAATAAAGAAACCCTGCAAAATGCCATAAGCAGGTGCCGCATATTGTGCCCAGTTGGGTTTAAAGGCAATTACCAGACCAGTAATTAAACCACCAATAGCACCTACGATCATCAGGGTTGTCATTAAACCCTGGTTGAGTTGCTCGAATAAATACCATGTATAGGATGCCGAACCAATTACCATCAACATGAGAAAGCCGAATTTGTTGATGGTACCTCTTACACTCATCACACCTTGTGCAGCAGCTTCGCTGTGCAGGGTTTTATTAAACATCTTTTCAGTAAGGGTAGGGTTACCCGATTTGAATAAAGCCATATATATATCTTTTATTATACTAAGTTACGCAATTCTGGCGGTCTTGCTTTGAAAATCGGCAGGAATACAATATTTTAACTAAAACGAATTCAGTTATAACCTTTAAAAGCATGCTTTGACCAAAAAACGACATTGATCATTCGTCAATCAACTAACTTTGCCTTATAAATTAAGCTGATGGAAAGAAAAGAAACGCTTCTACAGGATGTCGTGATAAAATTTGCCGGTGACAGTGGCGATGGTATGCAGTTAACGGGTCAGCAGTTCACTAATAATACAGCCCTGCTGGGTATTGATCTGGCTACTTTTCCTGATTTCCCCGCTGAGATCAGGGCTCCGATCGGTACACTTCCGGGTGTAAGTGGTTTTCAGTTGCGTTTTTCAAGCGACAGGGTTTTTACACCGGGCGATCTTTGTGACGTATTGGTAGCCATGAATGCGGCTGCACTGAAAGTAAACCTCAAAAGCATTAAGCCAGGTGGTAAAATCATAGCCAATATTGATGGTTTTGATGCAAAAAATCTCAGACTTGCCAATTATCCCGATGGCGTTCATCCACTGGAAGACGGTAGCCTTGATGGGTATGAACTCACCAAAGTAGATGTTACAAAACTTACCCGTGAGGCCCTCAAAGAATTCACAGAACTCGGTACCAAAGAAAGAGACCGGGCAAAAAATATGTTTGTACTGGGACTGTTATACTGGATGTATAACCGCAGTCTCGATAACACCATTGACTTCCTGAAAGAGAAATTCGGTAAAAAAGATGTGATCCTGCAGAGTAATATCAAAGTATTGCAGGCAGGTTATCATTATGGTGATACCACTGAATCTTTCACTACCCGTTATAAAGTAGAAAAGGCAAAAATGAGTCCGGGTGTTTATCGCAGTATCATGGGCAACCAGGCATTATCGATGGGCTTGATTGCTGCAAGCGATAAAAGTGGTCTCCCTATTTTTCTTGGAACCTATCCCATCACACCCGCCTCAGATATTCTGCATGAACTGAGTAAGCATAAAGCATTTGGTGTACGCACTTTTCAGGCAGAAGATGAAATTGCAGGGATTACTTCAGCGATCGGTGCCAGCTATGGCGGTTCACTGGGCATTACCACAACATCTGGCCCGGGTATGGCCCTGAAAACCGAAGCTATGGGACTTGCAGTGATGCTGGAGATCCCATTGGTAATCATAAATATTCAACGTGGTGGCCCATCCACCGGTTTACCTACCAAAACAGAACAGAGCGATTTATTGCAGGCCTATTACGGTAGAAACGGAGAATGCCCAATGCCTGTTATAGCTTCCTCTACGCCGAGCGACTGCTTTGATGTAGCTTATGAAGCGGTAAGAATAGCGGTGCAGCATATGACACCTGTTATCCTGTTAAGTGATGGTTATATAGCCAATGGAGCAGAACCCTGGAAGTTTCCATCTGCTGCTGATCTGCAGCCTATTACGGTTGCCTTTAAAAAGGGGTTGGCAGAGGGAGAAGAAAAATTCATGCCTTATAAGCGTGATGAAAAATTGGTACGTCCATGGGCAGTACCTGGTACACCAGGTCTTGAACACCGTATAGGTGGTTTGGAGAAACAGGATGTTACCGGTAATGTAAATTATGAACCGGAGAATCACCAGCATATGGTGAAAACCCGTCAGGCCAAAGTAGATAAGATTGCAGATTATATTCCGCTGCAAACATTAGATAGCGGACCAGAAAAAGGAAAAGTACTGGTGCTGGGATGGGGTTCTACCTATGGTGCCATTAAAAGTGCCGTACAGGAATTACAGGCAGAAGGTGTGGCGGTGAGCCATGCGCATATACGTTACCTGCGCCCCTTCCCTAAAAACCTGGGTGATATGATCCGCAATTTTGAGCATGTACTGGTTCCTGAAATCAATAATGGTCAACTCATCAAGATAATCCGTGACCAGTTCCTGGTAGATGCGAAAGCATATAACAAGATCATGGGTATACCGATTACAAAAGGCGAATTGGTGACTGCGGTGAAGGATCTGATAAAATAAATAAAAATTCAAAAACCAGCATGCAAAAGTCAAAACATCTTACCGTTTTGACTTTTGACTTTTGCATTTTTAATTTCCACCCATGCATATCGAAGCACTCCGCGACTATGTGCTTTCACTAAATGATGTGGAAGAAGTTACACCTTTCGGTCCCGATACATTGGTGTATAAGGTTGACGGGAAAATATTTTTCCTGATGGGGCTGGAAAACGATCCGGTTCAGTTTAATGTGAAATGTGATCCTGATCTGGCTGTGGAGTTGAGAGAACAATACCCGCAATCTGTATTACCCGGTTACCACATGAATAAAAAACATTGGAACACGATAGTAGTAGATGGAGTCCTGTCTACCCTGCAATTAAAAGAATGTATTGAGCATTCTTATAGGCTGGTGGCGAAAAAAAGAAAATAAATCGCTTCTGTGTTTTCTGTGTACTCAGTGGCAAGATGCATCGCCACAGAACACACAGAAAAACAGAAACTTTTGTATTATTCATCTTCTTTTGTACCTGCAGCAAAAATCTGATCTACTGCACCACCCAGCATCGGGAATTTCTCTTTTACAAAACCGGCAATGGTTGCCACAGCTTTCTGTGCCTGCTCGGGGGTAAGACCTGCTTCAGCAGTTAATCTTTGAATAAGTTCGTTCATATTACTTTGTGTGAATGGTGAATGATTAATGGTCAATGGTCAATGGTCAATGGTCAATGAATAATCAGTTGCAAAATAATGGCTCTCAACAAAAAAGCGATAAGAAGTTATTCCCATCGCTTTATATATACTTCCTTATTTGGAAATTCCTTATTCCTCTGTTTCTCTGTTCTTCTGTTCCCTAGGCTACTTTCAGTGCACTGAGTTTGCTTTTATTAAACATTTGTTCAGCATAAATTTTTGTAACGTGCAGCTGTTTGGTTTCTGTACCGGGAAGTTCGAACATGGCATCGGTTAAAATACTTTCACAGATGCTTCGTAAACCGCGTGCACCCAGTTTATACTCCAGTGCTTTTGCTACCATGAAGTCGAGCACTTCTTTATCAATAATGAGTTCGATACCTTCCAGTTCAAAGAGACGGGTATATTGTTTGATCAGTGAATTTTTAGGTTCTGTGAGGATGCTTCTCAAGGTATCCTGATCAAGCGGATTTAAATGTGTTACTACCGGTAAGCGGCCCAGCAATTCGGGAATGAGACCAAAACTTTTCAGATCCTGTGCATTGATAAACTGGAGCAGGTTTTTACGCTGCATTTCCTGTTCTTCTTTGTTTACACTGAAACCAATGGCATTGGTATTTACCCTTCTGGCAATTACTTTATCGATACCATCAAAAGCACCTCCACAGATGAAGAGGATGTTTTTGGTGTCTACTTTTATCATTTTCTGTTCAGGATGTTTTCTGCCACCTTGTGGTGGTACCAGTACTTCCGTTCCTTCCAGCATTTTCAATAATCCCTGTTGCACACCTTCTCCGCTTACATCACGTGTAATAGATGGGTTATCGCCTTTGCGGGCAATTTTGTCGATCTCATCTACGTAAACAATACCGCGTTCAGCAGCTGTTACATCGTAATTGCAGTTTTGCAGTAAACGGGTAAGCATGCTTTCTACATCTTCCCCTACATAGCCAGCTTCTGTAAATACCGTGGCATCTACAATGGCAAAAGGCACATTGAGTAAGCGGGCGATGGTTTTGGCCAATAATGTTTTACCTGTACCTGTTTCGCCCACCATAATGATATTGCTTTTTTCGATTTCAATATCATCCGGTTGTTGCTTCTGGGTTACGCGTTTGAAATGATTATAGACAGCTACTGATAAAACCTTTTTCGCATCATCCTGACCAATCACATATTCGTCCAGAAATTTCTTGATCTCTGCTGGCTTACGTACATTGAGTTTAAACCCAGAACCTCCATTGGTTTTATCTGCTTTGCTACTTAATTCCTGAACAATGATTTCCTGTGCATGCTCCACACAATTCTCACAGATATGCCCTTCCTGTCCGGCGATCAGGATCTTAACCTCATCACGGTTTCTGCCGCAGAAAGAACAATGTAAATGATTCGCTTTTGCCATATTATAAATCTGTGTTTCGCTCCTTTACAGGAAAGACACGCTTTTTGATGCTTATGTTGCAAAGTTAACCCCGTTCGGTCGACCAAACGGGGTTAAAATCGGTAAAAAAGGTTAAACGGGCTATATTTTGGATAAAATACCGTCTACAATGCCATATTCTACAGCTTCTGTAGCATTCATCCAGTAATCGCGGTCAAAGTCTTTCATGATCTGATCCACTGTCTTACCACAGTTTTCGGCCAGTATTCTGGCGCCCAGTTCTTTGGTTTTGCGGATCTGTTCTGCATGAATTTCAATATCGGCACTGGTAGCCTGAAAATAACCACCTATGCTCGGCTGGTGTATCATCACTTCTGCATGCGGGTAAATAAAACGTTTGCCTTTAGTACCGGCACTCAGTAAAATAGACCCCATACTGGCAGCCAGTCCCATACAAATGGTGCTTACCGGGCTTTGGATCATTTTAATGGTATCATAAATGACCATACCACTGGTTACTACACCGCCAGGACTATTGATGTAGAACTTAATTTCTTCTCCTGGTTTATCCGCATCGAGTAAGAGTATTTTACTTACCACATCGCGGGCTGATTTGTCTTCTACAGGCCCCCACAGGTAAACAGCTCTTTTTTCGAAGAAGAGTTTTTCCATCTTCTTCATCATAAAACCGGGTTGTTCCTGCTTATCCTCTTTTGGTTCATTCTCTTCCTCATCTTCCATGAGAAAAGGATTGATATATTTTAGGTGTGACATGTTAATTTGAAAATTGGTTAATTTGAAAATTTGAAAATGGTTGATTTTGGCTTATGGTGAATGGCTTATAGCGAATAGTAAAAACTTATTTATTTGCTATGAACTATTAGCTATCCGCTATCCTCCTTTAGCTATTAGCCTTTTTTTCCTTTCTTGGATTCGTTAATAATACCTCGTCTACCAGGCCATATTCTTTGGCTTCCTGGGCCGTCATCCAGAAATCACGATCGCTGTCTTTGGCAATGGTTTCCACCTCTTTACCGGTATGGTAAGCCGTGATGGAATACAGTTCCTGTTTCAGTTTCTTGATCTCTCTGGCAGTGATCTCGATATCGGTAGCCTGTCCGCCGATAGCTCCACTTGGCTGGTGCATCATGATACGGCTGTGTTTCAGCGCTGTTCTTTTGCCTTTTACACCTGCGCACAGTAAAATCTGACCCATGCTGGCCGCCATACCGGTACAAATGGTCGCTACATCCGGACCAATAAACTGCATGGTATCATAAATACCAAGGCCGGCATATACACTTCCACCGGGGCTGTTGATATACATCTGGATATCGCGTGTTCTGTCGGTACTTTCCAGAAACAGCAACTGTGCAGTAACAATATTCGCTACATAATCATTGATACCCTCTCCCATAAAAATGATCCGGTCCATCATCAAACGGCTGAATACATCCATACTGGCTACATTCAGGGGCCTTTCTTCGATAATATAAGGTGTAAGGTTGGTTACATTATGGTGCTGCTGGTAATTGTACAGGGTGGCACTGCTGATGCCATGGTGCTTTACGGCATACTGCTCAAACTCTTTTCCAAAATTCATATGTTTCGATTTACGCTTTGAAGATAAGTGATTTGCAATTTCACAGGAGAAAACAATGTTCAAATACTGTGCAAAGCTGTTTTTACGACAACAAGTCAGGAGGAAATCTAGGATATCTGATGGCGGATGTCGGATTTGGCATAAAAAAGCCGGATGCTTCAGCATCCGGCCATATTTTAAATCAGACATCCGCCATCAGACATCTTCAAATCTTCTTAGTGGTGGTGATGGTGCAGTTTTTCAGCAAAAGCTTCTGCACTGATGCTTTCTTCTTTGGCAGTTACCTGTGTTTCCAGTAATCCGAAAAGCTTTTCGGTGCTGATGCGGTGGTAGCTATCTTCTACAAACTTCCTGTCCTGCATCATGCGGTTAGCATAATCTTCCACCCACTGCTGGTTATCGCCCAGGGCGCCTAACTGACCGCCCATATAGCTGAATAGTTGTTGTTTAGCGAAGTCACGGATATCGTCCGGTAATACTTCAATTTTATTATCAGTTGCCAGTTTGCTGCTTACCAGTGTCCATTTAAGTTGGTTCACAAAGCTTGGGTATTCATTTTCAGCTTCTTCAGCAGTTTTGGGTTTCTCGCCACCTGTTTGTAGCCAGCGCTTCAGAAAGTTTTCAGGAAACTCCATGCTGGTATGGTCTACCAGATGGTGATAAATCTGATCGTGAATCTGGTTGCGCGACTGCTGTGCATAGTAGTTTTCAATTTCTTTTTTTACTTCTGCACGGAATGCGTCTTCTGTAGTGATTTCGGCATTGGGATAAACAGATGCAAAAAGCTCAGCATTCAGTGCTGCTTTCTCTACCAATCCAACTTTGGTAATCAATAATTTGAAATAACGTTTTCCGTCTTCAGCAGTAAGACCTAAATCAGCAATGATAGCTTCTTTCTCCTTGTCTTCAAATGCTTTCTCCAGTTGTAATACAACAGTATCGTTGTTTTTCTTGCCGATCAGTTTTTTGCGGAATTTCTCTTCAAAATATTTAACCAGTAAAGAATTGTCTTTTTTGATGCCGCCTTCTACTTCATTACCCTCTTTATCGCTTTCAATGAAGGTAACATTCAGTACATTGTCATCTCCTGTTACTTCTTCTGGCTCTGTCATTTTACCATTGCGTACCTGTAATCTCTCGATTTCCTGGTTTACCATTTCATCGGTAACGTCGATTACATAACGGGTTACTTTGATTTTTTTGGTATCAATATCGAAGCTGGGTTTCAGTCCAATCTCAAATGCGAAGCTAACATCAGCCGGATTATTGATATCCAGTGAGCGTGCATCATTGTCTAAAGGAAGGGGTTGGGCAAAAATATCCAGTTCTTCTTTGGTGAGGTAGGTATTCAGTTCTTTTTCAATGGTGCGCAACACTTCATCTGTAAAAACACTCTGACCATACATTTTCTTAACCAGTCCGGCCGGAACCATGCCTTTTCTAAAGCCAGGAATATTCGCAGTTTTGGCGTATTTCTTCAGACTCTGCTCAAAACCCGGAAAATAATCTTCCTTATTGAGGGTAACAGTCAATTTGTCGGTCAGTAATCCAATGTTTTCTCTGGTAACGGTGGCCATGATATATTTTTTATTGATATTTTATCTGTTCATCCTCAAGCCTTATCTTGGGAAAGGCAAAGGATTTTTTTGTAAATGGGCAGCAAAGGTAGGAGTTTAGTGCATAAAATCAGTTGTTAAAACACAAATAAGCCACCATGGTGAACGCTTTTATCTTTTTATTACTGGCATTGCTGAGTGAAATCGTGGGAACGGTGGGGGGCTTTGGTTCCTCTGTGTTTTTTGTACCCCTGGCAGGTTTTTTCTTCGATTTTAAGACGGTGCTGGGGTTAACGGGTCTGCTTCATGTGTTCAGCAATATTGCCAAACTGGTGCTTTTCAGACAACATATACAATGGTCGCTGATCTGGAAAATAGGGGTTCCCAGCGTGTTACTGGTCATTGCGGGGGCCTGGTTAAGCAACCATGTACAGTTTCAGTATGCTGAAATGCTGCTGGGTTTGTTTTGTATGTTTTTTGCTGTGCTATTTTGGTATAAAACCGATTTGAAATTAAAACCTACCAATAGCAATGCAGTTACCGGGGGAGGGGTTGCCGGTTTTCTTGCCGGCTTTATCGGAACCGGAGGGGCCATCAGGGCGGTTATCCTGACTTCCTTCGGACTGGAAAAGAATATTTTTATTGCAACATCCGCTGCTATTGATTTTGGTGTTGACCTGAGCCGTTCAGTTATTTATGTGGGGCAGGGATATGTACAGGGTAATTTCTGGTGGTACCTGCCGGGTCTTATCGTAATTGCTTTTGTAGGGTCATATATAGGCAAGAAATTATTAAACAGTGTTTCGCCGGAACAGTTCCGAAAAGTTGTCCTGATTTTTATTCTCCTCACCGGATTGGTTATGACTGGTAAAAGCCTTTTACGCTTGTTTTGAAAAGGGGTTATTCACAGCGGCTATTTTTTTAACTTGTTGATTTTCAATTTATTTTTCATGGGTGTGTATTTTTCTACGAATTTTTGGTGTATTCAATGTTGACAAATACCGGATCTGGAAAGCAGCAAAAAATATCTCTTGAAGTATCTTTCATATATGGATAACACGTATCAAACCTTACAAACCCTGTACAGGATCGTAAGAGAAGAAACCCATCCTGAACAATACCTATGTACCCCGAGAGAAATGGTACTGCATTCTACATTTGGATGGGATCTCATCCACAAGCATCTTATTTCACTGGCCGAAGAAGGGCTGGTAATCTTACAGCAACTCGATACGCCCCATTGTTATATTACACCGGAAGGCATTGAACTAGTCAGGTCTGCTATACCTGAAGAAACAGAAAAAGCGGGTGTTGGACTCGTATTGAATGAAAAACTGGTGTAATCCATTGCTCCATCCTGTTTTACCGGCTTATATTTAATAAGTATGGTAATCATTCTTTCATCGTTGCCATATAGCTTGGTAGCCTGATGTTCCGGTACCATCAGTTAATAAGTAATACATTTGAGAAAAGCTTCTATGGCTAAGCCGATTCCTACCATCAAAGAAATTGCCAGGAAGCTCAATGTATCTGCCTCAACCGTATCAAGAGCCCTTCACGATCATCCGAGAATCGGGCTAAAAACAAAGGAGCGGGTTAAAAAACTGGCTGGAGAACTGGGTTATGAGCCCAATAGTCAGGCCATTTTTTTTAAACAACAAAAGACTTTTGTCATCGGGGTAATCCTTCCTTCCATCAGAGAAGAGTTTTTTTCACAGGCGATCAGTGGTATTGAAGCCGTTACCACCCAATCGGATTATACCATCTTATTTGCTCAGAGTTACGATGATTATAAGAGGGAAGTAATTGTGGCAGAAACCATGAAAAGACAAAGAGTGGATGGACTGATCATTTCTTTATCCAAGGAAACTACGAAACTGCAGCACCTGGAAGCTTTTAAAGAAATGAATATACCCGTTGTGTATTTCGACAGGGTTCCGGCGGGTGATGCATGCCATAAGGTTTCCTGTAACATGAAAACAGGAACGGTAGAAATGATTCACTGGCTTTTTTCGGAAGGGCTTAAACGGATTGCGATTATCAATGGCCCAAAGGCACTTTTTGCCAGTAAAGAAAGACTCGCCGGTTATATGGAAGGCATGCAACAGCATAAGCTCAAAGTAGACATGCAACTGGTAGAAGAAACAGATTTTTCAGAAGACAGTACTTATAAGGCGGTATCCAATCTCTTATCCTTAAAAAAACTTCCGCAGGCGATTATTTCTTTTAATGATTATGTACATATGGATGCAGTAAAAGCAGCGTTGAAGAAAAAAGTAAAAGTGAACAGGGATCTGCTGTTTGTAAGTTATTCCAATTTAAATATTACCGGCTATACCTCATATCCACCTGCAGCCTCTATTGAACAGTACCCTTATGAACAGGGTAAAATGGCTGCAGAGATTTTGTTTCAGCTGTTGAACAATAAACAAAATACCGATCAGTCATATATCAGACAACAGCTCATTCCAAAACTCGTACTGCACTGATATTTTGCGCTAACGTTTGCGCATATTTTTATTAAGTTCAAGTATTAACTTGTTCCATTAAAGACAACCAACCATATGATTGTCTGATTACAGCTGTTTTAAAAAATAAAACCAACACATGAACCGCAAAACATTTATCACTTCTTCAGGAATGGCGGCTGCGGCTATTGCCATGGCTCCGGTAAATCATATACTGGCTGCTGCCAACAAGGATAAGATACGCATGGCTATTATTGGTGTAGGACTGAGGGGACAGAATCATCTCGACCTTTTATTGCGCCGCAGCGATGTGGAACTGGTGGCCATCTGTGATATTGATGACCGAATGCTTGCCAGTGCCAAAAAGATGATTGAAAAATCGCAGAAAAAAATGCCGGAGATTTTTACCGGTAATCCGTATGCCTGGAAAACCATGCTGGAGAAAACAAAACTGGATGCCATACTGATTGCTACACCCTGGGAGTGGCACAAAGAAATGATCATTACTTCGCTGGATACAGGTATTAAATATGTAGGTACTGAAGTAATGATTGGTATAACGCTGGAAGATCATTGGGATGTGGTAAAAGCCACCGAGCGAAACAAAGCCCATGTAATGATGCTGGAAAATGTTTGTTACCGGAGAGATGTGATGGCAGTGCTGAATATGGTCAGGCAGGGATTATTCGGAGAGCTGATTCATTTACAGGGTGGCTATCAGCATGATTTGCGCGAAGTGAAATTTAACAACGGTATCGATGCTTATGGGAAAGGCTGTGAGTTTGGAGATAAAGGATGGACAGAAGCCAGGTGGCGCACACATCATAGTGTGTACAGAAATGGCGACCTCTATCCAACACATGGTATCGGACCGATTGCACACTATATCAATATCAATCGAGGTAACCGTTTTGTGAGTCTGAATTCATTTGCGTCCAAGGCAAGAGGGCTGCATAAATACATAGTAGAACATTGCGGAAAGGACCATCCCAATGCCAATATTGAATTTAAACTGGGGGATGTGGTTACCACTACACTCCAGTGTGCCAATGGAGAAACCATATTGCTGCAGCATGATACCAACCTGCCAAGGCCTTATTCACTTGGTTTCAGGGTGCAGGGTACAGAAGGTATATGGATGGATGTAAACAAGAGCATTTATATTGAAAAGAAAGCAGCCAAAGCACATCAGTGGGACACGGCAAAAGAATGGCTTGATAAATACGATCATCCTTTATGGGCAAGATGGAGCAAAGAAGCAGAAGGCTCTGGCCATGGTGGTATGGATTTTTATGTAGTACATGCTTTTATCGAATCTGTAAAGCGTAATGTAGCTACACCAATGGATGTATATGATGCAGCTGCATGGAGTGCCATTACACCTTTAAGTGAACAATCGATTGCCAATGGCAATGCTACCATTGCTTTCCCTGATTTCAGCGGTGGACAATGGATGTATCGTAAACCTGTATTTGCATTTACAGATGAGTACTAAGATCAAGGAAATGTCTCAGTCATTGTCGATACCGGCTTCAGTGATAAAAGCCTACAGGCAGCTGCAAAATACTGTACGGGTTGAAAAACTGGGTAATGGTCTTATCAATACTACCTGGAAAATTCAATGCGGCGAGGAGGCTTATATTCTGCAGAAAATCAATCATCATGTTTTCAGGGATCCTTATATCATTGAAAATAACCTGAAGCAAATAGCTGCATTTATTCATTCCCATGATGCGGATTATCAGCTACCGCTACCTTTAAAAACCCTTTGTGGTGAAGAATTGGTATTTGATACAGCGCATGGTTATTTCAGGCTCTTTCCTTTTTGGGAAGGTTCAGTAACCCATACCGTACTCAAAACTGTTCAACAGGCATTTGAGGCCGCAAGGCTTTTCGGAAAATTTGCAAAAAAACTGAATGGACTGGACCCGAAATTATTGGGTGCCTCTATTCCAGATTTTCATAACCTGAGCCTGCGTTATCATCAGTTTATGAACGCTGTTGATCAGGCTGATCGGAATAGAAAAGAAAGAGCCTCCTTGTTGATTCATTTTCTTCAGGAGCATGCCGGTATTGTAGAAGCTTACGAAAGCTATGTGCATGCCGGTACCATGCAGCTTCGTGTGATGCACCATGATACGAAGATCAGCAATGTGTTATTTGATGATGAGGATCATGGACTCGCTGTGATTGACCTGGATACAGTGATGCCCGGTTATTTTATCAGTGATCTGGGCGATATGATCCGCACCTATACCTGTGCTGTTAATGAGGAAGAGGCTGCGCTGGATAAGATTACGATACGCAAGGATTTTTTTGAGGCCATCATCAAAGGCTACCTGTCTGAAATGAAGGATGTTTTATCAGACGCCGAAAAAAAGCTGCTGGTATTTTCGGGAGAGTTTATGATTTATATGCAGTGTCTGCGTTTTGCTACCGACTATCTGGAAAATGATCGTTATTATGGATCCAGCTATCCCGGACATAACCTGAACAGGGCATTGAACCAGATGAAGCTATTGCAGGAATTGATTCAACAAAAACCTGCTTTTGAAAATAGTATAGCAGGTATTCTTGATAATATCGGCACATAAAAATGACACATCAAATGGGTCTTTCTCGCTAAGTGCTATATATAGTATTAAGAGAGATAATGTTCATTGCCTCTCGCCGATTTTGACAGTTATAATGGCTCTTTACATGCTTGCTGTAGTAAGTTTCTGCCATACGGCCTCCATATAATTTTCTCCGATGGGAATGATATTGGAACCTACCTGCATTTCTTTTTTTGTATAGCGGCTGATATGTGCCCTGCAAACTAAAAAAGAACGATGTACCCTTAAAAACCCATAAGGCAAGAGCAGCGTTTCAGCCTCTTTCATGGTAAGCCTGGTGAGTAGTCTCCCTTCAGCCGTTACCATCAGGACATAATTGGCTTTGCTCTCCACGTATTCAATTTCTGTGATTACCAGTTTTTGCCGACCCTGTTCCGCTTTCACAAAAATATGATCGGGTTTTGCCTGCTTGTTTTCTTTGTGATGATTAGTAATATACTGATCGTAAGCCCTGTCGCATGCCTTCAAGAACCTTGTAAGCGAAAAAGGTTTAAGTAAATAGTCAACCGCATCCAGCTCAAAACCTTCGACGGCATAGCCGGCAAAAGCAGTAGTAAAAATCACCATCGGCGGATCGGAGAGGGTCTTCACTAATTCTATTCCGGTAAAGCCAGCCATTTCTATATCCAGGAAAACCAGGTCAACAGGATTTGTTTGTATATACCTGACAGCTTTTGTGGGATCATTGAAATAACTAACTATATCAATGATCTGCACCTTTTCGGAAAAACTTTTGATGACCTCATGGGCCAACGGCTCATCGTCTACTACAATACATTTAAGCATTGTTCAATGGAACTTGAAGGTTTACAATAAATTCCTCACTACTTTTTTTGATTTCAAGTTTATACCTATCTGCGTATACCATTTTCAAACGTTCAGCCACGTTATTTATGCCAATTCCATGTGTATGGTCCTGTTTATGCAGACTTTCATGAATACTGTTTTTTACTGTGAGAAAAAGCCGGCCATCTTTACCATATAGGTCAATACTGATCCAGGAAGGCTCCATTGAAGATATACCATGTTTGAAAGCATTTTCGACAAAAGGTATCAGTATCATAGGTGGAACCATTCCAGTGATTTTCATTTCTTCGATATTTGTTTTGATGTGGGCAGTTTGTTCTATACTCATTCGTAAAGTCTGCAGATCAATATAGTTCTGAAGATACTCTATCTCTTTCTCTAGTGATATACTATCTTTTTCATTATCAGTCAGCATGAAACGCATCATATCTCCCAGTTTCTGTATTCCCGAAGCTGCATGGTCAGCCCCTTCCTTTAATGCTGTTCCGTATATTCCATTGAGCGCATTGAACAGGAAATGAGGATTAATCTGTGATTTGAGCTGCTGCAGATTGGCTTGGGTTGTTGCCAGTTGCCGGTTAAGTATTCCCAGTTTCAAGAACCTTTCTTTGTTCCGTCGGTATATAAAATAGGCTACAGGCAATGCTATGACGATTACCAGTGCTGTACTCTGCCAGAATGTAACAGTGGACCTACCGGCGAAATAAAATACCCAGGCAGGCACTGAGCATACACCTAAGGAAACCAAAGCGCGCAACCAGATTAGTGGTTCGGCGAATGATTTTTTGATACCCGGAAAGATCCAATATACAAGGGTTATTATCAAGAGTAACGTGGTAAGAAAAGAAGCGGTACGAAAGTTAACGGGATCCTGTTCGGAAAGAGCAAATAAGAAAAGCAATAACATCATAAAGCCAGCCTGGTTGAGTGCATCTATCCAGAACTCTCTTCGTTGTTTTAATTTATAGACTTGGTCTAATATCCAACTACGCAGCGTTAGTATGCCAGTTAACACAAGTACCAGTATAAGCGAACGGTCAAAGCCATCCAGATAATTGTGGATAGGAGGTTCACGGTAGCCAAACAATGCAAGTAGGGCATGACCGTTGTAATTACGCAGGTGAGGTTTAGCAAGCATTGTCAAAACATTTACGCCTATGATCAGGGCAACGCTAACAATTAGTATAGCAGCAATTGATAATGCGATATTTCTTGCTGTACGGTCCGGATCAAAAGACTTACGCATTATTGGAATAACAATAGATCGGAGTACGAGATAGACGCCGAAGAATACCCATACAGTAACTACCCTGACTTCGGTGACCAGTGAAAGAAGCACATGATCGCTTTGTACCACAAATGGAGCGGGACCGATCTCGCTTAGATATTTAAAGGTTTGCACGACGCACAGAACAGTCACAAAAATCAGTTCGTATTGAGGCAATCGTATTTTCATTTCTTTTTTGCTTCTATTTTTTGTGATCCTTTGCTAAAGGTAAGGGAGACAATTTTGCCTGATTCATCGTATCCGAAAATGAAATCCGTATCCAGTTCGTCAGCATAATACACACCAGGCTTCCTCCGATAAAGAATCGTCTTCCCGCGGTCTTTTATTTCCGCTACGAGGTCTCCTTTTTCTATCGAGACTACAATGTCAAATTCAGAGGCCTTAAATATACCGGTATATACCTGTAAGCTATCTGTCTGTTCCGGTACCGTACCGGGAATAAAATAGGGCTTGTTCAGTGTGATCAACAACAGTTTGTCGGTTAGCTTTTGTGCGCTGGTACTTTCTGTATTGGCCAGCACAATGATGCAGATATCTTCTGAAGGAATGCGCAGCATATTGGTGCGATAACCTGCTGCACCACCACTATGATATACCAGGTGTTTATTGTCAAAATCAGACAAAATCCACCCAAGCCCATAATTGGCTTTGATAATAGTATAGGCATCCTGCAGGCTTTCGGGTGATAGTAATTTTCCCGACTGCAAAGCCCTATGAAATAGCAGGAGATCACCTGCCGTACTGTATATTGCACCCGCAGCATAAGCGCTGCGACCTCCATAGACTTCGCTCTCGGTCATTGAGGAATCGAAGATATTCCAGTAGCCCGCGGTTTTATTTACATCTTCCAGTTTGCTAAAATAAAACCCGGAGTGCTTCATTTTAAGCGGCTCGAAGATCATCTTTTCAACTGCCTTTTCGTAAGACATTCCAGTGATTTTTTCAATGATCAGGCCCAGCATCCAGTACCCGGAATTACTATACGACCAGGAACTGCCGGGTGTGAAGTCGAGGGGTTTTGTTTTTATATAATTAATAAAAGAAATACTGTCCGGCTCTCCATGATTACTATCCCTTGTGAATTCATAGAGACCTGAAGTATGCGAGAGCAACTGACGAATGATGATCTTATCTGCAGAAGGGAAATTAAAGTATTTAGACAGGGTGTCATCGAGGTTCAATTGATTTTTTTGTGCCAGCATTAGTACCAGGGTACTCGTAAAAGGCTTAGTGATGGAATAGATCTGGAAAATACTTTCAGTTGATAGTTGTGTTTGCTTTCTTTTGTTCGCTGTACCGTAAGCCTTGTTTAAGAGAACTTTATTGCCTTTCGTAACCAGCACAACACCGTTGAATCTGTTCATTCGGTAATAACTGTTCACCATGCTGTCCATGGCCGCCTGTTTTGTTTGGCTGCTGCTTTGCAGGGCTGCTGCCAGTGTAATAACCATTAGTAACTGCTTCATTTGTTTTCGCTTTTGATGGGAAACAAATCTATTTCACGAGAGACAGGCAACGGAAAATACGTGACAAACCACCTAGTTTCAGGGACGGAAAGTTTATGGTGAATATTGATGCAAAACTGTCATTTGAATAGCCAGTCTTTTAAGTGTGCCAATTGCAGGCTTGGATAAATACAATAGTGTTTGTATTTCTTTGCTACAATACCAACATCCCTCTTTGATACAAAAAAAGGGAAAGAAGTGATAAAATGCCTGATTGTAATATTTGTCATTAATTAGCCTTGAAAACACAAAACCCGCCGAAGCGGGTTTTATAACTGATTCACATTCAGTTGGTGCGGATGATAGGAATCGAACCTACATGGGTCACCCCGCTAGATCCTAAGTCTAGTGCGTCTGCCAGTTTCGCCACATCCGCTAATGGTTTAGATCGGGTGGCAAAAGTAGGGGATTTACACATAAAATTCGCTCCCCGGCTTTCTTTATTTAACAGGTAGTGCCTCAATGATTTTGCCTATGACGGCATCCTGCGAACGGCCATCGATCCAGCGAATAACCGCTACGAGCTCATGTTCAGGATCTACGTAAATAATATTGTTGCCATTACCTACATGTGTAAAGGCGGTTTCAGGGGCACTGGGTAAAAATTTACGCCCTGTATTCAGGAACCAGTTCATATAGCCATAATCTGTTTTGGGTACAGTGGGTGTAAGGGATCTTTGTATCCATACTTCACTCAGTAACTGCTGTCCGTTCCATTTACCCCGGTTCAGGGTGAGCCATCCAAAACGGGCCATATCATAGGCATTGATAAACATACCGCCTCCCCAATGTCCGCCACCACTTACCGATTGTACGGGTTGTCCGTCGAGTACAATCCATGCATTCCGGTAACCGGTCCAGCGCCAGGTATTGGATGCGCCGATGGGGTCCATAATATATTGTTTGAGTACCTGTGGTAAGGGTCTTCTCCATACACTGGTAGCGGCCAGGGCCAGCGCATTCACGCGTACATCATTGTATTCATAAACGGTACCCGGTTTATTGCGGGGTCTGCCAATCCATTTATTGGCATCTGCATCCGGTCTGTCGGCCCATTCGGGTTTACCCCAGAGTGTGCCCTCCCAATCGCTGGTTTGTCTTAACAGATCATCCCATGTAATGGTACGGTTATGTGCTGATGCGAAGGGGAAAAGCATTTGTGGCTCGCCTATATTTTCTGCCGGTCTGTTTACCGGTTGCTGTGGCTGGTACAGCTCAATCGGCGGAACATATTTCGCAACCGTATCTGTAACACTGTTGATCATACCTTTATCAGCAGCAACACCCACAATCGCAGACAAGAAGCTTTTGGTAACACTATGCGTCATATCGCAACGATCCGGTTCGCCCCATTGTGCAACGATATAACCTTTGTAAATGATGATACCCGTAGCTTCACCACGATCGGCAAAAGGACCAATGCCTTCGCCAAAAGGTTCTTTACCAAAAGTGCGGTAATGGTTGATTTCCATACTGCGGGGATTTTTTGATTCACCCGCCTTGGCCAATGCAATGGCATCATTTAGTATACTTTCTTTTATGCCCATGGATGAGGGCATACGCTGTTCCCATTTTCCGGCTGTAGGAAAATAGGTGGTCGTTGTTTTCTGTGCAAATGAAGAACTGCTGGAGACGACGATCAGCAGTATACATACAAAAAAGCTATTTCGCTGTTTCATGAAACTAAATTAGCGAAATAGCTTTGTATCAGTTAAGTAGTAGGTCTTTTAATCCCTCCGCTGACGCTGCTGACCATTATTGCCGGCATACCTTCTGCTGTCGCCGCCTCTGAATGATCTGCGCTGACCATTTCTGTTGCCCTGCTGTTGCTTGGGTGCAGGCTTGAAATTGGTCAGTGAAATATCACTCATAGCATAAGGATGATCCAGCACCTGTGGTACTGAAATGCTGATTAACTTTTGGATATCTTTTAAATAGGCTTTCTCTTCTGCATCGCAAAATGAAATGGCAATACCTGAAGCACCGGCCCTTCCTGTTCTGCCAATACGGTGAACATAGGTTTCCGGAATATTGGGCAGCTCATAGTTAATTACATGCGAGAGTTGTTCCACATCAATGCCCCTTGCGGCAATATCGGTGGCTACCAGTACACGCAGGTTACCCGATTTAAAATCGGTAAGGGCACGCTGGCGCGCATTCTGCGATTTATTACCGTGAATGGCAGCAGCACCAATGCCAGCTTTCTGCAAATCTTTTACTACTTTATCTGCACCATGTTTGGTACGTGTAAAAACCAGTACGGTTTCAATCGCGCTATCCTGTAAAAGATGATTAAGTAAAAGACGTTTGTTTTGTTTCTCTACAAAATAAACCGATTGTTCAATTTTTTCGGCAGTAGAGGAAACAGGTGTTACTTCTACTTTTACAGGCTCTTGTAAGATACTGTTGGCCAGCCCCGCAATTTCAGGCGGCATGGTAGCGGAAAAGAAAAGCGTTTGTCTTTTTGACGGCAGTTTTGCAATAACTTTTTTCACGTCATGAATGAAGCCCATGTCAAGCATGCGATCGGCTTCGTCCAGTACAAATAATTGTAGCTGTTGTAAATTAATATACCCCTGCTGCATGAGATCGAGTAAACGACCTGGTGTGGCAATCAATACATCAACACCTCTTTTCAATGCCTGTGTTTGTGGCAGTTGAGAAACACCGCCAAAAATTACGGCATGTCTGATAGATGTATGACGACCATAGGCCGCAAAACTTTCGTCGATCTGAATGGCCAGTTCTCTGGTGGGGGTAAGTATCAAGGCTTTAATACCCTGTGTGAAATTTTTTTGTTGTGAAAGTAACTGTATCACCGGAATGGCAAATGCTGCTGTTTTTCCTGTTCCTGTCTGGGCACAACCCAATAAATCTTTTCCCGCTAATACTACCGGTATCGATTGTTGCTGAATAGGGGTGGGTGTTGTGTAACCTTCTGTCTGGAGCGCACGTAATATGGGCTCGATCAGATTCAATGAATCAAATGTCAATGGAATAAATTTTTAAATAAAACACAACTGAAATCGCTCAGTTGTTATATAACCTTCCTACGTGGGTGCTTATGCTACCTGTTATAAAGACTGATGAACTTTGTCACGGAAGGAAATCGGTCGTGTGTAGAGAGAGTATATGTATAATGCAAAGCTAAGTAAAAAAATTGAGATGGAGAAAAGTGAGTAGTGAGTAGTCAGTAGTCAGTAGTGAGTAAAGAATACATTTAATTAGATAAGTTAAATCTACTCACTACTCACTACTCACTATTCACCATTCACCATTGCAACTATCTGCTCCAGGTACAACTTATCTGTTTCATCAAATTGATCCAGTTCGCTGGCGTCTACGTCTAATACGCCAAGTAAATCGCCATTTCTGATGATAGGTACCACGATTTCTGATTTGGAAAGACTGCTGCAGGCAATATGTCCGGGAAATTTTTCAACGTCGGGAACGATCAATGTTTTTGCTTCTGCCCAGCTGGTGCCACAAACTCCACGACCTTTACGGATACGTGTGCAGGCAACGGGTCCCTGAAAAGGTCCCAATACCAACTCTTCATTTTTAACCCAGTAAAAACCCACCCAGAACCAGCCGAACTGCTCTTTTAAAGCGGCTGCTATATTGGCAAGGTTGGCCACCAGATCCTTTTCTCCTTCCACTAATGCTTTTATCTGCGGTATCAGTGATTCGTACTGTGTGCGTTTATCACCTTTGATGATGCTTAAGTCTTCTGCCATAACGCAAAGATAAAAAACTTAAGTTTGGTGATGCTTGATACGCATTTACGCATTGAGAAAATTAATGGCCCTTCTGAGCTGAGGGCATTTATTCATTTGCCTGCCAGCATCTATGAAAATATTCCCCGCTGGGTACCACCGCTGTATGTGGATGAGTATCAGTTTCATGATCCTTTAAAAAATCCTGCTTACAAGGACGCTGTTACAGAAAAATGGATAGTATATAGGAAAAATTTAGCTGTTGGAAGAATTATGGGCATCATTCATCATGCCTATAACCGTATACACAAGGAAAAAACAGCCCGCTTTTTTCAGATGGATTGTATCGATGATCCGGCGGTTGCATCGCTGCTCATCAAAACCGTAGAAGCATGGGCCAGGGAACACGGCATGGATAAACTGATTGGTCCATTTGGTTTTTCTGATAAAGACCCGCAAGGCTTTCAGGTTCAAGGACTGGAACATCTTCCTGTGATTGCAACACCATCAAATCCGGCTTATATGCCTGCTTTACTTGCATCGCTTGGCTATGAGAAGTATATCGATTGTGTTTCGTATCGGATTCCCATACCGGAGCAATTACCTGCTTTGTATGAGCGTATATTAGGGAGAATTGGCCGCAATCCAAAACTTCAACTGCTGGAATTCAAGAGCAGAAAAGCGCTCAAACCCTATATCGTACCGGTTTTTCAGTTGATCAACGAAACCTATACACCCTTATTTGGGTTTGTACCTATGTCGGATGCTGAAATACAAAAAATGGCAAAGCAGTACCTGCCGATCCTGAACCCATCTTTTGTAAAAGCGATGATTGATGAGAACGGCAATTTGTTATCCTTTGTAGTAGCTATGCCCGACTTGAGTATGGGCTTACAAAAAGCCAAAGGAAAATTATTTCCATTCGGACTTTTTCATATTTTCTCAGCTATGCGAAAAAGTAAGCAACTCAATCTTTTATTAGGCGCTGTGAAAGAAAAATACAGAGGAAAGGGGCTGGATGTGTATATGGCCATGGCATTGATACAATCAGCTTCTGCGAGAGGAATGACACATATGGACAGCCACCTGATTCTGGAAACGAATACTACCATGCGGGCCGAATGTGAGAAGTTGGGAGGGGAGTTGTATAAACGATTCAGGATTTTTCAAAAACAACTGATTTGATTTTTATCACCGGACTGAAGTCCGGTGCAAGGAACGGGTCTCTGATATTTCAGGAAAGCAATATTCTATTTTCTGAGGTTCGGGTATGCTATGTTTTTGGGATAAGCTATACTTAATTAGGTTTCTTTAACCCAGCACCAGACTTCAGTCCGGTAATAAAATCCCGATTATTTTTTCTTCAGATGAATATTCCCCCATGCCAGTCTCAGCACTTCTTTTGCAAGCTTCGTATTGATCATTTTCAGGTTACAGTGTGTACAGCCTGCTTTGCCCCAGGCGCCAGAAGCGGGATAAAATATTTCACCAGGTAATTGCAGATAAACAGATTGCTGTTCAGGTGTTAATTTCACCATGGCCACCAGTGTTACAGGATGCAGCGTAGCAAAAATCTTTGTATGTTTTCTGAAAGCCTGTTTGTCGAAATGTGGTACTGTATCTGTATCGGCCATGGATAATGCGAGGTCTGCAAATTTTTTGGCCGGTAGCATATTTTTTATTTGATGTATTTACCGATTACGGGCATTTTCTGAAACTCTTTTCTTTCCACCAGTAAAATAAACCAGGCAAAAACGCCTAGGAGTAATAAACCGAAAGCCGTTCCTAACCATAATTGTGGTAGAAAATATACAAAGAGTTGGTGTATCAGGTAAAGAAGGGTAACGATCACCAGATAGGCAATCAGTTTTTTGCTGGCATACGGAATGCGGTAATGTTTCTGGCCGAGTTGATAACTAATGATCATCATAAAAGCATAACATGCAAAAGTTGCCCAGGCACTGCCTGTATATCCGAATAAAGGAATCCACCATATATTCAGCAGTATGGTGATAGCGGCACCAGCCAGCGTGATCCATGCACCTGTGAGCGTTTTGTTAGTGAGCTTGTACCATACGCTCAGGTTATAATAAATACCCAGAAATACACTACCCATGGCCAGTATTGGAACAATCGAAATGCCTTCTCCATAGGCAGCAGCATTAGAGCCGTAAGCAAACCGCATAATTATAGGAAGATTCACCACAATGGCCAGCCACATAAATGCGCAGGCGATCACAAAAAATTTCATCACCCTTGCATAAGTCCGTGGTGCATTTTCTTCTTTTGATTGGTTAAAGAAAAAAGGTTCCGCCCCCATCTTGAACACCTGTATAAAAATGGTGATCAGTACAGCCACTTTGTAATTGGCTCCGAAAATACCCAGTTGATGTAATTCTTCCTTGCGTGGTAAATCCAATACCCTTGTATACACCAACCTGCTCAGCATTTCGTTAATCATTCCACCAAGCCCTACAATAATTAATGGATACGAATATTTCATGACCGTCTTCCAAAGCGCAAAATCGAAGGCAAACCTGAAACCCCGGAACTCTTTAGTAAGTAATAACAATGTAAATATGCTGGCAACCACATTGGCAATGATATAATAACCGATACCTATCAAGGGATTATAAAATGATAACCATATGCTTTCAGGGTTTTCCCGGTATAGTTTTGGGCAGGTGCCAATAAAAAACAATACCAGCAAAACATTGACCACAATACCGGATGCTTTGATAAATGCATACATGCGTGGCCTTCCTTCCTGTCTTAATTTTGCAAAAGGAATAACAGATAGTGTATCGAAAAAAAGTATCCACGCCATCCAACGTATATATTCAGGATGATCTGCAAAATCGATCAAGCCAGCCACAGCCTGTGCCTGCCACAATAAAAAGCCTGTGAAGAGAACCGTAGTGATAATGGTGGACGTTAAAAATGTATTGAACACTTTTGTTTTATCATGATCCTGTATAAACCTGAAATAGCTGGTTTCAAGTCCATAAGTAAACAGAATGTTCAAAAAAGGAATAGCAGCATAAATCTGTGTAATACCAGCAGTACTGCTCGGTTCATACCACCAGAATAACAGGATGTTCAATGCATAGCCCAAAAAACGAACGGCAATGGTGGGCACACCATACCACAAAGTTTGTCCTGCTAATTTCTTAATACTACTCATCGTTAAAAGTGAGTAGTGAGTAATGAGTAGTGAGTAGGAGATTTTACTCACTACTCACTGCTCACTGCTCACTAACGCTACAAACATCGCATTTCTTGGCATTAAATTCAAGAATAGCGGGTAACATTCATTAATTATTATGAATATCTACAGGTGCTGTGGTACTGATGCCTTTGCCGGGCGCGGCAAAAGCGGGGTTACTGAGAAAACTACTGTCGGTTAGTGTATACAGGAAAGCCGTGAGCTGTCCGATTTCAAAATTGGAAAGAGATAGTCTGCTTTTTAATAAACTATCTGTTGTGGGGCTTAGCACCATATTTTTCCTGTAATGTTCCATCACACTCAATACCGAGAAAAAGCGGCCATCATGTCCATAAGGGAAAGTACGCATTACATTACGGAGACTGGGAACACGGAATTTGAGAGAGTCCTTGCTTTCGCCGGTAATTTTCATCCGCCCTAAATCTTTCAGGAAGGGGTCAACCGGAATACCAATGTTCCGGTAACTGAAATCAGTAAAGAAAGGTTCTGTATGGCAACTCACACATTTTTTCTGGAAAATTTCATACCCCAGTTTCTCCGGAAGAATAAAAGTATCCAACCCCATTTTTACTCTGTCGTATTTACTGTTGCTGCTTACCAATGTAAGCAGAAACTGGCTCAGTGCTTTTGTCATCCTTTGGGTATTGATGGCTTCATCCCCAAAAGCAGCTTTAAAAAGCTTTCTGTATTCTTTTTCTTTCTCTAGCTTTTGAATCACATGGGCAAGGCTTTCAGCCATTTCATTTTCCGCAGTAATGGGAGCCAGTGGTTGCAGGTCAAGGTGGTTGATGCCTCCATCCCACATAAATTCTTTCTGCCATGCCAGGTTAAACAAACCAGGCGCATTTCTGGTGGTAAGTGAATTATTAAAACCATGACTCAGGTTATGGTCATAGGTATTAAATGCACCAAACTGCTGGTGGCAGGTACCACAGGAAATAGAACCGTCTTTGCTTAAACGAGTATCATAGAATAATTGCCTGCCCAGTTCGATGCCTTCTTTGGTAAGTGGATTTTCTTTAAAATTATACAAAGGCTGCGGCCATCCTTTCGGAACCTGAAAGCGAATGGGTGTGGGTCTGAAATAATTTCCCATCTGTATCCAGCCGGTACAAAGTATGCCTAAGCAGAGTATGGTTACTATGGTTTTTGGGTACCTCATTCCTTTACACTAATAGAAAACATTTTGCTGTAATTATCTGCTATCCGAACCGCCAGGGTACCAGGGCTATGGCAAACAGGTTCTTTGGCGATGGAAATACCCTCCAACCATTTTTCCGCATCTGCAACAATGGTAACAGAGGTGTGGAATGGAGTGGTTTGCAGCCGGATATTTCTGGCAGTTTGTTGATGCTGACGAAACCCACCGATATGATAGGTAAATTGTTTGCCTGCTATCATTGAGCTGCTGGCTGTCCCCTCCATCTTGGCCATAATATAACCACTGTTCCAGGTCCAGAACATGCCGTTTAACGGATCTAGTGCACCTGTTTGTACGCCCGATACATTACGACTACTGTCAACACCTAATAAAAACTGAATACCTGTATACGATCCCTCAGGAACCGTTATTTGAACAGATGTACTTTTTTCGTCGGCTATATCAATCAGATAGTATTGATTTTCGGGAACAATGGTTTTACCTGCAGTGTTCGTTAATTGTATATGGGAGACATAGTATTTAAAACGATTGATCACCAGGGTGTCTGTTCCATTCAGGTAAAAAGTTTGTTCGGGTATCAACCGTTCTTTTCCAAAACGGTTTTCAAACCAGATGGTAAGCACTTGTTTTTTTTGTGCCGATACCATCATAGTATAGCAGATGAACAGGGATATGAATACAATAGTTTTTTTCACGAATCAGAGATAATCGTTCTTATTGATTTTTCTTCTTTGCTCTTTGTTTCGGGTATGCTTTTTCTTTGACTCCAGTCTCTTTTCTTTCGCTGCTTTGGAAGGTTGGGTAGGTTTACGTATTTTTCTTTTGATAAGAGAAGTAGTGATCAGTTGGGTAATTTTACGGATCACTTCATCTTTATTACCCAGTTGCGATCTTTCAGACTGCGACTTTACCAGTAAATAGCCATCATCTGTAATACGGTTAGACAATCTTTCCAGGATCAGTGCTTTTTCTTCTTCTGTAAAAAATACGGAGTCAGCCACTTTCCAACGGCCCTCCACCATGGTCTCTACTTTGTTCACGTTCTGACCACCTTTGCCACCACTGCGGGCTGTCTGAAACAATATTTCAGTTCTAATATCTATCTTCATTTCAAAATAAAGTTCGTATAAAAAGAGGAATTGAATATGAGAATTGTGATACAAAGAGTGAGTGAAGCAGCAGTACGGGTAGAGGGGAAGGTTACGGGCAGCATCGGTAAAGGGCTGCTGGTATTGGTGGGTATTGAAGACGCAGATACCAGAGAAGATATTGATTGGCTGAGCAATAAAATCACCAATATCCGTCTGTTCGATGATGCTGATGGCGTCATGAACCTATCTGTTAAAGACGTAGGTGGTGGTATTCTGCTGGTTAGTCAGTTTACCCTGCACGCCAGTACCAAAAAAGGAAACCGGCCTTCTTATATCCGCGCTTCAAAGCCCGATATAGCGGTTCCTATGTATGAAAGTATGATTCAGCAGTTATCACAAGATCTGGGTAAGCCTGTTGCAACAGGTATCTTTGGCGCAGATATGAAAGTGAGTTTATTGAATGATGGTCCGGTAACAATTGTGATGGATTCAAAAAATAAGGAATGAGCGATATTGAAACCAGAGAAGATATTGAACAGCTGATGCGTGCCTTTTACGCCAAAGCCATTCCCGATGCCATCATCGGACATTATTTTACCGAAGTTATCCAAATGGATCTTGAAAAGCACCTGCCTGTGATTGTAGATTTTTGGGAAACGGTATTGTTTGGTGTGGCAAGGTATAAATCGAATGCTATCGCGGTTCATCAGCATTTGCATACAAAATCTCCTTTTACAGAACAGCATTTTGAAAGATGGGTAAACCTGTTTCAGTCAACGGTAACAGCATTATTTGAGGGTGATAAAGCGGAACTGGCCAAACAAAGAGCACTATCTATCGCAACGGTAATGAAAATAAAAACCATTCATGGAGCATCGCCCATCAACCTACAAAACAATTAATCATGACTATTGAAGAGGCACAACAACAGGTAGATCAATGGATCAATACCACCGGTGTTCGTTATTTTAATGAATTAACCAATCTGGGTATTCTTATGGAAGAAGTAGGTGAACTCAGCAGGTTGATGGTAAGAACCTATGGAGAGCAATCCTTCAAAGAATCTGATAAAGGGAAGGAGCTGAGTGATGAAATGGCGGATGTGTTATGGGTGTTAATCTGTTTGGCCAATCAAACCGGCGTAAACCTTACAGAATCCCTGCGGAAAAACTTCGAAAAGAAAAACCTGAGAGATGGGAACAGGCACAAGGAGAATGATAAGTTAATTTGAAAATTTGGAAATTTGAAAATGTCATAAGGCCTAACCTTTCGATAACGTTCTGGTTATAATAACCACCATTTTCAAATTTCCAAATTTCCAAATTTTCAAATTGTTTATTTATCAAAAATGCTTTTCTGCTTCGCCATTTTCTCTATCTCAGCAACTGTTCTTGGCGAAGAAGCAGAGAGGTTGCGATGACCATCTTTGGTGATCAGGATATCGTCTTCAATACGAACACCGATATTCCACCATTTTTTATCGCAATTACTTCCCGGTGGGATATAAATACCGGGTTCTACCGTTAAACATACACCTTCCATTAAAGTACGAGGTCCCATATCATGTACGTCAAGACCCAGATGATGTGAAGTGCCGTGAGGGAAGTACTGACGGGCTTCCTGCTCATTAGCAACAATACCCAGTTTAATGAGTCCGCGGTTAATAACACGACGGGCAGCAGCATCTACGGCACCAAAAGGGTTACCGGGCTTGCAGGCCGCAAAGCCTGAATCCTGTGCTTCCAATACCAGTTCATAAATGAGCTTTTGTTCGGGTGTGAATTTGCCGTTTACAGGAATGGTTCTGGTAACATCAGCCGTGTAGCCATGGTATTCTGCAGCACAATCACTCAGTAATAAATCACCATCTTTCATTAAACGGAGATTGGTAACATAATGCAGTACGCAGGAATTTTCAGAAGATCCATTGATGCTGGGATAACCAGGATATTCAGAACCATTTTTCTTGAAATTATATTCCATAATGGCCTGCGCCTGGTATTCAGTCATGCCTGGTTTAACGGCACGCATCACATCATTATGTCCTTCGCAGCTCATAGCAGCCGCTTTTTCAAGTAAACGAATTTCTTCCGGCTGTTTAATGCCACGCAGTGCTGTCATAATTCTGCCGGTAGTGCGTTCACCGACAGGTTTTTTAAGTGCAGTAATCATACTGTCTACAATACCAGCCATACGAGACAGCTGATCACGACTTCCGTATTTAGAAAGAATGTTTTCTCCTTTGTACACGGTGAGAACTGTATCAACAGCACTCAGGTCTAAAGTATTGGCGGTAAACTTATCATTCGTAAATACATTGGCAATTTTATACTTATTCTTAACGCCCTCTACGCCGAGTATCTTACCCGTCCACATTTCCTGTTGTGGGTTGCGGTTCTGTACGAAAATGAATTCAGTGCCTGTAGCTCCTAAAATGGTAACCGGCTTTTTGAAAAGTAAAAGCAGTGAATTGGGTTCTTCAAGTCCGGTGAAATAGTAAAAATTTTTGCTTTGTGCATATTGGTAATCCACATCATTGTTTCTTACCCTTACCTGTGAGGCAAAAAACACCCCTACAGCATTATCGGGCATCATTTCCCTGAAAGCAGCACGGCGGCCGGCATGAAATTCCGGACTAAGGTAATCGTTGGGGTACTCGGTGGTTTGCTGGGCCAGAGAAATGGCAGGCATCAGCAAGCAAAGTAGCCTGAAAGAGATTTTTCTAAGCATGTTGTATTTTTTTGAGCGCATTAAAACTATAGGTTTTCGGCGAGCCCTTCGAAAAAAAATGAGGAAAGGCTAGCAGGGAGGCTGTGAGCTATGAGCTGCAGGCCTTGAGCTTGATGGTGGTTTAAGGGAAATCTGATGATGAATTAAAATAGATAATGAAATTTTACAGCTCAACGCTCATAGCTCGGGGCTCACAGCTTCCCCTAAAATCTCTTACTTTTGCTCCGTTATGAGCATACAACAAGACAATCGTTTCCAGGCTATTATTTCGCATGCCAAAGAGTATGGATTTGTATTTCCCAGTAGTGAAATTTATGATGGGTTAAGTGCGGTATATGATTACGGTCCGTACGGGGCAGAGCTGAAGAAGAATATCCGCGATTACTGGTGGAGAAGCATGACACAGATGCACGACAATATCGTGGGTATCGACGCGGCTATTTTTATGCACCCCACCACCTGGAAAGCAAGCGGTCACGTAGACAATTTCAGTGACCCGATGATCGACAATAAAGACAGTAAAAAAAGATACCGGGTAGATCATTTGCTGGAAGCAAAAGCTGATCAGTTAAGAGAAAACGGCGATGCAGCCGGTGCAGATGCATTGCTGGCATCGATGGATCAGTTGCTGGCAGCAGAAGATTTTGCAGGCCTGAAACAACTGATGAACGACCATAAAATTGTGTGTAGTGTAAGTGGTACGGCTAACTGGACAGATATACGCCAGTTTAACCTCATGTTCTCTACCCAGCTGGGTTCTGTAGCGGAAGATGCGGATACCATTTACCTGAGGCCGGAAACGGCACAGGGTATTTTTGTAAACTTCCTCAATGTGCAGAAAACAGCCAGGATGAAAATACCTTTTGGTATTGCACAAACCGGTAAGGCATTCCGAAATGAGATTGTGGCCCGTCAGTTTATTTTCCGTATGCGTGAGTTTGAACAGATGGAAATGCAGTTTTTTGTACGCCCCGGTACCCAGATGGAATGGTATAACTTCTGGAAAGAAGAGCGGATGAAATGGCATACCAGTCTGGGTATACCCGCAGAAAAATATCGTTACCACGACCACGTAAAACTGGCGCATTATGCAGATGCGGCACTGGATATTGAATATGAATTTCCTTTTGGTTTTAAAGAAGTGGAAGGTATTCATAGCAGAACGGATTTTGACCTGAAGAGTCATCAGGAATACAGTAAGAAAAAGCAACAGTATTTTGATGCTGATATTGATCCGGCAACAGGTAAGCCTTATGGCAATTATATTCCGTATGTAGTAGAAACCTCTATTGGTCTCGATCGTATGTTCCTGCTGGTAATGAGCCATGCTTATGATGAGGAAACCATTACCAAAGAAGATGGTTCAACAGACAGCCGTGTGGTAATGCGTATTCCTGCAAAGATTGCACCCAATAAACTGGCGATTCTTCCCCTGATGAAAAAAGAGGGATTACCTGAAATAGCCAAAGAATTATTGAATGAATGCAAACCGCATTTCAAATGTTTCTACGAAGAAAAAGATGCCATCGGTAAACGTTACCGCCGGCAGGATGCCATCGGCACTCCTTTCTGTGTAACCATCGACCACCAAACCAAAGAAGACGGCACCGTAACCATCCGCCATAGAGACAGCATGGTGCAGGAGCGAGTTGCGATGAAAGAAGTACGGAGAATTGTAATGGAGGCATTGTAAACAGAGGAATAAGGAATAGGAAATAAGGAATAAGAAAGTAATATGAGTAGCGTATTTGTACACCGTATAAATACGCTATTTTTTTGTGGGTATGAGGTTGAAATTTGTATGATAAATCAGTTATATGGAAACCAGATATAAGTTTGATCTTGAAGACAGGTTGATTCAATTTGCAGTTAGTTGTATTCAGGCAGCAGAGAAACTTCCAAGGACATTTGCTGGAAATCATTTGGGAGGACAATTGACCAGAAGTGGATCAGCCCCGGCTTTACATTATGGAGAGGCTCAATCAGCGGAATCACGAACAGACTTCATTCATAAGATGAAAGTCGCACTCAAAGAATTGCGCGAAACAAGAAATTGTCTGGCTATTATAGAAAAATTGAACTGGAAAATTCCAATTAATCTGTCAACACTAAGACAGGAATGTTCAGAACTCGTATTTATATTCCTCAAAAGTATTGACACTGCTAAAAAGAATAATACCCGTAAATCGTCTCATCCCTAATTTCTTATTCCTTATTCCTTATTCCTTATTCCTTATTCCTTATTTCTTATTTCTCTGTTCCCTCACCCATACAGCTCCAGGTGAATATCTTTCTTCTCATATCCCATAGCGATGATGCGTTGTTTGGCTTCGTCGATCATGTTCTTCCATCCGCAGAGGAAAAAATGAACGGGCTTTTTATGGATGCGTAGCAGTTCTTCATACACACCGTGTACATAACCGGTATAAGCGCCTTCCGGTACTGCATCTTCGCGCGAAAAAACCGGATGGTAATAGAAGCCGGGCATGTCTTTTTCCAGTTGTTTTAATTCAGGCCCATATAGACAATCACCATGCTTTCTGCAGCCAAAAATGATATGAATTTCCTGGTGTGGAATTTTATGTTGGTGAATATAGTGCGCCATTGAGCGAAATGGCGCAATGCCTGTGCCGGTGCAGATTAGGAATAAATCTTTTTCTATGATTTCAGGTAAGGTAAAAACACCCTGCGGACCACGAAGTGTAAGTTCTGTACCTACCTGTACTTCTTTGAATAAATAATTGGTGCCTGCACCGTCTTCGAGTAATACGATAACCAGCTCAATAATATTGGTACCATCCGGTGCAGAGGCGATGGAATAACTGCGCCAGCGTTTGTTTTTTTTCTCATGAATAGGAAGGTCAAGTGTTACAAACTGACCAGGCTTAAAATCAAAAGAAGCCAATTCCGGGATCTCGATCCAGAAACGACGTGTAGAATCGGTAGCGTCTTCAATCCTGATGACCTTACCTGTGCGCCATGGTTCAAGCATATGGATGGTTTTACACAATGTAAGGATAATTTGAAAATGAGACAATTTGGAAATTTGGAAATGTGAAGAATGAAACAACTGCGTTGTTTTTAATTACCGTAGATACTCTATCAGATCATCAGCAATATTTTCATTTCCAAATTTCCAAATTAAAAAATTTCCAAATTAAAAAAGGCGCAGTAAATATTTACTGCGCCTTTTTAACAGAGGTAAATCCTGTTTTATTTAGGATCTAATGCTCTTTTGATTTTTTCTGCGAGATCCTGTAAGTGGATCTTGCTCATTCTGTCGCTGTTGGTAGCTGCAGCAGCATTTACCTGGGCACGTAACTGTGTAAGTTGTGCGCGGGCAATACTGTAAACATCACTACGGCTGTTGGCACCAGAAGCGTATGGATTGGTGAAACCACCTCCACCAAGAATAATGGTAGTAGCATTATTTGATGCTGGGTTCAGCAGGTTATTCAGTTTCTCCACATAGCTCTTCTGCAACATTCTGCGATAGTTGTCAATGGCTTTATTTGATTTCAGCTCGCTGAACAGGTCAGTCTGCAGGTCATTCATCATTTCGATAGCGCTGTAGGCTTTATCAGCACCAAAACGCTCAGCTGCATACTGCATACGGTTTAACCTGTCGAGGGTTAATAAGGTAGCAAGTGCGCCTTCCTGTGCAGATGCCAGGGGATCGGCTGTACCAGGTGCGTTGATTTTATCCCAGATTTTTTTGTCGATCAGCCATTTTGGTGTCTGGAATACCTGACGGTTCATATAAGCCAATGCATCACGCTGCATAGCTTTTGGTGTGGGCTCATATACAGGCTCATCCTGTTCTGCCACTTTAAAGGTTTCATATACACCTCCGATATTACGTGCAACATGTCCGTAATAACGACGGTACTGACCCAATAACTGACCATACATAGTGGCGATATTTTCATTCTGGTCGCCTTCTTCTTTGGTCCATTCTACCAGATTGGCGAGAATACGCTGGAGGTTTTTAATACCATAATCGCTGGCTTTTACGGCATTATCACTCAGGTCTTCGCTCTGGCTTCTTGGATCGCTCTGGTTACCTGATTCATAAGTACCAAACCAGGTACGTGGATTGGCTTTCAGGGTTTCTGTAACGAGCTTGTTGCTGTTCTTTTTTACTTCTTCTTCTGTAGCACCAGGAATATAACCATAACCCCAACGCATGGCCCATGCATCATACTCGCCAATACGTGGATATAAACCGTCTTTGGTAATATTATCTTCAGGCTGTGCTACATAGTTAAAACGTGCATAGTCCATGATAGAAGCGGTATGTCCATTGGCTTCAACCCATGCTTTATCACGCAGTTTTTCAACCGGTGTTTTGCTGCTGCTACCCATGTTATGGCGCAGACCGAGGGTATGACCTACTTCATGTGAGGATACAAAACGGATCAGATCGCCCATCAGGTCATCATCAAACTTCATTTTGCGTGCACGTGGGTCTGTAGCGGCGGTTTGAATCATGTACCAGTCGTGTACCAGTTTCATAACGTTATGGTACCAGCCGATATGGCTTTCAAGAATTTCACCACTTCTGGGATCGTGTACATTGGGTCCATAGGCATTCTCGGTAGGAGAAGCGAAATAGCGTACTACAGAATAGCGGGCATCTTCCAGGCTCATGGTAGTGTCGTTTTCAGGCCACTCTTTACCCATGATGGCATTTTTGAAACCGGCTTTTTCAAAAGCTTTCTGCCAGTCGTTGATCCCGAGGATCAGGTGTTTTCTCCACACTTTTGGTGTAGCCGGATCGATATAGTAGATGATGGGTTTTTTAGGCTCAACGAGTTCACCTCTTTTCCATTTTTCAACATCTTCGTCTTTTGGTTCGAGTCTCCAGCGAACAGCAAATTCTTTGTTTTCTACTTTTTGCTGATTATCGCCAAAGAGCACGTAGTCGTCTGTGAAGAAACCAACGCGTTTGTCTGCGATTCTGGGTGTCATTGGTTTTTCAGGCAGCAATAGCATAGAAGTATTGAGCTCAATGGTTACGGCACCTGCAGCGTTGGCAGCTGGTATATTGGCTCCACCGCCGCCGCCGCCAATTACAATCGCTGCGCCACCACCACCAGCGGTAAAGGTTTTCACCGTTCTGATTTCGGTATTAATAGGGTAGGTGCTGATTTTCTGAATATAAGATCTGTCGGCTGAGATAGGTCCCAGACCTAAAGAACGTTTGATATTGGCATTGATGCTTACAACCTGGTTATCACCTTTAAAATAGTCGGTAACATCCAGTACCACAGAAGCACTGTCTTTACCATAGGCTGCAATCGGGAAAGCGGCTGCAATGGCGTTCAGGTTAGAATTGGTAACGGCTTTATAGATATCATCTTTCGGATCTGCTGCGTTAATCAGCGTGATGGTACGGAGGAAGATATTGCTGTTAGGGCCTTTCTCAAATGCCAGTGTCTGCTGGTTGGCTACTTCGCCACCATAGGCACCCCGACCGTTGCCGGAAATAGCAGGTACTTTAACGTAACGTGTAACTGCAAGAATTTCACGGCCTAAGATAGAATTAGGTACTTCAAAATAGTATTTGTCTTCTACTTTGTGTACAGTCACCATTCCTTTTTGTGAAATGGCTTTATTGGTAATTACGTCCCTGTAAGCTCTTGGTCCGCTTCGGGCTGCGCCACCTGCGCCGGGGAACCCCCCGCCAAGATTACTTATCTGCGGGGTACCTGCGGGTCTGGATGTGTCTCTGGTTTGGGCAACCGACACAGTAGAAGCCAGCAAAGCTGCTGCGATAAAATAATTTCTCATTGTTTCAGTTAAATGGTTTTGAATAATCGTTAAAGATAGCATCGTAAATTAATCAACAATTTTTTTTCTGATAGTGTTGGATGAAAGGTAAAATCTTTAATTTGGGTCGGTGAAAAGGTGAGCGAGGTTCTGATAAACCCCTTATCTTGCCCATTCCTGAATACGCAAAGCTTTGCGGGTTTTTGCCGAATCAAATTTGCCGCTTTCAGGAAAATACCTATTTTGTAACCCCTTTCAGACTTTTGAAACAATGTTTGACCTGTGAATTACATTTTTCATTAGCATTGCGAGGATAATTTTTTAAATCAACCAGTTATTTTAAAAAAACAAAAATCAATCGAATCATGGCTGAGACAAAACCAACTGCAACGGCTGCAAAGAGCGCCACGTCTGTTCAACCTAAGAAGAGCAGTAATTTAGTTGCAACACTTGCCCCCATCTTATGTATCCTGGGCGGTTATTTTATCTGGCGCGTAGTTTTAGGAAGCGCAGGCAATTTTACTACTCCTGATCCCGATCCAAGCCATTGGTTCTGGCCAGCACACCAGGGTCCTAAAGGTACATTTACCAAAATGTATGAAGGTGGTATCGTAGTACCTATCCTGATTGGTACTTTCTTAACTGCTGTTACTTTTAGTATTGAAAGATTATTAACTGTATCTAAAGCAACTGGTGCTGGTAACATTGCTGAGTTCATCCGCAAAGTACAGTTCCACCTGGCTAATAAAGATGTTGATAAGGCTTTGGCTGAGTGCGACAAACAAAAAGGATCTGTAGGTAATGTAATGAAAGCAGGTCTGCGTAAGTATAAAGAAATGATCACCAATACTGAACTGGCTACTGAGCAGAAAGTATTGAATATCCAGAAAGAAATCGAAGAAGCTACTGCACTGGAACTGCCTATGCTGGAGAAAAACCTCGTATTCCTTTCAACCATCGCTTCTGTAGCAACCCTGTTGGGTCTGTTCGGTACCGTATTGGGTATGATCCGTTCATTCTCTAAACTCGGTGATGAAGGTGGTGGAGAAGCTGCCCGCGAACTTTCTCAAGGTATCTCTGAGGCCCTGTACAATACAGCCCTTGGTATCGGTACTTCTGCGATTGCGATCGTAATGTATAACGTATTTACCACTCGTATCGATGCAATCACGTATGGTATCGACGAGTCTGGATTCACTTTAACTCAAAGCTTTGCTGCTAACTACAAATAATCGTTGATTGTTTGTATGGAAATTGAAAAGTTTTGAATCTTAATTAGTGAATGCAATAAATAAATAACAATGGGAAGAGCCAAATTACCTCGTAAAAGTACCAATATCGACATGACTGCCATGTGCGATGTGGCCTTTCTCCTGTTGTCGTTCTTTATCTTAACTACAAAGTTTAAGCCGGCTGAAGCCATTGCTGTAACCACTCCGAATTCAGTGGCAGCAAAAGTGGCCCCCGATAAAGACATTGTAATGATTACGATCGACAAGGATGGCAAGGTATTTATTACGATGGATGAAGAACAAAAGAAAGAAGCGGTGTGTAATGCTTTGAATAGCCAGCTGAACCTGAATATGAATGTTGCTGCATTTAAAAAAGCAGGTTTCTTTGGTGCACCCTTCGGACAAATGGCATCTTTTCTCGCATTAGCTGAAGATCAGCGTAAGGGCGATAAATTACCTGGTATCCCTGTATTAGACTCAACCGATAACCAGATGGTTACCTGGATGAGAGCCATTACAGATGCTTACCTGGGAAGTAAAATCAACCTGCTGGTAAAAGGCGATAATGCTGCCAAGTATCCGGCTTTCAAAGCTGTGATCGATGCTTTCAAGAAAACAGATCAGCTGAAGTTCCAGATGATCACCAATCCTGAAAGTGTTCCAACCGGTACCGAGTTATGGAAGAAAACCATGGCCGGAGAGAAAAGAGAAGAATAAATACTGTTGATCAGTAGTAAGTAAACAAATTACTCACGAAAACTAAATTCTACCGTTATGGCAGAAATGGATACCTCGAGTGGCGGGGGCCACAAAAAGGGCCCCGGGGTCAAGAAAGGGAAGAAATTATCTACCCGTGTAGACCTGACGCCCATGGTTGACCTGGGCTTCCTGCTCATCACATTCTTTATCTTCACCACAACGATGAGTCAACCTACGGCTATGAAGCTCTTTTTACCAAAAGATGCTGAAAATCCGGAGGATCAGAATAAGGCAAAAGAATCAGGTGTTATCACACTCCTCCTGGGAAAAGACAATAATGTCTTCTACTATGAGGGTCAGCTGGCACCAGATGGTTCTAACTTCAAATCATCCAACTTCAAGGAAATCCGTACCGTACTGCTCGAGAAAAAAGCACGTACCAACGAGAAAGACCTGGTAGTGGTATTGAAGCCTTCATCTGAGAGCACTTACAGAAATGTGGTGGATATTCTGGATGAAATGACTATCAATGTGTTAAAGCGCTATGCGCTCGTGGATATTTCTCCTGTCGAAGAACAATTGGTTAAGTTATCTGATGCCGCCGGTGCTGCCGGAGGAGCAGGTTCAAATTAATTGACTTTTCGGTATGGAAAATACCCGCAAATGAATCATACATTTTAAAGACCTAACAATGGACGTAAATAAAATATTAACCGCGGATATCCTCGATATCGTATTCGAGGGTAGAAACAAAGAGTACGGTGCGTACCAACTCCGCAGAACCTATAACAAGCGTATTACTTACGCTATCATAGGAACTGTAGTGGTGTGCCTGCTTTTTCTGGTAGGTTCATTGATTGCCAATTCCTCTGACAAAAATAAAACGCAGATCCTGGTTGAAGATGTGCAGTTACAGGATGTTCAGAAGGAAGAGAAAAAACCTGAGCCACCACCTCCGCCTCCACCACCTAAACAAGAGCCTCCGAAAGTGGAGATCACCAAATTCACCCCTCCCAAAATTGTGAAGGATGAAGAAGTGAAACCCGAAGAGGAAATCAAGGAAGTGGAGAAACTGGAAGATACCAAAATTGGTACCATTAACCAGGAAGGTATTAAAGACGAAGGTATCGTTGCTCCACCCGTGGAAGCCAAAGGTACCGGCGTTGTAGAAGCACCTAAACAGGAAGAAGACTACGATAAAGTATTTACCGTAGTACAGATTCCTGCGGAATTCCCCGGTGGTATTCCTGCCTGGACCAAATACCTGGAACGTAACCTGAACAGAGACTTACCTGTTGAAAATGGTGCACCTCCGGGTAAATACACTGTAATCGTATCATTCATCGTTGATAAAAACGGTGGTATCAGTGAAGTAAAAGCTGAGAATGATCCCGGTTATGGTACAAAAGACGAAGCGGTACGCGTTATCAAACGTGGTCCCAACTGGAAACCAGCCGTTCAGAACGGACGTCAGGTGATCTATCGTCACAAACAAAGTATCACTTTCATGGTATCAGAAGAGTAATCTCTTTTCCTGATAAATTTTCAAAAGCCACTCTGTGTATCGGGGTGGCTTTTTTGTGAGTAGTGAGTAGTCAGTAGTCAGTAGTCAGTAGTCAGTAGTCAGTGCTGAATATAGCCCGCTAAATTACTCGTTTTTTTTACTCACTACTGACTACTCACTTTTCTTTACTCACTCTTCCTCTCCATATGGAATTTTCTCCCCCCGGCGTCTCATTAAAAACGAAACGCTATGGAAAAAAAATTCAACCAGCGTAATGATATCTTAGAGATATTATTCGCCAATCGAAACAAAGATTATGGTGCTTATGAATTGCGTGTGATGTATAACAAACGCATGAAGTATGCACTATCAGCCATGTTCCTGCTCTGTTTATTGTTTACCGTAGGTTCTATTCTTGCCAATGCAAAAAGCAAAAAAGATAATCTTGCTTATGTAGGCCCTGAAATTGAACTTACCAATATTGAAGAGCAACCACCTGTTGAAGAAGTAAAACCACCGGAACCAAAAGTAGAAGAACCACAAACTGCAACAGAAGTATTAACACCACCAAAAATTGTTCAGGATGAAATGGTAAAAGAAGATGATGTTATGCAGGAAGTAGAAGTGTATAATGATGTGAAAATCGGTTTACAAAAAATAGAAGGCACTGCTGATATAGGTATTGTTGAGCCACCTGTTGAGTTAACTACAGGTGTTACTAAAGGCATAAAGTCAAAAGAAAATGAATTAGATGAAGACTTTAAATCTGTACAAATCGCAGCAGAATTTCCCGGTGGTATCAAAGAATGGCAACGTTTTCTGGAACGTAACCTGAACAGTGATCTGCCAACAGAAAATGGCGCACCTACAGGTGTATATACCGTAACCGTTTCATTTGTGGTAGATACAGAAGGGAAGGTAAGTGATGTAAAAGCAGAAAACGATCCCGGCTATGGCACCAAAGATGAAGCCATCCGTGTGATCAAAAGAGGCCCCAAATGGATCCCCGCCAACCAAAACGGCCGTCCCGTAGTGTACAGACACAAACAGATGATCACGTTCAAAGTTACCGAGCAGTGAGGGGAGTGAGTAGTGAGTAGTCAGTAGTTAGTAGTCAGTAGTCACTAGTCAGTGCTGAATGTAGCCCGTCAAATTACTCACTTTTCTTTACTCACTACTGACTACTCACTACTCACCTTTCTTCACCATTCACAATTGACAATTGACAATTCACGATTCTCTATCTTTGCGGAAATAAGAAACAACATGTCTATTCACTTATCTGGTTGGGATGATACCATTGTGGCACTGGCTACACCACAGGGTATTGGGGCGATTGGGGTGATCAGGGTAAGTGGGAAAGAAAGTTTTCATATTCTGAATCAGCTATTTCCTTCTAAAGATTTAACGGCACAAGCTTCACATACCATACAGGTGGGTTATCTGAAAGAAGATGATCAGGTATTGGATGAAGTAGTATTATCGCTGTTTAAAGGTCCGCGTTCATATACAGGTGAAGATGTGATTGAGATCAGCTGTCATGGTTCACCGTTTATACAGGAGCAGGTAATTCGTGCGATTACCAAAAAAGGGGCAAGACTAGCCAAACCCGGTGAGTTTACACAAAGAGCTTTCCTGAATGGTAAGTTAGATCTGGCACAGGCCGAATCGGTGGCCGATCTGATTGCGAGTAATACAGAAGCCAGCAGAAAAACAGCACTGCATAATATGCGTGGTGGCTTTTCATCTGACCTGAAACAACTGCGCGAGCAGCTCATTCGTTTTTCGGCGATGATAGAACTGGAACTCGATTTTTCGCAGGAAGATGTGGAGTTTGCAGATCGTACTGCGTTGAAACAACTGATCGATGAACTGGATGGATCGATACAACAGTTGATACGATCTTTTTCATTGGGTAATGTAATACGCAATGGGGTGCAGGTAGCCATTATCGGTAAACCCAATGCAGGAAAATCTACTTTACTCAATGCATTACTGAATGAAAACCGCGCCATTGTAAGTGATATAGCCGGAACCACAAGAGATACGATTGAAGAAGTGATTAATATCAATGGCATTCTGTTTCGCCTGGTAGATACAGCGGGTATTCGTGAACATACGGCTGATATTATTGAGCAGATAGGAGTAGCGAAGAGCCTGGAAAAAATGAATGCCTCAGATATTGTGTTGTACCTCTTTGATGTAAATGAAACTACGGCAGAAGAATTGAAGGCATTTGAACAAACCCTGAAAGAAAAAAACATACAATACCTGCTCGTGGCCAATAAAACCGATACGGCCAAGCTCGGCAGCATCCAGGCCATTACCCATATGCCATACGCCATCAGTATCTCAGCCAAAACCCATACCGGTATAGATGTGCTGAAACAGGCCCTCACGCAAAAAGCCATCAGTGGCGATGTAAATACCGAAGCCACCATTGTAACCAATGCCCGCCATTACGATGCCTTATTAAAACTCTCCCAATCATTAACCGATGTACGCAATGGTATGCATGATCAGGTACCCGGCGACCTGCTGGCCCTCGACATACGCCAATGCCTGCACTACCTCGGCCTCATAACCGGTGAAATTACCAATGAGGATCAGCTGGATTTTATATTTAGTAAGTTTTGTATTGGGAAATAACAAGATATGCGCATAATTATAAAATATGCACATCTTTGTTCCATGAAAACGAGATTAAACCTTATTATAGATAATGCCCTGCTTAAAAACATGAAGACTTATGCCCTGAAGAGGGGAACCAGTATTTCTGAACTGGTGGAGCATTATTTTAAAACTGTTGCCAGGCCCGCAAAGAGGAAGAATATTATTGACATGGTAAATAAGCTGGAAACTCCCGCAAAGGTAAATATGCGTGCCGATTTGAAAGATTTGTATTACAAGGATAAAACATAGGCAACTAAAGAGCATCCCTGTCTTAGCGGTGTACATACCTGAAGATTTCCTGGAAGAATTTGATGCTTGAGTACCAGCCATTACGCCACACATAGCAAGGAACTTCAAGAAAAGTACTTATCATTTATTAAACCAGCCCTGGAACCCCCACTTAAATATGTTAGCATAAATTTGCATATTTCATTTTTTCTTTCTATCTTACTATTCCCCCCAGTGACAGTTTTGTGTAAACTGTTGTTTCAAGAAATTCAATAAATACTTTCTCCTATGCACCATTTTTTTGGGTTGATTGGTGAAGGTTATTAACGCGTTGTTCCGAAACTTTAGTAGTCGTGAATTATGTTATTGACACCTTGCATCATTAAACTAACTGAATGAAAGTTTTACTTGACACCAACATAATTATCCATAGAGAAGCTTCCAAAATCATCAATCAGGATATTGGCATATTGTTTAATTGGCTTGACAAACTTAAGTATGAAAAATTCATACATCCCGTAACAATTGAAGAACTTAATCGTAATAAAGATCCACAAACGGTCGCCACAATGGCAATAAAAATCGCTAGCTATAACTTAATTAGAAACCTTGCTCCAACAAGCCAAATTATCGAACAAGTTAGTAAGCAAATTGACACTGTAGCAAACGATATAAATGACACAAGAATACTTAATGAAGTGTTTTCTGAAAGAGTTGACATTTTAATATCAGAAGATAAAAAAATTCACACAAAAGCTTTACTGCTTGGGATATCAGAAAAAGTTTTCAAAATTGACCAGTTCCTTGAAAAGGTAACTGCAGAAAACCCTAGTTTGGTTGATTATAAAGTTCTGGCAGTTAAGAAAGTCGATTTTGGACAAGTTAATGTGCAAGACACTTTTTTTGACAGTTTTAGGGAAGATTATGACGGGTTCGACAGATGGTTTAATAAAAAAGCAGATGAAATAGCATACGTCTGTTATAGCAATAATGCTCTTTCGGCATTTTTATACATAAAAGTTGAAGAAGAGACAGAAAACTATTCAGATATTCAGCCAAACTTTAAACGAAAAAAACGTTTAAAAATAGGGACACTAAAAGTAGCAAGTAATGGATTCAAAATTGGAGAACGATTTTTAAAAATCATATTTGACAACGCACTTCAATATAATGTATCAGAAATATATGTAACTATCTTCAATAAAAGACCAGAACAAATTAGATTAATTGCTTTACTTGAAGAATGGGGTTTCTACTACTTTGGAATCAAAACCACTGCAACTGGCGATGAAAATGTTTATGTGAAAAATTTTGATAGAGCACAAGAAATAAATTCCTTGCAACCTAAAAAAACATTTCCGTTTATTTCATCCCAAAACAAAATTTATATAGTTCCCATTTATCCCCAGTACCATACTGAATTATTTCCAGACTCAATTCTGAGAACTGAATCCCCAATAAATTTTACAGAAAATGAACCCCACCGAAATGCACTAAGTAAGGTGTATATTTCCCGTTCTTTTGTGCGGGACTTAAAACCGGGGGATATTGTCGTATTCTATCGAACAGGTGGTATTTATCAAGGGGTAGTTACAACTTATGGAATTGTAGAATCCGTGATTGATAATATTCCAAACGAAACCGTTTTCATTCAGTCTTGTAGAAAAAGAAGTGTTTTCACAGACCAGCAATTAAAAGAGCATTGGAATTATAGAAAAACAGACAAACCCTTTATCGTAAACTTTATTTATGCTTACTCGTTTAGAAAAAGACCTAACTTGAAGTGGCTTAATGAAAATGGAGTTATCCAAGACATATTAGATATGCCAAGAGGATTTAGGGAAATAAGCCGCGAAAATTTTCTTAAAATTGCAAATTATTCAATCGGGAAATGAAAGTAGTATTATCAATAAAACCTGAATTCGCATTTAAAATATTTGACGGAACTAAGAAGTTCGAGTTTCGAAAAGCTATTTTTAAAAACACTAAAATAAAAACTGTAATTGTATATGCTTCTTCACCAGTTCAGCAGGTAATTGGGGAGTTTGACATTGAAAGGATTATTAATAAAGATATTGATAGTCTTTGGGAAATGACGCAAGATTTATCAGGAATAACAGAGGATTATTTTTACCAATACTTTGAGAACCGAACCGAGGGGTTTGCTATACAAATTAAAAAGGCAAAAAAGTATAGACAACCAAAATGTTTAAGGGCAGACTATAATTTACTTCCGCCGCAATCTTTTGTTTATTACCCACAATCTTAGTAATATAATGAGAATTGATTTTAAAAATTCATAAACTTTCCTATAGTTGCATCTAGGCAGATTAGACATTACCAATACTATACACTAGTCTGTAAAGTGAATTCATTACAAAAAACTATGTTTTCACTAGCACTCTCTAATGGTTCTCTTGTGCCTCTAGTATCTCTGTCTATAACCGCTCAGTAAATAGTCAGTACCTAAACTTATTAAAGCTATAGCAACCCCCCATCCCCCAAACCCTCACGTTCCTGTACAAATATTTCTTAAGCTGGTAATAGTTTAATTTGTTTGTCAAACAAAAGCATGAAGCTATTACCAAAAATATCGTTGTACTGGAAATGTCAGTTGCTGGGCTGGTCGGCGGCGGCATTGTATTGGGGGCTGCAGGGTTTTCTGGGATCGGGTTTCAGCTGGACGCTGGCCATCCTGCATTTTCTGGCCGATCTCTCCATCTATATCGGCTTATCGCACCTGTATAGAAATGTTTCTATTCAATGGGGCTGGCATCAACTGGCCATCCGGCCATTGGTAGGGCGGCTGCTGCCGGTAGTGGTATTGCTGGGTGCCGCATTTATGTGGCTCACGGTTTCTAAAAATTACCTGCTGCGATACTGGTTTGAGCCGGGTTTCTCTATGCGTTATACAGAACAGTTATCGGCGCAATGGCTGGTGGTAATGGCCACGGGTATGCGCCTCATGAGCATCTGGCTGCTGGCCTATTATGGGTATCATTTTGCCCTCCGCGAAATCAATGCGGTAAAAGAAAGCAGCCGTTTGGGTATGATGGCCAAAGACGCCGCCTTTAATAACCTCACGGCACAGCTGAACCCGCATTTCTTTTTCAATGCACTCAACAGCATCAAAGCACTGGTAGTTGAAAATCCACAAGCCACCCGCAGGGCCATCGATCTTTTGTCTGACCTGTTACGCAGATCCTTATACCGGAAAGAAGCCGGCCTCATATCCTTACAGGAAGAAATGGATATGGTAAAAGATTACCTCGAACTGGAACAGATACGATTAGAAAAAAGACTACAAACCTCCCTTACCATAGCCGAAGCATTGTTGTCGCAGCCACTGCTACCATTTAGTATACAGGTATTGGCAGAGAATGCCATTAAACATGGTATCGCCCACTGCAAAGAAAGCGGTATGCTCAGCATCAGGGTAGTGCAGGATGGCAACAGCATGCGGGTAGAAGTGCAAAACCCCGGTAAACTACAACAGGCTGCCACCCATGGGCTGGGTATAAAAAACCTACAGGAGCGGCTGCAACTGCAGTATGATGGCAATGCATCGTTCCGGATAACACAGCATACAGCAGATACCGTATTGGCCACACTCAAAATACCCTTAGCATGAACCGCATAAAAGTGTTGGTAATAGATGATGAACGTCTCGCAAGGGAAGAGCTGAAAAGACACCTGCAGCAGCATGCCGACTTCGAATTGGTGGGCGAAGCTGCTGATGCCGATGAAGCAGTACAACGCATCACCGAAATGCAACCCGACCTGCTTTTATTAGACATTCAAATGCCCGGCAAATCCGGTTTTGAATTACTGGAATCGCTCGATACCATACCTGCTGTTATTTTCACCACTGCTTTCGATGCCTATGCTGTGAAAGCTTTTGAAATCAATGCACTCGACTACCTCGTTAAGCCTATACGCGATGAGCGTTTTGCCATGGCGGTTAACAGGGTGAAGGAACAGGTTGCAAGGAAACACGAAGAACAAGAAGAACAAGATACAAGGGGGCAAGGTACAAGGGAACAAGGTACAAGGGTGGGGATGCAGCATCTTTTTGTGAAAGAGGGCGACCGTTATTACATGATTAAAACAGATGAGATTTCGCTGATAGAATCGGCAGGTAATTATGCAAAAATCTATTTTAACCAGCAAAAAGTATTGATCAAAAAATCGCTGAACCAATTAGAGCAAACACTGGATGCAACTTTTTTCTTCCGCATCAGCAGACAGGAAATCATCAATACCGGTTTCATCAGTCAAATGCAGGCTTTGCCGAACGGACAATTAACCGTTCTGCTGAAGAATGGTAAAAGGCTTACTGTTTCGAACAGGCAGTCGGCACGTTTAAAAAATAAATATGGAAGCCTGTAGCCAATGGCTTCACTAAAAAAATCAACAACCATATGATCAAACTATTCATCATGGCAGTCTGCTGCCTGGGGGCATCGCTTTGTGTAAAAGCCAACAACACAACAGGAAGAGATACATTAATTAAAGGCGCGTACTACCATGTGTACGACAGTGTTTTGATTCCTTCAAAAGATGGTGCCGTTATTTCTGCATTGGTGGTGCTGAAAAAAGAGCAGCAGCAACCACTGCCTGTGATTCTCCAGTTCACTATTTATGCCCGCCATACCGATATTAAAAAAGCCATTGAAGCGGCAGAGAAAGGGTATGTGGGTGTGATGGCTTATTCGCGTGGCAAGCGCTATGGTACCGGTGAAATTACGCCCTATGAACACGATGCAAAAGATGTGTATGAAGTAATAGACTGGATCAGCAAGCAGAAATGGTGCAATGGAAAAATAGGAATGTATGGTGGCAGCTATAATGGCTTTACCCAATGGGCCGCCACCAAACGTATGCACCCCGCACTCAAAACCATTGTGCCCTCAGCCACCGTTGCACCGGGTTTGGATGTGCCGATGATGAACAATGTTATCATGAGTTTTCCTTTCTCCTGGACCTATTATGTATCCAATAACCGCTTTCTCGATACGGAAGATTATAACAGCCCGAAATGGAAAGAACTGGAATATCAATGGTTTCAGCAAGGCCTGGCTTATCGCGCATTGGATAGTTTGGTAGAAGGCAGACCCCGTAATAAAATATTTCAAACCTGGTTGCAACATCCTACCTATGATGCCTACTGGCAAAACATGATTCCATATAAACATGAATTTGCCAATATTGATATACCCGTATTAACCACTACCGGTTATTACGATGGCGGGCAGGTGGGTGCGCTGTATTATACACGCGAACACAACAAATACAAACCGGGTGCAGAGCATTATGTCATCATTGGTCCTTATGGTCATTTCGGGTCACAGGGTCATCCGGATACGGTTTACCATGGTTATACCATTGATGCGGTGGCCAATATTTCCATTCACAACATCATTTACGAATGGTTCGATTATATACTGAAGGGAAAACCCAAGCCCGCTTTTTTAAAAGACAAGATCAATTACCAGCCGATGGCTTCCAACGAATGGAAACATGCTGCTTCGCTTGATAAGGTAAGCAATGATACCCTTACTTTTTACCTCGATCATAAAAACGAAGGTCTGCTCAACCGAAAAAAACCAACACAGCCGGGTTATTCGAATATGGAACTTGATTTTGCCGATCGCAGTTCCATGAACAGTTATTTCTACGAGTTCCGTATTATATGGGACAGTCTTTTCAGTGGTGGTGGTGTGATGTATAAAAGCAAACCCTTCGAAACAGCCACAGAATTTACCGGCTGTTTTACCGGCAACCTGAAAGTTACCATCAACAAACGAGATATGGATTACAGTGCTGTGTTGTTTGAACAGTTACCTGATGGTCGCTATTTCTACCTCAGTTATTTTATGGGCAGGGCCAGTTATGCAAGAGACAATACCAAAAGACAATTGCTGATACCGGGTAAAAAAACCACACTACCTTTCACGAACAGTTATTTCACCAGTAGAAAAATAGCGAAGGGCAGCAGGCTGGTATTAATTGTAAACGTAAACAAAAGTCAGTCGGAACAAATCAATTACGGAACGGGGAAAGATGTAAGCAGCGAAACCATTCAGGATGCAAAAGAACCGCTGAAGATTCGATGGCACAATGATGGGTTTATTAAAATACCGGTGAAGAGGTAATATCAGTTGATAAAAGAGCGGCACATTTTGTACCGCTCTTTTTATTCGCCATCTGAAGGGTTTCTTTTTCTCAACTGCTTTGGACCATCGCCACACATTTTTACAATTTTAGGTGTAAAACTGCCTACAATATCCACCAGTTCAGTCTGAGCAGACATTACCGTATGAATATCTTTATAAGCAAACGGCGCTTCATCAAGTCCGCCACCTAATAAAGTTACGCCTGCTTTATCGAGTGCATCCCTCATAGCTTTATGGGTAATGGCACTGATGGCGGCAGACCTGCTCATTTTTCTACCTGCACCATGTGCCGCAGAATGAATAGCATCAGCCATACCCCTGCCTTTTACAATAAAACCATTGGCCGACATACTGCCAGGAATAATACCCAATACATTTTTACCGGCCGGTGTTGCCCCTTTTCTATGAACGATAACTTCTTCGCCATCCAATATTTCTTTCCAGGCAAAATTGTGGTGGTTCTCTACCATCTTCATAGGTGTTCTCCCCAGTTGTCTGGCAATTTTCCTGTGAATAATGTGGTGGCAGGCACTGGCATAGTCACCTGCAAGGTTCATCGCCATCCAGTATTCCTGTCCTTCGGCTTCCTGTAAATCGAGCCATGCCAGGTTTTTTGCATCGTTGGGCAGTTTTCTTTTTTCAATGGCCAGCTTGGTATAGTAGTTGGCAATATTGGCACCCAGCCCTCTCGAACCGGAGTGCGATAAGAGACCGATATATTTTCCGGTTTCAATACCCAGTATTTCATCTTTCTCCTGAATTTCAACTACGCCAAATTCTACAAAGTGATTACCACTACCCGATGAGCCCAGCTGTTTCCATGCTTTGCCATGGAGCGACCTGAGTAATGGGGTAGAATGGAATTCATTCCTGTCCATTACTTCATGCTCTTCTGCTGTTTTAAATTGTGCACCACTGCCAAATAATGTAGCTTCATGAATTTCCCTTGCAAAAAAAGATGTTTTGCTTTTCAGCAGGTCGGGATCCATATCGAAAACTGATAAACACATCCTGCAACCAATATCCACGCCTACACCATAGGGTATTACGGCATTTTTAGTTGCCAGTACACCACCAATAGGCAGGCCGTAGCCATGATGGGCATCGGGCATCAATGCAGCTTTAACCGATATGGGTAGTTTAGCTGCCATATGAATCTGGTGTAATGCACCTGCTTCAATATGTTTGGGCCCGAAAATACTTACGGCTGCTCCTGATTCTTTTAGTGCTATGCCCGTTGCATTCGCCACTTCTTTCGGAAGCAGTTTTAAAGCAATACTCTCAAGCATGGGATCATTTTTATAGTCGGCAGGTTGTGTCAATACTTTTTTTAATAGTTCGATCACCTCGTCTTTTTTACTGAATCTATAAAACTTATCTACTACCGACATGGCCACAGGAATTACCGGACTCTCTGGAAATCCGATAGCCCTTAATTCTTTTGCTGTTATTTTTAACCTGCTCATTTCATTTGTTGTTTAAGATAGTGCTGTATAAGCGCTATCTGTTTTGTTTTTTATTCACTTTGGAAAAAATACCGGAAGCTATACGTTATTATACAACTCCCGGTGCATTTTATTTACCTGGAATGAAGAGCTGTTTTAGCTGATCAGATAACACGCCACTGTTGTTTACAGTGATGGTGTTGATTTTATCAGCGATTTTTTCAACATACTCCATTTCCTTCAGTTTCCAAAGCATAGTGTTGTCTTCCATCAGCTTAGCTGTATTGAGTAAGCTTCTGGTGCTTGCGGTTTCTTCTCTCCGCATGATGATATTGGCCTGTGCTTTCTTTTCAGCAATCAATACCTGGTTCATGATATCTTTCACATCGCCTGGTAAAATAATATCCCTGATACCCAGTTCAATCACCTGCACGCCCAGTGTTGCTGCTTTTACCTGCAAACCATTTAATATTGCTGCAGAAATACTTTCTTTTTTCTCCAACAGATCATCAAAGTTTACAGTGCCGATATATTCCCGCAATGCCAGCTGAAACAGCGCATACAATTGTTTGTCGTAATCCTTGTTGTCAAGTAATGCTTTTTCAATGTCTGCAACTTTAAACTGTGCATAGGCGTTAATCCGCAAAGCAGCTTTGTCTCTGGTTAGAATTTCCTGACCGTTGAGATCAATTTGTTGTTGCCGCATATCGGCTTTACCAATAAAGATCGGTACAGGGTTTTTAAACCACTGGTACATACCACTTTCCAGTATACCCATGTATTTTCCATCTATGAAAAGCAATGCTTTTTCATAGTTTTCTACGGTATACATACGTATATAGGGTGCAAGCAGTTTATGTGGTAGCAGGCTTTTGTCGATAGCTTCGTCAATATCTGGTTTGCTGATATCGGCTATAACAAACCGGTATTCATTCACTCCTTTCCAGAAAGCATACCTTCCCACAGTAAGCACTTCTTTGAAATAACCGTTTTCGAACTGAAGGGCTATTTCATTATCTCTGACTTCTACCAGTTGTAGTTTTTCAGCCAGTGCCTGATCCTGTAACAGGATATTCAATTCCACAGGTGCAACGAAGGGCTTGTACAGATCGAAGATCAATACCTCTTTACCCCATAACCAGTATTTGCCTTCTGTAAGGAAACCCTGGTAAACGCCTCTTTTTAATACAATACCAATCTGATAGGCATTGATTAGTACATTTTTCATTTGTTTCAATTTTACATACTTAATAATAATAGCAGCAGCACAGTGGCATTTCTTTTCACGGAGTCTGACAGGATGAAACTTGCTGCAAGGGTTCACTTTTATGTTCAATGAACAATTCATGTAAACCAATTGTATGCTACTTCATTGTGTCGGGCTGCAGGTGTAGGGAAATGTGGAATAACAGCAACTGGTATATGCCAATACCTGTTATCCCTTCCCCTGTGCTACAACTATTTGCTGGCATCTTTTTATAGAAGTGATGTACTTCTTCTACATCTTTATGTAGTGCTTTACCATTTAGCTATTCCGACAAAGTCGGAAGTGGGACTCGAACCCACATAAAGGCTGATGCTCTAACCTGTTGAGCTATTCCGGTATTACCGGAAGGAGGACTCGAACCCCCAACATACAGCAGATTAATGGAGGACATTACACTTTGCAGCAATAGCATACAGATGGTTACTACCTCCGCACTAAGGTGCTTTATTAAACACACTTCTGGTTTGATAACAAAGTATATTATCCTTCTTGCCGTCAGGCAAGCTTTTATGGATGCTTCATCCGTTCTTTTATAAGTTTTTACATTAGTTAACCAATGCGGCATCTCGTCTGAATCCGATAACATTGGTATGTACTACCTCATGAAAGTTTTCATCAGGGTTGGTAATTTCTGCCAATGTCATAGGTTTACTGATCAGTTGATTCAGCCCTAAATGTTTACTCAGTTTTTGCGCTTTCACTGTTTCCAGTTTTGCAAACTCGTATCGCGCAATCAGCCTGCCCTTTCTCATCAGTGCTTCATCAACCATATTTACTGCACTGTTAAAAGTGCAGATGATCTGTACATTCAGACAGTCGCTCAACAAACCATCGCTGATATTGAGCAGGTTGCTTACGCTACTCTGACTGCTGTATCTTCTGTCCATGATGATGTTTTCTGCATCTTCTATAATCAAAACAGCATTCGGATTATCGAGTAAGAGATCCATGAACTCGGGGTTCATTAAATTACCGGCAACACCGGGTGATACGAAGAGTACTTTTTTCTTGAGTCCTCCGATCAGGTGTCGCAGATAAGTTGTTTTGCCCGTACCTGGTAAACCGTGTAACAACACGATACCTTTTTCATTTTCTTTACTCAGCCGCTCTTTAATTACCGCATCTACTTCTTTGAAGTCATCATTATAATACAGATCGATATCCAGTTCCGTAGGTTTAATCGCCAGTGATTTCAAATCCAGTCCATACGTAGATTGTGTAATAATATTGATTTCAAAATCAGCTTCTTTCTGTAAAGCTTTATGTTTACTGAATGCAAGGATCATGTTGCTGGCTTTTTCATAATCGGTATTGCAAAACAGTATTTCAGCACTATCTTCATCAAGCATAATTATCATACGCTTTTCCAGTACCACCAGTGTTTTGGTAAATTCAATTCTTTCTGCCTTCCAATTGTAATAATTACGTTGGTAGACAGCAACAGGTTCACCAAACTGCTTTTCATTGATCATCGTTAATACGGCATCAGTATTTATACTGCCGATAAAAGCCATTGCTGGAACCTTATTGAACTCTCTCAAATAAAATGCTTTAGGTTCAACGAAATAGCTGTCAAACAATTGTGTGTTTTTGTTACCCAGTTTGCTGATCAGTCTGGTCAGCCTTCGATACCAAGATGGCATATTGCTAAGTAACCAGGCCAGCAGGTAGATAGACAGTAGTATAATTAAAAGTATTCCCATACAGTTCGTTTTAGAAGGATTCTATTAACTGAATCCTTATGTTATAAATAAAAAACCCGGCCTGTTACCAGACCGGGTCATACCTTCTTGCTGAAATTAATTCAGCCAAGCAGTTCACCATACCACGGTCGGGTTTGCTTTTGCAATTGATATTGTACAGGCATAGTACTCCCTGTAGCCATCATGCGATTGATGGTATCAAAAGCGAATATGTGTTTACATGTTTTCATGATCGGTCAATAAAAAACCCCGCAATCAGCGGGGCTTTACTATAATTGGTTGTTGTAATCAAATTATAAGACCCCGCAAAACATATGATACCCACGAGCATCAAAGCCATTTTGTGAATTAATATGTGATTGTTTGCGTAGCATTGTTTTAATATTTCGTTTGCAAAGTTGTATTATTTTATGAACTAAAAAAATTTTATTTCGCTTTTTCCAAAAAATAATCCAACAGCACATTGTTATAAGTAGAAAATAAAATGAGATAGATTTATTAAGAGTAAATTTTTCCAGCCTTACTTCAGCATGCAGAATTTGGGACTGATAAAAAAGCTTTTTGAATACTGCCGGGATGGCTGAATAACGATTTGCAGATTAATTCAATAATACTTCTTCCTTTATTTTTTCAATACAAGACAGTCAGGCGCAACTGGTTTATACAAGGCAAATGACAAATTGAAAGAACAATATTTGTATACATCAGCATTTATGTAGAAATTGTCTATATAATTTACTAAATGAATATTGTGCCATGACCCTCATTGCCATATTTTTTCCTTTTCTCTCTTTTTTATTAAGGGGCAGGATATTTACAGGTATCATCTGCCTCATTTTACAAATCACTTTGATCGGGTGGATACCTGCGGCTATCTGGGCCGTTATTTCTTTACAGAATGCCAGGGCAGACAGAAGAACAGACAGAATGATCAGGGCTATGAAGAAAAATAATCCATAACCTGACGTACATATCAGGTGCAGTGTTGTAGAACATACCCATTACCTGACAATGGCTGTTCTCTTTTGTTTTAAAAATTCTATCTAAGCGGTTGCGGGACTGTGAAAAAAATTCGATTATCCTGTAACTTTCCCTTTCTCCTGCAGTTTATATCTCAAACCGAATAAAACTAACCCGAGATTGACCAGCGAATCCATTGATAATCAACTCATGTTCAGGGTAAAAGAAGGTAACCTGGATCAGATGGGACTGCTTTTCGACAGGCACCATCGATCGCTATATGGTTTTTTTTACCATAATACGGGTTTGAAAAACGAGAGTGAGGATCTGGTACAGACCGTATTTATGAATATGATCCGTTCGAGGGCCACTTTCACGGGATCGCACAAATTTGAAACCTGGATGTACACGATAGCCAGAAACGCACTCAAGGATCATTACCGGAAAAACAAAAGATCAGCCGGATTTGTGGATGCAGATGAAGTGACCAGTCAATTAAAAGACAGTGCAGAAGCAGATGATAAAATCCACAGAAAGGAAGAAGAGCGATTATTGAAAAAAGCACTTGAACTGCTTAATGAAACAGACAGAGAATTGATTATCCTTTCCCGCTATCAGGAAATGAAATACCAAGAAATCGCTGTCTTGATGAATCTATCGGAAGGCGCTATTAAAGTAAGGATCCATCGTGCGGTAAAACAATTAAAGGAGAACTATTTACAACTCAGCCATAAAACCATTCTATCATGAACTGTGCATTTGATAAAGAGCAATTATGGTCACTGGCACTGAATGAGCTTAGTGAGTCAGAAAAAGCAACGGTAAACCAGCATGTGGCATCCTGCGAAGAGTGTAAGGCTGCCCTGAATGACATCATGGGTTTCTGGAATATCACCGCAGCCTTACCCGAACCGGAAGTACCTGCAGGTATGAAGCAACGCTTTATGGCAGAACTGGAAAACTATCAACAAAAACAGTTGTCGAAAAGCAATGGCTTCTCTATGTGGAAAGAGCGGTTGCGTTCATTGGTTGCCGGCATGGTTACGCCAAAATTTGGTTACGGACTTGCTATGTTGCTGATTGGTGTGATTGCTACTACTTTTTTCTTTACCACAAACAACAAAGCTGGAGATGATGTGCAGCAATTATCTGCCCAGGTAAAAGAAATGCGCGAGATGCTGGCATTGAGTTTACTGGAACATCCGTCGGCTTCAGAAAGATTAAGGGCCGTTAGTTATGTAGAAGAAATTGATACGGTAGATGCGCGTGTAAAAGATGCGCTGCTTACCACACTTAATAATGATGAGAATATCAATGTTCGTCTCACAGCATTGGAAACCTTATCAAAAATGACGGCTGATCCGAAAGTAAGAGAGGGCCTTATTCAATCTATTGTTCACCAGGATTCTCCGCTGATACAATCGGCATTGGCCGACCTGATGTTGAAAATGCAGGCTAAAAAATCGGTTCGCTCCCTGCAGCAGTTGCTGAAGAAGCCTGAAACCAATGAAGCCATTAAAGACAAGATTAAACAGACCATACACCAACTGAGTTAATTCATTTCATAAAACCCCCAAAACATGAAAAAGATCTATCACCTGCTGCTGGCAGGAACAGTATCTCTATGCGCCTGCACTGACCTGCCCGCGCAGGAGTTCAAGGAACATGTATCGAAACAGTTTACAGTGAATGCAAAGAATACAGAAGCTGTACTGGCGGTATACAATATATTTGGCTCTATTAAAGTAGAGGGCTATGATGGCGATAAAGTACTGCTGGAAATTGATAAGAAAATAACCGCTAAATCGCAGGATGAAGTGGATAAAGGGAAAGAAGAATTTAAATTTGAAATAGAGCAGTTACAAGACAGTATAGTATTATATGTAGCCGCACCCAATGATTCCAGACCCCGGCGAAGCTGGGACAGGAATGAGGACCGTAGAAATATACGCTATAAATATTACCTTGACCTGGTGGTAAAAGTACCGCAGGGTATTCGTTTACGCGTGTCGACTGTAAATGATGGAAATATCCAGGTGAGTAATGTATTTGGTAACCTGTTTGTAAGTAATGTAAACGGTTCCATTGACATTGAAAATGCAAAAGGTATTACAAAAGCCACAACGGTGAATGGTAAGTTGAATGTAAGCTATGCAGCAAATCCACCGGCAGCTTCTACTTATCATACCATTAATGGCGATATTACGGTGTATTACAAAACCAATCTCGATGCTGAACTGTTTTTCAAAAGTATGAATGGTAGTTACTATACCGATTTCGATAATGCAGAACCCATCAGTAATACACTGGTGAAAAACGGAGAAAAAAACGACAAAGGAACGGTTTATAAAATTGTAAAAAATGCCGGCGTAAAGATTGGCAATGGCGGCAAACAATTTCATTTTGAAACACTGAACGGAAACGTTTATATCAAAAAATCATAAAACAAAGAATATGAAACAGATAAAATATATCATGGTACTTGCATTCATCTGTATAACTACAGGGATGCTGGCACAGTCGGGCGATAAAGAACAGTTAACCGTAGCGTTAAGCAGTCCGGGTAAACCTTATAAGCTGAGGGTAGAACTGATTACGGGTTCCATCAAAGTAACCGGTCATGCAGCAGATAATATTCTGGTGTCTGTTGAGGCAGAAGAAGACCGTTCGTCCAAGGCAAAAGATAAATCGAAAGATGGTCTGAAAAGAATAGGAGGAGCCAGCGGTTTTGAAGTAAGGGCCGCAGAAAAAAACAATGAAGTATCGGTAAGTAATGGCAGTATATCGCGCAAAGTAGATATAGAATTAAAAGTTCCGCAAAACGGTACGCTGGTATTGAGAACAGTTAACCAGGGCGATATTACGGTTACCAATGTAAAAGGTGAATTGGAGATCAGTAATATCAATGGCGATATCAAACTTTCCGGTATTACAGGTTCTGCTGTAGCTACTACTACGAATGGTGATATTAATGTTGATTTCAACAGTGTAACAGATGGTAAACCCATGGCATTCTCCACCTTCAATGGCGATGTAAATATCAGTTTCCCTGCTTCCACCAAGGCCAACCTGAAAATGAAAACAGATCAGGGAGAAATTTACAGTGATTTTGAAGTGGCCGTAGAAAAAGGGAGTGGACCTGCTCAAAAAACCAATAATGGCGGCGTGTATAAAATCATTAAAGACAGCTGGGTTTCCGGTAAGATCAATGGTGGTGGTGCAGAAATGATGATTAAGAGCTGGAGTGGCGATCTGGTGATCCGAAAAACGAAACAATAAATTACCCCCAATAGGTTCTCATGTGCATCGGTTATCCGGAACTGTTAATCGTGAAGGATAGTCTGAAAGGGCGGCTTCAGTAATGAGGCCGCTCTTTATTTGGGTACCATTATTGCGAAATCAGTTTTGCAAGATCTTGATTTCTTTAAGTTAGTCATCCGTAAAATACATAACTGTCGTATCTATGTAAAGCGAATTTAAATTGTATTAACCATGCACTCCATCAGTATCATTATTCCAACACTGAATGAATCCGGGAATATCCGCGAGCTGATTCGTTTTCTGATGGATCATGGAGGGTCCTATATAAAAGAAATCATTGTATCGGATGGTGGAAGTACAGACAATACAGTACTGCTTGCGAAAGAAGCGGGTGCAGTGGTTGTTATTTCTCTTGTAAAAGGAAGGGCGGGTCAGATGAATAGCGGCGCAGCACAGGCCAGTGGCGATATTTTTTATTTTGTTCATGCCGATACCTTTCCTCCTGTTTCTTTTGCAAGAGATATTCAGGAAGCAGTTGATGCCGGATATGCTTTTGGCAGATACCGAACAAAATTTGATTCGCCAAAGAAAATATTACTATTTAATGCCTGGTTTACACGTTTAGATCTTTTTATCTGTTACGGTGGCGATCAGACACTATTTATACAGAAAGCGCTTTTTCAAAAGATCGATGGTTTTAACAGTCAGATGCGCATAATGGAAGACTATGATATTGTGGTGAGGGCAAAAGAACAGAAAGCCCGGTATAAAATTTTTAAAAAAGCAGCATTGGTATCGGCACGCAAATACGAAACAAATAGCTGGATACAGGTACAGTGGGCCAATTCTACCATTATCAGGATGTATAAGAAAGGAGCCGGTCAGGATGAGATGGTGAATACCTATAAAAGCTTACTTCAGTACCGATGATTAATCATCTTTTTACTCAGGGTTACCGTATATTTCATAAAATCTTACATGTTTTCATACACAACTGGCATTCAGCAAGTGGGCATTGGTGTTACAGATGCAGAGGATGCTAAATACCTGTACCGTGATCTATTTGGCATGAATGCGCTTGTTTTTGATGACAGGGCACCCGCAGGTTTGATGACAGCGTATACAGGAAATCAAATTTATACGAGAAGGGCCCTCCTCACCATGAATATGAATGGTGGTGGTGGATTTGAAATATGGCAGTTCCTCAGCAGGGCGGCTACACCACAGAAAAATGATTTTACCAGGGGCGCACCTGGTATCAATGCCGTAAAGATGAAAGTGCATTGTACAGATACGGCTTATATCTATCTTAAACAATATAAGGATTTAGTCATTACACAGATCCAGTCAGATCCCGATAACAAAAAGTTCTTTGAAGTAATAGACGGATACGGAAATTGTTTTCAGCTGATTGAAGCTTATGACTGGTTCCAAAAAAATACCCATTGTTTCGGAGGTGTTACAGGAGCGATTATAGGTGTTACGGATATGGAAAAATCCATATCATTTTATCAACTCCTGCTCGGAACAGCAAAACTTGTATACGACATTATAGAAACGAATGAAATAAATGGCTTTCGAATCAGTCGGAGAAGGGTTTTGCTGCGTAAAACCATGTTGGAAAAAGGTGCATTTACCCGCTTGCTTGGTAATACTGATATAGAACTGATACAACTGATGGATGAACGACCTCAGCATCTCTTTCACGACAGATATTGGGGTGATTGTGGCTTCATTCATATTTGTTTTGATGTACTGGATATGGATGCACTTAAAAAGGTGATGAAAGAAAATGGATATGTATTTACGGTTGACAGCGCATCGGGTTTTTCTATGCAAGATGCAGCAGGGCGTTTTTGTTATGTTGAGGATCCGGACGGTACTTTAATTGAACTTGTGCAGACACACAAAGTACCTTTAGTAAAAAAGCTAGGCTGGTATCTTCAGCTTAACAAACGTCGTACCCATAAACCACTCCCCAACTGGATGGTATCTATGCTGGGATGGAACAAAGTGAAATAAAGTATTTTAGCTATCAGCAACAACCTCCTCCATCGTAAAAGAAAGTAGAAGGCGAAATAAAAATATCTTTTCTACCTAGGTTATATAAGGCAGCAGCTGTTTTGTCGCAAACGGCCAGTGGCTGGTTCTGTAAAAGCACATGACCTTTCTCATCATCAAAATATTCCTCTCCACCATAATAAATAGCTGTTTTGCCGGTAAATACACAAGGACCATCGGCCGGCATCGGATCTTTGATGGCACAAACTTCTACACTCTCAATATAGATCAGCTCATCTGTTTGATAATGTTCCGGATCAAGTATGCGGTAAGGTCTTTTGGCGCGGATCTCTACAGTGCCAAAACCAATGGAGGTAATCATGTTCACATATTCCTGAAGCGGAAGGGCACCGCTTAAACATAATGCACGTAAACGGGCATCCTGTTTTAATCCTTCGGGCATAGGCTGCTCACAGGTAGGATCACTCAATACAAGCCTGCCTCTGGGTTTTAGTACCCGATACATTTCGGTAAGTGCCTGTTTCAGTTCTGTTTCCTCAAAAATATTGAACAGGCAGTTCTGCGCAGCAACATCAATACTATTATCATCGATTGGCAAACTCAATGCACTGCCTTTTCGGATATCTACAAATTCAGTGCTGAACCAGGGGTTTTGTTGCGCTGCTTCCAGCATATTCTCCTTACATACACCGATCATTTCATCTACTATGTCTACACCAATCACTCCTTTATTCCTTCTGCTGAAATAAGCAAACTGTAATAGTTCCATACCTCCGCCAATACCAACATACAATATTGTAGGATGATTCACCAGGTCCCTGGCATTTACAGTACTGCCACAGCCATAATTCATTTCCAGCATTTTCTGTGGAATAGAAAGGCCAGGTAATTGCCATACAGGTGTGGTAGTACAGCACAAACCCTTTTGTGGATTTTCTGCCGCTTCTTTATAAACATCATAAGTGGTTTCGAGGTAGTTGGCCATAATGAATCTTTTAATGGGTTTTGCTCTTGTATTGGTTCCAGTCTGCTTCGGTATCTATATCATGTAAAACCGGAAGCGTAAAATAGGAGATATGATTTGCTGATAAATCATTTGTTGTTGCAACGAAAACTTCATCAGTGCTCCAGGGTTTATTATCGAATAAAAAAGGGTAAAACATCGTTGTGCCCAGTAAATAATAGCCGCCATCTGCAGAAGGTCCGATTACGGCATTGTAATGCTCCAGCGATTCAAAAGCCTGTTCAATGATAGCGGTATTGAGTTCAAAACAGTCAGTGCCAATGATCAATACTTTTTTATAGCCCTGTTGGAAGAGTAGTTCAAAAGCCTGCTGCATTCTTTCACCGAGATCTTCACCTTGCTGTTGATACTTTACAAACAAATCATCATTCCAGCTATCTTTTTTTGAAACACCGTCTACATAAAATACAAACCTGTTGCAAGCAAGTTTGCTGCATATATCAGCTGTATAAGCGAGTAAGGTTTTGTAAATAGCTAATGCTTTTTCATTGCCGATTGTAGCGGCAAGTCTGGTCTTTACTTTTCCTAAAACAGGATTTCTCGCAAATATGATGAGTGCTTTTTCCAAACAAAGGATTTAGGCTACAGCTCCACCACAACTCGATCCTGAGCCGGCAGTACAGCCATAGCAATGTTGATTTAAAATGATTTCACGGCTTCGAATGGCCTCATGTACATAGTTTGAGAGATGGTTCGATTCTTTACAGGCTACTTTAAGGTCCAACATCTGATTGAAGTCGCAGTCGTAGAGGTAGCCATCCCATCCCACTGATAATGTATTCCGGCACATAACATTGGCAGCAGCAGATGGGTTAAATGCCTGTACGAGTTTTTGCATATAGGTTTCATAGTTGCCACTCACCAGTAAATAGTCAAGGTAGCGGCTGATGGGCATATTCGTTATTACATACAGATTATTGAACTGTATATTATACCTGTTTAGTAAAGCTTCCTTGTATTCTTTTTCCAGTGCTGTTTGTGCAGGGGGCAGAAAAGCACCTGCAGGGTTGTATACAAGGTTCAATAATAACCCACTACCATCTATTCCATAACCGACTTCATTGAGCATTTGTAAGGCCTTGATAGAATCTTCAAAAACGCCATTGCCTCTTTGTCTGTCTGTACGATCCTGTGTGTAAAAAGGAAGTGATGAAACCACTTCAATACTGTTATCCTTAAAAAATTGTGGCAGGTCATGGTATTTTTTATTGGCCAGAATAATGGTAAGGTTACAGCGAACAATGATATGTTTATGCAGCTTTTTAATTTCCTGAACAAACCATCTGAAATCAGGGTTCATTTCCGGAGCTCCTCCGGTAATATCAACTGTGGTAAATGAAGCTTGCTGTTTCAGTACATCTAAACAGAGCTGCATGGTTGCGGGGGTCATGATCTCTTTCCTGTCGGGACCGGCATCTACATGGCAATGCTTACAAACCTGGTTACACATTTTCCCGATATTCACCTGAAAGATGGTAGGTTCTGTAGGTAGTAAAGGGAACAAACCTGCCGTTTTCATGCTAGCTGAAAATGCGGGCAGATTTTTTTCCTGTTCCAGGATATCAATCTGATGACCCGCATCGGCGAGTGCATGTTGTAATGCTTTTAATGATTTCATCTTTGGGCCTTATAGGTTTGAGCAATCTTTTACATGGATATAGCTTTCACTTTATTCATCATTTGAACACCATGTACCAATGCAGCACCTCCTTTAATGGCAGAAGCTACATGAACGGCTTCCATCATCTGTGCTTCACTCCATCCTTTTTCAAAAGCATCTCCACTATAGGCGTCAATGCAATAAGGGCATTGTACGGCATGTGATACAGCCAGTGCAATCAATGATTTTTCACGGGCGCTGAGCGCACTGTCTTTGAATACTTCACCATACCAGGCAAAAAATTTATCTGCCATTTCTTTCTGGTATTCGCCAACAGCGGCAAATTTTCCCAAATCTTCTGCGTTGTAATAATGGTTAGCCATATTATTCGGTTTTGTAGTTATCTAAATATAGATTCCAGTCATATTTTTTAAACGAGATAGAAGGTGCGGCTTCCATAGGGATAACACCCGTTTTCTTTAATAGTTGTTTCATATTTTTTTTGCCGCCAAAATCAGCCCTGAACCAACCCATAATGGCTGGTAGTGCAATCTGGTTTTTTGTGGTATCATAATCTGCTTCACTCTTCAGGTATACCCTGGTGGCAAGGTCTAATTGTTTGTCTAATTGCTCGGCCCGGTAAAAAGCAATCGGCGGGCAACTTTTTGCACCACAATTCAAGGCAAAATGAATGCGGTAATCTACAGTATCTACCCGATTGTTTTTTTCAAAGCCGGAGGGGAACAACCGATTCACATAACCCATGCTCCATTTGGTTTTTGATCTGCGAAGCAGTCCATGTTCTATTCTATCGAGACTTAACCGTTCACCGGCAATAGCAATGCGTTTATTTCCGAAGAACTGGCTTCTTTTTTTGTATTGCGCAGGGTTTTCAGACAGCCATAATTGAGTATAAGCGTTGTAGATATTTAACCAGAATGTTTTTTTTCTGTTATCTGTATTTAATTCTGCCATCAGTTCAGCAGGTGTGATTTTTTGGAAAAACAGGAGGAAGGAATCAACCGGCTCTCTTTTTTTAACGGCCAGTAAAAAAGATTGTGATGCTTTTGTGAGCCTGTTTTCATCAGCATCTACAACAGTACCTGCGCTTGCTTTTTCAAGAGCAATGATCTGAAGCAAAAAAAGAAATAAAAAAAGAAATACTTTTTGCATGATATAAATACGTTCATTGAACGCAGATAGTTTTATTTTACAGAACGAAAAATTACCTGTTATTATGGAGAATATGCTACAAAAAATTAAAGAAACAGCTGCTTTCCTCCTTTCAAAAGGCTTTCAGGCACCTGAGACAGGCGTGGTGCTTGGAACAGGACTGGGTGCATTTGTGCAAAAAATGGATATTGAGTTTACCATTCCTTATCATGAGATACCTCATTTCCCGGTAGCCACGGTCGAATTTCATAAAGGGCAGCTTTTATATGGAAATGTTCATGGAGTGAAAGTAATAGCCATGCAGGGACGTTTTCATTATTATGAGGGATATAGCATGCAGCAGATTACTTTCCCTATTCGTGTTATGAAAGAAATGGGTGTAAAATACCTTCTCTTGAGTAATGCCGCAGGTGGTATGAACCCATTGTATAAAAAGGGAGACATGGTATTGATTAATGATCATATCAATATGTTGCCTGAAAACCCATTGAGAGGATTGAATGATCCGGGGTTTGGAAATCGTTTTGTAGACATGTGCCGGCCTTATGATGAAGCTATGGCACAGGTACTGATAAAAGCAGCACATACAGTACAGAAAGAATTATTGCATGGTGTATATGTTTCGGTACAGGGCCCTAATCTGGAAACAAGGGCCGAATACCGTTATCTAAGGGCATCGGGTGCCGATATGGTAGGCATGAGTACAGTACCTGAAGTTATTGTAGCCAATCATATTGAATTGCGTTGTGCTGCTGTAAGTGTAATCACCGATGAATGCGACCCTGATAACCTAACACCTGTTAATATTGCTGAGATCATTGAGGTTGCCGGAAGGGCCGACGACTCGTTGAGTACCATCTTTGCTACTGCTATTCAAATGTTGAAGTAAGTAGTGTTTTCTGTATAAGAAAATATGTACCTTTTCAATCAAAATTTTACGAATGAAATTGGTATGCTGGTTACTGGTATTGATAACACCCTTTCAACTGTTTGCACAAAAAAAATTACCCGGCTGGACGTCTTTATTCAATGGTCGTGACCTTTCAGGATGGAAGCAACTAAATGGTAAGGCAAAATATGCCGTGGTAAATGGTGAAATTACCGGTACTACGGTTTATGGAGAGCCCAACTCTTTTCTGGCCACTGAAAAAAATTACAAAGATTTTATTCTCGAACTTGAATTTAAGCTGGATGCCGAAATGAACTCAGGTATACAGTTCCGTAGCGAAAGCAAACCTGAATACCAGAACGGTCGTGTACATGGTTATCAGTTTGAAATAGATCCCTCGCCGCGTGCATGGACAGGTGGCATTTATGATGAAGCCAGGAGAGACTGGTTGTATACACTGGATTACAATCCAACCGCCAAAACAACATATAAAGCAGGTGAATGGAACAAATGTCGCATTGAATGTATTGGCAATACCATCCGCACATTTGTAAATGGTATACCCGCTGCACATATTGTGGATGATATGACGACGGAAGGGCTGATTGCTTTACAGGTACATTCTGTGGGTAAACCGGAGGAGTCGGGCAAACAAATACGCTGGCGTAATATCTTCATCAAAACCAATAACCTGCAAGCTACCCCGGCTGATAAGGTTTTTGTGGCCAATTTTATTCCCAACACTTTATCTGAACAGGAAAAACAAAATGGGGTTCAGTTATTATTTGATGGTACCAGTACAAAAGGATGGAGAGGTGCTTATAAAAGTACGTTTCCTGAAAAAGGCTGGCAGGTAAAAGATGGTACGCTGCGTGTATTGGCATCAACCGGTGGCGAATCGATAAATGGAGGTGATATTGTTTCTGAAAAAGAATATGGTGCCTTTATTCTTCAGTTTGAGAGCAAGCTCACAGAAGGTGCCAACAGTGGTGTGAAATATTTTGTAACGGAGAATGAGAAGAATCCCGGTTCTGCTATCGGACTCGAATACCAGTTACTGGATGATGAAAGACATCCGGATGCGAAAATGGGTTCTATTCATAACAGAACACTTGCCTCATTGTATGACCTCATTCCATCGCTAAGAGAGCCAAGGGCCAGAAGAAAAATTGGTGAATGGAACAGGTGTATGATTGTTGTGCAGCCCAATGGTTGGGTAACCCATTACTTGAATGGATGGAAAATGCTGGAGTACCAGCGTGGGGCACAATATTATTACGCATTGGTAGCAAAAAGCAAATATGCACAGTGGCCCAATTTCGGAATGGCAGCAAAAGGTAAATTGCTGTTGCAGGATCATGGAAACGAAGTGTGGTTTAGAAGTATCAAGATTCAAGAAATCAAGTAACAAGGTTAAAACAAGCAATATGTCAAGCAACAGAAGAAAATTTATTCAGCAGTCGTTGAAAGCATCTGCTGCTGTGTATGCAGCATCGATGGGTATGAGTGCTGCCAGTTATGCCAGAATTATCGGTGCCAATGATCGCGTGCGTGTAGGTGTGGTGGGTTACTCGGAACGGTTTAAGTTTTCATTGCTGCCCTGTTTTCAACATCATTTCAAAGAGCTCAATTTTGATATTGTAGGGGTTTCTGATTTATGGAAGATCAGAAGAGAAGAAGGGCAGGCTTATCTCAAAGAAAAAATGGGTCATGATATCATGGCTTTTAGAAACAATGAAGAACTCTATGCGTCCAAATCGGTAGATGCTGTTATCATCAGTACGGCCGATTTTCAGCATGCCCTTCATTGTATAGAAGCTGTAAAAGCAGGGTGTGATGCTTATGTAGAAAAACCTTTTGCAGAAACCATGGAAGATAATAAGGCGGCACTGAAAGCCGTAAAAGCATCCGATAAAATTGTACAGATCGGTTCGCAGCGGAGAAGCGGTGTAAACTACAAGGCGGCTGATGAATTTATCAAAGCAGGTAAGTTCGGAAAAATTACGATGGTTGAGCTTAGCTGGAACGTAAATCAACCCGGTCGCTGGCGCCGTCCGGGACTTGTAGATCAATTAAAAGAAGCTGATACAGATTGGAAACGGTTTCTGATGAACCGTCCCTTTGAACAATGGGATCCCAGGAAATACCTGGAGTACCGTTTGTTCTGGCCTTATTCTTCAGGTATGCCGGGTCAGTGGATGTCGCACCAGATTGATACGGTGCATTGGTTCACCGGATTGAAACATCCGAGAAGTGTGGTAGCCAATGGAGGTATTTATATGTGGAACGATGGAAGAAGAAACTGGGATACCACTACTGCTGTATTCGATTATGGATCGAATGATAAAGATGGCTTCCAGGTAATATTCACTTCACGTATGCACAATGGGGATGAAAATCCGACAGAGATCTATTATTCCAATGGCGGAGAAATGAACCTCAATACCAATAAAATTTCTCCCAAAGGAGGATTGCGTAAGAACCATGCAGATGCTATGCAGATGCAACCGAACTTGTTACCGGAGCTGAACCTTACCGATAATGCACCCAAGGTAGTTGCATCGGCGAATACAGGTGGCGATGTACTCACTTCTGCGCATATGCGTAACTGGATGGAATGTGTAAGAAGCCGTAAACAACCCAACGCACCTGTAGAAGCGGGCTACTATCATTCAATAGCCAATATTATGACCACCGCCGCCTCCCGTAACGGCATGAAAGCCACATTTGATGAAGCGAAACAGGAAGTGATGGCAGGGGGGAAGATTTTTAAATATTAGCAGAGAGTGAGTAGTGAGTAGTCAGTAGTCAGTAGTCAGTAGTCAGTAGTCAGTAGTCAGTAGGGTATCAATAAAGATATAGCTTTTTACTCACTACTCACTACTCACTACTGACTACTCACTTTCTGCTCACACCGATCCTCCTTTCACCAATACTGCATCTACCAATAGCTCTTTCGCTTCGCTGTTGCCGTTGATGCAGTTGAGCATGTGTGAAAAGGCGAGGCGACCCAGTTTTTCTCCGCTGGTTTCGATATAAGTAATCTGAGGATGGAACAGTTTTGGAATGGTGCCATTGCTGATGGTGAGCAGCGCAATATTATCAGGGTAGTGTAATCCTCTTTGCTGAATGGTTTTTAATACACCTATCAGTATTTCATCGCTCATGCAAAAGATAATATCGGGTTGGTGCTTATCAAGCATAGCATGCGTAATGTTTTGCGCTTCTTCAGAATTGCCTGCATGTTCAACGAGTAATTCAATTTTGGGGTGCGATTGAAAAGCAAGCTTCAGCGCTTCTTCTCTTTTTTTGGTGATCGACAATTGTGGGTTGCCAAACAAGGCGAGCACGGATTGATAGGGCTGTTGCAGAATCAATTCTGCTGCCAGTTGGGCACTTTTTTCATCGGCCATACATATTTTATGCAGGCCGTCTTCTTCCGGTACATTATCAAAAAACACTACTGGTATATCTAATTCCCGCATACGTTCAAAGCCCTTCATATCAGTGGTAGACAAACTCAGGCATGCGAATACGCCCGATACACGGTTCTGGCGGAAAAGTTTCAGATTCTCCAGTTCAATAACAGGGTCGTTGCCGGATTGTAAGATCATTACAGAGTAGCCTTGTTTTCTGGCATCTTCTTCTACGGCTGCAATAAATGTTTCATAGAAATAATTAGAAATGGTGGGTACCATCAGTCCCAGCAGCTTACTGTTTCTGGTTCTCAACTGAACGGCGCTGGCATTGGGCTCATAATCGAGGGCTTCGGCCAGATCAATAACTTTTTGTCTTGTTTTAAGTGAAATATCCGGATGGTGCTTCAGGGCTCTTGAAACGGTAGAGATGCTGATTCCCAGTATTTCTGAGATCTTTTTAAGTGTGGTATTGTGCATGCAGGCGTAGTTTCTAAAGTTGAATGTAATAAAATTTCCACAACAAACATTTCCGCAAACCTTTGCGAAAATGTTTTCAATTATCTTTAAAGTATTTATAATCAATTACTTATATAAAATTCAGACGTAAAAAAGCGTCATTATGTTAGTTTCTGTGCATCTTTTTTCCCTGTAACTTGGTCTTATAATGGGTACTTGTATCATTTTTCCTGAAACAATAGAAAATTTTAAGAAAAAATTTTGTTTCTGAAAAAAATGTGTACTTTGTACACGCTTAATAACCAATAAACTGCCATTTATGAACCTTTCGAAGCTTGTCAGGCCCACGCTTGTGGGTTTACTCGCTTGCGTATTTACCCTATTCGCGCAGGCACAAACGAAAACGGTTACTGGTAAAGTAACCGACTCCAAAGACGGATCGCCATTGGCTGGTGCATCTGTTCTAGTAAAAGGATCAACGACTGGTACACAAACCGGTGCCGATGGTACTTTTAAACTTTCCGTTCCATCATCAGCAAGAACCTTAACTATTTCCTTTTCAGGATATAGCTCTGCCGATGTGAACATTTCTTCTTCCAATACTGCCAATGCCTCGCTCACTGCTACTGCAGATGCGCTGGCTGATGTGGTGGTAATTGGTTACGGTACCAGAAAGTCGAAAGACGTAACTGGTTCTGTTTCCCGTGTAACTGAAAAAGACTTTAACAAAGGTCAGATCGCTTCTCCTGAGCAATTACTGCAGGGTCGTACAGCGGGTGTACTCGTTACACCTTCAACCGGTGAGCCGGGTGCTGCTGCTACCATTAATATCAGGGGTACCGGTTCTATCAGTGGTGCACAGGAACCTTTGTATGTAATTGATGGTGTGCCCCTGATTCAGGGTGGTACACTGGGTACCAACAACAGTGGTGTTGAAGGTGGTACTTCTGCCAAAAACCCTTTGATCTTTTTGAACCCAACAGATATCGAGAGCATCACAGTGCTGAAAGATGCATCTGCTGCTGCGATCTATGGTTCAAGAGGTGCGAATGGTGTAATCCTTATCACTACCAAACAAGGTAAGGGTGGTAAGCGTGGCGTACTTTCTTATGGTGCATCTACTACCATCGCAAAAATTGCACGTCGTTACGATCTAATGAATGCACAGGATTTCTTATTGGCTGCTAAAAAAGCCAATATTGATGGTGGTGCAGATCCCATTGCTGCAGCTGCGGCGGTAGCAAGTATCGATAAAGGTGCTAACACTGACTGGCAGGATGAAATTTTCAGAACAGCCATTTCTCAGAACCATAACCTGAGCTGGTCTATGAGCAACAAGGGTACAACTGCCCGTTTGAGTGGTTCATACGATAACCAACAGGGTATTGTTAAGAATACGGGTCTGAAAAGATTAACCGGTCGCGCAAACCTCAGTCAGAAATTATTCAATGACAAAGTGAAACTGGAAGCAAATGTTACCATGTCTCGTACAGAGAACTCTTATGCTCCACTTTCTAACAACGCAGGTTATCAGGGTAGTTTGTTAGGTGCTGCTTTGCAGTTTAACCCAACCAACCCTGTTTACAATGCAGATGGCTCATTCTATCAGCCAGGTGATCAGCGTAACCCAACACAAATGCTGGCTTACTTCACTGACAACGATTACATCAATCGTTTCCTGGGTAACTTCTCTGCAAGTTATCAGATCACCAAAGACCTGAGCTATAAAGTAGTATTAGGTCTGGATAACTCTAAATCACAGCGTACTTCATTTGCTGACCCACGTTTGGGTACAGGTGCATATGGTGGTACTGTAAATATTTTCGGTAAGGATTATGGTAACCAGATCCAGGGTAATGGTCGTACCACCAGACAAAATCTGGAGACCAAATCTCAACTGGTTGAACACTATCTGACTTACGACAAAACTTTCAACGACAAGCATGCGATCAATGCCATTGCAGGTTATTCATACCAGAGCTTCCAGAATCGTTACAACGGTTCATTTGGCTGGGGTGTAAAAACACCTGTGGTAGGTCCGAAAGATGTGTTTGTGAAAGACTTTGCAGCGTTTAACAACTACGCCAACTTCGTTCCTAACTTCGATAGAAACGAATTACAGTCTGTGTTTGGTCGTTTGAACTACACTTATAACGACAAATACTTCCTTACTGTAACCGTAAGATCTGATGGTTCTTCTAAATTCGGTTCTAACAACCGTTATGCTACTTTCCCGGCTTTTGCCTTTAAGTGGAGAGTACTGGAAGAAGCATGGGCTCAGAAAGTATTTGGTGGATTCCTCAGCGACCTGAGCTTCCGTGCCAACTATGGTAAACTGGGTAGCCAGGATAACTTAGGTTCTTATGCGGCCCTGAACCTGCAGCAAACATTTGATGTAGGTGCCGGTCCTGTAACCCGCTTTATTCAGCAGGGTAACCCTAACCTGAAATGGGAAGAAGTTGCTACGACTGGTATAGGGGTTGACTTCACTACCAAAGACAAAAGATTATCTGTAACTGTTGACTACTATAATAACAACCGTAAGAACATGCTGTTCTTCGCACCAACACCGGGTGGTTTTGCACCCACTGCTAACTGGTGGATTAATTTAGATGGTAAAGTAATCAACAAAGGATGGGAAGCAAGTGTTAACTATAGAGCTATCCAGGGCAAGAAATTCAGCTGGGATATCAACTATAACATGACAACTGTAAGCAATAACATCGAAGGTCTGCCTACACCGATCAACACTGGTTCGGTAAGTGGTCAGGGTCTTACAGGTGCGTTTGCGCAAACCCTTACCAATGGATCGCCCATCTTTACCTGGTCAATGCCAGTGTTTAATGGCTTCGATGGTAATGGTAATGCCCGTTACGGAAATGGTGCTTCTAACCAACTGGTAGGAAGTGCTTTACCTACTTTCTTTGCCGGTTTAACCAACAATTTCTCTTATGGAAGATGGAACCTGAGTGTGTTCCTGAATGCGATCACTGGTTTCAAAGTGTATAACAACACTGCCAATGCCCTGTTCCTGAAAGGTAGCTTGCGTAATGCACGTAACGTAACCAATGCAATAGGTAACGGTCCTGAAAATCCATTCAACCCAGGTTCTGTTTCAACACGCTTCCTGGAGAAAGGAGATTTCATCCGTCTGGCTAACGTAAACCTGAGTTATGCATTTAACCTGAGAAAGAGCAGCCTCTTCAAATCATTGTCAGTATTTGCATCAGGTCAGAATCTGGCACTGATTACAGGTTACTCTGGTATCGATCCTGAGGTGAACGTAGATAAGAACATCAATGGTATTCCTTCACGTGGATTTGACTATACGCAATATCCAAGACCAAGGATTATCACTGTAGGTTTGAATGTTGGATTTTAATCAATAAAAACTGAAGTAATGAAAAATATAATCAAAAGTAGATTTATACCGGTGCTTACCGCTGTAACTGTACTTAGCGTATCATGCTCTAAGCTTGATCCAAAACTGGAAGCACCTAATTCCATTGCTCCTAATACGGGCAGTGGTGCGCCAACGCCGCCATCTATTGCTGCGGTGTATGAGCAACTCAACCAATTAACCGGTGGCCAGGGTAACTGGTTCGGTTTACAGGAACACTCTACCGACGAAATCATGGGCCCAACACGTGGTACCGACTGGGATGACTTCGGTACATGGCGCCGTCTGCACCTCCATACCTGGGGTCCTGATCATAACCAGATCAACGATACCTGGAATGGTTTGAATGGTGCATTGTTCCAGACAACACTGATTGCTGAAACAGCAACCGGTTTAACCAAAGCAGAAGGTCAGTTCCTGCGTGCTTTCTTCCGCTTCCTGGTATGTGATATTTATGGTCAGGTACAAACCCGTCCTGCAACAGCAGCAGCGAATGTAGTACCTACTGTTATGACAAGATCAGAAGCGATCGATGCGATCATCACAGAACTGGAAGCAGCGGTACCATCACTGCCTACATTTACACCAGCTCTCCGTGGTCAGGTAACCAAAGAAGCAGCTTATGCTTTACTGGCTAAAGCCTACCTGAACAAAGCCGTTTATAAACAAGCACCTACTTCACCAGCCGGCCCATACAGTTTTGCGGCTGCTGATATGAATAAAGTGATTGAATATTGTAACCTGGTTGCAGCTAATGCGAGCTTCTCACTTGATCCTAACTATTGGGATAATTTCAAGTGGGATAATGGTACAGCATCAACTGAAAACATCTTCGTACGTAAACCAGGTGGTGATGCGAGAGCGGGTAACGGTGCTAACCTCGTATGGCAAACCTGCCAGAGCTGGCACTATAACCAGCGTCCATCAAGCTGGAATGGTTTCGTAACCCTGTCTCAGTTCTACGATAGCTTTGAAGATGTTGACGTTCGTAAGTCAACACCATTGGCTGGTTATACAAACCGTGTAGGTTCTAATGCCGGTTTCATCGTAGGTCAGGCACGTGGTCCTGTTAAGGCCAATAACCCTAAAGAACCAGGTGCTATCGGAGACCCGATCGGTAACCTTTACGACAGAAGTGGTAACCCACTGGTCTTTACCCGTAACGCTTCTATCTTCTTCAATGGTGAAGCAAGCGGTATCCGTGTAAACAAGTTCCCTCTCGATCCTTCTACGATCAATGATGGTGGATGGAGCAGTTCCAATGAGTTTCCTTTCTTACGTTTCTCTGATGTTCGTCTCATGAAAGCAGAAGCTTTGTTAAGAGGTGGAACTACAGGTGCGAATGGTGAAACTCCATTAACAATCGTAAACAGTATTCGTACCATAAGAGGAGCTTCAGCTCTGACAGCCGTAACACTTCCTGTATTACTGGCTGAAAGAGGTCGTGAACTTTACCTCGAAGGTCACAGAAGAACAGATATGATCCGTTTCGGTGCCTTCAACGCTCCTGTTGAAGAAAGACCTAACGCATCTGATGCTTATAAAGTGGTATATCCTATACCAACTACAGCATTGGCATCAAACCCTAACCTGAAGCAGAATTTCGGTTATTAATAGATGTGATTGAATAGTAGTAAGAGCCGGTCAGTTTTCTGACCGGCTCTTTTTTTCCCTCCCTTTCTACCCTTCTCCCTGCAAAAAAAATTCGATTATTCGGACTTCATTATTGGTAAGCATTCTTTTTCAGGGAGAAGGAGAGAAAGGAAGATGTGGGATACGAAGAACAGAGTTGCTTTTTATATGAACTTGAATGGACTAACACCCACTATTTGTATTATTTTAGCATATGACGCTGACGAAAAGAATAGGGTTGCTCATGGCCTGTGTATCGGGTATGATAGCCTGTACCAATACCAAAGAAAAAACAGTATTCTCTCTGGTAACCAATACCAACATCAATTTTACCAATACACTCACTGAATCGGAATCTTTCAATGTATTCAAGTATAGAAATTTTTATAACGGTGGTGGTGTAGCAACCGGTGATCTGAACAATGACGGACTGCCTGAAATATTTTTTACCGCCAACCAAAGCAGTAATAAACTATACCTTAATAAAGGAGGCTTACAATTTGAAGATATTACTGCGAAAGCGGGTATCGTTTATAATAATGAATGGAGTACAGGTGTTGTTTTTGTAGATATCAATGCCGATGGATGGCTGGATATTTATGTTTGTAATGCGGGCAATATGCTCAATAAGTCGCTTCGTAAAAACAAACTTTATATCAATAATAAAAATCTCACATTCACCGAGAAAGCCGCTGAATACGGATTGGATAATGATGGTTACTCTACGCATGCATCCTTCTTTGATTATGACCTGGACGGTGATCTGGATTGTTTTCTGGTAAATAACAGCCCCATACCTGTTAACTCTCTCAACTACGCCAATATGCGCAGCATACCTGATGCGGAAGCACCTTATGCTGAGTTCCTGAAAGGTGGTGGGGATCATTTATACAGAAATGATAATGGAAAATATACAGATGTAACCAAAGAAGCGGGTATCTATGGAAGTATCATCAGCTTTGGGTTAGGTGTAACTGTTGGTGATATTAACCTCGATGGCTATCCGGATGTATATGTGTCTAATGATTTCTTTGAGAAAGATTACCTGTACATCAATCAGCGCAATGGCACTTTTAAAGATGAAATCGAAGATCGTACCCAACATATCAGTTTCTCTTCTATGGGAGCAGACCTGCAGGATATTAATAACGATGGTAAGCCTGATATCTTCACTACAGATATGCTGCCGGGAGACGACTATCGATTAAAAACCAATACTTCTTTTGAAGGTTACGATACCTATAAACTAAAACAGAACCAGGGTTTCTATAACCAGTTTACCCAGAATGCATTACAGGTAAACAATGGCGATGGTAAGTTTCTGGAAACCGGTTTTTACAGCGGTGTTGCTGCCAGCGACTGGAGTTGGGGTGCTTTGATGTTTGATGCCAATAATGATGGTCTTTCCGATATCATCGTATGTAATGGTATTTTCCGCGATGTAACCGATCAGGATTTTATAGACTTCTTTGCCAACGATGTAGTGAACCAGATGGTATTAAAAGGAAAGAAAGAAGAAGTGAATACGATCATCGATAAAATGCCTTCTGTTCCGATACCCAATAAAGCTTTTCAGAATATGGGTAATCTGCGTTTTAGTGATGCAGGAAAAGCCTGGGGCCTCGATAAACCTACTTTCTCAAACGGTGCATCTTATGCTGATCTGGATAATGATGGTGACCTGGATCTGATCATCAATAATGTAAACCAGGAAGCCCTGGTATACAGAAACAATAGTCGTGATGATTCAGCATCCAGCTACCTGGCTGTTCAGTTGCAATATGAAAAACAAAATCCATTTGCAGTAGGTAGTACTATTAGAGTGTATGCAAAAGATCAGGTAATTACGCGAGAGTTGATTCCGAGTAAAGGGTTCCAGTCATCTGTAGAATACAAACAAACCATTGGATTGGGTAAATATCAGCCCGATTCTGTTCAGGTGCTCTGGCCCAATAAAAAAATCACTACTATTCTGAAGCCCGCCATCAATCAGGTACTGAAAGTGCAGTATGATAGCAGTAAAACACGGATCAATTTATTCCAACATGAGTTGCCGCAAACAACATTGGTTACGCAGGTAACTATGCCATTTGATACACATAAAGAAGATGAGCATGTAGATTTTTATGTAGAGCGTAATATTCCTTTTATGCTTTCAAAGCAGGGGCCTAAAACGGCAGTGGCAGATGTAAATGGTGATGGACAGGAGGATATCTTTATTGGTGGTGCAGTAGGCCAGCCATCACAACTGTATCTGCAAACCGCCAGTGGTTTTACAAAAAAGAATATACCCGATTTTGGAAAATTTACTTTCAATGATGTAACAGCAGCCACTTTTTTTGATGCCGATCAGGATGGTGATATGGATCTTTTTATCGGTGGTGGTGGCAATTTTGCACCGGCATCTTCTGAAAAGTACCAGCACCAGCTGTACCTGAATGATGGTAAGGCCAACTTCACCTTACAGCCTGGTAAATTTCCGCTCAGTCATACGAATACAGCAGTGGCCCTTCCCTTAGATTATGATGGTGATGGAAAGATGGATCTTTTTATCGGCAGCAGAAGTGAGCCGCAGAATTACGGGATTGCCCCCAAAAGCTTCCTTTTTCATAATGAGGGTGCGGCGGTCTTTACCGATGTTACAGAGAAAGCAGCCCCTTTTTTACAAACAGCAGGTATGCTAACAGCTGCGGTTTGGACAGACCTGAATGGAGATAACCAGAAAGAACTACTCCTGGTAGGTGAGTGGATGTCGCCTAAAGTATATGCCTGTAAAAACGGAAAATTCACTGAACAAAAAACCGGACTGGAAAATGAAATGGGTTGGTGGCAGTCTGTAAGCGTAGGTGACCTGAACGGAGACGGTTATCCTGATCTGGTATTGGGCAATCTGGGACAGAATTTTTATATGAAACCTGATGCCAATAATCCGGTGAAAGTATGGATCAAGGATTTTGACCAGAATGGTACCATTGATAAAATTTTCAGTCACACACTTAACGGTAAAGAAGTACCCGTATTTCTGAAGAAAGATATTACGGAACAGATACCCTCATTGAAAAAATCGAATCTCAAACATGCTGACTATGCCGACAAAAGCATTCAGCAGGTATTTAAAGACGGCTTGAAAGATGCCACTGTTCTTACCGTAAACAATGCAGCGAACTGTGTAGCGTATAATGATGGTAAGGGAAATTTCAAACTGGAGCAACTGTCTTTCATGACACAGCTATCTTCCGTGCAGGCTTCCGTGATTACTGATGTAGACCAGGATGGCAGGAATGATATTGTATTGGCGGGAAATTTCTTTGATCTTCTGCCTCAGTTCTGTAGCGTAGATGCTTCATACGGACAGATTTTACTGAATCAGGGTAATCGGCAATTTTCACTGGTGCCTTCTTTGAATGCAGGCCTTTCTGTGAAAGGACAGGTAAGAGATATTGCACAGGTAAAACAAAAGAATACAAAGGGATTGCTGTTTCTCAGAAACAATGATGTGCCGCTTTATTATCGTATCAATGCAGGTACGAATCAAAAAAATGACAACAGGTAAAAGAAATCATGGAAAAGAAATCATTGTATAGCATTGTGGGCCTGTTGATATTTTTACTGGCAGGATGTTCGCAAAAGAAAACATTATCGGTATTTACACCACTGAATCATGAAGCAACAGGCCTTCACTTCAGTAATACATTACAACCCACACCGGAATTTAATCTTTTTTCCTACATGTATTTCTATAATGGAGCCGGTGTAGGTGCAGGTGATTTTAATAATGACGGTCTTGTTGATCTTTTTTTTGCAGCCAATCAACAGAATAATGCCTTATACCTGAATGCAGGAAACATGAAGTTTACCGATGTTACCAAAGAAGCCCATATACCTGCTGACGGTGCATGGAGCACGGGTGTATCGGTAGTGGATATTAATAACGATGGTCTGTTGGATATTTATGTCTGCAGGGTAGGTAAATACAAAACGCTGAAAGGAAAGAATCAGTTATTGGTTTGTACGGGTATTGGAGCCAATAAGATTCCGGTCTACGAAGACAGAGCCGCTGAATATGGCCTGGATTTTTCAGGCTTCAGTACACAGGCCGCTTTTCTGGATTATGATGGTGATGGAGACCTGGATATGTTTTTACTGAACCATTCTGTAAACCATGATGGTAATTATGCACCCAGAGATCTTTTTATCAATACCTACGACTCACTGGCGGGTCAGCGTTTATACAGAAACGACCAGCAGCAGGGAGCAGATGGGAAACAAAAAACAGTATTTACCAATGTTACCCAAAAAGCTGGTATCAATGGTAGTAAAATAGGGTATGGACTGGGTGTAACCGTAGCAGATATTAACCTGGATGGGTGGCCGGATATTTATGTGGGAAATGATTTCCATGAAAATGATTACCTCTATATCAACCAGCAGAACGGAACTTTTGCAGAAAAGGGAGCCGAACAGTTAATGCATACCAGTCAGTTCAGTATGGGAGTAGATGTTGCCGATATCAATAACGATGCCTATCCTGAAATTATTTCTATGGACATGTTGCCATACGATCCTTATATGCTGAAGCGCTCAATGGCAGAAGATGATTATAATATCTACCAGCAGAAATTACAATATGGCTATACCCATCAGTATGCGAGAAATAATCTTCAGTACAACAGAAAAAATGGGCATTTTAGTGAAATAGGTCAGTATGCAGGTATTCATGCTACCGACTGGAGCTGGGCTTCTTTATGGATGGATTTTGATAATGACGGATTAAAAGATCTCTTTGTATCGAATGGTATTCCCAAACGCATGAATGATATCGATTACATCAATTATGTATCGGGTGGGGAACTGCAGGAGAAATTAAAAAACAATACCCTTCAGGATAAAGACATAGCACTCATCAACAAGTTTCCGGAAATTAAAATTCCCAATCAGTTTTACCGTAACAAAGGGAATTTGTCGTTTGATAATCTTACTGATAGTATTGATAATAACCTGCCTACTTTTTCAAATGGTTCTGTATATGCCGATTTAGATAATGATGGCGATCTCGATCTGGTGGTCAACAATATTAACGATCCGGTACTGGTGTATGAAAACAAAACCAATACAAAGAAGGAGCAGAAGGATTTCGCAAAGCTGATATTAAAAGGCGATAGTACTAATACAATGGCCATTGGCACCAAATTACTGGTCTACGGTGAAGGGCAGGTATATAGTTATGAAAATTTTCCGGTACATGGTTTTTTATCCAGTATGCAGCTGCCATTGCAGGCCGGACTCAAAAATATAACCGTAGACTCTGCGTTGCTGATATGGCCCGACAGAACTTATCAGTCGGTACAGTTGACGAAAGGTAGTGTTGGAGAAATAGCGTATAAAAAAGGATTGCCTGCATTTAATTTCAACAGGTTGAATCAGCAGCTAACGTCTCCGCAAACAGTGCTACAGGATATAACAGCATCAACTGGTATCAACTATCGTCACGAAGAAAACCTGTTCAATGAATTTGACAGAGAGCCATTGATTCCGCATATGATTTCAACAGAGGGGCCTGCACTGGCTGTGGCAGATATTAACCACGATGGTTTGGAAGATGTATTTGTGGGTTCTTCGAAAGGGTATAGAAATGCCTTGTATATCCAAAATAAAAATGGAACTTTTATTCGTTCAGTGCAACCTGCTATGGATAAGGATTCCATGTGGGAAAATGTAGATGCTATCTGGGTTGATGTGAACAATGATCAGGCCATGGACCTCGTGATTGCCAGTGGTGGTAATGAATACTATGGAGAAGATGAGCACCTGCAACCCCTTCTATACATGAATGATGGCAGAGGTAATCTGCGTAAAAAAGATTTTGCTTTTCCGCCGGGTATGAATACACAGAGTAAAGTAATTGCCCATGATATCAATGGCGACGGTAATATTGATTTATTCTTTGCCGGTCGATCGGTTACCTATGCTTATGGAATGCCCGCGCGTTCTTATTTATTCCTCAACGATGGATATGGTAATTTCAAAGATGTTACAACTGAATTTGCCAGTTCATTGATACAGCCGGGAGGTTTTATCAGTTCAGCACAATGGGTTGACCTGAATAAAGACGGACAAAAAGATCTGTTGCTATCTTATGTATGGGGTGGTATAGAGGCATTGGTAAAACAGGGTAATCAATATGTACAGCAAACGATTACAGCCAAAAAAGGATGGTGGCAAACAGTGTATGCGGATGATATAGATGGCGATGGTGATGTTGACCTTATAGCTGGTAATTTCGGAGCCAACAGTCGGGTAAAAGCATCAGAAAAATATCCTGTAAGGATGTACATGAACGATTTTGATGATAACTCGAGAGTGGAGCAGATTATGACTTATTATGTAAATGGTACAGAAATGCCATTGTCAAGTAAACTGCAGTTGGAAAAATCGATTCCGCTCCTGAAGAAAAAATATTTATATGCTGCTGATTTTGCAAAAGCAGAGCTTAAACAATTGTTTGCACCGCAGAAATTTGAAAAAGCCTATCAGTTAGAAGCCAATTGTTTTGATCATCTCTTATTACTGAATGAGGGTAATATGAAGTTTACGGCATCGGCACTTCCATATGAAACACAGTTTAGCCAGTTAAGATCTGTGGTGAAAATTGATAACGGCACGCAACCGCAATGGCTAACTATGGGAAACTTCTTCGCCAATAATGTTGAAATCGGCAGACAGGATGCAGATTTTGGAAACCTGTTATCGTATGAAAAAGGGAAGGGGTTGAAAATATCCTCATCTGCAATACCACCCATCACCGGGCAGGTACGCAATGCAAAACCTATTATGATCAATAATAAGAAAGCGTATGTCCTCGCCCGGAATAATGCAACTGTTATTGTTCTGGGTAAAAACTAATATATACCCTGTGTAAACGCTGCGTCCTCATGTTCTCTGCGGTTGCATTACTAACGTCATCCTGGCGAAGGAAGGAACCGCAGAGAGCTATTGAAATACAGGATAATTAATAGTGGTAACCCATTGGGTGCTGTCTGTGGTTAAACGGTTGCTGATTAATCTTTCGAAGGCAATGGCTGGTGAAACCTTTCTATAGTCGCTTACATAAAACTGAACTGCCTGTCTGCATTTTTCAATGATAGCAGGTCCGCCGGTAACTTTCGCCACCACCAGATTACCCAGCATCATTTGTTTTAGCATAAACCTGCCTTTGCCGGGCAGGTCTCTATCGGTAGCCACTGCTACCATTGCAGTATAAGCTTTGTCGCTTTCTTTTACAATATTTAAAATCGGATCGTTCATCACCTTTGCGTTTTCGCCGGCGATATAATTTTTTACTTCATCAATCAGCCTATACAGCTCCTCATTCGTAGGTGCATGGTCATAGTTCTGCTGTGCAGAGATATAGGATGAGTTGGGTACTTTACCTAACTGAATGTCGAAGCCATATATTTTTTGGATATCTGAAAAATTTGTTTTGAGTGACTGAAGCAGACTTTCCCATTTTTTCAGACTACTACCAACAGTCATGTATTGAAATACTTTCAGGAAGGGATTAGACGAAAGAGAAATGGTAGTAGTAAGCGTGAGTGCTGTTTCTGCATTATAAGTAGCAGCCGACTGAAAATCAAGAAATACCCAATTGCTGCCATCTTTTACGGTTGCTTTAAAGCCATTCAGTAGCAGCAGGTTAATGGTGATGTCTTTTTCCTGATAAGAAACGGTACTATCATTCACCACTTTACCCGGCCACCAGTTCTGCCACTGGTTTTTATTTACGATGGCCCTTGAAATGCCATCAAAGGGTATGGTAGCGTTCAGGGTTTGGGTAACTGTTTTTTCTTTTGGGAGGAAAAAACCTGTTGTAAAAACAGCTATTATAATGACCAAAACAATCAACAAAAAACGCTTCATAATCCCGACTATATTTTATTATCCAAATGTAAGCATACAATACTATACAATCACTCATTCCTTCTCTGCGTAAACTCCGTTATCTCTTATTCTCTGCGGTTCCTTCCTCCGTCAGGATGATTTCAGTAATCCCACCGCAGAGAACAGAGAACGCAGCGTTTACGCAGGGGTTATTCAGGTAAAAAAATTTTATTGTAGTAGCTACCGATTTCCTGCCCCTGCTTTTGTCCATTCATAACTGCTGAACGGTAATGAATACCTCCATACATCCTACTCATGCTTACTTCATCGGAAGCAGCCCCCAGTGAAGAAAAGCTTCTTTCCAGACCCAGGTATTTCACTTCAGTGGTATCATGGAAAGCGGTGTTGTTACCAAAAACCTCAGATAAGACTGTGGCTGCGGCAGCTGATATTACACTATGACCGCTGGTATATTCAGGAAAAGGAGGTGTTTGTAACAGTGGGTTCCACTCCGAAGAAATATACTCTCTGATAACTGTAACCGGTCTTACTGTTTTGCTGGTATATTTTTCTTCCCAGGTAGCAATAAAGCCATCAAAAATAGCAGCAGCAGTTAATGCATAAGCTTTTGCGATTTCGAACTCGTTTTTATTGGATTGCCTTCCCAGAATACCTGTAATGCCCATCCAGTGGCCTACAGGGGTTGTTTTTTTATTGGCATAAGTAAGGTGCCCTTTATGTTCAGATACAAAAGGATTATCGTCCCAGAAACGGGCTATCATTTTTTGTTCATCGGTTAATGAGGTACTCATTTCATATACTTCCATCACTTCTTTATAGTATGGGCTTCCTTTTGTCATGTTAAATACCGGAGGCCTTATGGGTTTAAACTGCGATGCAGAATCCATGAGCAGGGGCTTCAGGTACCGCCAGTTGGGTTCTACGGCTTCTTCATAATCGGGAGGCGTTTGCTGCCAGATACCGGTTTCTTTCAATACGCTGAATTTGGGCATACCGCGGGTAAGTTTGTAACCATCTTTACCAGCTCTTTCTAAAACAACAGAAGCCACTTTCTCACCCCAGGCAATACTGTTGTTAAATACATCTTCATCTATGTCTGCAAAATCGGCTAGTATATTATCCCTGCTTTTTCTGATACTGTCTTTCGAAAAAACAAGTGCTTCCGCAACCTTCATAAATGCCACGGTAGCAGATAGCCTGAAGTCGTACTTTTTGTTTTTATCGGGTGTTCCCGGTGTGGCGAAATCTTTTAAAACCGGGAGCAGGCTGGTACATTTTTTACTGGAAGGACATAGCGCCTCATAATAAGCAAGGTTGCTATAGGCATACATCCTGCTGGCTACAGGAGGGTTAATGATATCGTATACAACTACTTCAGTTAATGCCTGCACACATTGGTGTTGTAATTCAGCTCCTTTCGGAATATTGTTTTTCTTTTTTTCATTACATGCTATAAGGGTTATAAAAATGCATATAACCGTAAACCATTTTTTATACTGCTTCATAAGGCTCAGGGTTGGAGGGTTCTGGTTTTCTGATTACCGGCAAAAAAATCAACAGATACAATGGATGGATTCAGTGAAACAAACCGCGACGACTGAGAAAGAAATCCCTGCCCGAAAGGAAACTCTTCTTTTCGTTTACTGCCATTTTTCAGGGAAACCATTGCATGTGTTTCGGCTGCTTGTAATGTTACTACCCTTTCATGAACCTGATTTGCCTGAAAGAGTTTCAGCATGTCTCTGTTTTGTCCTGCCGCGATAGCAGGTTTATTTTGTATCACCATTTCAACAAGGGCTCTTCCATTGGCAGGTGTATAGAAGCCAGATTGGATGATGGATAAAGGCTGAAATCCTTTTTTGCCATTGTTCAATAGAACCAATCCGTTGAAGGCATCTGTACGACCGAGATAAGCAGCCATTGAAAATTCATTACCGGTTAATACCAGGTCCATAAAGCCATTGCCATCTATATCTCTTGCTGTAATACCATATATGGGTGCCATCTGTGCAATGGGTGGTAGTGCATGTAATGCAAAATTCAGTTTCCCCTTGTTTTCTATCCAGCTATTCTGGAGGTGATTCACTTTTAATTGCGTAACATCCTGTAATATACCGGGTGGAAATAACTGGCTCATGTCTGTTTTTGCATAGGATGTATAGTTGGGAAAACGTTCTTTCATAATACTCATTTCACGCAGTAGTACATCACGACCTGCAATAGGAAATTCTTTTTTCTCGCCTCTTATGGTGGCGGGATACCAATGTGTAAATAAGGCATCGAAACTTCCATTGTTATCAAAGTCTTTTGCATAGGCGTTTAAGGGATGTTTTTCAGAAGCCTGTAAAAAACTATTGGTCCCATAATTTCCTGCTACATAATCCATATCTCCATCATTATCCATATCAACAGAAACAATGCTGTTCCACCATCCATGAAAACTATCAAGTGCGGTTTTGGTTCTGGTGAAACCGGCTCCATTATTCTTCATTACTACAATACTGCCCCAGTCGGTGGTAACCAGTAAGTCTGTTTTACCATCTGCATCTGCATCCGACCAAACGGCTGCCGTAACCATGCCTATGTTTTGTAAATCAGGTGAAATTTTTGCAGTAACATCTGTAAAAAGAATCTTATCTTTTTTTGAATCATTCCTGTAAATAAAACTGCTGGTAGGCATGGGGTATCTGCCAGGAATTACCCTTCCGCCGATAAACAGATCGAGATCTCCATCCTGATCGTAGTCGTTGGCAACCACACAACTTTTGGTAAACCTGTTATTGGTAAACTCGGCAGTTAGTTCCGAGAAATTACCCTTACCATCATTGATGTAAAGATGATCTGTATATGCTTTTTCCTGCGGACGGTTCTCGGCTCCACCGGAAACAATAAACAAATCCAGATCGCCGTCTGCGTCTGCATCCAGTAAACTCAAACCCGCATCATCCTGTAACTGTGGTTCTTTATAACCCGGTAAATATTTTCGGTTAAAACGTCCATTGGCGGCCTGCATAAAAACAGAAGCATGAAAAGGGGATCCGCCACCAACAACAAGATCATCAAGTCCATCACCATTTACATCACCTGCAGCCAGCGAAGGGCCATATTGTGTAAGCTTATGTAAGAGTAAACGCTGGATATCAAAATCAATAAAATCTACCTCAGAAAAACCATAATTGATGCCAGCTTTTGAACTGATATCGGTGAATAAAGAAGATATGGTATAACCCGTTGTGTCAGTTGGTGAGCTTGCTTTATCTGCAGAAAAAATAAGCGTCTGGTTGCTACTGATATTTTTTTTGGTTTCTGTTTTGCCATCGGGCCATACCACACGTACTGAATCGATCAATGTTTGTTTGCCTACGCCAAAATGAATGGTCTGTTCAACTGTTGAAAGATAACCTCTGTAGGGTGAATGTTCCATTACCTGTTGCCCTTCTTTTGTAAACACATATACCCATGCACCCATACCCGATTTGTTTTGCGATGTGCCATTCAGGACTATCCGTATATAATGTGCAGCTTCTTTTTGTTGTTGTGCTGTATTCTCCAATAAAGTTGCAGCCATATTGGTATTGTTAATGACCAGATCAAGATCACCGTCTCTGTCAAGATCTGCATAAGCCATACCTGCAGAAAAAGTAGGAAAATCAATGCCCCATTCCTGGGTACGATCTGTAAAGTGTAGGTCGCCATTGTTTTCAAATACATAGTTGCTGATTTTTACTTCAGGCAATTGTTTCAATACGGTTTCCAGTGAAGAATTGGCAACAGCATTGTCGCGGTAAGCCATAAAGTCTTTATCAGACATGTCTTTGGGTAAGCCATTGCTCACAAACAAATCTCTCCATCCATCATTGTTCACGTCCAATAAAAGCGGTGCCCAGCTCCAATCGGTATTGGCTACGCCACTGAAATAAGCGATCTCGCTGAAAGCATTTTTTTGTATAGAGTCATATCCTGCCGGTAAAGCACCCTGATTCAGTTGTAAAGTATTGCGTGGATACTGGTACATATAACCATACCTGTCGCTGTTCTGAAATGTCTGGTAACTGATATCAGAATGCATCATCTTCTGCCTGTAATTATCGGCAGGCATCATATCAGTTTCTATAATATCGGCCAGTCCGTCGTTGTTAATATCGGCAATATCATTACCCATGGCATTTCTGCTGGTATGTTTAAAGTAACTGGCACAACGATCGGTAAATGTGCCGTTACGGTTGTTGATATAGAGTATATTGTTGGAGAGATAATCATTGCTTATATAAATATCTTTCCAGCCATCACGGTTAATATCAGCTATACTTACACCAAGCCCATGTCCTTCAATAAGAATACCGGCTTTTTTTGATACATCCTTATACACAGGATGTTGTAATGCAGAATCAAAATTATTTTCGAGTAGTTTATCGGTATTGGGCCAGCTGCCATCTTTTCTGATAGGACGGAATTCATTTGGATAAGTACCATCGAGGTCATTGAGTAAAAGGTATACATCAAGATCACCATCATTATCATAATCAAAGAAAGCAGCCATATGCGTGTTCGAAACATCGGCCAATCCATATTCAGCAGCCATTTCTTTAAATATGGGTATGCCGTTTGTTTTGTTAATGCCCTGGTTTACGTACAGTAAATTCTTTTTTGCATTGCTGTCGGCAAGAACGGCAGTACATACATAAATATCTGGTAAGCCATCGTTATTGATGTCTACAATACTGGCGCCTTTGCTCCATTTACCATTGCCGTTTACACCTGCTTTTTCTGTGACATCTTCAAATTGCAAATTGCCTTTGTTCAGAAAAAGTTTGTTGGGGGTTTGGTTGCCCGTGAAATAAATATCGGGCAGGCTGTCGTTGTTAAAGTCACCAATACCTACACCACCACCATTATAAATGTATTCGTAGTTTAATACATTGAGGTTTTCGTTCTCAGTAATTTGGTTGGTAAATAGTAAGCCGGATTTGTTGGGGTCTACTTCATGAAAAAGTACAGACTTATGGCCGCATGCATATAACATCATGCAGCCAAGCATGGCAAGAAAAATGTGCTTCATACAGGGTTTTAGAATAAATTTGAGTTACCTCAAGTATTTCTAAAGTACAAATTATGAAACGATTGTGCCAGCTTTGCCAGCTATTTTTTTTATTAAGTATCGGATGGGTTCAAGCCCAGGACCCCTGGAAGCTAACCGTACCTGCTGTTAGTTCCTCCAACTACTATGGTGTTACGGTGGCAAATGGTATGATTGGTATTGTTTCTTCCCCCGAACCATTTAAAGTAAAGGAAGTGGTATTGGCGGGAGCCTACGATCAGTATGGTCGTGGAAGGGTAAGTAATTTCCTTCGCAGTTTCAATCTGCTGAATATGCAACTGGGTATTGATGGCAGAAACATCAGCGGTGCCGATGTAAAAAATATAAAGCAGGAACTGGATATGCAAAAAGCCTCTTTTACCTGCTCTTTCGATTATGGCGATAAAGCTACCGTAACCTATACCTACTATTCCTTGCGCCACCTGCCTTTTACGGTGCTGATGGATGTAACGGTTACAGCCAAAAAAGATATACTGGTAAATGCAGCCAGTGTAATGGAAGCACCCGATGCGCTGAAAGATGTGCAGAACTATTACAATGAAATAGACCGTCCGCATGTAACCATCAGCCTGCTTACCTCCTCAGCCAAAAGCCCTACAGGTAAATTATTGATGTGTGCCTCGAATACTTTTTTGTTTTCCGAGCACCATGGTGAAGAGCCCCGTGTGATTCATGAAATGTGGGATAATAATATGCACCTCATGAAATTCAATAAAACGGTAAAGGCAGGCACCAGTTATCGTTTTTCTATTGCGGGTTCTTCTATCACCAGTGCCCATCATGATGATCCTTTGAATGAAGCAGAACGCATGACCATATTTGCCAAACTGGAAGGAAGGGAAAGGCTGATGTCTTTTCATACCAAAGCATGGAGTGAGTTATGGAAGAGTGATATTCAGATAGAAGGTGATGCACAGGCTCAGCAGGATGTACATAGTATGATGTATCATCTCTATTCTTTCGTTAGAGAGGGCACTGATTATAGTCCATCGCCAATGGGCCTTAGCGGTCTGGGTTATAATGGCCATGTATTCTGGGACACAGAACTGTGGATGTATCCGGCTTTACTGGTATTACAGCCCGGCATGGCAAAAAGTATGGTAGAGTATCGTTATAACCGTTTGGCTGCTGCTAAGAAAAATGCATTCAGTCATGGTTATAAAGGCGCTATGTTTCCATGGGAGAGTGCAGCAACGGGGGTAGAAGAAACACCGGTATGGGCACTGAGCGGTCCGTTTGAGCACCATATTACGGCTTGCGTGGGTATTGCGGCCTGGAACTATTATTGTGTAACACAGGATAAAGAATGGTTGAAAGAAAGAGGATGGCCCATACTAAAAGAAACAGCCGATTTCTGGGCCAGCAGGGTAGAAAGAAATGGCCCGGGTAAATATGATATTAAGAATGTGGTAGCTGCCGATGAGTGGGCGGAGAATGTAGACAACAATGCCTGGACGAATGCCGCTGCCAAAGCTGTATTAAATTATGCAACCGAAGCCGCTGCACTGGTAGGAGCCAAAGCCGATGCCGACTGGCTGCATGTTGCGCAAAATATTCCCATCCTGAAAATGGAGAATGGGGTAACCCGCGAACACGCTACTTATAACGGAGAAGGTATTAAACAGGGTGATGTAAACCTGTTGGCATATCCATTGAAAGAAGTGAGTGATCCCAAACAGGTACTGAAAGACCTGGAGTATTATGAAACCCGTGTACCCAATGAGGGAACGCCTGCCATGACCCATGCTATTTTTACGCTTCTATATGCAAGACTGGGCAATGCCGATAAGGCCCTCAAATTCTTCAAAGAATCTTATGAGCCTAACCTCAACCCTCCATTCCGGGTTATTGCTGAAACCAAGGGTGGCACCAACCCGTATTTTGCTACCGGTGCAGGTGGTATTTTACAGAGTGTGCTGATGGGTTTTGGAGGTATAGACATCACACCAAAAGGCATTACACAGATTAAATCGGTACTGCCCAGACACTGGAAAAAACTAACACTTACAGGTATCGGACCCGATAAAAAAACCTTGGTAGTTCAATAAAAACAATTATTTTTATTGGGTTGAAACGACTTGCCACGATAGTATCTCTCGGACTACTGCTGTTTAGCCTTGGCGGCTACAGAATGTTGCTGGGTTATATGGAAACAGCTTCTGATAAAGCGTTTCAGGCCAGTCTTTATGACGATGTTTATGATGAAGCCATGCTGCTTCACCTTAAAGTTCCCGCCAGTACACCTTATGGCTCCAATACCGAGCAGTACGAAAATGCTACAGGTGAGGTAGACATCAATGGCGTAACCTATCATTTTGTAAAAAGACGTTTCTATAAAGACTCTTTAGAATTATGGTGCGTACCCAATATCGAGAAGATTGGTATCCGCAATGCGCGGGATGATTTCTTCCGTTTAGCGGGTGATTATAATGCCGGTAATTCCTCACAAAAATCTTCCAATCAGCATACGGTTCTCAAATTCTCTGTTCTGGACTTTACCGGGGATCATTCTTTTTCCTGGCAGTTTAGGAATGCAGACCCGCAACAGGTTCATCACGTGAATCAGGAAACCGCGTATCTGTCTGATTATATAAATCGTTTAGAGCGTCCCCCGCAAGCATAATGCTGGTTCATTAAGCATTATCTTTTTATCTGAAACATATTACTGTATATGAGAAAGCTCTTGTTGGGGCTCGTATTGCTTACATGTATTTCTTCATGTAAACAATCTACTGAGTATAAAACATTTTTACACGATCCTGCATTGTTTAGTCGTACCGTATATGAACTGAATACGGTGGTGATGGGAAATAATTTTCCTCCCATGGTGGCATCGCGTAATTATGTGTATGCTGCTGTTGCTGCTTATGAAGTAGTGGCTGCTGCTTATCCCAATGAGTATGAGTCGCTTGGCGGACAATTAAAAGGGCTGAAAAAACCTGTGGTGCCCACGATTACAGCCGATATGGACATTGAACTGGCCACCCTGCTGGCGTATATGAAAGTAGGCGAGTCGGTAACCTTCCCCGAAGGCAGTATGAAAGTATATGAAGACAGTATTTTACAGATTGCCAGAGATAAAGGGCTGAGCAGTAAGGTAGAAACGGCTTCCCGTATGCTGGCAGACAGTATCAGTATGCACATTATTCGCTGGAGCAAAAAAGACAATTACCTCGAAACCAGAGGAGCCGAAAAGTATGCAGTGAAAAAAATACCCGGTCGTTGGGTACCAACGCCGCCTATGTATGCAGCTGCCGCAGAACCACACTGGCATGAAATAAGGCCATTGGTGATAGACAGTGCAGGGGTGTTTGATCCGCCGCCGCCGCCGGTATTTAATATTACAGATAAAAAGAGCAAGTATTATCAGGAAGTGATAGCCATTAAAAATGCTGTTGACAGTTTAACACCTGAGCAGAAACATATTGCAGAATTCTGGGATGATAATCCCTTTAAAATGAATGTAACCGGGCATGTGATGTATGGGAGTAAAAAATTCTCACCTCCGGGTCACTGGATGAGTATTGTGGGTATTGCAGCACAGAAAGCAAAAGTTGATTTTGCTACCCATGTATATGCCGTAGCCAAAACATCCATTGCTCTTTTTGATTCCTTTATTCAGTCGTGGTATGTAAAATATAAATACAATACAGCCCGCCCTGAAACAGTGATCAATGAATACATAGATCCTAGCTGGAGACCTTATCTGCAAACACCTGCTTTTCCTGAATATACCTGCGGACACTCAACCATTTCATCTGCCGCTGCCGAGGCACTTACCAGTGTATTCGGCGACAATTTTTCTTATACCGATTCTACTGAAATGGAATTTGGTATACCCAACAGGAGTTTCAGCTCATTCAGGGCTGCTGCTGAAGAAAATAACTGGGCAAGATTTTATGGTGGTATCCACTTCCACAATTCATGTATTATCAGCACCGATTATGGTCAGCGCGTAGGTAAAATGATCGTTGACCGTTTGAAGATGAAAAAATAGACAAGCCTCATATTTGTTGGTCAGGCGACCAACAAGGGCTAAGATGGATCGTTGAATCCATCTTCGATGCTGTACAATACAGTCAACAAACGAACCAGTGTTGACCAGAACAATCTCACAACTTATGGTATGTAAGGGTATGGCTTGCCATATCACTCATTGTCGTTTAACAAACAACACGCAATTGCTTAGAAATCTAACCTTAATCTAACATGAAACCAATTATCATCATACTAGCTGCTTTTTTATTCATTCAAACTGAGTCTGGCGCACAGGGTTGTGTGGCTATCAGAAGTGTAGGGGGAATGTGTACGGTTGACCATTTGTTTGGTGCAGACACAGTATCCAGTAAATGGAGCTTTAATCTCAACACACGTTATTTCAATTCGTTCCGTCATTTTGTGGGAACAGAAGAACAGAAACAAAGAATTGCTAACAATACACAGGTTATTAATCACAATGCTTCGATAGACCTCAGCTTAACAAGAATCCTTAATAATCGTTGGTCTATCACATTTGGAATCCCTGTTATTTCCAATACACGTTCGTCTCTTTATGAGCATGGAGGTGCTGCCCGCCATTCTACCAGTTCATTTGGTTTGGGTGACGCACGTATTACTGCCTACCATTGGTTAACAGATCCTGCCAAAGGCAGAAAATTCAGCTTACAGGCAGGACTGGGCATTAAACTTCCAACAGGCGATTTCCGGGTAATGGATCATTTTTATACCAGTACCGGTACAAAAGTGCTGGGTCCTGTAGATCAGTCTATTCAACTGGGAGATGGTGGTACAGGGTTTACGATGGAACTGAATGCCAATCAGGTTATTTCAAGAAAAGTGAGCCTGTACGGTAATTTCTTTTACCTGCTCAATCCCCGTGAGCACAATGGCGTATCAACAGCAAGAGGCGGAGCTACATCGGCTACTGCTTTACAATATGGCAGTGATGTAATGAGTGTACCCGATCAGTACATGATTCGCTTCGGTGCCAATTTCACCTTTAACAGGTTTACCGTTTCTGCAGGTTACCGACATGAGTGCGTACCTTCTTCTGATTTAATAGGTGGTGACTATGGCTTTCGCCGGCCTGGTTATGTGAATTCAATCGAGCCCGGTGTTACTTATTCCATGAAAAAAATAAACCTCTATGCGTATGTTCCAGTGGCGATTGTAAGAAGCCGTACACAAAGTTATGCTGATAAAGAAAGAACAAAAATAACAGGTGTTTACGCCCAGGGCGATGCAGCTTTTGCTGATCTGGCTGTGAATATCGGAATGAGTGTGAGATTTTAGCTATTAGCCTTTAGCCATTAGCTTTTAGCCATGAATATATTTTACAAGAACGATTCTCTCTTATCTGCTAAAAGCTAATGGCTAAAGGCTAACGGCTGTCATATGAATCATTTACTAAACCAATCAACTATGCAAAAAATAAAAACAGGCTTATTGCGTATAACCGGCCTGATTGCAATGACTGCCTTATCATACCTGCCTTCTCAGGCACAAACGGAGATAGATGGTATTATGATGGCTAAGCATAATTATTGTTCCGGTATCATGTATAACTACAGTAGTTGGGATCAATACTGGGAAGGAACACTGAAAAGAAATAACCTGAACCTCGGAACCGTATCAACCAGTATGATTGCCTATATGGGTAACTATGGTGTATCCGATAAACTAAACGTATTATTTGGCTTACCTTATATTAAAACAAAAGCTTCTGCCGGAACACTGCATGGTATGAAAGGCTTTCAGGATCTGTCGCTATGGGTAAAGTGGATGCCTTATGAAAAAGAATTCGGCAAGAGTACACTTTCCTTTTACACTATTGGCGGGATCTCTTTACCTGTATCTGATTATACCCCCGATCTGTTACCCTTATCAATTGGGTTGAGAAGTAAAACCATTTCCTTACGTGGTATGGTAGATTACCAGTATGGCAGTTGGTTTACTACTGCTTCTGCAACTTATGTTATTCGCGATAAGGTTACACTCGACAGGGAGTCTTATTATACCACGCAATTACACAATACCAATCAGGTAGCTATGCCCGATGCATCATCCATCAATGTAAGGGCCGGATACCGAACAGGTAGAATGATTGCCGAAGCGGTATGGAATAAATGGACTACACTCGGTGGTTTTGATATTACACGTAACAATATGCCTTTTGTAAGCAACAGGATGAATGCCAGTATGCTCGGTATTAATCTTAAGTATAACCTCAAAGCAGTGGATGGTTTATCGCTGATAGCCAACGGTAATATTACTTTAAGCGGAAGAAACATGGGGCAGGCATCTACCATTGGTGGTGGTGCATTTTATATCATGGACTTCTCACCCAAAAAGAAAAAAGAAAAAACATCCACCAACGATAAAAAATAAAGCCATGAAGAAAATACTTACCATATGTGTATTGGCAGCCCTTGTATTGGTGCAGATGTCTTGCTCCAAACATGTTCCGAATGCCACTGATGATGCGCCCATGCTGGCACCTACCAAAACAGATATTGATGCTGGCATCTGGAAACCTATTTTATTAACCGGACCTACAGAGTTTCCGGTAGCAGCACCTGCGGCCGTTAGTTCTGTAGGTTATATTGCTGAGCTCAACGAAGTAAAAGGATACCAGCGCGATCTTACTGCCGACCAGGAAGCGGCTATTAAATACTGGGGTGCGGGAGGTGTACTGAGATGGAATGAACTCATGCGTGAACTGGTAGCGAAATATAATTTACCTCCTTATCAGAATGCTGATGGTACCTATCCATTTCCGAGTGCCAATAATCCATTTGCCTATCCTTTGTTTCCTTTTGCGAACCCGCCTTATGCAGCAAGGGCCTATGCCTATATCAGTGCTGCACAATATGATGCATTGGTTGCGGCCTGGCATTATAAGAAACTCTATAACAGACCGGCACCTTATAAAACAGATGCCAATATAAAACCTAAATTACCACAGTCAGACCTCCCTTCTTATCCATCTGAAGATGCAGTACTGGCAGGTGTAACGGCGGAGATGATGAAATTATTTTTCCCTGGTGAGATTGCCTTTATACAGAAAAAAGCAGAGGAACAGATGTTATCAAAACTGATGGCAGGTACTGCTACCAGAAGCGATATTGAAGCAGGTGAGGCTTTGGGTAGATTGGTGGCACAAAAATTCATTACACGCGGCAGGGCCGACAGGGCAGGTGCGGCAGCAGGTAATGCTACTGACTGGGCCCTATTCGAAACACAAACCATTGCACGCGGCGAAATACCATGGATCAGTCTGGAAACACCCAAGCGTCCACCCATGTTACCATTGTTTGGAAAAGTAAGACCCTTCCTGTTTGATGAAACGGTAACACCAACACTGCGTCCGGGCCCGCCACCATCTACTTCCAGTGAGCAGATGAAAAAAGAAACAGCAGAGATATTAGATCTTGTGAACAATACCAATGCAGAGCGTATTCGCATCACCCATTTCTGGGCCGATGGTGTTGCAACTGCTACACCTCCGGGTCACTGGGGTGCTATTGCCGATGCAGATTTCATTCAACAGAAATTCAGTGAAGTGCGTTGGGCAAGAAATATGGCATTACTGAATATGTCTTTGATGGATGCGGCGATTGTTTGTTGGGATACCAAATATTTCTATTTTAATCCACGACCATCGCAGTTAAATCCTGCTATCAAAACCCTTACCGGCTTACCCAATTTCCCATCCTATATTTCCGGTCACTCTACATTTAGTGCTGCAGCAGCAACCATTCTGAGTCATATTGTACCATCAAGGGCCAAAGCCTATGATGAAATGGCTAAAGAAGCTTCTGTATCACGTATGTATGGGGGCATACATTATAGAAGTGACTGTGAAAAAGGATTGGAAACGGGTAAGAAGGTAGGTGCCTATGCAGTTGCACGTGCACAAACCGATGGAGCTGATTAGGGTGAGCTATTAGCTGTTAGCTTTTAGCCATTAGCTATGTTGTGGGGGGAAGAAAATGGAAGCATTTTCTTCCCCCTTTTTTTAATGGCTAACACCTAATGGCTAAAAGCTAATAGCTCCCGCTTTCCAAAAGGCAGAAAGAATACGGCTCTATGATGAGGTATTCATGATCTGAGCCTACGGTTAGGCGTTGTTCATTCCAGTGATCGTACAAGTTGCTGATACCATAGCCCTGCTCCTTAAAAGCATACCAGGTAAGGTAAGCCGCTTTATTACTGAAGTTGAATAAACAATACAGATGTGACTCGTCCATGGATCGTATAAAACCTGCTACATGAATATTGTGAGGCGTTATCCAACGAATGTTCTTGTAATCGCCTACAACAGGTAATTGTTTGCGGAGTTTTAAGAGGCGCTGTGTGCCACTGAAGATGCGGTGTTCAATAGTACCGGCTTCTTTTGTTTTTTCATTTTTCTGCCAGTCAATTACGGGTCTGTGCATCCACCTGTTATCATAACTTTTGCCCTCATCATTCAGGTAGCTGTAGTCATTGGTATAAGCAGCTTCATCACCATAGAATAACATGGGTATGCCACCCAGAAAAATACTTTGCGCCTGCATCAGTAATATTTTTCTGATAGCTATATTTATGGCTTGCTCATCATTGGCTGCGATGGCTCTCTCTAATCCGCAGAGCGATGCCAGCGAACCACTGATACGCGCATCCTGTGTTTTCGGGTTTACGGAGAATAAAGCACCCGATGCGGTTGATGCAGGATGTGTGCCTGAATAGTATTCTTTCAGAAACTTACGGTGCTCATAGGCATTAAAACCTGCTGCGGTAATCATACTGTCATCATAACCCAAACCAATATCGTCATGGCAACGGGTATAACTGATCCAGGTACAGCCAAAAGGTTTTTGTAAAAGATCCTGTTGTGCGGCCAGCATAACACGGGTATCGCCTGTGGCCAGCGCATCCCATTGTAAGGCCATCTGTGTGGCATTATAAGCCACATCGCATTCTTTGGCTGTGTACAGATCGGTACCAAAATATTTCATGATTTCCTTGGGTGCCACAATGGCTTCGCCGAGTAATGCCATGCCCGGTGCAGCTACTTCCACACACTGACGTATCAATCGTAAAATCGTATGTGCTTCAGGTAGGTTCTGGCAGGTAGTACCCAGTTGCTTCCAGATAAATGCGGGTGCATCTATCCGTAAAATATCAACACCTAGGTTAGCATAGAATAAAATATTATCCAGCATATCTACCAGCACGGCAGGATTGGTATAGTTCAGATCCCACTGATAATTATGGAACACGGTCATTACCCATTTGCCTGCTTCCTTGTTCCAGGTAAAACTACCCGGTGCGCTCTCCGGAAATATTTCGGGCATGGTAGCATCAAACTGATCGGGAAGGGTGCGGTCATCATACATGTAGAAATAATCCTGGTACACCGGATCACCCTTTTTCGCTTTCACTGCCCATTCATGGTGGTGAGAAGTGTGGTTGAGTACAATGTCGAGCATGAGGTACATCTCTTTTTCCTGCATCAGTTTTTGTACTGCTCGCAGGTCGTCAATGGTACCAAAGCGGGTATCTACTTTTCTGAAATCGGATACTGCATAACCACCATCACTTTCCCCTGCCGGACTTTCAAAAATGGGCATGATGTGGAGGAAGTTTACACCAAGCGATTCGAGATAGGGTAATCGTGTAGGTAAATCGTTCAGCTTACCGCAGAAGCGGTCAACATATAAACTCATGCCGCATATTTCATTGCTCAGGAACCATTGCCCTTTTGCGGCTTTCTCTGTATCACGTTTACGCAATTCTCTATTTCTTTGCTGATGGCCTTGTATCAGTGTAAGTAATAATCGCTCAAACAATGCATCCGATGCCAGATGATGGTTATACAATGAACGGTATAAACTGTCAATAGCCGTTGCATTGGCACATAACCTTGTATAAAAACCCAGGTCATCGCCGTTCAGCAATAAACCCTGCTGCTCACAGATGCGGGTGATTCGTTGGTGGAGCGTGTAGTGGTACATATTTAGCTTCGAGCTGTGAGCGATGAGCCACGAGCTCTTTAGTATGGTTAATAAATTATAAATCAAATGCCTGCTCACAGCTCAGAGCTCAAGGCTCATAGCTGTGCTTTCAATCGAAGATTGCGCTGCTCAGGTGTTTAAATGCTTCCATAGCGCCCATGTACTCGCAGGTACGGGCACCGGCTTTATTAGCGTTGTGTATAATCTGTTGCCATTGTTCTATGTTGAGTGCCTGTATCTCTGCTAAGGCTTTCTGGTGCAGCTGATAAAGTACCGCCCCTACAAATGCATCACCGGCACCGGTGGTATCTACAGGTGTAACGGGTATACTGGCAATGGTATAGGTTTGCCCTTTATAACCAAGTAAAGTACCTTCCTTGCCAAGGGTAATGGTGAATACCGCATTTGTTTTTTCAAGCAGTATAGCTGCAGCATCGGCAACAGAATGGGCACCGGTTATGAGCATGGCTTCTTCATCGCTCAGTTTAAAGAAATGGCAGGACTGTAAAAAGTTCCAGGACTGATCAATAAAAGTCTGTGTATTGTTTTGAAACAAGAGGTGACGGTAGTTCGGATCAAAGCTGATGAAGATATTATTCTGTAACAATGCTTTCTGCAGCATACCCTGATAGGCAGCCTGTAAGGGACCGGGTAAAAAACCGGTAGCAGAACCAAAATGAATAATACCTACATCATTCAGGGGTATTTCATCGGTTTCTTCCCTGCTCAACTCTCCATCGGCCCCACGGTTAAAAACAAAATCACGTTCACCATCCAGCATCAGTGATACAAAGGCAAATGTGGTGAATGTTTTAGTATCCTGCAGCATCCAGCGGGTCGATACACCGAAGTCCTGCATTACTTCAATCAGGTGTTTGCCAAATGGGTCGTTACCAACCTTGGCTGCCAGTTCTACCTCGGCACCCAATGCTGCAATGGCTGCCGCTACATTGGTAGGTGCGCCTCCTGGTTTCTTTAAAAAATGCTGCCCATCAGAAAGACTGCTCCCCTTATCGGTGCAGATCATATCAATGAGTGCTTCTCCTATGCATAATATTTTCATATAGTGAGTAGTCAGTAGTGAGTAGTCAGTTTTCGTGAATGGTCAATGGTCAATGGTCAATGGTGAATGTGGGTAGATTTATTCTTGTAAATACTACTTGTTATAAAAACAGCCTGCATTTCCAATCCGCCTTAGGCGGATCAAATTTTCAAATTCAATAATGATCAATGCCCGCTAGCAATCGGCATCTCAACCTCTTCCTCATTTTTTGCAACACGCATTCTCATGGTTGCCAATGCTGCTACCAATAGTAATGCACCGGCGAATGTGATGGCATTGGCAGGGTTATTGTTGAGGAAGGTTTTGTAGATATAGCCGAAGGATAGTGTTTGAATAATCATCGGTACCACAATCATCATATTGATGATGCCCATGTATACACCATATTTTTCTTTGGGTATACTTCCAACTACCATTATATAGGGAACACCCATCATACTGGCCCAGGCAATACCAAAACCAATCATGGGAGCAAAGAGATAGTATTTGTTTTCAATATGGGGTAAAATAAACAAGGATAAAGAAGCGAGCAACAGACAGATAATATGTACCTGTTTGGCACCGAATTTTTTCGCCATCCATACCAGTCCGAAAGCAGAGAGGAAGGTGATGATATTGTAGAAACCATTTACCAGACCTGTCCAGCCAACGGCTTCTTCATATAAATGCTGATTGGTTTCTGCGGTGGTATGCCATACCGATTGCGCAATGCTATGCGAAATAAACTGCCAGTAACAGAACATAGCGTACCATTGAAAGAGGTAAACCAAACCCAGTTGCCATAAGGTTTTCGGCATATGTACAATAGAGCTGAATATTTCTTTAAAGGGCGTCAGAAAACCTTTATGCTCAGCCCGCAGTGCTGCCAGCTCAGCTTCGGTAGGCGGTATCTCCAGTGTTTTGATGACCGACCATGCAACAGACACAATCGAGCAAACGGCACCTACAAAGAAGGAACCATATACCCAGTAGGGAATACCAGGCTCACCGGTAGAAGTAGTAGACTGACCAGTAATTACTTTCTGAAAAAAGAAGAGAGAAAGATTGGCGAGTGTGATACCAAGTCCGGTAAAAAAACTCTGCGTTAGAAAACCCATGGCCCGCTGGCTTGCCGGCAACTTATCGGCAATAAACGCGCGATAGGGTTCCATGGCCGTATTATTAGCCGCATCCAGTATCCATAATAAACCTACAGCCATCCATAGTGCCCTGCTAAAGGGGAAGGCAAATAAACAGAGGCTGCAGAAAATGGCACCAATTAAAAAATAAGGTTTGCGACGTCCCCAGCGTGGATGCCAGGTTTTATCGCTCAATGCACCGATGATGGGTTGAATGAGTAAACCCGTCATAGGGCCTGCAAGATTTAGTAAGGGAAGATCTTCCGGCCGGGCATCTAAAAAACTGTACAGCGGGTTCACTGCGGTTTGTTGTAAACCGAAGCTGTACTGTATACCAAAGAAGCCCACATTCATATTTATGATCTGCCAGAAACTCAGTTTGGGTTTGGTTAACGACATGGCAAGCAATTGGGTGGATAAGCGTTATACTGTAATATAACAGCTTTCCGGGTGCGAAGCCACACGTAAATGCAGATATTTTTTTCGAAAACGTTTGCGGAGCAAATGTTGGATGTCAGATCGCAGATCTCAGATTTTTTATTTACACAGCTGGACTGTAATAAACAATAATAGATTATAGTATTATAGGGGTGAAACTATAAAAATAACATTCGAAAAGCTTTCAAAATGAATATTTCTACTTCAGTAATACTATTTTTCCAGTTCTCGTTTCATATTATCCGAATACTGTATGATCATCTTACTTAGATTGGGCTGTAGCTGGAGTATTTTATACCACTTTGCAAAATTTTCTTTGTCCTTTTGCTTGTAATAGTATTGTAAAATATTATAGCAGTTTTCTGCATGGTATTGTTTGTCTTTGACTGTAGTCAGTAATGCTTCAAATTGGATTGTTGCTTTGGCTATCTTATTATTTTTTGTAAGAGTATAAATGAACTCTTTATTGGTATAGGAGTCTCCCGGATTGATTTTTATTTCTTCATCCAGAAGCATTTCGGCCTTATCGTATTGTTCCAGGCAGTTATAGGAATAAGATAGTTCAACCATAAGGCCTTTATGCTTTGAATTTATTGTTTTGGCCTTCTCTAAAAAAGATAAAGCTTTTGCACATTCCCCCCAGCCATTATACATATAACCCCAACGATATAAACGTTCTACAGAATTGGTATCTGTCTTATAGTATGTAAGCCAATCCGGAATCAAAGAAATCTGAAGTTCCTGAAACTTATTTTCGGGAATAAATGCTACTAAAACATTATTGGGTTCTAATCTGATTTTTGTGTTTGTATTGTCTGATTTTTTAGCTACAAACCTTCCGTCAGATAAAATTTTAAAACTGCCTTCAAAATTTAGTGTCAAACCCGCTTGCGCATCAATATAAATAAATCCAAAGGGGTATGAGCTGTCTTTATCTGGCTTAAAAGCCACCCATTTATCTTCACTTTCGACAAAACGTTTATTGAATGTGAGATTTATTTGTGCTTTTAACTCTGTGATACAAAGCAAGGCTAAAATGCACATGTACTTCATTCGCAAATAACTTAATGATTATAGGTTTGTTGAATTTTATTGAATCGAAGCTTTCTTGTTTTCGCAACTAAAATCTATCCATAGTTGATCTAATAGCTTCCAGTTCTTATGTGAAAATGGCTTGGGAGATAATTCATGAAATACTACGGTTTTATTATTGGCGGCGCATTTTCTGATATGCACTTTACTGTACAGCGTAATCGGTTTTCGCTGCATATAATCCATCATGACAACAGTGCCAGTATAGGTTGCCAGATCACTTAATTCAGAAGTTGTTTTTTTGAATGTAGTAGTTACAGTCATATTCTTTTCTGCTTCAGTTCGGGAGTTGCCGGTATTAACTTCAATCAGACCCGTATAGTATGCATTCAGGTTGGTAGAGATGGTGCCGGAGTTTATTTCGGGGTTGCCTTCCAGGTACCATAGAAACGCATAGGTCCAGTATTCTTCGCTTTCTGCTTTACTCCAACCGGGCGTAAATCGAATATCCTCTACGCCTTTATATGCGATCTTAGGCGCAAAACTAATGGGTATCTCAAACCGCTCAATGGTCCATTTATCCGGAATCGGTAGACGATAAGGAGGTGTCCAGGTATGACCATCAAATTTTGCGCTCTGTGAATACGTATTTAAGGATATTAAACAAAAGAGTAGGAAGATCAGGGATTTCATTTTCCGATAGTGGTTAAGTAATTATACAGCGTACTACTAAATTTACACTATTTTTTTGAATCACCTGCTCATTATGCTTTTGTTCAGTATTGCGCTAAAATACAATTGATATGGATACTTTTTATCTTAAGGTATTCAGTATCAGTGTATGAAATGTTTCACTGTATTTCTCTTGTCTCTATTTACCCTGTCGGTGACTTGTCGGTACCCGGTCTATACCTTTGTTTGGGCTTAGCTTTACTTTCCTCACAGCATCTTCAGGGTAGGATACACTATATAAGGAACAAATCTCAGATCTGACATCTGCGATCTGCGATCATTTCAATTCAGCCAGTATCAGTTTTTTCTGCTTCAATGTGTTCTTCATCGCTTTTTCTCTTACGGCTGGGTCATCACTGTGTATGAGGTCGAAATATTCAGTGGGTACTACCTGCCATGATAAACCGTATTTATCTTTACACCATCCACAGGAACCTTCTTCACCACCGTTTTTCGTGAGTGCATCCCAGTAATAATCTGTTTCGGCCTGATCTTTTGTATTGATGACAAAAGAAACGGCTTCATTAAATTTAAATAAGGGTCCCGCAGCCAGTATGGTAAATTCCATACCTGCTATTTCAATCACAGCGGTTTCAATGCCTGCAGTATTGCCACTTTCTGTGCTATCGAAGCGACGGAAATCTTTCAACTTACCATCTTTAAAAATAGACAGGTAATAATCTGCTACTGCTTTGGCATCTTTCTCCACCCATAGGTAAGGCGAAATTTTTTGTGTTATCGGGTTCTTGCTTACTGTCATGGTATCTTGTTTAGTAGTATCTACTTTATCTGTCTGTTTCGGATTTGTGCAGGCACTGCCTAAGCCGATCACTATAGCGGTGAGAAAAATAAGTTTATACATTTTCTGTTTTTTAGCGGGATTAAAAATGAACGGCCCATATGGTTTACCAAATGGGCCGTTTAATTGTATTTATGGTTGCCCCTTATGTCTGGGATCAAAATCCACCATCCATTCTATACCAAATTTATCCCTGAACATGCCAAAATAAGAACCCCAGGGACTGTCGGCTATCGGCATTTCTACCTCGCCACCCTGTGAGAGCCCGTTGAAAAGTTGATCAGCTTCTTCTTTGCTTTCAGTACCAATCGAAATTTTACTGCGGGTTTCTCTTTCATTATGCGTACCTAGTTGTTCAGGTGTATCGCTTCCCATCAATACATTGTGTTTGCCGATGGGTAGGGCCACATGCATAATTTTATCGGCTTCTTTTTCATTGTTGGGTGCGCCTTCAAAACGCATGAGTGTAACAAATTCGCCCCCAAAAACAGATTTATAAAAGGTAAATGCTTCTTCTGCATTGCCATTAAAATGCAGGTAAGGGTTAATGCAAGCCATAGTTGGTTATTTTAGGTTTTCTAATGTACTTTTTGTTTAGCGATATTTCTAATGATCTGCCCTGTATTTCAGGCTTTCTATATCCCCTTATCAGTAATACGTTGTGTAGGGTGGTAGTAGCCATTGATTTTCAGTGTCCAAACCTACTGCTTAAGAACGCTATATGAGAGGTAGTATCACGACAAAAAAGAGGTTGATTGTGCCAAACTGTGGATTGTAACTGAATGAAGTTTTTATTCTATACCTACCATTGTTGAAAACGAATCCCTAACTGATGATCTGTAATGGCAAATTCCCTGGCACCCCAGGGTCTGAGGGTAACTTTATTGAGATTAGGATGGAGAAGATGAGGATGTGATGATGCTATTTGTGTATACACTTCCTCAATATTATCTGTTACCAATCTTAGCTCAGGGTTATGCTCTCTGGCCAATTGTTCATCCTGAAAAACCATCAGGCCAATCTCTCCTTTTCGCAATACGCAATAGGGTTGCGCACAGTGTATATCCTTATGTACAATGGTAAACTGCAAACAGTCTACAAATAGTTTAATTCCGTCTGAAAGATCTGTATAAAATACACTGGGTACTAATTTGGTAAAATGCATGATCGTGTTATTGTAAGAAGATTGAATGGGTATCATTTTTCAGCTATCGCCCTAAAACCTTTCTTAAAAATACGCTTATCTCTCCTGAACTAAGAGATTGTATTCAATAAAATAGATTCATCAATCTACGGTTACCCTGATATTTTCAATGGATGAATTAGCCGCAGAGACATACAGGAAATATGGAACAAGGATTTTCATGATCATGAGGATCTGTCATGATATATCTTTAAAATCATACGAATCTGTGTTCTATTCATAGGTCTTTATCTTCAAGCCTCCGGAAACGCTTTTCACCGACGATGGAATATGCTACCGCTATTTGGTTTATATTGGTATTTTCATTCCATATTCTACAACCACATTTTTTATCACATGAGAAAGTATGTATATACTGCAGTCGCCATTGCTTTTAGCATGGCTGCCCATGCGCAAAGTGCTGCACTTACTGCCAAAGATTATGAACGGGCAGAAAAGTTTATGAGTTATCACACAGAGCCTTTTATTGATGCCGGTACGGTACGCCCCAACTGGCTACCCAACGATCGGTTCTGGTACCTGTCTGCCACAGCGCAGCAAAACACGTTTATGCTGGTAGACCCGGTGAAGAAAACACGTACACCGGCTTTTGATCACCAGAAACTGGCCGATGCATTATCAGGTGCTACCGGTAATAAATACGAAGCAACAAAACTTCCCTTTCAAACCCTTCAGTTTGCGGCAGATGGTAAATCGGTTTCTTTTTCTGCAGCCGGCAAAAAGTGGAAATACGATCTGCAGGGTGGAACCCTTGGTACAGACGACAGTGCAACCCCTACACCAGAAACTCAGGGAAGGGGTGGGGCTGCCAACCGTGGCCCGGGTGCCGGTAACGAAGCCATTTCGCCAGATGGTAAAAAAGCAGTGTTTATTAAAGACTGGAACTTATGGTTGCGTGATCTGACTACCAATCAACAAACACAACTCACCACCGACGGCATAAAAGATTTTGGCTATGCTACCGATAATGCAGGATGGAAATCGAGCGACAGGGCCATTGTTCGCTGGTCGCCCGACTCAAAAAAGATCGCCACTTTTAAACAGGATCAGCGTAATGTGAGCGATATGTACCTGGTTACTACCAATGTAGGTAAACCTACTTTGCGTGCATGGAAATACCCTTTACCCGGCGATAAAGAAATTGCCATGCTGCATCGTGTGATCATAGATATTGATGCTGCAAAAGTTATTAAGTTACAGGTAGCACCCGATCCGCACAGATCATCACTGGGTGATGATATTACCAGTGGTGGTTCATTGGGTGATGTAGATTGGAGTGCCGATGCTACACAACTTGCTTTTCTTTCCACTTCACGCGATCACAAACAGGAGAAGCTCCGTATTGCAGATGCTGCAACAGGGGCTGTTCGTGAAGTGTTTGAAGAAACCGTGGCCACACAATTCGAATCGGGAAGAGGGGAAATCAACTGGCGCTACCTGGCCGGCTCCAACGAAATTATCTGGTACTCAGAACGCGACGACTGGGGGCATCTGTATTTATACGATGCTACCACCGGTAAACTGAAAAACCAGATCACCAAAGGCAATTGGGTAGTAAGCAGGGTAGTGAAAGTGGATGAGAAAAACCGTGTATTGTATTTTACCTCTACCGGTCATCAGTCGAATCCTTATTTTTCTGAATTGTATAAAATCGGTTTCGATGGCAAAAACCTCACCCTGCTTACACCGGGTGCAGGTACACATCAGGCTGTGTTTTCTCCTTCAGGTAATTATATCATCGATACCTATTCACAGCCCGATGTGCCAGCAGTTACACAGCTGTGCGACCTGAATGGTAAAGTGATCACTACACTTGAAAAAACAGATGTATCCAGACTGGTAGCTACCGGATGGAAACCTCCCATACCTTTTACCGTAAAAGCACATGATGGCAAAACAGATATTTATGGCCTGGCATTTACACCTACCAAAATGGAACCCAATAAAAAATATCCGGTTATCGATTATATCTATCCTGGTCCGCAGGGTGGCAGTGTAGGTAGCTGGGGCTTTACGGCATCGCGTGGCGATCACCAGGCTTTGGCAGAGCTGGGTTTTATTGTAGTGATGGTAGAAGGTACCAGTAACCCTAACCGTTCCAAAAGTTACCATGATATGAATTATGGTAATATGGGTGAGAATACATTGCCTGATCAGATCACCACTATACGTCAGCTGTCACAGCGATATCCGATTGATACGAACCGTGTAGGCATCTGGGGACATTCAGGTGGTGGTTTTGCAACTGCTGCAGCAATGTTCCGTTATCCTGATTTTTTCAAAGTAGGTATTTCTGAATCAGGTAACCATGATAACAGAAATTATGAAGACGACTGGGGCGAGCGTTACAATGGGCTGGTACAAAATTCAGATTATGAGGCACAGGCCAACCAGAACTATGCGAAGAACCTGAAAGGAAAATTAATGCTGGCGCATGGTATGATGGATAATAATGTACCACCTTATAATACCTTATTGGTAGTAGAAGCATTGCAAAAAGCCAACAAGAGTTTCGATCTCATTCTATTTCCGAATAGTGCGCATGGATACGGACAGTATGGCCCCTATATGATGCGTCGCCGCTGGGATTATTTTGTGCGTCATCTATTAGGTGTTGAGCCGCCATTGGATTATCAGTTGAGGCCTGCAGCTGCTCCGGCTCCAAGGCAGTAGTATGTAGCGTATATGCTGTTAACATAATAGGCTTACCCAAGTGGTAAGCCTATTATGTTAACAGCAGCGTCTCCGAGGCACGAGGGCCTCTGCGGACAGCACATCTTAGGTGTATCTTTTTATTCTCCGCAGAGTCTCCGAGGTCACGAGGGACTCTGCGTGCTGCACAGCTCAGGTGTACCATTTACTTCGGAACCCATCAATTCGGTAATGAATATTCTTAGCTAATAACTAATAGACAATGAACTAATTCGAGACTTCCGCAGAGTCCCCTCGTGCCTCGGGAGACGTCTGCGGGGAATTGGTGCAACTAATAGGTAATTGGCTGGTGAGTGAATAGTGAGGTTCTCCGCAGCGTCTCCGAGGTCACGAGGGACTCTGCGTGCTGCACAGCTCAGGTGTACCATTTACTTCGGAACCCATCAATTCGGTAATGAATATTCTTAGCTAATAACTGATAGGCAATGAACTAATGCGAGACTGCCGCAGAGTCCCCTCGTGCCTCGGGAGACGTCTGCGGGGAATTGGTGCAACTAATAGGTAATTGGCTGGTGAGTGAATAGTGAGGTTCTCCGCAGAGTCTCCGAGGTCACGAGGGACTCTGCGTGCTGCACAGCTCAGGTGTACCATTTACTTCGGAACCCATCAATTCGGTAATGAATATTCTTAGCTAATAACTAATAGACAATGAACTAATTCGAGACTTCCGCAGAGTCCCCTCGTACCTCGGGAGACATCTGCGGGGAATTGGTGCAACTAATAGGTAATTGGCTGGTGAGTGAATAGTGAGGTTCTCCGCAGAGTTTATTCTCCGCAGAGTCTCCGAGGTCACGAGGGACTCTGCGTGCTGCACAGCTTAGGTGTACCATTTACTTCAGAACCCATCAATTCGGTAATGAATATTCTTAGCTAATAACTAATAGGCAATGAATTAATGCGAGACTTCCGCAGAGTCCCCTCGTACCTCGGGAGACATCTGCGGGGAATTGGTGCAACTAATAGGTAATTGGCTGGTGAGTGAATAGTGAGGTTCTCCGCAGAGTTTATTCTCCGCAGAGTCTCCGAGGTCACGAGGGACTCTGCGTGCTGCACAGCTTAGGTGTACCATTTACTTCAGAACCCATCAATTCGGTAATGAATATTCTTAGCTAATAACTAATAGGCAATGAACTAATGCGAGACTGCCGCAGAGTCCCCTCGTGCCTCGGGAGACGTCTGCGGGGAATTGGTGCAACTAATAGGTAATTGGCTGGTGAGTGAATAGTGAGGTTCTCCGCAGAGTCTCCGAGGTCACGAGGGACTCTGCGTGCTGCACAGCTCAGGTGTACCATTTACTTCGGAACCCATCAATTCGGTAATGAATATTCTTAGCTAATAACTAATAGACAATGAACTAATTCGAGATTGCTGCAGAGTTCTTCTCCTCTCGGAGACCTACAGGGAACAAATACCTCGACAATGGACGAAACTGTTGTGAACAAGCCTAAAGTGCTCCGAATGGTTCGTAGTGAGGTACTATACTTTTGTTGGATGTCTGTACGCAAAAAAATCACTGCTATAAATGGTGTGTACTTTATCACATTTACCTGTACAAGGTGGTTGCCATTATTTAGTCTCACTCAAGGCTATGATACCGTATATAAATGGTTTGATTACTTAAAAGCAAAAGGACATTATATCGTAGGTTATGTAATTATGCCAAATCATGTACACGCTGTGATAGCTTTTTCTAAAACAGATCAATCAATCAATACTATTATTGCAAATGGTAAAAGATTTATAGCTTATGAATTGGTAAAAAGACTGAAACAAATAAATAAAGAAGATATACTAATGCAACTAGCTGACTGGGTTAATACAACCGAACGCTTGCGAAATAAAAAGCATGAGGTTTTTGAACCCTCTTTCGATCGAAAAGAATGTTATTCAATACCATTTATAAAGCAGAAAATTGACTACATACATAACAATCCCTGTAAAGCTAAAATGACAGGTGTGCAATTTCCGGAAGATTATTTACACAGCTCTGCAAAATATTATTATACCAATATACAAGGTGTGTATCCTGTTATTACCTATATGGAGCTGCAGGATATAGATTTGAGATGAAAGGCAAGAAGAAGATTATATCTTCCGCAGAGTCTCCGAGGTCACGAGATACTCTGCGTGCTGCACAGCTTAGGTGTACCATTTACTTAGGAACCCATCAATTCGGTAATGAATATTCTTAGCTAATAACTAATAGGCAATGAACTAATGCGAGACTGTCGCAGAGTCCCTCATCCTTCGGAGACTCTGCGGTGAATTTGCCCAAATTTCAGTTTTTGAAAGAACAGTTTATAGCTAATAAATAGTGCAATCAAAAAAAGAGCTTACCGTTTCGATAAGCCCTTTTTTAGTAAAAGATATTCAATGATTAACCCCTAAGGTATCACCACACTCTTTTTCTGATAAGTATGCGCACTGAAAATACCAATGGCATTACCCTGAATATTGGTGATCGGATTATCCGGTACAGCCAGCGGACTACCTGTTGATGATTGGGAAAAACTAAACCAGTATTTATAATTGGCATAGTCTATACAATTCATCACTACATCCACTTTATCGCCTTTCTTAAACTCATCGCTTTCTCTTGAATACACCAGGGGGAAAGTGATTTTCTTGCCATCAATAAATAAATCATCATAGGCAAAAGCATCTTTGATCAGTCTTCCGTTTTTAAACAGGAAAAAATTATAGTTATTGCCATATCCTTTGGGGTCGTTGTAAAAAGGTGTAACCAGTTTTACGGTTTTACCAAAATTTGGAAAATCTTCTACCACCAGCGAATCAAAGTTTACCATCACCGGCATTTTAGAACTGGCAGTAAGTGTAGTGCCATTGGTTACCACTTTCAGGTTGTAGGTTTTACCGCTGGAGCCTACCAAACCTGTGTTTTTATACACGCCATTGGATACTTCGGGTAAAGTATATACGGTGCCGTTGTCTTCCTGAATGGTAACGGTGGCACCGGGTAAGGGCACAACACTGTTGTCTGATTTTACTTTGTTGGTATACGATAGCCTGACAACACTGCCTTCTGTTGCACTATTGGTAACCTGTCCATCTACTACAATAATGGGAGCTGTTGTATTTAAATCGAGGTCTATCTTTTTTTCGCAACTGCTTACTGTAGCTGCCAGTAATGCGATATATAAAGCTGAATATATTCTTTTCATTTGTTTCGTATTGATCGGTTAAAATTTGAAATTGTAGGATACAGATGGAACCCAACGGAATAAACTGGTTTGCACAATTTCTGTAATGTTCGGATTGTCTTTGTTATCCTTGAAATTGATGGTAAAGGCATTTTCCCTGCCGTATACATTGTATAAACTGAAGACGAGTTCCTTGGTCCACTTCTTTGTTTTCTTGAGTTGCATGGTGGCACCGAAATCCAGACGGTGGTAGTTCGGCATTCTGTCGGCATTTCTGCTGTTGTAGTAGTAAGCAGTTTGTCCGTTCACCTGGTACTTGCCCGATGGGAAGGTAACCGCATTGCCCGTATAGAAAACAAAGTTGCCGCTCAGCGTCCATTTTTTATTTACCTGGTAAATTCCTACGATGGCAATATCATGTGTTCTGTCCTGCGTGGCATTGTACCATTGGTTATTATTAATGCCATTGATTTTTCTTTCCGTCTTACTAAGGGTATAACTAATCCATCCGGTTAATTTGCCGGTCTTTTTCTTCAGCATAAATTCTATACCATAGGCCCTTCCTTTGCCAAACAGTAATTGCGATTCTACGGTTTCATTTAAAAACACATCGGCCCCGTTTCTGAAATCGAGAATATTTTCCATATCCTTATAGTAGGCTTCGGCGGTAAACTCGTAGTTATTGTGTAATATATTGGCGTAATAACCAATGCTGTACTGGTTGCTGATTTGTGGTTGAATGATATTACTGGTGCTGGCCCATTTATCTAATGGGTTGGAACCGGTAGAAGTGGTAATCTGGTGCATATACTGCGCATTGCGGGTATAGGCAGCTTTCAGCGATGCATGGTTATTCAGCATATAACCCACCGAAACCCTTGGCTCCGGGTTATAATAGGTTTTAATTACTTTTCCTCTTGCATACTTCAGCGTGTCTTTAATATTACCTGCCGCATCTATATTATAGAAATTACCGCCCCCCAGTACACTAAAGGCACTCAGTCTGGCACCCAATGTTATGGTTAACTTGTTATTGGGTTTAAATACATTACTGGCATATACAGCGTTTTCTAAAGAGTATCTTTTATCCTGTATTTTATCGTTAATGCTGGATGTGGCATTACCCGTAATTTCTCCCGGACGTATAATATGGTATATGCTCGACCAGCCGAAGCGAAAATTGTTTTGCTGGTTAATGCTGTACTGGTAATCCTGCTTCAGGTTCCAGTCTCTGATCTGGGAAAAGATTCTGATATCGTTGGTGCCGTTTTTAACCCTGAATGCATAATTGTAGTTACTGAAAATGAGAGACGTGTTGGAGAATAAACGACTGTTAAAAAGATGGTTCCAGCGCAAAGTGCCGGTACCATTGCCCCAGTTAATGGCGAACTGATCATTAAAGCCCAGGGCATCTTTACCAAAATAGCCACTCAGGAAAAGCTTGTCTTTTTTGCCGAGCTCATAGTTCATTTTGGCATTCAGGTCGTAGAAATACAATTGGTTGTTCTTGTATTCATCGTCTAATTTCAGGAACACATCTGCATAGGTTCTTCTGCCGGTGAGTAGAAAAGAAGATTTGTCTTTCTGAATAGGCCCCTCAATATTGAGTTTGGCACTAATAAGACCGAGGCTACCGCTTACACTGGTATTTTGGTTATTGCCTTCATTCATTCTTACATCGAGTACACTGCTCAGCCGGCCGCCATATTGTGCAGGCATGCCTCCTTTGTAAACAGCAATGTCTTTAATGGCATCGCTGTTAAAGGTAGAGAAGAAGCCAAATAAGTGAGAAGCGTTATAAATATTGGCCTCGTCTAAAATAACCTGATTCTGGTCGGTGGTGCCACCTCTTACAAAAATGCCACTATTGCCATCGCCGGCAGATTTAATGCCCGGTAACAATTGAATGGTTTTTAATAAGTCTTTCTCACCAAAAATCACCGGCAGGTTTCTGGCTTCCTGTACCGATAATTTTTCGATGCCCATTTGTGAGCCGCTAACCGAGCGGCCCGATGTTTTGCTGCTGGTAACAGTAACAGCAGTTAACTCGTAGTTCGCTTCTGAGAGACTGATGTTTTTTTCGATATTACCCGAGAGGTTAATTTCTAAGGTATCGGGTGTTTTGCCAACGGCACTGTACACAATCCGGTACTTATCTGCTGCCAGTAAAAGACTGTAGAAGCCATATTCATTGGAGGTAGTGCCATAATTGGTATTCAGTACCTTAATACTGGTACCAATAATGGATTCTCCACTGTTTTTGCTGGTGATGGTTCCGCTGATCGTGAATTTTTTTTGTGCGAATGTTTGTGTTGCTGTGGTAAAGAATGAAAGTAGAAACAGAACTTTCATTGTTTTTCTAAATGCCATACGGTTCATGCTTGTTTTAGATGCTTGCTTAGATAATTATTAAATAAAAAGAAGTCAATTAGAAAATGTGTGAAGGTCATAATATTGGAGGTTGACCTTCTATCATAAGCAATCGTTGCTTTCACTCATTGAAATAACCATTTAATAAATAACCCTGCAAAGGTTATCATGTAAAAGCACAAAAAAATTAACTTAAGTTAAGTTTGGGGCGAATCATCTATGAACTACCTTATTTACTATACGAACGGTTAATTATGCTGTTCGTTGGAGTTTATCCCAGATGCATTAGGAGGTGCATAACTAGAGATGCTGCGAGCTGAACAGCTTGGGTTTGCCTTTTACTTCGACACCCACCTATTCGTTAATCAATGCCTGCAACTAATAACTAATAGTGAATGAACTAATGCGTGACTGCCGCAGAGACCCCTCATACCTCGGGAGACGTCTGCGAGGAAAACCATGCGGAAAATAAAGAAGACCCCGGGGAGATTGAAATATAGTAAACTTTCTATTTACCTTTCTTTGAAATCAGTTTTCTTTTAAAAAGTGCAGCTTCGGGCATCATATATTCTGTAATGCTTAAAGTGGTTTTGCTTACACCATTATTTTCATAGCAGGTAATTTCTTTGGTTTCTACGTTGTTGAGTTGTAAATAACTGATTGTTTTATCGTTAACATCAACCTGAGATAATTTTCCGCAATATGAATTGGCAGAAGTTATCTTGTATAAATATTTGCCTTGTAGTTTTTTAACAAGAAATTCTTTGCATATTGAATCATTTTCAAAAGTAAAAGTCCAATCCCCCTCTGTAGAAACCCATGTGCCTGTGATTAACTTTCTCTCAGATTGAATTTGCTGACTCTTCGATTCCAAACTATAAGTAAGGGAGATAAGTAGCGAACAAATGATATAGATTTCTTTGCGCATTCTATTCGCATTTATGTTATTCAACTTCTAGCTCCAGCATTATGAAAGACGCTGGGGCTCCGCACCTTAATGATACTGTTTATCCCAGAAACCAATAAATATAAGTGCACTCTGAACATACAAAGCAGGTAGCGCTTCTGTTTGCCCAATCCAGGCCAAAGAACGACGCAACGGAAGTATTTAATTGTGCCCTTCTTGTCCAGAAATATTTATTCGAACATACTGGGCAAGATAAAATATGACCCTTTACCTGAACTATTTGCGGTTCTCTTGCTTTAAAAAGTTTCATGTGTAAATATAATTTAATAGTGAAAATCTATTTGCATAATGAGAAGCTTATAAAGCTGCATCAGTTTTAATTTTTTGCAAGCTTGTTATTTTTCAATTTCGAAGCTTCAGTTTTCATAAATATCTCTATGAAAAGAAACTTCTAACTATCTCATAAGTAAGTTACTCATTAATTTTAATTTCTGAAATTTGTTTAGTCATGAAATAGGGTTACTTTATATGTAGACCTATTTCATGACTAAACACATGCGAGACTGCCGAGGAGTTTCCTCGTGCCTTGGGAGACGTCTGTGGGGAAGACGCTGTGGAGAAGTAAAGAAAAGCCGATTTTTAACTTATTAGTCTAGTTTGATCGCAATATAGATTTCATGCCGATATTTTGGACTGATGATTTTGACCTCTTTCTCATTACGATTCTGTAATGTAATATTTATGCCCTTTTTGAAAAAAACTTCATTTTGTTGTTTGTAAATCTTTTGGTCCTCATCTTCACAGGTTTCATATTCTTTTGTTACAACCAACTTACCTGTACTCAAATTGAAATCGATATCTTCCCAATACTCGCAAGGCTTACCGCTATAGTCTTTATATCCAATTAGTTTAAATACTTTACCATCATACCTGTACTTATCTGTGTGAGCCCATTTCCAACTGCTACCACCTTCATGCGAAATAGTTAAGATACCATTTTTAATTACAATTTCTCCGAATGGATCTCCCATCATTCCACCGTCGCGGCTACCGTATAAAGCCTGCATAGACCTTTGCCAGATGATCCACCTGGCATTTTCTTTTTTATAAATAATAAGCTCACGAGGTACTCCATCATCAATTTCATCCTCATTACTTTTGGTATTATAAGCTACAACAAGTTCATCCACTCCGTCTTTATCTAAATCACCATAAGCACTATCTATAATAGCATATTGAGAGGGGATAGGAATGTTTTGAGAAAAGCACATAAATGAGCTCAGGAAAATGAATATTAGTAAACAGATTTGTTTCATGTCGGATTCAAAATTTCAATTCGTTCATTAAATGACAAAAGTCATAACTAAGCTAATGCAATTCGATTATGTTGATAATTAAATATTAAAATGTTTTTGACTGAATCATACTGTTTCTAAAGATGCCGAAAGAGTGAATATCTCCCATCATTCACCTGGGGTTATAGAGGGAGACGTCGCGGAGAATATGCTGTGGAGCATGAAGAGCATTGCATGTAAACCTCTGCCCTGGATCTGCTGTGTGGAACTTCTTTAGACATATGCACTCTGCCGCAAAAGAAGCACCTCTAATTATCTCTGTACCAATTATTTAGTATGGGTTCGGGTCTGCTCTGGTTCCATACATCTACAGGGTAAAAACACTCCCTAAACACTACAAAACACAAATTTAGTGTTATGCTGTGTTGTTGCTGTGTTGTTGGTGTGTTGTTGGTGCGGGTAAAACCTTGATAATGTACAAGTTAGAGTTTTGCATTTTTTGGTAAAAAATGGGTGGTTTTTGTTCGTCTGTCGCATAACCTCCGAGCCATGCGTAACTCTGTATGCTACACAGCCTGGGGGCGTCTTTTACTTAGAAACCAACCCATTGGGTGATGAATGCACGCAACTAACAACCAATATGGGATGAACTAATGCGAGACTGCCGCAGAGGTCCCCTCGTGCCTCGAGAGACGTTTGCAGGGAAGACGCTGCGGAGAATGAATTTGTACACCGCTTTTAAGAATCCCTTGTTGGTGGCAGTTTTTCATTTCAGTTGCTGGATGATCTCGCTTACTTTTTCTTCATAAGTTTTGTCAAAATATTCGTTGTAATACCAAAATTCTAATTTTTCTATAATTTGAGGAAGATATATAAATGAACGATTTTGATAATTATCCTTCAATATCCCGTCAGCTTTTTGTTGGTCATTTAGTAGCCTTGCCACTATTACTTCATTCGCTCTTACAAAATGTTCGTAAAGACAAATTTTCCAATCATTGTATGCCTGTTGGCTCATTTTATCTTTGATTGATTCAAACAGGTGTTTTTTAGCATCAATAATTTTTGAGTCAACTTTATCAATTGCCGGATTTATAAATGAGTGGCCAAATTCGTGAATACAAACTGTGCGAAGAGACTTTTCATTATTAAAGCCTAATTCCAGATCTTTCGGGTTGCTGATTTTTTCCGGTTTGCTAAAACAAGCAAAAATATTTCCTATCATATTTTCTCCTCCAACTGCAAAACCCTGACTGAAGCCGAGCGTTAAACTGGGATATAAATTATAATGAGTTATTTTTTTTCCATAAAAATGCTCCATTTCAGTTATAAAATTATCTTTTGGAATATTTTGAGTAACTTCTACAATCATCTTTTCATAATATGGTTTGTATTTTTCTAAAAATTCATCAAACTTGATTTCTACATAAAACTTATTAAATGCATTAATAAAGTTTTCGGCTTCTTGTGTTGAAGAAAATTCATGTATATACTTATTTCCTTGCTTTATTGTAGCATTTGGGAAACTATCTATGTTCAGGAGAAAATTTGAATATTGAGCGTAGAATTTTTTATCAAAAAAGGATTTTATGACTGCTAAATTTTTTGAATTTCGATACGATATAAATTCGTTAGCAATTTTCAAATTAAGTGCATACAAATCTCTTACTTTAATATCTTTTCCTTCTATAGTAAAAGATTGTTCTTCCGGAATTGTAGCAAAATCTTCATAAGAGACCAGAAAACTAGCCAACGCTAAAAGTTCAATATTCTTATTGTATTGAATATTGATATTTTTGTTTTCGTAGATAGGATACTTTACAACAAACGAACCATTTGCTTTTTTTCCTTCAATTTGAATTTTCAAATTATTATTCAGGTCAAGTTTTGTATGGTTAACTTTTCGAGTATTTGATATTACTTCCTGATTGGTTAAAAGTTTCAAACTTCCTTTATTTGCAGTCAATTTTGAACTCAGATAAACCAATGAATTGGGTTGTTTATTAAATTTCAACTTTTCATTTCCATTCAATTCTTCAAATTCAGCATTCCAGGAATTATCTGTTTGATTGGTGTTGATATTTTTTGAAACTGTGCAAGAATTGAATAAAATCAATAAAAAAGAGAGTGCAATAATTTTGTTTGTCATAAAGTCTTCTATTTCTTCTAGTGAGTTTGGTTTAGAATTGCATCAACGAACAGGTATAGCCGATGGTGGGTAATTCTGTATTCGTTCGCACCGAACTGCTGTATTTTTTTGCAAATTTGGCAAAGTTAAATATTAAGAACTAAATTTGGGCCTTATTCGTCGAGCCCCTGATTGCTGTTCAGCAGAATTACACCTTTAGATGCAAAATCATCAGTAGCGCTTTAGCCCTTATCAACAGAAACTCGAAATTTATGGACACGCTAAAAGCGCTAGCCAGAATATTTTTCGTTCTCCGCAGCGTCCCCTCGTGCCTCGGGAGACGTTTGCGGGGAAGACCCCGCGGAGAATGAATGAATCACTACCATTACTTTGATTTTTGCTTAGAGTGTAATTTCTATTTCTTTTGCCCCAACTCCTGATGGCCCAAAGCGAAGTGTAATAGTCGCACCTTTGAGAAAGTTGGTTTCCATTAATGTTGGTTCAACAGTCTTGAATAATTGTTCGGCATTTGGGCCATACATGTAAAGGAAACCATCCCTTAAGTCAGTTGCAATTTCATGACCATCATACTCTCCAACTTTATTTTGGGTAATGATATATTCTAGTTTGTCTTCCAATTCATATAAGGATTCAAGTCCTTCAATACCGTATTGAAAATATATAATTACTGCATGTTCAGATTCAGTATCTGTAAATGAAATATTTTCTTTAGGAATAAGTTTTCCAAATATTCTTTTTAAGAATCTCATTTTATTTTTTACTTTTTTGCTGAATCATCTCGTTGTTGGTAAACTCTTGTGTCAGTTTTTATAATTCTGAAGACTTTATTATGAAAGCATCTCTCTTTTTTTTATTATGAAAGCAATCACTAGAGCTAAAAGTGAATAAAACAATGTTACTCCAAAAGTTCCGAGTATAAAATATTTAATATAGTCGTATTCGGTAGCGTCAACTACAAAGAATAGTCGTAATGATTGAAATACAAGCTCTGCAACTAGACAAATTCCTGAACACAATAATGTTAACTTTAAAACGCCTACCCTTGTATTCTTTTTAAGAAATTCTTTTTGTGCTACTATAAAAATAATGATAATCGTTACTGCCAGCAAAAAACCGGTTACTGAAACTGTAGTGCCGGGAATATTTTCTGGTAGTAGTGGAGAATAATTTAGAAGCCACCATTCTAATATAAATAATACCAACAGTATTAAACTGTATTTAAAAAATGTTATTCGCATTCTGCTAACTTAGTTTATATATTGAAAATATTAGTGATGAAATTATAATAATTAAGTAGACATGTGAAATGAAGTAATTCTTAAGTGGCTAGTTTGCCGCATTACATCCGAAGCCATGCATAACTCTGTATGCTGTATAGCTTGGGTGTACCTTTTACTTCGAGACCTACACATTTGGTAATGAATACTCGCAACTAATAACTAATTGAAGACGAACTAATGCTAGACTGCCGCAGAGTCCCCTCGTTCCTCGGGAGACGTCTGCGGGGAAGACGCTGCGGAGAATTAAAGCTAAGTTACACTTTTGTTCAACTTTCTCTGTGTAGCCTAAACGCTTCATCCAGGTACAAATAGCACTCTTAAAATGGATATTGTACTTGCACTGAATTGACATCTTGGATTGTCTTGTTGACAAATACTCCTCAATAACTTTTCGTTTGAATGACTCATCAAACATCTGACGAATCTCTACTTTGTGTTCCATATAATCCTGTTTTGGGTTTACTTTAGGTGTAAACCTATTTCAGGACTAGACAACCTGCGGTGATAGAGGGAGACGTCGCGGGGAACACCCTGCGGAAAATGAAATCCTCAATATAATTATTTATTTCCCCAATGCTCTTGCTGTTTTATTGATTCGTTCTACGCAGCGTCTCCGAGGCCACGAGTTACTCTGCGTCCCGCACAGCTTGGGTGTACCTTTTACTTCGAGACCCACACATTGGGTAATGAATATCCGAAACTAATAACTAATAGTGAGTGAACTACTGCGAGACTGCCGCAGAGTCCCCTCGTACCTCGGGAGACGTCTGTGGGGAAGACATTGCGGAGAATTAAATGATTACCCTTGCTTCCACCAACTTATTTTTATTGGCCCTGCTGTAAAATTGTTGTCTGGCGCTTGTTCGGTAAGTGTTGTTGCATTCTTTTTGTAGTAACCCTTTTCCACAAGCACTTTATCCATGTTTTCACTGGTAAAACCAAGCTTTTCCTGCATTAATTCAAGCAAAATTGTTCTTGGTAGACTTGACTCTGGACACAGCTCACCTGTAACAGGGTGTTTGTAAAGAAGTTGAGATTCACCACCGCCTAAGTCTTCTTTTATGGTGGTTCCATTTCTCCACTTTTGTTCGATGGGGTCTGGTTCACCAATGTCGGTTGTGGTTTCATAAATTACAGCTTTGAACTGCCTTTTAACGGTGCCGTTATAAAGTAGGGTGTAGCTGTAAGTATCGCCACTATCGTAGATTTCAAAAGCAAAAATAAAATCGGAGTTGAAAAAGAGCTTCAGGTATGCCTGGATGTCTTTGGTTTTTATTTTTTTTAAAAATGTGTCTATGAGATAACTATTTATGATAACCAAGAAATCTCTGGTTTTACCTATGTATACACAGTTATTTGTCCTTGAGTCACAATAACTCTCGCTTTTCTCAAACTCATTACCAAAGATGGTTTTTACTACCTTATACAGATCAATTTTTGTTGTATCGGTTTTAATGGCAATACCACCACAGGATGTTCCCATAAATAGCTTTTTTATTTTTGCGGAAGTGTAGCGTTTCTAAATCTTTCTTCACAGAAGGGCTTACTTTTTTAAATGTTCCAGGCAGACGTTTCTCGTAGAAAACGCTGCGATCACTCATGCATAGGTAAGTTACTTATTAATTATTATCCCTGCATTTTCTTTTCGTTCTCCGCAGAGCCCCCTCGTGCCTCGGGACACGTCTGCGACGAACCCTTTTGATTAGGTAGACCCTGCTGAGAACGAATGGCTTAAACCTAAAGTAAATGAAAAACCCTGGCAATTTAACCTCTGCCGCAACGTCCCCAATCTTACACCTGCGGTGATAGAGGAAGACATAGCGGGAAACACCCTGCGGAGAATGAAGGAAGTATTAGGTAATTCCAGTAAAGTCTCCGGGGTTAGGAACTGAGCTATTGGGGCTTGCTCAACTAATAGGTAATTAGCTGATGTATGAGCAATGCATAGTAACCCATGTCTTTGCTATGTTATGTTGAGCTTTTATAGATGTGTACACGCTGTAGTCAAAGAAAAAATAATATACTTTTAAAATCTTTCACCTAATTGGCGTAGCATTTCAATCGTGCTGCAATATTTCACTCCATTTGCAAGACATACATCAGGAATTTTTACTTTATTCTTTCTATTTGGATCACTTACTTCATAAGTTACTAAAATAATCTCGGCGGGATCTGTTAAAGCATGGGCTACCAGCCAAGCGTCAGCCTCATCTGCATCTAAAAATTCTGCTAATGCATTTGGTAAATAATGTGCAGCTTTTGATGCTGCCCATGCAGCAACTTGAGAGTATTGCGGTATAATTGAAGAAGTGTCTTTAAAAAAATTGTCTGGTAAATTAATTTCGCACCACTGCTTTAACTCGTCATCATTTTTGAATATCTCATTCTTTACTTTATCAATGCTTGTAATTTTACCGGCTTCTGCGAGTTCAATAACTTTATTCCAAAAACTTGTGGCAACATCAAAAGGATAGCTTACTCGATGTGCTTGTATAAAAAAGTTGCTATCTACAACATAAACACTCATTATTGTTAAAAGTGTTTAGTGAAGAATGTTTCATAAGTATCACCTTTCAGGCTGGTTAATTTATAAGCATCTCTATATAAAAGTTTACCAGATTTTACAGCCTGGTTAACATGTGCAGCAAAACTGAGACCAATTCTTTTCTTTGTGGTAGCGTAAAAATTGCCACCCTCACCCTGATTTTCTTTTTTCAGAAACTCACGTTTAGAATAGTCATTGTAGAAAGCGAAAAATTCCTTTTTAGTCAAATAGCCCAAATCCAGTGCTCTTCTTGCAATTACGATTTCACTTACTTTAAAATATTTTGCTGTAGGTGCAATGCCTGGTTTGCTATTCCAGACTTTGGTAAAAGATTCAGCAGGAACTAAAAATTCGGCAGATACTTTATCACAAAGTAATTCGATAGGGTCATTAGCCGGAAGCAGTTGCCTGAAATCAAAGCCGGCACTATGACCAGTCCAGATATGTGCAAGTTCATGTATAATAGTAAATAATTGAGCTGCTTTCCCGTCAGCATTATTAATGAACATGAATGGAGCAATAGGATCTACAAGTACAAAACCCCTGCACTCATCAACAGTTATCGGTCTGCTGGTATTGTTTTCTACAATACCATTGAATACTATTGTTATGCCAATGTCTTCTATTTTTTGGGCTAAATGGTCTAAGGCATCCTGCCAGGTTTTAAAAGAACTCGCCCATTCATTATTCAACCCAAGTGTATTTCTAATATCAGCGACTATCTCCTTATAGTTTTGACTGTTATGAAATTTGCCTACAAATGGCAGTGGTTGAAATTCATTTTCTTTTAAATATTCTTTTAACCAGTCTTGACGTTGTTGCATCAATAATATCGTGTCGTAAACATTTACGCTAACATTATTTTGAGATCCATTCGTTGTTCTGAAAAAAGGTATTGGAAGGCTTTCTTTTGGTGGTTCGGGCAGGAATAAATAGCCAAATGGTAAGTGCACTTTTTTGGAAAATGCTTCCAATTGTTTTACGGTTGGCTTTTTCTTTTGGTCTACCCAGTCTTGAATTTTTGGAAATTTAACAGCGAAATCAGATAAATTATACCCAGCCCGGGCTATGGCCCAGGTATACATATCCGCATTTATATTAACCTCTGTTCGCATTAAGGATCAAATTTAGCGATTCAGATTCATAAAATACTACTAAGGTTTAGGCGGAACGTTTGAGTCGTGGTTGTCAGTGTTTTGTAATAGACGCAATACCATTAGATGCAAAATCATCAGTAGCGCTTTTACCGTTATCAACGGAAACTCGAAATTTATGGACACGCTAAAAGCGCTAGCCTGAATATTTTTCGTTCTCCGCAGAGTCCCCTCGTGCCTCGGGAGACGTCTGCGGCGAAGACCCTGCGGAAAATGAAAGTATGGAAAGGTGCTTATACATAATTTAAATCAAATTATTAGTTCACACTACTCCGCTTAGCATATATAACAAGTTTGGTGATTATGTAGTTGTTTACACCAATCGGTACTTCAGTTGGGCTTCCTGGTCTGTTAAATGAATAAGCTCTGACGGACCACCGCCGTGCATCTCGCTTTGTCCGTAAGTATGTTCCCAATATCTTCCATCACTAAGATCCTGGTATAAGGTTTTCCAACCTGTGCTATCATTACAAATCATTTTGAGCGAATTATTAATAAGCCATTTTATTCGGATTGCCACCTCATCCTCTTTCATAACGCCGGCTTCAAATATCCATTGACCTGATAAATGAGTTTCTGATTTTTGTAACTGCATATACTATTCTTGCTCTCTGAAGAGGCTTTTTGAATATTTCACACAAATGTGTTTACTAGAGTACTTTGCGAGCACTCACAAATAAGTAAGTTACTCATTAATTATTATCCCCATATTTTCTTTAACGAATGGCTTAAACCTAAAGTAAATGGAAACCCTGGCAATGTAACCTCTGCCGAAACGACCCCAATCTTTCACATGCGGTTATAGAGGAAGACATCACGGGGAACACCCTGCGGAAAATGAAACCTATTTTAGGACTAGACAGAAGAAGAGTAGACTCTGCAGAAAACGAACTTTAGCCATAGCAGTTTCTATAGAACAGATACTTCCCATTCATCAGATGTCAATTCAATAGTCTCCATTGCTTGATAACAAATTTTCTGAATGCTTTGGGCTGATAAATGAACTTCGATATAATAGCCATTTTGAAGTTGTCTGATCGCCCTAAACTTATTTTTATCTTTACCCACGTACCGATGAAAGTTGTGAGCAATTATTTCAAACTTTTCTGGTTCTAAGTCAGCTACAATATTTAATGTTTGTTCCATCACATCTCGCCACGACTTAACATCTATATGCTGCCCCAATATTTTTAAACCATTTGGCGTCGTTCCGGTTACTTCTTGTAAATCTGTAGGTGAAGAATTTTCTTGTCCGAAATAGCTCCAGATTTCTAATGCTTTTTTTGCCAATATTTCAGACCTATGTTCAATTTCATTCCTTGTCCAATTAGAAATAGTGGAGAAATATTTATTAAGTTCCAAATGACTTTCTTTGAGTGTCTTCTGTTTTGTGGGGAAATCGTCATTAGACAGTTCTGTATTATACGCCGTCAAACTCAAATTGCCAATTGTATGTAAAAACAAGTCATGAGTTTCTTCCCAATCTTCTCCGAGTTCTATTTGCCACCATTCAGAAAGTGTTTGAGGCATTATATGCTCAACTGTTAGGTTATCGAAAGGAACAATCTCTTTATGAGCAAAACTTTCTTCAAGTGTTTCAAGTATCAATTTGGTTTTAACAACTCTATCGCCGCCACCATAAAATTTAGTTTCTCTAAAGCGTAAGTAAAACTCATTGTCTTTCGGGTAGCCCTTTCCTTGTAGAATACTTTTAAAACCCTCGACTATGTTGTCTGAATATTTTGCCTCAATTGCGGGGTAAACTGTGGGAAATATTTTGTTGAGTTGATTTGTAGCCACATTGCAAACAAATCTTCGAATAAGATAGTTTTCGAGAGTTTTTAAGATTGTAATAAATTGAGGTTTGGCTATTTTATTTTCGGCGTAGTTGCTATAAAAATTTAGTAAAAGCGGGTACGCTGTTGTTACTTCAATTCTATTAAGCCTCGTAAATTCTTTTTGTAAGTCGGACTCCGGCTCAAATTCAGGATACTTTAAGCGTTGATAGTAAACAGAATATTTCTTTAACTCTTTTAAATATTCAATGGCATTAGTTGTAGACACATTTTCTTTTAGGGCGTAATAAATATCTCCTTGTTTTATTATGTTACCACCCTTCATTAAATAATGTCGAATATATTCTGTCAAATCTTCATTTAAAGCGGATTGCATTGGGAGCCATAAAGTTTTGTATACTTCCTCTTGCTTGTCAACGTGAATCCTCATAAAGAAGTAATTCCGAATTAAATCGGCCTGTGTAAGTGGTCTACCTTTAGCATTTAGGCTTTCAAAAACTAAATACGGATTATCATCTGCGTCAAGTACGATACTCACAACAGAAAAATAACTTGTGATGATTTTTTTAAGTTTTTCAGGTTCGATTTCAACTTGTTTCAGTTTTTTATCAAAGAAAGTGTAGGCCCTTGTTAGTTGATTTTCTTCATCATTTGGGGTGCCGTTTATTAAGTTTTGATACGTTTCACGGTCAACTTGGGTTGGCATCAATTTAAAAAAGTCCCCGTCTTTTTTGTAAGGGTTTACAAGAAGGGTATTATTTATTTCCTCTGCAAATTCTTGATTCTGTATTTCTCTTGCTCTGTTACGTAACAATGTAAGTAGAACAAAAATTGTTGTTAAACGCTGTTGTCCATCAATTAAGAGATATTTCGCTACACCCTCTGGAACAGAAATAGTAGGCATATTCACTATTGAACCAATAAAATGTGTCCTTGGGTTTTCCATATTATTTAATTCAACAAGGTCTTTCCACAGAACTTCCCATTCTTTAGTTGTCCAACTATATGTTCTTTGAAATAGAGGTATTAGATATTGTTTTGTGCCCTCAATTATGTCTTGCAGTTTAGTTTCTTTTGCTTGCATAGTTTACAATTAGGTATTTTTTTCGAAGCATTATGTTGCTTTAGCCTTACTGTTAACTTATAAATATACTCAATTCATCACTACATATATAATTTTTTTTCACTGTTAAAATTCTACCCATTTCCCCAAAAACCTTCTGAAAAGCTCATCACTCTCCAAAAGGTTTCTCGCACTAAAGGCAGCAGTCTACTTCACGCCTCTCCTAAACGCCTCCCCAAAAATTAGGTATGCGGTGTTCCCTCCAATGGTTCCTTCATTCTGTCCCCATAAAAAGGGCCAGTCATCGTAGTTCTCAAAATGATCAGGTTTGCGGAAGAGAATACCGGGGGCCACATTGCCGGGAATGAATGAGAAATCGGCGCGGTTGTTTCCATAGAAAACATTTTTGGGGCGCGTGGCTCCTAATGTAGCTACCAGTGAATAATTGTGGTAAGGGTGACAACCAAATAAATAATTGCCGGCTTTGTATAGTTGTTTGCTGTCTATAATGTCGGGGAAAAATTTATGCGCAAAACAAACTGTGGTGCCAAAGTTCACCACATCGCCACTGCCTGCCCAGTTGGCCAGGCCAATGGGTACACCGTAGGGATTGTTTTTTTCCAGATCATCTATATAGGCTTTGTACTTCACAACATAAGGACGTAGCTTTTCTATAAAACCTTCTTTCATATACGGCACTGCATCCAATGCAGTAGAAAGGGTAAAGCTCACATTGCGTTCGAGTGCGGGCCATAAGAGTTCGAGAAATTTATCGGCATAGTTTTGCTCACCGGTGGCAATAAAGAGTTGCAGGTAAGTACCCATATTGGCGGCACCGCCGGGGCCCGCATTGTCCTGTGGCTGGTTGCCGATTAAATCAGTGGCTTCTTTCAGCAGTCTTTTCGATTGTACCAGGGCCCTGTTGGCGAGGTCATCATTGTAACCCTTCAGTGCACGACTGGCAGCGGCAAACATGGTGGCGGCGCGCAGGTCGAGGCGTGGGTTACGGCTGGTAAAGGCCCACATATCATCTTTCACCCCGCTCGATTTTCCATCGGCCGCAATTTCATAGGCACCGAGTTTGGGGTTATAGGTAAGACCATCAGTAATGGATGCCGCATCGCCCAGGTGGTGATAATTATCGAGCACCGAATTGGAGAGTGTCTGCGCCATATGCCCGATGATCTCAGCCTGTGCCAGCAGGTTCAAAGTACCATGTTCAATATACTGCAGTATATCGGGTGTGCCATCGGGACGGTGCAGATCAACATACCGTTGTTTTTGGTTTACAAAAGTCTGGTCGCGTTGGGGTTTAAAATATTCCCAGGTTTTTACAAAGTTCTGCACCACGCCGATATTGGCACCGGTTTCAATATCAAAATCGCCGGCGTCAAAAAAGCCGCCGGTGTTCAGGCCGGGTATCAGTTCCAGTGCTTTGTATTTGGTATCGGTGGTGGGACCCTGCCGGTGCAGATCGAAATGATCGGTATTGGGTGGTGCCTGTAAATACCCTTCTTTAAAGGGCTCTCCATGCCAAATGCGGTAGCCTTCGTTCACGGTCATATGGTTCATATGAATGGGAATCCATACATCGCTGGTGGCTTCGGTAATTTTGTCGTAGACATTTTTCTCTATTAAAAAATTATTCGTCTTCACCGCACCATACTGTATATAATAAATGCCGGGTTCGGTAACTGAAGAGAAATCGAATTTTACATAGTGGTACTTGTAGTAATCGCCCCAGGGCACAATTTTGCCGCTGTAAACTTTGGTGGCTTTACCATCATCACCCAGTTTATAGAGTGAAGCGGTGGTTTCGGGTTGGTCTTTTTTATCGAGTTCAATCACCGATACCTTGGGTTGAGAGGGCAGGTAACCTACTTGTGAGAAACCGATATTGGGTTCCCTGATCCAGCCATCAATGGCATGGGCCTCAACCGTCCAACTCAGTACTTTACCGGTTTTGCCGGCGGGCAGTTTGCTGCGCACCACAAACCAGCCGTTCTGGGCTAGTATGCGGCCATCAAAGAGTGCGAGGTCGGCATCGGGCGAACTTATTTTCACCATACGGGATGGATCATCGGGAGCCAGTAGAAAATTTCGACCGGTTTCTAAGGGCAGGGGGTCGATGAATTTTCCGGAGCCCCTGTCGTCTGAAGTATTGTAACCTTTAAACTGTTTGGGTTTATCGCTATTGGGTCTGGCCAGGGTATTGCCCACCACATAGCGGGGAAAGCGGTTGTAACGGCCATCTACCAGGTAGGCTTTGTTCCAGTATTGTGAGGGCAGGAACTCGAGGTTAAAACCGGCACTGCCCTCGAGAGCTTTGGGCAGGGGTTTATCGAGGTACACGGCTATTTCAATACCCTTGCCCTTGGCAGTTACTACAATGCGCGAGTCGAAATCGTATGCTGCATACCGTAGCGAAGCTTCGATGGTTTTTAGCATACGGTCTATTTTACGGTTCGAGATCTGTGGCACGAGGTCCCACTGTTCGGGCGTGCTGGAGAGTCTTACGGCGCCGCCCTGTGCGGTTCTCACGCCATGGTGTATGAGTTCGATACCAGCATTTTTTTCATCATTAAAACCACCGGTAAAGAGGTTGCTGTATATGAGGTAATTCACCCCTTGTTTTTCGAAATATTCCAGTTCATTGAGTTTGAGTTCCTGGGCCTGTAATAGCAGTACAGTGAGCCCTGCAAACAACGTAGATAGTATTTTTTTCATAAGTTAGGTATATGGCTGTGCCCAAGTTACGCAATCGGTTGCATAGTTAGGCTGGAGAATTTTTTGGGGAGGTGCAGAAGCTATTAGCTTTCAGAAAGAGAAAAACCCACTACATTTCCTTCTTACCCCTCCGTGTAACTCCGTGTTCCACTCTGTGCAACTCTGTGGTTAAAAAAGTCCGTGAGGTTAAACCACAGAGTTGCACGGAGTAATGCACGGAGTACCACGGAGGGTTCTGTAGTAGAGGGAATTGCTTAGAAATTCAAAATTGGAGAGAGCTTTTAGCTGTTAGCTATTAGCCATTAGCCAGGGTGGGTAGGAGAAAGCTATGAGCTATGAGCTGCGAGCTGCGAGCAAATGCAAAATTCAAGAAATGACAGAGCCTTTAGCTGTTAGCTATTAGCCATTAGCCAGGGTGGATAGGAAAAAGCTATGAGCTATGAGCTGCGAGCTGCGAGCAAATGCAAAATTCAAAAGGGAGAATTAGAAATAGGCGTTAGGCATTAGGTGTTAGGCATTAGGTATAACATAGGGATGAAGATATGAGCTGTGAGCCTTTAGCCATTAGCAAGAAAAAGGAAATCAAAAAATCAAACATCAAAAAATCAAAAATCCGACATCCGCGATCCTACATCAGCCATCTGCCCTCCGCGATCCAACATGGGCTGCTGTGAGATCGTTGCCGGGAACGTTTGCGTAAAAAAAGACATCTGTTATCCTTCGGGGTTTCTGTAGTTAAGCGTAGAATTGGTAACGATTCTGCCTCTCAAAACCCCTTTCAGGGGGCCGGGGGGCAGCGGAAAACGAGCTTGCTATGAATTGCTACCAGAAACATACTTCTGTTTTGACCACGCTTCGTGGCACCTATTCATTATCATCTATTGTTTATCAACCCATCAAAAGACGGAACGCCACCGCCTTAAATTGTTTGCTTATGCCACAAAAATTGAAACGCTATTGTGTAACCGCTCTAGCCTTGTTGTTCATGTGTATCTCTGCACTGGCCCAGAACAGCTTTGAAATCAAGGGCCGTGTTACAGGTGCCGATAACCAGCCGCTCGAGGGTGTGAGCGTGAAAGTAAAAGGTACACAGAATGGTACCGTTACCGCCAAAGATGGTAGCTACCGTTTACTCGCCGCCAATGGTCGTGTTACACTGGTATTCAGCTCTGTTGGTTTTACTGCCAAAGAAGAAGCGGTAAACGGCAGAAACAATATCAACACTTCTCTCTCAGCTGCAGCAGCAGAATCACTGGATGATGTGGTGGTGATCGGTTACCAGACCGTGAAAAGAAAAAACCTCCTGGCTTCTGTTGCCAGCGTAGGCGCCAAGGACCTGAAAGATATTCCCATCAACTCAGCTGCAGAAGCACTGAGCGGCCGCCTGGCAGGTGTTACGGCTACTACAGCTGAAGGTTCGCCCGATGCTGATATCCGTATCAGGGTACGTGGTGGTATGTCGATCACCGGCGATAACTCTCCCTTATATATAGTAGATGGTGTGCAGGTAGAAAATGGTTTATCGGCCCTCTCACCACAGAATATTGAAAGCATCGATGTGCTGAAAGATGCCGCTGCTACCGCCATCTATGGTGCGCGTGGTGCCAATGGTGTAATCGTTATTACCACCAAAAGCGGTAAGCCCGGCAGAATGGTAGTTAGCTATAATGGTTTTGTGGGTGTGAAATCACTCGCCAAAAGATTGAAAGTGCAAACACCATATGACTATGTGATCTATCAGTCTGAAAGAGCAAGAGGTAGTTCTACCGACAGCGCTACTTTTGCCAGAAACTTTGGTACTACCTGGGATACACTGTCTAATTACAGAAATGTAAGTCCGGTAGACTGGCAGGAAGAAGTGATGGGCCGCACCGGCATCATGCAAACGCATAATATTGCTGCCATGGGTGGTAACAAAAAAATCACCTACAATTTCGGTTATACGTATAACGATGATAAAGCGATTGTACTCAATTCCAACTATCGCCGTCACCTCTTAAACCTGAAAACAGATTATAAAATTCTCAACAACCTGAAACTGGCTGTTACTGCCCGTTATACCAATACCGATGTATTGGGTGCAGGTACTTCATCAGACCAGGGTACATCGTATAACCGTTTGCGTAATGCGGTGAAGTACAGACCCTTTCTTTCTGCAGCGCAGGATATTGATGATGCCGATCCATTGGCAGACCCCAATGTGGGCAATGGTTTGAATCTTGTGAATCCTATTTCACTGGCCAATGCAGAATACAGACGTAAAACCACCGATGTATTCAACGTTACCGCTGCAGCTACTTATACCATTGTAAAAAACCTGAGTTTCAAATCAACCATTGGTTACGATCAACAGAAAGCCATCGACCGCCAGTTCAGCGATACCATTACACCTTTCGCTATTATACAAGGTGGTAGAAAAGCGATTGTTACACTCGATACACTCGATCGTACTACCATCACCAATACCAATACCTTAACCTATTCGGTAAACGGTTATAAAGACAAACACGATTTCACCATCCTCGTGGGTCAGGAAACCTATGACCTGCGTACAGAACGTTATACCAGTCAGTTCCGCGATTACCCAACTTTTACTTCGGTAAATGATGCATTAACCAATACATCGCTGGCCAATAAGTTTGCAGGTTTTCCGCGTGTCAACAAAACAAGGTATACCAGCCTGTCTTTCTTCAGTGCACTGAGTTATGCTTACGAGGATAAATACTATTTCTCATTCAACCTCCGTGCCGATGGTGCTTCTAAATTTGCACCGGGTCGTCAGTGGGGTTATTTCCCTTCAGGTTCTGTTGCCTGGAGAGCGAAGAATGAAAAGTTCCTGAAAAATGTAAACTTCCTCAGCGACCTGAAGTTCCGTGCCGGTTTTGGTACCGTGGGTAATAACCGTATTGCCGACTACCTCTTCCTCACTACTTTCAGAAACGATGGTGGTTTGTATTATGGTATGAACAATGAAATTGTAAATGCTTTCTATTCTGCAGGTCTGGTTAATGAAAGTCTGCGTTGGGAATCTACCGTTAACAAAAACTTTGGTGTAGATATCGGCCTCTTCAAAAACAGGGTTAACCTGAGTGTTGATATTTACAACAACAGCTCTAAGGATCTGCTGCTGAACGTACCCATTGCACCTACCTATGGTTATACCACGCAATTACAGAACGTGGGTAAAACCACCAACAAAGGGGTGGAGTTCCAGATCAGCGCTACACCGGTACGTAATAAAAATTTCAGCTGGACGGTTTCTTATAACATGTCCTTCAACAACAACAATGTGGAGCAATTGGGTCTGAACCAGAAATCGTTCTTCCCCGCTGCGAGCTGGGGTGTTTCCGGTCAGCCTACCGATTATATCATCCGCATAGGCAGCCCCACCAGTGCTATCTGGGGTCTGGTAACAGATGGTTTTTATAAAGTGAGTGATTTCGATTACAACACGTCAACAGGTGTGTACACACTGAAAGCAGGTGTGGTAAGCAATGCAGGTATCATTGGTCCGGTACAGCCCGGCTCTATCCGATTCAAGGATCTGGATGGTGATGGTACCATTACACTCGATAAAGACAGACAGGTGATTGGTAACCCCTTACCCAAATTCACCGGTGGTCTCAACCAGCAGTTCACTTATAAGAACTGGGACATGAGTGTGTTCATGAACTTCTCTTATGGCAATGATGTGTACAATGCCAACAAGATTGAGTTTACCAATGGTTATACCGCCAATTCCAATATGCTCGATATCATGACCAATCGTTGGAAAGTGGTAACGGCAACGGGTCAAACCGCGCAGTATGTAAATGGTAGTAACCAGGTGGTGGGTATTGCACCCGATCAGCTGGCGGCATTGAATGCCAATGCAACCATCTGGCAGCCGCTGAAGAGTGCAGGTGCTTTCTATCCGCATTCATGGGCCATTGAAGATGGTTCTTTCCTGCGCATCAACAACGTAACCATTGGTTATAGCCTGCCGGTGAAACAACTGGCCGGACTGAAAATGAGTAAGCTGCGTTTCTACTTTACCGGAAACAACCTGGCCATCTTTACCAAATACACCGGTTACGATCCGGAAGTGAGTGTACGTAACAGTCCGCTTACACAGGGTCTTGATTACTCAGCCTATCCAAAAAGCAGAACCTTCATCTTTGGTGTAAACGCAACTTTTTAACCGATCAAATATTGCTATATGAACAATACATTTTTTAACAAACTCACAGTGATCGCAGCAGCGGGGATATTGTTTCTGACTGCCGGCTGTAAAAAATACCTCGATCAGCAACCCATTACCGATGTGGGTGCTGAAATGGTTTTCCAGGATGTAGCCAGCACGCGCAAAGCATTGGCGGGTGTGTACAGCAGGCTGGTAGGTGATGCCGGTTTCGGTATCCGTTTAAGTCTTTACTACACCGTAGATACCGATGAAATGCAGGGCCCAACCGGTAATGCCGATAATGACCGTAGAGATATTGCTCGTTACAATGCTACATCCGGTAATGCACAAATTACCAATCCGTTTAACCAGTTGTTTACCGGTATTGAATATGCCAATATCTGTATTTCCAATATTCCTAAAATGGATATGTACAACAATGGCAGTGAGCAGGAGAAAAAACAATTGCGCAGATTGTATGGTGAAGCGCTTACCCTGCGTGCACAGTTTTATTTTCAGGCCATTGTAAACTGGGGTGATGTGCCTTCGCATTTTCAACCCGCAGCTTCACTGGCTTCTGCCAATCCTTTTCCTACGCGTACAGACAGAGATACCCTTTACAATCGTTTACTGGCCGATTTAAAAGTAGCAGCTGATCTCGTTCCGTGGAGAAATGAGATTACTACGATCGGTGATCAGTTAGATGAGCGTATTACCAAAGGCACGGTAAAAGGTTTGCGTGCGAGAATAGCTTTGTTCCGCGGTGGCTTTGCTTTGCGCAGTGATGCGTCTATGAAAAGACCTACCGATTACCTTACCTATTACCAGATTGCGAGAGATGAGTGCAGTGAAATCATTGCCTCTAATCAACATTCCATGAACCCCAGTTTCAGGGCTTTGTGGAAAGATCAGGTGAATGCAAGGGTAGTGGCCGATCCGCAAGGGGAGCTGATGTTTCAGGCAAGTGGTATCGGCAGAAATGCAACAGCAGATACCAAGCTTGCTTATTATAACGGACCTACGGTAAATAACCTCGGTAATAAAAGTATCAACGTATTACCTACTTATTTCTATCTGTTCGATCAGAATGACTTGAGAAGAGATGTTACCTGTGCACCCTATAATGTAGCAGCCAATGGTACCACTAAAATTGGTCAGGCACTCACAGCTATGTGCGATGGTAAATACAGAAGAGACTGGATCACAGGTCCGGCAGTATCACCCACTGATGCGGTACAATATTTTGGTTTGAAATGGCAGATACTCCGTTATTCAGATGTGTTGCTGATGTTTGCAGAAGCAGAAAATGAAATCAGTGGTCCTACAGCTGCTGCTTACAATGCGGTGAACCAGGTGAGAAGAAGAGGTTTCGGAAAACCCATCAGTACTCCCGATGTTACGGTTGATCTGCCTGCGGGTCTTTCAAAAGCTACTTTTTTTGATGCAGTGGTAAGAGAAAGATCATTAGAACTGGGTGGTGAAGGTGTACGTAAATTCGACCTCATTCGCTGGAACTTACTGGCTACCAAAATTGCAGAAACCAAAACAGCATTGCTGGCTATGTCAACCAGGTCGGGAGCTTTCAGTACTTTACCTGAGTTTATGTATTACCGTAATAATTCGGTAGCAGATGATGCTACTTTATGGGCCAATTCATTTTATGCACCGGCACCAACTACTGCACCAGCCAATACCACAAGGGTAAACTGGGCACAGGCAGCAGTAAATACAACGGCACTGGCTCGTTATGCAACAGGTTTTGTTACGGGTAAATCAGAACTTTTACCCATACCACAACCCGCAAGAGATGCCAATCCGAACCTAACCCAAAACCCTGGCTACTAACCCCCTGAGTATATGATATAAGAAGGCCGATGTGTATCGGCCTTCTTTGTTAAGTTTAGTGTATGAAAAAGATTTGTTTGATTGCTTTTTTGCTTTGTTGTGTAGGAGTACATGCGCAACAAAGAATGGTGGTTGCCAAAGACGGCTCAGGACAGTACACAACTGTACAGGCAGCTTTTGATGCCATAGCTTCCGGCAACACAAAACCTGTTACCATTTTTGTAAAGAAGGGTATTTACAAAGAAAGACTGGTGCTCGATACAAGAAAAGATTTTATCCGTCTCATCGGAGAAGATAAAATGAATACCATTCTCACTTACGATAACCATGCGGGTAAAAAACTACCCAATGGCGATACCATCAACACCTGGTCGTCGGCCAGTTTCTTTTTGTATGCGAATGATTTTTATGCAGAGAATATCAGCTTCGAAAACAATGCAGGTTTTACTGCAGGGCAGGCCGTAGCAGTGTTTGCGAATGGCGACAGACTCAGTTTCAATAACTGTCGCTTTCTGGGTTTTCAGGATGTATTGTTTTGTAGTGGAGCAGGTAGCAGGCAGTATTATAAAGACTGTTACATAGAAGGCAGTACCGATTTTATTTTTGGTGCGGCCACAGCTGTATTTCAAAACTGTTTGATCCACAGCAAAAAGAATTCACACGTAACCGCGGCATCCACACCCCGTGAAGTACCTTATGGTTTTGTGTTTTTTGATTGTAAGCTTACGGCAGATTCAGCTTTTAAGAAAGTAAGTCTGGGGCGCCCCTGGCAACCGCATGCCAGTGTAACCTATATACGTTGTGAAATAGGTGACCATATTATTCCCGAGGGTTGGAACAACTGGCGCAACCCTGCCAATGAAGCAACTGTGCGTTATGCGGAATATAAAAATACCGGTCCCGGTGCACAACCGGCCTCCCGACCCGCATGGATCAAACAACTGAATGATGAGGAGGTGAAAAAATATACGCTCAAAAATATCTTCGGCGATTGGAAACCTCTCTAAAGAAAGGTAATTGTTTCTTCTGTAAGATTTTGATAGTCTACTGATGAAGGAAGGAACCACAGCGTTGCACGGAGCATAACACGAAGTGTCACGGAGGTTTTTGAATAAATCAGCTGCTGGTATACATTGTATAGGCCTACCTCTGTGAAACTCTGTGCCTCACTCCGTGTAACGCAGTGGTTAACCACAATCAAGCATAAAAGGAGTACAGTAAAATGATAAAACTTCAACCAATTTTTTTTTCACTTCTGTTCATTACACTACAAGTGTATGCTCAGCAACCTCATGTTTCAAAAGCATGGGTAGCTGATCAAAAAAACGGTACATACAAAAACCCCATTCTGCACGCCGATTATTCCGATCCGGATGTTATTAGGGTGGGAGATGATTTTTATATGACGGCATCTTCTTTTCATGCTGCTCCCGGTTTACCTATTCTTCATTCCAAAGATCTTGTAAACTGGAACCTGATTGCCTATGCATTGCCACAACAATTACCTGCTGATCATTTTTCAGCTGTACAGCATGGCAATGGTGTGTGGGCGCCTTCAATCCGTTACCATAAGGGTGAATTTTACATCTACTATCCCGATCCTGATTTTGGTATTTATCTCACCAAAGCAAAAAATATACAAGGCCCATGGTCAATATCCGTATTGGTGGAAGCAGGAAAGGGATTGATTGATCCCTGTCCGCTTTGGGACAAAGACGGTAAAGCTTATCTCGTGCATGCCTATGCCGGTAGCAGGGCAGGTATCAAAAGTATCATTGTGATCAAACCAATGAATGCAGCCGGCACAGCAACAACAGGTGCCGGCAGACTGGTGTATGATGGTCATGCAACCGACCCCACCATTGAAGGTCCGAAGTTGTATCAGCGTAATGGTTACTATTACATTTTTGCACCGGCAGGTGGCGTATCAACCGGATGGCAACTGGTATTACGTGCTAAAAATATTTATGGTCCTTACGAAAGAAAAGTAGTGATGGATCAGGGCAATACGAATATCAATGGCCCGCACCAGGGTGCATGGGTAAATACCACAACAGGTGAAGACTGGTTCCTGCATTTTCAGGATAAGGAAGCTTATGGTAGGGTGGTACACCTGCAGCCCATGCAATGGAAAAATGATTGGCCCATAATAGGTGTAGATGCTGATGGTGATGGGAAAGGAGAGCCGGTTACTACTTATAAGAAACCCAATATCGGCAAAACCTATCCTGTGCAAACACCACCGGATAGTGATGAGTTTAATGCAGAGGTACTGGGTTTGCAATGGCAATGGCAGGCTAATGCAAAAGCTACCTGGCATTTTATGCAGCCCGCCAATGGTACACTTCGTTTGTTTTCTGACAAGCAGCCCGATGCGGCAAAGAATTTATGGGATGTACCCAACCTGCTCCTGCAAAAATTTCCGGCAGCAACTTTTACAGCAACCGTAAAGCTGAAATTTTCACCTAACCCTAAAATAGCATTAGAGCGTGCCGGATTGGTTGTTATGGGGCTAGATTATGCAGGGCTTATGTTAAAACAAGAGAAAGAACAGTTACAACTCATCTATGTAGAGGCTAAAGCAGCAGATAAGGGTACTGTTGCAACAGAAAAAATAATAACAACAGTTCCTCACGATTGGGTATACCTGCGGGTGAAAGTTACTGCCGGTGCTGTTTGTGGCTTTAGTTATAGCATAGATAACATCCGTTTTAATGATGCAGGCATTTCATTTACGGCACAGCCCGGTAAGTGGGTAGGCGCCAAACTGGGTTTGTTCTGTACAAGGGCCACTACTACCAATGATGCGGGTTTCCTCGATGCAGATTGGTTTCGGGTTACTGAATAAATCTCTGGGTTTGCTTACCTGTAACCTCAGATAAAAAAGTTGATCTAAAGTGAGCTGTTTTTTCTTGAGGTAGATTCTCTGATAAAGAGATCGGGTTGCAGCATTCTGGTGTCGAAGTCTTTCACGGGTCTTTTGCTTTCGATAAGGTTCAGCAAAAGTTCAGTAGCTACCTGTCCCATTTCAAATGCCGGCTGTCGTACCACTGATAAAGAGGGCGATAACAATTCAGTAAGGTCAATATTGGAGAAACCGATCACGGCAATGTCTTCCGGCACACGAATGCCTTTTGCTTTGAAATAACGCAGACAGTTGGTGGTTAATTTATCGGCTGCTGCAAATATGGCATCGGGTTTCTTTTTCTGTTTGAATAAACTATCGAGTGCCTGTTCCACTTCTTCATACACGAGTCCGCCATGCAAACAGTATTTAATGAGTGAGGGGTCCTGCTTCATTTTATGTTCTTCCAATGCAGCTTGATAGCCCCCAATACGGTCGCGGGTAATAGAGAGGTATGCTGCATTGGCCAGTGCGGCAATATTTTTAAAACCGCTTTTGATGAGATGGGTCGTAGCATCGTAACCGCCTTTTGTATTATCAACGATTACTTTGTGTGTGTTGATCTCATCTACAATACGGTCGAAGAAAACAATGGGATAACCTCTTTCATGTAAATGTTTCAGGTGACTCAGGTCGCGGGTTTCTGAAGCCAGTGAAATCAGCAGTCCGTCGATGGAGCGTGAAGCCAGGTATTGCACGTTGATGAGTTCTCTTTCAAAAGACTCATGACTTTGGGTAATGATTACATTGTATCCTTTGTCATAAGCAATGGATTCAATACCGTTGATGATCTGTGAAAAAAAACTGTTGGCAATTTCTGCTACCACAATACCAATAGAGCGGGTTCTTTTTTCTTTGAGGCTCAGTGCAATGGGGTTGGGGCGATAGTTGATTTTCTCCGCGTATTCCAACACCAGTTTTTTGGTCTCGGGGCTAATCTCATAACTATCACGCAAAGCCCTCGACACCGTTGAGGTAGAAAGGCCCAGTTCTCTGGCTATGTCTTTGATGGTGACGGCTTCGTATTTCATATTCTCAAAGCTCTTTACGCTTTCCCTGCGTCTTCATGTTCTATGCGGTTTCTTCCACCGTCAGGATGACGTGAGGAATCCCAACGCAGAGAAGATGATAATGCAGAGGTTACGCAGGGAGATAAATGTACGGTTTTTCCTTACTATCGAAGTTAAATTCGGTATTTCTATAACAATCAGGTGTTACCTATATTGGTTTGGAAAGGTGCTTGTTTTCATCTATTTTAACGGAATCAAGCTAACCCCAACTGTTATGTCTTCTATTCAACCCTCACGGCTGATTCATTCTTTTGTATTGTTTTTATTGTTGTTCAGTGGGAAACTGGCTGCTCAGACAGAATGGAAGACATGGAGCACACTGATACATCAGAATGGGCAAACATACGCCATTAGTTTTCAATTAAGACCTTCTGAAGATCCCAATCAGGTACGTTTTAATAGGTTTGAAATTATGCTGTTTGATGCGCAATGGAAGGCGCTTGAAGGCGTTTATGAATCATTCGTTGAACAAACAGTGCCGGGTAAAGGCCAGGCCCGGTTTACCGATCAGGCACTGCCGGGTGATAACCCATATAAATCCTTTTCTTTGTTACTGAACCTGCCGCCGGAAAATGAATGGCTAACAGGTGTACTCGATATTCCTGAACTGGAAGTTGAAGGATTGTCTCTTCGTTTTTCATCAGTGGATATCATGGATCAGTTGCGCGAATATATTGCCAACGGTGCACAGGAACAGCCGGTACAGGTGGAAGATCGTGGCAATACTTTTCGCTTAAGGGATGATTTTTGGCAGACAGATTTTATTTTCTTTCTGGTGGTGGCAGTTTTCCTTCTCGTCATCCGCTTTTTTCATTATCGTATTTTTCATGACCGGCAAAGAATGGGTTTACCAATATCTGATGACGCTAAACAACAACAATTTCCATATCCAATCATTCGACACGTATTTATAAAAGGTTTCAAAAAGAAAAAAAGATTATTGTTGCTAACGCCTGAGGGTATAACATTAGCAGCTGTTCCGGAAGACGCTTCATTGGAAAAACTTTATACAATTCCCTGGACAGATCAATGGCAACAGGCAGTTTTTTTACGAAAGAAAAAGTCGATTGCTTATACTGACATCAGCTCTCTTTCTGTAAGTAAGAATGCAATAAAGCAGGAAGTTAAATATACCCTGAAAAGCGGTAATGCAAGTACCATATTTCATTTACCCGAATTGCAATCCGGACTTTGTCAGGATGCACTTTATACATCACTGGCTAATCGTTACCAGACTGGTATTTTTCGGGAATATGGTAAGGAAGTGGCGGGATTCATCTCACTATGTTTATTTGCATTCCTGATTGCAATAGTTCAGGGGCCGCCAAAGCCAGCTGAGCCTTATTTATTTAGAATTTTTACAGCTGTAGCTTTACTGTATCATCTGGGTAATAATCTTTTCATTTTTATGCGACTGCGTTTTTATGAGCAGTTAATGGTAAAGCAAATCAAATTACCATCTGTTGATATTACCCGTTTGAAATGGTTGGGTATTGCCGGTAAAATACTGGTTAGTATCACTGTATTGTTGTGGTTGATTGGTTTCCTCGATGAAAAAATGGTTTTTTTCGGAACAGATTTCTTTCCGGTACCTGCCTGGTTACTCGTTCCTTATGAGAAACTGAATTATAAGGATGGTTTAATCACTTTTGCCATCGCAGGTAATCTTGCCTGTTTTGCTTATTTTCTCTTACCACCCAGACTTTCTTCACCGAAAAATACGAACGTATCAGTTTTATATGTTCCGGCCGCATCCGATTACGGGGCCCACTCCCTGAATGGTAAGGGGGGCAGATGGGCCAAATGGATGGGTATTCAAAATCCTTTTCCATCCTTACAAACAAAAGAACCTGGTAGTCTTGCCTATTTAGTGGCATTGTTCTCGATCCGGTATTTTTATCATTTTCACCCTATGCGAATTATTCGCATCATTTTAGGTAGACCTCAGGATACAACTTACCAGCAGATACGTGTTTATGCAGCTTCGATAGGTGCTTTGGATACACCTGTTACGCCAAAAGAATATTTTTTTCAATCAAAATCTGCTAATGATGATGTAAGCTGGTTGACAAAATTGGAAAGCGGAACTTATTCTCATGCAATTCTTCAGCCTTATTACCGGGAGAAAGGGTATGCCCCGGGTTTTGAAACAATCATTCAACAAATGCCATCCTCGAGGATACTCATAAATTTAATTCATTTCCAGGGAAATCCGGAAGCATATGAGTTATTCAGGATGCAACTGATGAAATGGCTCCCTTCCTGCCAGGTGCCACAGCATCTGGCCATGACCAGTAAAGTGTATTTTCTCTCTTTTGATGATCAGGGTCATTCGCGTTTATTTCCTGTAAAACAGTACAAAGGGTTAAAATCTTTTTTCAAAAATACCAGTGTGGACCTGGGTGGTACACTTCAATCTTTTTTTCAGTAAAATCCAAATCAGAAGCGAAAAAAGCAAAAGAATAAGTAGTGGAATGAAATGTAATCGGGGCTTTCATAATCCGGACAGGATACATGCTGCTGAGCCTGACTAACTGCCTGATTTTGATACTATTTAGCATTTCCGGAAATGCCCTTCGTTGCCGGGAACGATTGCGTAAAAAAACTACCCTCAGAACTTCCCTGCTACTGAATATCTGAGTAGACTTGTTACCTGATTCATAGCGGCCTGCGCAGCTTTTATAGAATCAGGTGCTTGCCATGGGGTTCATCAACCGAACATATCATCATTGTACAAAAAATGCCATGTCTGTAATGGGTATCGGGTGCAATGGTGGCAGGCTGCAAATACGAACACTTGTTTTGTTTATTGGTATATTGGCGAAAGCCAGGCTTATTAGCTATACGGGTTATCCTGTATAGCTTTTTTTATATGCACCTATGGGTGCAGTATCAAATGAAAAATATGAAACGGATTGTTTATTTCACCTTATTGCTTGCCCTGTTCGGTTTTGAATTGCCGGAGAAAAAAGTGCGCTTCTTTATGGTGGGCGATTCTACTATGGCAGATAAACCACTGGCCAATAATCCTGAACGGGGCTGGGGTCAGCTGTTTCCGCAACTGCTCAGTAATGAGGTGGAAGTGCATAACCATGCCGTAAATGGACGCAGTACCAAAAGTTTTGTAAAAGAGGGCAGGTGGGATTCTGTGATGAAACAACTGCGTGCAGGTGATTATGTTTTTATCCAGTTCGGACATAACGATTCAAAAATTACCGATAGCAACCGTTATGCGGCACCACAAACCCTTTACAGAAATACCTTGATTCGTTTTGTAAACGATGCCAGATCAAAAGGCGCCAATCCCATTCTGGTAACACCGGTGATGCGCAGAAAATTTGATAGCAAAGGTGCATTTGTGGATCAGCATGGCGAATACCCCGGTGTGGTAAGAGAGATTGCACAACAAATGAATGTACAGCTGATCGATTTACACAGGAGCAGTCAGCAACTGATTGAGCAGCATGGTGTGGAAGGATCTAAAAAAATGTTTTTATGGATCGATCCGCGACATTATGGCGCTATGTGGGAAGGTAAAAAAGATGATACCCATTTTTCTGAATATGGTGCCATCTCTGTAGCCTCACTGGTATGTGCCGAAATGAAAGCGAAAAATATTGGCGCACAGTACCTGAAACCTTCTGTGCATAAGGAGAAATATGAATACGAGCTTCCGAAAATTTATGCGCCACATTTCAAAAAGGATACTTTTTCTATTGTGCAATACGGTGCCAAAAACGACGGCATCACGCTCAATACAGTAGCGATTAATAAAGCTATAGAAGCCTGTAGTGCCAATGGTGGTGGTACGGTATTAATTCCGGCAGGTCTCTGGCTTACAGGTCCTATTACACTCAAAAGTCATGTAGAACTTTATACGGCTAAAAATGCGTTGATCTTGTTTACGGCCGACAGAAAAGCCTATCCACTCGTAAAGTCTTCTTTTGAAGGGGTATATGCAGCCCGTTGTCAGTCGCCTATTACAGCAGAGGGTCTGGAAAATATTGCTATTACCGGCTATGGTATTTTTCATGGTTCGGGAGATGTATGGCGTCCTTTGAAAAGAAACAAGCTTACTGAGTCGGAATGGAAAAAGCATATTGCACGTGGTGGCGTGGTAACAGAAGATAAAACTACATGGTACTCATCTGAAGGCGCTTTGAAAGGTTCACTCACCAATAATATCGGCAAGTTATTACCCGGTATGGAGTTGAAAGATTTTGAAGAAATAAGAGATTTCCTCCGCCCGAATATGCTGCGTATACTGGATTGTAAGAATGTAGTACTCGAAGGTGTAACTTTTGAAAACTCACCTGCCTGGACCATGCACCTCATTACCAGTCAGCACATCAGTATTAAAAACGTATCGGTTAAAAACCCATGGTATGGTCAGAATACCGATGCACTTGATCTGGAAGCCTGTGCCAATGTTTTGGTTGATGGTTGCAAATTTGATACCGGTGACGATGGTATCTGTATTAAATCGGGCAGGGATGAAGAGGGCAGGAAAAGAGGCATTGCTACAGAAAATGTAATTGCTAAAAATACAACCGTATACCATGCACATGGTGGTTTTGTGATTGGCAGCGAAATGAGTGGTGGTGCAAAAAACCTGTTTGTATCTGACTGCAATTTTATAGGAACAGATATCGGCCTTCGTTTTAAAACTGTTAGGGGCCGTGGTGGTGTTGTAGAGAATATTTATGCTACCAATATCAATATGAAAGATATTCCGGGTGAAGCCATCTCATTCGATATGTATTATGCAGCCAAGGACCCCGTTCCTTTGGCTGGTGAAGAAAGAGCGTTGCCCAAAGTGGAGATATTGCCTGTAACAGAAGCAACCCCTATATTCAGAAATTTTTATATCAACAATATTGTTTGCAATGGCGCGGCTAAAGCCGTATTTGTAAGGGGTATACCTGAAATGCGGGTGAGTAATGTGATCTTCAATAACCTGACCATGAAAACCGATAAGGGTATTGAATGTACAGAAGCACAGGGCATCAGTTTTAACAATGTGTATCTTGAATCGGCCGATACCAAACCGCTGGTACATTTACAGAACAGTGCCGATATCAGTTTTAACCAATTGCGTTATGCGCCCAATCCGGTAATGATCATGAGTATTAATGGCGACCGTAATGGTAAAATAAAAGTTACCGGTGCGGATGCTGCTTCTTTCAAAAACAAAACAGAGTTCCGTTATGGGGCCAATGCTTCTTTACTGGAATTGAAATAAGCAAATGAAAAGAATTGTTTACATAGCGATGCTGCTGTTACTGGTGACGACCACTGGCGTCACTGCACAGAAACCATGGTCTGAACGCATGACAGAAACCGTAATGCAGTTATGGCCCGATAGTATGGCATTGAAAGCAGGACAGCCTGCGAAATGGATATATGATCAGGGACTGATCTTAAAAGGCATTGAAAAAGTATGGTTGCGTACGGGTAATGGTGCTTATTTCGACTACATTAAAAAAAGTATGGACTTTTTTGTTAACAAAGATGGAGCCATCAGAACCTATAAGCAAACCGATTATAATATTGACAATATCACGCCCGGCAGAAATCTCTTATTGCTGTATGATGTACTGGAAGATGAAAAATACCGAAAAGCAGCTGTCACATTACGCGAACAGTTAAAGAACCATCCACGTACCAAAGAAGGCGGTTTCTGGCACAAGAAAATTTACCCCTGGCAAATGTGGTTAGATGGATTGTATATGGGTGAACCATTCTATGCAGAATATGCTAGCCGTTTCAATGAGCCCGAAGCTTTTGATGATATCGCCAACCAGTTTATCTGGATGGAACAACATGCACGGGATGCGAAAACGGGTTTGTTATACCATGCATGGGATGAAAGTAAGGAGCAACGCTGGGCCAATAAAACCACTGGACAGTCGCCCCATTTCTGGGGCAGGGCCATGGGTTGGTATGGAATGGCATTGGCAGATGTACTGGAAATATTTCCTGCCTCACATCCACAAAGAAAAGTGCTGATTGATATTTTCAAACGTTATATCACGGCGGTAAAAAAAGTACAGGATCCACAAACAGGTGTTTGGTGGCAGATACTGGATAAAGGTAATGTTAAGGGAAATTATCTCGAAGCATCGGCCTCATCTATGTTTGTATATGCACTGGCAAAAGGTATCCGACTCGGATACCTTCCGGCTGCTGAAATGGCAACTGCTAAAAAAGCCTATGCAGGATTACTGAAGACATTTGTTAGTGAAGAAAATGGTAAAGCGCACCTGAATAAGGTTTGTCAGGTGGCTGGTCTGGGTGGTAACCCTTACCGTGATGGCAGTTTTGAATATTATATCAGTGAACCCATTGTTACGGATGATCCGAAAGGATTGGGTGCTTTTATACTCGCAGCAACTGAAATGGAAACCCTTACCGAACCCAAACCGGGTGCCGGTAAAACAGTGTTGCTCGATCAGTTCTTTAACCATGAAACACGCAAAAATAAACTGGGTAACACAGTGCCCTTTCATTATACCTGGGAAGACAGGATGAATAGTGGTTTTGCATTATGGGGTCAATTGTTCAGGAACCAGGGTGCCGTAACCGGTTCTCTGTTAACCGCACCCACAGCTGATGTGTTGAAAAAAGCATCAGTATATATTATCGTGGATCCCGACACCCAAAAAGAAACAGAGAACCCGCAGTTTATAAAACCAGCACATACCAAAGTCATCAGCGATTGGGTAAAAGCGGGTGGTGTATTGGTATTGATGGCCAATGATTCTGCCAATACCGAACTGGATCATTTCAATGAGCTTGCTGCATCATTCGGTATACAATTCAATAAAGACAACCGCAATGCAGTTAAGAATAATGCATATGAAACCGGATTGATTAAGGTGGCGAAAGGGAACCCGGTTTTCAAAAAAGCGGAAAGATTATTTATCAAAGAAATTGCCACGCTGAGTCTGAAAACACCTGCTCAGGCACTGGTAAGCGATCAGGGCTATATTATTATGGCTACTGCGCATTATGGTAAAGGAAAAGTATTTGCCGTGGGTGATCCCTGGTTGTACAATGAATATGTAGATGGTAGAAAACTACCTGCTGATTTTGAAAATTATACCGCTGCCAGAGAATTGGCTGCCTGGTTATTACAAAATGCGCTTCCTAAGAAATGAGTCTGCGAAAATCAGTGATACAAACCATGGGTCTTATATGGCTGCTGCTGCTGGCAAATGTTCTGCATGCAGAACAGGTATTGTTGGTAGTAGATGCCAAAGGTGGGGGTGATTACCGGAGCATTCAGGATGCTATCAACAGTTTGCCTGATACGGCCAATGAGCAAAGGATTATTTATATCAGGAATGGAAATTATAAAGAGAAAGTATTCATCAGCAAACATAAAATAACACTGGCCGGCGAAGACAAACACAAAACCATACTCAGCATTTCTCTTTCAAGAGATGTATGGCGTTGCGAAAGTCCGGACGACTGGGGAGTGGCGGCATTGAACCTGCGGGGTAATGATATTGTACTCGAAAACATGAGCATCATTAACAGTTATGGGTTTGATAACCTGAACGATACTTATATCGATTGTAAAACAGATACCGGTATTATCACCAAACCCATCAAAAGATCGAGTCACCAGATGGCATTGCGCAGTTTTACTACTACGCGGTTGATTGTGCGAAATTGTATTCTCCGTGCCTATGGAGGCGATACTGTGAGCCCCTGGAACGTGGAAGAGGGCATGTATTATTTTAAGGACTGTTTGATGGAAGGTGGGGTGGATTTTTATTGTCCGCGCGGATGGGCATGGGCAGAAAATTGTGAGTTTGTGGCACATGGCAATGTTGCTGCTATCTGGCATGATGGTTCTAAATACGAAGATTCAAAAACGGTATTGGTAAACTGTACTTTCCGGGGAGATGATGGTTTTAAATTGGGACGTTACCATCGTGATGCGCAGTTTTATCTGCTGAATTGCCGCTTTGCATCGAATATGGCAGATGCACCAGTATACCTGAATGCCAGTAACCCGCAGAATACCATTTTATGGGGGCATCGCGTATACTTTTTTAACAGCCATAGAGAAGGTGGCGATTATAGCTGGCACAAAGACAATCTGCAGCAAGCTAAAAACGCACCTACACCTGCTATGATTACAGTAGCATGGACATTTGCCGGAAAATGGAATCCCCTGGCAATATTGCCGGTGGGAGATGTAATAAGCAATAAGCAAATAAAGCCTGCCCTGAGCGTAGTCGAAGGGAATAAGGAATCAGGAAGTAAAGGAAAGGGGCAATTGGATATCCTGGTATTACAAGCTGAGAACATGTTGGTATATCAGCGTGCAGTGGGTGGTTGGCCCAAGGCGGTGGATAATGTGAAAGTGGATTATACAAAGCAATTATCGGAAGCAGAGAAGAAAAGGATTCTTGCAGATTCTCTCCACAAAGATGCCACCATTGATAACAGTGCTACCACCAAAGAAATCAGGTTTCTGGTAAATGCTTACAAACAAACGGGCAATCAGCGTTACCTGAAAGCTGCGGAGAAAGGAATCCGTTATTGTATAAAGGCGCAAAATGCAAAGGGTGGCTGGCCGCAGTATTATCCCGATTCCAGTTTATACAGAGCGCAGATTACCTATAACGATAATGCGATGGTTAATGTGCTGAATGTGTTGCAGGATATTGTAGAGAAGAAAAATGGTTTTGATGTAGTAGATGCTTCTTTGATACCGCAGGCATCCATGGCCGTGGAAAAAGGCGTTGACTGCATTTTAAAAACACAGATACTGGAAAACGGAAAACCCACAGCCTGGTGTGCACAGTACAATCCTAAAACACTGCAACCGGAGATGGCGAGAAAATTTGAACTCGTATCGCTCAGTGGTATGGAGTCTGCTGGTATTGTATCCTTTCTTATTCGTTTGCCAAATCCTACACCAGCCATCAAAAATGCGGTAGATAATGCCATTCAATGGTTTGAAGCAGTAAAGATTACGGGCTACGTGTACCAGGATATTGCAGATGCCAATATGCCCAATGGAAAAGACCGGGTAATACTGCCGCAGACAAATGCAGTGTTATGGGCAAGGTTTTATGAGATACCGAATAATAAACCCTTTTTCACCGGCAGAGATAGTGTAAGAAAATATAAGCTTACAGAAATAGAACATGAACGCAGGGTAGGTTATGCATGGTACGGTACCTGGCCAGAAAAGATTTTACAAAAGGAATACCCGGCCTGGAAGAAAAAATATTTTAATCAATAAAAGAAACAGTGAGCATGCAACTGAGCGCAGCCAGTATAGAAAAATTACAATCCGGAAAAGCCGAATGGCCGGATCAGTCTTTGTTACAACTGCCGGAAAAAGTATTACAGTTTGGTACCGGTGTATTGTTAAGAGGACTGCCGGATTATTTTATTGACAAAGCCAATAAGCAGGGGCTATTCAATGGCCGCGTAGTAGTGGTAAAGTCAACAGATAAGGGAGGCACGGATGCCTTTGATACACAAAATGGTTTATATACTTTATTGGAGAGAGGATATGTGTTGGGTGAAAAGAAAGAAAAAATAATTGTGAATGCTGCCATCAGCCGGGTATTGTCTGCGGCGCATCAATGGGAATCGGTATTGCAATGTGCTGAGAATCCTGCCATGCAGATTGTTATTTCCAATACTACCGAAGTAGGTATTACCCTCCTTACTGCCGATGCCAGCGCTGCTGTACCGGTTTCATTTCCGGGTAAGTTGCTGGCTTTTCTGCTGAGACGATACCATCATTTTAAAGGGGCCGACGATGCGGGTATGGTAATTATTCCAACAGAACTTATTACAGATAATGGTGCTAAACTAAAAGCCATTGTTACAGAACTGGCGAGATTAGGTGGCGCAGAAGATGCATTTATAGATTGGTTGCATCGTGCCAATGATTTCTGTAATTCACTGGTTGATAGAATTGTACCGGGTAAACCCTCCAAAGCCGATCAGGAACAGGTAGAAAATGAACTGGGGTATAAAGATGAACTTATGATTATGTCTGAAACCTATCGCCTCTGGGCCATAGAAACAGACAGGGAAAGATCGAAGCAGCTTTTATCTTTTGCTGCAGTTGATGCAGGTGTTGTACTTGCGAAAAATATCAACCGTTTCAGGGAACTCAAGTTGCGCTTACTGAATGGTACCCACACATTCACCTGTGCCCTCGCCTGTTTATCGGGTTTCAGACTGGTAAAAGATGCAATGCAGGATCCGGCTTTTCTTAACCTGATTCAATTATTAATGCTGGAAGAAATTGTACCTGTAGTTGCAAAAGGTGATATCAGTAAGGAAGATGCAAAAGCTTTTGCCGAACAGGTACTTGATCGTTTTCGTAATCCATATATCGATCATCAGTGGGAACATATTGCGGTGCAATACACTTCAAAAATGGCCATGCGTAATGTGCCTTTAATACAGGCTTTGTATGCATCGGAAGAGCAGCGTGACAGTATTATGGCACTGGGTTTTGCGGCTTATCTACATTTTATGAAACCCATTCAGCAGGAACAGCACCACACTTTTAGCAATGCAAAGGGTATGATGTTGAATGATGATAAGATGGAGCTGTTATACAAACACTGGAAACAGCAATTGGCTACCGAAGATATTATTCAGCAAATACTCGCAGATCAAACAATCTGGGGCGCAGATCTTAGCAGTTACTCTAATTTTATGACTGCTGTAGCAGCATACTATTTTCAATTAGAAAAGAATTATGCTCTTTCGTTGACAGTAATGAGTAAAAATCAAAAATCAGTAGCATGAGTGAGATTGGGAAAATAATACAGGTGCATCCTGCTGATAATGTGTTGGTAGCATTACAGGATCTGGCAGCTGGTGAAACCCTGGTTTGGAAAGAAAAGGCATATACTTTACTTGAACCCATACCTGCCAAACATAAATTTACAATATCGACTATAGCAGCCGGAGATGCTATTACCATGTATGGTGTATTGGTTGGAAAAGCAAAGACCGATTTACCTGTAGGTGTGAGAATCAGTACAGAGAATATAACCCATGCATCAGGTTCTTATAGTCTTCATGAAAGAAGAACCGGATGGCATATTCCTGATATTACTAAATGGCAGCAAAAAACCTTTGATGGTTATCATCGTGCAGATGGCTCTGTGGGTACGGCTAATTACTGGCTGGTAATACCACTGGTATTTTGTGAAAACAGAAATATAGAAGTGATCCGTGAAGCCTTATTGGAGGAACTGGGTTATGCGAGGGTAAAAAAATACAACCAGTTTACACAGCATCTTACTAAACTTTATCAGTCGGGTGCAGATACTTCGGCCATTCTGGAAACAGATTATGTAGAAGTCGAAACCGGCAATAACAAATCGCCTTTGTTTCCGAATGTGGATGGTATTAAGTTTCTAACACATGATGGTGGTTGTGGTGGCATCAGACAGGATGCACAAACACTCTGTGGATTACTGGCTGGTTATATCACACACCCCAATGTGGCAGGTGCCACCATTCTCAGTCTGGGTTGCCAGAATGCACAGGTAGCCATGCTGCAGGACGAGATACAGAAACGTGATGCAGATTTTAAAAAGCCACTCTTTATACTGGAACAGCAAAAGCTGGGTACTGAAACCAGGCTCGTATCAACAGCCATCAAACAAACTTTTGCCGGTTTGGTAGAAGCCAACAAAAACACCAGAAAACCCGCACCACTCAATAAGCTTTGTATTGGGTTGGAATGTGGTGGCTCTGATGGTTTTTCGGGCATTTCGGCCAATCCTGCTATCGGGTATACTTCTGATTTACTGGTGGCACTCGGTGGCAGTGTTATACTTTCTGAATTTCCTGAACTCTGCGGTGTGGAGCAGGAACTGAGCGATCGCTGTGTGAATGAGAATATTGCCCAACGGTTTATGCAGCTGATGCAAACCTATAACCGGCAGGCTGAAGCAGCCGGAAGTGGATTTTATATGAACCCCTCACCAGGGAATATCAAAGACGGGTTGATAACAGATGCCATTAAATCGGCCGGTGCCGCCAAAAAAGGAGGCACTTCTCCGGTAGCCGATGTGTTGGACTACCCGGAGAAAATAAACAAGGCCGGACTTAATTTATTGTGTACGCCGGGTAATGATGTAGAATCTACCACAGCAGAAGTGGGCTCAGGTGCTACGGTAGTTTTATTCACCACCGGTTTGGGTACACCTACAGGTAACCCGATTGCGCCTGTTGTAAAATTATCGAGCAATACAGCTTTGTATGAGCGTATGCCCGATATCATCGACATCAATACAGGAACTATTATTGAAGGAAAAGAAACCATTGAAGCTGCAGGTGAACGCATACTCAATTATGTAATTGAAGTAGCAAGCGGAAGAATACAGGTAAGCGCCGTTAGAAACGGGCAGGACGATTTTATACCCTGGAAAAGAGGAGTGAGCCTCTGATCTGTCTCAAATAAGTAAATTAGCGTATGAAACAGTTTTTAGACGAAAACTTTTTGCTGAGTAATAAAACGGCACAGGAATTATACCATGGCTATGCAAAGCATATGCCCATCATCGATTATCATTGTCACTTACCGCCACAACAGATAGCAGAAGACAAACAGTTTAAGAGTCTTACAGAAGTATGGTTATATGGTGATCACTATAAATGGCGCGCAATGCGTACCAATGGTGTGGAAGAAAGATTCTGTACCGGTGATGCCAGCGACAGGGAAAAATTTCAACAATGGGCCGCTACGGTTCCTTATACATTACGTAACCCTTTGTATCATTGGACACACCTGGAATTACAGCGTTATTTCGGCATAACAGATATTCTCAATGAAAAAACAGCCGATGCCATATATGATCAGTGTACGGCTATGCTGCAGACAAAAGAATATACCGTACGCAATCTTTTACGTAAAATGAATGTAGCGGTGGTTTGTACTACGGATGATCCTGTGGATTCGCTGGAGTACCATGCCAAAATAAAAGCAGATGGATTTGAAATTCCTATCCTGCCTGCTTTCCGTCCCGACCAGGCCATGAATGTGAGCGATGCGGCAAAATTCAATGGTTATATCCGACAACTGGAAGCGGTAACTGGTATTTCTGTTTCTTCTTTTGATGATTTCCTCTATGCCTTGCAAAACCGACATGATTTTTTTGCGGCGGCAGGTTGCAGTGTTTCTGACCATGGACTGGAAGAAATTTATGCAGACGATTTTACGGGCTCGGAGATCAACAGCATTTTTAATAAAATTCATTCCGGTAAACCACTGAACGAATCAGAACAACGCAAATTTAAATCTGCTATGCTGGTGCATTTTGCGGAGTGGGACTGGGAAAAGGGTTGGGTACAACAGTTTCACCTGGGTGCATTGCGCAATAATAATTCCAGGATGTTGCAGCAATTAGGTCCCGATACTGGTTGGGACTCGATCGGAGATTTTTCACAGGGCCGACCATTGGCTTCTTTTCTGAATAAACTGGATAGTGATAACAAACTGGCCAAAACCATTATCTATAACCTAAACCCAGCCGATAACGAACTGATGGCTACTATGATTGGTAATTTCAATGATGGGTCAGCAGCAGGTAAAGTGCAGTTTGGTGCAGCCTGGTGGTTCCTTGATCAGAAAGATGGTATGGTGAAACAGATGAACGCCTTATCAAACATGGGTCTGCTGAGCCGTTTTGTGGGTATGCTAACTGACTCACGTAGTTTTCTTTCTTTTCCGAGACATGAGTATTTCAGAAGATTGCTCTGTAATTTATTTGGTGAAGAAATAGAAAGAGGTGAAATACCTGCCGATATGGAATGGGTGGGTAAAGTGGTAAAAGATATTTGCTATCGTAACGCACAACAATATTTTGGCTGGCAGGGTATTATCCCGCAAACATCATAATTTTTTCTGTGTTCCTCTGTGTCTTCAGTGGCTATATAAATTTTTATTTATTGTCACAGAAGACACAGAAACACACAGAATTTTTTCCTTAAAGCAAGCAACAACCGAATGGACTTTCAAACAAAATTGAATCAACTATTTGTTGAGGAAACAGCGATTCCTCAGCAATACCAGCTCCCTGAAGAGCTGCACCAGCGTTCTTATTTATCAGACGGAGAAATGAAAACATGGAACGGTAGTATCCATGAAGTGTATTCACCCATCTGTATACAAACAGCCGATGGACTGAAACGAAAACTGATTGGTACTTATCCTGTATGTACAGAAAAGGAAGCCAATGAAGCACTCGAAGCCGCAGTGAAGGCTTATAATAATGGTCGCGGTCAATGGCCCACCATGAGTGTGGCACAGCGTATTGAATGTGTAGAGAAATTCGTGAAACGGATGCTCGAGCAGAAAGAGATGGTGGCCAAACTGATTATGTGGGAAATCGGTAAGTCGTGGAGTGATTCAGTAAAAGAATTTGACCGCACGGTGGAGTATATCTATGCTACCATTGATGCTTTAAAAGATTTGGACAGAGACTCTTCAAGATTTACGATTGAGCAGGGCATTGCAGCACAGATACGCCGCTCACCCTTGGGTGTAGTATTGTGTATGGGACCCTTCAATTATCCATTGAATGAAACCTTTACCACACTGATACCTGCGATTATCATGGGTAATACTTTATTGTTCAAACCTCCCAAACACGGCACGCTCCTGCATTATCCTTTACTGGAAGCTTTCAGGGAATGTTTTCCGAAAGGCGTGGTGAATACCATTTATGGTCGTGGACATACGATTGTGCCGAGTCTTATGCAATCGGGCAAAGTAAATGTGCTTACACTGATTGGTTCCAGTAAAGTAGCCAATGAACTAAAAAAGCTGCATCCCAAAGTAAACAGGTTAAGGGCCATACTCGGACTGGATGCAAAGAATGCAGCGGTTATCACTAAAAATGCAGATCTCAAACTAGCGGTACAGGAAACGGTATTGGGTAGTTTAAGTTTTAATGGTCAGCGATGTACGGCACTGAAAATTGTATTTGTGCACCGCAGTCTGGCCGAACAATTTACGCAGCAACTGAGTGAAGCAGTGGGTACTTTGAAATTTGGTATGCCCTGGGAGAGTGGTGTCATGCTTACACCATTGCCTGAACCGCATAAGCCAGCTTACCTGCAGGAGTGTATTGATGATGCATTACAGCATGGTGCTAAAGTGATGAATGAAAATGGTGGTAAACAGTATGAGTCATTTGTGTACCCTGCTGTACTTTACCCTGTTAATGATAAAATGAAATTGTACAGGGAAGAACAGTTTGGTCCATTGATTCCTGTTGTGCCTTTTGATGATATTGATGAACCTATTCAATACCTGATCGATTCTACGCATGGGCAGCAAGTGAGTTTATTTAGTAATGATACAACAGAACTGGCTTCGCTGATTGATCCGTTGGTGAATCAGGTGAGCAGGGTAAATATCAATTGTCAGTGTCAGCGCGGACCGGATGTATTTCCGTTTACGGGTAGAAAAGATAGTGCAGAAGGTACTTTATCGGTAGTAGATGCCCTTCGTTCATTCTCTATCCGTTCACTGGTAGCTGCAAAACTTACGGATGAAAACAGACGACTCATCAATGATATCGTAACCACACACGAATCTAATTTCCTGAGCACCAAATATATTTTCTGATATGCAGTCATTTGATCTTACAGGTAAGCTGGCATTGGTTACAGGCTGTAATAAAGGCATTGGTAAAGGAATGGCCCTGGGTCTCGCTGAAGCTGGTGCCGATATCATCGGTGTATCCGGTTCTATTGAACCGGAAGGGAGTGAGATAGAAAAAGAAGTAAGGTCACTCGGCAGAAAATTCAACGCCTACCAGGCCGATCTGTCAAATCGCGATAGCATCTATCAATTCCTCAAAACTATCCAGTCTATTCATCCGATTCCGGACATCTTAGTCAATAATGCGGGTACCATCATGCGCAAACCCGCAGCAGAGCACCCGGATGAATACTGGGACAAGGTAATGTCGATTAACCTGGATGCACCATTTATATTGTCAAGAGAAATCGGCAAGCAGATGCTGACAAGGGGAACGGGAAAAATTATTTTCACCTGCTCTTTGTTAAGTTTTCAGGGCGGTATCAATGTACCGGGTTATGCGGCCAGTAAAGGTGCGCTTAGTAGTTTAATAAAAGCGCTGGCCAATGAATGGGCAGGAAAAGGGATACAGGTAAATGGAATTGCGCCGGGTTATATTGCCACTGACAATACAGCAGCATTAAGAGAAGATGCAGAAAGAAGTGCATCGATACTTGCCAGAATACCGGCAGGAAGATGGGGGCAGCCTGAAGATTTCAAGGGACCCACCGTGTTTCTCGCCTCCGCAGCATCAGACTATGTAAACGGAACCATTGTTACTGTAGATGGCGGATGGATGGGGCGGTGATGGTAGATCTCAGATGGCAGATGTCAGATTTTTGATGTAGGATTTGAGGGGAAGTGAGTAGTGAGTAGTCAGTAGTGAGTGGAGCGTTTTACTCACTACTGACTACTCACTACTCACAGCTTCTCACAATAACCAAATGAATAAATCATAAATGATGGAAATACGTTTTCAAAACAGTCCGAATGAAGTGAAGGGTATGGATACTGCGTCGCTTCGTGAAAATTTTCATGTGGGTGAACTGATGCAGGATGATCAGCTGAAGCTGGTATACTCGCATTACGACCGTGTGATTATTGGTGGTGCGAAGCCAGTTGCAAAATCGCTGGTATTACCGAATGAAGCAGAATTGCGTGCAGATTATTTTCTGGAGAGAAGAGAGCTGGGTATTATCAATACTGGTGGTGCTGGTACGGTGGTAGCAGATGGTATTACTTATACATTGAATAAACTGGATGCATTATATCTGGGTAAGGGTACAAAAGAAGTAAGCTTTCAAACGGCTGATCTGTCAAGTCCTGCTGTTTTCTTTTTATTATCGGCACCGGCACACCATACTTACCCAAACAGAAGTATGACCAAGGAAGAAGCTTCGCCGGTGAAGATGGGGGAAGTGGCTACGTCTAATCAAAGAACCATCTACAAATACATTCATCAGGAAGGCATACAAAGCTGCCAGCTGGTGATGGGGCTTACGGTGCTGAATGAGGGCAGTGTATGGAACTCCGTTCCTCCACATACCCATACCCGCAGAATGGAAGTGTATTTTTATTTTGATGTACCCGAACAGCACAGGGTATTTCATTTTATGGGTCAGCCTACTGAAACCAGACATATACTGATGGCCAATCAGGAAGCTGTGATATCGCCACCATGGTCCATGCATTTTGGAGCGGGTTCATCCAACTATGGATTTATTTGGGGAATGGCAGGAGAGAATTATACATTTACGGATATGGACCCAGTGGCCATTGCTGAAATCAGGTAAGAAGCAACTATGAAAAAAGTATTGTGTTTCGGAGAGATATTATTGCGGCTGTCACCAGCAGCCAACGGGCAATGGCTGGAACAAAACCAAATGCCTGTTTTTATGGGGGGTGCAGAATTGAATGCGGCAACGGCACTGGCAGTATGGGGCCATCCGGTAAAATATTTTACCGCCATGCCCGACAATGCATTATCGAAAGATATCGCCAACTATCTCGCTAAAAAGAATATTGATACATCAGCCGTACATTATTCCGGTAACCGCATTGGTTTGTATTACCTGCAGCAGGGAACTGATATGAAAAATGCAGGTACGGTTTTCGACCGTGCCGGTTCTTCTTTTGCCACACTGGGAACAGGCCTGGTAAACTGGGATGAAGTATTAGCGGATGTACAGTGGCTGCATTTCAGTGCCATTGCACCAGCGGTGAGCGCATCAGCTGCAGAACTTTGTCTGGAAGTGTTGAAAGCGGCACAGGCAAAAAAGATTCCTGTCTCGGTAGACCTTAATTATCGTGCCCTGTTGTGGAAGTATGGAAAAAATCCACAGGAAGTGATGAAGACATTATTACCTTATTGCAACCTGGTGATGGGCAATATCTGGGCAGCCAATACTTTATTGGGTATTCCATTGCATCCGGATCTGATTGATGCGGAAGCCTATGCGGAACACGCGGCCAAAACAGCGGAAGCTATTATGCAGCAATATCCTTCCTGCATCACCGTAGCCAATACATTTCGTTTTGATAAAGATGCAGGTATCCGGTATTTTGCCGTACTCAATAAAGGCATGGTACAAACGGTTTCTAAAACATTTCTTACCGATACGGTGATAGATAAAGTGGGTAGTGGCGATTGTTTTATGGCAGGGCTTATTCACTCGGCCTTGCGTAATTATACAGATGAAGAGACGATTAATTATGCTGCTGCTGCCGCATTTGGTAAATTGCAGGAGAAGGGCGACACTACATCGAATTCAGTAACCACAGTTAAAAATATCATTGCACAAAATGGATAACCAGCAAATTATACGGGCCATTACATCACAGGGTATGCTGCCTCTATATTATCACGATGATGCAACGGTTACGCTCGAAGTAGCCAAAGCTTTATACCAGGCAGGTATTCGTGTAATTGAATATACCAACCGTGGTGAAAATGCACTGACGAATTTCAAACACCTGCTTGCACAAAGAGCGGTTGATATGCCGGATATGCTACTGGGTATCGGTACCATAAAAACGGTTGATCATGCCAAAGCATTTATAGATGCAGGTGCTGACTTTATAATTTGTCCGGGCATGATACCCGAAGTGGCCAACTATGTACATGAAAAAGGTAAATTGTGGGTGCCAGGTTGTATGACGTCTTCTGAAATTATGGTGGCAGAACAGCTGGGTGCAAAGTTTATAAAACTGTTTCCGGGTAATTTATTAGGACCTGGCTTTGTATCGGCTATTAAAGAATTGTTTCCGGGTATTGCTTTTATGCCTACGGGTGGGGTTGAGTTGGAGGAAGCCAATATACAGGCATGGTTTAGTGCCGGTGTAAAAGCGGTGGGTATGGGTAGCAAACTGATCACCAGAACATTACTCGATCAAAAAGACTATACAACCATTAGCGGGCAAACCAAAAAGGTACTCGATACACTTCAACGAATTAAACGATAGCCATGAATGCAGCCATAGGAAAATACAGGTGGACCATCTGTTCACTGATTTTTTTCGCCACAACGATTAACTATCTCGATCGGCAGGTAATCAGTCTGTTGAAATCGACACTCTCCGCAGAGTTAAACTGGAACGATGCAGACTATGCCAATATTGAAATAGCGTTTAAACTGTTTTATGCATTTGGTATGCTGGGGGCCGGCAGACTTATTGATAAACTCGGCACCAAACTCGGTTATGCACTGGCTACTGGTTTGTGGAGCCTGGCTGCGGTATGCCATGCATTCGCCTCCAGTGTATTCAGTTTTGCGGTGGTACGTTCTTTTCTTGGTGTAACCGAAGCCGGAAATTTTCCTGCGGCCATTAAAAGTGTGGCAGAATGGTTTCCTAAAAAAGAAAGGGCACTGGCAACAGGTATCTTTAATTCAGGCGCCAATTTTGGTGCTATCATTGCACCCTTAACTGTTCCTTTTATTGCGGCAGAGTGGGGTTGGAAATGGGCCTTTATTCTTACCGGTCTTATTGGATTTATCTGGCTAATATTCTGGTTCCTCCTATATGAAGTACCTCGCAAGCACAAAAAATTATCACAGGCTGAATTTGAATATATCCATAGCGATAAAGATGAAGTACAGGAAGTAACTGATGAACCTGCCGAAAAAGTATCCTGGTTCAAACTGCTGGGCTTCAGACAAACCTGGGCCTTTGCTATTGGTAAATTGTTAACCGATCCTATCTGGTGGTTCTATCTGTTCTGGTTACCTGATTTTCTGGAAGGCGAGTATGGCTTAACCAAAACGCAGATTGCCATACCGGTTGCACTGGTATACACCATATCTACCGTAGGAAGTATATTGGGTGGATGGATACCACTGCGTTTCATTAAAAACGGATGGACCGTCCACAAAGCCAGAAAAACATCGATGCTCATTTTTGCATTCTGTGTATTGCCGATTGTATTCGCACAATTGTTAGGTAGCATCAACATGTGGCTGGCAGTACTGATCATTGGTTTAGCAGCAGCAGCCCACCAGGCATGGAGTGCCAATATTTTTACCACGGTGAGTGATGTGTTTCCCAAAAAAGCCATTGCCTCTATCACAGGTATCGGTGGTATGTTTGGTTCACTGGGTGGTATATTGTTGTCGCTCTTTGTACAGAAAAATATGTTTGTGTACTACCGCAGTATCGATAAAATTGAAATTGCCTACTACATCATGTTCTTTATCTGCGGTTTTGCCTACCTCGCCGGCTGGCTGGTGATGCATTTCCTGATTGGGAAGAGAAGGGAGATGGTGAAAGTGTAGGGAGTAGTGAATGGTCAATGGTGAATGGTCAATGGTGAATAGGGTTAAGAGGGTGGTATTCGATGTGAATGATGTTGTCGAAGCTTTCTACTTTTTTGTAGGCGTATAAGGTTTCATGGTTCGAGGTGGTACGGATTACAACCGTTGTATTGTCTTTCCAGTAGGCTTCAATTTCATGAATACCCCTGGTGGCGTACAAGGTTCCGTCTGCTTTCGGAAAACGAATATTTACATAAGTGTTGGCAGACTTACCATAAGCCAGTTGGTTGATATGGATTTTGAGTGTTTGATCCGGCGATGGTATTACCCATTCTTTATCATGCTTTGGTTTTGGTCCGGTGGATATCCGAACTTCAAATAATTCAATATTCTCGCTTAGCGATGATCGGTTGATGACTTCTGTTCGTTGATTTTTTGTTTTAGAGGTAAGTTCTTCCAGGTGTTTTTGTGTATAAGCCTGCAGGAGTTGGCTGATTTTTTCTATGGTAGTGTTGTCTGCATGGGTTCTTTTGCAAAACTCCAGCATACTACCCGCTTTGCGCCATTGTTCACGGCTCAGTATTTCATCCTGACTGATTAGCTGCTGAATATCTTTTGTAAGTTCTTCGAATATATCAATGGCGTAACCGGTTTGTTCTTTAATAAAAATGGCGTAGTTGAAATCCATGGAAGATTCCAATGATTTTGTGAGTTTTTTCAGTTGTACCTGCAACCTGCTGCGTTTACGTTCCTGGTAATATTTCTCCGCTTTTTGTTTTTCCTGCCGGTAATAATGTCCAATCATATCATCACCATCATACACAATAGTACGGCCATGCAAACCTATGAGGTAAGTAAGGGTAGCCTGTACAATATTGTATTCCTTCTCAAGGGCTGTTTTTCTCTCTTCGGAAGTCATGGAAATATTTTACATAATACCGCTTAATCAATGGGGGCGTTTGATCTACGGCGAATAATGATGAATTGAAACATGCTTACTCACTACTCACTACTCACTATCTCCGCGCTCACAATTATACCCGATCCAATGGCTTTGCTTCCTTCATGTAAAGTAAAGGCATCATTGGATTTCAGGTTTTTGCGAATATGTTTGGCTGGAATTAGACGAATAAATACAGTACCCGAATCTCCGGGTTTTAATTGTGGCTGGTCAAGTAATTCTATCTCGCCAGAATAATGTTGCGCTGTATTAAATGCCAAAGCAGGTCTGTAACCTGTAGCAACAGGATTTTGTCTTCCGCCCAGACGGGTAGGCAAAAGAGAAATTTTTGCTTTGATATTATAGGCTGTCTTCGATAACATTTGGTTCTATAAAGATAACAAATTTGTTGAAAAGGGATAAATGTTGCTGGTCAATGCTAATGGCATCATGGCCGTCTAATTCCTGTCGGTTATGTGTTACGTGCAGAAAACACTGCTCGTTAATCGATACAGTGAGTATATATGTATAAGGAGGGATGAAATTGCGCTTAACAGAAGCTGCAACGTACTCTGATACAGCTACTTCACTGCTAAAGAATTGCTTTGCCTCAAGCGTATTGATTTGGGTGCGGAATTGTTTATGGATTTGTATATCATCTTTTTCAGCAGTGGAAACAGCACGGTATAAAACCATAAACCTGATTAAAAAATCAATCAGGCAAGATGCAAATTCAAACCGACTTTTTTTACCGTATTTATACCTGATTTTCATCCAGGGTCGACTTGATCAAATCAGACATCAGCCATCTGACATCAGCTATTGCTTCCTATCTTTGTTCCATGCAAGTCAGTTTTTCCTACGATAAAAAGAAAGTCATTCAGGCACTTCGGTATCACTTTGTACAGAAACCTGAGATCAGGGTATTAATGGTGCTGGTAAATGTATTTGCCATTGCGGCGGCTGTACTTTTTTATATGAAGAAGATCCGGCCAGAACCTTTTTTGCTGGGCTCTTTTATCTGGATCATGCTGATGGCATCTTTCTGGTATTTTCTTCCCAATAATATTTACCGTAAAGCGGCCACTTTTCAAGACAGTTTTATCATCGATTTTAATGAATCGGCCATACGCCTTGAAAATGAACGGGGTTATGTAGACTGGGACTGGAACAAATTTTCCCGCTTTTTTGAGAGCCCGCATTTTTTCCATCTCTATTTCGACAGTAAATCCTTCTTCCTTGTACCCAAAGAAAACATGGGCGACGAATTCCGCCACGATCTGCGGGGGTTGTTGAGGAAGAAGATTGGAGACCGATGAAAAATAAGGAATAAGAAATAAGGAATAAGAAATAAGGAATGAGAAAGGGAATAAGAAAGGGAGTTTACTTCCTGATTTCATATTTCATATTCCTTATTCCTCTGTTCTCAAAGCTGTTTCTCCATTACATAATGCGGTATGGTTACTTCGAAGAATTCTTCGCTGCAGATATTATAGCCCTGTTTTTCGTAGAAGCCAACGGCGGTGCCGCGGGCGTGCATGGTGAGGCGCTTGTAACCACGGTCACGGGCAATATTTTCGGCAAACATCATCAATACCCGGCCAATACCTTTTCCCTGCAAACCCGATAAAACGGCCATTTGCCTCAGACGAACGGTTTTTTCTCCTTCTTCCATCAGCATACAGCAGCCTTCCAGCTTTTCCTCATCAAAACAGCCGATCAGGATATCATTTTTCTCTTTTTCCAGTTCCTCCATGGTAAAACTGAGTCCGAGGGGTTTACGGAGTATCTGATAGCGCAATTCTACCATCTGCTGGTACTCTTTGGATCCGTGGTCGATGAGTTTTAATGCCATAGTCGGGGGAATAGGACGTACAAGATAGGAATCATTTTTAATATTTGGCCTTAAGTCCGGAAGTCGGATAGTCCGAAGTCCGGAAGATGAAAAAGTACTTTTCATAGCCTGAAAACAGGAAAAATCCACTTTCCATAACAATACTTCCGGACTTTCTGACTTCCCGTCTTCCGCACTTCCTGAGCCTATCTGCTTTGGGCATCATTGGCCTATTGTAGCCTGTGGAAACAAATATGGCCGAAAAGATTGCTTATTTAACAAAAAGTATATTTTTGCGGCTGTAACAAAAACTTTTTACAATGTCAGACATCGCAACAAGAGTTAAGAAAATCATAGTTGACAAGTTAGGGGTAGATGAAGCTGAGGTTACCAATGAGGCTTCTTTCACTAACGACCTCGGTGCCGATTCACTGGATACCGTTGAGTTGATTATGGAATTCGAAAAAGAATTCAACATCTCTATTCCTGATGAGCAGGCAGAAACCATCACTACAGTTGGTCAGGCTGTTGCTTACCTGGAAGAACATGCCAAGTAAGAATTAATTTTATTGAAGGAATAATTTATGCATCCGCCTTTCTGCGGCTTCGGCCACAAAAGGCGGATGCTCACTTAAACAGGTTTTGAACATGGAATTAAAGCGCGTTGTTGTAACCGGCATTGGCACCCTCACTCCGTTAGGTAATAATTTAGAAGACTACTGGACGGCGTTACTCAATGGTGTATCCGGCGCAGATAACATTACTTTATTTGATGCCTCTAAATTCAAAACCCGTTTTGCCTGCGAAATCAAAGGATTCGATCCTACCCAGTTTATGGACCGCAAAGAAGCCCGTAAAATGGACCGCTTTGCGCAGCTGGCCCTCGTAGCCAGTGATATGGCCGTGGCCGACGCAGGCATCTCCAAAGAAAACGTAGACATTGACCGTGTAGGGGTCATCTTCGCCAGTGGTATTGGTGGACTTACCACTTTTCAGGAGGAAGTGATCAACTTTGCAAAAGGTGACGGTACGCCCCGTTTCAATCCCTTCTTTATTCCCAAAATGATCCTCGATATCGCCGCAGGTCAGATATCGATGCGTCATGGTTTCCGCGGTCCTAACTACGCAGTGGTAAGTGCCTGCGCATCGAGTACCAATGGTATTATCAGTGCACTGGACACCATCCGTTTAGGTAAGGCCGATATCGTTTTATCCGGTGGATCAGAAGCCGTTATCAGCGAAGCTGGCCTGGGTGGTTTCAATGCCATGAAAGCCATGAGCGAACGCAACGACGATCCTAAAACCGCCAGCCGCCCTTACGATAAAGACCGTGATGGTTTTGTAATGGGAGAAGCTGCCGGTGTACTGGTACTGGAAGAATATGAACATGCTATTAAGCGTGGTGCCAAAATTTATTGTGAGATAGCAGGTGGCGGTGCTACTGCCGATGCTTATCATCTTACGGCCCCCCATCCCGAAGGGTTGGGTGCCCGTAATGTAATGCTGGCCGCATTGAAAGATGCAGGTATGCGTCCGGATGAAATTGATTATATCAATACCCACGGAACCTCAACACCACTGGGCGATGGCGCAGAAGCCAAAGCCATTACAGAAGTATTTGGTGAGCATGCCTACAACCTTAATATCAGTGCTACCAAGTCTATGACAGGTCACTGTCTGGGTGCTGCCGGTGTTATTGAGGCCATCGCTTGTATACAGAGCGTGATACATGATATTGTGCCGCCCACCATTAACCATTTCACCGATGATCCTGAACTGGATCCCAAATTAAACTTCACTTTTAACAAGGCACAGAAAAGAACCGTACGTGCTGCTTTGAGCAATACATTCGGTTTCGGCGGACATAATGCCTGCGTTATTGTGAAAAAATATTCAGCCTAAGCTTGTGCAGTTTTTAAAGCGACTTTTTTCATCTAAATCACCCGATGCTTCTTTTGAGGCACAGTTGAAAAATGTACTGGGTTTAAAACCCGGCAACCTGCTTATCTACCGAACAGCCCTCAGCCACCGCTCTGTAAAAGATACACCCGAAGAAAACAATGAGCGCCTCGAATACCTGGGCGATGCCGTATTGAGTGCGGTAGTGGCCGACTATCTTTTTAAACGCTACCCCTACAAAGGCGAAGGCTTTCTTACCGAAATGCGCAGTAAGATGGTAAACCGCCAGCAACTCAATGATATAGCCCTGAAAATGGGTTTGCGTAAACTTACTTTTTACAACAAATTCGACAGTTCACTCAAAGGCAGCCAGATTTTTGGAAATACACTGGAAGCTGTAGTAGGTGCTGTTTATCTTGATAAAGGTTATGCCAAAACCCAACACTGGGTACTGAAGCAGATTGTGATACCACATATGTTTGTGGACGATCTGGAAGCCATTGATATTAACCTGAAAAACAAACTGATTGGCTGGGCCAGTAAAAATGGCCGTACACTTTCCTTTGATCTCGCTGATGAAAAAATGGAGGGCTCACGCCGTCTCTTCACCATCCACATTATGCTCGACGGACAGCTACTGTCTATCGGCAAAGGCTACAACAAAAAAGACGCTTCCCAGGTAGCCGCACAGGCCGCGGTAGAAAAGCTGGGGCTGCAATAGAAACAGAGAAATAAGGAACATGAAATAAGAAATCAGGAAGGATAATTACTTTCTTATTTCATGTTCCTTATTCCTTATTTCTCTGTTTCTATTGCTTCCTGACAAAGTTCAATCAACACCCCACCGGTTCCTTTGGGGTGGAGAAAGCAGACCAGTTTGTTATCGGCTCCTTTTTTGGGGGTTTCGTTGAGTAATTGGAAGCCTTCTGCTTTTAAACGGGCCATTTCAGCTTCAATATCAGCTACTTCGAAGGCAATATGGTGCATGCCTTCGCCCTTTTTCTCAATAAATTTGGCGATAACGCCATCAGAATCAGTGCTTTCGAGCAATTCAATTTTGGTTTCCCCCACCTGAAAAAAGGCAGTATTCACCTTTTCTGAGGCTACCATTTCGGTTTTATAGCAGGTGGTTGACAATAATTTCTCATATAAGGGGATGGCGTCTGCAAAATTTTTAACGGCCAGACCAATATGTTCAACTTTTAGCATAATTCTTTGTTTAATATTCAGGCTTTCGATTTGTGAAAAAAAGCCGTCGGAAGCGGTTTTCGGTTCCGCAAGTATAAACCGATTAACGTATTTTTGTATTTAGAAGCAAGCAAATTTCTGTGCACTATGTTGAAATTACCAATTTACCTCGACAACAATGCCACCACACCCATGGATCCCCGTGTGCTGGAAGCGATGATACCTTATTTTACCGAGCATTTTGGCAATGCCGCAAGCCGTAACCACCCTTTTGGATGGCAGGCGGAAGAAGCCGTTGATTATGCACGTGAGCAGGTAGCCAAACTGATTGGCGCCGATCCTAAGGAAATCATCTTTACCTCAGGTGCTACAGAAGGGGATAACCTGGGTATTAAAGGTGTGTATGAAATGTATGCCAGCAAAGGTAACCATATCATTACCTGTACTACAGAACATAAAGCAGTACTGGATACCTGTAAACATATTGAGCGCCTGGGTGGTGAGGTAACTTACCTGGAAGTAAATCCGGAAGGTCTGATTGACCTGAAAGAACTCGAAGCTGCCATTAAGCCAACCACCATTCTGATTGCCATCATGTATGCCAATAATGAAATAGGGGTTGTGCAACCGGTAAAAGAAATCAGTGCCATTGCCCGCAAGCATGGTGTACTGTTCTTTACAGATGGTACACAGGCAGTAGGTAAAATACCTGTAGACGTTAATAAAGATGGTATCGATATCATGGCATTTACCGGACACAAAATGTACGGTCCCAAAGGCGTAGGTGCATTATATGTACGCAGAAAAAATCCGAGGGTAAAAGTAACTGCGCAGATGGACGGTGGCGGACATGAAAGAGGTATGCGTAGTGGTACTTTGAATGTACCGGGTATTGTTGGTTTTGGTAAAGCCTGTGAACTGGCAAGACTGGAAATGGCTGATGATGCTGCCAGACTCAGCAAGCTCCGCGACAAGCTGGAAACGGCACTGTTACAGCTGGAAGAAGCCTATGTAAACGGAAGCCGTGAGCACCGTTTACCACATGTAAGCAATATTTCTTTTAAATATGTGGAAGGTGAGGGATTGATGATGGGCTTTAATAAAAGCATCGCACTTTCATCAGGATCAGCCTGTACATCTGCTTCACTCGAACCCAGCTATGTGTTAAAAGCATTGGGTCTGGGTGATGATCTGGCACACAGTTCGCTGCGTTTCGGATTGGGCAGGTTTACTACCGAAGAACAGATTGACTATACCATTAAAGCGGTAAGTGAAACTGTTTTAAAACTAAGAGAAATGAGTCCGCTCTGGGAAATGTTCAAAGAAGGTATAGACCTGAACAGTATAGAGTGGGCACACCATTAATAATTAAACAATTTGAAAATTTGGAAATTTGAAAATGAGAGTGACCAAATACTAAAGTGGTCTTTCTGATTATAAGATTCTACCATTTCCAAATTTCCAAATTCACAAATTTCCAAATTAATTCAACCATGGCATATTCAGAAAAAGTAATCGATCATTACAATAACCCCAAGAATGTGGGTACGCTCGATAAGGCAAAAACAAATGTAGGCACTGGTCTCGTAGGTGCACCTGAGTGTGGAGACGTTATGCGTCTTCAGATTGAGGTAGACGATGCTACCGGTGTTATTACCGATGCTAAATTCAAAACCTTTGGTTGCGGTTCAGCAATCGCATCATCATCACTGGCAACAGAATGGCTGAAAGGTAAGACTGTTGATCAGGCTGTACAGATTGACAATATGGATCTGGTGGAAGAACTGAATCTTCCACCGGTGAAAATTCACTGCTCTGTATTGGCTGAAGATGCTATCAAAGCCGCTATCAACGACTACCGTAAAAAGAACGGATTGGAAGAGTTGGTTTTTGAAGAGAAGGGAGTACACTAGTATTTAAAAAACGAATGGTATTTCCATTAGTGATAAACCATTAACTATTAGCGAAATGGTAGCAACAGAGAACAGCATATACGTAAGCGACAAGGCTAAGAAGAAAGTGCAGCAACTGATGGAGGAAGCAGGCGTATCAGGAGATACTTCTTATTTTCTACGTGTAGGTGTTGTAGGAGGAGGTTGTTCCGGATTAAGCTATAAGCTTGATTTCGATAATGAAATCAAACCCATGGATCAGGTTTTTGAAGACAATGGAGTAAAAGTGGTAACCGATCTGAAAAGCTTTTTATACCTGGTTAATACGGAACTCGATTTCTCCGATGGATTGAATGGTAAAGGGTTTTATTTCAATAACCCTAATGCCAGCAGAAGTTGCGGATGTGGGGAGAGTTTTGCGGTATAGAATTTTTGCTGATAAAACAGATTATATGCAGAAAGCCCGGGAATAATACCGGGCTTTCTTTATTTATAGCGTGTATTAGTAGAATGCAGGCTCCGGCTTTTTATTCTCCGGACTGAAGTCCGGAGCAAGGAATTTATGTTTTATGTTTTCGGTAGTCGGATAAAATGGGAGCTGTTGGAAATCAGGAAAAGAAACCCAGCGCCGGACTTCAGTCCGGCGAAAAGAAATAAGGTGTCGGATTGCTTTTTATTCTCCGGACTAAAGTCCGGAGCAAGGAATTTATGTTTTATGTTTTCGGTAGTCGGATAAAATGGGAGCTGTTGGAAATCAGGAGAAAGAAACCCAGCGCCGGACTTCAGTCCGGCGACCCATTGGCAAGAGTGTTTTATGATATGTATGAAACTCTTAAGCATATTCATTCTTCAGAACACAAAGCGAATCAAGCACACCGCCACAAGATTCCGTAGAAATACTTAGCCAGAAACCCCGATTTTGTTGGCAAATTTTTGCCATGCCTTATTCAATTGTTTTCCTGCATTATGTGTGGAGTACCAAATACAGAAATCCCATATTAACACCACCTGTTAAACAGTCATTGATCAATCATATCAGACATTATGCATACAGTCAAAATATTCATATAGTCTGTATTGATGGGCATATGGATCATTTGCATTGCCTGGTGAAGCTGAGAGCAGGACAAACGATAGATGGAGTGATTAAATTGATTAAAGGTGAATCGGCACGATGGTTTAACCTAAAATACAAGTATGTATACCTTGTTTGGCAGTCGGATTATTTTGTGGCCTCGGTTGGTAAATCGGCAGTGGAAAGTTTGAAACGGTATATCGCTAATCAGGAAGCACACCATGCGGATCAATCTTTTGAACAGGAGTATCAAAAATTATCAGGCATGCTTTTTCGCCTGGAAGGGACTTAATAGGCATCAAAAAAGCCCGGTCCATCCGGGCTTTTTTCCAAAAACCAACAGCACTTGTAGAAACAAATGCCTAAACGCTGTCGGGTACAGCTGGTGCATCCGGTACAGTTGCTTTGGCCGGTACCCTTGGTTTTGCTGGCGGTGGGGGTGGTGGCGGAATATATTTATTCACTTTAATTTTCATTTTTTCCGGGGGTGGCGGTGGCGCAGGTTGTTCCGGCTTATGAACAACAACTGGCGGTTCCTGAACCTTCGGCGGTGGGGGAGGTGGTGGTACTTTAGATTTTTTATTACTTTTTACCGTAACAGGGATAGCATCCTTGCCCTCTGCTACCATTACTTTTTCGGTACTATTTGGCTTTGCCGGTTTCTTCTGCGCCCTTGTTAATAAGCCTACACCTAATAAGCATATGAGCAGGAGTGTTAATTTTAATTTCATACAGCTGTTTTTAATAGGATGCATCCGGCGGATGATTCCATAAAGAACACATAAAATATACAGGAACGGTAATCGTATGGCCCAGAACATTTAGTTTTGATACTTATGTGGATCATCTGTAAAAAAGAATGGCAACAGTTTTTCAGCAGCCTTACAGGTTATATTGCTCTGGCAGTATTTCTGCTGATCAACGGACTCATGTTATTTGTTTTCCCCGATACCAGCATACTCGAGTTTGGCTATGCCAGCCTTGGTGGTTTTTTTAGCCTTACACCATGGATACTTTTATTCATTGTACCCACCATTACCATGAGGAGCTTTGCCGACGAATACAGACTGGGTAATTTTGAAATATTGAGAACACTGCCGCTTACACCTGCACAGCTTGTTTCGGGTAAGTTTCTCGGCTGCCTTATCATTGTTTTCTGTGCCATACTACCAACAGTTATCTATGCTTTTTCGGTTCAGGCGCTTAGTGTAACAGGTGGTATTGATATTGGCGCCACTATTGGCAGCTATATCGGATTACTGTTATTAGGCGCTGTTTTTACTGCCATCGGCATTTGTGCCAGCAGCTATACCAATAATACGGTAGTTGCATTTATAGCCGGCGCATTTGTTTGCTTTCTTTTGTACAATGGTTTTGATGCGATAAGTAAGCTATCCTTTTTCAGTGGCGGAGTAGATTATTACCTTGAAATGATGGGTATTAATTTTCATTACCGCAGCATCAGCAGAGGTGTAATACGCATCAGTGATCTGGTATATTTTGGAGGACTGATCAGCTTCTTCTTATTTCTTACCCAAAGAAACCTGTTGAAACGATAAACCATGCAGAAATTATTGCAGCATAAATATGGCTGGTTAGGTTTACTCACTTTATTATTAGTGGTGATATTTCTTTCAGCAGATATTGGCTTCAGGGCCGATCTTACTGCCGATAAAAGATACAGTCTTACCAATCCTACCAAACAACTCCTTACTAACCTCGATTCGGTTATTGAAATAAAAGTATTTCTTACGGGTGAACTGCCTGCCGATTATAAGAAACTATCTGTGGCAACTGCAGAACTGCTGGACGAGTTTACCTCCATATCAGGCAATCTTGTTCGTGTATCATTTGAAAAGCCCGGTGAGGATATTGTGAACGATACGGCAAAAGCCATTTTATACGACAGCCTCGCGCGACTGGGTGTGGTATTTGAACGCAGTGAAGTTACCAGTACTGATAAGTCAACCGCACAACTGATTGTGCCATCTGCCTTGGTGGTATATGGAAACAGAAAACCGCTTGCTGTTGATTTGCGAAGTAGCAGGAAAATATTCCGGCAGTACAATGTAATGAACGATGTAGAGCCCCAGGAAGATAAAGAAGCCACCCGAAATGCAGCAGAAGCATTACTGGAATACAAATTTGCCAATGCTATTGAAAAGCTTACCCGGAAAACCATACCCACTATTGCCTACCTCGTAGGAAACGGAGAGCCTGTTGATTTAAAAGTGAATGATTTGGGAGAAAGCCTGCGTAATGAATACAGGTTGGCTGTTTTCGATCTCAAACAAGGATATCCTGATCCCGCAGTAATCGATGCCATGATTATTGTAAAACCTACACAGACATTTACGGAAGAAGACAAACTGAAACTGGATCAGTACGTAATGAATGGAGGTAAACTACTTTGGTTTATTGATAAACTGCATGCAGAACTGGATAGTCTGATGCGGAGCCAGGCTGAATACACTGCCTTTGACCGCGGACTGGATATAGATGACCTCCTGTTTAAATATGGTGTTCGTATTAATGGCGATCTGGTGCAGGATCTGAATTGTTCTAAAATACCCATAGTAGTGGGTAGAAACCCCGATGGCTCTCCCAATATGCAGAGAGTACCCTGGCCTTATTATCCATTTCTTTCTTCTCACGCAGAGAATCCCATTTCAAAAAATATAGACAGGGTATTACCTGTTTTTCCATCCAGTATCGATACGGTAAAAGCACCGGGTATACAAAAAACCATATTGCTGGCTTCCGATACCAATAGCCGTCGTATTGCGTCACCTGCTATTGTATCGATCAACAGCGTAAAAAATGAAGAGGACCTTCGCAGTTTTACCAGCAGTTTTGTGCCGGTAGCCGTTTTATTGGAAGGGGCTTTTCATTCATTGTTTGCCAACAGGGTCAGTGCAACGGTAATCGACTCGGTGCAAAGAGCAACTGGCCGCCCTTTTTTGAAACAGGCTGCTAAACCGGGTAAACAGATTGTGGTATCAGATGCTGATATCGTAACCAATGCCATTAGTAATACAACCGGCCCTTTGCCGATGGGTGAGCTGCCTTTTGAGGGTTATCGTTTTGCCAACAGGGAATTCTTCCTGAACTGTGTAGATTATCTGGTAAGCAATAATGGCTTATTTGAAAGCAGAAACAAAACAATTGTATTAAGGTTGCTGGATAAAGAAAAAATTGCCACACAGAAAAGCAGCTGGCAAATCATCAATATTGCTGGTCCACTTTTATTCCTGGCAGTAGCAGGAGCCATATTGCAATGGCGGCGAAAAAAGAAATATGGTATTTGAGTGCCTGCCATTGAGCAGAGCGCTATCTTTATGCCATAATTAATATGCATGACAACCCATCAGATTGTTTACCTGGTTTTTGGCATTGTACTGGTACTGGCACTTGTTTTTGACCTCGGCTTACTGAGCAAAAAAAATGCTCAGATTACGATTAAACAGGCACTCAAGCAAACCTTTTTCTGGGTAACACTGGCACTCGGTTTTTTTGTTTTTATGTGGGTAGAGGAGGGGCAGAAACTGGCCCTCGAATACCTCAGTGCTTATCTGATGGAATGGAGCCTCAGCATAGATAATATTTTTGTATTCATTCTCATCTTCAATTCCTTTAAAGTAAAAGAGAAATATTACTCAAGGGTACTATTGATTGGTATTCTGATGGCAATTGTATTCAGGGTATTGTTTATTACTATAGGCGTGGCGCTGGTAGAACAGTTTCATTGGGTATTATACATATTTGGTGTGTTTCTGGTATATACAGGATACACCATGTTCACCGCCAATGAGGATAAAGAATTTGAACCACACGATACAAAAATCTACCGCTTCCTGAAAAAATACCTGCCCCTTGCACCGCATGATGGAGATGGTAAATATGTGGTAAGAGAAAATGGTAAACCACTATACACAACACTTTTTGTGGTAGTAGTATTACTCGCCTCTATTGATCTTGTTTTCGCACTTGATTCTATTCCGGCGGTAATGGGCATATCAAGAGATAAACTGGTAATTTATACGTCTAATATTTTTGCGGTACTTGGTCTCCGTTCACTGTTTTTCCTGTTGAGAGGAGCTGTTTCCAAATTCGATTACCTGCAACAGGGAATAGCCATTGTTCTGGTCATCATCGGTATCAAAATGTTGGGTGAACACTATATCAATATGTGGATTGATAAAAGTACGCAGGTGTTTATTTCACTCGGACTCATTGTTCTTTGTATTTCAGGTTCTATCTTTTACTCCATGTTTGCGAGTAAAAAAGGAGCACCGGAAGATGTACACGACGGTTCTATTTAACTATAAATGATCTTTTGTCGATTTGTCTTATTCGCTGAAACATATAGCCGGCATTATTGAAGCTGACAGGATTCCGTCGGGTGAAGCGGTTATCTCGCAACTGTTAACGGATAGTCGGAAACTGATTTTTGCAGAAAGTACTTTATTCTTTGCTATAGAAGGGCCGAGAAGAGATGGGCATGATTTTATTGGTGAATTATATGATCGGGGACTTCGTTTTTTTGTAGTTCAGAAAGGGAAACTGTCGTCTGCTCTGTTTCCCGAAGCGGTATTTCTGGAAGTAAGTCATGTGTTGGCAGCCTTACAAAAGCTGGCAGCCTACCACAGAACACAATTTAATATTCCGGTAATAGGTATTACAGGTAGTAATGGTAAAACCATCGTAAAAGAATGGCTATATCAGTTATTGCATACGGAGGAGCAAATTGTTCGTAGTCCGCGCAGTTATAATTCGCAAATCGGCGTGCCATTAAGTGTATGGCAGTTGAACCATACACACACACTTGGAATATTTGAAGCCGGTATTTCTCAGAAAGGAGAAATGACAGCACTACAAAAAATCATTCAACCTACCATTGGCATATGGACCAATATCGGGGCGGCACATGCAGAAGGATTTTTAAGTGATGCGGAAAAAGCCGCTGAAAAGGCAAACCTTTTTTCAGCAGTCGAGAGTCTGGTTTATTGTAAAGATTCTATTATTAATTCTTTTGATCCTGCCAATGCCGGTCATACAATGCTTAAGAAAGATGTTCATCTTTTTTCCTGGAGCAGAACGGGTAAGGCTGAATTGCAGATACTCTCTGAAGAACAGAATACACAGCAAACATGGGTAACCGCCTTATATGAGGGAAAACAGTTACAGGTTGCCATCCCCTTTACAGATCGTATATCGGTTGATAATGCGATTACCTGCTGGTGTGTTTTATTATTAAAAAGATTCAGTAAGGATTGGATACAGCAACGCATGCTATTACTCGAAGCAGTAGATATGCGTATGCAACTGAAAAAGGCAGTGAATAACTGCTACCTGCTCAACGACAGTTATAGTAATGATACAGCATCGTTGGAGCTTGCACTTGATTTTCTGGTACAACAGGCTGGTAAGAACAAAACAACATTGATACTTTCAGATGTATTGCAAAGTGGTCAGCATGCTGATGAGTTATACGCGGGTATTGTAAAACAGGCTGCAACAAGAGGTATAAGCAGGCTGATTGGAATTGGTACAACACTGGTATCGCAGCAATCACTATTGCAGAAGAAGGCAGCAGGAATGCTGGTAGAATGCTATGAATCAACGGCCTTTTTTCTGCAACATGCTTCCCTGAATCAGTTCAGGGATGAATATATTTTATTGAAAGGGGCACGTATTTTTTCTTTTGAAAGAATCAGTCAGTGGCTGGAACAGAAAGTCCATCAAACCGTAATGGAAGTAAACCTCACGGCCATGGCGCATAACCTGAAAGCCTATCAGCAGCATTTGCGACCCAGTACAAAGCTGATGGCCATGGTAAAAGCATTTAGCTATGGAAGTGGTTCTGCTGAAGTGGCCCGCTTACTGCAGTTTCAAAAAATAGATTACCTCGCAGTAGCCTATGCCGACGAAGGTGTTGAGCTGCGTAAAGCAGGCATTAGTTTACCTATCATGGTGATGAATGTTGATGAAGCAGGTTTTGATGCCATGATTCAATATAACCTGGAACCTGAGATTTATTCTTTTGGAATTTACCGACAGTTTCATCAGTTCCTCGATAAACAGGCGATCAGACAATATCCTGTGCATATCAAATTCAATACAGGTATGAACAGGCTGGGATTTGAAATAAGTGAAGCAGATGAATTGGCTTCGCTGATCAATCAGCAGGGTACCATGGTCGTAAAATCATTACTCAGCCATCTGGTGGCAAGTGAAACCATTTCCCTCGATGAATTTACTGCAGAACAAGTGAGTCGTTTTGAAAGGGCTGCAGCTACTATGCAGCAATTACTGGGTTATCCATTTATCAAACATATAGCCAATTCAGCCGGGATATTCCGCCATCCCGAATACCAGTTTGATATGGTTAGATTGGGTATTGGATTGTATGGTGTAGACAGTGCCCATGAAAACCAGCTTGCTTTACAAACAGTGGTGACCCTGAAGTCAACTATTGCCCAGATCAGAAATGTGTCCCAACATGAAACGGTGGGCTATAACCGGAAAGGCGTACTAGAAAGGGATAGCCGCATTGCCACGGTTCGCATAGGTTATGCAGATGGCTTTAGTCGTTCGCTGGGCAACCGGAATGGCTATATGTGGGTAAGGGGAAGAAAGGCCCCGGTAATTGGCAATGTGTGCATGGATATGACGATGGTAGATGTTACCGATATTCCGGAGGCAAAAGAGGGAGATGAAGTGGAAGTATTCGGTAAACATATACCTGTACAGGAACTGGCCAAAGCCACCGGTACCATTGCCTACGAAATCATGACGGGCATCAGCCAGCGGGTGAAAAGAATCTATGTAGAAGAATAAGCCTCTCTTTTAACATAGCCATCTGGCTACCAGAGTACCATAGTTGTTGGTTCAGCCCCTATCTTTGCCCAGTATAAACTATCAGGAAGTGAAAGGAAAACATCTGTTTTTATTGATTCTCATCATCATTGTGGCCGACCAGGCATTGAAATTCTATATTAAACTGAATTATTATGCCGGAGAAGAGCATAAAGTACTGGGTAGCTGGTTCAGACTGCATTTTGTAGAGAATGAAGGCATGGCCTGGGGCTGGAAATTCGGTGGTGGTTTTGGTAAAATCGCACTCACCCTTTTCAGATTGGTAGCAGTGGTATGGGGTACTTTTCTTTTACGTGATTTTATCAGGAAAAATTACCACAAAGGTTTCATGATCTGTGCAGGTCTTATTTATGCCGGTGCACTGGGTAACCTGATTGATAGCTTATTCTACGGACTGATTTTCGAACAAAGCAATCCCTTTACACAGAATGTAGCCACTTTGTTTCCTTCTGGTGGTGGATATGCAGGCTTGTTGCATGGTAAAGTGGTAGATATGTTTTACTTCCCCATCATTACCGATGCAAAATATCCTTCCTGGGTACCTTTCTTTGGAGGAGATGATTTTGAGTTCTTCCGCCCTGTATTCAACCTGGCAGATGCTGCTATTTCAGCCGGTGTGATTGCGATCCTGATTTTTCAGAATAAGTTTTTCAAACAGGTGAAAGAAGAAAAACATTCAACAGTAGAAACCAAGTCTGTGGTAGATGATAAGACGCAGATATTCTAAAATAATGGACCTAATAAAAAGCCGCTGTTGATTTTCAACAGCGGCTTTTTTATGCAGTTACTTATCTATGTATTAAAATATCTGCTTCTTCTTCAAAGAAACCGATTGGTTGGCAGCAGGAATTACCTGATCTACCATACCTACCCCTTTGGCATAGTAAGAAGTGCCTTCTATCAGCGATCTGTAACTACCGCCATCGGGTTTAAACCTGATTTCTCTTTTCACACTGATTACATCAGAATAGGTAGTACCCAGTACCGAATAGGTAATGCCTTTACCCATGATGGTAAAAACAGCTTTACTCACACCTACTTCCGTACCAAATTTTACCTTGCCATACTCAGCACTTTCCCAGGTAGTACCCACTGCTACATTATCTTTAAGGAAAGGGTATGATATAAAAGAACTTGGGATAGAGTCCCAGATAAACAGGTAATCAAAATCTGTTGTGCTCAGTGCATAATAGTTACCAGCATTGTCTTTTGAAAAATAATAAGCTTCCCCCAGTGGATTGGTATCGTATTGTTTGAAGACTTTATTATCAAACAGAACAGTCTGACTGGTTACCGTGGCCCTGAAAGTATCAAGGGTGCCAAGTTTAGGCAGGTATTCATACGTCCAGTTAGAGTTTAACGTATTGGGGAAATAATCGGTACCGGTTCCACCACCCGACGATCCGCCGGTAGTAGTGGCTACTACTGAAAACGCGCAAAAGCTACTGTTGAATGTAAGTACAAAGTCAGCACGGTTGGGAAGGATAGGCTTGCCATATCCTTTTAATTTGATGGTGGCTGGTCCGGTAGTGAGTGCAAAACCGGAATCAATAAACCACATACCATTCAGGGTATCTGTATATATTTTGTATTTACCCTGCAGGGTGAAATTAACTTTGATGATAACATAGTTACTATCTGTAAGCGCCTGGTCAATTACATAATCACCTTTTACAATAGCATCCTTACAGGAACCGGAACTATCGGTTAATGAACCCTGTGCGATACCGCCAAGTCCGGTACCTTCTTTGCTGACTTCTTTCTGGCAGGCCCAGAATACCAAAACTGCTGCTAGTAACAGTACCCATCTCGAAGTGAACTTATTCATAATGCCTTTTCTTTGGTATACACTTTATAGACTAAAATCAGACCAATAACGCAGCCTGATCCTTCAAATTACTATTTTTTAGCAATTGCGACACATTATTTAACGTAGTCATAGCAATCTGGGAGAGGGCCTCATCGGTGAAAAAGGCCTGGTGAGCGGTGATCAGGACATTCGGGAAGCTCATCAGGCGCTGAATATCGTCGTCCTGAATGATTTTCGTAGACAAATCCCTGAAGAACAGCTTCTCTTCCTGTTCATATACATCCAGCCCCAGTGCGCTGATATATCCTTTCTTCAATGCTTCAATCATGGTTTTGGTATCTATCAGTGCCCCACGACCGGTATTGATCAGCATGGCCCCCTTTTTTACATAACCGATGGTTTCCGGTCCAATCAGGTGTCGGGTTTGTTCATTTAATGGGCAGTGTAATGAAATAATGTCCGACTGTAAAACCTCCATCAAAGGATGATAGGTAACCCCGATGGCTTCCATTTCTTTATTGGCAACCAGATCAAAAGCTTTCACGGTACAACCAAATCCCAGCATGATCCGGCAAAAAGCCTTACCTATATTACCGGTACCGATAACACCTACGGTTTTACCATGCAGGTTAAAACCAAGTAGTCCATTCAAAGAAAAATTCTGTTCTCTTACACGGTTATAGGCTTTATGGGTTTTCCTGTTCAGGGTTAATATCATGGCCACTGCATGCTCTGCAACAGCTTCAGGTGAATAAGCGGGTACTCTGCAAACGTGTATTTCATTTTGACGGCAGGCTTCTATATCCACATTATTGAACCCGGCACAACGCAGGGCAATTACCTTAGTGCCATTATCTTTTAATGAAGCAATGACAGGGGCTGTTACCTTATCGTTTACAAATACACAAACAGCATCGGATCCTTTTGCCAGCGATGCGGTGGTTTCATCCAATGCCACATCGAGAAAGCTCAACTCAAACCCCAAACTGTCATTGTATCTTTCAAAGAAAATACGATCATAAGGTTGTGATGAGAAGAAGGTGAGTTTCATAATGTAAATATAGTGAGTAGTGAGTAGTCAGTAGTGAGTAAGATTAATGAATCATTGCGGACAATAGTTTGAAATTCTCAATGATTAATACTTTAATATTCTCTAATTGCTCATCGGGTATGTATTTTAATGCAATTGCAATCCCCACAGCAGTATCAACTTCTATTAGAGACCCTCTGGCAATTTCAAAAAATCTATTTCTCTCAGCTGTAGATTTTCTTGAACAGCCTTCAGCCAGATTTAAATGGATAGAACAAGCCGCTCTTCGGATTTGTTGTGTCAGACCAAAATTCTCAGATTCAGGAAAATATCTTGTTAGGCTGTATGATTCAAGAATTAAGTCTCTGGATCTGGCAAAAACAATCAATCGGGTATGGGCGAGTTGTAAAAACATAACTGTGTACTTTCCGAAAAGTAAACACATTACATCGCTTCAACCTACGTATTTCCCGCAAATTTTATCCATACTCACTACTGACTACTTACTACTCACCATTGACCATGCACTAATCCCGAATCACCCCACCACTTCCGCAAGGCTCTCTGCTGTAGCCTGAATAGTGGCATCCAGATCGGCATAGCTAAGGGCATTGTTCAGGAACCAGCTTTCGAATGCAGATGGCGGCAAGTAAATACCACGTTTCAGCATGGCATGAAAATATTTGTTGAATAAGCTGTTATTGGCTGCTGCTGCAGAAGCAAAATCGGTTACGGGTTGTTCGCTGAAATGGATACTGATCATGGATCCCTTCCTGTTTATTACATATGGTATTTCTGATGCTGCCAGTACTTGATTCAGTCCTTCATGCAGATAAGCTGTTTTATCGTTTAATTCCTGATAGAGAGAGGGATTATTTTTCAGTTCATTGAGTAGGGTGTAACCAGCGATCATGGCAATCGGGTTGCCGCTTAATGTTCCAGCCTGGTACACATTACCCAGCGGAGCAATTTTTTCCATAATGGCACGCTTACCACCAAATGCACCTACAGGCATACCTGCACCAATTACTTTTCCATAAGTTACCAGATCGGCATCAACCTGTAATACTTCCTGTGCCCCTCCTGCTGCCAAACGAAAACCTGTCATTACCTCATCAAAAATGAAAACAATACCTTCCTCATTACAAATTTTACGGATGCCTTCTATAAAACCAGGCTGCGGTAAGATACAGCCCATATTACCAGCTACGGGTTCAATAATGATAGCAGCTATTTCATTTTTATGTGCAGCTACCAGTGATTCAACAGCTGTTAAATCATTATAGGCGCAGGTTAAGGTGTCGTTTGAAACACCACCTGTTATACCGGGTACTGTTTGAATATCAAAGGTAGCCAGACCACTTCCCGCCTTTACCAGAAAAGCATCGGCATGACCATGATAACAACCTTCGAATTTGATGAATTTATTTCTGCCGGTATACCCTCTGGCCAAACGCAATGCACTCATACAGGCTTCCGTTCCACTGCTCACCATACGTATAAGGTCTACATTCGGCGCCATACTTTTAATAAGCTCGGCCATTTCAATCTCAAGCTCTGTAGGTGCTCCATAGGAGGTAGACAGCACTGCTTTTTCCTGTATGGCTTTTACTACAGGTTCATAGGCATGACCCAGGATCATAGGCCCCCATGAAGCGATATAATCTATATAGCGATTACCGTCTGCATCATAGAGATAAGCACCTTTGGCTTTCTCAATAAAAACAGGTGTGCCGCCTACACTTTTAAAGGCACGTACCGGAGAGTTTACACCACCGGGAATCGATTCTTGCGCGCGTTGGAAGAGAGAAATACTTTTATTGTACATAGTGTGAATTGTCAATTGTGAATGGTAAATATTTTAATTTAAAATCAAACCTGTTAGCATTTTAAAACTATCAATCATATACTGTTTCAAACAATCGGAGTCTTTACATGCATAATAATTCAAATCAGAAGCAATATCCAGTGCTGCGTCAATTTCAATCAGTGATCCTCTGGCAATCTCGAAAAATCTTTTTCTTTCTAAATTTGGTTTCCTTGATGCTCCCTCAGCAATATTTAAGTAAACAGATAAAGCAGCTCTCCTTATCTGAGAGACAATGCCGAATTTTTTTTCTGGAGGAAATATACTTGTTATATTATAGCATTCGATTACAAGTTTTCTTACAGAAACATATACGTCAAGCTTTTGGTGATTCAAAATAAGAAACATAATACTCCTCTTTGGTTAACCCCCAAATTAGCAGATCATTTGTGTGTTTTTTGGTAAGTAGTTTTTCAGTAATAAATACATGAAATTATTTAGTATTTATACCTGTTTTCTTTCACAATTCACAATTGACAATTCACGATAACATTCGAATCGCGTCTTTCGCGAAATATGTTGCAATCAAATCTGCACCTGCTCGCTTAATAGAAGTCAGGCTTTCCAAAATTGCTTTTTCTTCATGTAACCATCCCATTTTAGCAGCTGCTTTAATCATGGCATATTCACCACTTACCTGATAAGCACTTACCGGAACGTCTACTACATTTTTTACTTCACGTATAATATCCAGATAAGCCATGGCTGGTTTTACCATTACAATATCTGCACCTTCTTCTACATCCATCAGGGTTTCTTTAATGGCTTCCGTTCTGTTGGCAAAATCCATCTGATAAGTTTTCTTATCTCCAAAACCCGGAGCACTGTCCAATGCATCTCTGAATGGTCCATAAAAACAGGAAGCATATTTGGCACTATAGCTCATGATACCTGTTTTTGTATAACCAGCTTCTTCCAATCCCGTTCTGATAGCACCAATACGACCATCCATCATATCGCTGGGTGCCACAAAATCGCAACCAGCTTCTGCATGGCTGATACTCATTTTAACCAATGCTTCCACCGTTTCATCATTTAGAATCTCTTCGTCTTTTACGATGCCGTCATGCCCGTAAGAGGAGAAAGGATCTAATGCTACATCGGTCATTACCGCTATTTCCGGAACAGCGTTTTTAATGGCTTTGATGCTTCTCTGCATCAGGCCATTTTTGTTCCAGGCTTCTTTGCCAGTATTATCCTTCAGTTCATCTTTACATTTAATAAACAGCAATACGCAACGAATACCCATGTCCCAGAGTAACTTTACTTCTTTTACCGTAAGGTCGATCGACATTCTGTAATAACCCGGCATCGAAGCAATTTCTGTTTTAATGTTCTCGCCTTCATCAATAAACAGCGGAACAATAAAATCAGCTGGCTTTATAATAGTCTCAGCTACCATCGCACGAATGGCAGGCGACTGACGCAGGATCCGGTTTCTTCTTTGCAATTGCATAAAATCTTTGATTTTTTGATCTTTGATTTTTGGATTTATTTTTCTTTCGCTCTGGTTCTTAAATCGAATGTTTTATTTTCAGAAGCAAAAATGGCGGTTAACTCATTAGCTTCCTGTATTAACCTATTAATATTTTTATCGATGCTTAATTCACTTTCTTTTATGATTTCTAACCAATAGTGTGATTCGTCAATTTCTTCAAGTACAATTTTTAACTTATAACCAAAATCTGCTTCTGATTTTGAGCGGCTGGTAGCTCTGTAGTTTGCGCCTACTGAGCCAGCAGATCTGATCAACTGTTTTGCAATTTCAAAACCTGCTGGAGTTTCGGGTAGTGAGTTGCAAAAGCTGATAATATCAATATTGAACTTTTTAGTTCTCCGTTGTAATTCAATTTTATTCATGAAATAAAGATATAGCATGATAAAAGGAACCATTCGGAGCGCTCTGGCTGATAGTGAAATCAAAAAATCAAAGATCAAAGAATCAAACTTAAATCCATTCCTTTGGTTGTAAACAAGCCTGTAACAATTTCCATTCTTCCGTTCCTTCTGCTGGTTGATAGTTATAGTCGAATCTGACAGTTGGCGGAAGACTCATCAGGATACTTTCTATGCGTCCGTTTGTTTTTAAACCAAAGATAGTTCCTCTGTCGTGTACCAGATTAAACTCTGTGTATCTGCCTCTTCTTATTTCCTGCCAATATTTGTTCTCAGGACTAAAAAGGGTCTGTTTCCTTTTCTCGACAATCGGAATATAACTTTCTATAAAAGCATATCCACAAACTTTAGCAAAGTCCATCCAGAAATAAACGTCTTTGGTTTCGTCGGGACGTTGATAATCGTAGAAAATACCCCCCAGACCTCTTCTTTCTTTATTGCGATGCCAGTTTACAAAATACTCGTCGCACTCCTGTTTGAACCTTGGATAAAAAGAAGGATCGAACTGGTCGCAGGCATCTTTATAAGTCTGGTGAAAATCTTTCACGTCTTCTTCAAATAAATAGTAGGGAGTGATATCAGTACCACCACCAAACCACCTGTCGATAACATTACCGGTTTCATCGTATAATTCAAACATCCGGTAATTACAATGTACGGTTGGTACAAATGGATTGTATGGGTGAATGACAAGACTCAATCCACAGGCAAACCAACTATGACCATTGATCTTTAATTGCGAACGCATGAGATCGGTTACTTCTCCGAATACAACGGATGTATTCACTCCTCCTTTTTCTAACACATCGCCATTGCTGATAACACGTGTACGCCCACCGCCACCTTCGGCTCTTTCCCACCTGTCTTCCTGAAACTTTGCTTTGCCATCTGCTTTTTCAAGCGCAGTACAAATATCATCCTGCAGCTGCTGAATAAAGGCAATCCATTGGTCTTTGATCATAGCTTTATTTTAGTGAGTAGTGAGTAGTGAGTAGTCAGTAGATTTTATTCACTACTGACTACTCACTGCTCACTATCTATGTTTAAATTCCTTCACCGCATCCACAAAGGCCCTCGCATGGTCTACGGGAACATTTGGCAAAATACCGTGGCCCAGATTGGCAATATGTCTGCCGGGTCCGAATGCGGTAAGCATATTTTTTACTTCCTGCTGAATAACAGGAATCGGTGCCAGTAATTTAGCAGGGTCGAAATTACCCTGCAGTGTTATGTTATTACCTGCAAACTGTCGGGCCAGTTCAGGTTTGATGCACCAGTCGATACCCAGTCCATGTGCACCTGTAGCAGCCATGCTATCAAGACTATGCCATGCACCTTTTGCAAAAATGATGGTAGGTACTTCATCTTTTACTGCATGTACAATCTGCCGTATATATTTAAGAGACAGGTTTTCAAAATCATGCGGACTTAACAACCCTCCCCAACTATCAAATATCTGGACTGTATCTGCACCGGCTTTTACCTGAGCTTTCAGGTAAGCGATGGTGGTATCGGTAATCATTTGTAATAACCGGTGTGCTGTTTCGGGCTGGGTATAACAAAAAGCTTTTGCCTCGTCGAAAGTTTTGGATCCTTTACCCTGTACCATATAACAAAGTAATGTCCATGGAGCACCGGCAAAACCAATCAACGGAACACGGTCATTCAATTCTTTTTTAATGAGTTTGATGGCATCAAAAACATAACCCAGTGTTTCATGTACATCCGGTACGCGTACACGGTCAAGGTCTTTGATGGTTTTAATGGGGTCGGGTAACACAGGTCCTTTACTTTCTATCAGTTGTACCTCAAGTCCCATAGCCTGTGGTACCACAAGGATATCTGAAAACAAAATAGCCGCATCAACGCCTACTATATCCACTGGCTGCAAAGTAATTTCACAGGCAAGTTCGGGTGTCTGGCAGCGTTCAAAGAACCCATATTTTTCGCGCAGTACCATATACTCAGGCAGGTAACGTCCGGCCTGACGCATCATCCATACAGGTGTTCTTTCAGTTTGTTCACCACGAAGGGCTCGGAGAAGAAGATCGTTTTGTAGCATATTGTGGATAGTGAGTAGTGAGTAGTAAGTAGTCAGTAGTCAGTGGAGGTTTTACTCACTACTGACTACTCACTACTCACTAAAATGATAAATCGCCTTTCTCACCAGTTCATCTTTTCCCGGTGTGTTGGCTATGATGGTTTTATTGTTTGAATATTTTTTTATGGCCATGGCCGTTGTTTGTCCGATAGCAAAAAAAACAGTCTGTTCAGCTGCTTTGTTTAATTTGAAATAGCTGTCTACGGCACTCGGACTAAAAAACAGGATGGCCTGGTATTCTTTTTCAATTTTTTTATGGAGGGGTATGGTCCGGTAAACGACCACTTCATTTACCGTTATACCGGCATGATTGAGTTTACCGGGTAATTCATCTCTGCGTTGATCGCCGCAAAAGAAAACAACTTCCTCAGTTTCACCGGATTCGATGATGGCTTCTGCAAGATCGCTGGCATCGAGACCTGTGCCTGCAATAGACGTTTCTCCGAAATACTCGCGGATAATCTGCGCCGTTGTATTGCCCATACAATAGATATTCCATTCAGGTACCTGATGATCGAGCATGGTAATAACCGATTCAACAGCATTCATGCTGGTAAATACAACCGTAGCATATTGTAAAGCTGTCTGTTCCACTTCCTGTTGAATATCGATATCCTGAATAGGTTCTGTATCTATAACAGGAATCACTTCCAACTGAATACCGTTTTCAACAGCTTCATCTACCAGTGTTGGTTTTACCGGTCTTGTACATAATATGGAGATATCAGCCGGCATGGTTTCTGATGGCTTTAATGATGGCTGCTCCGCCATTTTCCATAATCTCATTGGCCGCTTCGGTGCCTGCCTGTTCTGTATTTGTTAGAGAGAAACTTTTTATTACTTCCACTTTCTGTTGCCCGTCGAGCGAAAGAACATTGCCACTGAAAATCATTTCAGTACCGCTTATTTCAGCAAGTGCGCTGATAGGGGTTGCACAGCCTCCCATTAATACACGAAGAAACTGTCGCTCTGCAGTGGCACAAACCGCTGTAGCTGCATGATTTAGCTGGTGACACGCTTCGAATATATTTTTCTCATCTTCTCTGCAAACCACCATCACCGCTCCTTGTGCTGGCGCTGGAAGCATCCAGTCGAGCTCCACAGATTTTTCAGGACGTAGTTGGATTCTTTCCAGACCTGCTGCTGCAAAAATGGCGCCCATCCAATTACTTTCTTCGAGTTTGCGTAAGCGCGTATTTACATTGCCCCGCAGGTTATCGAATTGATGATGGGGAAATCTGTTGAGCCATTGTGCTTTTCTGCGAACGCTGCTGGTGGCGATCGTGAATGGTGAATGTTCAATGGGCAATAAATCCCTATTCACCATTGACCATTCACCATTCACGAATCCAATAGCTTCGGGTGTAGCAGCATCTTTAAACACCAGCAAATCCTTATGTGAAGCTCTTTTCAACACCGCTGCTTCTCTGATGCCTTTTGCCAGTTGTGTGGGCACATCTTTCATTGAGTGAACAGCAATATCGATTTTCTTACTAAGTAAAGCGGCATCAAGCGTTTTGGTGAATATGCCTTGCACACCAATTTCATATAATGGGGTTACCAGATCAATATCTCCCTCACTTTTAATATACACGAGTTCGCTCGCCACCCCTTTTTCGATGAGGAGTTGCTGTACCCATGTGGCCTGCCACACGGCTAACTGGCTGTCGCGTGTACCAATTCTGATTACCCTGTTCATGTTTGCTTACTGACTGCTGGTCATGAAATCGTTGATCGCTTCAATGTAGTAACAACCGGGCTGATGCCTGTTGCGCATTTTTACGGCTACATTGTTTACCACTTTCTGAATGGCTTCCGTATTAATATCTTTTGATGTCCTGCGTGAAGTTAAAAATAATCCACAGGAATGCATATCGTGTAATTTCTGTTTCACTGCCTTCAACACAGGTACATGACGGCGCTGACTTGTCCATGCGGCAAACTCTTGCATATGCTGCTGAATAATGGCCATGGCTTTGGGCACTTCTGCCTTACGCATGCGAAGTGTCTGGTCGTTGATGCGTGAAAGATCATCCACATTGGCCAGTATTATACCTGATACCTGTGCCAATTGCGGATCAATATTGTTGGGGATAGAGAGATCAATGAGAATTTTTGCTTTATCGGCTTTTACATTCTTTGCTGTAAGAACAGGGCTCTCGGCATTGGTGGCCACAATCACAATATCAGCCTGCTCAACTTCTGTTTCAAGTTGGTTCCATCCGGCGTGTAGAAGACCCAGTGAAACGGCCAGTTCACTGGCTTTCTCCTCTGTTCTGTTGATCAGTGTAATGTTTCTTGTATCGAGGTAATCAATCAGGTTCTTGCAGGTATTGCGTCCTATTTTTCCGGTTCCGAGTAGTACGATCTTTTTATGGGCTGTATCGGTTAATTGTTCACGGATGAACTGAATGGCAGCAAAGGAAACAGAGATGGTTCCTCCACTCAAGGCAGTTTCATTTTTTACCTGTTTGGAAGATTGTAGTACCGTGTTGAATAATCGCTCCATGAATGCACCGATCATGCCTCTTTCTTTAGAAAAACGAACGGCAATTTTCATCTGACCCACAATTTCATAGTCACCCAGTATCTGCGAATCCAAACCAGCTCCTACAGAAAAAATATGTTGAAGGGCTTCCTCATCTTTTTTGATATAGCATAATTGCAGAAAAGTTGAGGCATCACCAACAGTTACTTCACACAATAATCTGATCAGCGTATCGGCATCCGGTGCCAAACCATAAATTTCGGTCCGGTTACAGGTACTTAAAACAAACAATTCTTTTAAACCAATCCGGGCCGCATTCGTAAGAATGGTATGATATTGATCGGAACTGATAGCAAAATTGCCACGAATGCCGGCATCCGTCTTCTTATAATTAATTCCTGCTACAAAAAATTGTCCTTTCTCCATATTCTGCCACGATTCTTTAGTCTCGCTTCAATTAAGTACGCAAAGGTATCCCGTATGGTTTCTTTAAAAACATGACAAACGTCATTGCATTGTCATTTCTCTGTCAGGTTTTTTTACGAACAACTGTTTTTTTACCTGAAACAAATCTGATCCTTGTCTGAACACGTTCATTTTACCGAAACTATCTCTGCAGAACCTTTTACAATGCAGATTGTTAGTCTACTTTTGCAAATTCAAACCGATTTATGGCAACAAAAGCGAAGCGTGCACTTTTATTAATGAATCTGGGATCACCAGACTCTACAGCAGTAAAAGATGTAAGAAGATACCTGAATGAATTTTTAATGGATGGACGCGTAATCGACATTCCTTATCTCGTTCGTGTTTTACTGGTTAAAGGTATCATTGTTCCTTTCCGTGCACCCAAATCGGCAGAAGCCTATAGGAGCATCTGGACCAAAGAAGGATCTCCGTTAATTGTACTTACCAAACAATTACAGGAAGCATTGCAGCATCAGATTGTTGAGCCGGTAGCCATTGCCATGCGGTACGGTAATCCATCTCCCAAACAGGCATATGATCATTTACTAAAAGAGCATCCGGAACTGGAAGAAGTGGTATTACTTCCCCTCTATCCGCATTATGCCATGAGCAGTTATGAAACGGCAGTAGAATATGCCAAAGAGCAGTATGAGAAAGGTCATTATCCATTTAAACTGCATACGATACAGCCTTTTTATGATGATGCCGACTATATAGATGCGCTGGCACAATCTATTCAGCCCTATACTGAAGAAGCCTATGACCATATCCTTTTCAGTTACCATGGTGTTCCGCAGCGCCATATCCGCAAAAGCGATACAACCGGTTGTCATTGTTTGAAAGTGAACAATTGTTGTGAAACAGCATCTCCGGCACATGCCACCTGTTACCGTCACCAATTAGTGGTTACTACAAAACTTGTAGCCGAAAAACTGGGTATACCCAAAGAAAAATACAGTATCTCTTTTCAGTCAAGATTAGGCAAAGGTTGGCTGGAACCCTTCACAGACAAACGTCTGGAAGCCATGCCCGGAGAAGGTATAAAGAAATTACTGGTAGCCTGCCCGGCTTTTATCAGCGATTGTCTGGAAACCATTGAAGAAATTGGTGAGGAAGGAAAAGAAACCTTCCTCCATGCCGGTGGTGAATCCTTCACACTCATACCTTGTTTGAATACACATCCTGCGTGGGTGAATACGATTGTGAAGAAATTTGGAAATTTGGAAATGAGTTAATTTGGAAATGAGGTGTAATTTTAATCAAAGGAAAATGCATAACGGTTCTTAAATCCGTATCATTTCCAAATTTCCAAATTTCCAAATTTTCAAATTGTATAATTATCTAAAGGCTCTCCACATCATCTTCATCGTAACCTGGTTTGCGGGTATGTTTTATATGCCCAGACTTTTTATCTACGCAACGGAAGCGGGAGAGAAGGGTGAAACGGAAAAGAAGATATTGCGTGATCAGTTTGCTGTGATGATGAAAAGGTTATGGTATGGTATTACCTGGCCCTCAGCTGTGATTACCCTCATTTTGGGATTGTCTGTTTTGTTTCATGGTGGCTGGTATAAAACCCTGTTTGAGCCTGCAGGAACCTGGTTACTCGTAAAACTTGTTTTTGTTTTGCTCCTCTATGTCTACCATATTTCGCTGCACCGCATTTTTAAACAGGAAATGTCTGGGCTGTATAAATACAGCTCCAATCAACTCCGGATATGGAACGAAGTAGCCACAGTTTTTCTGGTAGCCATTGTAATGCTCGTATCTGTAAAAGAAAGCATGAGTTTTTTGTGGGGTTTGGGTGGTTTGTTCCTGTTTATTATTGTATTGATGTCGGCTATCAGGGTGTATAAAACCCTGCGCAATAAGCAGAAATAGCCCCCTTGGGTTTTTTTGTAAATCTCCTGTTTTTTTGTATCTTTATAAGATAAGAGAGATTGGTATAATTAGTTGATAATCAATTATTAACTACCTTTCAGAATAGTGCTTTTCAGCTTTTTTTGCTTTCCAGGTCCTTCATTCAGCATTCTCCCCTATATTCTTTACCTTTGCAGCCTTTAAAACCTGCCTGATCAAGCATTTCAGGCATAGCAAGACGACCAGCAGACTATGAGCGCTAAATACACGGAATTTTCAGGATTGAACCTCCCGGCCATTGAAAAAGAGATACTGGCCAAATGGAAGGATGGACAGGCATTTGAACAGAGTGTTGCCCTGCGTGAAGGCAAAACACCTTTTGTGTTTTATGAAGGTCCGCCCAGTGCCAATGGTATGCCGGGTATTCACCATGTAATTTCAAGAACGCTGAAAGACATGGTTTGCCGCTATAAAACCATGCAGGGTTTTCAGGTGAAAAGAAAAGGTGGATGGGATACACATGGTTTGCCCGTTGAGTTAGGTGTGGAGAAAGAACTGGGCATAACCAAAGAAGATATAGGCAAGAAAATTTCTGTAGAAGACTATAACCAGAAATGTCGTGAAGCGGTTATGCGCTACAAAGACATCTGGGATGATATTACTACCAAAATGGGTTATTGGGTAGACCTTAATGACCCATATATCACATTCGATAATAAATATATCGAATCGCTCTGGTGGATTTTGAGTGAGTTGTATAAGAAAGGTTATCTCTATGAAAGCGTTTCTATTCAGCCCTATTCTCCTGCAGCTGGAACGGGTTTGAGTTCGCATGAATTAAACCAGCCAGGAACCTATAAAGATGTGAAGGATACGAGTGCGGTAGCAATGTTTAAGGCAATCAAAGACAGCAAGGCGCAGTTTCTTTTTGATGCTGCAGGTTCTGATGAAATATTTTTCATGGCATGGACCACTACTCCTTGGACACTGCCTTCGAATCTGGGATTAACGGTTGGACCAAATATTGATTATGTACTCGTAAATACTTTCAACCCCTATACACATCTTCCTGTAAATGTGGTACTGGCGAAAGCGCTGCTGGGTAAGTATTTCAAGCCGGAAGGGGAGAATGGAGATTTTGCAGGATATAATGCCGAAGTAAAATTACTGCCCTGGAAAATTATTACTGAATTCAAAGGGGCTGCAATTGAAGACGCTACTTATGAGCAGCTACTTTCTTATGAAGCCAACTCGCTAAAAGTAGTGGAAGAAATTACACCCGGTGCAAAGCCATTCCGTGTTTTGTGCGGCGATTTTGTTACGACGGAAGATGGTACTGGTATCGTACACACGGCACCCGCCTTTGGTGCAGATGACTATAAGGTTGGACAGAAATACAATATCGGCATACTTACCATGGTAGACCGTGAAGGAAAATTTGTAGATGGATTGGGTGAGTTCAGCGGTCGTTATGTAAAAAATTATAAAGATGATAAGGATTATGTAGATGTAAATGTTGATATCTGCGTAAAACTGAAAAAAGAAAACCGTGCTTTCAAAGTTGAAAAATATGAGCACAGTTATCCGCATTGCTGGAGAACAGATAAACCTATTCTGTACTATCCGTTAGATGCCTGGTTTATCAGAACCACGGCTGTAAAAGACAGGATGGTGGAACTGAATAAAACCATTAACTGGAAACCAAAGAGTACCGGTGAGGGACGTTTTGGTAACTGGCTGGAGAATATGGTTGACTGGAACCTGAGCAGAAGCCGTTACTGGGGAACACCTTTGCCTGTATGGCGCACAGAAGATGGAACGGAAGAAGTTTGTATCGGTTCCATCGAAGAACTGAATGAAGGTATCCGAAAAGCGAATGAAGTGTTGGGTGGTGATGTCAATAAAAATTATTTACACGAAGGAATACTCGATCTCCACAAACCTTATGTTGATGAAATAGTGCTGGTAAGTGTATCGGGTAAACCCATGCATCGTGTACCAGATCTGATTGATGTTTGGTTTGATAGTGGTGCCATGCCCTATGCACAATGGCACTATCCGTTTGAAAATAAAGAACTTGTAGATAAAGGACAATCATTCCCTGCTGATTTTATTGCAGAGGGTGTTGACCAGACCCGAGGATGGTTTTATACACTGCATGCGATTGGTGTTATGCTGTTTGACAGTGTAGCGTATAAAACAGTAGTAAGTAATGGATTGGTACTCGATAAGAATGGCAACAAAATGAGTAAGCGCCTCGGCAACGTGGTGAACCCTTTTGAAACCATTGAAAAATATGGTGCAGATGCTACGCGCTGGTACCTGATTACCAACGCATCTCCCTGGGATAACCTGAAATTCGATATTGCAGGTATCCAGGAAGTACAGCGAAAATTCTTTGGTACACTCTACAATACCTATCAGTTTTTTGTACTCTATGCAAATGTTGATGGATTTGCATTCAAAGAAAATTCCCTGCCACTTTCAGAGCGTCCGGAAATTGACCGCTGGATTCTTTCTTCACTCAATACATTGGTGAAAAAAGTAACTGCAGCCATGGACGATTATGAGCCTACACTGGCGGGCCGTGCCATCGAAGAATTTGTAGATGAGCACCTGAGTAACTGGTACGTACGTTTGTGCCGCCGCCGCTTCTGGAAGGGAGAATATGAGGCCGATAAGATCAGTGCTTACCAGACTTTATATGAGTGTCTGGAAACCATTGTAAGGCTGATGGCGCCAATTTCACCATTCTTCAGTGATGCCGTTTTCCGCCATCTGAATGCTGTAACCGGAAGGTTTAGGGTAGACTCTGTGCACCATGCCGATTTTCCGGTGGTAAATGAAGCTGCTATTGATGGGGCATTAGAAGAAAGAATGCAACTGGCACAGGATGTTTGTTCGCTGGTATTATCGCTGCGTAAGAAAGTGAATATTAAAGTGCGTCAGCCTTTGCAGAAAGTGTTGATTCCTGTGTTGAATCCAGCCATGAAACAACAACTGGAACTTATTGAGGACCTGATTCAGGCGGAAGTGAATGTGAAGGAGATGGAATACATCACCGATACAGAAGGCATTATCAAGAAGAAAATTAAGCCGAATTTTAAGGCACTGGGTAATAAACTGGGCGCAAAAATGAAAGCCGCAGGTGCTTTGATTACAGCTTTTGGTCAGCACGAGATTGCTGCCATAGAAAAAGAAGGCCGTATAAGTCTGGATCTGGATGGTGAATCCATTGAAATACTGCTTTCAGAGGTAGAAATAGCCGCTGAAGACATTCCGGGTTGGAGTGTGGCCAGCAAGGGAAGTCTTACGGTAGCACTGGATATTACCCTTACCGATGAGCTGAAACAGGAAGGAGATGCCCGTGAATTCGTGAACCGGATACAAAATATTCGGAAAGAAAGCGGTTTTGAACTCACAGACCGTATATTCGTGACCGTTCTTGAGACCCCGGGTCTCAGGGAGTCGATTGTTAAGTATAACGATTATATTTGCCGCGAAATTTTGGCAGATGTCATACAATGGGTGCCTGAAATAACCGAAGGCACTGAAATTGAAGTAAATGACAGCCTGTTGAAAGTGGTAGTAAACAAAAAAGGATAAAAGCGTATGGCTACTAAGAAACCAGCCCCTAAGGCAGCAAAAAAACCAGCTCCAAAGGCGGCACCAGCCAAGAAAACAGCTTCAAAGCCAGCACCTAAAAAGGCTGCTGCTAAACCTGCGCCCAAAAAGGCGGCTAAACCAGCCCCCAAGCCTGCTCCTAAAAAAGCAGCACCGGCGAAGAAAGCGGCCCCAGCTCCTGCCAAGAAAGCAGCCAAGCCAGCTCCGAAAGCCCCTGTAAAGGCTCCCGTAAAAGCAGCCAAGCCCGCGCCAAAACCAGCACCGGCCCCTGCTCCTAAAAAAGCAGCTGTCCCTGCTAAACCTGCGGCAAAAGCACCGGTTCCGGCAGCCAAACCAGCAACTCCGGCTAAACCGGTATCGATACCGCTGCCTCCGATGAAAAAACCGGAGCCAAAAGGTCCGCCGGCACCACCCGTAAAACCTGTTAGAAAAGCTCCTGAGCCACTGAAAGAAGTAAAGGTTCCTAAAACCAGTACCAAAAGCAGTGTGCCCTACCAGCCAGGATATACACCATTAGAAAAAAGAGTAGATACCGTGAGAAACAACGAAACTTTAGTGAAATACAGCGATGCGGATTTGAATGAGTTCCGTGAACTGATCAACAAAAAACTGGAAGCAGCCAAAAAAGAGCTGACTTATTTGCAAGGCCTGATTACCCGTAAAGATGAAATGGGTGGCGATAACGACGATGCGCGTTACATGACCATGGAAGATGGCAGTATGAGCATGGAAAGAGAGCAATTGAGCCAGATGGCCAGCAGGCAGATCACTTATATTGATCACCTGGAAAAAGCACTCATGCGTATTGAAAACAAAACCTACGGTATCTGCCGTGTAACCGGTAAACTGATCGATAAAGCCCGCTTACGTGCTGTACCACACGCTACTTTAAGCTTAGAAGCCAAACTGGGTTTGGTAAAGCCCAGCGCCGAGTAAGTTTGATGAATGGTGAATGGTCAATCCTGAGTGATAGCCCATTGCCATAGCATGAAAAATAAATAAAAAGAGGCCGGATTATCCGACCTCTTTTTTTATGTCTAAAATATGTCATTCACCATTGACCATTGATCATTACCCACTATCTGACTTCCTGCATTTCTACCAGTTTCTTATAAATACCCCCTTTCATGAGTAATTCATCATGTGTGCCTCTTTCGGCAATCTCTCCTTTCTGTAGCACAATGATTTCATCTGCATTGCGGATGGTGGAAAGGCGATGGGCAATTACAATCGATGTTCTTTGCTGCATCATATTATTGATAGCATCCTGAACAAGTCGTTCACTTTCTGTATCGAGAGAAGAAGTGGCTTCATCCAGAATGAGAATGGGTGGATTCTTAAGAACAGCACGGGCAATGGTTACACGCTGGCGTTCACCTCCACTAAGTTTTGTTCCACGATCACCAATATTGCTATCAAAGCCTTCTTCCTTCTGCTGAATAAATGAATAGGCATTCGCCACTTTAGCCGCCTGTTCAATTTGAGAGGGGTCTACGTGATCAATACCTAAAGCGATATTATTCGCAATACTGTCATTGAAAAGAATAGGCTCCTGTGTAACAATACCCATCTGGCTTCTTACAGAATGCAGGGAATATTCTTTAATGTTCACACCATCTATCAGTAACTCGCCCTCACTCACATCATGAAAACGGGGAATCAGATCAGCAAGGGTACTTTTACCTGCGCCGGATGAGCCAACGAGTGCAATGGTTTTTCCTTTCTCAATTTTGAGATTAATATTTTTCAGAATGGTTACATCTTCATAAGAGAAGGAAACATTTTTAAATTCTATGGACTGCTCAAAATGTTGCAGCGTTTTTGCATTAGGCTGGTCTGTAACCGTTACCGGTGCTTTTAATACTTCTTCGATACGCTGAATAGCAGCACTACCTCTTTGTGCACTGTAAAAGGAGCCAGACAATGATTTTGCCGGGTTAATGATCTGGGTGAAAAAAACGATATAAGTAATAAAACTTTCAGCTCCCAAACCCATGCTTCCATCCAGTACCAGTTTGCCGCCAAACCACAGTATGCATGACAATACCAATACGCCCATAAATTCAGACATGGGAGAGGCAAGATCTTTCCTGAAATTCATTTTGTTGCGGATCTGGTTCAGCGTATTGTTATTATCGATAAACTTGCTTTGCAGAATTTTCTCGGCATTAAATGCTTTAATCACACGAAGTCCACCAAGTGTTTCATCGAGAATCGACATCAGGGTACCCAATCTTTCCTGTGAAGCAGTAGATTGCTTTTTTAAAGAGCGACTGAGCCGGCCTATAATAAAACCGGTTAGCGGAAGCAATACAAGCAAAAACAAAGAAAGTACAGGGCTGATTAATACCAGCATTATGAGTATAACAAGAATATTGAGAGGGTCCTTAATTAGTCCTTCCAGGGTACTCATCACACTCCATTCTACTTCATTGGCATCATTACTCATACGGCTGATAATATCTCCCTTGCGTTGCTCGGTAAAAAAGCCGATGGGCAATTCCAGGATTTTGCTGTATAAATCTGCACGCAGTTTTGTCATTACATAGTTGCGCATAGGCGCCAGTACGCGGAATGACAGATAAGTGAAGAGGTTTTTAAAGAAGATGGAAACGATAATGATCCCGCAAATGGTAGCCAGTGCATATACTTCACCATGTTTTATGATGAGTTGGCTGATGAAGTATTTGAAATAATTTAACAGACCATTGGCTGTGAGGCTAAAGGCAGGAGCCACATTTACCAGCCTTTCTTTGCTGAACAGTAATTGCAGGAAGGGGGCCAGCATAGCCAGTGATACAAGCGAGAAAAGAATGGAAAAAAGATTGAAAAACAGGTATAATACAATGTTTCGTTTCTGGTTCCGCAGGTAAAAGAGTATTCTTGAAAAACGCTTCATAATCAGGATAAAATCGGTAAAACACAGCAAAGTAAGTAATTTTACCGCCAATCAAAGCTTTCAACATGGAAGAAGGAAAACGTCAGCGACAAGTGGCAGGTGCCATACAGGAAGAAATGAATGATATTTTCAGGAGACTCAACCTGGCTATGATAGATGGTGGCATGGTATCCATTTCATCGGTTAAGGTAACGCCCGATCTGTTGGAGGCACGTATTTACCTGAGTATTTTTCAGGTGAAAGACCAGAAAGCCGTCATGAAAACCATCGAAGGCCGCGCCTGGGAAATCAAAAAAGAACTGGCCGATAAAATGAAACACCAGCTCCGCCGCATACCCGTACTCCATTTCTACCTCGACGATACACTGGATTATGTGTTTAAAATGGAGGAGATTTTTAAGAAGATTAATGAGGAGAAGAAAAATAACGGAGAAGGCGAATAGTTATGGGTGAGTAGTCAGTAGTGAGTAGTGAGTGAAAGGCAACAATCACATCTACTCACTGCTTACTATTCACTACTCACTACTCACTACTCACAAACCCCATCACCTTGAACTTTCTATTCGCCTGGCGCTATTTCCGGTCTAAGAAATCTACCAATGCGATTAATATCATTGCGTGGATCAGCGTTACGGCTATTACGGTGGGTTGTGCCGCACTCATCATCATTCTCAGTGTATTCAATGGGTTTGAAGAACTGGTAAAGGGATTGTACACAGATTTCTATACCGATATCAGAATTGCTCCCGCCAAAGGAAAAGTGCTGAAACTGGATGCCGTTCAGCTGCAAAAAATAAGATCTGTAAACGGCATATCTGTGGTGAGCCTGGTAGCCGAAGAGAAAGCACTGCTGGTAAATGGCCCCTATCAAACCATTGTATTGGTAAAGGGCGTAGATGAGCAATATACCGCCACCAATAAAATAAGTGAACACATCAAGCGTGGAAAATTTTTATTGGGTGACGCAGAAACACCGCAAATTGTTTTAGGCTATGGAATTGAAAATGCGATAGGCGCTGATGTAGAGCATTCTCTTTACCCACTCACCCTGTACACTCCTAATCGAAAAGCAAAGTTTAATTCACTGGATGGATTGAGCGTAAATAATATTACCGCATCCGGCACTTTTCAGGTGCAACAGGAATTTGATAATAAATATGCTTTTACCAATCTGGCATTTTTTCGCTATATGCTGAATATGGAAGCAGATGAATACAGTGCAGTAGAAATAAAAGTAAAACAGGATGAGAATCGGGTAAAAGAAGCCCTGCAGCAGCTACTCGGTAACAACTATCTCGTACAAACACGGTATGAACAAAATAAAAGTTTGTATGCAGTTATGAAAATGGAAAAATGGATCATCTATGCCATTCTTTCACTAATACTGGTAGTAGCTGCATTTAATATGATTGGGGCGCTTACGATGCTGGTACTGGAAAAACAAAAAGATATTGCCGTACTACAGGCCATGGGTGCTTCAAAGAAAAGAATCCAATCTATTTTTCTTTCTGAAGGGTTATTGCTGGCAGGTGTAGGAGCTGTACTCGGAATGATACTCGCAACCATTTTCTGCTGGATACAGATCAGGTTCGAACCCATTAAACTGGCAGGCGATACTTTTATCGTAAAAGCCTATCCCGTAAAACTGATGCCCGCAGATTATTTACTGGTATTGGCCACTGTAACAGCCATTGGCTTTATTGCGGCCTGGATTCCTTCGAGGAAAGCGAGTAAGCAGGAGTTGGCATTGAAGTAAATTCAAAAGTTAAAAGTCAAAAGTCAAAAAAGAGAGCCGCTTAGCAATACTAAGCGGCTCTCTTTTTAAACGATATTTTTGAATTTTTACTTTTGATTTTTGACTTCTCTTAGTAGTCTCCCAATGTCTCAGGCAACTGTGCCAGTGCTTTGGCCAGTTGTTCATCGCTGGGTGCAATACCATGCCATTCATGGCTGCCTTCCATAAAGTCAACACCCTTACCCATGGCTGTTTTCATCATGATACAGATGGGTTTGCCTTGGCCTGTCATAGATTTGGCTTTATCGAGTACCGCTACCACATCATCCATATCATTACCATTCATATCCAGTACGGTCCAGTTAAAGGCCCTGAATTTATCATGCAGGCTATCAAGGGCCAGTACCTTAGCGGTTGGTCCGTCGATTTGCTGGCCATTCCAGTCGATGGTAGCAATCAGGTTGTCTACTTTATTGTGTGCAGCAAACATCACTGCTTCCCAGATTTGTCCTTCCTGTAATTCACCATCACCATGTAAAGAGAAGACAAGATGAGGGTCATTATTGAATTTTTTTGTGAGGGCAGCACCAATGGCAACACTCATACCCTGCCCCAGTGAACCGCTGGCAATACGCACACCCGGTAAATGTTCGTGTGTGGTAGGGTGGCCCTGTAAACGGGTATTCAGTTTACGGAAGCTGGCCAGTTCTTTGGTATCGAAATAACCGGAACGAGACAGTACCGAATAATAAACAGGAGAGATATGTCCGTTCGACAGAAAAAACAGGTCTTCACCAACACCATCCATTTTAAACTGACGGTCATGTTTCATGGTATGGAAAAACAGGGCGGTTAAAAAATCGGTACAGCCCAGAGAACCTCCCGGGTGACCGCTCTGAACGCCATGAACCATTCTAACGATGTCGCGCCTGATCTGAGAGGCCGCTGATTGGAGTTCCTGAATGCTTGCCATATTACGGTTTTTAAAGTGCTGCGAAGATAAAGGTGAATGGTCAATGGTCAATGGTGAATAGTAAAAATGTTCATCATTGACCACTCGCCATTCACCATTCACTATATCCGCCCAATTCATTAATTTTGCCCACTTAAAATTGTAATATGTCAGAAGAGCTGGATTTAATACTCGCCGATACGGAAGATACAATGGGCAAAGCCATTAACCACCTGGAAACAGAGCTTACCAAAATCCGGGCCGGTAAAGCCAATCCTACTATGCTGGATGGCATTGCAGTAGATTATTATGGCTCACCCACACCTATTAATCAGGTAGCGAATATCAGTGTACTCGATGTGCGTACAATCAGTATTCAGCCATGGGAAAAAAATATGCTGGCAGCCATTGAAAGAGCGATTATGGCAGCCAATATCGGTATTACCCCACAGAACGATGGTGTTCAGTTGCGTTTGTTTTTACCACCACTGACAGAAGAGAGAAGAAGGGAGTTGGTAAAAAAAGCAGCGGGAGAGGGCGAGCATTCCAAAGTAGCCATCCGTAATATTCGTCGCGATGCCATTGAGCAGGTGAAAAAATTACAAAAAGACGGCCTGAGTGAAGATGCTGCCAAAGACGCAGAAAAAACCATTCAGGATGTAACTGATAAATTCATTTCACTCGTAGATAAACACCTTGCAGCAAAAGAAAAAGAAATGATGGCGGTCTAGATGGATGATGGCGGATGTCTGATTTGACATCGGGTTATTCATTTTTGATCGTTGCTGGTAAAAAAAGTTGCGGAGAAATCTGCAACTTTTTTTACCAGCATATTCAAAATCCGACATCCGCGATCCTACATCAGAAATCATTTCCTATTCACCAGATACACCCCACACAATATCACTCCTAAACATCCCATCTGGAGCGCTGTTATTTTTTCTCCGTCGAGCAGGCCCCAGAAAACAGCTACAAAGGGAATGCCATAGGTAACCATAGAAGCAAATAAAGTACCAGCTCTTTTCACCAGCATATAAAAAATAATAGAAGCAAAAGCGGTACCCATTACACCCAGTATAAAAGAAGCACCTGTGGCTTTTACAACAGATGAGTCGGTTAATTCGAGTTGCTGGTACCCGGTGATATAGAGTATGATGCTGGAAGGGATAATGAGAAATACAAAAGCCAGTGACGCTATATTGAGTGAGCCTACATCTTTCATATATCTTCCCACCATGTTTACATTGATGCCATAGCATAGAGTAGCCAGTAATACAAGACCGGCATAAGAGAAATTATTAAAACTTACTTCTTTGCCGGAGAGCATCAGCAGACATAAACCGATAAAACCAATAATAACACCCCATATTTTAGTGCTGTTGGCTTTTAACTGAAAAAAAGAAATACCTACCAGAATGGTAAAAAGAGGGGTAAGTGCATTGAGAATGCCAGCAAGCGAACTGTCGATTTCCGTTTCAGCAATGCAAAACAGATAGGCCGGAAAAAAATTACCCAGTAAACCCGAAAGCATAACCAGTAACCATTTGTTCTGTGGTACCTGCTTCAGCGCCTTGAGTGCAAAGGGCGTTAGTACAAGTCCGGCACTTAAAATGCGGATAGAAGCCACCTGATAAGGGGTAAGTATATGCATACCCTCTTTCATCAGAATAAAAGAGCTGCCCCAGATGATGGATAAAAGAATAAAAATGCCCCAGTTGATGAGTTTGTCTCGCAAGGTTTCGTTTTTGTAAAGGTGGGGGTTTTGGATTGATTTATAAGCTGATCACTTTCAAGTTTCATTACTTTAATCTGGGAATCTGTGGCGAATAGAACTAATTTTAAATACCAAACAGAATTTTTATGATTCAACTTAATAAAATCAGTACTCGTGCACCCAAAAACCTGAACAAGGAAAAGATAAAGGCAAAAACCGCCAAACTGGTTGCCGAACTCGATGAATTGCAGAATCTTTTATTTGCAGAAAGCAAGCATTCTGTACTAATTGTAATTCAGGGAATGGATGCAAGCGGGAAAGATGGAGCCGTAAGAAATGTGTTTGGTAATATGAACCCACAAGGTGTAACAGTGACCTCTTTCAAAGCACCCACAGCACTGGAGTTGTCGCACGATTTTCTATGGCGCATTCATCAGCATGCCCCGGCCAAAGGCATGATACAAATCTTCAACCGCTCACATTATGAAGATATACTGGTAACACGTGTACACAAATGGTGTACCGATGCAGTGGCCAAAGAAAGAATGAGGGCCATCAACGATTTTGAATGGTTATTGACCCGGCATAATCATACCCATATACTCAAGTTCTACCTGCATATTTCACCCGAAGAACAAAAGCAAAGGCTGACAGAAAGAATACACGATCCGCAAAAACAATGGAAATACAATGAAAAAGATTTTGAAGAGGCCAAACTCTGGAAGGAATACATGAGAATGTATGAAGACTGTTTTAACCATTGTAATAAAATACCCTGGATCATTACCCCGGCAGACCAAAACTGGTACAAAGAATACATCATGGCCGAAGCTTTACACAGCTTGCTGAAAAACCTGAAAATGCAATATCCGGGATTGAAGAAATAGCTGTTTTCTTTTTACCGACTAATTGATTATTTTCATAGTTCACCAAACTAATGCTAATATGGGAATGTTCAAAGAATTCAAAGAATTTGCCATGCGTGGCAACCTGGTTGATATAGCTGTTGCCTTTGTAATGGGCGCTTCTTTTGGAAAAATCGTTACCTCTTTTGTGGATGGCGTTGTAATGCCAGTGGTAGGCATGCTTACCGGCGGTGTAGATTTTAATGATAAGGTACTGGTACTCAAAGAAGCCGTGGCAGAGGTAAAAGATGCCAGCGGTGCAGTGGTAACCAAGGCGGCAGCCGAAGTTTCGATTAAATATGGCACTTTTCTTACCAATGTGCTTGACTTTCTGATTGTAGCATTTGTGGTATTTCTGGTTATTAAGGCCATTAATAAGATGAAGGGCCCGGCTGAGCCATCGGCCCCCGCCGGACCATCGGAAAGTGAGAAATTACTGGCAGAAATCAGGGATTCGTTGAAGAAAGTGTAGTTTATGGCTGATGGCAAAATAGCTCATAGCATATAGCATTTCTTCGAGCTATAGGCTATAAACCATATGCCATTAGCAAAGTGGATAAATATTAGCCCCTTCGGATACAAATAAGCTCCGAAGGGGTTTTCTTTGCAGCTAAAGCATGAACCCGTGAATACAGCCAGTTACCAGATTAAATTAGATCAGTTTGAAGGTCCGTTCGACCTGCTTTTGTTTTTCATTGAGCGGGATGAACTGGATATCTATAATATTCCCATCACCAAAATTATTCAGGACTTTCTTGATTTTATTCATCAGGGAGAGAAATTGAATATTGAACTCAGCAGTGAGTTCATCCTCTTTGTATCTACCCTCATGCGTATTAAGGCAAGATTATTGTTGCCACGTAAAGAAATAGATGCACAGGGTAATGAGATTGATCCCCGCCAGGAACTGATCGATAAAATACTTGAGTACAAACGCTTCAAAGAAGCTGCTGTTCAGATGGCCGAAATGGAAGCCATGCGTATGCTCATGGTAAAACGTGGTAACCTGCAGAAAGAACTGGCCGAAATTGGGGAAGATGCTTCTGAAGGTACCGAGATACAAAACATCACGATGTTCAAGCTGATGAAAGCTTTTGAAAAAGTGATGCAGCGTGTACACGACCGCCAGAACAAACCCGTACATACCGTAGTTCGTTACAACTACACCATGGAAGGCAGCCGTGATTATATGCTCGACTTTGTGGCAAAAGAAAAAACGGTGGCTTTTGAAAAAGTATTTGAAGTATGTCAGGATCGTATTCATGCCATCTTCCTTTTTCTCTCCATTCTGGAACTTACCCAGCAGAAATTCATGAAGCTGATGGTAGCAGAAGGTAAGAATAACTTTATTGTGGAGTGGAACGATAAGCGTGAAGAAGAACTGAAAGAAGAAGGATTGACCGACGAAGACTTCACCAATACTTTTACCGACGATCCAGTACCCACAGAAGAATAGGCTTCTTACTCCTGTCTATAAAACTGCTGAGTGTTTTCAGAAAAGAGGGCGATACCGTGGTACAACCCTGACTATTACAGATCTGGTCAGGATAAATTTCTGTTTCAGGAATGCAGGTATGAGAATGAATCACCAATGCCCGTTTCAATGCATGGTTGTTACTGCTGTCTAGCCCATGCAACCGATACGATTTTCCAAAAATACCCTTATAGCTTGCGCCTACCCTGTACCGACCCGCAGAACTACATTGCGAACCTGGTTGGTTGGAATAGCGAACGGTTGATAAATAACGCTCCCCGCAATCGCCATGTGTAACCAATCCCGATTGCAGTATGCTGTCTTTTTGAATATCATAAACAAAAAATCTTTTTTTGCCATTGTGTATGCTCAGGTCCAATAAAAAGCAAACCTGGGTACTCATGCTTTGCCTCTTGGTAAATAGCTCAATCTGTTCTTGTAAAGAACCAAATAATGACTGAGCAGATCCGATAAACTGTGGTAACAGAAAGAGTATGGATAACCAATATCTCATAAAGTTATTTTTATATAAGATAAAATTCTTTGTATTTTCCATACGTACATCAGGATGATCAAATATGAAAACGAATTTCTTCTTCAGTCTCGAAATGGAAATCTTTTCCCTGCTGAGTTTCTCCTTTTTTATCATCACAAATCCCAAACTGGCAGGCCCATTAGGGTTATTTGTACTCATAACGATTTTTCAAACCGTAAGTTTTATTGGTACTAGTTTTATGATTGCGGTTTTTTCTTTTTTGCTCTCTCTTTTTATAAAAAATATAAAAGTGAAAGCTTGTTTGCGGCTGGGTTATTGTACGGCTGCCATTGCCTGTATAGGTTCTATTGTTCTTTTTAGCTTTAGTATGTTTAGTGATATTCTTTCTTTATTGTCTCTACTTGTTTTTCTGGGTTTAATGGTTCCGGTATGTATAAAATGGTTTACAATTTTGTTGCGGAATACGAAAACGACTCGAAAAACATAGTGGAAAAAACTGTGTCTTTTCACAGTTGCGGGTGATGTTTAGAAAAAGTATCTTTATACATTAACCTTTGTGGTTAATTTCTGCTAAACATCTTTCAGTAGATTATATGGAACATCCCCAAACAAACAAAAGTTGGTCATTGCTTAGAAGTAGATTGATTATAGTTGGGTTTCTGTTATTTACGATGATCAGGAGTTGGATCAGTAGCCAAATTACAGATCGAAAAGATAAAAATCTGTTCAATCTTGTAGCAATAACAGTGATGTTTTCTTTTATGTTCGTCATCGTTCACTACCAGACAAGTAAAGGAGACAATCTGAAATACAGACCCTTTGTATATGTTGGTATTTTAATTTACCTGACTTTCCTTATTTACTTTTTTTACCTGCACTTTACTATGCCTGTATAAAAAAATCTGTGCATCTGTGGTAAAAAATTAAGCCACAGATACACAGATTAGAAGAGGAAAATTATCCTAACAGTACAGTCGTACTTACCGTTTCTTTCATGAGAGAACGTACAGCATCTGCAATACCCTGTGCATCATAGTTACACTCTCTGTGTAATTCTTTCGGAGTACCATGTTCTACCAGTCTGTCTGGAATACCCAGAATGGTTACATCAGCTTTATAGCCATATTTATTCATGAACTCCAGTACTGCAGAACCGAAACCACCTACAATGGTGCCGTCTTCTACCGTAACAATTTTATGGTATTTGCCGAAAGCTTCATGGAGTAAATCTTCATCTATTGGCTTCACAAAACGAAGATCATAATGTGCTGGGTCAATACCTTCTGTTCTCAGTTCACGAATGGCAGTGGTTGCAAAATTACCCGGGTGCCCAAAACTCAGAATAGCAACATCTCTGCCATCTTTTATTTTTCTACCCTTGCCAATCTCTACTTCTTCAAATGCGGTTCTCCATTCGGGCATTACACCTTCGCCTCTTGGGTAACGTATCACAAACGGATAATTGGTTTTCTCCAGTTGTGCTGTGTACATGAGGTTACGTAGTTCCTGCTCATTCATCGGTGCACTCACAATGAGATTGGGAATACAACGGAAATAAGGAATATCATAGCAGCCATGGTGTGTGGGACCATCTTCGCCTACCAGTCCGGCCCTGTCTAAACAAAGTACCACCGGCAGTTTCTGAATGGCTACATCGTGCACTACCTGATCGTAGGCGCGCTGCATAAAGGAAGAATAAATATTACAGAACACCCGCATACCCTGTGTGGCCAAACCGGCACTCAGGGTAACTGCATGCTGTTCACAAATACCTACATCGAAGGCGCGATGCGGCATTTTTTCCATCATGAATTTTAAAGAAGAACCACTGGGCATGGCAGGTGTAACACCCATCACTTTATCATTCAGTTCTGCCAGCTCAATCATAGTATGACCAAATACATCCTGGTATTTAGGAGGCTGTGGAGCATCGATCTTCTTCTTATAAATTTCTCCGGTAACCTTATCAAAAAGTCCGGGTGCATGCCATTTGGTCTGATCCTTTTCAGCCAGTGCATAACCCTTTCCTTTGGTAGTAATAATATGGAGCAGTTTAGGGCCCGGTATTTCTCTCAGGTCCTTTAGTGTATCTACCAGTTTGGTGATATTATGTCCATCAATCGGTCCGAAGTAACGAATCTTCAGTGCTTCAAATAAGTTACTGCTTTTGCTCACCACCCCTTTTACACTGGCTTCGAGTTTGGACGCCAGGTCGCGGCTCAGGTTTTTACCTACGGGTAATTTGCCCAACAGGTTCCATACTTCATCTCTTACTTTATTATAGGTGGGGGAAGTACTGATATCAGTCAGGTATTCCTTGAGAGCACCCACATTGGGGTCAATGCTCATACAGTTGTCATTCAGGATGATCAACATATCGCTATCGGCCACCCCTGCATGGTTCATGGCCTCAAATGCCATACCTGCTGTCATGGAACCATCGCCTATAATGGCCACCGATTTACGGTCTTCACCCTTATATTTGGCTGCCATGGCCATGCCCAATGCCGCAGAAATGGAAGTGGAAGAGTGTCCCACACCAAAGGTATCAAACTCGCTTTCCGATCTTTTGGGGAAGCCGCTCAGACCTTTGTATTTTCGGTTGGTGACAAACTGGTCTCTTCTTCCGGTGAGTATTTTATGGCCATAAGCCTGGTGCCCTACATCCCATACTAATTGATCGTAAGGTGTATTATACACATAATGAAGGGCTACGCTCAATTCTACCACACCCAGACTGGCTGCAAAATGGCCTCCATGAACGCTTACCACATCAATAATAAATTGTCTCAATTCATCACAAACGGCATGTAATTGCTCTCTTGAGAGTTTTTTAAGGTCGTCGGGATGATTGATCTGGCCTAATAATTTGCCCGGTTTGATCTCCATGAAGGCTGGGTTTGAAATGTAAAAATACGTGTTTCGTGTTTAGCAATATCCAGTAATACTTTACAAAACAGTCCGCAAAACAGAAGGTTCGTCGGCGGGCAACATTAATTTGCACCAAACAAGGGCGGTTTTTGCCATTAATCAAAAAACGGGGCTTTCCGGGAAAGCTTTACCTCTATATTTGTTGATACATGAGGACGAGCAAATCTACATTATACTGGTGGTGTCAGTTTGGAGGGTGGTTGTTCTATGGTTTGACCATGGTCTTCTTTGCCTTTATTTTCAAGGACCGGCCCGGCGATATCAGCAAAATATTTTATTATAGATTGATTATCACAATCTTATTGGGCATGGTATTTACGCATCTCCTGCGTGAATTCGTGATCAATATGGAGCTTCGCCCACCTATCCAGATCAGCAAATGGTGGTTGCTTACAACCATTATTCTTACCATTATAGTCCTGTACAGCCTCTGTAACAGCGCGGTGGTGGAATGGCTGGGGTATTATGATAAGGCCAATAAGGCTTCTGTATCTAAACGTTTTCTTTCTAACCTGGTTTTTGATTCACCCCTCATTTTGGTTTGGGTGTCGATTTATTACATTTGGCACTATGTGGAACTGGGTACCAAGAGCGAAATCCAGAAAGTGAAACTGGAGAGCCTGGTAAAAGAACTGGAACTCAAAACCATCAAATCGCATATCAATCCGCATTTTATTTTTAATGCACTGAACAGTATCCGTGCGCTGGTAGATGAGAACCCGAACCGTGCCCGTACCGCTATTACCGAACTGAGTAATATACTCCGCAGCAGTATGCAGGCCGAAAAACTCGAAACCGTACCTTTTGAAAAGGAACTGAATATTGTAAAGGATTACCTGGCATTGGAGCATATTCGTTTCGAAGACAGGCTGAATGTGGCTTATGAAATTGATGAAGATACCCTTGACCAGCCTATACCGCCCATGATGTTGCAGACCCTGGTAGAAAATGCCATCAAACATGGTATCGGTAAGCAGAAAGATGGTGGTTTTATAAAAGTGATCTCAGACTACCGCGACGACCACCACGAACTTGTTATCCAGAATACCGGCAAGCTCGATCCTAATGCCGGTAATGACGGATTTGGCATTAATAGCACCCGAAACAGACTTAAACTATTATTCGGGGGAAAAGCTAACTTTGAAATCAGGGACCTTGGAAACAATATGGTGGAAGCCATTGTGAAAATGCCCGTTCAACACGTTTATTCATAATTCTATATAATTATCAGCACTATGGCTATCAAAGCAATCATTATTGATGATGAAAGACTTGCACGAAATGAATTAAAAAAGTTATTGCAGGATCATTCGGATATAGAAGTAATAGAGGAAGCAGCCAATGTGGATGACGGTATCGAAAAAATTGAAACCCTCAATCCCGATCTGATTTTCCTGGATATTCAAATGCCCGGAAAAACCGGATTCGATTTACTGGCTGAAGTAGAAAAAGCCCCCAAAGTAATTTTCACCACTGCATACGATGAATATGCCATCAAAGCATTTGAAGTAAATGCCCTGGATTATCTCCTGAAACCCATTGAACCCAAGCGTCTGGCTGATGCAATCCAGAAACTGCAGGCAGAAATGTTTAAAGAATCTGCCGGCCTGAATGGTATTAACAGAGGACCACTTACCGAACACGATCAGGTATTTGTAAAAGACGGCGAACGTTGCTGGTTTGTGAAACTCGGCGAAATCCGATTGTTTGAAAGTGTAGGTAACTATGCCAAAGTTTTCTTTGGTACCAATAAACCCCTGATCTTAAAATCACTGAATGCACTGGAAGAAAGACTGGACGACAGAATGTTTTTCCGTGCCAACCGTAAGCATATCATCAACCTCCGCTGGATCGAAAAAATTGAACCCTATTTTAACGGCGGTCTGCTGGTTGACCTGAAAGGAGGCGAAAAAATTGAAGTAAGCCGCAGACAGACCGTGAAGTTTAAAGAAATGATGAGCTTATAAAGTTAGTAGTGAGTAGTCAGTAGTGAGTGTTTTTTTTACTCACTACTCACTACTCACTGCTCATTCACCATAGACAATTTCCCCCACCATGAAGAAATATTTCCTATTATTAGCCGTCCTCACAACTGGAGTAGTAACTGCGCAGGACGTTGAAAAGTTAATCAGTAAGAGTGAAGTAGAACGTATTGAGAAAACACTTTCCTCTGATGAAATGGAAGGACGACGTACGTTTACCAAAGGCATTGATAAAGCAGCCGCATTTATTGCCGAGGAGTTTAAGAAAACAGGTCTGCAAACCTGGAACAACAGTGGATCCTACCTGCAGCAGTTTGCGATGGTAAGGCCCAAGTTCATCAGTCTTACCGCAAGTTTAGGGGGTGTAAGCCTCGATAGCCGTGATGTAGTGGTGGTAACCTGTCAGCCCGACATCAATATCACGGAAAAATCAGGCTACGAAAAAGTAAAAATTGCAGCTGGTGCCAATCTGGGCACAGAAGCCAGAAAATACCTTGCTGCCAATAAAAATTATGTAGTCATCGTAGATACCAGCTTCGCCAAAACATTCAGTACACTCACTCGGATGAAGTCTAATATTTTCAAAACCGATAAGAGTGTGGTGTTTATACTGGCTGCTACCGATCCGGCAACCTATAGCGTAAGCGCTAAACACGAAATCACTGAAATGCCATTGGCCAATGTGGTAGGCGTATTACCAGGTAAGAGTAAAAAGAATGAGTATGTAATTTTCTCAGGACATTATGATCACCTGGGTATTATGGGTAAAGACAGAAATGGAAACGTACAAACCGATTCTATTTTTAACGGTGCGAATGATGATGCAGCAGGTACTACTGCTATGATGGTACTGGCACAGTATTTCAAAAAAGTAAACAACAATGAACGTACCCTGATCTTTGCTGCATTTACTGCAGAAGAAGTAGGTGGTTTTGGTGCTACATATTTTTCACGTCAGTTCGATCCAGCGCAGGTAATGGCCATGTTTAATATTGAGATGATTGGGTCTGAAAGTAAATGGGGTAAAAATTCAGCCTTTATTACGGGTTACGAAAAAACAGATATGGGCAAAATTTTGCAGGCTAATCTGGCAGGTACAGACTTTATGTTTCATCCAGATCCATATCCCGAGCAGCAATTATTTTATCGTTCAGATAATGCCACCCTGGCTCGTTTAGGCGTGCCTGCGCATACCATTTCGACCACTAAAATTGATGTGGATCCATACTATCACAAAGCATCAGATGAATTCAGTACCATTGATATAGACAATATGACACGCATCATTCGTGCCATTGCCTTAAGTTCAAAAGGTATTGTGAGTGGAAAGGAAACACCTACAAGGGTGAATACTTCTGATCTCAGATAAATTAAAAAAATAAAGTAAGCCCCGGATCGTTTTGGTCCGGGGCTTTTTTGTGCAACCGAAATAAATAATCAGATGATCTGCTTTGGGTTTGGTAAATTCATGGTTGCTTATATAACTTTTATGCGCATTGCTGTTTCGATATTTTTATCCTTATTCCTTGTTTCAGGTTTATATGCGCAGCATAGCTATCATGAAACGATACAGGCATGGAAAGCCGACAGGCTCAAAGAACTGAAATCAGAAAATGGTTGGCTAAACCTGGCGGGTTTATTCTGGCTGAATGCGGGAAAGCAGGAATTTGGTTCAGGAGGGGCAGACGCTATTCGTTTCCCCATACCGTCTTTTCCTTCAGCCGTTGGTTATTATGAAAGAAAGGGGGATGTTGTAACACAGGTTATTACAAAAAAAGTAGCGATAAAAGTAAATGGGGCAGAGCAGCAACAGGCCATTGTTTTTCACCCTGATTCAACTATACAACCCCTTATTTCATTTGCCGCTTATCGCTGGAACCTGATTAAGCGGGAAGATAAAATAGGCATTCGGTTCAGAAACCTGAAGCATCCGGCAATCGCAGCATTGAAGGAGATACCCTGTTTTCCGATCGATACAAATTTTCGGGTCATGGCAAAACTGATACGTCCCTTATTACAGAAAAGTATTCCGGTTGAAAATGTACTAGGGCAAACCACCATGCAGTTGTCGCCCGGTAAACTGTATTTCAGTATACAGAATATTCAGTATACACTTGATGCGCTTTTGGAAGGAGATAAACTATTTATCGTTTTTGGAGACGCCACCAGTGGTAAAACCAGTTATCCTGCCGGCCGTTTTTTATATGCAGTGATGCCTGGTGAAGATGGTTTGACGATCCTGGATTTCAATCAGTCATTCAATCCACCCTGTGCATTTACGCCTTATGCAACTTGCCCGCTTCCGCCGAAGCAGAATATTTTACCGCTTGCTATTACGGCTGGAGAAAAGAAAGCAGGGAACCATTGAGTCTATGAGCAGGCTATGTTTATCCCTCAATAATCACTCCATATTTATTCAGCAAACCCTGTACGGTGGCCAAAGAAAATTTTGCTTTTTGGAGGTTATTTTTTTCAGGATCAATGGAAAAATGAAAAGCGCCACGGAAATCAGCTTTGCTGAGTGTGGTTCTGTCGAAACGGGCATTGGTAAAATCACAGCCTGTGAAAACAGCTTCTGATAAAATGGCCTCTGTGAAATCTGCTTCTGTAAGATTACAGTCTTTAAAAATGATACCGGGAGCCTTACGTGTAAAGAAATTGGCAAAGTTAAGTGAGCAGTTTTCAAAATAAGGCGTAAACATTACGTGGTGGCAATGTTCAAAACTGATGCCCATCATTTTACAGTCAGTAAACTTTACTTCGCTGAAAGAAGTGTTGATCAGCTCAATGCGGTCGAGATTACAGTGATTGAATACACATTCGATAAAGCGAAAATCAGATAAGTTGGTGCCGCTCAGATTACAATGATTAAAATGGCAGCCTTCATAGGTGCCGGGGTTTAATTGCACTGGTTCTGTCGATTCAAATGCAAAAACCTGATTCTCAAAATAAGCGCCATCCATAGGTAAAGGGTAAATGAATAAATGGGAACGAGTATCCGTATTAACCATTCTGCTGAACCGTGGCACTGCTATGAATGGCCGCACTCATTTCTTTGATGAGTGAAGGATCTTTTTCAATGGCATTACCCACTACAATCACATCGGCTCCGGCTTTACAGTTGCGGTATGCTTTTTCAGGGTCTGTAATGCCACCGCCAATGATGAGTGGGGCCTCAATATGGCGCGCTACTTTTTCAATCATGGTTTCATTGATCGGGCGTTTGGCACCACTGCCGGCATCCATGTAAATTAGTTTCATACCCAGCATTTCACCTGCCATGGCTGTACACATGGCAATTTCATTTTTATCGGCCGGGATGGGTGTTGCATTCGAAATATAGGAAACCGTGGTAGGGGCGCCGCCATCAATTACCATATAACCGGTAGGCATAATTTCAAGGCCGCTCTTTTTTACAAAGGGGGCACTGATTACATGCTGGCCAATCAGTAATTCAGGGTTACGACCTGAAATAAGGGAAAGATAGAGTAGCGCATCGGCATATTTGCTCACCTGAGAAGGGGAACCCGGAAAGAGGATAACAGGAATATCACAGGCCGCTTTGATTTGCTGGATGCATTCATCCAGGTGGCTGGAGATGACCAGACTGCCACCTACAAAGAAATAATCTACTTTGGCGTCCAGCGATAAAGCCACGAGTTGCTCAATACTGTTACTGTCGACCTTATCGGGGTCGATCAGTACCGTAAAGGATTTCCTGCCGGATCGCTTTCTTTCTGCCAGTTGTTGATATAAAACCTGCTTCATTCCGTACTAAGTAGATGCTACTGCAAAAATGCAGAAAAGTTTTTGTTTAAGGTGCTAAACGACTGATTGTTTCGCATTTATTTGAAAGATAATGTGTTGAACCCGTTCCGCAGCCTGAACAAGCAGGTTTTTTTGTCTGTTTAAGGCCTCAATATTTACGAAAAACCCACGGTTTAACAAGGCCTCACCCCAAAAAATCTTTCCCACAATCGGGGATATTGCGGCAAATGCAGCCCTGATTTGGCCTGTGAAATAATCCACATTCTTTATTCACAAGCTGTGCATATTTACGGTCTTGGATTGTCAGATCGGAAAGATATTTTCGTCAACCGCTTAACTTTTTGTTAATCCGCAGGACCCATTAAATAACCGCTAAAACCTTAACCGCTTTATGGCTACTACCCGCTCCAAAAAAGGATTGCAATTCGGGCGCCGCTTCACAAAAGAAGGCCTGAGCCCCTACGACCAGTTTGAATATGACTACAGAGATTCTGTGATCAAGAACCCCAATGGTGAGAAAGTATTTGAGATGAACAATGTGGAGGTTCCCAAACAGTGGAGCCAGATAGCCACCGATATCCTTGCACAAAAATATTTCCGTAAGGCCGGTGTTCCCCAGCCAGATGGTTCTGTTGGCAGAGAAACGAGCGTAAAGCAGGTTGCACACCGTATGGCCCATTGCTGGCGCGTATGGGGTGAGCGTTATGGTTATTTCGCTTCTGAAAAAGATGCCCAGATATTTTATGATGAACTGGTTTACAGCATCCTGAATCAGGCCTGCGTACCCAATTCACCACAATGGTTCAATACCGGTTTACACGAGGTATATGGTATTACCGGTAAACCTCAGGGTCACTACTATGTAGATGCCAAAGATGGTAAACTGAAAAAATCAACCAACGCCTATGAGCGCCCTCAGCCACATGCCTGCTTTATCCTGAGCGTGAGCGATGACCTGGTGAACGAAGGCGGTATCATGGATCTGTGGACCCGTGAGGCCCGTATTTTCAAATATGGTTCTGGTGTAGGTACCAATTTCTCTCAGATCCGTGGCGGCGGAGAAAAGCTGAGTGGTGGCGGTACCAGCAGCGGTTTGATGAGCTTCCTCAAAATTGGTGACCGTGCGGCCGGTGCCATCAAAAGCGGTGGTACAACACGCAGGGCAGCTAAAATGGTATGTCTGGACCTCGATCACCCCGAGATCATGGAATTCATCAACTGGAAAGTAGAAGAAGAAAAGAAAGTGGCTGCACTGGTAGCTGCCGGTTATGATAACAGTTATGAGGGAGAAGCCTATGCTACTGTATCCGGACAAAACTCCAATAACTCTGTACGTATTCCCAACAGCTTCTTCAAAGTACTGGAAGAAGATGGTGACTGGGAACTGAAAGCACGTACCGATGGTCGCACTATGAAAAAAATTCCGGCACGTGAAGTGTGGGAGAAAATTTCTTATGCTGCATGGCGCTGTGCTGACCCCGGTACCCAATACGATACAACCATCAACGAATGGCATACCTGTCCGAAAGGTGGTCGCATCAATGCGTCAAACCCCTGCTCGGAATACATGTTCCTCGATAATACAGCATGTAACCTCGCTTCTATCAACCTGCGCAAGTTTCATGATGATGATACCAACGTATTCGATGTAGAAGGATTTGAATACACCACACGTCTCTGGACCACCGTACTGGAAATTTCTGTACTGATGGCGCAGTTCCCTTCAAAAGAAGTGGCTCAGCTTTCATACGATTACCGTACACTGGGTCTGGGCTTTGCTAACCTGGGTTCTATGCTCATGGTAAGCGGTATTGCTTACGATAGTGAGGAAGCCCGCGGTATTGCCGGAGCTATTTCTGCTATCATGACCGGTGTGGCTTACAAAACATCTGCTGAAATGGCTTCTTTCCTCGGTGCTTTTGATAAGTACGAAGAAAATAAAGAAGACATGCTGCGTGTAATGCGCAACCACCGTGCCGCTGCTTATGATGCAGAAGAAGCCTATGTAGGTCTTGAAATCAAACCACAGGGTATCAACGCAAAATACTGTCCTGATTACCTCCTGAAAGCAGCTACCAAAGCATGGGATGATGCTGTACAGTTAGGTGAACAACATGGTTACCGCAATGCACAAACAACGGTAATTGCCCCAACCGGTACCATTGGTCTGGTAATGGATTGCGATACCACCGGCGTTGAACCTGATTTTGCATTGGTGAAATTTAAAAAACTGTCTGGTGGTGGTTATTTCAAAATCATCAACCAGTCTGTACCACAGGCCCTCAAAAATCTGGGATACAATGAAGCAGAAGCAACGGCCATTGAAAAATATGCAGTAGGTGCCGCCTCATTTGAAGGTGCTCCTTTCATCAACAATGAATCGCTGGCTGCAAAAGGATTTACATCCGAAGAAATTGCCAAACTGAATGGTGCTGCCAAATCTGCCTTTGAAATCGGCTTCATCTTCAACCGTTTTACTTTAGGCGATGAGTGTATGCAGCGTCTGGGCTTCAAAGAAGAGCAATACGCAGACTGGAGCTTTAGCCTGCTCGAAGCATTGGGCTTTACCGAAGAGCAGATTGATGCAGCCAATGACTATGTATGCGGCACCATGACCATTGAAGGTGCACCTTACCTGAAAGAAGAACACCTGCCGGTATTCGATTGCGCCAATAAATGTGGTAAGAAAGGAGAACGTTATATCCACGCTTACGGACATATCCGCATGATGGCCGCCTGTCAGCCATTCCTGAGTGGTGCCATTTCAAAAACCATCAACCTGCCACATGAAGCAACGGTAGAAGAAATTGCAGATTGTTATTTACTGAGCTGGCAGTTAGGTCTGAAAGCCAATGCACTCTATCGTGATGGTTCTAAACTGAGCCAGCCACTGAGCAATAAATCTGATAAGAAGAAGAAAGAAGAAGATGCAGGCGACAAGGCAGAAGCAATAACTGAAGAAGCTCCTGTTGCGGAAACCGCATCTAATATTGTTGACCTGAGTCAGTTAACAGTTGATGAGTTACTGGAAGAAGTACAGAAGCGTATGAATGCTTCTACCGATACCAAACTGAAACGTCAGCTGTCTACCATCGTAGAGAAAAAATCATTGCCGGCCAAGCGTCGCGGCTTTACACAGAAAGCGAAAATCGGTGGTCAGGTTCTCTTCCTCCGTACCGGTGAATATGCTGACGGAACATTGGGTGAAATCTTTATTGATCTTGCCAAAGAAGGTTCAACACTCCGCAGCTTCATGAACTGTTTCGCTATTGCTGTTTCTGTTGGCTTACAATATGGTGTGCCATTGGAAGAGTTTGTAGAGAAATTCGTGTTCACCAAATTCGAGCCATCCGGTATGGTAGACCATCCGAATATCAAAACAACTACTTCACTGGTAGACTTTGTATTCCGTGCACTGGCTTATGAATACCTTGGCAGAACCGATCTGGTACATGTTCTCGATCGCCCCACCATTGGTAATACAGGAGAAGATGATGGTGACGCTACCTTACTCGGCAAGCCTGAGTTAAGTAGTGTTCGTGTAACAGCGCCGTCTGCGAATGCAACACCTGCTGCACAACCACAGAAATTACAAAGAGCCGCTGCCACTGTAAAAGCAGAAGCCGGCGGACTGGATGCGGTAAACGCTGCTGCTAAAAACATGCAGAGCGATGCTCCGGCCTGTAATACCTGCGGTCATATCACCATCCGTTCCGGTACTTGTTACAAGTGTTTGAACTGTGGTAACAGTATGGGATGTAGCTAATCTGATAAATGAAAATTGTTAGTAAATACAATGAAAACCGCCTTCTGATTTCAGAGGCGGTTTTTTCCTTCGTCGCATATAACAACCGTAGGTTGTTACGCTCCTCAGGATGACGGATGTTTGTGCGGAGAATCATGCGTTGTTGGGCGAAGCCCAATAACGCATTTTTTTTTCATGCATCGGACTCCGTCATTCTGAGGAGCGTTCCGACGAAGGAATGAGTATAATAGTGTAAAAAATATTTTCAACTCACTACGTTAGAGATGAAGACTACGTCTTGTTCGCATCATGATATGATAGCTTAGTCAGGTAATCTTTTTTATGATCAAGCTAGGTTATGTATACATACTTACGAATTCATCTAAAACCATGTTATATGTTGGTGTTACATCTGATCTCACAAAACGAATACGGCAACACCAGCAGAAAGTATATTCTAAAAGCTATACTGCTAAATACAATATTCACTTGCTGATTTATTATGAAACCTATGCATTAGTCGTAGATGCTATTAAAAGAGAAAAAGAAATCAAAGGATGGAGTCGAAGTAAAAAAGAAAAATTGATAAAAGTAAAGAATCCAAATTGGGAGATTCTATGCATCTGATCCTTCGTCGCATGCAATAACCTGCGGTTATTACTGCTCCTCAGGATGACGAGCATAACGATTGTAAAAGTGATGGGGAGGGAGAACACTAATACGTCATCCAGAGGAGCGTTCCGACGAAGTCAGAAATCGCGACGAAGGATATTCTTGCTTTTACGCCTGCAAAACTCATCCTGTTAAAGGTTCATACAATTCCTTTTACGGATCGCAAATAGCAATGATGGAAATGTATGCTATTAAGTACAGTTTTAATGAATTTGTAAATTGTTGTAAGGATAGTCTCATCCCCCCGTCTATCCGGCAAATTGCCTGATATGAAAGTCATAGGATGTTTTTTTGCTGTGGTTCTTGGCCTGTCAGCATGTACCAAAGAAAGCGACGCACTCAAAGCAGCCTTACAAACGAATAATTCTCCTGTAACTGCTCCTATACCTGTTCAGCCTGCATTAAAGCGTGGGGTATTGTATTCCACATCTGGTATACAGGTAATGGGCGTAGTTAAAATTATACAACAAGCTTCCGGCTTGCAGGTACAACTCGATAGCTTTTCTGTGAGTGCAGGCCCCGATCTGAAAGTATACCTGTCACAGGCAGCTACACCCGGTAATCACCTGAACCTGGGTAACCTGCAGTCAAATTCCGGTACCCAGTATTACAATATTCCTGCAGGCACCAATCTGTCTGCCTATCCATTTGTGCTCATTCATTGTCAACAATACAATCACCTGTTTAGCTATGCAAGTATTCAATAAAAAAACCATTATTTTTCTGTGTATGATCTTTGTGTCTGTGGCCAATCATCAATTAGCTGCACAGGGTTGCAGTGATGCAGGTTTTTGTACCATTCCTTTACGACCCGCAGCCGCCAGTAAAAATAATATACAAACAGAACTGGCTTATTTACGTGGTGAGGAAAATACCAATCTGGCAACACTATCTATCAGTTATTCACGGCAGCTATCTAAAAAAATACAGTGGGACAATAAACTGGTAGCAGCCAATATTGATGGAAGTTATGGTTCTGTTACTAACCTTGGTGATCTGTATTCAACGGTACGCTATGGTGTACAAAGTAAATCAGGGAAAAAGATTTACCTGTTGGGAGGTGTGAAAATACCCTTTAATCAATCCAACCTGAAAATCAGAAATGTATCACTTCCCATGGTATACCAGACCAGTCTGGGTACCTATGATCTGATTGCGGGTGCTGCTTTTTCGGCTGGTAAACTCGATATGAATTTTGCGTTTCAGTTGCCCGTTGTTCAGCAAAACAGGAATAGCTTTATTAAAGAGCAGGCCCCTTTGGCAGGTGAATTTCCAACCACAAATCTGTTCAGAAGAAAAGCTGATGTATTGTGGAGAGTAGGTTACCCATTGAAATCGAAAACAGGCAAATGGAATTTCAATCCCAATCTTTTAGCCATTTATCATTTGGGTGAGGATAGCTATGAAAATGTATTCGGAAAAAGAGAAACGATCAAAGGTTCATCGGGGCTTACACTCAATGCAAATCTGCAAACCACTTATCGTATCAGTCAACAACAGTCTTTACAGCTAAGCCTCGCAACTCCTTTTGTGGTGCGTGATACAAGACCCGACGGACTTACCCGTTCATTTGTGGCATCTGTAGCATACCAGTTTGGATGGTAGGCAGGATTTTGATTTCATGATTCGTTGATTTTTCGAATTCTTATTTTCTTGTCCTAAACTACTTTCTTAAAATTCAATCGGATTGAATTAATGGCCAGTACCACATCACTCAGTCCCATTACCAGCGCACCAAAGGTAGGGTTGAGGTAACCGAGTGCTGCAACAGGAATGGCAACAATATTATAGGCAAAGGCCCAAAAAAGGTTTTCCTTGATGGTGATATAGGTATGTTTACCCAGGCCGAGTGCCATGGGTAAATTTTTAAGTCCATGGTTCATCAATACCACCTGTGCACTCTGCATGGCAACCTGAGTGGCATCGCTGAGTGAAATACCTACCGTTGCTTTGGCCAATGCAGGCGCATCATTAATGCCATCACCTACCATGGCTGTTGGGCCATCACTGTTAAATGCAGCAATTTTTTCTAATTTCTGCGCAGGTGTCTGTTCGGCAATAATGGTATTAATACCTAACTCTTTTCCAACTTTTTCGCATTTGTCTTTCTGGTCACCGCTTAATAAAATGGTACGGATACCGCGGGCATGTAAAGTACTGATCACCGCTTTTGCTTCGGGTCTTATCTCGTCTGCCACATCTATCCAACCCAGTAACTGGTTGTTGCGAATGATGTAAACATTATGTGAACCATCATTGGTAAACGCTGTAGCGGTTTTAAAAGAACCGGCAATATAGTGGTTGCCTTCTTTGTCGGTAGCTTTCATACCCAGTCCCTTAACTTCTTCAATAGATGCCCATCTTATTTCATCTTTGGTTTTCCAGTTGCGTGCAATGGCATTGGCAATCGGATGGTTTGAATATTTCTCCAATGAATAAACGATGCGTTGAAAATTCTCTTCATTCAATTCTGCTGCTGTTACAGCGAATCGGGTAATATTGAAATGCCCGGTGGTAAGTGTACCGGTTTTGTCGAATACAACCTGTCGTATGCTTTTAAAAATTTCAAGACTTTTCGCATTTTTAAATAATATTCCATTCCGTGCTGCTCTACCTAGTCCTACCGCAATAGCAGCAGGTGTGGCGAGTCCCATGGCACAGGGACAGGAAATGACGAGTACGGCAATGCTTCTTAAAAGACTGGTGCTGAAAGTTTGATCTGCTAAAAAGTAATTGGCCAGTAAGGTAATAAGGGCAATGCTTACTACAGTGGGTACAAAGATGGCACTGATTTTATCGGCCAGTTGCTGTACCGGTGGTTTCTCGGTCTGGGCCTCTCTCACCATTTTCAGAATGCCCGATAAAACCGTGTCTTCACCCACGGCGGTTACATAGGTTTTAACGGTTCCACTTTCAATGATGCTGCCACCGATCAGGTGATCTTTCATCTGCTTGAAAACAGGCGTACTTTCTCCTGAAACAATGGCTTCATTTACCTGCACTTCACCCCAGAGAATTTTACAGTCCATCGGTACCTGTTCGCCGCTTTTAATCAGCAGCAGGTCGCCTACTTTCAAACTGGTACTTTCAACGGGGAAAATATGTTCCTGATGCTGATCGTCGTACGCAATCATATTGGCCATTGATTTCTGCGTAGTGGCCAGTTTTTGTAAGGCAGCCTGCGTGGTTTCTACAGAACGGTCCTCCATCCAGTTACCGAGGAATACAAGGGTGATGATGGTAGCCGTTGTTTCATAAAATAAAAAGTCTTCCGCGCGTCCAATGATGGTGCCATATAAACTATAACCAAATGCTGCTACTGCACCCAATGCAATCAGCACATTCATATTGGGTATACCTTTCCATACACTTTTAATGGCACTTCTGCCAAAAAAATCCATACCCACCAGAAATACCGGAATGGTTAAACCCAGCTGTACATAGGGATTCATGAGTACATGAATATGTACACCCGGAATCATATGCAACATCAGCGGGGCCGTAAAAACAAAACAAAACCAGAAGCGCTGGATATGGGTCGATAAAAATTTTTTCCGTTTAGGTTCATCGTCATCATGTTCCTGTGCCACATGATAGCCCAGACCATTGATGCCTTTCGCAATATCTTTTGTGGCGATATTTTCCGGCACCTCAAAACTTACATCCCCGCCGATGAAATTTACTTTCACATTTTGCATGCCCTTCGATTCGAGGTATTTGTTCACGGTAAGGGCACAGTTGGTGCAGGTCATTCCTTCTACTTTCCAATTCACTTTCTCCATAGTCCGGGTATTAAGATGATACAATCACCCTACAAATTTACCAAATAGCCAAGGCTTGCTCTTTCGATTTGAGAAGAATATTATTACATCGATGTTGCAGAAGGAAGTTGATAGCTACCAGCTACTAGCTTCTAGCCTTTAGCCATTAGCCATTACCCATTCGCTATCCTCCATCAGCCATCCACATCTGCGATCTGCCATCTGACATTCCTTCATCAAATCCGCCATCAGCGATCCTCCATCAGCGATCCAAATCTGCCATCATCAAATTCTAACCTACCTTTGCACCATGGATGCAATTTTCGGACTGCCACAGATACAATCCGTAGCCAAAGCTTTATGGCAGGTGGGTAAAAAACATAAGGTATGGGCCTTTCACGCTGAAATGGGAACCGGGAAAACGACTTTTATTCATGCTTTATGTGAATACCTGGGTGTAAAAGACGCGATCAGTAGTCCAACATTTGCCATCGTAAACCAGTACGATAGTGCAGAAGCAGGTGTTTTACTGCATATGGACTGGTATCGGCTGAAAGATGAAGAGGAAGCCATCATGGCAGGCATTGAGGATCACCTGCTCAGTGAACAATATTGTTTTATTGAATGGCCCGAAAAAGCACCAGGGCTTTTACCCGACGATACTTTTCATGTTTACCTGCAATTGCTTGATCCGGCTACAAGGCGGTTGTACACCGATGCAGAAGCCATCTGATTCTGCTGGGAATGCGTTAACTTTATTGTTCTGTACAGCATATTTCTAACCAACAAATACCATGGCAACCAGTAAACCTTCTATTACTACTTCTTTTTCTTATGAAACCCTTGAAGAAACACTGGATATAAAACCCCAGGGTGCCAAACTGCATATAGGTATTCCCAAAGAAATCGCTTTTCAGGAAAACAGAATTGCGTTAACGCCCGATGCAGTGGGTGTATTGGTATCCAATGGTCACCAGGTGGTGGTAGAACACAATGCAGGTGAAGGAAGTCATTATTCAGACAGAGACTATGCAGAACTGGGTGCCACCATTGTTTATGATCGGGAAACCATTTTTAAATGTCCCATTCTGGTAAAGAGTGCGCCACCAGTTGCAGAAGACATGCCCTTACTGCAACAGAACCAGACCATCGTTTCTCCCATTCATTTATCAGCTTTACGGAAAGAATACATCGAAAAGATGATGGAGAAAAAGATTACTGCTTTGAGCTTTGAAAATTTCAAAGACGAAAGTGGTACCTATCCCATCGTAAGAAGTATGAGTGAAATTGCAGGTAGTGCGGTAATGCTGATTGCCGGACAGTACCTCAGCAGTTTTAACAAAGGTAAAGGCGTATTGCTTGGTGGTATCAGTGGTATACCACCTACCAAAGTGGTGATTGTGGGGGCAGGTATTGTGGGTGAGTTTGCCACCAGAAATGCATTGGCGCTGGGTGCATCGGTAAAAGTATTTGATAACAATGTGTATCGCTTAAAACAGTTACAGAATAACTTAGGGCAACGTATCTGGACCAGTGTACTGGAACCACGTATTTTATCCAAACAATTAAAAACCTGTGAAGTAGCTGTAGGTGCATTGAGTAATGAATATGGTCGTGCACCGGTGGTAGTAACAGAAGAAATGGTAGCTGCCATGCGTCCGGGTAGTATTATTATTGATGTGGCGATTGATCGTGGGGGCTGTTTTGAAACCAGCGAACTCACCAGTCATCAGCAACCCACATTTGTAAAACACGATGTTATTCATTACTGCGTGCCAAATATACCCAGTGGTTTTGCAAGAACTGCCAGTCAGGCTATCAGCAATGTACTCATGCCATTGATGCTCTCGATCAGTGACGAAGGTGGACTGGAAGAAATGGTATGGCACAATTTCAATCTCCGGGAAGGTATCTATATGTTCAAGGGGGCACTTACTGATTTTTATATCAGCCAGCGCTTCGATTTGAAATTTACCGACCTAAATCTGTTAATTGCGAGCAGAAGATAGATGCTACCTTATTTTTCTTTCGGCAGGTGTGCAATCACTTCTATTTCGAGCTTGGCTTCCGGCATATATAAGCGGCTTATCTGTACCCATGTAGCAGCAGGATAATCACCTTTGTACATTTTCTTGCGCACCTCATTGTGAGCTTTCATCGCTTCTATATCGGTAGTGTAAAGGTTTTCTTTAACTACATTCTGTAAACTGGCACCAAAATGGTTCAGACTTTTTTCAATGGTCTGGTAAATACGTTCAATACTGGCAGCTGTTATAGAAGTAGCTACTGTACCGGATACATATAATACATTGTCTGCTTTCACTACCTGCGCATATCCTGCTGCGGTATCCTGTGATGCACCAAAATGAAATTTCTTTTTCTCTATGTTATTCGTCTGTGCGCTGAGTAGTTGAAACGTAATCAGACATGCGACAACAAGAATAATCGCTTTCATATTTTTTATTTGTAAAATAAATCATTCGGAATAAATATCCCTTTCTTCCATTCTCTCTGCAAAAAACGCATATAGTGCGGATGCATTTTCGCAGGGAGCATGGAAGTTGTTTTATCTGGGGAAACTTATTTTACCCATACTAACTGCAGGTATACCATTGCGGCCGGCGCCCAGTTTTACTTCACCACCACAGATGGCTTCATTGGCCAGTATGGCAAAAAGAACGGCTTCTTTGGCATCCGGATTTACTTCCAGTTCTGCTGTGTTTCTGAAAATAATATCGGGTAATTGTTCCCTGATATGTTGCATCAATAAAGGATTGTGCATACCGCCACCACTTACATAAGCTACAAAATCTTTTCTGTTTCCCATACTTCTCTGTAATGCATCCACTATCATATCTGCTGAAAAACGGTTCAGCGTAGCCATGATATCTGCATGCGACAAATGAGTATTGTTAGAAGCCTGTAAAGCCTGATCCAAATACTCCAGGTTAAAGAGTTCGGGGCCAATGGTTTTAGGGAAATCGTTGGTGAAGAAATCATTTTGCTTGAGTGCCTGTAATAAAGAAGCCTGAATATTCCCTTCTTTGGCTATGGCTGCATTTTCATCAAAATATTTTCCGGGAAAATGTTCCTGTATATAGGCATCCATCAAAGTATTGCCGGTTCCTACATCGGTACTGAAAACAGCACTGGCATCGAGGCTCGATGGGAGATAGGTAAAGTTGGCAATACCGCCGATATTGAGCATGATCCTGTTTTCCTGTTTATTACTGAAAATCAGATAGTCGCCATAAACAGCCAATGGAGCTCCTTCGCCGCCGGCGGCCACATGTTTCTGCCTGAAATCGCTGAGGGTAATGATGCCCGTAGCTACAGCCATATGGTCGCCATCGCCAATCTGTAAAGTAGCATTGCCAAACTGATCATCAGGATGCAGAAATTTGGGTGCATGATAAATGGTTTGTCCATGACTTGCAATCAGGTCAACATCAGCGGCAGCAACCTGCCATTTTGCTAAACAGGTATTGATAATATGGGCATGTTCCAGTGCTACCCAGGCATTCAAAACACATACTTTTTCAAGGTCGACCTGCCGTTTGGAAAAAACAGACTTTATCTGTTCTTTAAATGCAGCGTTATAGGCAACGGTCTCAAATGCGAGTAAATGCAGGTTTGTATCCATACCCTGACCCGAAAAACGGCATAAAGCCACGTCAAGGCCGTCAACCGAAGTGCCGCTCATCAATCCGATAATGGTTCTTTCCTGCTTATTGGCAATTTTGTACAATGCCGCTATATTCTGGTTCATGGGTTTAAATTAGACTTAAAAACGCATCTTTCGGCAGTTTCTTGCAAGAAATTTTTGGAAATGCGCAACTTCCTGCATTAATTTTAAGGATTATACTTATCCTGCTGCTATGTTGAAAACCGAACGTCAAGCTTATATCCTACGTCAGATCGACCTGCATAACCGTATACTTTCCTCAGACCTGAGTAATGAAATCAATGTATCCGAAGATACGATCCGCCGCGATCTGAATGAACTGGCGGAGATGGATAAAATTATCAAAGTGCATGGCGGTGCATTGTCAAAATCATTTCATAGTTCCTTCCTGAAATCGGATGTTTATAAAGCTGATAGTAAGAGACTGATTGCACAGAAAACAGTACCACTCATCAGGAACAATATGTTTATTCTTACCACCGGAGGAACCACCATTATTGAAATGGCCAGGATACTACCACCCGATCTTACCGCCACTTTTTTTACGGGTAGTATTCCTGCTGCACATGAGTATGCACAGCATCCGAATATTGAAGTGATTTTTCTGGGCGATAAAATATCCAAGAGTTCACAGATTGCAGTGGGTGGTGAAGCCATTTCAAAGATCAGTGGCATCAAAGCAGATCTTTGTATCATGGGTATTAATGCTATTGATGAAACAGGTATTACTGATAATGACTGGGAAGTAATACAGGTAAAAAAAGCGATGATACAGGCAGCAGAAAAAACAGTAGTGCTGTCGATAGCTGAGAAAGTAAATACACACCAGAAACTTACCATTTGTGGGTTGGATGAAATTGATACCATGATTACGGAATTGGATCCATCCAATCCATTATTTGAACCTTATAAAAAACAAGGCATTACTATTTTGTAATTATCTATAAACGCTGAAATATGAAAATCAAAACGCTTATGAAGCCGGGTAGTGTAAAAGCAGTTTGTTTACTACTGCTTACCACACTGTTTACGGCCGCCGGTATTGCGCAGGTTCGCATTTCCGGTAAAGTTACTGCCAAAGGTGGTACAGCTGTGGAAGCAGCTTCTGTTGTTGTAAGGGAAAACAGTACAGGTGCTGCTACCGATGCAACAGGTAGCTACAGTTTTACATCTGCACTGAAACCCGGTACCTATACCCTTGTTTTTTCGAGTGCAGGTTACAAAACACAACAGTCATCTTTAACAGTAACGGCCGGTAACAACAGTTATACGGTAAATGCAGAACTGGCAGATGATGTTTCCAAACTCGATGAAGTGATTGTAACCGGTAACTCACAGGGTACCACACGCCGTCAGTTGGGAAGTTATATCAGCTCTGTAAGTGCTGAAGACCTTAACAAAGGAGCTACCGGAAACGTACTGGCAGCTTTACAAGGTAAAACAGCTGGTGCGCAGATTTCGCAGAACTCCGGTGACCCTGCAGGGGGTATTTCTGTACGCCTCCGTGGTATCAGTTCAATCTCCTCTTCTTCAGAACCCTTGTACATCATCGATGGGGTGATTGTAAACAATGCTACCAATCGTGTTACCAATACATCCAGCAACTACGATGGTGGTAACTTTGTAGGTTCGATCGGTCAGAGCCGTTTGGTAGATATCAATCCGAATGATATCGAAAGAATAGAAGTGCTGAATGGTGCTGCTGCCGCTGCCATCTATGGTAGCCGTGCCAATGCCGGTGTGGTACAGATCTTTACTAAAAAAGGAAAGAGCGGGGTACCTACGGTAAGCTTTTCAACCAGCTTTACTACCAGCAGCCTGCGGAAGAAACTGGATGTAAACCAGGCGCCTACTAAATTCGGCGGCCCTACAGATGGTCCGGGTGCCTTAACACAGGATATCCTTTCACCCGCTATCACCACTACTACTCCTGTAACCCGTTACGATTACCAGGACTATATTTTCCGCAATGCAAACGGCACGGATAATAATATTTCGATCAGCGGTGGTAACGATAAAACCAAATACTATGTATCAGGGTCTTATTTTTATAACCAGGGTATTGTGAGAAATACCGATTTCCAGCGTTATAGTTTCCGTAGTAATATTGATCAGGTACTGAATAAATGGGCAAGCTTTAACCTCGGTCTGAATTATGTTAACAGCACCGCGAATGAGAAACCAGATGGTAACTCCTTCTTCTCACCCATGAACTCAGTCACCATCATTGGTAACTTCCATAATATCTGGACAAGAGATGCACTCGGAAATATTCAGGCAGTGGGTGAACGCGGACGCGCCAATCCGGTTTCTGTTATTGAAGACATCAAACAACGTCAGACCACCAATCGTTTAATTGCCAATATGGGTCTGAAACTCCGCCCCATCACCGGTTTAACGGTTGATTATACCATGGGTATCGATAACTATTCACAGAACGGTACCACTTATATCCCTCCATTTGCGTATAACGTGAGTACCGCATTCTTTGGTGGTGGTCCTACCTTGGATCCTACACAGAACGGTTATGCAAGTACCGGTAACAACAGTTTCTTTGCCATTAACCATGACCTGAATGCTACTTATAGCAGAAATATCACCAGCAATATCAATTCGGTAACACAGGTAGGTTTTTCTCAGCAATATGAAAAGAACAACTATTCATTGTTGCAGGGAAGAGGACTCGCTCCTTTTGTACAAACCGTGAATGGTGCCAGTACCAGACTGGATCCTGTTGATGAAAGAAGTGAAATTTCTATCTCAGGTGCATACGTTCAGCAGAACTTTAAATACCGCAACCAGTTCTTTATTACCGGTGCCATGCGGGTGGATGGTTCTTCTGTATTTGGTAAAAACCAGCGTAACCAGACTTATTACAAAGCCAGTGGTAGCTATGTAATTTCAGGAACCGATTTCTGGGGTAAATCATCTGTATCAAAATGGTGGGACCTGTTGAAAGTGCGTCTGGCCTATGGTGAAAGTGGTAACCTTACCGGTATCGGTGCTTACTCAAGATTCAATACCTATAGTTCATCTTCTTATCAGGGCAGAACAGCATTGAACTCAAGCGGTACACTGGCGAATGAGAATGTAAGACCTGAAAGACAACAGGAAGTGGAACTGGGTTTTGATATGGCTTTCCTGAATAACAGAATCGGACTTACGGTAAACATTTACAACAAGAAAGTAAAAGACCTGCTCATTAACCGTTTCATTGCACCTACATCCGGTTTCAGCAGTTTGCTGGATAATTTCGGATCACTGGAAAATAAAGGTTATGAAATCGTGTTAACAGGTAATCCGGTGGCAAAGAGAAACTTTAACTGGAACATCACCGGTATCTTCAACCATAACCGTAACAAAGCCGTTCGTATCGGTCAGGCACTTACCCTGCTGAGCACCAATGCCGGCGCGCCGGTTGCCATTATTGAAGGGCTGCCTGTAGGTGTGTTCTATGGTACTTTCTTCGCACGTAATGCAGATGGCACTGAGGTGAAAAACGCAGGTGGTATTCCGCAAACAGAAAGAGGTGTGCAGAATACAGCTACCACCTTCACAACAGGCAGAACTGCTGGTTTGCCAAGTGGTGCAGTATTGCGTAAAGTAATCGGCGACCCAAATCCTGATTATACCACCAGTTTAGTAAATGAGTTCACTTATAAAAAACTGAGTCTCCGTGTGCAGATCGATGCCGTGAAAGGTGTGGATGTTTTCAATGCTGATTTCCGTACACGTCAGGGTGTAGGTAATGGTAAAGTAGCTGAGCAGGAACATCGCGGTATTTTACCCCGTGGTTATATCAGCGGTATCTATGCCATCGAAGAATGGCGCGTAGATGATGGTAGCTATACCAAACTGCGTGAATTATCGCTCAGTTATAATTTTGGAAAAGTAAAAGGGTTCAGCGATCTGAGTATCAGCTTCAGTGGCCGCAACCTGATTAGTTGGGATAATTATAAAGGCTATGATCCGGAAGTGAATGCAGGCGGACAAAGTACCATTCTTCGTGGTATTGATTTTGGTGCAGTACCCATTCCGCGCACATTCAGTTTTGGTATCCAGGCTAAATTTTAATCCTCAAAAATTACTTATATGCAAAAGAGTATTCAAACATCAATATATGCAGGTCTGGCAGCTTTGCTCTTAACAACGGCAGGTTGTAAAAAAGACTTCAGCAATCCCAATGCCGCCACATCAGATCAGGTATTCAGTTCTGCCAAAGGACTGGCCGGTACGGTGGTGGGCCTTCAAAGAACCTATGCATCGAATGTTGCCTATGGCATGTCGGATGCTACCGGTTTAATTACCAATGAAACCATTCTGATGAACCCCGGTAATACTTCTGAATTTCAGTTCAGTACGGGTGGTACAGCCGTTGATGGTACCAATGCTTTATTGGGTAATGTATGGACCAGTGCCAATAAAATTATATTCGATGCCAATAATGTGATCAATGCTGCGTCAAAACTTACCGATAAAGGTTATGCCAGCGGACTGATTGCTTATGCAACCATCTACAAAGCATTGTCGATGGGTTGTTTAGCCAGTTACTGGGAAAAAGTACCTGATACAGTAGGTACTGCTACTACTACTTTTTCTGATAGAACCATTGGTTTTACAAGGGCCATTGCAGCCATTGATAAAGCACTGGCGGCCATCAGTACCAACGCCATCAGCACTGCATTTATAGCTGATGTGCCTACAGGGGTAGACATTGTTAATACACTGTACGCATTGAAAGCACGTTATTCATTGTTTGCCGGTAACTATGCGGCTGCACTGGCTGCTGCCAATGCAGTGGACCTTACCAAACGTTCTACGATGAATTTTGAAGCAGCGAATCCAAATCCTGTTTTCAATTTTGTAACGTCAACCAATAATGTGTACCAACCGGTAGATTCTACACTGGGTCTGCCTGTGGCTATTGCACCCGATCTCGCAGATAAGCGTATTCCGTTTTATACCGTGATCAATCCTACCATCAATCCTCGTTTCAGACTCAATGGTTTCTGGAATACGGCTACAGCTGCCATTCCTTTGTACTATCCGGGTGAAATGACTTTGATTAAAGCAGAAGCCTATGCCAGACAGGCAACACCCGATCTGGTAAATGGTATACTGGAACTCAACAAAGTGGTAACCAAAAAAGCTGCCAATGATCCATTAGGTATTGGTGCTGATCTGACTCCTGTGGCCCCGGCAACTGTTGCTGAACTGCTTACTCAGATTTACCGCAACCGTTGTATTGAATTATACCTGTCTGGAATGAAACTCGAAGACATGCGTCGTTTCGGTCGCCCCAACAGCGAGCGTAAACGTAATCTCTTCCCTTATCCATTCCGCGAGAGAGATAGTAATCCGAATACACCTGCCGACCCTGCATTCTAATTTATTGGATGATCGTAATACAAGGCCCCGAAGAAAATTTTCGGGGCTTTTTTATGCTGGCTTGCACCAGCTTTATATTACTGCGCAGAAATCTGGAGAAGGTCGGAGAAACGCTGCGAATTGCAATACTGAACGATGAACCCATCTGTTCCGTTGAATTTTAATGATAAGTGGTTGAATTGCCGTACAGTAAAATCTGTCTATGTTGTATGCATAGCGTAACTTTATACACTGTTAGCAAGTGTAACAGAAAACAGCAGCAACCGTAAAGCAATGGAAAATATACTATTCGATTTTTTATCAAAATATGTGACACTCAACGACGAAGAGAAAAATGCACTGGTTTCACTGGATTTGTTTCGTTCGGTTCCCAAAGGAACGGTTCTGCTCAAAGAAGGGCAAAAAACAAAAGACAGCTACTTTGTACTGAAGGGTTGCATAAGGGCTTATTATATGGTTGATGCCGAAGAAAAAACAACGGCTTTTTATACAGAAATGGATGCATTGACGCCACATTGTGTAATCAGCAAAACCCCATCCGGATATTATGTAAGTTGTATTGAGGATTCTATCATTGCCATTTCAAATACGGATATGGAAGTAGAAATGAATAGTAAATTTCCAAAATTTGAAATCCTATGCAGAAAACTATCTGAAGAGTTGTTGGCAAAACAGCAGTTGGACTTCGATAAATTTAAAACATCTTCTCCCGAACAACGATACCTCAATTTACTGGAATCAAGACCAGACCTGATTCAACGGGTGCCACAACATCAGCTGGCAAGTTATCTGGGGGTACAACCCCAATCTTTAAGCAGGTTAAGAGCAAGAATTACGGATAAAAGTAAAAAGTAGGAACCCTTTTTTAACTTAAGTGAATCAGTACAAGATAGTAGCCCATCTATTTTTGCAATATCGTTTTACCAGAAGATAAAAGATTTGCAAATGAAAATTATATGCATAGGGCAGGGAATGCTTGTGACAAAAGGCTTACAACTGAATCAGACAAATGAAAATTTTTGGTTCAGAAATTTTGGTTGTAATTTTTTAAACTACCCAAAATGAAAGCCGTCATCTGCACACAATATGGTTCTCCTGAAGTTCTGAAAATTCAGGAAGTCCGGATACCCATTATAAAAAGGAACCAGATTTTAGTACGAATTGTTGCAAGCGCTGTTAATTCAGGTGATACAAAAGTGAGAAGCCTTGCTGGTAAAGGAATGCAGAAGTTGATTATGCGATTGGTTTTAGGTATATCAAGACCCAGAAGATCTATTTTGGGAACGGTATTTTCAGGTGTTGTTGAAGCGGCAGGCAATAAGGTGTCGAAATTTAAAGTGGGTGATAATGTATTCGGTATGCGGGGACTTTCTTTTGGCACCTATGCAGAATATATTACTGTTCACGAAAACAGCAATGTGATTCACATGCCGGAAAATGCCACACATGAAGAAGCCGCAGCGATAGTTTTCGGCGGACAAACCGCTATTTATTTTTTAGAAAAAGCAGGCATAACAAAAATCAACCGTCCAAAAATATTAATTATTGGAGCAACGGGTTCAGTTGGTATCGCTGCTATACAACTCGCAAAATTCTATGATGCTGATATTACAGTTGTTTGTAGTTCAGCAGGAGAACAACTGGCTGCATCATTGGGTGTAAATCAGATCATTCTATATGATCGGGAAGATGTTACTGCCAGAACAGAAAAATTTGATATCATATTCGATGCGGTGGGTGTATCTGATAAAAAGGAATATAAGCATCTGCTGAAAGAAAACGGTGTGTATAAAAATGTACTTTCTGTATATGCTGCTGAAACTGTGCATCAGCTCACACTATTAAAAACCTTGTTTGAAACAGGAGCATTCAAAGCCATTATCGATAAAACCTTTCCGATAGATGAAATCGTAGAAGCACATCGTTATGTGGATACGGGAAGGAAAAAAGGGAATGTTGTGTTAAGAATCAGCGAATAAGAAGCATCAGTTGTGATGCTCATATTAAAACAGCCTGAAGTTCTATAGATGTTTCCGGGAATACCTGTACCTCAGTATTTTGTAAGCATAGATAACTACGTAAACTAACAGTGATGCGGGATATAGATGAAGTAGTAACAGTGTAATACCTTTTTTTGAGCGCAGCATGCACCCATTAAAACCAATGAGTGGTGATAAAGTGAATATACATGCCAAAAGCTGGTATCGGTTAAACGGTGTAACGTCAGGTAGTCCTGTGAGTCCGTTAGCGGATTTGGTGGCGGCATTGGCAGGGGGTGTTGCACAATCGGCAGCAGGTAAATATACAGCCGGAGAACTGGTTAGCGGGGGAGCATTGAGTCCGGGGATGACAGATATGTTGAATGCCCGTTCGGACAGCAGTAGCAAGCCCAAAGCTTATGTAAACTGGGTATTGTTTGATGAGCAATTTAAATATGTTGCTGGCGGCAGTGGTTTTGACCAGGTAGGTTCAGACCAGGAACTGAAACAGCACATATTGAGTAACCTGCCGGTAACAAAGAACGGATATTTGTATATTTACAGTTAGCAACGAAACACCTAACGTTGATAGCCTGTCCTGACTATAGGAAGGATGTTCTTTGATAATTTGCAGAGCCTGCCCCGACAGAATTGTTCGGGGTAACACATGTAAGAGGGCCATTACTGGAAGAAACGCATTATTATCCGTTTGGGTTAACAATGGCGGGGATTAGTAGTAAGGCTGTTGGGAAGCTTGACAATAAGTATGAGTACAATGGTAAGGAGAAACAGGAGAAGGAATTTAGTGATGGTAGTGGGTTAGAGTGGTATGATTTTAGTGCTAGGTTGTACGACCAGCAGATAGGTCGTTTCTCGAATGTGGATCCGCTTTCTGAAAAATTCTATCAATGGTGTACGTATAATTATTCATTTAATAACCCCATTAAGTTTGGAGATCCTACTGGTATGGCTCCTTTTGATTGGGTTATGAGAACAAAGAGCGATGGTTCACGAAACCCTGTTTGGGATGATAGAGTAATAGACCAAGCAACTGCCACAAAATATCATGGGTCAGATGCAACGTATTTAGGAAAAGAACATCAATATACTGGTTCTGGTGGAAGAACAATAAACCTAAATACGGATAAAACATGGGGAGATGTTTCGCAATACAAAAAAAGCATAATAAATGGTGAAATGCAGAGTAGTGATATTACTCAAAATCGTGTTTCAGAACTTGAAAGAGGAAGCCTTAGTAGTGTTGCAGGTGTTGTCTTGCATAGAACGGAGTCGTCAAATACAAAAGGTACATTGAACGCTTTCAAAACTGGTAGAGATGGAGTAAATTATGGAACCCATTTTTTAGTAGGAAAGGATGGGGAAATACTGCAAACAGCAAATTTGGAAAATTATACCTTGCATGTAGGAAAAACAAGATTAAATAGCTATCCCAAAAATCAGAACTCAATAGGAATAGAAGTAGTTGGAAAGTATGATTATACTAATAAGGCGTGGGAATCCCTTACTCCAAGCCAAGTTAGATCAGTAACAAGTTTAACAAATTATCTAATGGTATCTTATAAGCTTTCAAGCACCTCTTTATATACCCATGATAAAATATCTTATAAAACACATGGTGAGGGTACCGTCGTATTAGATGCTATTAAATCAGGACTTATTAAAAAGTAAATACAATGATAAAGATAATGTTCATTTTAGTTTTATCCTTTTTTATTCACTCATGCTATTCTTCAAACGAATCTATTCAAGTGGTAAAATTTCAAAAGGAAAATATACCTTCTGATAACATTAGTGAGTATTCTGCTCAATGTAAAACATGGGTTTTAGACAAATCTTCTATTCTTGAAATTCTTGAAACCTCGGATACAATTACCGCACATGAAAAAAATTACATTTTTAATACTTTATCTTGTGAATACAAAGGAGAAGTTTTAATAAAAGGAAAGGAATATAATTTTGTGATTAATGCTGGATCATATAGTGTTATTTATGATAATGAACATACGTATTATTTGGGGTACTTTAAAAAGAAAAACTTTTTCTTAGTTAAACCCGATATAGAGCAAGTACAGAATTAAGATCGAATATCTCTAAAAGTTTTTTTAAAAGAATTTTGAATGTTACTTACAATTAACCACTCCACAAAACGGGGTGGTTTTTTTATGCTCAAAACTCATGTTATGAAAATGAATACAGAAAATACAAATTGTTTTATTTACACCACTGATGAGCTACTCATTGAATTGTTAGGAGGTGTAAGAGTAGAAGGACTGGACAGAATGAGAGTAACCATGAAAGTAAGTGTAAAGAATAGGAAGCAGAAACTCTACACAAGCGAGTTAGCTGATTTAGCTATTAGGCACAATTTAGATTTGTACAATGATACACAGGTAGAGAAGTTTGTAAGGCGGGTAGCTGAGAAATTAGAAGTGGGGAGTATCACACTAACAAAAGCCATTGCTGAAATTATCAGTGAATTAGAAGTGTACAGACTAACCCAGCTTAGTAAACAGGAACAGAAACCATTAAAGCAGTTAACAGAACAGGAGCGAGAAGAAGCATTGAACCTACTAAAAAGCCCTAACCTGTTAATGAAGACCAATGAACTGATAGGGCAGAGTGGAGTGATAGGTGAGGAAGTAAACAGGTTACTCATGTACCTGATATTTACCAGCAGGAAAAGAGAACAGCCTTTGCACATCATTAGTTTAGGGAGTAGTGGTATTGGTAAAACGTATTTACAGGAAAAAGTAGGTGAACTGATCCCCACAGAAGATAAGCTGGAGATAACAGTGTTAAGTGAAAATGCACTCTACTATTTTGGTCAGCATGAGTTACAACATAAACTAATACTGATTGAAGATTTAGACGGAGCAGGTACAGTGTTGTACCCCTTACGAGAATTACAAAGTAAAAAGTTCATTACTAAAACCCTTGCTCAAAAAACTACCACAGGAGAAACCAAAACAGTGCATTTAAAAGTGGAAGGTCCAGTAAGTGTAGCTGGATGTACTACCAGTGAACAGGTGTATGAAGACAATGCCAACAGAAGTTTCCTGATTTACATTGATGAGAGCAAAGAGCAGGATGAAAAAGTAATGGAGTACCAGCGTAAAAGAAGTGCTGGAACTATTGACAGAGCAGCAGAGAATAATGTAAAACAACTGTTGCAGAATACACAACGGGTATTACAACCAGTACAGATAAGAAACCCTTATGCTGAACAGTTACTACTGCCACAGGGTGTATTTAAACCAAGAAGAACCAATGCTCACTACCTTGCTTTTATTGAAGCTGTTACTTATTACCATCAGTACCAACGAACTGAACGGGTAGATGAAGACACTGGGGAAATGTTTATTGAAACTACATTGGAAGATGTAAAAGCAGCCAATCATTTAATGAAAGCAGTGCTGCTAAGAAAAAGTGATGAACTTACAGGTGCTTGCAGGAACTACTATGAACGGTTAAAACAATGGCTGCAACAAAACAAAACCAGCATCTTCACCAGTAGAGAAATAAGTAAAGCCTTACGCTTACCCATCAGTACAGTGAAAAGGCATAACTTAGCTTTGTACAACAGTGGTTACCTGCAAAGAAAGGAGAATAAAGAAACCCAGTCTTACCACTACGAAGTAACCAGCTTTGAAGATTACGAGCAGTTACAAAACAATCTCATTACAGCCCTTGAACAAGTGTACAGCCAGCTCAGTGGCTCACAGGCGGCTCAGTTAGTTAGTGAGCCAGTTAAACCCATGAAAATCAAAAGAGTAAGAAGGGTGGCTCAGCAGCCCAGTAAAAAATAGCACTGGACTAAAAAAATCCCATTACATCACATTTAAACCATTCATGCAATGAAGCAACTACCATTGCAAAGCCCCTCCTATGCCTATGCAGAAAGGGGCTTTAAAGAATGGCTGGACATACTGGGTTATGCTCCTACAACTGTTTACAATCTTCCTAATGCAGTAAGAGAATTACTACACTGGATGGAAACAAAGAAGCGAACCCAGTTACAACAAATAACCAGCCAGCACATTACAGACTACTACGACCATTTAAGAGAAAGAGAAAATCAAACAAGAGGTGGAGGGCTTAGTAATGCGTATTTAAACAAACACCAGCAAGCCATTAAACTCTTTAGTGATTACTTAAGACAAACGGGTAGAATAACCTTACCACTGATTGAACTGAACACAGAAGATAAAAGCCATGAATGTATTGATGTACTAACCATTGCAGAAATAAAACTACTGTACCAAGTAGCAGACCATTTACCAACAGATGGCAAACACAAAAAGGGCAGGGAGTTTTATGAGGCATTGGGTTACAGAGATAAAGCTATGCTTACTCTTTTTTACGGATGTGGACTCAGAAGAAATGAAGGTGTACAGTTAGATAAATCAGATATTGATTTTGACAGGGCATTGTTACACGTAAGGAAGGGCAAGAATTACAAGGAACGATTTGTACCCATCACCAAACACGGCATACTGCATTTACAAAACTACCTCTACGATGCAAGACCTGTTTTATTACAGGGAAGTAAAGCAGAAGCCCTGCTGATTAGTGCCAAAGGAAAAAGAATTGATGGGCAAATGTTATTACTCAGGTTAAAATACCTGATCGAACTAACAGAGAACGCCACACTACAACAAAAAAAAGTTGGACTGCACACACTCAGACATTCCATAGCTACTCATTTACTGACAAATGGCATGGCACTGGAACGTATCAAAGAATTTCTCGGTCACAGTTCACTTGAGTCAACACAAATCTACACACACTTAAACTATGAGAACGATGGATAATGAAATGAACGGCTTTGATTATTACCTATATGGTAAAAGATTGAAGGAAGCCACGAGAAAAAGCATCATTAAACAGGTACAGGCATTTAAACAATGGGTAGAAGCTGAACAGATACCTGATGTTACAGAAGTGAGTTACAATGATGTGATGGCTTATGTAAAATACTGTACTACACAGAACAATGCACAGAAGACCATTGCAATTAAACTCACTTTCCTGAACCACTATTTTATGTGGCTGATAAAAGAGGGAGAGATGAATGAGAATCCAGTAAGTAACATCAAAGTACAAGGTATCAGAAGAAAGAAACTACATCATTTATTTACTACAGCAGAACTGGAACTAATCTACCAGCAATACGAAGCAACACGCAGTACAGGAGCAAGAAACAGGGTCATACTTGGGTTAGTTGTCTACCAATCCTTACGAATGGAAGAAATAACCCAGTTAACCTTAAAAGACTTGCAGTTAAAAGAAGGGAAGGTACATGTGAGGGGAAGCAGGAAGACTAATAGCAGGGCATTAAAACTGGAAGCACAACAGATGGTTGATTTACTGGAATATCTAAGTAACGGCAGAAAAGAATTACTGGAACAAACAGGTAAACACACTGACCAGTTATTTATTAGTAGTGGAACAGGGGAGCAGTTATTTAATACGATGCAGTACCTGTTAAAGCAACTGCGTAATCAACATACAAAAGTTATGGATTGGAAGCAATTACGTGCAAGTGTAATTAGTAATTGGGTAAAAGTACATGGTTTACGAAAGGCTCAGTACATGGCAGGGCATAAGTATGTGAGCAGTACAGAAGCCTACAAGCAACATGACATTGATGGGTTAAGAGGAGATATTGACCAATTTCATCCGATTCAATAAGGCAGAAATAACATTCTGCCTTTTTTATTTACTAAATAAGAAACTATGGAAAATAATATGAAGCTATTGTTCTGGCTATACAGATCAAAAATGAACCGTAAAGGTCTTTCGCCTTTATTTATGAGGATAACAGTAAGTGGTAGTAAAACTGAGGTTTCTACTGGATTGCATTTAACAGGTAAACAATGGAATGTAAAAACAGGATTGATAAAAGGGAATGCAACAGAAGTAAGTGAGATGAATAAACGGTTAGGATTGCTACGAACGGAGGCATTTAAAGTATATCATTCACTTGTAGAACAGCAATTAACAGTAACGGCTGATCTTGTTAAAAATAGAATGTTACATCAGCAAGCGGCACATAAAACAATATTGGAAGCAATCGAATACCATAATCAAATCTTGAAACGACAAGTTAATATTAATGTGAGTGGTTCTACTCTTACCAAATATGAAGGGCTTAAAAGAAAGACGGCTGCATTTATTCGTCACAACCAAAAAAGGGAAGATTGCTACTTACATGAATTGAACCGCCAATTTATTATTGAGTTTGAAACCTACCTAAAGGGAGTTGGTCTTAGTCATAATTCATCTATTAAGTATATCCAGTTTCTTAAAAAGATCATCCACATGTCACTTGCGAATGGATGGATCAATAGCAACCCATTTTGTAATTATAAATGTCGCTTAATCAGTAGAGATAGGGGGTATTTAACACAAGACGAATTAATGAGAATTTCAAGCCTGAATGTAAAATCGAGAAGAGTGACGGTTGTAAAGGATATGTTCTTATTTAGCTGCTATACTGGACTTTCTTATTCAGACATGAAGAAGTTAAGCTGCAAACATTTAGAAACAAAGTCGGATGGTAAACGATGGGTAGTTTTAAACAGAACTAAAACAGGTGTCAGATCAGCTATTCCATTATTACCTCAGGCGATCCAGATTCTTGACAGGTATGAGCCACCTTTCTTTCCAGATCATGACACACCGATACTTCCAATAATTTCAAATCAGAAAATGAATGTGTATTTAAAGGAATTAGCTATGGCATGTGGTATTAGTAAGCGGTTGACTTTTCATTTAGGTAGACACACTTTTTCAACTACCGTTACCCTTACCAACGGTGTACCGATAGAAACAGTATCTAAAATGCTTGGACATTCGAGCCTTAAAACTACTCAGATATACAGTAAAGTAGTTGATACTAAAGTGGCAGAAGATATGCTTATCCTTACTGATCGTTTGGCTATTATCAATGAAAGAGCCTAACAGTTTTATCTGTCATTATAATACAAAGGAGTGTAGAGCTCGGATAACTTCCATCCTTTACACTCCCTTTCATTAAAACCCATACCGTTAGAAAAATTATAAGTCGGGATACTCATATTTACTACCCTTAAATGCTCTTTCTTTAAAGGTTTAAGATTGTAATAGACATAAAAAGCCCTTTTCCGAAGCCTAAAAAGGATCGGTTACATGTATTAGCCTAATAATTGGTTATGCTAATCATGGCTTTCAAAATAGGACTTTCCGCCTCGTAGGTCATTTTATTACCCTGGAGGTTGCTTTTTTCCACTGACCTGAATTGTAAAACAGGTAGCAACACGGGCGTTTACCCTATTTCTTTTGCACTTATCGGGGACAACCCGTTTTCACGATGGCAAATCCAATGGATTTCACGCTACTTGGTAACCCGATGTCTAAAGTCTGCCTTGTTTGAAATTATCGCTGAGATACCGACCTGTAACTGGAGTGCTTTGGGAGAGTGGGATGAACCGTTCTGTAGAAGAATCAGGTGAGATTTACTATGAGAACTATTACTTACCCTCTTACTATAAAGATACAAAAAATCTGTCGTTTAGCCAAGAATTTTTAGCACTTTTTTCAAAGTGTTTTGCCTTTGTAAGCCAATACAGGATGGGGTTTCAATGCTTACTGATCATCCCCCTAATCTTAAATAAATTGAGTCTAATAAGCGCAGATGTTTTAGTAAGTGGTAGTCTTTCTGAAATATAGGGTATGCTATTAACACTCTCCATAAATAACTCTACGTGTTTATAATATAACTATCAAACTAAATAATGCAGATGCGTTGACGTAGATACTCCCTCTTAATACATCCCCGACCAAAGAATTGGGATGGGTTGCCCCGCCCCCTTTGGGGGCAGTGTTTTTTAAATTGGCTATGTGGTAAGTGCTAAAGTTTCTTGTAAATACTTTACACTTGCCGCAAGCCTTTTTAGGAGGTTCGAGAGATTACGAGTCCTGAACCCTAACGATTAGTATTTCTATTTCAATAAGTTAGGAAGCTAATGCATAAATGGTTATTGAATTGGTTACCTTTTATGAAAATTTAGTGCATGAATGAGCAATACACGGAAGAACAGATCAGCTTTTATTGCTCCCTAATAGATGAAATTGTCCAAAAAACAGAATGGGTAATTGAGAGGGGGCAGTTTAATTATAGTGAGCATCCTTTAGAATTAGCCGCATTACTTTCTCTAAGGCAAATGATGGACTTAGCTGATGGAATCAGTTTATTGGTAAAACACTATTCTAATGATGCAGCTATCCCAGTTATACGGACATTATTTGAAGTAAGTGTTGGGTTAGAGTATCTAATTAAGGAGGATTATGACAAACAAGCAGCCAAGTTTTTGTTTTTCTATTATAAGATGCAAGAAATTGAATTGCTCAAGAGAAAGGCTGATACACCTGAAAATCAAAAACTACTTAAATCATTACAATCTGATGAAAATGTAGCAAGAGAAACAATTGATGCTGTAACCTCTGAAAGCAATATTGATGAAGCAATTTTATCACTCCAAGAAACCTTAGGGCATTCTATATATGCAGAAGCAGCTGAGTATTACAAAACTGCTAACAACAAAAAAAGGGAAAAGTGGTATAGTTTATTAGATGGGCCATTGAATTTTAGAGAGCTTGTGAATAAAGTTGGAATGAACTCTCGATACGATATAAGCTATGCTATTTGGTCTGGGCAAGCACATGGATGGGATATAATCAATCGTAACATGGTATTTGTAAATGGGCGTGTTAAAATCAGAGCTAAACGAAATGTTATAGGATCGTACATGAATGTTTTAGAAACAATTATGATACTTCGAAGAGTTTTGATGCTCTATATGTCAAAACGTTTATTGAATGAATCTGCTGATTTTGCAAAGTGGTTATTCGATTTTAATAGGCGTTTAGAAGCTGATTTTTTCAAAGGAGAATAGAGAGGGAAAGTACCCTAAAATATGACCGAAATGGATATCTTTATGTGTACGTAAGTAATCAGAGTAATCTGGATGTGTTCTTTGATAATTTGCAGGTGGTGCATGCGAGGGGACCTTTGTTGGAGGAGACGCATTATTATCCATTCGGGTTAACAATGGCGGGGATTAGTTCTAAAGCTGCAGGTAAGCTTGATAATAAGTATGAGTACAATGGTAAGGAGAAACAAGAGAAGGAGTTTAGTGATGGTTCAGGACTTGATTGGTATGATTATGGGGCGAGGATGTATGATGCGCAGATTGGAAGGTTTCATGTTCAGGATAGATTTGCAGATAAATACCATGCTTTAACAGCCTACCAATACGCTGCAAATAATCCAATACGAAATATTGATATTAATGGAGATAGCATTTGGACTGTTGTTGGAGGAGCTAGATATTATTGGTCGCATGATAAAGATTATGAAGGTTGGCATGATGCTTCTGGTAAACAAGTTAGCTCACAAAATACATTTATGAAAGATCTTAATAGTGCTTTAGGATTAATGAATTTAACGAAGGAAGGATCTTCGATGCTTAGTGAACTTACTTCATCAACAAATAATTTTTCAATAGAAAATACGAATACAAATGAATTTAAAGCAAGCAATCTAACAAAAGCATACGAAAATCAGTTAAGGACAGACCCCGCATTTGCATTTCAATCTACTAATACTCCTCAATCAGCATCTACGGGAGGTTCGGGGGGGGGGGTAGTTAAATGGGATCCAAATGGAGCGAATGTTTGGGTTTTGGATAAGAATGGAAAAATTGTGCAACAAAGTAGTGCCACAACTAATTTAGGACACGAGCTATTTCATGCTAGAGATGCGAATAGAGGGTTGTTGGATACAAGGCTGGAAAGTGGATTAAAGAGAGATGAATGGCAGGCTTCGTATAAAGAGAATGTTTTACGTGGGCAACTAGGTATGCCAACACGAACAAATTACAGAACAGCATATGATCCTAGTACTGGGGTTAGTTCGCCCACGACTCCACGGATTGTTGATGCTAAAAATAACCCTATTAAACCTTCATGGACACCTAAAAATTGGTAAAATGAAAAAAGTACTTGCAGGATACCTTTTTATTCATATATGCTCATGTATGATTGGCAAATCTATCGTTTCTGTTAATTGTAGATTAAATGATCCAAAAGGAAGAGTAATTCAACTACAACTGCCCAAATATGTGAAGAAAACAATTGTAAGTAATGATGCAGAGGTAGGAATTGAATACACTTTTTGGTACAGAGACTCAACGGCTATTTACGTATCTACTTTTGAAGAGGGAGGGACATTGAATTATGGAAATATTAGGAATAAGCCAATGGCATTTAGCAATAGATTTATGTCTGATACGATTGATTTGACAGGAATTGATTCTTTCGGTAAGCTATGGCGAGAGGTCAAAAAAGGAGATTTGTTTTATGGGTATCTTAAAGTCGATTCCTTAAATAAATTGACCTTTGATAAAGCATTAGAATCAATTGTAGTCAAGTAGCATAAATACAAAATACCATTCAAAACTCACAACAACCACTCCACAAAACGGAGTGGTTTTTTATGCTCAAAACTCATGTTATGAAAATGAATACAGAAAACACAAATTGTTTTATTTATGAAACAGAAGAACTGCTTATTGAACTACTTGGAGGTGTAAGAATAGAAGGGCTGGACAGAATGAGAGTAACCATGAAAGTGAGTGTGGTAAACAGAAAACACCCACAGTACACAAATGAGTTAGCTGATTTAGCTATCAGGCACAATTTAGATTTGTACAATGATACACAGGTAGAGAAGTTTGTAAGGCGAGTAGCTGAGAAATTGGAAGTAGGAAGCATTGCACTTACCAAAGCTATTGCTGAAATTACCAGTGAATTAGAAGTGTACATATTAACACAACTCAGTAAACAAGAACAGAAGCCTGTAAAGCAGCTAACAGAACAGGAACGAGAAGAAGCATTCCTTCTCCGCATCGTCTTGCATCCTCAAGATGTTCTCCGCATCGTCTCCTGAGGCACGAAGGGACGTTGCGTGTTACACAGCCAGGGTGTACCATTTACTTTTTAGCTTGCTAATACTGTGTTTGAATAAAACAAAAGATGCTTAAATCGAAAGAGAATAGAAAATATGTGTCTAAGACATTCCGCATGTGTCGCAGAGGCTTGGTCTATCTTTATCGAATGTCAGTACGTAAACAAATAACGGAAGTAAATGGTGTTTATTTTATCACATTCACCTGTGCCAGGTGGTTGCCATTATTTGAGATTACAAATGGTTACGATGCCGTGTATAAATGGTTTGATTATTTAAAAGAGAAGAATCATTATATAGTAGGGTATGTCATTATGCCCAATCATGTTCATGCTATTGTTGCATTCTCGAAAACAGATCAGTTGATCAACACAATAATAGGTAACGGAAAAAGGTTTATGGCTTATGAACTGGTTAAGAGATTGAAAGTGATGAATAAAGCTGATATATTGGAACAACTATCAGGCTGGGTTAATAATACAGATCGTTTGAAAAATAAAAAACATGAAGTATTTGAGCCTTCCTTTGACAGAAAAGAATGCTACTCTCTTGCATTTATGAAACAGAAAATTGACTATATTCATCATAATCCATGTAAAGCGCATATGCCGGGTATTAAATTTCCAGAAGATTATTTACATAGTTCGGCTACATATTATTTTACAGGCGAGCAGGGTATATATCCGGTAATTACTTATATGGAATTGCAGGATATAGATTTGAGATGAATAAACGAGATGGTTTACAAATAGATGACACACAAAACTCTGAGCAGTCGCAGAGTCCCTCGTGCCTCGGAGACATCTGCGTGGAACATTTCAGAAAGTAAACTCTGCGGAGAAAAAAGTATGTTCCTAATTGGGATTCCTTAACGCCCCAGCACCAACAAAGTTTATTGAGAGGGTGGGAGAAAGAAATTACAAATGGTAGAGAACAAATAGAGATTCTAAAAGATATTTTAGGCAGATAAATCTTTCAATTATGCAAAATTTTATTGAAGACACAATCGATCAATTAATAGAGGAAGCGATTGAACTTAAAGGCAATGCAAATACTGAGTTTGAAATAGGTAAATTATTTGGGTATTTTGAAGTTTTACAAAAAATATTTAATCAATTAGATGCATTTGGATTAAGTACAAAATTGTCGTTAAAACAACCTGATTTCCAACCAGAAAGCTTACTTTCTGATATAAAAGATATTTTATAATATCTGATTATTATGCCTTTGGTTTAAAGATAGCCAGCATCAGCAGCAGAAACCTATGAGGGTAATGTAGAGAATAAATACCTTTATAACGACAAAGAGCTCTTTGAGGAAGGCGACCTTAACTGCGTGCCCCCACTTATTTTGGGGGGTATGATTATGGTTTCCGTAATTATGATGCGCAGATAGGGAGGTTTACACAATTGGATCCATTGACATGGGAGTATCCTGATTTAACTCCTTATCAGTATTCAGGAAATGACCCGATAGCTAATGTTGATTTGGATGGGTTAGAGCCTAAAAATGTGGTAAAAAAACTGTTAGGCTCATTATCTGATCAGGGTATTAATGCCAGTTCAAAACTGTTAGAAAAAGGAGCGAATGCAGGTAAATGGTTGGTGAGCTGGATAGATAAAGGAGGTGTGGCACAGTTAAAGATGTTTGCTTCAAAATCAGCCAGTGCATTATCAACAGCGTTGAATATTGGAGTGAAAGTAGCAGATGTAGGTCTTGACTTTGTACCGATAGCAGGAGGAGCGAGAGATATTTACAGGGGTGTTAGAGATGGGAATTGGGTACAGGCTGGTATCGGAGCATTAAGTATAGTAGCTGATATATTTACGTTTGGCGGTAGTAGTGTAGCAAAAGGTATAATAAAGAATGCTGTTAAGGAAGGTATTGAATTAGCTACAAAGAATACGGTCAAGACAGTTGCTGCAAAGGAGAGTGTAAAATTATTAGGTCAACCTATTAATATTACTCAAAAGGGTCTAACGCATACTCTAGATCGACATACTGTTAATAATCTTACTAAGTTTGCAGGCAAAAGCAAATTCGCCAATCCATCAGAAGTAACTACACTGATTCAACAGGCAACTCATTACCCGATGGTTCGTCAGGCAAATGGAAACTTTGCAAGAACTGTTGATGCTGGAAGGAATATCGGTATTGACAGAGCTACAGGGCAGCCAACTTCCATTTATACTGTCATTACTGGATCTAATGGTAATCTGATAACTGCTTTTCCTGGAACTCCTTAAAAATTAAAAATATGGCTTGGACAATAATATTAGAAGATGAAAATAAAGAACAGCTTGATGCTGTTTTGGAAGAACTGGATTCTGCCATTTTAAAAGATGGAAAAAAAAATCAGTTGTTCAAATTACTTAAGTATTTAGATCCTTATGAAGACACAACATTCAATACTACTCAAATTGACGATTTGTTGATCGATTTGGAAGTTCTAAAAAAGTATGACGTAAATAAAGACTTAATACATCAAATAATTGCTTTGGCGATTAAATGCAAAAATGAATCTCATACCTACTTAACCTTTTATGGAGATTGAGCAATGGCTGATCTATCAAATTTATCGGGCATAAATGATATACTGAATATATAAATATGTAGCATGAGTAACTAAAAAAGAATAGAATAACCCTTGCACGGGAATTTATTCCCGTGCTAACTATTATGCATTTGGATTAAAGATAGCCGGCATCAGCAGCAGAAAGCTGGCAGAGAGTTATGAAGGTAATGTAGAGAATAAATACCTTTATAACGACAAAGAGCTCTTTGACGAAGGTGATCTTAACTGCGTGCCCTCACTTATTGTGGGGGGTATGATTATGGTTTCCGTAATTATGATGCGCAGATAGGGAGGTTTACACAACTGGATCCATTGACATGGGAGTATCCTGATTTAACTCCTTATCAGTATTCAGGAAATGACCCGATAGCTAATGTTGATTTGGATGGGTTAGAGCCATTAACTAGTATTTCGAGTGGTTTGGGTCAGGTAAATATGCTTAATGAAGTAGTAGTACAGGGTATTAGAAAAACAGCATCAGTAACCGGGAGTTTTTTTAAAGGATTGGGTAACAGTGTATGGAGTACGTTAAAAGCAGTTAAGCATGTAGTAACGAATCCGATACAAACGGTCAAAGGAATAGGTAATGCCATTGCGCACCCAATAGAAACAGGCAAAGCATTGTACGCGCATGCAAAAGACACTTACAATGCATTCAAAGAAGGTGATGCCGAGAAAAGAGCTGAGATATTAGGCAATCTTACAGGAGATATTGGGCAGATATTTATAGGTACAGCAGCAGCAAATGCCGGTCTTAAATTGGCGAGGGTAAGTAGTGTAACGAAAAAAATTGTTAAGGTTGTTGAGAATACAAGAGTTGTTAAACCTGCCGCTAAGGGGGGAAGTCATTTAGTGTATGAAGGATTAGACGCAGCAGGTAAGGTTAGATATGTTGGGATAACAGGCAGGGATGCAGCCGTCAGGTTCGGTGAACACTTAAATTCAGGTACAGCAAGGTCGCTTTTAGATTACCGTGTTATTGATGGTGCAACAGGCTTATCAAAGACGGGTGCGAGAGTTTGGGAACAAACTTTAATCAATCAATACGGCTTGCAAAAGAATGGCGGTATGTTGCTGAACAAGGTTAATTCAATCGCACCAAAATACTGGTGGCAATACGGTATCAAATAATGGCTAAATCAAACACAAAAATAGGCGATGTCTTTTCTGTCAAGATAGACGACAGCAGCAAGAAATATTTTCAGTACATCGTTAGCGACCTTACCCAGCTGAACAGCGATGTAATCAGGGCTTTTAAGAAAGTATATCCAATCAATACCAATCCCGATTTGTCAGAAATCGTAAGCGGAGAAGTGGAGTTTTATGCCCATTGCGTTACTAAACTTGGTTTAAAGATGAACCTTTGGGAAAAGGCTGGGAATATTAGCGATGTTGGAAAAACAGACCATATTTTATTTAGAGATACTAACGATTACGGTTCAAAGGTTGGAGAAGAACCAATTAGAGTATCTAACAAATGGTATGTATGGCGTATTAACGACAAGGATTTTACCCGAGTTGGAAAATTAGAAGGAGAAAACCGAAAGTCATATATTGGAATAGTTATAAATCCTTTAGGTATTATAGAACTTCTAAAGGGTAATAAATACCCTGTCAATTATCCCGATTTTGAATAAGAGCAAAGCCCCGGACTTCCGGGGCTTTTTCATTTATTAAATTGTAGAAGTTAAGAGTTGATCTGACAATTGGGATTAAATTTAAGTAACGACACTTTTATTTAATAAACCCAAAATGTCAGATCATGAACTCTGAAACTAAGTTAATCAAATCCCGCGTTGGGCTATTGAATTTGGCCGAACAATTGAACAATGTAACCCGAGCCTGTAAGCTGATGGGTACAAGCCGTGACAGTTTCTATCGGATTAAAGAGCTTCCTTCTCCGCATCGTCTTGCATCCTGAAGATGTTCTCCGCATCGTCTCCTGAGGCACGAAGGGACGTTGCGTGTTACACAGCTTGAGTGTGTCATTTGCTTTTAAGCTTACAAGTATTGTATATTCCTTCTTCGCATCGTCTTACATCCTGAAAATGTTCTCCGCATCGTCTACTGAGGCACGAAGGGACGTTGCGTGTTACACAGCCAGGGTGTACTATTTACTTTTTAGCTTGCTAATACTGTGTTTGAATAAAACAAAAGATACTTAAATCGAAAGAGAATAGAAAATATGTGTCTAATACATTCCGCACGTTTCGCAGTGGCTTGGTCTATCTTTATCGAATGTCAGTACGTAAACAAATAACGGAAGTAAATGGTGTTTATTTTATCACATTCACCTGTGCCAGGTGGTTGCCATTATTTGAGATTACAAATGGGTACGATGCCGTGTACAAATGGTTTGATTATTTAAAAGAGAAAGGTCATTATATAGTAGGGTATGTCATTATGCCCTATCATGTTCATGCTATTGTTGCATTCTCGAAAACAGATCAGTTGATCAACACAATAATAGGTAACGGAAAAAGGTTTATGGCTTATGAACTGGTTAAGAGATTGAAAGTGATGAATTAAGCTGATATATTGGAACAACTATCAGGCTGGGTTAATAATACAGATCGTTTGAAAAATAAAAAACATGAAGTATTTGAGCCTTCCTTTGACAGAAAAGAATGCTACTCTACTGTATTTATGAAACAGAAAATTGACTATATTCATCATAATCCATGTAAAGCGCATATGCCGGGTATTAAATTTCCAGAAGATTATTTACATAGTTCGGCTACATATTATTTTACAGGCGAGCAGGGTATATATCCGGTAATTACTTATATGGAATTGCAGGATATAGATTTGAGATGAATAAACGAGATGGTTTACAAATAGATGACACACAAAACTCTGAGCAGTCGCAGAGTCCCTCGTGCCTCGGAGACATCTGCGTGGAACATTTCAGAAAGTAAACCCTGCGGAGAAGAAAGAAAGAATGAAAGAGAATGATAACCCAACTCGAAAAGAGTATGATTTATATTCTAACAATTGTGGAACTTTCGCTACTGAAGTAGCCTCACAAGATGATCAAGTTGCATCACGTGCCCCACAACTCATTGATCCAAGACCAAATAGTATGATTGAAGAGTATCAGAAAACTTTTTCTTCTATTCGATTTGATCCCAAAAATGAAAGATCATCAGGGACATGGAATAATTTAAGAAGTGATATACTAGTTGAAAAATCAAAGTACGAGCCTAAGTGGATGAAAGACAAGTTAATCAATCCAGGTAAAGCTGGTCCTGCAAAATATAACGGACAGAAAAAAGATAACGAATAATTTTTTCTTATGAAACATCGATTATACATAATTATGATTTTGCTTATTGTGACATTGAGTCTTATACTTTTGAAGAATTCAAATGATAGGCAAGTACCTAAAAATGTGAATCGAAATGCCCGTTGGATAGGAGGCAAAGATGGAGGGTATTGGTTTGAGATTGTGTCGTCTGTTTCTGACAGTTCTTTTCGAATAAAGATTTATAATGATCCTAATGGAGATTTGGAAACCGATGAAATTTTTTATATAAGTTCAACCTGCATTGTCAAACAAATTGATTCAACTAATTTATTGTTACTGATTAACGGTTATGATGGTAAGCGCATAATAATTGAGTCTGAAGGAGATGCTCGTAATTGCTATTTGGAAACCAGATGATAAAAAATGCACGAGAACTTTTGGATATACTAACTCTTTAATACTATTTCAAAATAACCACTCCACAAAATGGGGTGGTTTTTTTATGCTCTGCCTAGTCCTAATAAAGGTTGACTGATTTATAATAAAACACTCAAAACTCATGTTATGAAATTGAATACAGAAAACACCCCGAGCAGTTCTGCGGGGGCGGGCAAATCATTCAGGTCTGCTACTAATTTGAAAAAATAAAAGCCCGGAAAAGAGTACAGTAATGCAGTGAGTGACACAACCACTGCCAGATAAGAGAACCGAAAGCAGGTAACTATCTTGTTAAATTACCAAAAAATCCTGACCTGTGCAAATGCAGCTGATTATCAATCAGCGATAGCTTATTATGACGCTTTTCTGCAGATAAAAGCGGCTATACCCTTACAAAAGTAACAACCCGCACAATTCATGCCGGCAATTTCATGTTCTTACCCTCCGGGCTGTATTGATAATCATTTATTTGCCTATCTTACCAGTCATTTTAAAATTCAATTCTTATTAATGATCCGTTCCTTGCCCCTCCGATTGTATTCAGGCCTGGGTATTGCCGTTTTACTGGTTTTTGTAGTAGGCTTTGTTACCATTGACTCGCTGGATAAACAGGCAAAGGAAGCCGACACCGTACGACATACCCATCAGGCTATTTCCTATGCCCGGGATATACGCTTTACCATTATGCACATAAGGGGTGGAAGAAGGGCTTACTGGGTTACCGGGGATCCTAAAAATATGGACGCCTATGAAAAAGGCACCAGCTTTATCCCTAATAGATTGGTGAACCTCAAAGAATTTGTAAAAGACAATGCCCAACAGGTACAAAATGTGATGGTACTCGATTCAATCGTAACCAGTTTGCTACGTTATTGGCGAACAGAGGGTATTATTCTACCCAATATGCCCACTGAGGCATTCAGAAAAATTGTGGTAGATGAAGAGAAACGGATGGAAGCCCTGTACAGACAACTCGAAAAAATAAAAGTAGAAGAGGAAGAGTTGCTGGTACAAAGAGAAGCCGTTGTAGCAGGCTATAATGAAAGAACCAAACTCATTCTCTATATCGGTATCAGTGTATTAATGATTGTGGTACTCTTACTCATCAATGCTGTGATACAAACCCTGAAAAGTCGCTACAAAGCAGGGCTTCGCTTACAGACCACCTTAGAAGAAACCGAAAAAGCCAGCAAACTGGCACAGGAAAAAAACTGGGTACTCGAAGGTATGAGTTATATCAACAACCGTTTACAGGTGGTGGATAGCTCCTCAGAACTCGCTAACCGTATCATTTCAGCCTTGGTGCAATACCTGGAAGTGCCTGCCGGTGTTATTTATTTTGTAGATAAAAACAACGAGAAACTGGTAACAGCTGCTTCTGTGGCAGTTAGCTCCACATCGCGTAAAAGCTTTACCATTGGTGAAGGTATTGTGGGTAATGCCGCACTGGAAAAAACAGTATCTATTATTAAAAATATTCCGCCCGATTACTGGAAAGTAGAATCCTCATTGGGCCAGGTTACCGGTAATGGTGAAATAGCCTGTATACCACTATGGATGAACGATGAATTGAAAGGACTGATTGAGTTGGGTTGTTTTTCTACTTTTTCGGAACTGCAGATTTCTCTGCTGAAGAGTTGTGCTGATATTCTTTCTGCTGCTATTAACTCTTACCAGTCGAGAGATAAAATCAATGAACTGCTCGATGAGTTGCAGGAACAGAAAGTAGCTTTACTGGAACAACAGGAAGAATTAAGACAGACCAACGAAGAGCTGAGCCGACAAACAGAAGAACTACAGGCATCAGAAGAAGAACTCAAAACCCAGGAAGAAGAGCTGAAGCAGATTAACCTGGAACTGAAAGAAAGAAATGATGCCATTGAACAGGCCCGTCATGCATTGATTGTAAAGGCGAAAGAACTGGAAAATACCAGCCGCTATAAATCGGAGTTCCTGGCCAATATGTCGCACGAACTGCGAACCCCTTTGAACAGTGTACTGATACTCGCCAAACTGCTGGCAGACAATAACACACAGAACCTGAATGCCAAGCAGATTGAATATGCCAATATCATTTATAAATCGGGTAACGATTTACTCCAGCTGATTAATGATATACTGGATCTTTCAAAAATTGAATCCGGAAAAATTGATCTGCTGGTTGAAGAGGTTTCTATTGATTCTGTAGCGGCAGATATTTCTCAGTTATTCGCCGTAGTGGCTGCAGAGAAGAAGATCAACTTTACGATTCAGACGGGACCGGGTTTACCGGCTGTTATACAAACCGATAAACAAAGATTACAGCAGGTTATCAAAAATCTTTTATCCAATGCCTTCAAGTTTACTCCTGCTGAGGGACAGATCACTTTAGGTTTTCATGTAAAAGAACCCAAAGATGCATTACTTATTAGTGTTGCAGATTCAGGTATTGGCATTCCGGAAGAAAAGCAGCAATTGATTTTTGAAGCTTTTCAACAGGCAGATGGCTCAACCAGCCGAAAATATGGAGGTACGGGTCTGGGGCTTTCCATAAGTCTGGAGCTGATGAAATTATTAGGTGGTGCCATCAGTGTGAAGAGTGAAGTGAATAAGGGAAGCGTATTTACACTGGAAGTACCGCTGGCCTATATGGGTGCACGTATAGAACAGGCATCGGCAGATGAGGATTTACGATTGAATGAACAGCCGGTATTGCTTACCGATAAAGTAAAGGAACAGACGGCTATTGCAGACGATAGGGCGCAATTAAAGAGAGGTGAGCGTCTGATGCTGATCATAGAAGATGATGTAAATTTTGCTACCATTATCCGCGATTACGCACGTCACAAAGGCTATCAGGTGCTGATTGCGCTGGAGGGTGATGAAGGGTTGATGTATGCCCGCAAGTACAAACCCAATGCCATTATACTCGATATTCAGCTACCGGTAATGGATGGCTGGACCATACTGAAACATATCAGGAACGATGAGCAGTTAAAACATACCCCTGTTCACATTATATCAGCCTTCGATGATAACCGCTTTAAGCAGGCAGATGTAATGACTTATATGAAGAAACCGATTGATGCCGCTACACTGGAGCAGGCTTTTGTGATGCTGGGGGCCCATATCAGAAAAGGACTGAAGCAGGTACTGATTATTTCAGCGGTTCATTTTGAAGAAGAGGACCTGCGACAGCTGGCTGCCGAAAAAGAATACAAACTGCATTTTGAGCAGGTAAGTTCCGTAGCAGATGCGGCAGCCTGTATACATAAACAGTCTTATGATTGTATGATCATTCACATCGGTGCATCCATTCAATTACAGGAAGCAAAACATATTCACCAGCACCTGTCTGATAAAAACATACCCATCATCATACATCTCGATGAAGATATTTCAGCAAATGATGAAATGGAGTTCAGAAAAATTTCAGGTATCATCATCAGAAGTGCCGTAACCGCCAATAACAGATTGCTGGATGAACTGGAACTGTTTCTTCATAAAATGCAGGGGGTAGAAACAAAAACGACCGGTACCATCAAGGCAGACCTGAGCGACCACACACTGCGGAACAAAAAAATTCTGGTAGTAGACGATGATATGCGGAATGTATTTGCACTCAGTGCTGTACTCGAGTCTAATAAAATGCAGGTACTGACAGCCAGCGATGGTCGCGAATCATTGGAGCAACTCAAGAAACACAAGGATACCGATCTGGTACTGATGGATATTATGATGCCCGAAATGGATGGTTATGAAGCCATGCAACGCATCAGAAAAGAATTGAAAATGATGGACCTGCCGATTATCGCCCTGACTGCAAAAGCCATGGCAGGCGATAGAGATAAATGTATTGAAGCAGGCGCTTCTGATTATATTACCAAACCAGTTGATATGCCTAAACTCTTATCGCTGATGCGGGTATGGTTAACGAAATAGCAGAAGAATAAAAGCACAAAGCATGGGATTACCCGGCAGACCAGAACTTTTGGCACATGAGTTAGAACAGCTGTTACGCATGTTGTACAAAGTATATGGGTACGACTTTACAGACTATTCGAAAAGTTCTTTGTTAAGAAGAATCCTTAAGTTCATGGATGAAAATGAACTGCATACTGGTTCGCAACTGATACAATTACTGGCAGGTGATACAGCTGCATTTCAGGCTTTTCTGGAAACCATTACGGTGAATGTTACTGAAATGTTTCGGGATCCTGTTTTTTATACAACGCTCCGTGAAAAGGTATTACCGGTACTGGCCACCTATCCCCAAATTAATATCTGGCATGCAGGCTGTTCAACCGGCGAAGAGGTTTTTTCGCTCTGTATATTGTTGTTTGAAGCCGGTCTCTTACATCGAACAAGGATTTATGCTACAGATATCAATGCTGCTAACCTTGAAAAAGCGAGAACAGGTGTATTGCCCATGCATCATATGCGGGAGTATACCGTGAACTATCGACAGGCAGGTGGTAAGAATGATTTTTCTGATTATTATACTGCATTGTACGATCATGTAATCATCAACAAAGAAATGCGGGAAAGGGTTGTTTTTTTACAACATAACCTGGTGACCGACAGGTCGTTTAACGAGTTTCAGCTGGTACTTTGCAGAAACGTAATGATTTATTTCAATAAACAATTGCAGAACAAAGTGCTGAAACTGTTTTATGATAGTCTCTCTTCTCTTGGTTTTCTGGCACTGGGAATGAAAGAGAGCTTATTGTTTTCAGAACAGAAATCAAAATTTTCAGCCATTGATCCGGCAGTAAAAATATTCAGGAAAAAACATTGATTGCGTTGAAACAGGATATATACGATATCATCATCATCGGGGGGTCTGCTGGTAGCATTCCTGTTTGTATTTCATTGCTTACCGCTTTGAAAAAAGAACAGACAGTTCCCGTTATACTGGTAATACACCGTATGCGTAATGTGGTGAGTGAGCTCGATACCTTGTTGGCGAAAGAAGCAGGTATCAGAAAAATTATGGAACCGGAAGATAAACAGGCTATTCTTCCCGGAAAAGTGTACCTGGCTCCACAAAACTATCATCTTCTTTTTGAGGAAGGCGGAAGTTTTAGTCTCGACTATTCAGATGCTGTGCATTATAGCCGTCCTTCTATTGATGTGAGTTTTGAAAGTGCCGCAGAAGTGTACGGAAAAAAAGTATTGGCTGTTTTACTCAGTGGTGCCAATGCGGATGGTGCAAAAGGACTCTCTTTACTAGCAGACATAGGAGCGGAATGCTGGGTGCAGGACCCCGATTTAGCCGAATATCCGGCCATGCCTGCTGCTGCCATTGCCATAACGGATAAGATAAAAGTACTGTCGGAAGAAGAGATGAAACAACGCTTACGCGATTTATAATTATATTGCTGTACCGATGAATATACCTTCCATACCACAACATGATTTTACCATTCTGCTGGTAGATGACAGACCGGAGAACCTGTTATCGCTGGAAGAAATACTATTAAAACCTGGTCGCAGATTTGTTACGGCACAATCGGGTAATGAAGCACTCAAGCAGGTATTAAAGCATGAACATATCGGTCTCATCATGCTTGATGTACAGATGCCCGAAATGGATGGTTTTGAAGTAGCGAGGATATTAAAATCGAATCCACGTACAAAAGATATCTCCATCATTTTCGTAACGGCCCTGAGCAGGGAAGAACAGTATGTGCTGAAGGGATTTGCAGAAGGCGCTGTAGACTATCTGCAGAAACCCCTGGATATAAATGTGGTACGCGCCAAAGTGAATGTGTTTGAGCAATTGTATTTCAACCAGTTTCGTCTGAAGTCGGCACTGACTGAACTGGACAGGATCAATAAGCAACTGGAGAAATTTGTCTACATCGTATCGCATGATCTTAAATCGCCGCTTTCTTCTGTTATTATGATGCTTGAGCTGATCAGGAATGATGCACATATAAAAGCCAATGACGATGTAAGAGAAAACATTGATATGGTATACCAGGCATCGGGCCGTCTTTCTGATATGATTATGGCACTGCTTGAATATTCTACCACCAGCCTCTCGCAGCAGGCCGTTGAAGAAGTAGATGTGCATCAGCTGGTACAGCAGCTGGCAGCATTACTCTTCCCACCTAAACATATACAAATACAGATACAGCAGCAACTGCCAGCGCTGATAACCAGAAAAGTAAAACTGGAACAGGTTTTCCAGAACCTGCTCAGCAATGCCATAAAGTACAATGATAAACCACAGGGACTTATCGAAGTGGGTTACACGGAAAAAGAAAGCTGCCATGAATTTTTTGTAAGCGACAATGGACCGGGTATTGCAGATGAAGACAAGAGCCGGATTTTTAATCTCTTTGAAACAACCGTTAATCAATCGCAAAGAGACAGCAGCACCGGCATCGGCCTTAACCTGCTGAAAATAATCGTAGAAGAACAGGGTGGAAAAATCTGGGTAGAATCCAACCCCGGCGAAGGAAGCGTGTTTTATTTTGAATGGATGAAATAGTGAGCAGCGAATAATGGTGAGTAGTGAGTAGTCAGTAGTGAGTAGTAGAACTGTATACGATTAGAAACATGTCATTCCACTTTCTTATTTCCTATTCCTTATTCCTTATTTCTCTGTTTACTTATAGTTTGTAATCAGAATCCTTTCCGTACAAAAACCAATTTCCTGTGCATCATTGCTGCTTACGATGATGGTTTTATTTTTACAGTAGGTGCTGATCAATTCATGGTATAACTGATATCCTGCACTATCGAGATTGGTGCAGGGTTCATCTAATAACAGTAAAGGCATATCGCTGAACAGGGCCTGGGCAAGCTTAACCCTTTGTTTCATACCACTGCTGTAAAAACGTATTTGCTTATCGGCTGCTTTCTCGAGTCCAATCAGTTGAAGTATCGTATCAATCGTAAGTGCAGGTAACAATGGTTTGAAAGAAGCATGAAAATGTAAAAATTCTTTCGCCGTCATTTCTTCAATCAGTTCCAGATAAGGTGCAGCGAGGGATATGTAGTTGTATACTTTTTCAGTGTTAATGCTTATGCCATTATTCAACCATTGGATATTTCCTTTGCTCAGGTTCATGCTGCCGGCAATGGCTTGTAGCAGGGTGCTTTTACCACTGCCATTAGGCCCGGTGATAGCATAGGCTTTGCCTGGTTCAAAAGAAAAATCTACGCCACGAAATATCCATTCCCGGTTAAATTTTTTACCAGCATCCGAGAGTAGAATATGCATAGATTGATAATAGGATAGATAATTCGGTTAATCTTCTTCTGTAGCGCCTTTGGTAAAACGTTTGATGATACCTCTTCCGCTCTCACGGATAAAGGTTACGATTTCATCTCTTTCATCACTGGCCGTTAATTCTTCCTCAATAAATTCAAGTGCCTGGGATGTGTTTAAACCTTTGTTGAAGATGATACGGTAGATATCGAGAATATGATTGATTTTTTCCAGCTCAAATCCACGTCTCTTTAAGCCAACACTGTTTACACCACCATAACTCAACGGGTTTCTAACTGCTTTAATATAAGGTGGCACATCTTTACTCACCAGACTACCTCCGGCAATATAAGCATGCTGACCAATGGTAACAAACTGGTGTACGGCACTAACACCTGCAATCCAGGCCCAGTCGCCCATTACCACGTGTCCGGCCAGCTGAACACTATTGCTAAGGATACAATTGTCGCCGATTAAGCAATCGTGTGCAATATGGCTATAGGCCATGATGAGGCAGTTATTGCCCACTTTTGTTTTCCAGCGGTCTGTGGTGCCGCGGTTAATGGTAACAAATTCGCGGATGGTGGTATTATCCCCGATTTCAACGGTGGTTCTTTCACCTGCGAATTTTAAATCCTGCGGAATGGCACCCAGTACGGCTCCGGGAAAGATGCGGCAGTTTTTTCCGATACGGGTACCATCCATGATGGTAACATTACTGCCGATCCAGGTGCCTTCTCCTATCTGCACATCACCATGGATCACTGTGAAAGGATCGATTTTTACATTCGGAGCGACCCTCGCATTGGGATCTATATAGGTATAAGGATGCGTCATGTTAGTAGCTGGGTTCGGTTATGAATTGGGTATGGGTTTGTTATTAAGGTCTTTTTACAATTTGTGCCACGAGGTCTGCTTCAGTGGCCACTTTACCACCTACATAAACCGTGCCCCTCATTTCACAGATACCACGGCGGATGGGTCCGGTAAATTCCATCTTTAACAACATGGTATCACCGGGGCGAACCATTTGTTTGAATTTACAATTGTCTATTTTGAGAAAGTAAGTATCGTATTGTCCTTCAGGCATCGAGTTGATACAAAGTATACCACCTGTTTGTGCCAGTGCCTCAATCTGCAATACGCCGGGCATAACAGGGTTGCCGGGAAAATGACCCGGGAAGAACCATTCATTGAAGGTTACATTCTTCACCCCGACAATATGGGTATCGGTTAATTCAATGATCTTATCAACCAGTAAAAACGGATGACGGTGTGGTAATGTTTTTTCAATTTTCTCCAGTGGAAAAATGGGCGGCATGGTAGGGTCATATACCGGTACATCTTTTACATGCTTGTTCTTTTTGATGTACTGTTTAATTTTTTTTGCAAACTCTACGTTGCTGCTATGGCCGGGTCTGTTGGCAATGATTCTTGCTTTGATCGGGTAACCAATCAGTGCCAGGTCACCTACTACATCCAATAACTTATGACGTGCAGGCTCATTGGGAAAACGAAGCTCGAGGTTATTGAGGTAGCCTTCACTCTTTACTTCAATCTTATCACGTTTAAATACTTTGGCAAGGCGCTCCATTTCTGCATCTGTAATGGGTTTGTCAACCACTACAATGGCATTATTGATATCACCACCTTTAATCAGGTCATTATCGAGCAGCATTTCCAGTTCATGCAGAAAACAGAATGTACGGCAGGGCGCAATTTCTGTTCTGAAATCCTTAATGGTTTTTAAACCGGCATGTTGTGTACCCAAAACCGGGCTGTTGAAATCGATGAGCGTAGTAATCTGGTAATCGAGCGCTGGTAAGGCTACCATTTCCACACGTTTGGCATCATCATAATGATATATATTTTCATCGAGACTGTACCAGGCTTTGGCGGCTTCCTGTTCGAGTACGCCTGCTTTGCCAATCAGTTCAATAAAAGGAGCGGAGCTGCCATCCATAATAGGAATTTCAGGCCCGTTCAGTTCAATCAGTACATTGTCAACACCCATGCCTACGAGTGCAGCCAGTACATGTTCTACTGTGCTTACTTTCGCCTCACCTACCTGCAATGTGGTACCCCGGCTGGTATCGGTTACCAGATCGCAATCGGCCTTAATAATGGGTTGACCGGCCAGGTCAACACGCTGAAACTGGATACCAAAACCCGGATTGGCGGGTTTCAGGGTCATATCAACCAGTACACCCGTATGTAAACCTGTGCCACTGATGCTTACCGCACTGCTGAGTGTATGTTGTTTGTCGGGATTGAAGTTGTTATCCATGCTGTTGTTTTTTTCCGTTGGATCCAAAAAGATCCATCCATGGGATGGGTAATGAAATGACATTCATCACGGTTCCATGATGTATAATATAGCGCAAAAATAAGATTTCAGCGTGGTTAATTCATGCTTTAAGAGGCATTTACACGACCGGTAAGCAGTTGTTCCACCATTTTTTCCAGTTCTTTAACCCTTTTTTCAAGATCGGGAAGGTTCCGGAGATGTGCCTGCGCCCTGAGTGAGCGGGTAAAATCATCGGCAGGGCTACCCGTTAAAGTACGGTTGGGTTCTTTTACGGTTTTGGTAATACCGCTCTGTCCGTTGATCCTGCTTCCATCAGCGATGGTAATATGCCCGGCAATACCCGTTTGTCCGCCAATCATAACAGACTTACCAATTTTAGTGCTTCCGCTCACACCGGTTTGAGCGGCAATAACGGTATTACAGCCCACTTCTACATTATGTGCAATCTGTACCAGATTATCAAGTTTGGCGCCTTTACGGATGATGGTAGACCCCATGGTAGCACGGTCAATGGTGGTATTGGCTCCAATTTCAACATAGCTCTCTATCACTACATTACCAATCTGCGGTACTTTTTTGAAACTACCATCGGGCTGTGGTGCAAATCCAAATCCATCACTGCCAATGACCGTTCCGGCATGGATCACTACATGATCGGCAATAACACAGTCATGATAAATTTTTACACCTGCATGAAGTATACAGTTATCACCGATGCGAACATTATTACCCAGCACCACACCCGGAAATATTTTTACCTGCTCACCTATCTGAACATGCTCACCGATATGTGAAAAAGCACCGATAAAAACATCCTTACCTATCTGGGCCGTTTTGGCAATATAGCTGGGCTCCTGTATGCCCGTTAATTGCTGTGTTACGAGTTCCTGGTATTTGCTGAGCAAAGTGGCAAAGGCAGAATAGGCATCGGGTACACGAACAAGCGTATTGGTAATGGCCTGTTTCAATACCAGTGATTCATTGATAATGATCACAGAAGCCTTTGTGCAATAAAGGTATTCCTCGTATTTGGGATTGGCCAGAAAGGAGAGCTGACCCGCGGTAGCTTCTTCAATTTTTCCAAAAGAGGTAACGGCAATGTTGGGATCACCTTCCAGTTTCCCGTTAATCAACATTGAAATTTGCGCAGCGGTAAATTGCATACAGCGTGTTTAGGTTTTAGCTTATGGCTTATAGCTTATAGTTCATGGCAGATAGCTTATGGCGTATGGTTTATAGCTAATAGAGTGTATAAATTATCATCACTTTTAGGGGCATTTTTCATCTTCTATCAACCATAAGCCATAAACTATATGCTATTGACCATTCGCTATAGGCTATAGGCTAAGTCAATAAACAAATGTAATTTTTTTTAACGGGCGCAGAAAGGTTTTGATGAATCAGGGCATTGTCTACCTCCGATATGTCTTTTACCACACCATCCCTGAACAGGATATTGATGCGTTCATCAACAGTCTGATAGAGGGTATTTGTGGCTTCACCCGTAAAACATACATAGCCTATATCTGCAAGTGCAATGCCAAATTGCTCGGATGCCTGTTTTTCTTTCTCTTTTACAAAATCCTTATCAAAAGCATCGGCCTGTATCCGGGATTTATACAGTTGGCGATTCAGGAAACGGTTGCATAATAATGACAATATTTTATCCGGATGTCTGGCCCATCTCTTTAAAGCATGCATAATATCATGGTCATCGAGTGAGCAGAACAGATCCAGTGTGGCATCATTCATGTCACCATTAAAGCTACCAAGGAAAAAGTCAAGTGCCGATTGTGTCTGCAGGGCCTCATCATCTTTCGCATAAATGCTACGCACCCTTTCCAGGATCTTAACGAGCATTTTTTCGGCACCCAGAACAGTTTTATGCAGATATACCTGCCAGTACATCTGTCGTCTGGCCACTAAAAATTTTTCAACACTGTAAATGCCTTTTTCTTCAATCATTAACTGGCCTTCATGAACGGTGAGCATTTTAAGAATACGGTCGTAGCCGATCACACCTTCACTCACACCGCAGAAAAAACTATCACGGCTGAGATAATCCATTCTGTCTACATCGAGTTGCCCACTGATTAACTGGTGTAAAAAAGGTTTTTCGTACTGGCCCGTAAAGATGGATATGGCGAGTGAGAGCTGACCATCGAGATCGCGGTTCATTTTCTCCATGATCTGTAAGGAAAGCTGTTCATGATGCACACCTTGAACTACTACATGTTCCAGTGCATGGGAGAAAGGGCCATGACCAATATCATGCAGCAGGATGGCGGCTTTTACAGCAATTTCTTCATCAGTTGAAATAGCAATGCCCTTGCTTCTGAGTTCATTCACGGCATTACCCATTAAATGATAGGCGCCAAGCGAATGATGCAAACGGGTATGCACAGCGCCTGGATATACCAGCTGAGCCATGGCCATTTGTTTGATGCGCCTGAGTCGCTGGTAATAAGGATGTGAAATAATTGCAAAGATCAATGGATGGTGGATGGTAATAAAACCATACACCGGGTCATTGATGATTTTTCTTTTTTGCTCAACCATACCTGTTGTTGATTTGTTAAATCGGCCACAAGGGCAGTTGGCAAAAATACAAAGAGATGATTGATATGCAGGAATGAAATAGATTTACGTCCTAAAGCTGCCCTCAAACAGCCAGTGCCTATCGGAAATTGTTACGCATAACCATTTATTTGATTATTATTGAACTGATCACGGTATTGCCGGGTCCTAACAATTAAGCACTGCTTATGCCACTAGCCAGCATTTTATGGGTTGATGATGAAATCGAAAGTCTGCAGTCACAGAAAATATTCCTGGAACAGAAGGGATATGATGTAGCCACACTTACCAATGGATTTGATGCTATTGAGTATGTAAAGAATAACCTGGTAGATGTTGTATTGATCGATGAAACCATGCCTGGTATCACCGGTCTGGAAACACTGGTACGCATCAAAGAAATCAATGCGAATATTCCAGTGGTACTCATCACCAAAAATGAAACAGAGAACCTCATGAATGAAGCCATTGGCCGGGAGATCAGTGATTACCTGATTAAGCCAGTGAACCCCAATCAGGTATTACTTAGCCTGAAAAAAATCATTGACAATAAAAGACTGGTGGCAGAAACCACTACCACGGCCTATCAGCAGCAGTTCAGGGAATTGTTTATGGCATTAAACGACAACCCCGATTTTAATCAATGGATGGAGATCTATAAAAAGCTGGTATACTGGGAACTGGAAATGGAAAAAAGTGATAGTCCGGAAATGCGTGAAGTATTTCAAACACAGAAGCAGGAAGCCAATACAGAGTTTTTTAAATTCATCAGTAAACATTATGCATCCTGGGTGTCGCCGAAATCAAGCGCATCACCCATCATGAGTCACCAGCTCTTTCAGTTCAAAGTGCTGCCACATGTGGAGAAAGGAATTCCTACATTTTTTGTACTGATCGATAATCTTCGTTTTGATCAGTGGAAAGCCATACAACCCATATTTGCAGAGAGTTTCCGCATACTGGAGGAAGAAACTTTTTATTCTATACTCCCCACAGCTACCCAATACTGCCGTAATGCCATATTTGCTGGATTGATGCCCGTTGATATTGAAAAGCAATTTCCACAGTTATGGAAAAATGATGATGATGAGGGTGGAAAAAACAATGAAGAAGAAACTTTTTTCCGGGCACATTTAAAACGGCTTCGGAAAGATGACCTGAAAGTGAGCTACCACAAAATACTGAATCATCAGGACGGGCAGCAACTGGTGAATAATATCCATAACCTCATGCAGAACGACCTGAATGTGATTGTGTACAATTTTGTAGACATGTTGAGTCATGCCCGCACAGAAATGGAAGTGCTGAAAGAACTGGCCAGTGATGAAGCCAGTTACCGAAGCCTTACCCGCAGTTGGTTTGAACATAGTCCCCTGCATCAGGCATTGAAAAAAGTGGCCGATAAGCCTATCAAAGTAGTATTGGCAACCGATCATGGAAGTGTGCGGGTGAAAACACCTCATAAAGTAATCGGTGATAAGCAAACCACTACCAATCTACGTTACAAACATGGACGTAACCTTAATTTTGAAGCCAGAGATGTACTTGCTTTTAAAGATCCTAAAGAAGCCGGGTTGCCGGTACCGAATGTAAATTCGGCTTATATTTTTGCAAAGGAAGATGGATTTCTTTGTTACCCTAATAATTATAATCACTACGTAAACTACTACCGCAATACTTTCCAGCATGGCGGTGTGAGTCTGGAAGAAATGATTGTTCCGATTATTAAGATGGTGAGTAAGCAATAAGCCTTGAGCTTTAAGCTGCGAGCCATGAGCAACCAGCAATACCTGTTTGATAACCTGAATGTAAAGTTTAAGAAGTCTTATGGGAAATATCAATTTTATATTAAAATCGTTTTTAACATACTGACTCGCAAGAACTGTTATAGGCTCCATTCATAGCAGAAAGGCTAAACAAACAACCCATCAAGGCTTGTAGCTCGTAGCTCACAGCTTTCTCCAGATGTGAATAACTAATTCCCGTTTACAAGGGCAAAAACCTGCCTGAATGGTAACTTTGTAGGGTAACCGGATTTAAAAGAGCAAAGAGGATGAAATACACACAAACTACTTTAGACAAGCTGGAAGATATTCTCGGAGAATCAGAATATGTGGTGCGTTATGAGCGGGGTACTTTTCAAAGTGGGTGGTGCCTGCTCGAAGCCAAACGTATTGTGGTACTCAATAAATTCCTGAATATCGAAGGCCGCATCAATACCTTGATGGAGATTATACCTCAACTTAGCATCGACTACGATAAACTTACACTGGAGTCACAAAAACTCTATGAAGAAGTGGTCAAAAAATCGGCTACAGCAGCCTGATATTTTTGCGGGAAATACGGTAATACTTCCTGTCATATTTCATTAGATTTGACCTGTGCATAATCCTACACTCAACATAGAATTTTTAGGCACAGGCACCAGCAGCGGTGTGCCCATGATCGCATGTGATTGTGCAGTATGTGCATCGACCGATAAAAAAGACAAACGCTTACGCAGCAGTATACTGGTTCAGTCTGCCCATACCTCACTGGTGGTAGATACCACACCCGATTTTCGTTACCAGATGTTACGGATCAATAACAGAAAACTGGATGCTGTTTTATACACCCATCCACACAAAGATCATCTGGCCGGTCTTGATGATATCAGGGCTTATAATTATTTCACTAAAAAGCCCATGAATATTTATGCCAATACACTTACGGAAGAAGCATTACGACGCGATTATTATTATGCTTTTTCTGATACCCGCTATCCGGGTGTACCTGAGTTGAATATGATTACGATTGACAGCCAACCTTTTCTGATTGGCGATATACCCGTGATGCCGGTAGAAGTACTGCACTATAAAATGCCGGTGCTGGGTTTTCGTTTCGGAGACTTTACCTATATCACCGATGCGAATAGGATTGAAGAAAACGAAAAAGAAAAAATAAAGGGATCAAAAATTCTGGTGTTGAATGCCCTCCGTAAAGAGCCACATCTTTCCCATTTTACTTTGCAGGAAGCTGTGGAACTCGCAACGGAATTAGCCATACCAGAAGTTTATTTTACGCATATCAGTCATCAGTTGGGTAAACATATCGACATCAATGCGGAATTACCTCCGCATATGCAACTGGCCTACGATGGCTTACAGCTGAAACTATAGCCATAATTTTATCAATCCAGGAAGAAAGGCATACAATCCATCATTGTATGAAAAAACGATTACGTCCTTACTTCAACTTCAGCAAAAAAGAACGAACAGGTGTAGTGGTCCTTATCAGCATTTGTTTGTTACTTGTTGTATCGCCCCGTTTTTTTCCCTCAAATGAATTGGTATATACCGATCTGGATTTATCGGCAGGTGTGCAGTGGCTGGATGCAAATGAAAATGTACATACCACAAAAACAGAGTTGGTAAGCGGTGAAGGCAAACAGGATTTATTTTTCTTCAACCCCAATACACTGGATGAAGAAGGCTGGAAAAAATTAGGACTTCATGAAAAGCTTGCTCAACGCATACTCCATTACCGCAATAAGGGAGGGCACTTTTATAAGCCGGCTGATATCAAAAAAATATGGGGACTGGATAGTACAAAAGCAAAACAGCTGATACCTTATGTGGTACTGCCGGCTGTTGAAGAAAGAAAAGTTTTGAGTAAACCAGCCATACCCATCATCGATATCAATACCGCCGACCAGGAAGCCTGGAAGGCGCTACCGGGTATTGGCGAAGTCCTGGCGGCCCGGATTGTTGCCTACCGAACGAAAGTGGCTGGTTTTGCACGCTTGGAAGAATTGCAGTCTGTTTTTGGTTTATCGGATAGTCTTGTATCTAAATTGCACCCCTATATCCGGGTACACCCTGCCAGCATACCCCGTTTATGGCTCAATAGGGCATCTGCCCACCAGATTGAGCAAAAAACCGGTATTCCGCTTCAACTGGCCCAACTGATTGTGCGTAAAAGGCAGGAAAATGGCAATTATGGCGATTGGACTGAACTGAAGGAAATTGCCGGTATGCAGGAAGGTATGATCGAAAAATTACGCCTGGCATTCCGTTTAGAATAAAAAACTGTTAAGGAAACAAAGCTTTTTTGGATCGTATTGAGAAAAGGTATTCATTTGCACTGAAAACTAACAAACGGTCGTTTGTTTTCAGAAGGTTGCCTTGATAACGATTGTTTAGTAAGGCAACCTTCGTCTATTTAAAACCAACAGCTATGGAATTCAGGCCAACAGAATTAACAGAACAGGTAGCCCGGACTGCCAGAGATTTTGCGAATCAATACATACGTCCGCATGTAATGGATTGGGATGAAAGCCAGGAATTTCCGGTATCGGTATTCAAGGAAATGGGAAAACTCGGATTAATGGGTGTGCTGGTGCCGGAAAACTATGGTGGCGCTGGACTCGGGTATTTTGAATACAATGCCATTATCCAGGAAGTAGCCAAAGTATGTGGTTCTATTGGTCTTAGTCTGGCCGCCCATAATTCGCTTTGCACCAATCATATTTTATCCTTCGGAACGGAGGAGCAGAAAAACAAATGGTTACCCAAACTGGCTACGGCTGAATGGATAGGTGCCTGGGGACTTACAGAACCCAACACAGGCAGTGATGCCGGTAATATGAAAACAGTGGCAGTAAAAGAGGGCAATGAATGGATATTGAATGGTACCAAAAGCTGGATCACACATGGAAAAAGCGGCGATATCGCAGTGGTGATCTGTAGAACCGGTGAACCTAGAACCAGTGGTAATTCCACAGCTTTTGTGGTAGAAAGAGGTACACCCGGCTTTACGGCAGGTAAGAAGGAAAACAAACTCGGCATGCGTGCCAGCGAAACCGCCGAAATGATTTTTGAGAACTGCCGCCTATCAGATGCAAACAGACTTGGAGAAGTAGGAGATGGGTTCAGGCAGGCTATGAAAATATTGGATGGTGGCCGAATTTCCATTGCGGCACTATCGCTGGGAATTGCCAAAGGAGCCTATGAAGCGGCCGTTCAGTATTCAAAAGAAAGGCACCAGTTCGACCAGCCCATCTGTAATTTTCAGGGTATCAGCTTTAAAATGGCCGATATGGCTACGGAAATTATGGCATCAGAATTACTGATCTGGCAAGCCTGCGACCTAAAAAACAGGGGTCAGAAAGTAACCAAGGAAGGTGCTATGGCTAAATATTATGCCAGTGAAGTAGCTGTAAAAACCGCTACCGAGGCCGTACAGATTTTTGGCGGTTATGGCTATACAAAAGATTTTCCGGTAGAAAAGTACTACCGTGACGCAAAATTATGTACTATTGGAGAAGGAACTTCTGAAATACAGAAACTCGTAATCTCCAGAGAGGTTCTCCATAGTTAGTCTCTTTTCGATTGCTTGCTTATATAAAGTCCCGCCAACTGGCGGGACTTTTGTTTACAAACGACCCCCCAAAAAAACTATTTAGTAACAACAACTGCAGGTGAAACAGACTGGTACCAGCTGATATGTCTGCTGGCATACATCACAACAGCCAGAATGATAAAGAGACCGATACTGCCTACCAGTAAAGCGGTGTCTTCCAATCGCAGTAAAATAAAAATGAATCCATATAAAAGCGATAAGAGTAAGGTAAAGTAAGCTGCTGTTTTTGCTTTTTGAAAATGGCTGTGCACATAAACAGTAATGAGTAGAATGGTAGCTGATGCAGCCATAAAATAAGCAAGGTCAAAAGAAGTGATCTCACTGATGGAAAGCAGCAGTGTGTAGAAAATAACAAGCGCCAATCCCACCAGTACATACTGCACCGGATGTACGGGTTTATTCTGCATGATTTCCATGATAAAGAATAAGGCAAAACTGAGTCCGATTAACAGTATGGCATATTTGCTGCACCGATCTGTTTGTGCATATTCATTACCAGGTTGCAGTAAGCTTACACCAAAAGCCATCGATTTGGGAATCACTTTCGCATCGGTTACCACGGTAGTGAAAGGTAGATTGGCATTGTTAAAAGACCAGTTGGCACTAAAGCCCTCTGAATTTACTTTGCGGCTGGCAGGAAGGGTATTTCCATCAAAAGACGGACTTGTCAATTTCGATTGCAGTGCAAAATTGCTATTGCCTGCGAGCGGCATAAAATGCAATTGACCGCTGCCACGCAAAGCCATTTGTGTATGGAATGGTAGTGTTTTACCAATATCAGTTGCATTGAGTGGAACACTAACCGATAATCCATTACTATCAATATCAGTATTGGGTAAACCGGGTAATAAAACAGGTTTTGACTGGTTAAACTGGAGATCAATTTTTTGTTCAATGCCTTTGAAATCACTGATGCCCATGCAGAGTTTTATTTCGTTCCACTGAATTTCTTCAGGCGCTATGTTCTTGGGTATGGCCAATTGAAAATGACCGCTGCCCGAAACCTTTGTCTTGTATAGTAATACTTTGTAGATAGAACGTTTTCTTTCCTCCGTATCAATATTGCCATTGATGAATAGCTGTTCGGGCAGGATAAAAAAATAACCGGAAGTGTAAGATGTTTTTCCTGTATTGCCAGTAATCATTTTTTTATAGGGTACATACAGGTAAGGGCCTGAAACCGTTTGTGGGGCTGCCCATTTGCTGCTTACGTCTTTCTCTACTTCTTTTCTCCGTTGTTCTCTTTCCTGTACGAGGTTGGAAACAAAGATCATCGGTATCAGCATGATCATGATTAATAAACCCGTAACGATGGCCTTGTAGAGAATTTTATTGCTTCCTGTTAATGGTGGTACCGTTGTTTCGTTTGAACTGTTCATGGTAGGTAAATTTGAATATGGAATAAAAAAATGGTTTTGTAGAAATCGATGCTGAATCAGTAAAGCAATGAAACTGCTGCTGCCAAGCATCGCAAAAAAGTAGTAAGCTTCTGAGCAGGCTTTCTGTTCAGTAAAGAGCAATCCCGAAAGCTCAGAAATGTAAAAAGCGGTGTACAATACTGCAAGCGTCAGATTGGTAATGGCTAATAAGAGAACTTTTATTGAGTTCGGAAACCAGAGTCTGTTAATCGGCGGCAGTATCAGTAGATATACCAGAAAAGCAGGAGAGCTGAGTGTGGTAGCGATAAGAAAGATAAAAAAAATATACCCGATGAATTGGGTGCCTGTATATACTTCTGTAAAGAATAAATACATGCTTACTACAGCTGTAAATACACATAAAGTGGTAAACCATAAACGCGCACTTGCTTTTATAATATTTTGCATTTTAAAAGTACTTTGAATTTCAAAGTAAATAGGTAAAAAAATTATTTTATGCCTTTGATCATTTTTTCCAATGCCTCCAGATGCGTTTTGAAAGCTCTTTCTCCTGTTTTAGTAACAGCATAAGTGGTATTGGTTTTACGCCCCACAAATCCTTTATTTACTTTGATATAATTATTTTCTTCTAGTGTTTTTAGATGACTGGCCAGGTTGCCATCGGTAACCTGAATCAGTTCTTTAAGGTCATTAAAGTTTACCTCATCGTTCACCATCACGGCACTCATGATTCCCAGCCTGATGCGGCTGTCAAAAATTTTATTCAGGTGTTCAATCGGATTGTTCATACGCGTTCATATTTCCACCACATCAGTGCGCCGTATAAAATATGTAATACACCAAAACCAATGGCCCAGGCAATCAGTCCATAACCAATGAACCATAAATTAACCAAACCCAGTATTATCTGGCAAATGCCCAGCCATCTTATCTCAGATACCGTGTATTTGCTGCCATTTAATAAGGCCAACCCATAAAAAATAAGACAGGAGGGGGCTATCAGGCCTACCAGATCCAGTTCCAGTAAGCGATAGGTTACAAAACCCCCGGTCAATATAGGAATAGCGGTATTGATCATAAGTCTTTTTGCAGTACTACCCCAGATCGAGGTATTGGTTTTCTTACTGCGTAGCCATGTAAACAGTAAGGCCAATAGTAAAGCAGAAATAAAAGTTATCACACCGGTTATTACTAAAAGTGATTGTACACTGGTAGCAGGATAGGTCTGTACTTCATCAGTAGCCAGCAGTTTGCCCCTAACCGATAGCCATACGGGCCATATATAAATAGTAGCCGCCAGTGCACAAACACCAGCGCTGATACCACTTAATCCGCTTAAACTGATGAAACGGCTGCTCCTGTTCATCATGTCTTTGATGTCGTGCAGGGCTTCAATATGTTTTTGCTCCTCTTTCATAAAAGCACTTTGTAATTCAAAGTAAGTGTTAGATTCTCATATCTCCAAGACTTTGCAAAAAAATATTTGTTAATGACTGCTCATTTCTGGGATGCCTTGTGGTAACAAACAGGCATTTCACCACATTGAAAGGAGAACGCAGAGATGATCGCCGAGCGTTATTATTATGAATCAGCTTCCGGTAATTTAGGATCACGTAATTCTACAGGCTTTCGATATGCCTTCCGCATCCGCATATTCAGTAGTTCCACGATAAACGAAAAAGCCATTGCGAAGTATACATAATTTTTCAGGTGCAACTGATGTGCATTTACACTGTCCCAACCCTCCACAATCAGAACAAAACCAATCATCACCAGGAATGATAATGCCAGCATTTTCAGGGTCGGATGTTTATGAATGAAACTGGAAATATTCGGACTGAATAAAAACATAACAATCATCGCAACCACCACGGCAGCAATCATGATTTCGATATGTTTGGCTGTTCCGCCAGCTGTAATGATGCTGTCGAAACTGAATACCATATCAATCAGCATAATCTGTAAAATACCCGCACTAAAACTCAGGCTTTTACCAGCTTTGCCAATGGCTTCTTCTGCCTCACCTTCCAGTTTATGGTGTATTTCTTTTACGGTTTTATATAAAAGGAATAAACCACCCACAAGCATAACCAGGCTCGCCAGGTCGAGATCCTTGCCCCATATACTTAATACAGGTTTCCCTTTTTGTGCGAGTAGCCATCCCAGGCCGAAAAGTAAAATAATACGTGTTGTCATGCCCATAACCATCCAGAGAAGTCTTGCTTTCTTCTGCTGCTTTTTCTCCATACGGTTCATGATAATGCTCACAAAAATTACATTATCAATACCCAACACTACTTCGAGTACTACCAGAATCAGAAAACTGATCAGACTTTCGGATGTAAAAAGATGTTCCATATAATAAAACTTAGGCTTGTAATAAGTATTTGCAAATATTTTTTACGATGGATGGACCTTCATATATAAAACCGGTCCATACCTGCACCAGAGAAGCACCTGCTTTCATTTTTTCTTCTGCATCTGCGCCGGTAAAAATGCCGCCACTCGCAATAATGGGAATACCCCCCCCGGTTCCTTTGGAAAGGTATTGAACCACTTCGGTAGATCTTGTTTTCACCGGTTTACCACTCAATCCTCCCATCCCGATATCGGTAATGGTTTTTTCATCTGTTAAAAGACCCTCACGGCTGATAGTAGTATTGGTAGCAACCAATCCATCGAGATGCTCTTCTGCTGAAAGTGCAATAATATCATCCAATTGTTCCTCTGTGAGATCAGGGGCAATTTTCAGAAGGATAGGTTTTGGTTTTGTTTTTCGCTGATTACTGTTCTGTAATACGGAGAATATCTGTTTGAGCGAATCCTTATCCTGTAAGGCTCTTAAGCCGGGCGTATTGGGAGAACTTACATTCACCACGAAATAGTCTACATAGTCGAAGAGCTCTTCAAAACAAATGCTGTAATCTTTCCAGGCATCTTCATTCGGTGTTACCTTATTCTTACCAATATTGCCACCCACAATCAGGGATGAATTTTCTTTTTTTCTGGCAGCCAGTCTGGCAGCAATGGCTTTCACACCATTATTGTTAAATCCCATCCTGTTAATCAATGCCTTATCGGCCGGAAGGCGAAATAGCCGGGGTTTATCATTGCCGGGCTGTGGAAGGGGGGTAACAGTACCAATTTCTACAAATCCAAAACCCAGCGCCTCCAGTTCATTAAGGTAAACAGCATTTTTATCGAAGCCTGCCCCCAGACCTACGGGATTGGTAAAACGCAGACCGAATAAGTGTTTTTCCAATGCCGGGTCTTTCACCGAATGAGTACCACTGATGAGTTTTTTAACCGGCCCGAGCCTGCAGGCTGATCTCATAAGGTCCATCGAAAAATAATGTACATCTTCAGGCGGAAAACAAAAAAGCAGTTGTCTGATAAGCGGGTATAACATGGTGCTGCGAAGATAAGGTGCAAATGGAGATGAACCGAAGGGGGAGGGCTTACCCATCCTTTCCGGTAAATTTGGTTGCATAAACAACTTTTTTAAAAAAATCCTTACATTTGATAGGTAAAACCAAGATTATGCAGGAAGCATATATAGTAGCGGGTTACAGAACCGCAGTAGCCAAAAGTAAACGTGGTGGATTTCGTTTTTTTCGACCAGACGATCTGGCCGTTGAAGTGATAAAGGGGTTGATGGCAAGTGTGCCGCAACTGGAGGCAAAACGTGTGAATGATGTGATTGTGGGGAATGCCGTTCCCGAAGCGGAACAGGGTTTACAGTTTGGGCGCATTATTTCTGCCCGTGCATTGGGTATTGATGTAGCGGGTTTTACCATTAACAGGTATTGTGCAAGCGGATTGGAAAGTATTGCACTGGCAACTGCTAAAATACGTACCGGTATGGCCGACTGTATTATTGCTGGTGGAACCGAGAGCATGAGTCTGGTACCCACGGCCGGATGGAAAACGGTTCCTGCCTATTCCATTGCCAAAGAGGAACCTGATTATTACCTGAGTATGGGGCTCACTGCTGAAGCAGTGGCTAAAGAATTTAAAGTAAGCCGTGAGGATCAGGATCAGTTTGCTTATCAATCGCATCAGAAAGCCATGAAAGCCATTGAGAGCGGTCATTTCAAATCAGGTATCCTCCCCATCACCGTTGAAGAAACCTACCTGAACGAAAAAGGTAAAAAAGCTGTTCGTTCCTATGTTGTGGATACTGATGAAGGTGTTCGCGCCGATACCAATATTGAGGCACTCGCAAAACTAAAGCCTGCATTTGCTATGGGTGGGTCTGTTACTGCCGGTAACTCTTCTCAAACAAGTGATGGGGCTGCTTTTGTTATTGTAATGAGCGAAAGAATGGTGGTGGAGTTGGGTCTTCAACCCATTGGCCGTTTGGTGAACTGTGCATCTGCAGGCGTACATCCACGCATTATGGGTATTGGTCCGGTCGCTGCAATTCCCAAAGTATTGAAACAGGCATCCATGAACCTGAGTGATATTGATCTGATTGAACTGAATGAAGCGTTTGCTTCACAATCACTTGCCGTGATCAGAGAACTCGGATTGAATCCGGATATCGTGAACATCAATGGAGGTGCCATTGCATTGGGCCATCCACTGGGTTGCACCGGTTGTAAATTAACAGTTCAGTTACTGAACGATATGAAGCGCCTCAATAAAAAATACGGAATGGTAAGCGCCTGCGTAGGTGGTGGACAGGGTATAGCAGGTATTATTGAACGGTTATAAGTTAGGTATAGCGTATCGCATATGGTTTATAGCGTATGGTTTATGGTGTATGTTTTAGACAACTTACAAAATGAGTCTAGTTACATGCTATGATCCATGCGCTATTAGCTATCAACCATAAGCTAAAAACCATCTCCTTTTTCGATAAATTCTCCCCTGCCATTCATCATACCTCTTCTTTCCCTGAAAAGGCCCGAAAGGTTAGCAGCATTTCTGTTGGCCATCGCAAGGATGTCTTTTTTATTGGCTTCATAACCAGGCCCTCTGGCCAATAAGCCACTGAGTACAGAACGTTTGGAATGCTCTCTGCTGGCGGTAATTCTTTTACGGTATAACTGGTCGCCCTGAATAACAGTGATATCAGTATTGAAGAAAACAGAGTAATACGCAGTTTTATCTGTGCTGCCATCGCTGTTTTTTGTGCGTACAATATCATCCTGACTAAAACCACCTTCATAATTCTGTAAAATGATGAAAATATTGGCGCCATACTTAGTTGCAAGTTTTAATCTTACAGCATCATCATTTTGTAATAATCTTTTCTTCTCATCATCTGTGAGGATGGTATCTCTGAAAGCAGATATCTGTAAATCCTTTCTGAGAATATCCGGCAAATTGGAGAAATAGCTGTTTTTAATACTGGTAACAACGGCTTCTCTTTTTTTGGTAATGGCCAGTCCGGGTGTGTACACATCTCCCGCATCAATCACTACAATCGATTTTGAGAAATCCTGTACAGGTATTTCGGCGGGTAATGTTTTTTGTGTGAAGGAAAGACTTTTACATCCGGTTAGTGTTAGTCCGATGATGAAAAGACCTGCGAGAGCGGTAGAAAAAAATTTCATGATTTGTGATTTCACGGCAAAGATATTCTACACACCATCCCTGCAAAGGTGATTTATATGTGATTTGCAGCTATGGGGTATAAGCGGTCGATAAAGTGGTCTACAAAGCAGATTACTGTATGTAAACTGATAAAAAGCAATCCTTATCCTGACCAATGTCATTTTTTTTGCGCACGATTCTTGATAGTTTTACTACATAAATATGTGATATGAAAAAAATCCTCGTACCAACCGATTTTTCTGCCGCAGCGAAAAATGCAGCTTTATATGCTTTTAAGCTGGCAGAACAGCTAAAGGCAGGGGAAGTAATTTTATACCATGCCTATGAAGCGCCGGTAAATATCGACCCCATGGTTCCTACAGTCGTAATACCGGATATAGATACGCTGAAGGAGAGCAGTGAACAGGCACTCGCAAATTTCAAGTCGGTGGTTTGTCCTTTTTGTGCCACAGGTATCGCGGTAAGTACCTTATCGAAGTATGATCATCTGGGAAATGGGCTCGACGCGATATGTAAAGAAACAGGGGCCGCGATGATTGTAATGGGTGTTACCGGCGGTAACCTCTTAGAAGAAAAAATAATCGGTAGTAACGCATTAAGTGTTGCGAAAAATGGTACGATACCTGTCATCATTGTACCCCCTAAAGCTGTTTTTACCAGGATTGAAGAAGTGATGCTGGTTTGTGATTTTAATAAAGTGGTGGAAACAACACCCGTTCAGCCCATCAGAGAAATGCTGGATGCTACAAATGCAAAACTTTTTGTGTTGCATGTTGATAAGGAAAATCGAAACTGGTCGCCCGATACACCTTTTGAAAGTCTGATGCTGGATACTTTATTACAGGGGTACAATCCTCAGTATCATTTTGAAAACAATAATAATTTTGTGGAAGCCGTGAATATCGTAGCACAGGAAAGAATGATTGACCTGATTATTACCATACCCAAAAAACATGGTTTGTTTGAAGGATTATTTCATGCCAGTGCCACTAAGAAACTGGCCTATCATAGTCATGTGCCGATTATGGTGATACATGAATGATGAATCAATTCAGGTATTTACCAACAATCGGAACCCTTCTTCCCACACCAAATGCTTTGGGTGAAATGCGGATGATGGGACAGAACTGGTTTCGTTTGTATTCATTGTTGTTCACCATCTTCAGTGTTCGGTCAACCAAAGCAGCTTCATAGCCCATGGCTTTTATTTCGGCCGGCCCCATTCTTTTTTCAATATACTGGTACAATACCTGATCGAGCAGGCTGTAATCAGGTAAACTATCACTGTCTTTCTGGTTGGGTCTCAGTTCAGCACTGGGTGCTTTGGTTATGATGTTTTCAGGGATGATTGCTTTATTTCTGTTGATATACTTCGCCAAAGCATACACCTGTAATTTATAACAATCACCCAGTACACCGAGTCCGCCGGCCATGTCGCCATATAAAGTGCCATATCCGGTAGCCAGCTCACTCTTGTTAGAAGTGTTCAATAAAATATATCCGAATTTATTGGCAATACCCATTAATAGATTACCCCTTGTTCTGCTCTGGATATTCTCTTCTGCCAGTGAAAAAGGTAATCCATTGAAAACAGGTTCCAATGTTTTTGTAAAAGCGTGGAATACATCATCAATACGGATGATATCGTAAGGGTTGCCGAGATTTTTGCTCAGCATAACTGCATCATTTACTGAATGATCGGTTGAATAAGGAGAAGGCATTAAAATGGCCCGTACATTTTCTGCACCCAGTGCATCGCAGGCAATGGCCAATGTAACGGCAGAATCAATACCACCCGATGAGCCGAGAATGGCTTTGGTAAAACCCATTTTAGAAAAATAATCACGTATACCTAAAATGAGGGCATCGTATACCTGTGCAATATTTAATGCAGGTTCCAATGTGGAAGGATTGAGTTCTTTATCAGGAACACGGCTCGCTGGCTCGAGAATAGGTGCCTTTATACTGCCATCTTCATTCAGTTCAACTGTAACCAACGTTTCCTCAAACATGGGTAAGGCTGCACATAAATTGGCGTCTTTGTCAAACACCAGCGAAGCCCCATCGAAAACAATTTCTGTCTGACTGCCTACAGCATTACAATAGAACATCGGTATCTTATATTTCTGTACATTGGCCTTGATAACAGATTTTCTGTCTTCATCATGTGTATAATCAAAAGGAGAGGCGCTGATATTGAGCATCAGATCTGGTGACTGTTCCATGAGTTGATCCATCGGACAAATTCGGTACAAGGGATTGTCGCCGAGGTTCCAGATATCTTCACAAATGGTAATGGCTATTTTTTTTCCTTTAAAGGGTACCACTTTCCACTCATAGGCAGGTTCGAAATAACGGTATTCATCAAATACGTCATAAGTGGGTAAGAGGGTTTTATGAATTTCTGCTTTGATTTCTTTTTCATAGAGAAAGAAAGCCGCATTAAACAGGTCTTTTCCTTTTTGGATGGTATTGCGTGCCGGTGAACCGATGAGTACGGCAATGGAATCGGCATGTTCGCGTATCAGATCAACTGCTTCATAACATTTGCTGATGAAATCATTGAACTCAACAAAGTCTCTGGCAGGATAACCGCATACACTCATTTCACTGAACATGATAATATCTGCGCCTGCTGCTTTAGCTTCTTTAATGGCACTGATCATTTTAGCGGTATTGGTCTCAAAGTTTCCGATATGGTAATTCTGCTGTGCGATACTGATCTTCATACAAACACCTGTTTATAAGCTTAGGGAGCAAAGTTCCGTAACTTTTGCATAGCTTTTACAGCCATCTTTGGCTTTCTCAACCTCTTTTATCAGCATCTTTGTAAAAACCTGATGAAAATGAATCGCTGGCTTGGAATGTTTCTGCTGCTTGCCTGTATTTCCTGTGGCAGTAAACGCAATGTACCCGATGTATCTGCTGTGAAGGCACCGCTTACGCTGCAACGTTTTGAGACCTCGTTTTTTAAAATAGACACGCTTCATTTCGAAACATCCTTGCAGGAACTTACCAGCGAGTATCACGGATTTACGCAGGACTTTCTCTTCAATATTCTAGGGAGCTCACCAGCCACTTTTACAAAAGATGTTCCGGCATTTATGAGAAGCTATGAGGGGCTGGCAAATGATGTAAGCAGGCTATTTCCGGATATGACCCGTGAAGTAGACGAAATACAGAAAGGGTTGCGTTTTGTGAAACACTATTTCCCGGAATACCAGCTGCCGGAAAGAGTGATCAGTTTTGTCGGTCCCCTGAATAGTTATGGAAGTATTATTACAAGAGATGGGCTGGCCATTGGTCTTCAGCTTTATCTGGGGAGCGAACATCCTTTGTACCTGAGTGAGGAAGGACAACAGTTATACCCCCGATATTTATCGAGAAGATTCGACAGGGCCTATATTCCTGTAAATGCCATTAAAAATGTAATGGATGATTTGTACCCGCCTGCCTATGCTGATAAGCCACTGATTGAGCAGATGATAGAAGCCGGAAAAAGAGTATACCTGCTTGATCAGCTGATGCCTTATACAGCAGATAGCCTGAAAACCGGATATACACAAAAGCAACTGGATGGCTGTTATGAGAACGAAAAAACTATCTGGAGCCTCTTTGTACAAAATAACCTGCTTTATAATATCGATCCTGAAATTAATCGCGATTATATGAGTGATGCCCCCAATACCCCGGCCCTGGGCACTGCTTCACCCGGTTTTATCGGACAGTTTGTAGGTTGGCAGATTGTGAAAAAATGGATGTCGCAACAAAAACAAGCAGGTAATCTCAAATTACTGATGGAGACTTCTCCCAAAAAAATATTTGAAGAGGCTAAATACAAACCCTGAGTAAATGATGGTTGTGCGAAAATCTGCCGATGATTTTTTGGGTAGCATTTTATAACACTGAACGCTGTGGCACCGGATTCCAAGCGCCGGACTTCAGTCCGGCGAATAAAATTAAATGGGATTCTAATTCATCTTCGAAGGCACAATCATATCAAAAGCAGGAATGTTTACATCAAACAGTTGTTTGGTATGCTGGTTTTCCATCTGGTAAGTGCCATGCATTTTACCCATTTCTGTCCGCAGGTTGCAACCACTTACATATTGGTAATGTTCTCCGGGTTGTAGCACAGGTTGTATACCCACCACACCTTCTCCCTCCACTTCTCTGTGTTCGCCATTGCTGTCGAAAATCTGCCAGTGGCGGCGTAATAATTTGATGGTGAAATTATTGTGGTTTTCAATGGTAATCCGGTAGGCAAACATATACTCCCCATTCAGTGGGTTGCTATAATCAGACTGGAAAAAGGTTTCCACACTGATTTCTACCCCTTCTGAAATTTTGGATACCATAAGGTTGGTTTGAGTATGGTAAAAATACGGAAAAACTGAATAGCTAATAGCAAATGGTTGATGGCATATAGCATGTTTTTCTATCAGCTATTAACCATCTGCTATCAGCATTATTTTTAACACAAAAAATACCTTCCAGGCCTTACCTTCGCAGCACTTTTAAAAAGAGGAACTATGACTAGGATTGCCGTAGCAAAAGGAGATGGAATCGGTCCGGAAATTATGGACGCTGTTTTATCGGTTTTCAGTGCCGCCAAAGTGCCATTGGAATATGATTTTGTTGATATGGGTAAGTGGGTGTTCGACAAAGGCTACAGCAACGGAATGACCCCTGAGGCACAGCAAACCATTGAGTCACTGGGCATTCTTTTTAAAGGTCCGATGGAAACACCCAAAGGGAAAGGTGTTAAGAGTGTAAACGTTACGGCCCGGAAAACATGGAACACCTATGCCAATAAACGTACTTTCCAGACCTTACACGGGGTGGATACGGTTTTCAGCAAAGCTGGTATTCCCATTGATATTACCATTGTGAGAGAAAATATTGAAGACACTTATGGTGGTATTGAACATATGCTGACCCATGATGTGGCGCTGAGCAGAAGATTTATTACCCGCCCGGGTAGTATGCAGGTGATCAAATATGCTTTCGAGATGGCCAAGAAGAAAGGTGCCAGAAGAATTACCTGCGGACATAAGGCCAATATCATGAAAATTACTGATGGGCTGTTTCTGGAAGTTTTTTACGAAGTAGCCAAAGACTATCCGGAACTGAAGGCCGATGATGTGATTGTAGATGATCTGTGTATGAAATTGGTAAGTAAGCCAGACCTGTTTGATGTGGTGGTGCTGACCAATTTACAAGGTGATATTGTAAGTGATCTTTGCGCCGGATTGGTGGGAGGACTGGGTTTTGCACCCTCGGCTAATATCGGAGATCATATTTCTATTTTTGAAGCAGTTCATGGTACGGCACCCGATATCGCGGGAAAAAATATTGCCAACCCGACAGCATTATTGTTGAGTGGTATTGGTATGCTCAGGCATCTGGGACTGATGGAGTCTGCGGCTATGATTGAAAATGCCCTATTATTTACACTGGAATCGGGGATCCATACCGGTGATTTTGGTGATAAAGCAGTTCCATCTGTTAATACAACACAGTTTACGGAAGCGATTATTGCCAATTTTGGGAAATTACCCGCCCACAACCCCAAACCCTTGCTGGCTGACCAGCCAGTAACACCCACTGTTTTCAAACTGGAGAAAAACCCGATGCTGGAAACAATTGAGTCGAATACAGAGAAAATTGTAGGGGTAGATATGTTTATTGAGAGCAATGAACAGCCGCAACTTGTAGCAGAAAAATGCCTGAAACATACACTTGACCTTTTTAAACTGGTTACCATCAGTAACAGAGGTACGCAGGTATGGCCAAAGGGGTCTGTATTTACCAACCTGGTAAATCAATACAGGTGCCGTTTTGAAAGTGTGGAAGAATTGGCCCTCACGCAGGTAGATATACTGGAACTGTATAAAAGGTTATCGGCCGACTTCAAAATCTGTTCAACTGAACTGCTGAATGCCTGGGGTGATAAAAAAGCCTACAGCCTTGCACAAGGACAGTAAGCAAGCCAAAATTTCGCGTAAAACAGAAAATATTGGCTAAAAAAGGTGCCTTCCAGCTTGTAGCTTGAAGCTTGAAGCTTTTTTCCTAATTTCACGCCTTCAAACAAAAGAGCAATCGAACTATATGGCAGAAGTGATTTTAATGCCCCGACTGAGTGATACTATGACAGAAGGTGTTATAGCCGCCTGGCATAAGAATGTAGGAGATGCAGTAAAGAAAGGAGACCTCCTTGCAGAAATAGAAACGGATAAAGCTACCATGGAGCTGGAAAGCTACCAGGATGGTATTTTATTACATATTGGTACCCCCAAGGGTGGTAAATTACAGGTAAACGACCTGCTGGCCATTTTTGGTAAAGCGGGAGAAGATATTTCAGCCTTGTTGGCACAACATAGTGGTGGCGCTGCTGCTGCTCCGGTTGCTGCTCCTGCACCTGTTGCAGAAGCGCCTGCCCCGGCAGCTTCATCAGCTCCTGTAGTTGATGTAGCGAACATGGAAGAAGTGGTTCTCATGCCCCGCCTCAGCGATACCATGACTGAAGGTGTGATAGCCGGATGGCATAAAAATATTGGCGATACCGTTAAAAAAGGTGAAGTATTGGCAGATATCGAAACCGATAAAGCCACTATGGAACTGGAAAGTTATAAGGATGGTGTTTTATTGTATCAGGGCGCAAAAGCTGGTGAGAAAATTCTGGTGAATGATCTGCTCTGTATCATTGGTAAACCCGGTCTGGATGTAGAAGCCATTGTTAAAGCTGTGAAAAACGGTGGTGGTCAGGCTACTGCACCTGCTGCTACGGTAGCAGCAGCCCCTGCGCCGGTAGCGGCACCGGTTGCAGCTACAGCCCCTGTTTCAGAAACAGTGGTAAATGAAGGACGGATATTTGCATCCCCACTCGCTAAAAAAATAGCAGGTGAAAAAGGTATCGATCTTCGTTATGTAAAAGGTACCGGCGACAATGGCCGCATTACCAAAAATGATGTTGATGCATATGTTCCTGCAGCTTCTTCTTCTGCACCGGCAGCAGCTAAAGCTACACCGATGGCTCCTGTGGCACCTGCCGGACAGGTTAGCTTTGAAGATGTGCCTGTATCACAGATGCGTAAAACCATTGCACGCAGATTGAGTGAGAGCCTGTTTACGGCACCGCATTTCTACCTGACCATGTCGATCGATATGGATGCGGCGGTCGCTGCACGTACGAAAATTAATGAAGTGGCACCGGTGAAAGTAAGCTTTAATGATATGGTGCTGAAAGCAACGGCCCTTGCTTTAAAACAACACCCTAAAGTAAACAGCAGCTGGTTGGGCGATACCATTCGTTATAACCACCACATTAATATTGGTGTTGCAGTAGCGGTGGAAGACGGATTGCTGGTACCCGTAGTACGTTTTGCAGATACCAAATCACTGAGCCAGATTGGTGCGGAAGTAAAAGAATACGCACAAAAAGCAAAAGAAAAAAAATTACAGCCTGCAGACTGGGAGGGAAGTACTTTCACCATTTCTAACCTGGGTATGTATGGTATTGATCAGTTTACTGCCATCATTAACCCTCCCGATTCATGTATACTGGCAGTAGGAGGTATTTCACAGGTGCCTGTGGTGAAAAACGGTCAGGTAGTGCCTGGTAATATTATGAAAGTAACCCTGAGTTGCGACCACCGTTCAGTAGACGGTGCCACAGGAGCAGCCTTCCTGCAAACCCTTAAATCATTGCTGGAAGAGCCTTTAAGGATGTTGGTATAAGTAACGTGAATGGTGAATGGTCAATGGTGAATAGTTGATGAAGTTCTACCATTAAAATAAAAGAGCGACACATATCAAGTGTCGCTCTTTTCATATTCACCATTCACCATTCACAATCACTACTCCCACTCACACCCAATCGGTGCTCCTGGTGCTATCTCTCTATGCTGAGGAAGTTCAATGTCTTTTGGTTTTTCAATTCTTTCTATTGCATACATATAGTGTGCACGTAAGGCTGAATTGACAGCGGCCTGTTGTTTGGCAAAATTTTTAAGACTGTTGAGACGATCGAAGCAAATAGATTTTACCTGATAATTCGCGGTATTATCCTGACTTAAAGCAAGTAACCAGGTGAGTACGATTTGTTGTGTTTGTGTTTGTACCTGTGCTTTTAAACCATCCTGCTTCTTGGCCATCCATGTTTTTTTAATGATGGCATCGAGTACTTCGCCCCATCCGATCGTACCGGCCTGAGCCTTGAACTGCTCCAGTCTGTTGGCCCTTTCGGCATTGAATAAAAATCCGAGCTCATAGTGCGCCAGTGCCTCTGCTGCTGCCATTGGGTCGAAGCTCATACCTGTACGTTTGGCAAAAGTTTCACCTACGCCATAATACATAGGTGGGCGTGGAGGTATCATCATACTTATGCGGTCAGGTAAAGTAAGTACTTCAGGATTGAGGCAATCCAGGGCTGCCTGTAATGCTTTTTGTTGAATGTTGTTGTCGAGTATCTGTGGCTTTTGTTGTGCATCGCCTCTCACATTATAACTGTAATTCATGCCGCCAATCAGTTTGCATACAGCTTCTACCTGGTAGCGATGGTAATTGTATACCGGAACCAATACATCTTCCAGTCTCGACATAGGTACTGATTCCCGGATCGCATTTTCTGAAAACTGATCCAGTGCTTTCTGGCGAACCTGTAATACATTTTTCAATTCATCCGTTGCATCTTTTCCATTATCCCATAAATGTGCATAGGGATGAAAACCACCAGGTGCTCGGGAATCAGCATCTGCAATAAACAATAATCCCTGTCTGGTATTTTCTTCCAGTATTTTTTTCAAGCCATCATTTTCATTAACGCCTTCCGGAAAATCCTGATAGCCATAGGTAATGGCGCGTTTGTCCCATTCACCGATTTCATTGGTATATACTTTTGTAAAATCAATTTCACCTTTACTGTTTACAAATACATTGGGATGCGGATAATCCATTACCGATCCACGGTTATTGAAACTCGAAGCATAATTATGCTGTAAGCCCAGTGTATGGCCGATCTCATGTGCCGATAGCTGACGAAGACGCTGTAATGCAGCTTCACGCATGGTTGAGGAAACAGGTTTACCTGTTTCGTAGGGTGACAAAAGACCGGTGAAAATAAGGTAGTCCTGACGTACCCTTAAAGATCCCAGCGTCACCTGCCCTTTAATGATTTCACCTGTGCGTGGGTCGGTAACAGAAGCACCATAGCTCCAGCCACGTGTAGAGCGGTGAACCCAGTTGATCATATTGTAACGGATATCCATCGGATCTGCATCATCTGGTAATACTTTTACGATAAATGCATTGCGGTAGCCTGCAGCTTCAAAAGCCTGGTTCCACCAACGACCACCTTCGAGTAAGGCAGATCGGATGGGTTCTGGGGTGCCATTATCCAGATAGTACACGATGGGTTTAACCGGATCGCTTAATGCAGCCGTCGGATCTTTCTTTTCGAGCCTGTGTCTGGAAATAAACATTTGTTCAATGGGCTCAGTAAAAGGACTGCTGAAGTCGAAATAAGAAATACCAAAATAACCGCTTCGGATATCATATTTGCGGGGCTGGTATTTATTATCGGGTAACTGCACAAAAGAATGGTGCATACGAACGGTAATCGCTTCACTGGAGGGGGTTACTGCATTTACATAGCGTCCTGCATCACTTCCACCGGTAAATGTGATGCTTGCCTCAAACTCGCTGTTCAATGGAAAGTTACGTGTATTGGGCAGGTACATGGCAGAACGCGATTCATTGAATGTATAAGTACCCTGGCGCATACTTCTTATTTTGTCGGCAACACCGTGCGCATCTCTCAGAAAGAAAGAAGTAGCATCCACCAAAACCTTATCACCCTCATCTTCATCGATGGTGAAACCGGCAATAGTAGACTGTGCAAAAGATTCCTGTACGGCTTCTCTTTCTTTTTCATCATTTGAAAGGGCACGGTAGCGGTAATTGGGCTGAATCAGCAATAACTTTTTGCCTACTTTATGAAAGTAAACAATGCGGGTACTGCCTAACTGACCACGATCGAGCCCAATATCATTGGAGCCCAAACCGGCAGGGAGAGAATTTACATATAAAAACTCCTGGTTGAATTTATCGGCCTGTAACCAGATTTTTCCGGTACTGGCATCCCACCAATAAGTGAAATAACCATCATACCGTTTCATGTTTTTTGTTTTGTCTGCAATTTTAGAACTGCTGTTCTGGGCGTGTAAACCGCTCAGGCATAAACAGAAAAATGCAAGTAAGAAAGTACGCATGTAAGAAAGTTTTGGTGAATCAGAAAAGCTGAACGCTTATAAAGATATTTTAAAAGAGGCCAAACTGCTTCATGTAGTAAGAATAAAAAAATCCTGTTACAGAAAGTAACAGGATTTGTATACAGATTGTAAAAGCTGAATTAGGCGTTAAAAGGAATTTCCGGATTAACAGGTGCTGGTGCTTCAACAGGAGCTGGAGCTGGTGTTGGTGCGGCGGCTGGTGCTGGAGCAGGTTTAGCTGCGGCTTTCTTTTTTGGCGCTGCTTTTTTGGCTGCAGGCTTTTTGGCAGCTGGTTTCTTTGCTGCAGGTTTTTTAGCAGCTACTTTTTTCGCTACCGGTTTTTTAGCGGCTGCTTTTTTCTTAGGTGCTGCCTTTTTAGCTGCGGCTTTCTTTTTTGGTGCTGCTTTTTTGGCGGCGGCTTTTTTAACCACTTTTTTTACAGCTGTTTTTTTCTTAGGTGCTGCTTTTTTAGCGGCTGCTTTTTTCTTTGGAGCGGCTTTTTTAGCTACTTTTTTCACTGCTTTCTTAGCAGGTTTTTTTGCAACTTTTTTAGGTGCTGCTTTTTTTACGGCTTTCTTTTTAGCTTTTGCCATGATGGTATTAGTTTGTTGTTGTAAATGATGAGGTACGAAAGTTAGAAAATTATTTGTGAATTAAAACGAATAGTTGCACTAAAAAATTTTAACGGTCAATGCACATTTTATTCTGTTACTTCCAAAAGACTCAGTTTTCCATCCATGGTAGCTGCAAGAATCCTTTTGCTACTCAGCATATTTACCGTGTTCACCATTGAATGATCGATCTTGTATACCCACTTCATTTCTCTCTTTACGGGGTCAATCGCATATACCCGACCGTTTTTGGTACCAAATACAACGGTGTTTTGTTGTTCCATCAACATAGAGGGTACATGCTCATAACCAAAGCCACAGTTGATTTTCCAGGCAACTGACTGTTTTTCACGGGAAGTTGGAAAAGCCACCACAAAATCATTCATCGTTTTACCATAAACCCATTTGCCGTCGGCTGAAATACCAATCGACTCCCTTACTGTAGCCTCATTGTTTCGCCATAAAGTGGTACCAGTTGCCAGATCAATAGCGGTGAGGTAGCGGTCCGGGGCAACTATGTAAACTACATCATCCCTTATAACAGGGATGCAGGCTGCGGGGGAATAATTGCGAACCGTAGAGCCATTGTTCCATTTCCAGTTCAGTTTTCCTGTTTTTCTATCCAAAGCATAGAGGTTACGATCCCATGCACCAAACAGAACCTGATTTCCCGTTATCACGGGTAAACTCATAACGGGTCCTTCCAATCCTATAAAGCGCCAGATCTCTTTACCCGAAACCAATTCAAGGGCCCGGAAACAATGATCGCTGCCGCCAACATACACAATACCATCCTTAATGAGTGGAGATCCCAATACGGCAGCATCGGCCTTGTACTTCCATACTAACCTGCCTTTAGTGGTTTCAAAGCAGTAAACATAACCATCACCTGACCCTACTACCATTCTTTGCTGATCAACAGCCGGTGAAGAAAATACAGCACCACCTGTTTGAAATTGCCATTTCTTTTTACCTGTTCTGATATCCAATGCTGTAATATTACCCAGGCTATTACCAAAAAATACCAGCTTGCCATCGGTAGCAGGGGTAGAAATAATATTGGCCTCAGCACTGTATTTCCATACTGCTTTCACCTCCGGAAAACTATCATTTACGGCATAGGAAGGACGCAAATGCTCAGGTGATGGCTGGTACAGATGCTTTTCTATTTTCACCCCGGTCCAGGAAGCCAGTGTTTGCCTGCCAGGCCACCGCTCAGCAAAAATGATAGAGTCTGATCTTACATCAACTAAATTATAACCGCCGGTTTCTGCTTTCACACGCAGGTTCGATCTGCCCATAACAGCAGGAATACCTTCAAAATTCATGGCCCGGTTGGCATGGCCATGACCACATAAAGCAGCAATGGTATTCTTTTGCTTTAACCGATCAATCACTTCATACCAATTATCCAGTCCATTATCGAGTGGATAGTGGTTCAGAAAAATAACAGGTTGATCGGGTTTCAGGGTCGAAAGTTCTTTTTCCAGCCAGTTAACAGCATCTCTGGGAACATGACCATCACTCATGCGTACATAAGGTCCGGAGGCACAACCAATAAAACGAATACCATTGTAGGTGAAGGCAAACTTATCATAGCCGAATATGGCGGCAAAAGCAACACCACCGCTTTCGCTCCAGCCAGTATCATGATTGCCGGGAATAATATAATACGGCACTTTTAATTCGTCGAGGATGGCCCTGGCTGTTTTAATTTCTTCTGTAGTGCCCAGTTCGGTTATGTCGCCTGTTAAAACCACAAAAGCAATGTCTGTCATCTGATTAATATCGGCAACGGTTCTTCGTAAATCCTCTTCGGCACTGCCATTGGGAGATCCGATATGGGTATCGGAAATAAAGGCAAACCGGAAAGGTTTAATCTGAGCGGAAGCCTGAAGGGTATAACAAAAAAGTATACATACAAGTAGGTATTTCATGACCGAAAGTTACACACAATACAAAATAATACATGACCTACTCAGTTGTATTACTGATAAATTGCACAATGGCCTGTCAAAATATTGCTGTTTCTGAGTAATCTCCAGGCATTACAGGTAGAAAATAGTAACAGGGTGAATGGGAGAACGGGGGGTGTAAGGTGGAATTAATTGCTAAATTTGATACATGTCATTCAACCAGACCTCATTTAAAAAAGCAGATATTATCATCCAGTCGGCGGCATTGATCATCACCGGTGCCATCTGTTTCTTTGATATGGAACTGGCCATGATGGTTTTCTTTTTGGGTATTGGTGGGTGGCAATTGCTGAGCATGGCTGTTCATCTTACACAGCGATGGAACCAGGACAGTAAAGCAAGAAAGGTTTATCAGTACCTGCTGCTCGCAATTGTTTGCATTTTTCTGATCAGTCTGTTATCGGCAGAGATGATGATATGGGTATTGTATATATTACTCTATATGACCCCAGTTCTTGCTTTGTATTACCTGATGGTTTGTTATTTGGAAATATTCCGGGGAAAATAGTATGAAGAAATCGATATGGGCCAATGCAGATGTATACGGGCAATTAGGTGTATGGTTATTATCTATCCTCCCTTTTATTTTCTTTTTTGTATCGCTGTTTAAAAGCAATGAATTTTATACGTTGTTACTGTTGCATGCATTAGGTTTGCTTATTGTAGGCTTATGGCAGGTAGTTAGTACTATGATTAACTTATTAATCGCTGAAAAAGACGATAAAAAATTTTTCACCCTTAATCTGCTGATAGCATTGGTACTTGGGAGCATGTTTTTTGCCTGGGTATATTCAGGTAATTTCAAAATACCCCTGCCTGCTACCAAAATCTATTATAATTATGTGCTGGGTATCTATTTTTTAGTGGTAAACATTGCAGCTATCCGTTATTGGAAATATATTGGCCGCTACTATAAACAAAAGAACTATGTCTAAAAAAACCATGGTACTGGGTGCTTCAGAAAATCCTTCACGTTATAGTTTTCTTGCTGTAAACAGATTACGTGCAAACGGACATCCTGTTGTGGCTATCGGGAATAAAAATGGACAGATCGGCGAAACGCCGATCATCACAGAACGCCCTGCGGAAGAGCGGGTAGATACGGTCACTCTCTACCTCAATCCTGCCTTGCAAAAACAGTATTACGATTATATTCTTTCGCTACAACCCAAAAGAATCATTTTTAACCCGGGTACCGAAAATGAGGAGTTGGAAGAACTGGCAAAAGAAAAAGGCATTGAACCTGTAGAAGCCTGTACACTGGTATTACTGAGCACAGGTCAATATTAAGCCTTACGTAAACACTGTTATCTCTTTTCTCTGCGGTCCCTTCCTTCGTCAGGGTGTCGAGCGGAAACGGAGATTTGCTATTTTTTTCGTATCTTTATAAGAGAGAATGCTCCAATTTTAGTGGAATAATTCCTTCCTCCCTTTTTCAGGTAATCTCCCACGTACCAGATCGTTTCATCATCACTCGGGTCAATGGCAGTCTGCGTATAATCTTCCCAGCGCAGGGTAGTTGTTTGCGGGGCTTCACCATTTACAAGAATTACTTCGTTTAAGGTAAGCTGACCCAATGGGTCACCAAAATGCCTGCCTGCAAAACGCTGACCAGGATAATCAGATTTTCCGCCGAATGAATAACCAATCCCGATATTACCCTTACCATCAATGGCAGGACTTGCCATCCAGCGAAAATTACTGTCTGGGGCATAAGTGCCCTGTTGGTATAGCTGAAGGCTTCGGTCTTTGTTTAGCAACAATTCATACCATCTTACACCACCACCTCCCGCAGCAGTATTCACGGAATGAACACCCACAACTGATTCTCTGTTGCCCATACGTCGATAAACAAGACGAGCCATTAATTTATCGCCCTGCGAGTCGAGCCGCTGCTCGGTACCGGGCTGGGGCACTGTTTTGGTGAGCTGTCCGCCACCGAGGTATTCATAAGGGGCAACATCAATTTTAACGGGTCCTTCGAGCCTTGTTTTGGAATGGTCTTTCCAGTCTACATAAAATTTCCAGGCATAAAGTCCATCGTCGCCCAATATTTTATTTAGCTGTGATCCACCTGCTGCTAACATAATACTGGGTGAGCCGGGTGGAGGTAATTGTTTGCCATCGAGATCGGCATTGATGATAAAGTTTACACCTTTTACAATAAAGGACTGTTCTTTTGCATCTTCACCCTTTAGCATTTTAATACGGTCAACCACATAGGCATGCCTTTCAATTACATCATCACCTGTACTGGTGGTAGTATAATAACCATCGGGCCAAACAGTAGGCCTTGGGTAATCGGGAAACAGTTCTCTCTCAAATTCATAACGGTAATAACTACCCATAGGGTCTGAACTGGTACTGATGGCATAACACATACAGTAAGTACCTTTATCAGGAGGTCTTGGTACTGCCGCACGTTGAGCCGACGGCGCATTGTTAGCATCAGCAGCAGGTGGTGGTGGTTGGTATAACAGGGCAGCTTCTCCGGGTTGGGCTAGTATTCTTCTGGTACCTGTTGTGGTATCCATATTCCTGGAAATGCCTTTACGGAAAGTAGGCATCACAATCAGCCATCTGTCGGCCAGCTGATCATATCGAACAACAGCATCACCATTATTGATCTGTTCACAGGGCCCGCCAAAACCACGAAACACGTTTTTGGTTTCCACAGGCCCATACAATACACGACCCGATTCGGGGTATTTTTTTCCTTTTTTCGTGAAAATGGCCATGCGGGAATTAACCGTTTGCACTACATGATCAAGACCCACTGCCAGCGAATTATCAGAAGGGTTGCGCATAACAGCTGTGCCCTGCGGCCCCGTAAAGCTTTCCCCCAACCCGTCGAAACTGGTGAGCAGCAACGGTGCTGCTTTGCTGCCAAAGCGGGTTTGCTCAACGGAAAGCGTTTTTGGGTCTGTTATTTTTTTTGGGATAAAAACCCCCGGTGCGCTTTTATGATGAGAAGGTTCTTCCAAAGATAATTTCGTGGTTTCTTTAGAAAGCGCTGAAAATGGTTGGGAAAGATCATGTTTCACTGCCTGTTTACTGCTAAGCAGACCTGATGAGGGTATTTGTTGTGCATTTAAGGCACAGAAGCCAAGCATTCCTGCCAATAAAAAGTAAGTCTTCATAAAGCACTGGATAATGGTGATGAATGGTAAACCAAAACGAATGGATATTCAATCCTTGAAACTAAAAACTGTGAAGGGGGGAGGGTTCTTATTTTTTGTTGGGTATTTCTCTGTTTTTAACTGAAGTTCTCTATTAAAAAAACTATATTCGACACACCAAATTACTACTCATGAAATCACAGCCCATTGCTGAAATGAGCACTGAAGTCCTGAAGAAAAATTATAAGACCATGAAGATGGTCATTATTATTTTATCTGTATTCCTGTTGATCATGGTCGGCTCAGGTGTATACATAACCCTGACAAAGGGTTTTGGAGCAGTATCCATACTTCCTATCGCATTCTTACCGCTCTTTATGTTGAATATGGTAAACTTTAAAAAAATAAAAAAAGAACTCACCGCCCGCGGTGAGAACCTGGGTGATTCATAAAATATCAGGCAGTAAGACCTTGCATTTCCAAATTTCCAAATTTTCAAATTGCTATATGGGAGATCTCCAGATTAAAAAACAACCCAAACAATACGATGCAGTCATCGTAGGTTCAGGTGCAGGTGGCGGTATGGCCGCATATGTATTGGCGAATGCCGGATTAAAAGTATGCCTGCTTGAAGCAGGTGCCGATTATGATCCGGCAAAACATTCGTCGCAGTTAAAAAATCCATGGGAATCACCCCGTCGGGGAGCCAGTACCAAATTTCGCCCCTTTGGCGATTTTGATGGCTGCTTCTGGGGATGGGAAATTGACGGGGAACCCTATACCATGGCTGAAGGGAGTGATAAGTGGGACTGGTGGCGCGCACGTATGATTGGTGGACGTACCAATCACTGGGGCAGGATATCGCTTCGTTTTGGTCCGAAAGATTTTAAAAGAAGAAGTATTGATGGTCTGGGTGATGACTGGCCCATCAGTTATGAAGATGTGAAACCATATTACGATAAGATTGATAAACTATTAGGTGTTTTCGGTTCTGTAGAAGGATTGGAGAATGATCCGGATGGAATTTTTCTTCCGCCACCCAAACCACGTTTGCATGAACTGATGATTAAAAAGGCGGCAACCGGAATAGGTGTGCCTGTTATTCCATCCAGATTATCGATTCTTACCAAACAAATCAATAAAGAAAGGGGTGAGTGTTTCTATTGTGCACAATGCGGACGCAGTTGTAAAGCTGCTGCAGATTTCTCTTCCTCATCGGCATTGGTACAGCCAGCTGTGAGAACGGGTAATGTGGATGTTATTACACAGGCCATGGCAAGAGAAGTTATTACCAATAAAGAAGGGATTGCTACCGGTATATCTTATGTAGACAAAACGGATATGATGGAATACCAGGTAAGTGGCAGGGTAGTGATACTTGCCGCCAGTGCCTGTGAAACAGCCCGTTTATTATTAAACTCAAAATCACAGCGCCATCCCAACGGACTGGCCAATAGCAGCAATGTAGTGGGTAAATACCTGCACGATTCAACGGGTGCTGCATTGGGTGGTGTGTTACCGGAACTCTTTGGACGTAAACGTTACAATGAAGATGGTGTGGGTGGTATGCACGTGTATACGCCCTGGTGGCTGGATAATAAAAAATTAGACTTCCCCCGTGGCTACCACATTGAATACTGGGGAGGTATGGGCCAGCCTGCATATGGTTTTGGTTTTGGTATGCAGGGCATGAATGGAAAATATGCCGTGAATGGTGTGAAAAAAGAGGCAGGTGGTTATGGAGCTTCACTTAAAGAAGACGTGCGCTATTTCTATGGCGCCGGTGTGGGAATGGCAGGTCGTGGTGAAGCTGTACCCCGTATCGATAATTATTGTGAGATTGATCCGAAAGTGGTAGATAAATATGGTATCCCTGTATTGCGTTTCCATACCACACATTCCGACTATGAGATCAAACAGGCCAAGCATATGAAAGAAACCTTCAAGGAAATTATGCACGAAATGGGTGCTATCATTACCTGGGGTGGAGATGATGATGCTTCCAATAATTATGGCCTCGCCAATCCGGGTAATATCATTCATGAAGCAGGTACTGCCAGAATGGGTAATGATAAAAAAACATCTGCCCTGAATAAATGGAGCCAGGCACACGATTGTAAAACCCTTTTCTGTGTAGATGGTAGTCAGTTTACATCCCAGGCAGATAAAAATATTACCTGGACCATTCTGGCGCTATCTATGCGTGCTTCTGAGTATATCATTGATGAAATGAAAAAACAAAATCTCTAAATCCATCTCGCCTAAGGCGAGACAAAATATAATACCATGGACAGAAGAAAATCCATAAAAGCACTGGTTGTTGGAACGGTAGCTACCGGCGTATTGGTGGATGCCTGTAAGCCGGCAGATAAAAAAGAAACCGCTAATACCATCGATGGTATTAATGTAGAAGACAGGATGGCGGAAGAGAAAGCGTACCTGGAGAAATTAAGTAAGGAAGCTAAATTCTTTTCACAGCATGAAATGTCTACAATTACCATACTGGCAGATATCATTGTACCCAAAGATGCCGTTAGCGGTAGCGCCAGTGATGCCAAAGTGCCAGAATTCCTGGAATTTATTGTAAAGGATATGCCCTCGCATCAGACACCTATGCGTGGCGGACTTCGCTGGCTGGATATGCAATGTCTCAAACAATTTGAAAAGTCGTTTGTGGATTGTACGGAGCAGCAAAGAATACAGATGGTAGATCAGATTGCATACCCCGAAAAAGCAAAACCGGAAATGGCTCAGGGTGTAGCTTTCTTTAACCTGATGCGCGATTTAACCCTAACAGGCTTTTATACTTCTGAAATAGGTGTAAAAGATCTTGATTATCGGGGTAATGTACCCAACAAGTGGAATGGTGTACCGGAAGATGTTTTGAAACAATATAAGATGGCATATTCTGAGCGTGAAATGAAAGAATGTGCCAGCTATACTTAAAATAAAAGGCCGGTCTTTATGACCGGCCTTTTATTTTAACTCACACCACTACCCGGATGAATCTTTTCTTCCGGATTGATGAAATGAAGTTTGCCATTTGCATCTTCGGCCATTAATATCATGCCATTACTTTCAATACCTCTCATCTTACGGGGTGCCAGGTTGGTCACTACCGTAACCTGCTTACCTGTAATTTCTTCCGGTGAAAAATGCATCGCTATACCAGATACAATCGTTCTGGTTTCAAAACCAAGATCCACCTGCAATTTCAATAGTTTATCGGCTTTCTCTACTTTCTCAGCTGCAACAATGGTACCCACTTTCAAATCAATCTTGGCAAAATCATCAAAAACAATTTCAGGTTTCACCGTAACCGTTTTTTGCTCACTGCTCACTACTGACTGCTCAGTTTCCTTCTTCACACTTGCTGCATTTAATTTTTCAATCTGTTCCATCATTTCACTGTCTTCTATTTTTCTGAATAATAATTCCGGAGCACGTAATGTATAGCCTACGCTTAATAGTTTCATGCTTCCGGCATTTTCCCATTCCAGCATTTTGTCTACTACCTTCATCATATGGCACATCTTCTTCGCAGTGAAAGGGAGGAAGGGGTTGATGAGTATGGCAAGATTGGCCGTTAACTGTAAACAGATATGCAGACAGTTATCAATACTTTTCTGTGCTGCCGGATCTTCTGCCAAACGCTTGGCTACAATCCAGGGTTCTTTCTTCTGCATATATTGGTTCCCTGTTCTGGCGAGATTAATCACTTCAAACATGGCTTCCCTGAATTTATATTCTTCCAGCAGGCCGGTTACTTTAACAGCCGTATTTTTTATTTCGGTGATGGTAAACTGGTCCAGTTCATCCGTAATATCCTGATGAAAGGCAGGCACTTTTCCGCCACATAATTTATGCATCAAAACAAATGTGCGGTTCACAAAATTACCAAATATACTTACCAGTTCACTGTTATTGGCATCCTGAAAACCTTTCCACATAAACTCGCTGTCTTTGGTTTCAGGCGCTATCTGGGTAAGATAATAGCGAAGTACATCCGCCATCTGGCTACCACCATTTTCTTTATTGATGAAGTCATTGATATAATCCTGCATATCAAGTTTCCAGTTACGGCTGGTACTCATCTTATCACCTTCCAGGTTCATGAATTCATTGGAGGGAACATTAGCCGGTAAAATATTACCGTGAAGTTTCAGCATTACCGGAAAAATAATGCAGTGAAATACAATATTGTCTTTGCCAATGAAATGAACCAGTTTGGTGTCTTTATCTTCCCAATAGGGTTTCCAGTCATTACCGGTATTAATGGCCCATTGTTTGGTGGCACTGATATAGCCTATCGGAGCATCAAACCATACATACAATACTTTTCCTTCCGCATCTGCCAAAGGTACTTTCACGCCCCAGTCCAGATCACGTGTTACTGCACGGGGTTGTAAGCCGCCGTCGATCCAGCTTTTACACTGACCTAATACATTGGCACGCCAATCATTCGCATGTTCATTCAGTATCCACTCTCTTAAAAAAGCTTCATGTCTGTCGAGCGGCAGGTACCAATGCTTTGTAGGTTTTTTAACCGGAGCTTTACCACTGAGCGTACTAACCGGATTAATAAGTTCGTCGGGACTTAAACTTTTACCGCAGCGTTCGCACTGGTCGCCATAAGCACTGTCGAAACTGCAATTTGGGCAGGTGCCTTTGATATAGCGGTCGGCTAAAAATGATTTCGCTTCTTCATCATAATACTGCTCAGATTCTTTGATTTCTAAATCACCATTATTATTGAGCTTTGTAAAGAATTCCTGGGCAGTTTCATGATGCAGGGGATCGCTGGTGCGGTGATAAATATCAAAAGCAATACCCAGGTCCTTGAAATTTTGCTCCATCAGCGGATGGTACTTATCAATAATAGCCCTTGCGGTAGTGCCTTCTTTGGTTGCCTGAATAGGAATAGCGGTGCCATGTTCGTCACTGCCACACACAAAAACAACATCTCTTTTCTGCGATTTTAAATAACGTGCATAAATATCAGCGGGTAAATAAGCGCCTGCCAGATGGCCAATATGTTTTTGGCCGTTTGCATAAGGAAGGGCCGCTGTAATCAGGTATCTTTTCGGTTGGTTCATGCTCTGATCTCCTAAATCCGGCTTCTAAAGTGCTGCCGGGTTGCAAAAATACAAAATGAGCGCTAAAGCAATGGCGCGGAATATTTCCGGAAATATTTGCGAATCCGGAAGAAAGATATATTTTTGATATCATTTTAATATCAAAATGGATTTTATGGAAAAAGTATACAAAGCCGTTTCAGGATTTACCGCCCTCCTGTTGGCCATCCTATTATTGGCGGCCGGATTATATATACTGATAGCGCATGTATCGAACAGTACCGATCCGGGAGGTGGCCTGGTGGCAGCCATGATTATCTGCTTCCTGAGTACGGCTATTATCCTGAAAGGACTGGTAATAGTACAGCCTAATTATGCCCTCACCCTTACCTTTTTTGGTAAATATGTTGGTACTTTGAAAGAAAATGGTCTTTCATTTGTAAATCCACTTTTTGCTAAAATGAAAGTGTCGCTTCGTTCAAAAAGTCTGGAAAGTGCAAAATTGAAGGTGAACGATAAAATGGGTAATCCCATAGAAATAGCTGCTGTTATTTTATGGCAGGTGCAGGATACCTATAAAGCTGTGTTTGAAGTAGTCAACTTCAACGAATACATGACCAACCAGAGTGAAGCAGCCATACGGCACCTGGCTTCCAGCTATCCATATGATAGTATTGAAGATGAATTTGCCAATATTACATTGAGAGATGGTGGTGAAAAAGTATTTGAATTATTGGAAACTGAACTCAATGAGCGACTGGCAAAAGCAGGTATCGTGATTACGGAAGCAAGGATCAGCCACTTGGCCTATGCACCGGAAATAGCGGGTGCTATGTTACAAAGACAGCAGGCAACTGCCATTGTTGCTGCAAGGAGCAAAATAGTAGAAGGTGCGGTAGGTATGGTTGAAATGGCACTGGCGATGCTTTCTGAAAAAGAAATTGTACAGTTGGATGATGAGAAGAAGGCAGCCATGGTGAGTAATCTGATGGTTGTATTATGTGGCGATAAAGCAGCGTCTCCCGTATTAAATACAGGTACACTATACCAATAAGTATCTTTACCGTCTGATTCAATTATGGCCAATAAAAAATCATTTGTATTACGTATCGACGAGCAGTCTTACGCCGCATTGGAAAAATGGGCTGCCGATGAGTTCAGAAGTGTGAACGGACAAATTGAAATGCTGATTGATAAGGCCCTTAAAGAGGCTGGCAGAAAAAGAGAACTGGGTACGCAGGTGAACAAACAAAAACCAAAGAAATAACCGATCGTTAAAATATATGACCAAAATACCACCCAGTCTCAGAAAAGGAGATACCATCGGAATTGTTTGCCCATCGGGTTTCATGCCCGCCGATAAAGCAGCAACCTGTATCAGGGTATTAAGCGAATGGGGTTATAAAGTACGTATAGGCAAAACCCTCGGTAACCAGTTTCATTATTTTTCAGGAACGGATAAAGAAAGAAAAGCTGATTTACAGCAGATGCTCGATGACACAGATATCAAAGCGATTCTTTGTGGCCGGGGCGGTTATGGTATGAGCAGGATCATTGACGAGCTGGATTTTACACGCTTTAAAAAATCACCTAAATGGATCATCGGCTTTAGTGATATTACACTATTACAGGCCCATCTTCATACAAAATACAAGATAGCATCCTTGCATTCGCCCATGGCAGCCGCTTTTAACGATGGTGCATTTGCTAATGAATATATTCAGACACTTAGGAAGGCACTGAAAGGAAATAAACTTTCCTACAAGTGTGCACCACACTCCTTCAATCAGTTGGGAACAGCCACTGGCGAACTCGTAGGCGGTAATCTTTCTCTTATTGCGCACATGGTAGGGACCCCTTCTGCATTCAATACAAAAAATAAAATTTTATTCCTTGAAGACGTCGGGGAATACATCTACAATATCGATAGAATGCTGATCCAACTGGAAAGAAGTGGCATGTTCTCTCAACTGGCCGGACTTATCATTGGGGGATTTACAGATATGAAGGATACTGTTATTCCATTTGGCACGAATATTACTGAATTGATTCGCCAGCATGTATCGAAATATAGATTTCCTGTTTGCTTCGACTTTCCGGTAAGTCATGAACGGGAAAACTATCCTTTAAAAGTTGGAGTGCAGCATGAATTGATAGTTAGTGCAAAGACTGTTCGTTTTACTGAATTATAAATAGCGTATAGCATGTGGTCAATGGCATATGGCTATAAACTATATGCCATGAGCCATATGCTATCAGCCATACGCTATTAGCTACTTTAATAAACTATCCAGCTTCTGTTGCATCAGTGGGAAAGTGTTAAGGTTCCTGTGTGTGCCGTTTTCGATGGTAATAAATTCATCGCCGGGTTTCAGTAGTTTTCTCAGTTTAACCGCGTTGCTGTAAGGAATTACACCATCATCTGTTCCATGAAAAATGGAAACCGGTGCCGTTACTTTTTTCATGTATTCGTCAGAAGGGAACTGGAATTGTAAAATTGATTTCAGCGGATACATCCACAAATAAATACCTACCAATGAGCGCATGCTGTTATAGGGTGTTTCCAGTATCAGCTTTTTGCAGTCCCTTACCGACGCAAGCTGAACAGCTACACCTGTTCCCATCGATTTCCCATAAATGATAATATCCTGGGGGGCATAAAATTGTCTGGCTCTTTTATATACCTGCAGAGCCTGCTCATACAAGGCAGCTTCCGTAAGTTCGCCGGTAGATTTACCAAAGCCTGGATAGTCGGGCATCCAAACTGCATAACCATGCTGTGTAAACTTCGAAACAAAACGTCTATAACGTCTCACATTGCCTCTGTTACCATGAAAGTACAATACAAGTCCCTTACGTAAACTGTCGGGTACTGTAAAATGAACGATATGTGTTTTGGCAGATTGATCTACAGGTATCCAGATATCTTCATAAGGCTGATCGAACTGATAGCTGCTGTCTGCCGCTACCACCACCGGCTGGAATAATATTTTCTGTTGAAAAGAATAAAACAGAATACCAACCAGTGCGTAAATAAGAACAATAATTTTTAACCAGCGGGGGATTTTCATGATGTCTGATGTCTGATGTCTGATGTCTGATGTCTGATGTCTGATGTCTGACATTTTTTGGATTGGCAAGCTACGAAATTCCTCATATTCATATCAGAGATCCGCCATCAGACGTCAGACATTTCCTCAGTATTTTAAAATATCTCTCACAAAATTATGGTATTCCGGAAAGGAGGGTAGGTTATTATGACCACCGCCGTGGATCCGGATCAGGGTGATTTTATGAGGATTGAATTTTTGTAGTTTTTCGCTGTGTTGAATAGGTATCAGCCTGTCTTTTGTTCCATGAATAATATAGGTGTGGCAATTTACTTTTTGTATCCATTTGTCGGTTCTGAGGTGAAACCTGAGTACATATTTAACAGGTAGTATCGGTAGAAATCTTTCCACTACTTTTTTAAAACTATAGTAAGGTGCATCCAGAATCAGGTAACGGGGTTGGTTGTCGGCAGCCAGCTTGGCGGCAAAGCCACTGCCCATACTTCTGCCATATACAAGGATATGATGCTGCTGATATTTTTCACAAAGATTTTCATACACATGCTGCATATCATTCAACATGTCTTTTTCAGTTCGTTTTCCGGTACTCTTACCAAATCCTCTGTAGTCAACAAGTACCACATCATAATCATACCGGTAAAAATCTTTTGCGTATTTGGCCCATCCCTTGATACTCCGGGTATTACCATGCAGATAGAGAATGAGTCCTTTCGGCTGCTCGCGGTAAAAATGAAGGCCATTAATTCGAACACCTGCTGCCGGTTCAAAAAATAATTCTTCAAAGGGGATATCATATTCAAACCGAAAATCATGCCTGAGCTTTTCCGGCTTGAATATCAGCTTTTCCTGTACCAGGTAGGCAAGTACAGATAACAGCAGAATGGCTCCGATTGTATAAGCAATAATCAATCAGGGTGGTTTGCTGTAAGTTCCGAAAAAAAACAACACAAAGGGGGATTTCTTGATTTACGTAAATCAGAAAATCAAGAAATCAAAAAATCAAAGATGTTTTTTCCAGGCTTCCATACCACCACTAAGGTTTATCAGGTTGGTAAATCCGAATTTTTCTTCCAGTTTTTGAATGGCAATCTGACTACGGATACCTTTCCTGCAATACACAACAACCGGTTTATTAAAAGGGATCTTTTGATGGGAAAGTATTATATCACTCAATGGAATAAGCATACCACCGATATTGTATGCCTCATGTTCATCCGGCTCCCTTACATCCAGTAGGCAGACTTCTTCTTTTTCTAATAAAGATTTTAATTCCTGGGGTAATATATGCGTCATAAAATGAGTGACCCTGATATACAATAATACTGGTACCTCCCTTTCTTCCCTTCTTCCTGCAAAAAACCGGGTTGTGTAAATGCTCACTTGCGTGGGTTAGCAGATGCAATATAACCAGCTTAGGGGAGCATAAAAGTCAATTTTCTGCTTTATTCCAGTTCACTTCCTTCATAATAAACCCTCTTCAGGTTTAGTTTGGAAACAGGTGCAACAATCAATGGGAATTTCTCAATGGTTACATTACTGGGGTCAAGTCCAAAACCTCTTTCTTCACCCAGGCTGATTTCTTTCAGCCAGAAATAAAGCTTCATGATAATTCTTTCCAGGAAAGGCAGTTCATTATCCTGACTTAGGTATTTCTCCAGTACAATGAACTGAAAATCGCCTACAACATTATTTTTTTCCAGACTCTCATACCTGCTGGTAATATTTACTTCTTTGTTGTTTACCAGTTCTTCCACTACTTTTCTGAACATGAGGTTAATACGTTGTTCTACCCTGAAACCCAACCTGAATTCTACACGGATAATATCGTTTGGAATAATATGCTCTACCGAAAACTCACAGGTATAGGGATCGTCCAATACGTCAACATGTACAAACCAGTAGATATCGGCACGTTTGGGTTTTTTATTGAGGATAGAGTAAATGATTTTATGCTCAATCTCTTTCGGGTTATTGGCACTCGTCATATACACCAGATGGGTTGCATATTTGGGAATGGTTCTGTCATTACTCAATTCCTGAATCATGGGAATATAATGTTCCATCCTTACAAATTCAACATACCTGTTTTTAATTTTGCGGCTCCTGAACCATACATACATAACGGCAAACAGGCCGCCACCTACAATCAGGGTTACATAACCACCATGCATAAATTTCTCAAGGTTTGCAACGAGAAACGAAACCTCAATAGCCAGGTAAACAAGTAGGTATAGATAGATCCATGCAGGTAAAATTCTTCGGCTCACAAGGAAGTTGGCAAACAGAATGGAAGTGCTGATCATGCACATTGTAATGGCAAGTCCATAAGCCGCACCCATATTGGCAGATTTCTGGAAGTATAATACAATCGCAACACAACCCACAAACAATAAGAGACTGATGCCCGGAATATATAACTGCCCTTTTTCTTCAGTGGGGTAATGTATTTTCATTTTTGGCCAGAGGTTAAGGCGCATGGCTTCACTGATCAGTGTAAATGATCCTGAAATCAAAGCCTGGCTGGCAATAATAGCAGCAGTCGTAGCAATGATAATACCAGCCAGTCTGAACCAGTCGGGCATGATACCAATAAATGGATTAAAACCACCTGCAATGATACTTTCGGGAATGGCACCACCCCTGTAATTGGCCAATAACCAGGCGCCCTGACCCAGATAGTTCAGTATCAGACAAACTTTTACAAAAATCCAGGAGATGCGGATATTGCCTTTGCCGCAATGTCCAAGATCGCTGTACAGTGCCTCGGCCCCTGTGGTACATAAAAATACGGCACCCAATAACCAGAAACCTTTCGGATAATGCGTGAGCAAATCAACCGCATAGTAGGGATTGAATGCTTTGAAAATAGCAATATCGTCGAGTAAATGAATAGAACCTAAAACAGCCAGCATGGTAAACCATACCAACATAATGGGTCCGAAAAGTTTTCCAATCGAAGCAGTACCAAATTGCTGCATAAAAAATATCAGCGAAATAATGGCAATCACGATCCCTACAATGGTGCTGGTAGTAATATGACTCAATGAAGGCAACTGACGTAATCCTTCGATAGCTGAAGTAATGGAAATCGGCGGTGTAATAATACCATCAGCCAGCAGTGCAGCACCACCAATCATGGCAGGAATCACCAGCCATTTTTTTCGCCTGCGTACGAGCGCATACAAACTGAAAATACCACCTTCCCCCTTATTATCTGCCTTCAGGGTGAGGATCACGTATTTAAAGGTGGTTTGAAGGGTTAATGTCCATATAACGCAGGACAAAGAACCCAGTATCAGTTGCTCGCTGATAACTTTACCATGAATAATTTCATTGAGTACATAGAGAGGGGAAGTACCGATATCTCCGTAAATAATACCTAATGCAATGATGAGTCCTGCAGAAGTTACCTTGTTTAAATTCTTGCTCACGCCAGACAGACCCGGCCTTTGTGCCGTAATCTTTAACAAATGTATAGGAAAAAACAAGGAAGTATAAATACTAAATGGATATAGAAATTAAGATTTATTTCACGTAGCTGAGGGCAACAGTGGGTGGCTGTTCCCGGTTTTTAACTGGGATACTATGGTACCGCTTACACAAGGCCCGGCTTTATGGGCCTTTTCTTAAGGTTTAGCCTTATTTTTGATATAATTAATACGGTTGGGATGAAAAAGATAAGCTTACTACTGATCTGGATATTGACAAGTGCCTCCATACATGGCATTGGCCAGCAAATTACCTATTCAGAACCCGACAGGGAAGATGCCCGTTCGATGGGTTTCGAAGTAATTGGTAAAATCAGTGGTAAAGTGCTCGTTTACAAAAATTACCGGGACCTGAATTTCATATGTGTTTTCGACAACAACATGAAGATGGTACAGAAACAAAAGCTGAATTACCTACCCGAAAGAATGTTGAGCACTGATTTCCAGCTTTACCCGGATTTTGCCTACCTGTTCTACCAATACCAGCGTAGAAATGTTTTATATGCCATGGCGGTAAAACTGGATGCCGATGGTAATAAAATCGGTGATCCGATTCAACTGGATACCACCAATAATATCAGTTCTTCATCCAACAAGGTATATTCTGTTTTATTTAGTGATGATAAGCAGAAGATCATGTTATTCAAAATCAGCAGCCGCAATGAGCGGATGCATATCCTCACTACCCAATTATTCGATAAAGAGCTTAATCTTCTGAAAAGGAGTCGTGTGGGTATTGATATGCCACAGCGAAACGATTTTCTTTCTGAGTTTATTATAGACAATGATGGAGATATGGCCTGTATACGTGCCTCGGGTACTTCGCAGAATGATAATATCAATAAGGTAACCCTGGTTACCAAAAAAGCGAACGAAGACTATGTGCGTTTATCAGATCTTTCTATCAAAGGAATTTATCTGGATGATATTCGTATTAAAGCAGATAACCTTAACCGACATTATATTGTAACTTCTTATTTCAGTAAACTGCGGAGAGGTAATATAGATGGATTGTATTATTATTTGTGGGATAAGGATCTGCAAAAAGAAATGCTCAATACTACTACTGCTTTTAATGATGAATTCAGGGCCGATGCAAAAGGTGATGGCAATCCTAAAACTGCCTTCAATGATTTCTTTCTGAAAAATATCATCCTGCGTAAAGATGGCGGTTTTATTGTAATATCAGAATCTGCCTACAGCAGTACCCGCGGAAATACCCTGAGCAGGTGGGATTATTTATATGGTTCTCCTTACTGGTCGCAACTTGATTATTATTCATGGAATAGTCCTTTGGGTTATTACCCCTGGTGGCGCTCCTCGACTTTTAACACCAATCTTACACGCTATTATGCCGATAATGTAACAGTCATCTCTTTTGACCCTCAGGGAAAAATGGAATGGAGCAATGTGATCAGAAAATCGCAATACGATGATAATACAGATAATTTTATTGGATTTGGTATGCTTAATGCCGGTGACCGGTTACATTTCCTTTTTAATGTACAGGAGAAAAGGGACAATATTTTATCGGACCAGAGTATTGCGCCTAATGGACAAATTAACAGGAACCCTACTTTTAAAAATCTGGACAGAGGATATAGTTTTATGCCCCGTCATGCTAAACAGGTTGGGGCTAGGCAACTGATTATTCCCTGCCAATATCGTGGATATACCTGCTTTGCAAAAATTGATTATTAACCTCATTTACCCCTGAACGTGGTTTTTTTATTCCGAGATAAATCTTTTATCAATATTTTCTTTTTAACGGTACTAAGTATCGCTGTGCATTTCCATTTTCTGATGGAAGCTCCACTTATTGATACCAATAGCGGTAGTAATGATGGTTTGCTATCATTGATTTTGGACAGGTATATCCTTTCACTGCCCGGCAGTCTGCGATTTTTATTATACCATGCATTGATCCTGGTTCAGGCCATCAGGCTCAATATGGCGATGAATGAGTTAAGAATGTACACATCGAATAGTTTTGTTCCGGCCATGACTTATGTATTGCTTACAGCTATGGTACCACAGTGGTGTGCGATTTCGCCGGCATTGGTTACCAATTCCCTGGTCATCTGGATATTTATCAAGCTGAGCCGTTTGTATAACCACCCCAGTCCCAAAACCTTATTGTTTAATACCGGATTGATTGCAGGATTATCTGTTATCTGTTATCACCCAATGGCCATATTAATCGGGGTGGTATTATTTGCATTGGCAGTGGTTCGACCTTTCCGGCTGGCTGAATGGCTGGTACTATTAATTGGTATTGTGTTGCCCTATTATTTTGTTTTATCTGTCTTATACCTTACCGACCGCTTACCTGCGATCGGATCTATGTTGCCCGATTTTTACCTTGGGTTACCAGCCGGATCAACCGATAAAAACCTGTTATGGGGTTTAGGTTATCTGGCCATTGTTTTGTTGTTTGGACTTTTCTTCTGGCAGGTGAGTATCAGCCGGATGGTGATCCAGATCAGGAAAAACTGGGGGGTAATGATGGTGTTGTTATTAACACTGCTGCCAGTACCCTTTATTTTTCAATTGGGAGGTCTGGAGTCTGGTTTACTCGCATTAATCCCTGTGAGCGCCTTTGCTGCCAATGCTTTTGCCAATCCCAGAAACCTGGGACTACCCAATTTATTATTCATTCTCGCCATTGCAGTAATTGCCATCAATAACTGGCAACTGTTGAAAAATTAGGCCGGCATTAACGCACACGGGCTTACCTTTGAAGTTCTGGCAGGAATTTAAAAAAAATACTGTTTATTTGCTTAGTCATTACTAAGTGAATTGTCAATAATCATAAATCAAACTCCATGAAATTCGGCGTTGTTGTTTTCCCGGGATCTAATTGCGATAGGGATATGCAGGATTCATTGCAAAATGACCTGGGTAAAGAAGTTATTATGCTTTGGCACAAGGATAAGGACCTGAGCATGTTTACTACTGAGGATTGTATTATTCTCCCCGGAGGTTTCTCCTATGGCGATTATCTCCGTTGTGGTGCAATAGCCCGCTTCAGCCCAATGATGCAAAGTGTAATTGAGTTTGCAAATAAAGGAGGTAAAGTACTGGGTGTTTGTAACGGATTTCAGATTTTATGTGAAAGCGGACTTTTACCGGGCGTATTGCTGCAAAACGCCAATCAACAATTCATCTGTAAGAACGTTTTTATAAAGAATGGAGACGGATCGGCATTGAAAATACCGATTGCACATGGCGAAGGAAGGTTTCATGCTGATGAAGCAACTTTGGATGCACTGGAGGCCAATGGTCAGGTAATTTTCCGCTACTGTGATGAAAACGGAAAGATTGATGCAGCTTATAATCCCAATGGAGCTATCAGAAATATTGCAGGTATCCGTAATGCCGGTAATAATGTATTTGGCATGATGCCGCACCCGGAAAGAGCTACAACACCATCCCTGATGAATATGGATGGCAAAAAAGTATTTGAAATATTAGGCCTTAATTAATTGTAAGGCTTTTCAGCAATAACCGTCTTTATCTATTCAAGTATGAAAAAAATCATTTACACACTGCTGTTTACCATCATAGCAGGTATAGCAACAGCACAAATCAAAGATCCTGTTAGCTGGACTTTTGAGGCAAAGAAAAAATCTGCTGATACTTATGAAGTGGTGCTTTCGGCCACTATTCAAGGTAAGTGGCATATCTATTCACAAAAAACAGGAAAAGGTGGTCCCATACCTACCAAAGTGAGTTTCAAAGCCAATCCTCTATTAAGTATGAGCGGAGAAGTTAAAGAGATCGGTAAGATTGAGAAAGTATATGATGAAATATTTCAGACAGATGTATTGTATCTCTCCAATAAAGTACAATACGTACAAACTGTAAAACTAAAGGGTAAGGCTAAAACAAATATCACAGGCACGATTGATTACATGGTATGTGATGACTCACAATGTCTGCCACCATCTAAAAAAACATTTGATATTAAACTCTTATAATCACTTTTTTACGGATGAAAAAAATTGCACTCGTTTTATTACTGTTGTTTGTTAGCGCGCATACGGTTTTTTCGCAGGAAACAAACACATTACAATGGCAGGTTTCATCCAAAAAAATAAGTGAAGGTGTTTATGATATCATTGCAAAAACAAAATTGCCCTCCGGCTGGCTGCTGTATGGATTAAACCCTTCAGTGGAAGGACTGGAATCGCTCAAATTCAGTTCCAGCAATGAGAATATCAGGCTGAACGGCGAGCCGGTTACCGAACCGAAACCTCAGGCCGTTGCGGATCCGATTTTTGAAGGAAAATCACTGTTGGTTTTTTCTGGAGAGGTAGTGGTGCAGCAAAGAATTTCGATTGAAGGTTTTGTTCCGGAAAAGCTGCCAATTCTTATTGGGTCTAGTTTACGGAAAGCAGATGAGTTTAAAACCGAAGAAGCCAGCTTTGAAGTGATACTGGAAGGAGGCAAAGCCATTACGTCTGCAGCAGCCAGGATTAAAATTCCAACGATTGACCTCGCAAAGCCGGTAAATGATTGTGGTACTACCGGTGAGGCTATTGCAGATAGTGGTGTATGGACGGTTTTTTTACTGGGTTTTTTAGGTGGCTTGATTGCATTACTTACACCCTGTGTGTTTCCGATGATACCGGTAACTGTTTCATTCTTTACCAAAAAAGCTTCCAATAAGCAACAGGCCATCAAAAATGGATTGTTATATGGTTTTTTTATTTTCCTGATTTATGTGCTGGCAAGTGTACCTTTCCATTTACTGGGAAATGTGCAGCCGGAAATTTTCAATAGTATTTCTACCAATTCATGGCTGAATATTATTTTCTTTCTCATTTTTATTGTATTTGCCATTTCATTTTTTGGATTTTTCGAACTCACACTGCCTTCCAATATTGCAAGTAAAGCAGATGCTAAAAGTGGGCTTGGCAGTTTAGGTGGTATCTTTTTTATGGCAGTTACACTGGCCATAGTTTCTTTCTCCTGTACAGGACCCATTCTCGGCTCTTTATTGGTAGGCTCGCTGAGTGGCGGTGCATGGCAGCTTACTTCCGGTTTGGCAGGTTTCGGTCTGGCATTGGCATTGCCTTTTGCTTTATTTGCCATGTTTCCGAACTGGCTGGCATCCTTACCAAAATCAGGGGGCTGGCTCGACACTGTAAAAAAAGTATTGGCATTTGCAGAAGTGGCACTGGCCTTTAAATTTTTATCAAATGCCGATCTGGTCATGCACTGGGGTATCCTGAAAAGAGAGGTGTTTATTGGTATCTGGATACTCACTGGCCTAGGTTTAACGCTCTACCTGTTTGGTATACTTCGCTTGCCACATGATTACAAAGGGATGAAAATCGGCACGGGAAGAAAGATAGCCGGTGTGGTTGCTTTATTGTTCACTTTGTATTTAGTTCCGGGTGTAACCACTTCTAAATATGCCAACCTGAAATTATTAAGTGGTTTTCCGCCACCACTCAGCTACAGCATTTATGGAAAAACAAATGTGCATGGTAAGGGATTGGAACCCAATGTGATCAACGATTACGAGAAAGCACTGCAAATGGCCAAAGAACAGAACAAACCGCTGCTGATTGATTTTACCGGATGGGCCTGTGTGAATTGCAGAAAGATGGAAGAAAATGTATGGACACAGCCGGAAGTCTATAATTATATCAAAGACAATTTTATCCTCGTATCATTATATGTAGATGATCGTGAAAAACTGCCCCTAGATCAGAGATTCACCTATACATCTGCAGATGGTAAACAAAAGCAACTGATCACCGTAGGCGATAAATGGGCCACTTTTCAGTCAGAAAATTTTAACCAGGTAACACAACCATTATACGTGATTATGGATACGGCTGAGCGTTTACTAAACCATCCCGTGGGTTATACACCAGATGCCGGTAAATACCTTGCATGGCTGAAATGTGGTAAAGAAACTTTTCGTAAGTAAGACCAGACTCACAGAACTATTTGCTTTTCAGTCATCATTTTCCTGAGATTAATGAGACCATAGCGCATTCTTCCCAGCGCTGTATTGATACTGCAATTGGTAATCTGGGCTATTTCTTTAAAACTGAGGTTGGCGTAATGTCTGAGTACAATGATCTCCCTTTGCTCGTCAGGGAGCAGATCCAGCATTCTCCTTACGCGTTCATGGCTTTGGGCACGCATTAGTTTGGCTTCTGGTCCTTCATCTGCGATCTGAATCACTTCGAAAATATCCTGATTGTCGCTGGTTTTAATGGCGGGGGCCCTTTTTACCTTACGGAAATAATCAACACAAAGATTATGGGCAATACGCAGTGCCCAAGGGAGAAATTTGCCTTCTTCTGTATAGCGCTTATTCTTCAGGGTATCAATGATTTTGATGAATACATCCTGAAAAAGATCTTCGGCCAGGTAGCTGTCCTTAACAAAGAAAAGAATAGACGAAAATATCTTATCCTTATAACGGTTAACGAGTACCTCAAAGGAATCAGTATTTCCATCCTGGAAGGAACGAATCAAATCAATATCAGACGCGTGGTCCAATGTTTTCATGGTTAAGGCTTTTGTACGACTAAAACAGGATATTGGATATTAAAATATATTCCTTCACCCGGATATAACTATCCGGATGATAGAACAATTATGTTAAATTATACATCTTTCAAACCCGGTTTTCTTTTGTGGATACATTGTTTTTCAGGCAAATGGTTATTCACATTTTTTACATCTGTTTTTATAGCCGGGGGAGATTGAATTTGATCTCCTATGGTGCTTTGAGAATGTGCTAATTTGACAATTAAATATTAGCTACCGGTTAGTTGGTCCATGTACAGCGGCAACTTTGATCTAACTGAGACTATCCATGCTCCTTCATATATCCCTCATTTTCAAATTAGCACATTTTCAAATTTTCAAATTTTCAAACCAACCCTTAATTATTGTGTTTAAATTGCTACACTTATGGCAACAAAGACGAAAGCAGCAGCATTGAAGATCAGTGATCAGGAAGGATTGGATGATATCCTGGTAAAGGGTGCCCGGATGCACAACCTGAAGAATGTTACGGTTGCTTTTCCAAGAAATAAATTCATAGTTGTTACCGGCGTTTCAGGGAGTGGTAAATCATCGCTTACCATCGATACACTATTTGCAGAAGGGCAACGTCGTTATGCGGAAAGCCTGAGTGCTTATGCCAGACAATTCATGGCCCGCATGGTAAAACCCGATGTGGATTATATTAAAGGACTTTGTCCGGCCATTGCTATCGAGCAAAAAGTAATTACAAGAACCCCCAGAAGTACGGTGGGTAGTATGACCGAGATTTATGACTACCTGCGCTTGTTGTTTGCGAGAGCAGGTAAAACCATTTCACCGGTTAGCGGCAAAGAAGTAAAAAAGGATGATGTAACCGATGTGGTTGCTATGGTAAAAACAATGCCCACCGGAGCCAGGGTATTGATACTCGTTCCATTTAAACAACATGCCAACAGAGATACCAGAGAAGAATTGAATATTCTGATGCAGAAAGGTTTTTCCCGGATCTGGAGTAAAGTGAATGGGGAAGGTGAAATATTACGTATTGAGTCGCTCCTCGAATTGAACGACAAAGAGCTGCAGCAAACAATTGCACCAACCAAAAAAGGCAAGGGTAGCTTAGTGAACCCTGTTTATATATTGGTAGACCGTCTGGTAACAAAAGATTTTGAAGAAGAAGATTTACATCGTTTATCAGATTCAGTAAATACGGCTTTTTATGAAGGCGAGGGTGAAATGTACCTGGAAGTGAATGGCAAAGACCTCCATCATTTCAGTAATCGTTTTGAACTGGATGGCATCGTATTCGAAGAACCGGTACCCAATCTTTTTTCGTTTAATAACCCATATGGTGCTTGTCCGGTATGTGAAGGGTTTAGTCAGGTATTAGGTATCGATAATGATCTGGTGATTCCTGACCGCAGACTAAGCGTGTATGAAGGTGCTGTGGCTCCATGGAAAGGAGAAAAATTAGGTTGGTGGAAAGATCAGTTTGTAAAGAGTGCCGGAAAAGCAGGATTCCCGATTCATAAACCTGTGGCTGAATTAACAAAGGAACAATACCAGCAGTTATGGAAAGGTATGGGCGGGGCATATGGTATTGATGACTTTTTTAAAGAAGTGGAACAGAATCTCTACAAAGTTCAGTACAGGGTTTTACTGAGTCGTTATAGAGGCCGTACTACCTGTACCAGTTGTGAAGGTTATCGTCTTCGCAAGGAAGCCCTGTATGTAAAAGTCGGCGGAAAACATATTGGCGAACTCTGTGAATGGCAGGTGCGTGACTTGAAAAAATGGTTTGATGCATTACAATTATCAGAACATGATAAACAGATAGCCAAAAGAATTTTACTGGAGATACACCAGCGTTTACAAACCTTGTTGGATGTGGGTTTAGGCTACCTTACCCTCAATCGCCTGGCCAATTCACTGAGTGGTGGAGAAAGCCAGCGTATACAATTAACCCGCAGCCTGGGTAGTAACCTTACCAATTCTTTGTACATATTGGATGAGCCATCTATTGGTCTTCATTCCAGAGATACAGAGCGATTGATCAGCGTTTTAAAATCGCTTCGTGATCTGGGTAATACAGTGGTAGTGGTTGAACACGATGAAATGATGATGCGTGAAGCAGATCATATTATCGATATGGGGCCACTGGCATCACATTTAGGTGGGGAAGTGATAGTAGCGGGTAACTATGATGAAATCATCCATAACCCGAAAAGTCTGACCGGAAAATACCTTACAGGTGAACTGAAAATTGAAGTACCTTCTGTTACACGAAAATGGAACCGTTTTATTACGGTAGAAGGAGCAGCGCATAATAACCTGAAAAATATAACGGTTCAGTTCCCGCTGAATACGCTTTGTGTGGTGAGTGGTGTAAGCGGAAGCGGAAAAACAACATTGGTAAAACAGGTATTGTATCCCGCATTAAAAAAGATGAAGGGTGAACCTGCTGAGAAGGTAGGGTTACATAATAAAATCAGCGGTGATACGGATTATATTTCACAGATTGAACTGGTAGACCAGAACCCTATTGGTAAATCATCCAGAAGTAATCCTATCACTTATATTAAAGCCTATGATACCATCCGCGACCTGTATGCCAAACAGCCATTGGCAAAAATGCGCGGGTTTCAGGCAAAACATTTTTCTTTCAATGTAGATGGTGGTCGTTGTGATGGTTGTAAGGGTGAAGGTGAACAGGTTGTAGAAATGCAATTTCTGGCCGATGTACACCTTACCTGTGATGTGTGCGGTGGAAAAAGATTTAAGGAGGAAGTGCTGGAAGTACAATACAAAGGCAAGAGTATTTTTGATGTATTGGATATGAGCGTGGATGAAGCGATTGAATTTTTCGGCGACGAAAAAAATATACGGCAGGCTATTCAACCACTACATGATGTAGGACTTGGCTATATCAAACTCGGTCAAAGCAGTGATACGCTGAGTGGCGGTGAGGCACAACGTGTAAAGCTCGCCAGTTTTTTGGGTAAGGGAAAAGGGGCAGGGCATATGCTTTTTATCTTTGATGAACCTACAACGGGTCTACATTTTCATGATATCAAAAAATTACTGGCATCCTTTCAGGCGTTGATCGAACAGGGCCATTCACTGATTGTGATTGAACACAATACCGATGTCATCAAATCAGCAGACTGGTTAATTGATATGGGGCCGGAGGCTGGAGATGCTGGTGGACAGCTGGTATATGCAGGTGTGCCGTCTGGGATAAAAAAATCAAAAGAAAGCCATACCGCTAAATTTTTATAAAACCATAAGCCACAGTTTCACAGGTTATGATAGATTAATCTGTGAAACTGTGGCTTATTTTTCGAATATATTACCTTAATCTATCTACACTCTTCACCAGTTTTTCATCTTTTCTGATGCCTATAACAGCCATCAGAAAAAAAGCAGGTATGGCGAAGGTGAAAACAGCTGTAAGTGTAATGGCGCCTGTATCGTATTTCTTTGTGTAGATGAAATAGAGTATAATATTCAATATACTAATGGCCAGACCCGATAATCCGATTCTGAATTGTAAGGGTCTGTTATTGTAAAGAAAGATGTCTACCAATGCCACAATAGCTCCGGCCACGGTTAAAATCATCAAAAGCAGGTTGGTGGTAGCGGTAAATTCTTCAGCAGCAGTAGCACCCACACTACCTATATAAAATGGCATTTTCAAACTGGCAAAACCACAAATACTGGCAGCCAGTAACCACAATGTTTGTACACGCTGTATCATACTTTCTAAAATTTAACAATTACTTCCTCATTTCTTATTCCCATTCGCCTAAGCTCAGGGCAGGCCATATTCCTCTGTTCCTCTGTTCTCTACCCCATCTCAGGATATAAAACAAACTGACTCATAAACTCATTCACCTGCTTTTTAATTTCTTTCAGTTTGTTTTCATCGTCAGCACTCATAAGTGTGGTATCGATGGCATTCACTACAAATTCCATATGATCTTCCATCATGCCCCTGGTAGTAATGGCAGCCACACCAAAGCGGATACCTGAGGTTACAAATGCACTTTTATCATCGTAAGGTACCATATTTTTATTGGCAGTAATATCAGCATGACCCAAAACCTGTTCTGCTTTTTTACCACTGATATTTTTATTTCTCAGGTCAATCAGCATCAGGTGATTGTCTGTTCCACCACTAATGATTTGATAGCCCCTGTTGGTAAATGCCTGAGCCATCGCCTGTGCATTTTTCTGCACCTGTTGCTGATAGGTAAGGAATTCATCGGTTAATATTTCACCAAAAGCTATGGCTTTTGCTGCAATCACATGTTCCAGTGGTCCACCCTGTGTACCTGGGAACACCGCCATATCAATCAGGTTACTCATTAAACGGAGATTTCCTTTTACATCTTTCAGTCCAAATGGATTCTCCCAGTCTTTTTTCATCATGATGACACCACCTCTCGGACCACGTAATGTTTTATGGGTAGTTGAGGTAACAAAATGACAATGTTCAAACGGACTTGATAAGAGACCTTTGGCAATTAAGCCGGCAGGATGTGCAATATCTGCCATTACAAAAGCGCCCACTTCATCTGCTACCTTGCGAATGCGTGCATAATCCCAATCACGGCTATAGGCACTGGCGCCGCAGATGATGAGTTTGGGTTTTACGGTCCTGGCTTTTTCTTCCAACATTTCATAATCAACCAATCCGTCTTCTCTTTTTACACCATAAAAATGTGGCTGGTATAATTTACCGCTGAAGTTTACAGCAGAACCATGGGTAAGGTGACCGCCCATACTCAGGTCGAGACCCAATATAGCATCGCCTGGTTGGAGTATCGCAAGCATTAAAGCCGCATTGGCCTGTGCACCACTATGTGGTTGTACATTGGCATATTCAATATTGAAAATTTCTTTGAGACGATCAATCGCTAATTGTTCGGTCTGGTCCACAATTTCACATCCGCCATAATAACGACGACCCGGATACCCTTCTGCATATTTATTTGTCATTACATTACCCATGGCCTGCATTACCTGCAGACTGGTAAAATTTTCAGATGCAATCAATTCAATGCCACGGCGTTGACGTTCCAGTTCCTGTTTAATTAAATCAAATACGAGGGTATCTCTTTGCATTTTTGGGAATTTACTGCAAATATAAGAAGCCGCAGGCTATAAGCTACAAGCTGCAAGCTACAAGCATTTTTTATTACAAACGTTCTTATAATTCACCATCTGCTTGTAGCTTGTGGCTTACGGCTTGCAGCTTACCCCCTTAAATTTCCACAATCCTTGCACAATGAACAGATTTTCCTATTTTCGACCTCTTGATGAAGTGTCAGATTTACATGATTAAATAAAGCGCTGTGTGTCCTGATTCATCAAAAAACACCTCCCATGAAAGCAATCATACCAGTTGCGGGTGCCGGAACCAAACTCAGGCCCCATACCTATACACAACCCAAGGCCCTGATACCCATTGCCGGAAAAACCATTCTCAGTTATATCGTTGATCAGTTAAGAGAAGCCGGTATCAATGAATTTATTTTTATTGTTGGATACCTGGGTGAGAAAATACAGGATTATGTTAAGCAGACTTATCCTGATATGATTTCTCATTTCGTATACCAGAATGAGCGTCAGGGTACCGGTCATGCTATTGAGTTAACACGAAATATTGTTGGGAACGATGAAGTATTTGTTGCATTGGGCGATACCATCTGTGAATATGATGTGAAGGAAGTTGTGAACAGTCCTTATAGCATGCTGGGTATAAAAAAAGTAGATGATCCGCGGAATTTCGGGGTGGCTTCTATCGGCGATGATGGTTTTATAGAGCAGGTAGTAGAAAAGCCTTCGATTCCGAAAAGTAATATGGCACTTGTGGGTTTGTATAAAATCAAAGAAACCCATTTCCTGTTTGAATGTCTGCATCATATTTTCATGCAAGACATCAAGACATATGGTGAATATAACCTTACCGATGCATTGGATTGCATGATTAAACGTGGCGCCAAATTTCAGGCCTTCAAGGTTAAAAACTGGTTTGACTGCGGAAAGAAAGAATCTTTACTCGAAAGCAATGCTACCCTCCTGAAAAAATTTGGCGGGAATATTACCGATGGTCATGCATTTAAAGATACCATCATTATTCCGCCGGTTAGCATTGCCCCCGGTTGTGATATATCTAATTCTATTATTGGTCCACACGTAGCCATAGGTGCCAATACTACTATTAAACATTCTATTGTTCGCGACAGTATCATTGGTTCCTATACCCATCTTTATGAAGTGGTTTTAGATAATTCCCTCATTGGCAGCGACGCCTCCGTAAAAGGTCTCAGCAGAAGCCTGAATATTGGTGATAATACAGAGATTGATTTTGGATAGCATATAGTCCTATAGTTAATAGCTTATGGCAAAAGCAAGTATAAATACTCAGTAGAAATACCTGTTTTATGCATCGTATTGGAAGCTAACTTTATTCAATGGCATTTCGATTCGAAGGACTACAAATCTTGCATCAGGCCTTACAGTTATCTGTGGAGGTAAATGATTTGGTGAAAACCTTTCCTTCTTTTGAACTGTATAGTTTATCAAGTCAAATCAGACGTGCGTCTGATTCAGTTGTATTGAACATTGCAGAAGGGTCCACAGGACAGAGTACAAATGAGTTTCGACGTTTTCTCAGGTATGCACTCCGTTCTGGTATTGAAGTGGTGTCTTGTTTTTTTATTGCTAAAGAGAAAGGTTACCTTTCTACAGAAGTATTTCGTCATTTTTATGATAAATATGAACAACTTTGTAAGATGATTACAAGTTTTCAAAAAGCACTTCAATAACCATAAGCCATGAACCATAAGCTATCTGCTAACAGAATTGTAGACTTATTCTCCATCCGCTACCCTCTAATTCAAGCCGGCATGATCTGGGCCAGTGGCTGGCGGCTTGCCAGTGCCGTGAGTAATGCGGGTGGTTTGGGTTTATTGGGCGCAGGAAGTATGTATCCGGAAGTCTTACGTGAACATATACAAAAATGTAAGGCAGCTACTGATAAACCCTTTGGTGTAAATGTCCCTTTACTTTATCCGGATATTGAGCAACTCATGCAGATTATTGTGGAAGAAAAAGTGCCCATTGTTTTTACCAGTGCCGGAAATCCAAAAACATGGACAGGCTTTTTAAAAGAGAATGGAATTAAAGTGGTGCATGTGGTCAGTAGTAGCAAGTTTGCTAAAAAAGCAGAAGAAGCAGGCTGTGATGCTGTGGTGGCAGAAGGTTTTGAAGCAGGCGGACATAACGGTAGAGAAGAAACCACTACCATGGTATTAATACCTGCTGTTTGCGAAGTGGTGAAAATTCCTGTAATCGCAGCCGGTGGTATTGCTACAGGCAGGCAAATGAAAGCAGCGATGGTACTGGGAGCAGAGGGTGTACAAATCGGTAGCCGTTTTGTATGCACGCCGGAAGCCTCTTCTCACCTGGCATTTAAAGAAGCCATTGTAAAAGCGCAGGAAGGTGATACGCAATTAGCCATGAAAAAAGTGGTACCGGTGCGTTTATTAAAAAACAAATTTGCGGAAGAAATCAGAGAAGCTGAATTGCGTGGTGCATCAGAAGAAGAATTAAAAAATATATTAGGTCGTGCCCGCGCCAAAAAAGGAATGTTTGAAGGTGATATGCAGGAAGGCGAACTGGAAATAGGACAGGTGAGTGCGCTGATCCATAATATCAAGCCGGCTGCGGAAATTGTAGAAGAAATAATTTATCAATTTGAAAATTTGAAAATTTGAAAATAAGAAGGTATGATCTTATTATTAACGAATACACGGCGTGAAATAATGAGGTCGCCAAGCATAAAAGATTTCTTGCATTTTCAAATTTTCAAATTCCCTAATTTTCAAATTATCTGTGTAGATAAAAAGAATTCGCCTGCGATACACAGGTTACTACCAGATCATTGATACAAACATGTGTGGGTAGGGTTGCCGTGTAATAAGTGATCTCTGCAATATCTTCTGCCTGTAATGCTTTATAGCCATCGTATACGGCATTCGCTTTTGTATCATCGCCTTTGAACCTCACAATAGAGAATTCTGTTTCTGCTGCACCGGGATGAATGGCAGTTACTTTTATGCCGTATGGCAGCAAGTCGATACGCATGGCTTTACTAATAGCATCTACTGCATGTTTGCTGGCGCAGTAGGCATTACCATCTTTATACACTTCCTTTCCGGCTGTTGATCCGATATTGATGATATGTCCAGTTTTACGATCGGTCATAAAAGGTAAAACAGCTTTGGTTACATACATCAAGCCTTTTACATTCGTGTCAATCATGGTATCCCAGTCATCCAGATTTGCATTTTCAAAACTGTCTCTGCCTAAGGCAAGTCCGGCATTGTTTACCAGTACATCAATGGCTTTCCATTCCTGTGGAAGAGCAGTAAGTGTATCTGTTACGGCTTTACGATCCCGCACATCAAAAACAAGTGGTAATACTTTAACCGAATAATTTTTTTCAAGTTCAGCAGTAATTTCATGTAAGCGATCAGCTCTTCTGCCTGTGATGATGCAGTTCCATCCTGCAGCGGCAAATTTATAGGTAATGGCTTTTCCGAAACCAGAAGTTGCACCGGTAATGAGGATAGTTTTATTCATGATGCAAAGGTAAGCATATCGTAAATAGCTTATGGATCATGGCAAATAGCAGGGTTGTTACTTTTGTTCAACAAATACCTGTAATTAGTTGCTATCAGCTATACGCCATCAGCCATAGGCCAAATGCTATCTGATCAACACCAAAGTTCCTTTCCTGTAAACACGGTTGCCAGACTGGTCGTTTCCTATGGCTTCGTACACATAGGTACCTGCGGGTTGTTTTACGCCATTATAGCTGCCATCCCAGCCTTGTCCGAATTGAGAAGTTGTATAGAGTAGTTGCCCCCAGCGATTATAAATTCTGAAATGCTGTAACTGTGCGATGCCAACACCTACCGGACGAACAATATCGTTCAATCCATCGCCATTGGGTGTAAAGGCAGAAGGTACATATAAGTCTGGACCGTTTTTAAACACCCGCACCAGTACATCATCTTCTGCAAAACAGTTGCCACTACTTACTCTTGCAATGTATCGGATAGAGTCGATGGTGGCCGGTAAAGTAGCAATAGGGGCATCGGTGCTTGGATTATCAAGACCGGTGGTGGGTCGCCAGAGATAATTGTTGCCACCAGATGCCGATAATTGTAAGGGTCTGCCAGCAACCGTGAACGTATCTCTGCCTGCATAGGCTTTAATCGGTGGAATCACCGTGATGGTAACAGTATCAGAAACAGGCTTGTCGCAGCCAATGGTGTCTATGGCCGTTAATACATACTGCGTAGTTTTGGAAGGGCCCGCAACCGGAAACAATGTATTGGCATTAATGATGGAGTTGGAAGGCGACCATATAAAACCTGCCCCCACAATACTTCCTTCGAGTTGCACACGGTCGCCAAAACAAATGGCAGTATCACTTCTCACCACGGCCTGTGGGTAAGGTGCCACCAATACGAAAACAGAATCCCTGTCCTGACAATAACCTAAGTTGGCCGTAACATAATAGGTAGTGTTTACCAGTGGTTGTACGGTTGGGTATTTTGTATTCGCCGTTATCGGAATACCTGTTGAGGTAGTCCACTGATAACTCAACGCATCACTTACCGGACTTAGCGTAAACCGGTCGGTTCTGCAGATAGATGTATCCGGGCCAAGTTCAACATCAATAAAGTCGAGTACGTTGACGGTAACTGTATCTGTGTTGATACAACCATTATCATTTACCGTTACTATATACCGGGTTGTATCAACGGGGTATACCAATGGATTGGGCGTATTGTTCCCCGACATCCTGGCGATACTCGCTGCCCTGTCTGGTACCCAGGCTACAGAACCGTTTCCAACGGTTGCATTGAGTCGCAGGGTATCAATACTACAGATCAGCGTATCTCTGAAAGCAAGGTTTACGATGGGTTTATCCAGAATATTGATGGTCTTTACAACTGTGTCTACACAACCCTTGCTATTGCTGGCAATAAGCCTTACCTGTACCGATTGTGGGGTGTTATATTTCCAGGCAGTATCTTTTCTGGTAGAGGTATCGGCGATGGTAGTTGGGTCGCCGAGATCCCAGCGCCAGCTGTTTACCACGCCATATGCAGTGGTGGTGGCATCTTTAAAATTATAGGTGTTGAGGTAACAGGTACCCTGAACCGTAAAATCAGGTATAAAGCCAGGATACACACGAACCTGCGCCGTTGTTGAATCCTGGCATCCGCCTGAACTGGTAACTTTTAGTTTTAGTGTATAGGTGCCTGTGTCTTTATAAGTATGTGTTGGTGTTGGATTGGTTGAAACGGGAGCATTGCTTTCCCCGAAGTCCCATAAATAACCTGTAATATTAGAACTGGTAGATTCGTTTTGAAAACTCATGGTAAAACCATCACAGGTAATATAACTGGGTTTCAGACTGGCACCTGCCAACGTACAGTTACCAACTGTAATATGTATCTCTTTTCTTGTTGTACCAATCAATTCGCCGTTTCTATATTCTTCAACACAAACAGCAACTACATAATCACCAATGGTAGATGGTGCAATACCAGATATCAAACCGGTTCTTCTGTTAATGTTTACAGTAGGCCCCATGGGGCTATTCCCAGAATAATTTTGAGAATAAGGTACATTCGGATAAGGTGGATTGCTTGGACTCAAAGGCTTAGCTTCGGTTGTTGGGGTATTTACTCCGTCACAAAAGCTATAGGCAAGACTATCTCCATCTGCATCTGAAGCAGCAAAATCAAAAGTAAAAGGAGCATTAAAACAAATAAGTGCTGTATCTCTTTGAACGAAAACCGGATTACTATTTGCAGAATAATCAATGCCATTAATAATTCCGGAAATTTTAGTTGTATAAGTAACACCAACTGAAGCTGAGTTACTAACATTTACAATGCCGTTGATGCGGCAGCATCTTTGAATGGCGAGTGTGTATCCGCCATTAATATTGGGGAGCTCAACAGTCGTTTCATATTTATCAATTCTGAATCTTACCGGAGGGTTGGGAGGTCTTGGATTCAGACATAAATCATAATCAGTTTTTTCAGGCATTTCTGTACTGGTTAGATTTACATTCACTGTTTGTACAGTTGCATTGGTTAAACCATTAAAAATTCCAATGGCCACAAATGCATCTACTTGCCCGGCTGAAGAATTAAAGTCCAGGTATTGACGAACAGTTATTTTATATCTGGAAGAATTGGCACTAGCACCAGGACCAAGATACTCATACTGAATCCAGCCACCTTTCAGGTGAGCAGCTTCTGCAGCACCCGCAATAAAAAAAATGAATAATAAAATAGCTAATTTCTTCATGAACTGATCCGGACAATATCAATTAGGGATTTCTCAATTAAACCGTGAAAATACAACCCATCTCACATGTGAAATCAATCATCACTGTTTTTAACGGGTTTACAACACCCTTTAAAGATAGGGATAGGATGTATTTTGCTGCTTTGCCTGTCAAATAATCGACAGATACATGGTTTTGACATACCATCTGCCTGAATCGTTGCCTTGATTAGAAAGTCTAACGGATTAATACCACCGTACCCTTACGGAAAACGGTCTTCCCTGTAAAATCCGCCCCCTGTACCATATATACATAGGTACCGGAAGGTTGTTTCAGTCCATTATAGGAACCATCCCATCCCTTGCCCTGTTCATGGGTACTGTAGATGAGTTGCCCGGCGCGATTGTAAATATTGAAATACTGTAATTGGGAAATACCCACAGGATTGGGTTTAAAGAGATCATTGTTTCCATCGCCATTGGGTGTGAAAGCACTGGGTACCAGAATATCAGGTTTCCCCTTGAATACCCTCACTTTTATATCATCTTCACCATAACAGCCCCCCAGGTCACTTACACGGAGCCGGTAAACAACAGAATCTATGTCATCACCCAATACAATAACCGGATTGAGTATCGTAGTATTATTCATACCCAATGAGGGCGTCCATGTATATTGAGTGCCTGATGATGTAAAAGCCTGTAATTGTAAGGGCTGGTCAGGAACAATAGTGGTATCCCTTCCGGCATTTACCTGTATAAAAGGAATGACATGGATACGGATGGAATCTGTGACTGTTTTAGGACAGCCTGAAAGGGTATCTCTTACGGATAAAGTATATACAGTGGATTGAGAAGGGCCCGCCAGTGGATTTAATGTAGCAGCATTGAACAAAGAATTTGTGGGTGTCCAGCGATACTGGGTACCCGTAAAAGTTCCGTTTAGCTGTACACGGCTGCCATAACAGATAACTGTATCCTGTGTAAGGATATTTACCCTGGGGTAGGGTGCTACATGTACATTGATCTGATCTGTAGCCTGGCATCTACCCAGATTACCTGTAACCGTATAAGTAGTATTGCTGAGTGGCTTTGCGACCGGATTTTTAATGCCCGGATTATTCAAAGAAGTGGCTGGCGTCCATACAAAAGAACTGGCAATGGTATTCGGTCGTAAAATAAATGTATCAGTCTGACAGATAGTAGTATCTGCACCTAGTGTAACGGAAATAAAATTTACCACATTCACCGTAACGGTATCCGAATTGGTACAACCATTTTCCTGCATGGTAACAATATATTTCGTGGTGTCTTTCGGAAACACAACCGGTCGGTTGGTGTTTGCAGCCAGTATGTTTTTATTGGGTAACCAGTTAAATGTACCGCTGCCCGTAACAGGAATCAACAAACTATCTACGCTGCAGATTACAGTATCTCTGAAAGGTAAATTGATCAAGGGCTTATCTCTGATGGTAATGGCTTTTCTTGCACTATCAATACAGCCTTTGCTGCTTTCTGAAACCAGCGTAACAAAAACGCTCATGCCCTTTACATATTTGTAGGAAGGGTTTTTTAGTATGGCAGTATCAGCCAGTGTGGTATCTACCCCAAAGTTCCATTTCCATTTATTAACGACTCCGTACACAGCAGTAGTGGCATCAAAAAATAAATAAGGATTCTGAAAGCAATTGCCCGTGCTATTGAAATCTGTTTTAAAACCCGGATATACCAGTACCTCAGTACTGTCGTTGCCAATACATCCTTCAGGTCCAGTTACCGTTAAACGTACCATATATCTTCCCGTATCCTGATACACAAATGTTGGAGTGGCTTGTGTAGAGAAATTATTGGGAGAAGAAGGTACACCAAACTCCCATGCATAAGAAGTAATGGCCGATGAAGTAGAGCCATTCTGAAACAATACCGTATTATTATCGCACTTGATAATTTTATCGGGAAGATCGGCTTCTATTAAATCACAATCATCTACTTTCAGGATAAAATCTTTGCGGTGCTCTGCAATGGCCCTGCCATTGCGCCATTCTGTAATACATACACTTACCACGTACTGGCCACCCGCAGGCGCTGTTCCGGAAATAATACCTGTTACAGGGTCAATACTTACCTTATCACCTAATGGCTGATTCCCGTTGAAAGGTGCGGCATAGGACAGTGGCTCGAGTGACAGTGTTCTGGGTACTGCTGTATTATTACTACCACTGGCTGCCGTAAAACCTTCACAGAAAGAATAAGTAAGTTCATCTTTGTCAGCATCTGTGGCACCAAAATCGAGGATGAATTTTTTGTTGGTACATACCAATGCGGTATCACGTACACGAAATTGCGGACTACTATTGTGTTCTTCAGGAAGTATGGCAGTGCCGGGGATTCTGGTAATATAATTACTCCCTACACTTAACGGTGTAGCGAGGTTGGAAATACGGTCAATCCTGCAACAACCAAGCCTGGATAATACATAACCATTCTGGTTATTCGGTAAACTGATAACATTGGAGTAAATAGCTACCTCATAACAAACTTCAGGGTTACCTACCAGACACTGAAACAATTCAGTTTTTAAACGTAACTTATTTACACTTCCCTGGATGGGCAATGATAATTCACTAACAAGCGTACTGTTATCATAGATGCCAACAGAAACCCTTTCATTTTCTAAAAATGGACCTGGTGATGAACATTCACGAAACAAACGAAGTGTAATTCGGTAACTGCTGGTATTTGGTGATGTACCCGATCCCAGGTACTCATAATACAATTCACCTCCCGCCACATGTCGTGCAAAGGTGGTTACTGTGCTCAGCAGAAGGATGATTATGAAGAAATATTTCTTCATAAAAGGGGTATACTATTGTTGAATAAATGATAAAAGCAACTGATTCATCCTGTCTGTTGATTCCCACATGCCCATATGACCAATACCGTCCAGTATATGAATATACGATATTAAAGGAAGATGCGATTGCTGTAAAACATCGTTTAAGGGTGCCGCTACATCTTCAGTGCCCATTACGAACAAAACGGGTAAGGGGTTGCCTTTTAATATATGAGTTCGGTCGGGGCGCTTCATCATGGCATAGTAGTAAGCCTGTAAGGAAAGGGTTGAGAAAGCTTTTGATTGTTCCATGAGTTGGTTAATGGACGGGCTATCGGTTTCCTTGAATTTTTGACCGAACAGATTCGGGATGGTAGTTTTTAAAAATGAATAGCCTCCGTATTGTTCCATCAGTTCGATACCCCTTACTCTGTTTTTTTTCTTTTCCTCACTATCGGCAAAAGCTGTGGAATGGATGAGCCCGAAACCCTTTAGTAACGAAGGATATTTTTCAGCCAATGCCAGAGTAATATACCCTCCCATACTATGCCCAAAAAGATAGCAGGAAAGAATGTTTTCCTGTAACAAAAGCTCGTAAATAGCATAGGCAAGATGATCGATGGAAGGAGTCGTGAATGGTGAATGGTCAATGGTCAATGAATCTTCAGCTCTATTCACTATTGACCATTCACCATTCACGATTCCCCACTGCGAGTTTCCTGTTCCGGGTAAATCCGGTACAATCAGTTTACAATGCTGTTGCAGAAAACCAACCTGTCTGTTCCAGATACTACTGTCTTCTCCAAAACCATGTAATAGTACTACGGGAATACCTTCTCCGTATATTGTATACGCAATGGTGCCGCCAGACCAGGTACAGTTTTTTTGCATCATGCTTTACTTTTTATAAAACGATCTTTGATTTTCAGCAGTATCAGCAACATACTCAGCAGCGACGCAAGCTTATACAAGTAATCACCCATGCTAACATAGAAAGATGTTCCGTTTATTACCGGTATCGCATATTTAATAGTACTCATTTTGTTCCAGGGCTCGCTGCTGCGCACAGCACCGGTAGGATCAATTACTGCAGATATACCTGTATTGGCGCTTCTGGCTACCCATTTTCTTGTTTCAATAGCGCGCAGTCCAGCATATGCCAAATGTTGTTTATGACCAGGCGTGTTGCCCCACCAGCCATCATTGGTCATGATGGTTAAGATATTCGCACCTTTTTTTACATATTCACCTACGTACTCGCCATATACACTTTCATAACAAATAATCGGTGCTGCAACATAGCTGTTGGCGCCGGTGCTGAAGACTTCGGCAGATTCCGATCTGCCATAGCCACCCGTAGTACCACCAAACTGCTCAAAAACCGGTGCCATAAAATTCAGAAAAGTGGGTAAGGATTCTACACCGGGTACCAGTTTGCTTTTGTTATAAAACCCCAATGCCTCTCCGTTACGGATATGCACCGCTGCATTGAAGGCATCATAGTAACTGCCATCACCCGCTTCTCTTGCAGTAGCGGTTGCTTTCTCTCTTCCATAATTTTTAAAAGTTTCAATTCCTGAAACTATATGGATAGCAGGATGCTCACGACTGAACGCAAATACGGGTTGGTAATAGAGGTTGTTACTGATATTGTTTTGCCAATCTGCAATACTCATCGCTGTTTCGGGCCAGATGATCATTTTGGTATGACTGTCAATGGCCTGTTTTGATAAATTGAGGAGTAGCTGTATCTGCTCTGCACCGGATCCTGCATTGAATTTTCCGTAAGGATCAATATTTGGTTGCACGATGACGATATTATCCTGAACAGCTTCTTTTGTCAGAGATGGTTTTATAAGATAAGAAACTGATACGGGTAGCAACAAAAGCAGGATGACTGCAATCCCCTTTTTTTTGCTGAACGATTTTTGTTGATATGAAAGCCAGCATTCATACAAAAGAATATTTACCAGTAACACCCATAAAGTTCCACCCTGAACGCCGGTATATTCATACCATTGTATGGTATCGGGATAAGAAGCAAATACATTACCCAATGTGAGCCATGGCCAGCTTAATTGCCAGTTGTGGTGTATGTACTCAAAACACATCCAGAAAGCAATGAGAGAGGTATAACCGATTTTTTTTCCTTTCTTTTTCAAATGAAAATAGCCCCACCATGGGAAAGTCATCAGCATGCTGTTAAACATAATGGCAGCAATGGTGCCTATATCTGTAGAGTTCCACATCCACCAGGTGGTACCACTGTTCCAGATGAGTAAGGCCCAGAAAGCAAGACCAAAAAAACGGGGAGCCGTTTTTACCTGATCGGCAACTATTAAAAGAGGGAGCCATGCAATAAAAATAAAGGGCATAAGCGGCGATGTGGGCCAGGCCGCAAAAAGTAATAAACCACTCAGCGTGCTTAAGAAAAACAAAGATTTTTTCAAATCACTATATTTTGAAATCTAAGTTCGGAATAAAAAAGAAAAGAGCGCCTCTTATAAAGCGCTCTTTCCAAAACGGATGATTATATTTTTATTTACGGCTGTAATTGGGAGCCTCTTTGGTAATATCAATATCGTGTGCATGGCTTTCTTTCATGCCTGCATTGGTAATCTTTACAAAAGTAGCCTGCTGTAAAGCCTTTATGTTTTTGGCACCACAATAACCCATTCCAGCTCTCAGACCACCTACATATTGATATACAATTTCACTCAGGCTACCTTTATAGGCAACGCGGCCCTCAATACCTTCCGGTACAAATTTTTTGATATCGTCTTCTACATCCTGAAAATAGCGGTCGCCACTTCCCTGACTCATAGCACCCAGACTACCCATGCCACGGTATTCTTTGAATTTTCTTCCTTCATAGATGATGGTATCACCCGGACTTTCCTGAACGCCTGCAAATACGCTACCCATCATTACCATATTGGCACCGGCGGCGAGGGCCTTCACCATATCACCAGTATAACGGATACCACCATCGGCAATGACTGGAATACCCTTGGTTTTTAATGCCTGGCTGGCTTCCATGATCGCGGTTAATTGTGGAACACCTGCACCTGCTACGATACGTGTAGTACAAATAGAACCCGGACCAATACCCACTTTCACACAATCGGCACCTGCGTCGGCCAACGCTTTGGCGCCTTCTGCAGTGCCTACATTACCGGCAATGATCTGTAAGTTTTTAAAATTCTTTCTCAGTGCTTTCAGTGCTTCCATTACACCTTTGCTGTGTCCGTGTGCGCTATCGAGTGTTACCACATCAACACCCACATGTTGTAAAGCTGCAGCGCGATCCATCAGATCGCGGGTAATGCCGAGTGCAGCACCTACCAATAAACGACCCAGGTTATCTTTCACGGCATTGGGGAAATTGCTGAGTTGCATGATATCTCGATAGGTAATCAAGCCAATCAACTTACCCTGTTTATTGACTACCGGTAATTTTTCTATTTTATAGGAACGTAATATTTTTTCGGCTTTTCTCAGGTCGGTTCCTTCCGGAGCAATGATGAGGTTTTCTTTGGTCATCACTTCCTTTACCTTTTTCTTCTTATCGGTTTCGAAACGCAGGTCACGATTCGTGAGAATACCTACCAGTTTTTGTCCGGCATCCACAATGGGAATACCACCGATTTTATTTTCTCTCATCAATTGTAAAGCATCTCCAATGGTAGCATCTACCAGTAAGGTTACCGGGTCGATGATCATACCACTTTCACTCCGTTTTACCTTACGAACCTGCTCTGCCTGTTTTTCAATACTCATGTTTTTATGCAGGATACCCAGCCCCCCTTCACGGGCCAATGCAATGGCCAGACCGGCTTCTGTAACGGTATCCATAGCCGCAGACAGAATGGGTACATTCAAAGTGATGGCTTTGGTTAACTGAGATCGGATATCTACTTCGCGGGGAAGAATTTCGCTGTAAGCCGGCATCAGCAGTACATCATCGAAGGTGAGCCCTTCGCCAAATAGTCTGGAAGCGGCAGCGGTGTTACGGGGAGAAGATTTTCTTGTTGCCATGTGCAAAGATAGTACAGCAGGTATATTGACTCCAAAAAATGATTTTGGGGTGGATCATGGCTTATGGCTTGTAGCGTATGGGTAATAGCTTATAGCGAATAGCGTATAGTGGATGGTGTATGGTAGATCATAATATTACTTCAAACGATAAGCCATAAGCTATTAACCATATGCTATATCCTATTAGCCATACGCTATAAGCTATTACCCATCCGCCATCAGCTCAACTTGTAGTTCTTTCCTGGTAGTGGGATGATAATGTTCTGTAATTCGAGGTTCAGTATGGCAGCTGCCATTTCGGAACTGCTGAGTTTGCCCAGCAGGTATATTTCATCAATATGCAGTGGTTGTTTTTCCTGTAATAAGTTATAAATGATTTGTTCCTGTGGACTGAGGTCGTAGAATAATGGCTTTTCTGCCTTTTTTTTCTTTTTTATTTCCATCCATCCCAATGTTTCCAGAAAATGGGTATGACTGATAAATGCTGTGGCTTTATTTTCTGCGATCAGCTGTAAACAACCACTGCTTTTGGCATCATTGATGCGGCCCGGTAATGCAAATACATCGCGGTTGTACTGAAAAGCCAGATCAGCGGTGATCATACTGCCACCCTTTACGGCCGTTTCTATGATCACCGTTGCATCTGACATGCCGGCTACAATTCTGTTTCTTTTTGGAAAATGATGCCGGTCGGGTAATTCATTGTATAAAAATTCTGTAAGCAAACCACCTCGTTCAATCATTTCAAAAGCCAATGATCTGTGAAGTCCGGGATAAATGGTTTTAAAACCATGTGCCAATACGCCAATCGTATCCATCTTTTGCTGTAATGCTGCCTTATGCGCAATCGCATCAATACCATAGGCAAGTCCACTGATAATGCTTACCTGATAGGGTTGCAATGCCTGCACCAGTTGTTCTGTGGCCCAGCGTCCATATTCGGTATGATGACGGCTCCCGATTATACTTACTGTTCTGTTATGGTTAAGATTGGCAGTTCCTTTGTAAAATAAAACCAATGGAGCATCGGGACAATTCCTGAGCCTCCATGGATATTTTTCATCAGTAATAAACAGTAGCTCAATATTTTTTGCGGATATGGCTGATAATTCTTCTTCTGCGAGCGAATGATCTTTGAATTTTTTTATCTGACTGGCCCGGTAGGTACCGATACCTTCTACAGCTGACAGTTCTTTCAGCCGCGCACTGAAAACAGCAGTGGCGGAGCCAAAATGGTCAATAAGGTAGCGGGTGAGAATACTACCGAGATCCGGTATCCTGGTTAGCGATAACTGATAAATCTGTTCCTGTGTATACATCCCGACAATGTCATACAAATGCTGATTCGAAAATCAGGTATTTATACATAGATTTTTACGCAGGAGTACTTTTATAAACCAGTCACCGTAAAGCTCGTTCTTCTGTTTTTGGCCCTTCCACTTTCTGTACTGTTATCGGCAATCGGTTGTGTATCGCCATAGCCTTTATAGGATAAACGACTGCTTTCAATACCTTTTTCTGTCAGATAATCAACAATCGCTTTGGCACGATTGGTGGAAAGATTGAGATTCTCTTTCGGGTTGCCGGTATTATCTGTATGCCCGCTGATTTCAACTTTTAATGTGGGGTTGTCCTGTAATACCTGTATTAATTGTTGCAACTCTGCCAGTCCGTTGGCAGGTAATGTATAACTGTTGGTGGCAAATAAAATATTATTGAAAACAAAACTGGCATTCAACTGAACAGGATTGAGCTGAATATTTTTCTGGTAAGTACTGTCTGCATCTTTTCTGCTTAAGGCATACACTTCACTGTAAAATAAATAGCCTTTTCTATTTACGGTAAATGTATAATCCTTGCCTACAGGTAATGTTACAAGGTAATCTCCGAGTTCATCGGTCTGTACTTTCATAAGTACGAGGTTGCTGTTATTATCTGTTAACTCAATAGTAGATGGAATACCCTGATTGGTTTTCGCATCGGTTACTTTTCCTTTTACATAGAGCGTTCGGTTAGGTCTGATATTAGGTCTCAGTTGAAAACTATAGAGATCAAGATTACCACGGCTGTCACTCCTGTCGCTTGCATAATAAGCTGTTAAACCGTCAGCAGAAACGGCCAGGCTTCCCTCGTTTTCAATAGTATTAATCGGATAGCCTAAATTCTCCGGAGCACCCCATTCTCCTTTATCATTTTTGCGTATGACAAACAGGTCAGAGTTTCCATAACCTGGTAAACCATCGGAAGTATAAAAAAGTGTCTGGTTATCTGCATGAATAAAAGGTGCGAGTTCATCACCGGCAGAATTTACAGCGGGGCCCATATTTATGGCTTTGCCCCAGCGACCGTTTGGTTGACGCACAGACATGTATAGATCTCTTCCTCCATAGCCACCGGGTCGGTTACTGCTGAAATAGAGTACTCTTTTATCCGGACTTAAGGCTGGTGAACTTTCCCAGAATTCAGTATTAATAGTAGGACCCAGGTTTTCAGGTTCGCTCCAGCCCTGTGGGGTATATTGTGAAAGATAAATATCGTAATCGCCTAATCCCTGTCCGGATAAATTTCCGGCAAACAATAACCATTCTCCATCCTGTGAAACTGTGATGGCTCCTTTGAGTGGTTCAATATTTATGTCTCCGTTTATCAGTACTGCTTTTCCGAATTTTTTATCCCTGATGCTGCTTTGCATAAAATCTTCACGCTGGTCGCCGGTTCGTCTTGTATACACGAGGAGACTGTCTGTTACCGTTACAGAAGGATAGTATTCTGATCGGGGTCCGTTTACACTGTCGCCCAGATTTACCGGTGCAAATTGATAATCTGTTACCGGATGCTGCAATGCATATTGAATGGCAAACTGGTAAGTGCCTTTTCTGTATTGCGCACTCTTTCTACCACGTTCACTCAGGTTGGGGATGGCTAAAAAATTATTTACAGCAGCCAGCGCTTCTTCAAATTTTCCCAGTCCGGCAAGATTAATAGAATAGGGGAGATGGTAAACGTTGAAATAAGCAGGGTCTTTAGCCTTTGCTTTTTCATATAGGGTTACAGAACGCTGGTACTGTTTCAATTCTCCCAACGCACCGGCAAGTGATAAATAAGCATCTACAAAATTGGAATCAATAATAATGCAATCGAGTAATACAGGAACCGCCTCTTTTATGGCGCCATCTTTCAGGAAGATAATGGCTTCTTCATAGCGGGCCAGTGCTTTCGTTTTTACTTTATCCGGTTCATATGTTTGAGCGGAAAGCTGCAGAGAAAATAGAAGGGTCAGCAGACCCGTAATACGATGCGTGTTTTTCACATTCGAAAGTTCGGAAAAAACAGCACAGGAGCTTGTTAAAATTCTGGAATTACGGAACGTTGATGTATTTATGTACCTGAAGACTCAGCTCCCATTGTGGATGGTCCTTTATATAGTCTACGATCAAGGGTGTTACCAGAGAGGCTTTGTCCCATTCCGGTTGTAAATAAAGTTTACACTGTGGATTTACATGGGCAGCATAGGTTTCGGCCCATACAAAATCATGTTTATTAAAGATCACCACTTTCAGTTCATTGGCTAATGGCACAATTTCAGGAAGGGGTGCTTTAAATTTTTTAGGAGAAAGGCAGATCCAGTCCCAATCTCCACTAAGAGGAGAAGAACCTGAGGTTTCAATATTGGTTTCAAAACCTTGCTGGTGCAAAGCACCTGTAAGTTCATCCAGTTGATGCATCAGCGGTTCGCCCCCGGTAATAACGGCTAATCTGCCCGGAAATGAGGCGGCCTGTTTCACAATATCCTCAATGCTCACCAGTGGATGTTTCGACGCATCCCAACTTTCTTTCACATCACACCAAACACAACCCACATCACATCCACCCAGGCGGATAAAATATGCAGCACGCCCCTGATGAAAGCCCTCGCCCTGAAGGGTATAAAAAGCTTCCATTACGGGTAATGTGGTGGTATGTATTTTGTTATGGTTGATGGTCGTTATTTTATGTATTGTTAGGAATAGCTTATAGCCTATAGGTTATGGCAAATAGTATTTGTTATGGCTATTAGCCATAAGCTATCACCTATATGCTATTCGCTCTCTGCTCATATGCCTGCATGGTATTTTTCAGCAAGCCTGCAATGGTCATCAGTCCAACACCACCCGGAACCGGCGTAATAGCAGAAGCTCTGGCCGCAACTTCATCGTAGGCAACATCGCCTTTGATCCGGAAACCTTTTTTTGCAGTGCTGTCTTCCACACGTGTAATACCTACATCAATAATAACTGCGCCATCTTTTACCATGTCAGCCGTAACAAAGCCGGGTCTGCCTAAAGCCGCTACAATAATGTCTGCCTGTAAACAGAATGATTTGAGATCGGGTGTATGAGAATGACAGACAGTAACGGTGCAATTACCGTGTTTAAGGTTACTGCTGAGTAATATACTCATGGGTCTTCCCACAATATTGCTTCTTCCGATTACCACTGCATGCTTGCCTTTTGTTTCAATATTAAAATGTTCCAGCATGAGCATGATTCCATAAGGCGTTGCAGGAATAAAAGTAGAAAGTCCCTGTACCAGTTTTCCCACATTAACAGGATGAAAACCGTCAACATCTTTTGAAGGATCGATGGCTTCAATTACTTTCTGTTCGGCAATTTGTTTTGGTAGTGGAAGTTGGACCAGTATACCATCAATGGAAGGATCCTGGTTCAGGTTCGTAATGATTTTCAATAAATCGGCTTCTGTACAGTTCTCATCCAGTCTGAGTAACGTTGATGCAAAACCGGTTTCTTCACAGTTTTTTACCTTACTGGCTATATAAGTTTCACTGGCCCCGTTGTTGCCAACAAGAATAGCGGCCAGGTGTGGTTTTCTCCTACCTTCTGCTGCCAATGCGGCTGTTTTTGTTTTTAATGCATCTTTTACTGCTGCAGCTGCAATTTTTCCGTCTAATACTAACATGGCGCAAAAGTATTTAAATACGGGTTGACTTTATGAAACAAGTTGAGAAGGCATAGTTACATATTTAGAATATTATAATAATTCTCGTAAAATAACCGGTTAGAACAAACGAATCGTAGATTTCAAGAAGTACAATTGTAGTTGAAAACAGATTTATGTATCCGTTTTACCGGTTTTTTCAGGAGAAAATAAAGGGTGAATACATTTCTGTTTTTTACATATTTCTATTTTTTTAACACAAGTAGCTCATAATCAGCAATATTTTCATAAATGTTAAAGAAAATAAAATTTTTTTTAACGTTTTAACAAAACATCCCTAATTTAACGCTCAGAAATTGTTAAATCATTTTAACAATTATTCTTCATTCTAAAATAATGCACATGAGAAAAAGTCTAACACTGTTAGCTGCTGCATTGCTGTGGACGCTATCCAGCTTTGCGCAAACAGTGGTGGTACAGGGTCAGGTATCTGATGACCGGGGTCCCTTACCGAATGCCACTATCCAGGAAAAAGGCACCAACAATGCCGTTAAAGCCGATGATGCCGGCAAATTCAGCTTAAGGGTTAAGCAGGGTTCAAAAGTGACAGTTTCAGCTGTCGGGCACGAAACCTACGAGTTTACGGCTTCTTCTGCTTACCAGAACATTACTGTTAAAACACTGGCGGGCGAACTGGAAGAAGTATTTGTAACCAGTGCCTTCGGTGTAAAAAAATCACAGCGTACTACCCCATTCAGTTCGCAGGTAATCAGCGATGAAAAACTGAATGTTATCCGTCAGCCAAACCTGAACAATGCAATGGCCGGTAAAGTGGCGGGTGTGCAGTTCAGGGGCCAGTCTTCTGCCAAACTGAATGATCAGGGTTTCCTGCGTATTCGTGGTGGTGGTTCACTGGGCGATGCTGCGGCTATCTATGTAGTAGATGGTACCATTACCAACTCATTTGATATTAATCCCGATGATGTTGCTGATATCACCGTATTAAAGGGTGCCAACGCAACAGCATTATTTGGTAGCCGTGCCGGTAACGGTGCGATTGTTATCAGCACAAAAAAAGGCAGCAAGCCTAAAGGTGTGGGCGTAGAAGTAAACCAGTCTGTTACATTCGACAGAGCGATTTTTTTACCTCAGTACCAGAATGAATATGGTGGTGGTGATGGTCCATGGTTAACTTTTAACTATGTTGCCGGAATGCCAACAGAATGGCAGGCATTAAATGGTAAGCGTTACCGTGATTTTACCGATGATGCTTCATGGGGTCCGAAAATTGACGGATCAGAATATATTCCCTGGTATGCTTTTATTCCGGGACATGCACGTTCCGGCAAAACAGCCAGCTTTACCGCTCAACCCAATAATGCTAAAGATTTCTGGAACACAGGTGTAACTTCTAATACCAATGTGAGTTTCTCACATAGCAATGGTGCAGGAACCAATCTCCGTGTTTCTTATACCAACCAGAGCATCAAGGGTATGCTGGAAAACAGTAAATCACTCAGACACTCACTGAATACTTCATTCAGCATGGATATGGGTCAGTACATTACTGTTGGAGCCAATATTAACTATACCAACCAGCTCATCAGCGGTGATTTTAATGATGGTTACTCCAATAACTCAGCGGGTAACTTCAGCCAGTGGTTCCACCGCGATCTGGATATTGATATCATGCGTGAACTCGCAGGATTGAAAACACCGGTAGGAACTTTTGCTTCATGGAATTTCCGTCGTAACCCGGGTTCATGGAGTGCTGCTGCACCTAAAAACAGTGTGTATGCTGCCAACTACTGGTACAATCCTTTCACTTATTTCCAGAATATTAATCTTACACAAAGAAGAGACAGATTATACGGTGACCTGAATGTAACCGTTAAATTCTCTAAAAACTTCAAATTCAAAGGAGCGATCCGTAAAGATCAGTTTGGTGGTAATGTGGAGAACATTGTACCAAGTGTACTGGAAAACTCTGGTGGACAAACAGGTTTACTGGCCAGCTATGGTACCAGCAATACAGTTAACAACGAATGGAACTTTGAAGGTGTGGCTACTTACACACAGAAATTCGGAGATCTTGATGTTACTGCCAACGTAGGTGCCAACCGTTTGAATATCCGTAACAGAGCTGTTGCTGCTAACACTAACACAGGTTTAAACGTACCTGATCTGTATGCTATCAGCAATTCAAAAACAACACCTACTATTACCAATACAAGGTCTGATCAGCAGGCAAATTCATTGTTTGCATTTGGTGATGTGGAATATAAAAAATACCTCAGCTTAACATGGGCATTCCGTAACGACTGGTTCTCTACGCTGCCTAAAGGAAATAACTCATTGTTATCTCCATCTGTAGGTGCTTCATTTGTATTCAGCGAGTTCACCAAGAAAATTTCATGGTTGAGCTTTGGTAAAGTATTCGGTTCATGGGGTAAAAAACCAAAGACCCTCGGACCATACGCGCTTAACCTGAACTACTCAGTAAACGCACTGTTATGGGGATCTAACTTCCTGATGACGACACCAAACGGTACACCTGATCCAAACCTGCGTGGTGCATTAACCACTACATGGGAAGCGGGTGTTGACTTACGTTTCTTTAAAAATAAAGTTCGTCTGAATTTAGTTTACTATAATGAAGACAACAGAGATGAGCCTTTGGGTGTAACAGTAAGTGGCGTGAGTGGATTTACTTCTCAGACCATCAACGCTGCACGCGTAACACGTTCCGGTTTGGAAATGGAACTCGGTGTTAGTGTAATGAAGAAAAGAAACTTCAGCTGGGAACTTAATAAAACCGTTGCTTATATCTTAGATAATAAAGTAAGGGCACTGGCTCCTGGTTTAACAAGCTATACATTGGCTGGTGGTTCATTCGGTACCCGTTTTGCACGTGCTTTCCACTTTGTAGACAAGCAGTGGGGTATGCTGATGGGTGGCGGTATCAAGCGTAATGCTGATGGTCAGCCTCTCATTACTACCAATGGTTTCAGCGGTGGTTTAGGCTGGTATCAGGCTGATGCCAATAAAGAGTGGGGTTCTGTTGTACCAAAACTTACAGGTGGTTTACAGAACTTTATTACTTACAAAAACTGGAACCTCGGTATGACATTTGATTATCAGGTAGGTGGTAAATTCTTCTCTCTGTCTGAGCAGTGGGGTACCTTCTCTGGTCTGTTGAATACAACTGCAGGTAAAAACGATAAAGGTAACCCTGTTCGTGACCCGGTTGCTTCAGGCGGTGGTGTTCGTGTAAGAGGTGTGGATGCTGCGGATGGAAAAACGCCGGTGGATGTTTATGTTGATGCATATGACTATTTCCATCAGTTCTACTATCAGCAGATCGCTGAACCATTCGTTCACAGCTTATCTTTTGTAAAACTGCGTGAGTTAAGCCTCGGTTATGCTATTCCAACCCAGAAAATGGGTAAAATAGGAAAAGTATTCCAGGGAGCATCAGTTTCAGTAATTGCACGTAACCTGTTCTTTATCTATCGCGATACCAAAAACTTCGACCCCTCTGAGATCAGTGGTGTACAAGGTGAAGATGGTAACCTGCCAGGTTCACGTTCAATCGGATTTAACTTAAAACTTAATTTCTAAAACCCTTAAATATCATTTATATGACACAAGTGAATTTTAAAAGAGCCGCAATGGCATTAGGGGTTTTTGCAACCTTGCTTACAGGTTGTAGTAAGGGTATTGATGATTTCGGTACCATCAATAATAACCCTAACGCAACAACTGTTCCCATTACATCAGCACTGTTAACCAACGTTCTTGCTGGTGCGGGTGGAAATGTATGGGGTGGTACCATTAATACCACTGCCGGACTTTACTGTCAGTACATGTCTGAAACCCAGTATACAGATATCTCAAGGTATGCAAGCCCTGTTATTAACTGGGATGGTACCTATTCTGGTGATTTGTATGATTTACAGAATATCATCAATGTAAATACAGATCCTGCTACCAAGACAGCAGCAGCCCAGTTTGGTTCTAACAATAACCAGATTGCTATTGCACGTATCCTGAAAGCCTATAACTTCTGGATGCTTACAGATGCTTATGGTGATATCCCTTATTTCGAAGCTTTAAAAGGTAAAGGAACCATCGCCTACGATAAGCAGGAGTTGATTTATCCTGACCTTATTAAAGAACTGAAAGAATCAGTTGCCCAATTTGATGGTGGCTTAACTGTTCAGGGCGACATCATGTACAGTGGTAACACAACCAAGTGGAAAAAATTTGCCAACTCACTCATCGCTACCATAGCGCTGCGTATGTCTAAGGCAAATGCTACACTGGGTAAGGCTGAGTTCGCAGCCGCCATTGCTGCAGGTGTAATCGATAATAATGCAGATAATGCAGCGATTGTATACCCAGGTGGTAACTATCGTAACCCGATCTATAACTACTATGTGGTTACGCAGCGTTTTGACTACGCAGTAAGTAAAACGGTAACAGATCAGCTAACAGCTAAAAGCGATCCTCGTATCAATGTGTTCACCAATAATTCTAAAGGTTTTCCTTATGGATTAACACGTGCGGATGCACTTGCATGGCAAACTGCGAATCCTAGTTTTGGCTTTCTCTATGGTTTTACGACTACTGCCCAAACCATGCCTATGTACCTGATGACTGCCGGACAGGTTTTCCTGGCCCGTGCTGAAGCTGCACGTCTTGGCTGGACTACTGAAGTAGTAGCAACCATGTATGCCAATGGTATTACAGCTGAAATGAACCGTTGGGGCATTACCAATGCTGGTGCCATTGCTACCTACCTGGCTCAGACAGATGTGGCTTTAACCGGCCTGGCTTCTGATGCACAGAAAATTGGAGAGCAGAGATGGTTATCTTATTATCCTGATGGTAACCAGGGTTGGGCTGAATACCGTAGAACCGGTTTCCCAACCATGGCCGCTGTTCCTGGTTCAGCCAATGCTGTTCCCAGAAGAATTCCATACGGTTCAAATGAACCACTGTATAACCCAACCAACTATGCAAGCGCTGCGGCGTCTTACAATTCTAATTCCATGAATGCAAAAGTTTGGTGGGATAAATAGTGCAGTGATATTGGAAAATGTTGTAAATTCCAATTGAATAAATAGTCACTCGTTTTCAGTTTTTATAGTTTATCATGCACATGAGAACGGCCGGTATTCTTACCGGCCTTCTCTTTTTTATACCCATATACAGATACCATTTATTTTCGCCTAATTTTGTCATCCTTAAATCATCATATGGAACAGCAACCCAATAACCAGTTGAATATTGAAATCAGCGAAGAAATGGCAGAAGGCGAATATGCCAACCTCGCCATCATTACACATAGCAATGCAGAATTTGTGATCGATTTTGTAAATGTGATGCCCGGTACGCCAAAAAGCAGGGTTAAGTCAAGAATTATTTTCACACCTATGCATGCCAAGCGGTTTATGAAAGCACTGGAAGAAAATATTGCACGCTTCGAAGCTGCCAATGGAACCATACAGGATCTGGAACATATCGAAATACCGATGAATTTCGGCGGCCCTACTGCACAGGCATAACTGGGATAAGGCATGATGATGTGGATGCACAGGATATACAGATCCGAAATGTAGATGGTTGCCGAGAAAGTTTTCTGCAGCTTGCATTCTAATCATCCAATTCATCCTGTACATCTACCCATCCTGCTTATCAGAGTTTGCCTTCATCTGCAAAACTATAATGCCCGTCAGTACTTACAATAATATGGTCCAGTAAGCGGATATCGAATAATGCTGCTGCCTCCTTAATTTTTTGTGTAATCAATTCATCGGCCCTGCTGGGTTGCAGGTTGCCGCTGGGGTGATTATGGCATAAAACAAGGGATACCGCATCATGTAAAACGGCTTTTTTGAGAATAATACGGATGTCTACTACTGTACCCGTAATACCACCTTCGCTAACGGTTTCCAGGGTAATGATCCTGTTGCCCCGGTTTAGAAATAAGACAGCAAATATTTCCTGTGGCTTGTGAGCCATTTTGGCCCGCAAAAATTCAGCAATATCCTCACTGCTTTTAATGATCTCTTTTTTCACAATGAGTTGGTGCCTGCGTAAACCAATCTCCAGTGCTGCCGTTATGGTTACGGCTTTTGCTTCGCCCAGCCCTTTAATGCCTAATTTACAGATCGACTTTACCGACAAAGTACCCATGATATTCAGGTCGTTTTTGCAATAAGATAGTAGTTCCTTGGCCAGTGAAAGGGCAGATTTACCCGGAATCCCATGGTTAATGAGAATCGCTAACAGCTCGGAGTCACTCAGGGTTTCAACCCCTTTGGTAAGTAATTTTTGGCGGGGCTGATCATCTGATGCCCATTCTTTGATGGTATTTTTTTCCATGGTAAAAAAATTGAAATTTTCAAATCATAATTTCTTAACCTAATCTCTATCTTCGCCGCATATTCCCTCTATTATGAATCCATCTGTCAAGATTTTCTCCGGCACAGGTTCACAAAAGCTGGCAGAAAAAATCGCACAACGTTTTGGTGCCCCCATTGGTAAAATCAATATCCAGAAATTCAGTGACGGAGAGTTCCAGCCTATCTTCCTGGAAAGTATCCGCGGCGATTATGTTTTCCTGGTTCAAAGCACTTATGCACCTACCGATAACCTGATGGAATTACTGTTGATGATCGACGCAGCCAAACGTGCCAGCGCCTATAAAATCATTGCAGTAATACCTTATTATGGGTTTGCCCGTCAGGACCGTAAGGATAAACCAAGGGTAGCAATCGGCTCCAAACTTATAGCAACTCTGTTGGAAGCAGCCGGAGCGGATAGGGTGATAACAATGGATCTCCACGCCGCTCAAATTCAGGCGTTTTTTGATGTACCGGTTGATCACCTCGATAGCTCAGCCATCTTCATACCGTATATTGAGCAATTGAAACTGCAGCATCTCACATTTGCAGCTCCGGATGTGGGAAGTACCAACCGTGTACGCGAAATCGCCAGTTATTTCAATGCAGAAATGGTTATTTGCGACAAACACCGCAAAAGAGCCAATGAAATCGCCAGCATGGTGGTAATCGGAGATGTTACAGACAGAGATATCGTACTGGTTGATGATATCTGTGATACCGGTGGTACCCTGGCAAAAGCAGCAGGCCTGCTGAAGGAAAAAGGAGCCAGAAGTGTACGCGCATTGATTACCCACCCGGTATTAAGCGGTAAAGCCTACGAAAACATTGAAAACAGTGTGCTGGAAGAACTGGTGGTTTGCGATACCATACCATTGAAAGAAGACCATGTCTCTACCAAGATAAAAGTGATTTCTGTAGCCGACCTGTTTGCCATCGCCATCCGCAACGCCTACGAGAATAAAAGCATAACCAGCCTCTTTATTCATTCTCAATTGAAAGGAAGAGGGTAGGGAAGCCGTGAGCAATGGGCTATGAGCTGCGAGCTTTTTAGTACCTGCATTAAGTAAGACATTGTATATATTGTTGATTTTCAATAACATATACAATGTCTTACTTTTATTGTACAGCTCATAGCCCGCAGCTGGCAGCTCATAGCTAAAAATCAAAGATTTTCCCTTACTTTTGCCGTCCAAAATTTTAAACATGAAAACAATTACAATCGAAGGACAACTGAGGACCGAAAATGGCAAAAAAGCCGCCCGCCAGATTCGCTCTCAGGAAAACGTGCCAGGTGTAATTTACGGGGGTGCACAGGAGATCAATTTCTTTGCTCCTGCAAAGGCTTTCAAACCTTTGGTTTACACAAGTGAATTCCAACTGGCAGAAGTTAAAGTGGATGGCAAAACTTACAGATGCATCCTGAAAGATCTTCAGTTCGACAAAGTAGATGATTCTCTCATTCACGTTGACTTGCTGGAACTGGTAGACAACAAAAAAGTAGTGGCTACCTTACCATTGAAATTTACCGGAACATCTGTTGGTGTGAAGGAAGGTGGTAAACTGGTAACCAAGATGAAGGCATTGAAAGTAAAAACTTTCCCTAAGGATCTGAAGGAAAACATTGCTGTAGATATTACCAATCTCGAACTGAATGGAAATATCCGTGTAGAAGATGTGAAAGCAGATAACATGGAAATTCTGAACTCTCCACGTATTCCTATCGCATCGGTAGTAATGACGCGTCAGTTGAAGCAGGAAGAAGCTACTGCTGCAAAAGAAGAGAAGAAGAAATAATTTCTTATACATATGTTTCAAGAAGGCTGTCCGAAAGGGCAGCCTTCTTTAGCTTTTAGCCATTAGCTAGCTTTTAGCCCATTTGCTTCCACCATCAAATTTTCACTTTAACTGAAAAAGCTAATAGCTAGTGGCTAACAGCTTTCTCTTAACAATCCACCTTTCAGATCGTAGCCGGAAAAGAAACAAAGAAAATACTACCCTTGGGTTCTCTTGCTTCTACCCATATTTTTCCGTTGTTTTTGTCAACGAATTCCTTGCACAGTTTTAAGCCTAATCCCGTTCCCTTTTCATTCAGCGTACCTCTTTTTGAAATGATATTAGCCGCAGAGAAAAGTTGTTTCTGCATCTCTGTATCCATACCATCACCTTCATCAGCAATAGAAATAATAACTTCATGATTGAGTGTATAGTGATGAATATGAATAACGCCGCTTTTATAACTGTACTTTACCGCATTTGAAAGCAGGTTTCTCAGTACCAGTTGTAAATGATTGGGGTCGGCCCAGATAGGACCTCCTTCAGATTCTATATGGATACCTAAGGATTTATTCTCAATCTCAGCCTGCATAAGTGAGATTACCTGTGCAAGTGTAGATTTGAAATCTACTTTTTGTGGATGTGCCTCAATCCCCTGTAACTGACTGTTGCTCCACTGTAGAAGATTATCAAGTCCACCCTGTAGTTGTTTTACATTTAGAGAAATATGTTCGGAAAGTTTATAAAAGTCCTCCTGACTCAATAATTGCTTATTGAGCATGTCGAGTATATTTCTAAGTTGTGCAATAGGAGAACGCAGATCATGGGCAATAATGGAAAATAATTTTTCTTTTGTGGTATTCGATTCTTCCAACTCGCTGTTTTTTTTCTCAAGTATTACCTGACTTTGTTGTAACTGCTGTTCATAAAAACGCTGCTCAAAACGATAATAAATTAAACCCAGAAATGCCAATATCAGCGCACTCGTCATATTGATAAATACCCTTGAATGGGGTAGTGGTTCCAGCATCCACGGAGTGGTATCGGTGAATCTTATAAAAACAAAACAGGTAATAGTGAGTACGGAGAGCCAGATGATAGCGCTTGTTCTTTTAAATATTAAACTGATTACTACCAGATTGGTAATGAAATAGTATTCATTTCCATTTTGAAACATAATCGAACTGAGGCATAAACTGGCTGTAGATAGAATAGTGAGAATAATACGAGCTGTCTGTATGAAGTGATAAGAATTAATAAAAAGAAACAATAATCCGCCGGTAACATTTAGTGAGAGTAGTCCTACGTTCCAATAATGACCTTCCATGATATTGACAATGATGAAGGCCAGGCTGTGAAGTTGCCCAAGTATCACCATGAAGTTGAGTAAGCGGGTTTTCTTTTGTTCAATTAAATCCAGTTCAGGTCTTATCCCAATATTAATAGCTTTTTGAAATAAGAGGGGTGTCTTCATTGGGTACGCAGGTAATGGTAGCCGAAAATAAAACGATATTCACAGAAACCTACATTTTTATTTCCCCTTCACATACAACTCTTGATTATTTTTGTTGTGCTATGAACAAGTTCCTGATAATCGGGTTAGGTAATATAGGAGAAGAATACAGGCATACCCGTCATAATATTGGTTTTGATGTGGTAACGGCTTTTGTACTAAGGCACAATGCTTTTTTTAAACTCGACAGGTTGGCAGAAGTAGCAGAAGTGAAATGGAAGGGCAGAACTTTTATATGTATAAAGCCGACTACTTATATGAACCTGAGTGGCAAAGCTTTTAAATATTGGATGGATAAAGAAAAAATCGAGTTGGCGAACACGTTGACGATTGTAGATGATTTAGCTTTGCCCCTGAACAAAATCAGGCTTAGGGGATCGGGTTCAGATGCGGGCCATAATGGATTGAAAGATATTCAGCTTACATTGGGCACAGATCAATACCCTAAACTTCGTTTCGGTATTGGAAATCAATATCCCAAAGGCCGACAGGTAGACTTTGTACTGGGCAGATGGTTACCCGAAGAGCAAGCGATTGTGCAACAGAAGATTGATAAATCGGTAGAAATCATAGAATCTTTTGCTACCATTGGACTTGAAAAGACAATGAATACGGCAAATAATATGAATTTTTTATAATAGAAAGCTGTATTTCAACGTTTGTAAGGTTCAATATTATCCAATTCAACCCATTGATTAACCATCAACCCATGCTGGCCGGGTGATCGAAATGATGTCTGGTTAATATTAAATCAACGTGTATGAAAATTTTTTGTGTAGGCAGGAACTATGTAGACCATGCAAAAGAGTTAGGAAATACAGTGCCAGAGGAGCCGGTTATTTTTATGAAGCCAAAGTCTGCACTGCTTCAACCCAATACACCTTTTTATTATCCGGAATTTACCAATGAGCTGCATTATGAGGCAGAGTTGGTATTACGTATATCCAAAAACGGAAAATATGTTCAGGAGCACCAGGCAAACCGTTATTATGATGCCATAACCGTGGGAATTGATTTTACGGCCAGAGATATACAGGCCGAACTCAAGAAAAAAGGACTTCCCTGGGAAAAAGCAAAAGCCTGGGATCAGTCGGCGGTTATTGGAAAATGGGTGCCCTTGCAATCTGATACCATGCGTTCGCCTATACTTTTTTCCATGCGTAAAAACAAAGAACTGGTACAGGATGGCAATACTCAACATATGATTTTTTCCTGTGACTATATCGTTGCGCATATTTCACAATACTTTTCACTCAATATCGGAGACCTGATTTTTACAGGAACGCCAGCAGGTGTGGGAGAATGCGTCGTGGGAGATATACTGGAAGGTTATCTCAAAGAAGATAAAATGTTTGAATTGGAGATCAAATAAAAAGAGCCAGGACTCGTTAATACGGTTGATGCTTACCCCGGAAATATTATTACAGGCCTATAAATACATGGTTACTGCCAAAGCCATGTGTGATACCTATGATGCCAACAAACAGGTTTGTAAATACGTGCATTCTACCTCACGAGGCCACGAAGCCATTCAACTGGCTGCAGGTATGCAATTATTACCCTGCGACTGGGTAAGCCCTTATTACCGTGATGACAGCATCATGCTGTCGGTCGGTTTCCAGCCCTATGAACTAATGTTGCAGTTGCTGGCAAAAAAAGAAGACCCCTTCTCGGGAGGCAGATCCTATTATTGCCATCCTAGCAGCAGAGATGTGAACCGTCCCTTTATTATACACCAGAGCAGCGCTACCGGTATGCAAACCATACCTACCACCGGACTGGCGCAGGGTTTACAGTATCTTGAAAAAATACAAAGTGAAAAACTGCCTTCTGTAAACGGGCAGTTACCCATTGTGGTTTGTTCGTTAGGTGATGGTAGTGTAACTGAAGGTGAAGTGAGTGAAGCCATGCAGTTTGCAGTACTGAAGCAGCTGCCCATTATTTACCTCGTACAGGATAATCAATGGAGCATCAGCGCATCGGCAGAAGAAGTACGTGCCATGAATGCCTATGATTTTGCGGCAGGATTTAAAGGGTTGAAAAGATGGCAATGCGATGGCAGTGATTTTATCAGAAGCTATGAAACCATGGCAGAAGCCATTGAATATACCCGAACAGAAAGAAAACCTGCGCTTGTACATGCCAAAGTGCCGTTGCTGGGGCATCATACCAGTGGGGTAAGAAGAGAATTTTACCGCAGCAGGGAAGACCTGTTAAAACATGGTTCTTACGATCCGCTGCCAAAGTTGCGTTTATTGCTGATAGATGTAGGCATTGCTGAACATACGATAAGTGCAGTGGAGAAAGAAGCCACCGAAAAAGTATTGGCCGATTTTCATCGGGCGCAGGCATCACCGGAACCTGATCCTGCAACGGTGGAAGAGCATGTATTTGCACCTACACCTGTTAAAGAAGAAAAGGGGCAACGTACCCCCAGAAACGCAGAGAAAGTATTAATGGTAGATGCGGCCCTGCATGCTATTGAAGAAATCATGGAAGAATTTCCGGAAGCGCTTTTATATGGTCAGGATGTAGGTGCCCGTTTGGGTGGTGTATTCCGCGAAGCAGCCACACTTGCCGATAAATTTGGAGATCACCGGGTATTCAATACGGCTATTCAGGAAGCCTATATTGTAGGCTCAACAGCCGGCCTCTCTGCACTTGGGTTAAAACCGATGGTAGAAGTACAGTTTGCGGATTATATATATCCTGGGTTTAATCAGCTGGTAACAGAATTATCTAAATCCTGCTATTTGTCTAACGGGAAGTTTCCGGTGGGTATGGTATTGCGTGTGCCGATCGGGGCTTATGGTGGAGGTGGCCCATATCATAGCGGAAGTGTAGAAAGTACTTTATTAACCATCAAAGGTATTAAGGTAGTGTATCCTTCAAATGCGGCAGATATGAAGGGTTTGATGAAGGCGGCCTATCATGACCCCAATCCGGTGGTAATGCTGGAACATAAAGGCTTATATTGGAGTAAGGTGCCCGGAACAGAAGATGCCAAAACCATTGAACCCGCCAAAGATTATATTTTACCCCTGGGGAAGGCTAATATTGTTTTGCAGGCTGAGGCCGGGAAAGTGAAAAAAGGTGAATCGGTTTGTGTAATTACCTATGGAATGGGTGTTTACTGGGCCAAAGCGGCTGCGGCCAATTTCCCGGGTCAGGTGGAAGTATTGGATCTGCGTACTTTACATCCTTTAGACGAAGAGCAGATTTTTCAGCTGGTTAAAAAGCATGGGAAAGTACTGGTATTGAGCGAAGAGCAGCAGAATAACTCTTTTGCAGAGGCGCTGGCTCTCCGTATCAGCAATCAATGCTATCATTTTCTGGATGCCAGGGTAGAAGTGCTGGGCTCGCTGAACCTGCCGGCGGTACCCATCAATCTGGCGCTCGAAGCGGCCATGCTACCCAATGCCACAACCGTAGGAAACAGGATTGCGAAATTGTTGGCATACTAAGCCCGAACCCCTATATTTGCACCCCGTAAATGCAAATTTACAGATGGCGGGGTAGCTCAGGTGGTTAGAGCGTTGGATTCATAACCCAAAGGTCTCGGGTTCAACTCCCGATCCCGCTACAATATTAAGAGTCTTCACAAGAAGACTCTTTTTTTATAATACTTCGAGGTCTCAGATTCGATTCCAGATTTTTATTGGTATTTATTTGAAGTTATTTTTAATGAACGACTACAATCATAAATCGCTTGGTTTATAAAACGAGTCACCATCAATATTTTAATAACTACGTTTGTTGTACACCTGCTTTTAGTTTTAAAATAGCTTTTTAATAAATTAGGATTAATGAAAAATATGCATTCGAAATGCTACTTTCTTTTGATGTAAGTATTTTATCTGATTGCAAAATGAAGTGCATTGTTATTACATTTACAGCAATTAAATGAATAACCCTAAAATCATATTAATTGATGATGATTATGTTGCCAATTTCCTTAACCGGGAAATCATTGCCTTGTATAATCATGGGTTATCAGTAAGTGTTTTCGAAAACCCGCTCGCGGCATTGGAATATCTTATTCTGGAAAACACAGTTGATGATCCAGATCAAACGATATTATTTGTAGATATCAATATGCCATTGATGACCGGATGGCAGTTTATTGAATTATTGCAAACAGATCATCCTCTGCTATTAAAGCGATTAAAAATTTACTTACTCAGCTCCAGTATTGACCATAATGATAAAAACAGAGCCGCAGCACATCCTCATATAGCAGATATGTTCAGTAAACCTATTGACGAGGCATTACTTCCCGTTATTTTGCAATCGTAAACCAGTATAATAATACTAGGCGGATCAGTTTTATTACTGATACTATTTTCTATTAGGCTAGTTTTATTGAAGTATGAAAAAGCAAACTGAAATACATCTGCCCAAGGGTCTGAAAATTATTCAGGTATTTAGAAATGCGGGTCTTTTTGAAAAAGGACAGATGGCTTCCGAAAATGGGCGCGACTGGTTGCGGTGGCCGGAAAAACATTCAAAAAGTGGTTATGTAGCAAAAGGAGAACTTTATCTCCCGGATAACCAGCCTGCATTTGAAACCATCAACCGGTATTCAATAGTGTTTCTACTGGACGATTGTACTGTTAATGAACGAGATCTGTTATTTGACTGGAAAGATTCGTTAAATCTGTATACCCAAGCAGTCACATCATTGGGAATCACTTTTCTGCAGATCAAAAGTCATGACGAAATTGAATTGTTTTTCAATGGGCCAGACTATCCCTGGTATCCGAAGCGACCTGCATCGTATAAACTTTCTGTTTTGAAAGAAGGCCAGCCAGTCGAAATAAAAATTAACGGAAAATCAGACGGTCGGCACCAACGTTATTATATCGAGGAACAATTTATTTTTGAATATCTCGGCACATTTCACCGGTGTTCGATACTTCCCGCTAACTATGCCGGAATACAAAAGACGGTACCGCAAAACAGAAAGTTGATTGATATAAGAGAATTACTATGGTAAAAAAAAGCCCCTGGAAAGGGGCTTTGTGGTGCTTAATAGAACCAATATACTGCCATATATGGGTCTCCTGATGAATGTTGTACCGCTCTGCCGGTACCAGCGTTTTGCCTCAAGTTCAGATGCACGATATAAAGTGTCAATATTACAATTAATAATTCAGAAAGTTGAGAAAATATGATAAAGCTTATCTTTTTAATGACAAATGGCAGTTTGTTTTTTACATTTTATCCGGAAAATCATAAGAGACTGCCGTTCTTCTTTGAAAAAGAAAGCGACAGTTCCTCAATCATTATTTATATAGTAAATTGTTATGCATAAACTTTTACTATGCGATTTTTTATCATACTAACGCTTGTTTGCTTCTTGGTTTCTGCACAGTCACAAAATGGCTTCGTTACTGCCAGGGGCAAACAAATTTTTTTTCCTGATGGCAAACCGATGCTGATAAAGGGTACCAACCTGGGTAACTGGCTACTACCGGAAGGTTATATGTTCAAATTTGAGAAAGTAAATGCACCATGGATGATAGAACAGGCTTTGTTGGAACTCATAGGTCCTTCGGCCAATAGTTTTTTCTGGAAACAATATCTTGATACCTATATTACCGAAGCTGATATCCGTTTATTAAAAGAAATGAATTTTAATTCGGTGCGCCTGCCTTTCGACTATCGGTTGTTTACACTTGAGTCTTATCTGGGAGCCAACGATAGTACCCGTGGTTTTCATTATATAGACAGGGTTGTAAAATGGTGTAAAAAATACCAGTTGTATTTGTTGCTCGATATGCATGCAGCGCCGGGTGGACAAACGGGTGATAATATCGACAATAGCTATGGGTATCCATTCCTTTATACGGATAGTGGCTGCCAGCAAAAAACGATCGATATCTGGAAAAGAATTGCAAACCGGTATCGTAATGAGAGTATCATCCTTGGCTATGATTTACTCAACGAACCTATTGCCCATTTTTTTGATCAGGCTTCACTAAATCCACTCTTGGAACCTTTGTATCGACGAATAGTAGCATCAATAAGGCAGGTTGATAAAAACCACCTCATTTTTCTGGAAGGCGCACAATGGGCTTCAAAGTTTACCATGTTTTCCCAGCCTTTTGACAAGAAGCTGGTTTATAGTTTTCATAAATATTGGACCGATACCACACAGGAAGTGATACAGGAGTATGTTGATTTCAGCAACAGGTACAATGTGCCTGTATATGTAGGTGAGACCGGAGAAAATGATGACCGGTGGATACTTGCGTTCAGAAAACTGCTGGAAAAAAATAAAATCGGATGGCATTTCTGGCCCTATAAAAAAATGGAAAGTACCAGTTGTCTGGTAAGTTTTCCCAAACCTGCCGGATGGGATAGTCTGGTAGCATATACAAAATCCCTTCGGGCATCCCATGAAGATATCCGTAGAGCCCGTCCAAAAGATATATCGGTCATAGAAAAGGCCCTGACTGCATTTCTGCAAAATATGCGGGAGCAGAACTACTTTTTCAATCTTCCTTATATTAGGGGTATCGGGGGGGAATTAAAATCAAATATCAAAAGTCAAAAGTAAAAATTCAAAAAGAGAGGGTGTTTTTTGAATTTTTACTTTTGACTTTTGCTTGCATATTCATCCGCTCATCCCTAAACCATAATTCTGCTTTTGCTTTACAGCCTGTTTGGTTATCTTACGTGCATGAAAACCAAAACCAACTTTTTGCGACAAGGCCGTATCAGGTATATGGCATCGCTTTTTGTTACTGCGGCACTATTTACCGGCAGCATAACGATGGCTCAAAGACCAGGTGGAGGAGCTCCTCCATCCATTAAAGATGCTACTGTTGATGCGATAGTAAAAGAAGGTACTGAAAACTCTCAGCTGGAGAAACTGGCCCATGAGTTAATGGATGGCATCGGCCCCCGTTTGGTAGGAAGTCCTAAAATGAAGCAGGCCAATGATTGGGCAGTAGCGAAATATACAGGCTGGGGTATCACTGCCCGTAATGAAAAATGGGGCGAATGGCGTGGATGGGATCGGGGTATTACCCATATTGATATGGTAGCACCCTGGACGAAATCGCTGGAAGGTACACAGTTGGCATGGAGCCCGAGTACCGGCGGAAAAACGGTAACCGGAGAAACAGTCATCATTCCTGATCTGGCAGATTCAATTGCTTTTCAACAATGGCTACCTTCTGTAAAAGGAAAATTTGTGCTGGTATCCATGGCACAACCCACAGGTCGTCCGGATTATAATTGGGATGAATTCGGTACCAAGGAGTCGATTGAAAAAATGAAGAAACAGCGTACAGAACAAACACAGGCATGGGCCAGAAGAATATCGAAAACCGGGTACAATGCCCGTACACTCGCAGCAGCACTCGAAAATGCAGGTGCTTTGGGCGTAGTGCAGTGTAATTGGTCGAATGGTTTCGGCGTGAATAAAATTTTCAGTGCCAATACCAAAAAAACGCCCACAGTTGATCTGGCATTGGAAGATTATGGTTTATTATATCGTTTAACAGAATCAGGTAGCAAGCCACAAATCAGTGTTCGTGCCGATTCGAAAGAAACAGGTGTACAGCCAACATTTAACACTATTGCAGAAATCAAAGGATCAGAAAAGCCAGACGAATATGTAATTCTCTCAGCTCATTTCGATTCATGGGATGGCGGTACAGGCGCAACGGATAATGGTACCGGTACCCTGACTATGATGGAAGCGATGCGTATCCTGAAAAAAATCCTCCCTAACCCCAAAAGAACCATTTTAGTGGGTCATTGGGGAAGTGAAGAACAGGGCTTGAACGGATCCCGAGCATTTGTGGAAGATCATCCTGAAATTGTAAACAACCTGCAGGCATTGTTTAATCAGGACAATGGTACAGGCCGTGTAAGCAATATTTCAGGTCAGGGTTTTCTGCATTCTTATGAGTATATCAACCGTTGGTTATCAAGAGTGCCAGGTGATATCCGCCAACATATTACGACCAGTTTCCCCGGTTCTCCCGGAGGTGGCGGATCTGATTTTGCATCTTTCCTTGCAGCCGGCGCACCTGCATTTTCATTGAGTTCTTTGGGATGGTCATATGGTAACTATACATGGCATACCAACCGTGATACGTATGATAAGATCGTATTTGATGATGTACGTAATAATGCCATCTTAACAGCCATACTTGCCTATATGGCCAGTGAAGACAGTGCTAAATCATCACGCGAAAAGAGTGTATTGCCTATCAATCCAAGAACAGGTAAACCAGGTGAGTGGCCCAGCCCCACAAAAGCCACACGTAAGGGTGGACTGAATTAAATAAAGGAATCATATCCTTGTATATGACTGGTTCCGGAATACTCCGGAACCAGTTTTTTTTATCTTTTGTAGTGTATGTAGTGATTGTACTACTTTTTCTGCTCTTTCTTCTACGTGTTTTTAACGATAACCTTTATTGCACGATGGTTTTCCTCGAACGAACTTTGGTATAGAAATCAATGATTATCCAGATGACTGATTTCGGGTCTGAAAGTCCAGCATCCACCAGCTATTTTCATAGTATATAAGCATGAAAGGTAATTGGTAACCAAAAAAAAGTATATGTTCAGGAAAGTAATGGTTGTGAACGATGACGAAATATCTCTGTTTGTATCAAGTAAAATGATTGGCAAAACAGGATTCGCGGGAGAAGTCATTACTGCAGTCAATGGCGTAAAAGCCTTACAGATTTTTGATCATTTTTTACTCAACAGTAAAGGTCCCAATGATGTGCCGGAATTGGTATTTCTCGATTTGCATATGCCGGTAATGGATGGCTGGGAATTTATGGAGCTATTCGCTGAAAAATATGCTTATATCTTCCCTTCTGTTCGCTTTGTAATACTTACATCATCGATCGACCCGGATGATATGTTTAAGCTAAAACGTTTTTCAGCAGTGATTGAGCTGATTCAGAATCCACTGAGTTTTGAAGTACTTAATAAGCTGAAAGAAAAATTCTCCAAAATAGATTTTCGTTTCCCCCCAATAGGTCAGTTGTCAGGAAGGCAAGGGCAGATGATCGCGTAGAAGAGTGAGTAGTGAGTAGTCAGTAGTGAGTGTTTTTCTTTTACTCACTACTGACTACTCACTGCTCACTAAATTCATTCCGGACAATCCAGTTTGCTCACCACTTTCTTTTTATTAAAAGGATGAATACTTAACATCAGGTAACCGCCACCACTGAGGTTTTTGATTTGTTTGGCCCATTGAATATTGTGGATACCCAATACAAGTGGTCCGGCTTTGAATGCGGCGCCTATATGAAACTGCCCCTGGCTATTGTATTGGATAGGTAAATAAAAGCCCCAGTTAATGGTTTCCCATCTGGGTGTTATCGTGAGCAGGTTAATTTCTCTTGTGAGCAATCTTTTATAACCGGAAGTGCCATGCAGGTTAATACTGAGATCAGCATTAACATAGAGGTTATTGCCAAATGAACGATCAACATTTATAACCAGACGTGTAGGGCTTCCGATTTTAAATTTACCACCAACACTGTCTGCATTATTGAAAACAGTAGCCAATGAATCCCGTAAATCCTGTCCGTTCTGAATATTGGTAAATTTCTGATCCATGGTCATATCTGTAATGCCTGGATCAACATTTCTGAATTGTGAACTGAATGCACTTGATTTATAACGGCTGGCACCCAGATCCATTAAAGCAGCACCGATTTTCCACTGATAGTTGATGGCATTATTCTGCTGGTAGGCAGTAGGAGCTTCTGCATACAATAAATATTCAACACCCAGACTGAGTCCGAAATTAGTGATGGTATTTTTTAAAAAATCTTTACCGGTTGATGAAGTGCCCGAAGAAGTTTCATCATAGTTTGATGAATAGCCAAAAGCACCGCCTCCGGTTACAAAAGTGTAGAGTGTATCGGTAGACGTTTTTGACTCGAGGTAACTCATTTTACTCACACGTCCATAAGCAGCAGATATATTTTTCATTACCTGAAGTGTTACACCGCCGGTAAGCCTGCTGTTATGTGTTTCGCTTAATATGCGTGAATAATTGAAATCGCCTTGCAGCCAGCCACTATGCGTAACAAAACCTTCCAGGTAAGGAGTGGTTCTGTTTTGAACAATAAAATCATGGATACTATAGATGGAATCACTGGCAAATATGGGTGCAGTACGTGCATGGTTATAACTTCGAACCCTCAGGTTGAATGCAAATGCATGTTTGTTATTGGGTTTGTATAAAAAATTGAGCAGACTGATATCAACGTTATTATGGAGAAAACGCGCCAGTGACCCTCCGTTTAAAAAAGCGGAGTCCTTACGCATGAAAAGAGAATTGGTGCTGATACGGGCCTGAGCGGTAAACAAAGTAAGGTCCCACTTGTACGCCGAATTAACAGAGGAAGCAGGGTTGTTTTTAATAGAAGTACTACCTGCAAAAGCAGAGCCATAGGTAGACTGGTAGCTTTGCGCTCCGATTTTTGTGAGGCAAATGAGGAAACATAGGCAGGTGATCAGGGTTTTCATCATATTTCTTCAGATACTGTAACTGCCCGGCCTGTTGCTTTTTATAAGCTGCCAAGCTGTTAAACAGTTGATAAAAGGGTTTCTATGGCAATTTAGTCAGACAGGATGGGAATCAAAAAAATTATTCGATAGGCGAAGGATTTTGTAGGTTGAGACGTCTAATTATATAATTAAGCCCTGTTTGAACCAAGAAAACCTGATTCTGCAACTGAAAGCCGGAAATGAGCTGGCCTTTCGCCATTTGGTGGAAAGTAGTCAGGATATGGTATATAATACCGTACTGGGCATTATTCAGGACGAACAGGAAGCCGAAGATGTATCGCAGGAGGTATTTATTCAGGTATACAGGTCCATCCGTGATTTCCGGGGTGAGGCAAAACTAAGCACCTGGTTATACCGGATTGCCATAACCAAGGCACTTGATTGGCAAAGGAAAAAAAAATTGCGCAGGGGCATTCATACACTTGCAGCCTGGGTTGGTCTGGGCGACTCATCTAATGAACCTGTACATTTTCATCACCCGGGTATACAACTGGAACATAAGGAAAAAGCAGCCGCTGTTTTTAAAGCCATTCAGTCATTACCGGAAAACCAGCGTATTTGCTTCCTCTTATTGAAAACCGAAGGGCTTAGTTATGAAGAGGTAGCAGAGATATTGCAGGTGAGTATTAAAGCCGTAGAATCATTGATGCATAGGGCCAGGGAAAACCTGCGAAGAAAACTAGCAAAAATCAGACACTAATTCTCCCATTCATCTACCATTATATGAACAAAGAACATTCACATAACAACGATTTTTTAGACTGCTTCGATCATATCAAGAGAGCAGAAGCGCCCGTTTATTTTCAAACCAGACTGGCTGCCAGAATGGAAAAAGAATTATTGCCTCAAAAAAATACCGGCTGGCAATTAATCCTGAAACCTGTTCCTGTGTTAGCCTTGGTTGGCTGCCTTGTAATATTGAATCTTTTTACACTAGGCGATATTTTTTTCGCAAAGAAAATGTCCCTGAAGCAACAGGAAGCAAGTATGTCAGGTTTTATGTATGAATATAGCCTGAATAATTCGGTCGACATCAATAATTAAATCAACCTGCGATGAATTTTATTGCTAAAAATAAATGGCTCACAGTTGCATTTGTAATATTGATATTACTCAATGTTACAACCCTAGCTGTTTTCTGGTGGTCAAAAAAAGTACCCCTTGAAGAAGCTGTTCCCCCACAGGGTGGCGCTATGACTTTTTTGATAAAAGAATTACAACTGGATAGTGCGCAGCAGCAGCAACTCATTGTGTTTAGAGATGAGCACCGCTCTGCGACACGGGAAATCAGAAAAAAGAACAGAGAGGCCAAAGAAACTTTTTTCAGTCTTTTAGAAAAAGAAGGGATCACTGCAACTGAAATTGATCAGGCAGCAACCGTTTCAGCCAGGTACGATGCTGAACTTTCAAAAATCACGTTCGATCATTTCAAAAAAATCAGATCCATATGTACGCCTGTGCAGCAGAAAAAGTTTGATGAAATCATACATGAAGTGTTACGTATGTTGTCCGGTCCGCAAGGCCCCCCACCTCCGCGTGATGGAAGACCGCCAGGGCCGCACCCGGATGGTCCGCCACCACATGAAAGACCCGCGCCTGAAAAATAATCGAGATGCAGCGAAGGTTTGTTCTCTCTTTTACATCTAATAAGAAAAAGCTGTTATGAAATATATTATGCTCAAAACAACCTGCCTCATTATTGCAGGAGCTTCGCTGATACTGGCCTGTAAAAAAGATACAGCAGGTAGCGGAACAGGAACCACTGCTACTGTTCCCGATGTATTTAAAAAGTTCAATACATCTGTAACGATATCGGTGGAAGGAAATTATATCGTATTAAAAAGTACAGGTATACCCGATCATAAGAGTCCATATTTTGCAACAACCCATGCACAATATGAAGCGTACAATGGCACCAATCCCAACTACGCAAAAAATCCGAACAGTATACAGTCGCAGAGTTATGTATTTAAGATTCCGATCAATCCTGCAAAAGCCACTTCTTCAGTAGCTACCTCACTGGGGCCGATGGGCATTTCTATTAATGGGGTACCCCTGTTTAATCAGTATGCAGCAGGTAATGCACCACTCACCAATGAGATCAATAGTTTTGATCAGTATAATGGTCACCCGCAACAAACCGGGCAATACCATTATCATGTAGAACCACTTTATATCACAGCACAAAAGGGACGTAACGCGCTGATTGGGTTTTTACTGGATGGATTTCCTGTATATGGTCCGATGGAAAATGGTTTGGTATTAACCAGCAGCCAGCTCGATACCTATCATGGTCATTTTGCAGTAACAGCTGATTATCCCAATGGTATTTATCATTATCATATTACAGCTGATGCACCATACATTAATGGAAATGGTTTTTATGGAACACCTGGTACCGTAACACAATAAAAAATGTAAGTATGAAAAAAATAATTTTGTTGGCCTTCACACTGATAGCCATCTGCTCTATGCTGCATGCACAACCGGCAGGTGGTCCACCCAAACCTCCTTCAGCAGAAGAAAGATTGAAGCGGGTGAATGAAAAGCTGAAGACAGCACTACAGTTGTCTGCGAAGCAGCAAGCTGTGGTAAATGATGCTTTTAGTGCCTTCTTTAAAGAAGCTGATAAGCTTCGCCCGCAGGCACCACCACCACCACCTCAGCCCGACAAGGCTAAGATTGAACCATTGGCACAAAAGCGTGATGCTTCTATTAAAGCAGCTTTAACAGAGGCTCAGTACAAAAAATACCTGGAGATTGAAAAAACTTTGCGGCCTCAAGGTCCTCCGGGTGCACCTAAACCATCAAAAGAGTAATAATGCGCTGTAGAAATTGTTTACTGATTCTTTTCCTTTTTGTTCAGGCTTGTACAAGCAGTAAAAAAGCAGACGATCAGTTGCCTTTTTATGTTACTGCGGATTTTACACCACATTGGTTTACTGTAAAGGAATTAGAACAGCCCATTCACCAGATACCGGCCTTTTCATTTATCAATCAGTCTGGCGAAAAAGTGACTGAGCAAACGGTGAAAGACAAAATATATGTGGCTGATTTCTTCTTTACCAATTGCCCCGGTATCTGTAAAAGACTCACCAATAATATATCATTGGTACAGGAAGCCTTTAAAGGTGATGAGGGCGTATTGATTCTTTCACATTCCGTAACCCCTGAAACAGATAGTGTAAGCAGGCTTCAGCAGTATGCCAGACAGTATAAGATCAATCAGCAACAATGGCATTTATTAACTGGCACACGGAGTGAAATTTATACCCTTGCCAGAAAGTCTTATTTCGCTGATGAGGATCTTGGAGAGGCGCAGGCGGAAAATGATTTTCTGCACACGGAGAATGTGTTGCTGATCGATAAACAAAGAAGGATAAGGGGTGTATACAAAGGCACATCCGAAGCTGATATCCGCAATTTAATCGTTGATATTAAACGTTTGCAGGAAGAATGAAATGGCATCTGACCATATGTGTTTTTCTGTTAATAGCCTGTAATGGAAATCAGCAGCAGGTAAAGAAAAAGCTGCATCCTGTTATTCCACCGGTAGGGGTGGTAGCTGATGATCCCCGTTTGAAACTGGTGAACGGACTTATGTATTATGCTGATACCTTGTTCAGCGGTCATTTACATGCTTTTTATGCAAATGGTACCATGCAGCGCATGCAGGGCTATTATAAGGGTAAAGAGGAAGGTATGCTGGTGACATGGTTTGATAATGGGCAGAAAGAATCTGAACGGTATTTTGTTGAAGGGGAAAAAGATAGTGTACATAAAGGTTGGTGGGAGAACGGTCAGCTGAGGTTCGAGTATCATTTTTCAAATGGCCGGTATGATGGTGATTTCCGGGAATGGTCATTAAATGGGAGGTTGGCCAAACATATTGAATACAGGGACGGAAATGAAATCAGGGGAAAAGCCTGGCGGGAGAATGGAAAAGTGTATATGAGTTTTGAAATGAAAGGTTCAAGACGTTATGGTCTCATGAATGCCAAACCCTGTTATACCCTGCGAAATGAAAAAGGTGAATACCTGGAAGTGGCACAAAATAAAAGTCCCCTGTAGAAACAGGGGACGTCTTCGATTGCTTGCCATATAAGAAAAAAGATAAATCACATTTTTTTTCACTCTTCACCGTTACTAACCGCTTCTAAAGTAAAGATAAAAGAATTTTTATTTCAAAGTTTATTTTTTTGTAATTAATTATTTTTTCATCAATTACTCTGTAAAAATACAAAAAAAATTAGATTTCGTAAATATTAATAATTTAATAATATAAATTAAATAAGGGTTAATCTTATCAAGATTAACCCTTATTTATATGATTATCAGTCTATTGTTTACCTGGGTATACTTTTAAGGCAGCTTCCAAACAATCCATAGCTTTATTTATATCATCTAAATTTAATACGTATGCAAGTCTTACTTCCTGTTTACCCAATCCCGGTGTTCCATAGAAACCGGTAGCGGGTGCCAGCATCACTGTTTGCTGTTCATAGTCGAAGCTTTCAAGTAACCACTGGCAGAAAGTATCGGCATCATCGATGGGTAATTTGGCAATGGCATAAAAAGCCCCACCCGGATTGGGACAAAAAACACCTTCCATAGCATTGAGTCTTTTTACCAGCAAATCTCTGCGCGAACGGTATTCAGCCTTAGTGGTATCAAAATAATCGGCAGGAAGATCAATCGCAGCTTCTCCTGCAATCTGGGCAAAGCTGGGCGGGCTCAACCTGGCTTGTGCAAATTTCATAGCTGCGTCTAATACAGACTGGTTACGGGTTATAAAAGCACCGATTCTGCCCCCACAGGCACTGTATCTTTTACTGATGGTATCCATGATGATGACATGGTTATCTACCCCTTTTAAATGCAGGGCACTCACCTGATGGCCATCATAACAAAACTCACGATAGGCCTCATCCGAAAAAAGATAAAGATTATGACGCAGGATGATATTTTTTAACTGTTCCATTTCATCGGCACTGTACAGGTAACCAGTGGGATTGTTGGGGTTACAGATGACAATGGCCTTTGTTCTGGGCGTTATTTTTTTCTCAAACTCTTCAATCGGGGGCAGGGCAAAGCCGTTTTCAATATGTGAGGTTACAGGTACTACATTTACACCCGCCGCTACCGCAAAACCATTGTAGTTGGCGTAGAAGGGCTCAGGTATAATTACTTCATCGCCTGCATCCAGACAGGCCATAAAGCCAAACAGGATGGCTTCACTGCCACCGGTCGTAATAATAATCTGCTGGTGGTTCACATCAATACCTACAGACTGATAATACCCTACCAGTTTTTTTCTGTAACTCTCATTGCCTGCACTATGGCTATACTCCAGTACTTTAAAATCACTGTTGCGTACGGCATCCAGCACCATTTTTGGGGTCTCAATATCGGGTTGACCTATATTCAGGTGATACACTTTGGTGCCTTTCTTTTTCGCAGCTTCTGCATAAGGTACCAGTTTTCTGATGGGGGAGGCAGGCATGGCCTGTCCGCGTTGACTAATGGCTAACATGCCGCAAAGATAGGGAGGCGTTACCACTACAAAACATAAGCGACCCCAAAGAGGGGCCGCTTAACTTAAATATCAACTATCAATCAGGGTATGGAAAACTATTTTGCGCCTGGTTTTGGTTTGGCAGGAACCACTTCACCTTCAATGGTTAAAATTACAGGGTCATTAATACCTGCAAATTTTACTGTTACACGCTTACTGAATGCACCCATGGCAGCAGCATTGTAGGTAACTTTAATCGTGCTTGATTTTCCTTTCAGGATCGCTTCTTTGCTGTATTCAGGTGTAGTACAACCACACTCAGCACTTGCAAACTCAATCACTGCAGGTTTAGCACCATTATTGGTATAAGTGAAAATATGTGTAACAGGTTTATTCTGTTCGATCTTACCGAATTTGAAAGATGCTTCTGCAAATTTGATGTCCTGCTGCGCCATTACACTTACCGTAGAAACCAGTCCCAAAATGGCCAGAAATAAAAACTTCTTCATATGATGTTTATTTTATTTGTCTACTCAAAGTTAGGGGTAATTTAAATCAGGGAAATTATTGATGCCTTAAAATTTTATTAGTAGCCCTGATATATGCCGGATACCAGGATCCTGATATGTATTTACTAACCAAATCTATGCCGGAATAAGCCCTGAATCCACAATTTTTCCTGAAAACTAATTTCCGTTAGTCCATTCCGCAGGTAATGTTATTTTTGTCGCATGGAATCAACTTCTACTTTGGGTTATAAAAACGATATGCTTTCTTTCGACGGGTTCAGAAATGCGGTGATTGAAGATTACCGTATGGCCGTTGTGAGCAGGGAAGTTAGTTTACTGGGCCGCCGTGAAGTATTAACGGGAAAGGCCAAATTTGGCATATTCGGTGACGGTAAAGAAGTGGCGCAGATAGCCATGTCTAAATTTTTTCAGCCCGGTGATTTCAGAAGCGGGTATTACCGCGACCAAACTTTTATGTTTGCTTCCGGACTGGCAAGTGTGGAGCAATATTTTGCACAACTGTACGCCGATCCTGATCCTAAAAATGAACCCTTTAGTTCAGGCCGTCAGATGAATGCACATTTCTCCACCAGATTTGTGGATGAACATGGTAACTGGCTCGACCTCGCAAACAGAAAAAATATTTCTTCAGATATAGCACCCACGGCCGGACAAATGCCGCGTGGTCTCGGACTGGCTTTTGCTTCACGTTGTTTCAGGGCAAGTAAGCATCAGGACCAGTTGGAACATTTGAGCCATAACGGTAATGAAATCTGCTTTACTACCATTGGAGATGCCAGTACCAGTGAAGGACATTTCTGGGAAACCATTAATGCGGCAGGTGTATTGCAGGTGCCACTGGCTGTGTTTGTTTGGGATGATGGATATGGGATATCCGTACCTAAAAACTTCCAAACTACCAAAGGCTCTATTTCTGCGGCACTGAAAGGTTTTCAGAAACAGGCCGATACCAATGGTATTCATATTTATAAAGTAAAAGCCTGGGATTATGCAGGCATGTGTGAAGTATTTGAAGAAGCTTTACAAAAAGTAAGAGAAACTCATGAACCCGCATTATTCCATGTAGAAGAAGTTACACAACCACAGGGCCACTCTACCAGTGGTAGCCACGAGCGATATAAAACACCTGAGCGGCTGGAATGGGAAAAAGAATGGGATTGTATAAAAAAAATGAAAGAGTGGATGCTCGAAAACGGACTGGCTTCAGTAGAAGAACTGGCTGCTGTTGAGGCAGAAGCGAAAGAAACAGTAAGAGAAGGTCGTAATCTGGCATGGGAGAAATATGTGGCACCTATAAAAGAACAGGCTGCCAGAGCGAGTGAACTCATTCGCCAGTCGATGGTGAATGATATCGACAAATACAACCAGTTGCAACAGATGGCCAATGAGCTGGCGAATAATAAAGAACCTCTCCGCCGCGATGTAATACGCACGATTGCGCTGGCCATTGAAGTAGCGCCATCATCCCCATCAGCAGCAGAACTCAAAGAACTGCGCACTGCATTGCTGGATGAGAGTAAACAACTCTACAATAGTCATCTTTACAACGAAGGGCCGAAAAGTGCATTGAAAGTTCCCGAGATCAAACCATTGATTCCCTTTGATGCAACCACTGCCAATGGATATGAAGTTTTGAACAGATATTTTGATGCCTTATTCAATAGCAATCCCAAAGTGTATGCATTTGGAGAAGATGTAGGTTATATTGGAGATGTAAACCAGGGCTTTGCCGGATTGCAGGAAAAGCATGGCAGCGACAGAATTCTGGACACCGGTATTCGTGAACTAACCATTGTGGGGCAGGCCATTGGTATGGCTTTGCGTGGATTGAGACCCATCGCTGAAATTCAATACCTCGATTATTTATTATACGGATTGCAACCATTGAGTGATGATGTTTGTACCACACATTTCAGAACAGGTGGTCAGCAAAGTTGTCCGGTTATCATTCGTACAAGAGGGCATCGACTGGAAGGTATATGGCACAGTGGCTCACCAATGGGTGTTGTGATTAATGCTTTGCGTGGCATGCATGTATGTGTGCCGAGAAATATGGTGCAGGCTGTTGGTATGTATAATACCCTGCTACAGGCCAATGATCCGGCGATTGTAATTGAATGTTTGAATGGATACAGGCTGAAAGAAAAAATGCCAGATAATTTACTGGAATACACAGTACCGCTGGGCATTCCGGAAATTATACAGGAAGGTACAGATGTAACCATTGTATCTTATGGCTCTACCCTGCGTATTATACAGGATGCAACAGATCGTTTATCCAAAGAAGGCATCAGTTGTGAAGTGGTAGATGTGCAAACATTATTACCATTCGATTTGAACCATATTATTCTCTCTTCCTTACAGAAAACCAACCGTATTATTTTTATTGATGAAGATGTTCCAGGTGGTGCTGCTGCTTATATGTTCAACAAAGTAATGGAAGAACAAGGTGGCTACAGATGGCTGGATGCAAGTCCGAAAACCCTTACTGCCAAAGCCCATCGTCCTGGTTACGGAAGCGACGGAGATTATTTCTCCAAACCCAATGCCGAAGATGTAATGGACGCCGTAAGAGCGTTGATGGCTGAGTAGTTTTAATTTTAAGCTGTGAGCTATGAGCTTTGTGCTACGAGCTATTGGTTTTCTGAGTGCAATATGATCTGTTAACAAGAATATGTTGTACATGGTGCAGCACATTTTTATTTCTTAGAACGCTCAAAGCCCGCAGCTCATGGCTCAAGGCTTCCAAAGCTGCGTATCCTAATCATAAAACAGGGCCCTCAACTCAGGCGTTGGCACCCAGCATGATTCCTGTTTGCCAAACCATTTGTATCGGTTACGGGCAATAAAATCATAAAAAAAATCACGGATAAAAAAAGGAACGACCCAGAGCAGGTAAGACAACCATTTCCACCCACCATGCATCTGTTGCATAACTTTAATAGCGGCGGTTGATTTGTAATAAAGCCGACCATCCTGTAAAAAAATAAAACTATTGAACTGATCGGCAGGTAAATGAAAATAGGCTAATACCTGCTGACCCAGTTCACCTTGTAAAGAAGCAAAGCGGAACTTTCTTTCCGGATCGTGTTGAATGACTTGCTGAACACTGCTATTGCAAAGATTACATACCCCATCAAAGAGAATCACAGGATGCTGTAAGGTTTGGAGTGTTTGCATATGCAAAATTACAAAGAAAGCTACGAGCTTCAAGCCACAAGCTGTAAGCTACAATTGAAATTGTACCAGATTAACTTGTTTTTTTAACGAAAAAAGCTGTTGTTCTCAAAAAACAACAGCTTTTTTATACTGTTTGTAGCTTGTGGCTTGAAGCTTACAACCTCCTATCCCATATTATGAAATACTTTATTCACATCTTCATCCTGTTCCAGTCTTTCAATCAGCTTACTTACGTCTTCAGCCTGTTCGTCGGTGACAGGAACAGTGGTGGTTGGAATCCATTCCAGCTCGGCACTGATAGGGGTAAGTCCCTTGTCTTCCAGTGCTTTTTGCAGGTTACCAAAATCTACAAAGGCGCAGCGTAAAACGATGATGGGGTTACCATTATCATCATTGCTTTCACCCAGTTCTTCGAGCCCAAAATCGATCAGTTCCAGTTCAAGGTCATCAATACTTAAACCTGTAGGGTTGAGTTTGAATACTCCCATTTTTTTAAACTGGAAGCTTACGCTGCCACTGGTACCCATGGCACCGTTTCCTTTATTAAAATGACTTTTTACGTTGGCCACGGTTCTTACATGGTTATCGGTAGCTGTTTCAACCAGTAGTGCCACACCATGGGGGCCATAGCCTTCATATAAGATTTCTTCGTAGTTGGAAGTGTCTTTACCCTGCGCACGTTTGATGGCTGCTTCTACACGATCCTTGGGCATACCCACGCTTCTGGCGTTCTGGAAACAGCGACGCAGGGCCGGATTGGTAGCCGGGTCAGGACCACCTGCTTTTACCGCAATCACAATTTCTTTACCTACTCGGGTAAACTGTTTGGCCATCCGGTCCCAACGGGCAAACATGGTGGCTTTACGTACTTCAAAAATCCTTCCCATAATAAATGTTTAAATGAACGGGTTGCAAAAATAAGCCTATTGACCATAAAAAAACCCGCTACGGGAGCGGGTTTTAAAATCAAGTGACTTCGTTTATGATTGATTACGGAGTTTACTGTTGTTTTTGCTGTACAGGAAGTATACAACCAGACCGAGTGCCATCCATGCAAATGCCACTTTCAGGGTTTGTGCATCCAGTGCAACAATCATTCCCAGACAAACCACGGCACCCAGAATCGGTACAATGGGAACCAATGGGGTTTTGAATGGTCTTTCGATTTCAGGCGATTTTACACGCAGAATCCATACACCAATACTTACCAATACAAATGCAAAGAGGGTACCAAAGCTGGTGAGGTCACCGGCAACGTGTCCGGGAACAAAAGCAGCAAACAGACCCACAAATACAAACAATATCCAGTTGGCTTTATAAGGTGTTTTGAATTTAGGATGTAGTACGCCGAATGCTTTTGGAATCAGTCCGTCATTACTCATGGTATAGAAAATACGGCTCTGACCCATCAACATTACCAGGATCACCGAAGAGAAACCGGCGAGAATGGCTACGGTTACAGCAGTAGATAACCAGGCATATTTGGTCATATAAGTGGAAATGGCGTAAGCAACAGAAGCTTCACGACCTTTTTCAGGATCCACAAATTCCTGCCAGTTGGCAACACCCGTCAGTACGTGTCCGAAGAGGATGTATAAGATGGTACAAACCACCAGTGAACCCAGAATACCAATCGGCATATCGCGCTTAGGATTTTTGGCTTCCTGTGCCGCTGTACTAACCGCATCAAAACCAATAAAGGCAAAGAATACGATGGCAGCACCACCCAAAACACCACCCCATCCGTGTTTGAAAGCTCCTGAATAGTCGGCAATTACTTTACCTGCACTATCCGTAACAGCGGCTGTTCCTTCAGGAATCATATAAGGTGTATGGTTCTCGGGGCGGATGTATTGCCAGCCTAACACAATAAAGAGAATTACAATGGCTACTTTAATGAATACGATGATAGCATTTACGATCGCCGATTCCTGTGTGCCCTTAATGAGTAATAAAGTGAGCAACAAAAGAATAACCAATGCGGGTGCATTTACGATTCCTTTATGCAATACCCCTGCAGAGTCAGTAAAACTCTCAAAGGGGCTATGCGACCATTCATAGGGTATACCTCCGTCCAATAGTTTATTGAGGTATTCACTCCATGCAATTGATACCGTTGCGGCACCCAGTGCGTATTCCATAATCAAAGCCCAACCAATGATCCAGGCAACCAGTTCACCCATGGTTACATAGCTGTAAGCATAGGCACTACCTGCAATTGGAATCATGGCAGCAAATTCTGCATAACATAAACCGGCAAATGCGCAACCGATAGCAGCTACAATAAATGAAATGGTCACAGCAGGGCCGGCAGCCTGTCCGGCAGCAGCAGCTGTTCTCACAAACAAGCCGGCTCCAATGATGGCTCCAATACCGAGGGCAATCAGGTTACCGGCGCCGAGGGTACGTTTCAATCCCTTGTCCCCTTCATCGGCCTGTGCCAGTAATTGACCCAATGGTTTCTTTACAAATAAACTCATAGTACAGTTTGGTTAAGTTTCTGAATAGAAAAGTTTTGGCAAAATAGGTATTTATTGCTTTCACCCCCCAAAACTTTTCAGAATCGGTGATTTAGCCTTCAGGTCAGGCCATTTAAACATAAATACTATATTGCGGCACTAATAGGGCCCCAATGAAAAAATCTAACAGGCTTACCTTATATATCGTTATAGCGATGATTGCCGGTGTGATACTTGGCTATTTTATACATGAGAATGCCGGACCCGATACCATACAGTCATTTTCCAAAAACCTTAAACTCTTAACTACCATTTTCCTCAGGCTGGTGCAGATGATCATCGCACCATTGGTATTCTCCACCCTGGTAGTGGGTATTGCCAAACTTGGCGACCTTAAAACCGTAGGAAGGGTAGGAGGAAAAGCATTGTTATGGTTTGTATCTGCATCGTTGGTAAGTCTTTTACTGGGTATGTTACTGGTGAACCTTTTCCAGCCCGGTAAAGGTATCGACCTTAGTAATGCAGACATTACCGGTGCACAGGACCTGGTAGGTAAAACGCAGGAATTCAGTATCCAGAAATTTGTGGAACACGTATTCCCTAAAAGTGTGATTGATGCCATGGCCACCAACGAAATACTGCAGCTGGTAGTATTCAGTATATTTTTCGGCGTGGCCACCGCTGCCCTTGGTGAGAAAGCAAAAATTGTAGTGAAAGGCTTAGATGCTGTAGCCCATGTGATTCTTAAAATGGTAGGCTATGTAATGAATTTTGCACCCCTTGGCGTATTCGGTGCCATCGCAGCAGTGATAGCTACCAAAGGACTTGATGTATTTATTTTTTATGGTAAATACCTCTTGTATTTCCTGATGGGTATAGCAGCATTATGGGCCATCTTATTAACAGTAGGCTTTATTATCTTGGGGAAACGATTACCCGATTTATTGCGCCGCATCTTCCCGCCATTAATTATCGCATTCAGTACTACCAGCAGTGAAGCTGTATTCCCTAAACTTACTGAAGAACTGGAACGCTTTGGTTGTAAAGATAAAATCGTCTCATTTATATTACCCCTTGGGTACTCTTTTAACCTGGATGGTAGTATGATGTATATGACTTTTGCCAGTATCGCCATTGCACAGGCATACGGTATACAGTTAGACCTGGGTACACAGTTAACCATGCTTATTGTATTGATGCTCACCAGCAAGGGTATTGCGGGTGTTCCACGGGCATCACTGGTAGTGGTAACCGCCACCTGCGCTATGTTTAATATTCCGCCGGAAGGCATTGCACTGATACTGCCAATAGACCACTTCTGCGATATGTTCCGTACAGCCACCAATGTGGTAGGCAACGCATTGGCAACAAGTGTAGTAAGTAAATGGGAAGGCGCATTGGATGAGCCGACCGATATTTCAATGAACGCATAAGACCCCGAACGCATGTTACAGATATTACTATCCGATTTTCACTGGAGCCAGTTATTGCAACCACAGTTTTATATTGAACACGGCGGACTATGGTTGATATTACTAGTGGTATTTGCTGAAACAGGATTGTTTGCAGGCTTTTTCCTGCCCGGCGACAGCCTCTTATTTGTAGCAGGTATCTACAGTTCAAATCTTGCCAATGAATTTATTCCAACTGGCAATGAATACCTCGATCTCTTGATGCTGATGTTACTCATTTCAGCAGCAGGCATCGCCGGTAATACGGTAGGTTACTGGTTCGGAAGAAAAGTGGGCCCTGCCATGTATAACTGGAAAGAAAATATTCTATTCAAACGGAAATACCTGGAACAGGCCCATGAGTTTTACGAAAAGCATGGAGGGGGAGCCATCATCGTGGCCCGTTTTATTCCCATCGTAAGAACATTTGCGCCGATTGTAGCCGGTATTGTTTCCATGGAAAAAAAGAAATTCATATTCTTTAATATTGTAGGCTGCGTGGCGTGGGTATTCAGTATGTTGTTTGCCGGACATTTTTTACAGAAGTGGATACTCAATCAGTTCGGTTTCGATCTGAAAGATCATTTAGAAGTAATTGTAATTGGTATTGTTCTCGTAACCACAGCTCCCGTACTGATTAAATTATTCGGCGGAAAAAAGAAAAATAAAAACGAAGCATAATACCAAAGCTTACTTCGTCACCCTGACATCGCTCCCGCGAGGAAGGGCGGACTTTTATACCAAACCTGCTTGTCATGACTGAAAAAAAATATGGTATTTTTTCCTTGCCCGTGATTGTTGCAGCACTGGGTTATTTTGTTGACATCTATGATTTACTCCTCTTTACCATTGTAAAGAAGCCCAGTATGTTGGGTGTGGGCGCTACTGATGCCACGATGCTGGTAGATAGTACCCGTGTAATTAACTGGCAGATGACAGGTTTATTATTGGGAGGTATTTTATGGGGTGTGCTGGCAGATAAGAAAGGAAGATTAAGTGTATTGTTTGGTTCCATCATCCTATACTCGCTGGCCAATTTTGCCACAGGCTTTGTACAGACGGTAAATCAGTATGCTGCATGCCGTTTTATTGGCGGTCTCGGACTGGCTGGTGAACTGGGAGCGGGTATTACATTGGTGAGTGAATTGCTGCCTAAAAATAAACGGGGAGTGGGAACATCACTGGTGGCAGGAATCGGACTGAGTGGTGCCGTAGCAGCTTATTTTACATACCAATTAACAGACGATTGGCGGCTTTGCTACAAAATTGGTGGTGCATTGGGAATAGGCTTACTCCTGTTGCGTGTAAGTGTGGCAGAATCAGGTATGTTCCGTGAGGCAAAAGAACAGAAAGTAGCAAGGGGGAATTTCTTTATGCTTTTTAATAATGGTAAACGCCTGAAGAAATATGTATTTGCCATTTTAATCGGATTACCTACCTGGTATGTGATCGGTATACTGGTAAACCAGAGCGACCGTTTTGGTAAAGCTATGTTCGATAGTACTACTATCGACTCAGGACGTTCTATCATGTTCGCGTATGCAGCCATTGCTATTGGTGACATGCTGGTAGGTTTGGTGAGCCAGTATTTCAAAAGCAGAAAAAAAGCATTGCTGCTCTATTACATGCTTACTATTGTCGGACTCTTTCTTTTCTTCAGCGGATACAATGATTCTGATACTTCTATGTATGCCATTTGTACCCTGCTGGGTTTCAGCACGGGTTTCTGGGCCATTTTTGTGACGATGGGAGCCGAGCAGTTTGGCACCAATTTAAGAGGCACCGCTGCCACCACTATACCCAATATGGTACGCGGTGCATTACCACTGATTAATATGTTGTTCCTCGATCTCTTTCAAAAATCCTGGAACTGGAGCCTGATTAACAGCGGTATTGTAACAGGTATCGTAGTCATGAGTATAACACTGATTGCTTACTATTTCACTGAAGAAACCTTCCATAAAGATTTGAATTACGTGGAGGAGTAAGTCCGAAAGATATTAAGACCGGAAGTCCGGCGACAATTTTCTTTTATGTGTCAGTCTGTGTCCTCAGTGGCAATAAGCAATGTCACTAAGGGCACAGATTGACACAAAGATCGTTTTGTAAAAAAATCTTTCCGACTTCCGGACTTTCGGTCTTCCAGACTAAATTGTGCTATGAAATTTCTCGTAATCCGCTTTTCTTCAATTGGCGATATTGTGCTGACTACACCAGCTATCCGTTGTTTGAAACAACAGGTGGAGCATGCAGAAGTACATTTTCTCACCAAACAATCGATGAAGGCCGTTACAGAAGGTAACCCTTATATCGATCGCTTTCATTATTTCAACAGCAACCTGGATTCTCTGATCAAAACATTACGGGAAGAGAAGTTTGATTATATCATTGACCTGCATAAAAATTTCAGAACCTGGCGCATCAAAAAAGCATTAAAGGTTCCGGTACTTTCTTACCATAAAGAAGTCATCGAAAAAGTTTTACTTACGAGACTTCATATCAATAAAATGGCCGGGCGGCATATTGTAGAGCGTTGTATAGACGCGCTGGCACCATTAGGTGTACAGAATGATGGAAAAGGTATGGATTATTTTATTCCTGCTGATATAAAGGTGAAAGCGGAAGACTTACCCCTGTCTCATAGTGCAGGTTTTGTAGCGATTGTTATCGGCGCTTCTTATTATACCAAAAAACTACCCGTGTATAAGCTCCGCGAGTTATGCAGTAAAATACAATACCCGATTGTGCTGGTTGGTGGAAAAGAAGATAAAGCAGAAGGTGAAAAAATTGCAGAAATCGATCCGGTAAAAATTTATAACGCCTGCGGCAAATTCAGTCTGCATGAATCGGCAGATATCATACGGCAATCCAGGCTTGTTATTTCTCATGATACAGGTATGCAATACATCGCATGCGCATTGAACAAGCCTGTACTTGCTATCTGGGGTGGTACTTCACCCGCATTAGATGTAGAGCCTTATTATGGAACAGCGCAATTGGTTCATCATAACCAGGCGGCTTATCATAATTTCATGGTAAAAGGGTTGCCATGTCAGCCCTGCTCGAATTATGGAACAAAGACATGTCCAAGGGCACATTTTAAATGTATGCAGGATCAGGATGTAGATCTAATTGCTAAGACTGCTTATACATACTTGTAAATAATATTTTTTTACTATTTTCTATCCTTTGTAAAATGAAACAAGATTATCCTGATTGATCATAACAATCATGATAACCTGTGTTTGCGAATAACGAAAAGGCTCCGAAACTCCGGAGCCTTTTCATTGTATTTAAAAATCAACTATTATCCTTTAATTCTTTTCGCTTCAGTTTCCAGACCTGTCTGGCGTTGGCGGGCTGCTTTCACCTGACTGTTACCAAAACGCCATGAGAATGCTAAACGAACGGTGCGACTTTCATTTCTGCCACTACCATTGATATACAATCCACCAAAATTGCTGGTAGCTGTCCATGGATTGGTAAAGAAGATATCTGTTACACTCAGTTTAACAGTACCCTGTTTTTTCAACACCTGCTTCTGGAAGCCCAGATCAAGTCCGCCTAAAGAACGTGTTTTCCAGGTAGCACCCCATACACTCGGGCCACTGAACCAGCCACTCATCTCAGCTGTGTAACCGCCACCCAGTGTAAATGAATGTTGCATATAGGCACCAAACATCGGGATATCTGTTTTCACTTCGTTCTCACCAATTTTCCCTTTAAACATCTGGTAGTTGTACCAGATATTTGCATATCCATTCCACCATTTGGCAATGGGTAAAGGAGAGCCGATGCTGAAACTCAGGATACGTTGGGTAGCAAGGTTTTTCTGCTGAACAAATGTGGCATTATTTGTTGTATCTGTAGTCTGCGTAGCAAAATCTTTTACATGGCTGTAACCGATGGTTGTGTTCAGCATGTATTTGAAAGTATGCGATAACTCAACAGTATTGGTATACTGGGGACGTAAGAAAGCATTACCTTTTTCGTAAGTCAGTTCATCCAGTTTGTTTTCAAATGGATTCAGGTCCTGATAAGTAGGACGATCGATCCTTCTGCTGAAAGTAAGGTTTAAGGTATGTTTCTGGTTAACGGCCCAGGTTAATGCAGCACTCGGGAAGAAATCCAGATAATTACGTTTAACGGTATTATCAGCCTGTACTACACCATCTGCCCTTGTTAAAACACCTTCGCTATTGGTTTGCTCCATACGTAAACCTGTTTGCAGGCTCCATTTTGGATTCAATTGGCGCTGGTAGTTTACATAAGCTGCATTTACATTTTCTTTATAAGTAAAGCTATTGCTTCTGCTTAAAATTTTTACCGGTGTGCCATTGATATCATTGAAGAAATCAAAAGTATTGGTGGTTTTTACATAAGAGAACTTCGCACCATAACCGAGTTTTCCTTTCCATTTTGGTTGGTCCACATCAACTTTAGCCGTATAAATATCGATATCAGTAGGTGTATAGTTACGGTTCACTACACGTGATAACATATTTCCACTATTGTCGAGATAGTTATTGGGTTGAAAGCTTCTGCCGGTACCACGGAACAAGCCATAATCGGCATCAAAATTGATTTCCTTACCTGTACTATCTGTATAACGATAGTTGATATTGCTGTTCATATTGGTTCTGCTACCCGGAATGGTATTCAGTGCCACCAGTTTTTTTACATACTGGTTGGTAGGCTTATACGTAATATTGGTATTGCTCTCACTTGACCAGTCGGTATTGGCAATATTTGTTGTAACCAGGAAACCTAAAGTACTTTTACTATTAAGGAACAAATCTGCTCCAACTTTTGCATTCAGGCTTTTATTATCGCTCCAGTTGGTACTTTTCTGATCATAAATGGTGTCGCGTTGTACACGATAGAGGTCAAGTGTATTTTCTTGTCTGCCCAGATTGCCGCCAATATTACTAAACAGGTTTACTTTTTTGTCGCGGTAGTTCAGGCTCACCGAACCATTACCTTTCGGTGTAACACCCTGTATAAATCCAAGATTCACAGATCCGTTTGTACCAAATTTTTTATTCTTCTTTAAACGGATATTAATGATACCCGCATTACCACTTGCATCATAACGTGCACTTGGATTGCTGATCATTTCAATCGCTTCTACATCATTACTGTTAATGCTTTTGAGGTAAGCAGCAAGATCCTGGCTACCCAATTGCGTCATTTTACCATCCACATAAATACGAACGCCGGTTTTTCCTTTCATGCTGATGTTCTCATTGTTATCAACCTGAATGCCGGGACTCTTCTGTAAAAGCTCCAGTGCATTGCTACCTGTAGCGTTAATACTGTTTTCTACATTAAAAACCGTTTTATCGGCTTTAATCTCAATCATGGGTTTACGGGAAGTAACTGTTACATCAGTCAGTTTATTAGCGGCTGCTTGTAAAGTGGTGCTTCCAGCGTCATAACCTTGTCCATTTTTTACTTCAAAAGGTGCAGAGTAGATTCTTTCAAATCCAATCATGGTATAATTCAGCAGGTATTTTCCTGCCGGTGCGATCACTATTTCGAAAGCGCCATTCTCATCGGTAACATCTGCTTTTACCAGACTGCTGTCTGCTGCTTTTAATAATGATACAGTTACAGACTGTATACCCTTTCCGGAGTTGTCGGTAACCTTTCCTTTAATGCTGTGGCTGCTTTGTGCAAAAGCTGAATTGAAAATAGTAGTCAATCCAAACACAGCCAATACTAAAATCCGTCTCATGTTGTGTTTCGTTTTAGGTGCTCAATCAGACGCAAAGCACTCATAAATGTTACAGCTTAAAACAGCGTTTCGGGATGAGCAGTGACAAAACCATGACGAACGGTTGCTCATCATTATGAAAAAAGCCCCGTCGGATTTTTACCAACGGGGCTTTGTGTATGAACGGTTATTAAATGAGATGAGTAGCAGAAAATTATAAAGTCTTTAGTACATCATTCATGCTTCTTACAGCTTCTGCGCTCTTATTGAAGAGTGTCTGCTCTTCTTCATTCAGTTTAAAGTCAAGAATTTTTTCCCAGCCGTTTTTGCCGATTACAACAGGAACACCCAGACAAATGTCTTTTTGTCCGTATTCACCATCAAGGCTTACGCAGCAGGTAAAGAGCTTTTTCTCATCACGCAGAATGCTTTCTACCAGCGCAGCACCGGCAGCACCGGGTGCATACCATGCAGAAGTACCGATAAGTTTGGTTAAAGTAGCGCCACCTACCATGGTATCAGCTACAATTTGTTTTTGCTGATCAGCAGTAAGGAAATCGGTAACAGGGGCACTGTTCCAGGTTGCATAGCGAATCAATGGAATCATAGTAGTATCACCATGTCCGCCAACCACTACAGCATTCAGGTCTGCAGGGCTGCAACCCAGGTGCTGACTCAATTGATATTTGAAACGGGCACTGTCGAGTGTACCGCCCATACCAATGATTCTGTTCTTTGGTAAACCGGTTGATTGTAATGCCAGATACGTCATGGTATCCATCGGATTACTGATCACAATGATGATGGCATTGGGAGAATATTTGAGAATATTTTCGCAAACACCTTTTACAATCCCTGCATTGGTACCAATCAATTCTTCACGGGTCATACCTGGTTTACGTGGTAAGCCTGAAGTAATGACTACTACATCTGAACCCGCTGTTTTTGAATAATCATTGGTACTACCGGTAATACGGGTGTCGAATCCCAGTAATGCAGCTGTCTGCATCATATCCTGAGCCTTACCTTCGGCCAGACCTTCTTTAATATCAAGCAATACCAGTTCTTCTGCCAGTGCGGCGCGGGCAATATTGTCGGCACAGGTAGCTCCAACGGCCCCGGCACCTACTACGGTTACTTTCATACAAATGATTATTTAAAAAATGAGGAATTTTTTCGCTGCAAAGGTAAGGGAAGCCCGGGGGATTGAAATAACGAATATTCAATATTGAATAAGGAATAGGGAAGTAAAATGGGGTTTTATTAAACGCTCACTTTCTTGATACAAGAAGATTTTTTACCAATAACAAAATGCACTTGCTTCAAAAAATAGCAGATACATTGCTCATAGCCCATAACTCAGGGCTCAAAGCTTGCTCTATTGCTTATTCTCAGCTAAAAACCTGTTCAGTTCGGGCATTTCGATACCACCCTCAAAAGCCTTTAAATACTCACCCTTTTTGTTATAAACCGCCACATATGGCGTGTATTTTACCTGAAAAAAGGAGGGTATGGCATAATTGGGGTCGCGGCCTACTTTCACATTCTTATGGTTGGTAAGACCATAGATTTCAGCAAAACCTTTGATGTCTGCCATATCACGGTAGCTGACCCAAAGAATAAATGTATTTTTCAGGCTGTCTATATTACTCATCATCTCTTTGGCCTCATGCTGGCAATGACCACAATCGGGACTAAAATAAACGATAATGGTAAAATCAGTTTTGGGTAATTGCTGGTAGGTAAACCAGGTACTGTCCGTCTGCAGAATGCTGAACTCAGGCAGTTTTTTGGTTTTCATAAAAGGAGGAAGATCTCCTCCACTATTTTGTGCAAATGCGCCGAGCGTAATAACCAGCCCCATAAACACCAGTACAATTTGTTTCATATACATTTCTGTTATAAACTCTTTTTATTCAGGCCATTCATTTCCATCATCCGCATTTCTTTGGCATCCTGTAAGAACTCAGAAGCAAAAATGAATTTATTCAACAGTTCATCTTTACTGAAAATGATGTCCTTGTTTGATCCTTCCCATTGTTTTCTGCCCTGGTGCAGATACACAATATGGTCTCCGATTTCCATTACACTATTCATGTCATGCGTCACCACAATGGTTGTAATATTAAATTCGACTGTGATTTCTTTGATAAGTTTATCAATCACCAAAGAAGTTTGCGGATCAAGACCTGAGTTGGGTTCATCGCAGAAAAGGTATTTGGGATTCAGTACAATGGCCCTGGCAATACCCACTCTTTTTTTCATACCTCCACTGATTTCTGAAGGATAACGTTTATGCGCATCTTTCAGGTTTACGCGATCCAGTACTTCATTCACTCTTTTTCTTTTTTCAGCAACTGACCAGTTGGTAAACATATCCAGCGGAAACAGTACATTCTGTTCCACCGTCATCGAATCAAATAAAGCTGTACCCTGAAACAACATGCCGATTTGCTGACGCAATAATTTGCGGTCATCATTGTTCATCTGAAGCATGTCTTTATTGTCGTAATGAATTTCTCCTTCTTCCGGACGAAACAGGCCCACCATACATTTGGTAAGCACGGTTTTACCACTACCACTGGTGCCAATGATGAGGTTGCATTTGCCAGCTTCCATGACGGCACTGATATCGTCTAGGATGGTACGGTCCCCAAAAATCTTCTTGATATTTTTTATCTCAATCATCTAACTGCAAGCTACTCTTTTGTTTTAGAATGCTTCCACCTGGTTTCTTAATAAATCCTCAAAAACCTCTCTTTTTCTGATCAAAATGGCTTTCCCGTCTTTTACCAATACTTCAGCCGGACGAAAACGCGAGTTGAAATTGCTGGCCATTTCAAAACCATAAGCACCTGCGTTATCAAATACAAGTACATCGCCCTCACGTATTTCATTCAGTTCTCTGTCCCAGGCAAAAGTGTCAGTTTCGCAGATATTACCTACTACGGCATACTTTTTCAGTTCGCCCTTTTCATTGCTGATGTTTCTGATACGGTGGTAAGCTTCGTAGAACATAGGCCTGATCAGGTGATTGAAACCAGTATCAATACCGGCAAAAGTGGTAGTAGCCGTTGGTTTAAGCACATTCACTTTACTAAGCAGGTAACCGGCTTCACTCACGATATATTTACCTGGCTCGAACCATATCTGAAAATTACGCTGATAGGTAACTGCAATTTTCTTTTCAAAAGCCATGATTTCATTGGCCAGTAGTTGTATGTCGGTCCCTTCATCCCCATCTTTATAGGGCACTTTAAAACCACCGCCCATATCCAGAAATTGCAGTTCGGGAAAATGAGGAATCATATCCAGAAAAACACTGCTCACTTTCATAAATACATCCACATCCTTAATCTCACTTCCCGTATGGTTGTGTAAACCTGCAATATGAATATTGTATTGCTGCATGAGTTGTACGATATCCTGTAACTGCTCAATCGGGATACCGAATTTGCTGTTTTCATGACCGGTAGAAATTTTCAGATTGCCACCTGCCATAATATTGGGTCTGATACGGATACCTACCGGATAACTATGTCCATATTTTTTTCCGAATTTCTCCAGATTGGAAAGGCTGTCAATGTTGATATTAATGCCCAGAGCAACGGCTTCTTCAATTTCATCAAAAGCGATTCCATTGCTGGTGTATAAAATATTTTCAGGGGTAAAACCTGCATGTACGGCAAGCCTGGCTTCATTGATGGAGCTACAGTCAACATTGCATCCAATCTGTTTGATATGTTTGAGAATGCTGAGGTTGGTCAATGCTTTGCAGGCATAAAAAAAACGAACCTTATCGCTGTGCTGAAAAGCAGTTTGTAACTGTGTATACTGATGGGTAATACGGTCTGCATTGTACAGGTAAAGCGGCGTGCCGAATTCCCGGGCAATGGTTCTTAATTGCTCATTCGAAATTTGTAAAGACATATCACGAAGATACTTGTCTTCGGCTTATCCTTATAAAACGAAACGAATCTTATTGGGGATTTTCATCAGAAGAAGGCTCCTCATCCTGGCTTTCGTCGGCAGGAGGTGTGTCATTGTCTTCGGAAGAAGTTTCAGTAATGGTATCTTCTGTAGTTTCTTCAGTAATACCTTCTTCATCAACCTGAAGAATCAGTTCGCCGTCTTCGTTTACCTTTAATAAAGAAGTATCTCCATCAATCGGGGGCTCCTCCTGATGGGTTTCAGCAGCAACGGGCTGATCTGTGAAGTCTTCCGGACGTATTACGGTACCTTCTACAATTTGTTCTGCCAGTACTTCTTTTATTTTTGGGAGGTCCTCCGGAGAGTTGATGCCAAAATAATCCATGAAGTTTTTGGAGGTAGCATACACAAGCGGTTTGCCTGGCATTTGCTCGTTACGACCACTAATGAGTATCAGTTCTTTCTCCAGCAATTTCTGAATACTGTAATCGCTGTTTACACCGCGGATCGATTCAATCTCTCCTTTGGTGATGGGTTGTTTGTAGGCAATTATGGCAAGGGTTTCAAGTGCGGCATTGCTCAAACGCTTGAGGAACTTGTCGCCATTCAGCTGCGCAATGGTTTTATGGAAGTCTTTTTTGGTAAGGAACTGCCAGCCTCCGCCACTTTCACGAACTTCGAAAGGGTAAAATTCAGAATCATACTTCTCACAAATTCCCTGAATAGCAGCTTCCACCTGATCCAGCGTTACGCGCTCTTCCAGAAAACCGAAAGTGTTATTAATCAGTTCAACGATGTCTAAAGAAGTAAGTGGTTTCTCACTCGCAAAAATCAACACTTCAATGTGTGGTATGATCTGGCTTATTTCCATGATTAATTTGAAAATTTGATAATTTGAAAATTTGGAAATGAAATAGTGGTGTTTTGATTATTACGTTCAATCAAACATAACAATCATTTTCAAATTACCGCATTTTCAAATTTTCAAATTCAAATCTGCTATCCCTGCAACGCAGCAGCACCACTAACAATCTCAGTAAGTTCGGTAGTAATGGCAGCCTGACGGGCGCGGTTATAGCTGATTTTAAGGGTTTTGAGGAGTTCGTTTGCATTTTCACTGGCCTTATCCATGGCAGTCATACGTGCACCGTGCTCACTGGCATTACAATCCAATACCGCTTTGTAGAGCTGGGTATTGAGAATTTTAGGCATCAGTTCAGCAATCAGTTCTTCCCTTGCCGGTTCAAAAATGAAATCCGATTTTTTGGTGGCACCTGTATTGGCCACTTTAGGAATGGGTAAAAACTGCTCAGCGGTATATCGCTGGGTAGCCGCATTTTTAAATTCACTGTAAATGATTTCTACCGCATCGAATTCTTTGTTTTCAAAAGCTTTCATAGCAGCCTGAGCAGCAGCCTGAACATTTTCAAAATTAAGATTCAGGAAAATATCTTTATAAGTAGCATCAGCTTTGTAACCAGCTTTCAGTAAGCTTTCATAACCTTTTTTACCAATATTCCAGATGGTAACATTACCTTTTTTGTGCTGGTTGGCATATTTATCGGCAATGGTTTGTTTGGCCAGTTTAATGATGTTGGCATTATAACCACCACATAATCCACGATCACTTGTGATTACAATCAGCAATACTTTTTCAACGGCTCTTTCTTCTGCCAGTTTGATGCTCATATCACCTTCGGTATTACTTACGATATTGCTCAGCATTTCCTGGAGTTTCTGGGCATATGGCCTCATCTGGGTGATGGCATCCTGCGCACGGCGCAATTTAGCCGCACTTACCATTTTCATTGCCTTGGTAATTTGCTGGGTACTCTGAACACTCTTGATCCGGTTACGTACTTCTTTTAACTGACCTGCCATTGGGTAAAAGTTTCAAGTTTCGAGAAACAAGGTATCAGGAACATCCCGCATACCCTTTTCAATTTGGCTGCAAAAGTAGCAGAAACAGCCTGAAATTCCATCAAAACTTTGCTTTTTTACCCACCATCGCCCCGGGTTATTCAGAACCGGTAGTGAAGGGCCAGTCCATTTCCGCCCAAACCCAGTTCCAGCTTGCCCTGCCGCTGCTCCAGCCATTTGGTGTTCCGACGGTGCTGACCATACTGAATAAGGTCAAAAACCAATAAAAAGCCTCCCTGTAACAGCAGGCTATTGCCATAACCCTTGTTCCGGTCATTGTTAAGCCGGGTGCCCCTTTCTTTTAAATAAAAACCTGTAGCGATATACGCCAAATCCAGCCCTGTATTTAATAATAATATTTTTTCCAATTGATACTGAGCTTTCAGGTTACTGGTCAGACTGTGTTTTTTTTGCAACTGTTTTCGGATACCCAATAAACCCACGCCGGCTATGGCAAGATTAACCGTATTCCAGTAGGCATTCATCTGATGCAGGTAATGTTCGGCACCATGTGTATTACTGGCCGAAATGGTACCCTGTATAATGTTGGCACCTGCCCAGGCACCCAATACATACATATTATTCTGTACCAGTTTAATGCGCTCACGGGCAAGAGAATCCTGTTCACTAACCTGTGCATGTGCCATAAAGGCGCATAGTAAGCCGAAAACCGACATCCATAATTGCTTTGTTTTCATGCTAATCCGTTAAGTATTTGATAAATAATCATCTGTTTCCCGGCCACGTGCGCACTCTACCCAAATTCTTTACCTTTGGCGGCCTCAGTTGAAAAATGCCAAATTGACTCAAAAACTTTTTGCGCATCGTTTTTGACTGTTAAAATTTTCTAATACACCAGACTTAGTAATATGTTGAAATTTATCTCAAAATTATTCGGGAGCAGTAAAAGTGAAAAAGATGTGCAGCAGATTATGCCCATCATTCAGAAAATCAGCCAGTATTATGAACAATACCAGCAACTGACCCATGACGAGCTTCGTAATAAAACACAGGAGTTCAGACAGCGTATTAAGGCACATCTTGTTTCCATTGATGAACAGATTGAAGCCAAAAAACAGGAAGCAGAAAACCTGCCCGAAAATGAGATCCACAACAGGGATATTATTTACCAGGAAGTAGATAAGCTGAAAAAGGAAAGGGATAAGAAAATTGAAGAGGCGCTTGCGCAGATTCAACCGGAAGCTTTCGCTGTGGTAAAAGAAACGGCCAGACGTTTTAAAGAAAATACAGAACTGGTATCTACTGCCACCGCATTGGATCGTGAGCTCAGCGTCAAGAAAGAGTATATCCGTATTGAAGGAGATAAATGTATATTCAAAAACAGCTGGTCGGCTGCGGGAGCGAACGTAACCTGGAACATGGTGCACTATGATGTACAGCTGATTGGAGGTAGCGTATTACATGCAGGTAAAATTGCTGAAATGGCTACGGGTGAAGGTAAAACACTGGTGTCGACCCTGCCCGCCTACTTAAATGCATTGGCAGGAGAAGGGGTACATATTGTTACGGTAAACGATTACCTGGCCCGAAGAGATAGTGAGTGGAACGGAACCATATTTGAATGGCTGGGTCTGAAAGTAGATTGTATTGATAAGCATGAACCCAGTACCGAAGCACGTCGTAATGCTTATCTCGCAGATATTACCTATGGTACCAACAATGAATTTGGGTTCGATTATTTAAGGGATAATATGGTGCATTCACCCGCTGAAATGGTACAACGTAAACACCATTTTGCCATGGTGGATGAGGTGGATTCAGTATTGATTGATGATGCCAGAACACCCTTGATCATATCAGGTCCGATCGGTCATAATACAGGTGAACAACAATTCTTTGAACTAAAGCCAAGGATCGAAAGACTCGTAGAAGCGCAGAAAAAAGCCGTGAACCAGTTTCTGAATGAGGCCAAAAAGAAAATTGCAGAAGGCAATGATGATCCGAAAGATGGCGGCCTTGCCTTGTTCCGCGCCCATCGTGGTTTGCCAAAGAACAGCGCTTTAATCAAATTGCTGAGTGAGCCAGGAATGCGTGTGAAATTGCAGAAAGCTGAGAATTATTACCTCGCCGATCAGCAAAGAGAAATGCCCAAAGCCGATGAAGAATTGTATTTCTACATTGATGAAAAAAATAATTCCGTAGAACTTACCGATAAAGGTATTCAGCTGATTACAAAAGCAGGCGAAGATGCCAGCTTCTTTATTCTTCCCGATATCAGTGTGTCGCTGGGATCAGTAGATAAAAATGAATCACTGAGCGCTGAAGATAAACTGCATCACAAAGAAAACCTTATTAATGAATACGCTGTAAAAGCAGATCGTATTCATACTGTACAGCAGTTACTGAAAGCCTATACTTTATTCGATAAAGATGTTGAGTATGTAGTGATGGATGGCTCAGTAAAAATTGTAGATGAGCAAACAGGTCGTATACTCGATGGCCGTCGTTATTCTGATGGTTTGCATCAGGCAATCGAGGCAAAAGAAAATGTAAAGATTGAAGCAGCTACACAAACCTATGCTACCGTTACGCTCCAGAATTATTTCAGGATGTACCATAAGCTGGCAGGTATGACCGGTACGGCAGAAACTGAAGCAGCAGAGTTCTGGGATATCTATAAATTGGATGTGGTAGCCATTCCAACCAATGTTACCGCTATCAGAAAAGATGAACAGGATCTGGTATACAAAACCAAACGTGAAAAATTTGGTGCAGTGATCGATGAAATTGCCAAACTTAAAGAAGCAGGGCGCCCGGTACTGGTAGGTACTACCTCGGTGGAAGTAAGTGAATTGTTGAGCCGTATGCTGCGTCAAAAACAGATTGCACATAATGTACTGAACGCCAAACAACATGCCCGTGAAGCACAGATTGTAGCTGAAGCAGGTCTGGCTGGTGCTGTAACCATTGCCACCAACATGGCAGGTCGTGGTACCGATATCAAACTCGGACCCGGTGTAAAAGAAGCAGGTGGTCTGGCTATTCTGGGTACAGAAAGACATGAATCGCGCCGTGTAGACAGACAGTTACGTGGTCGTGCCGGTCGTCAGGGTGACCCCGGTTCATCTCAGTTCTTTGTATCACTGGAAGATGATCTGATGCGTATGTTCGGAAGCGATCGTATCGCCAAGATCATGGATTTTGCCGGATACAAAGAAGGCGAAGTGATACAGCACAGCATGATTACCAAATCGATTGAGCGTGCACAGAAAAAAGTAGAAGAAAACAACTTCGGTATCCGTAAGCGTTTGCTTGAATATGATGATGTGATGAATAAGCAGCGTACAGTGGTATATACAAAACGTAACCACGCGTTGTTTGGGGAAAGACTGGCACTGGATCTGGATAATGCATTTTATGCAGTAGCAGAAGATCTGGTAACTTCTTTCAGGGAGCAGAATGATCATGATGGCTTCAGACTGGCTGCCATTGTAAATTTTGGTATCGATACCAATATTACTGCTGATGAGTTTGTAAAAGGTAATGACCAGCAACTGGCAGAGAAATTATACCTCCAGGCCGTTACCAATTACGACAGGAAAAAGCAGGAGATGATGGTGCAGGCCATTCCCGTATTCAAAAATATCCGCCAGCAGCAGGGTAACCATATTGAAAATGTGATTGTTCCATTTACAGATGGCAGAAAGGGTATGCAGGTACTGGCCAATATGGAGAAAACCCTGAACAGTAATGGAGCCGAACTGGTGAATGCACTCGAAAGAACAGTAACACTGGCTTTGATTGATGATGCATGGAAAGAACACCTGCGTGCCATGGATGATCTGAAACAGAGCGTGCAAACGGCTACCTATGAGCAGAAAGATCCGCTGGTGATTTATAAAATGGAAGCCTACAATATCTTCAAGAAAATGGACGGCGAAGTGAATACCAATATTGTACAGTTCCTGAGCCATGCCATGATTCCGCTGAATGATGGAGAAGAAGTGAAAGAAGGCCGTCAGCAGAAAACAGATCTGAGTAAACTGAGTACCACCAAGGAAGATATGGATGCGCCACCAACAGAGAATGATTATTACGATCCTACACCCGTAAAACAACAGCCGGTTAATGTAGGACCAAAAATCGGGAGAAATGATCCCTGCCCTTGTGGAAGTGGTAAGAAATACAAAGCCTGTCATGGCAAAGACCTATAAAACAAAACCTCCCGATTTCGGGAGGTTTTGTTTTATACTTTTGTTTTTTCTTAGTTCTAAACAAGTTATATGTTGAATCTAGCACAATACATAGATCATACGGTTCTTAAACCCACAACACTCGTGGCAGACATTGAAAAACTTTGCGCTGAAGCAAGGCAATATGCATTTGCCGCTGTTTGTGTACCACCGAATTTTGTTAAAAAAGCAAAATCTTTATTGGAGGGTAGTGATGTAAAAGTGGCAACGGTGATAGGTTTCCCTTTTGGTTATTCGGCTGTAGAAGCCAAGATCGCTGAAATTGTATTGGCCATGGTAGATGGAGCCGATGAACTGGATGTGGTGATTAATATTTCAGCTATTAAAAACGGTGATTGGGTATATCTGGCGAATGAAATCAATCATATAATGCCGGTGGTAAAAAGCAAGAACAAAATCATCAAAATTATTATTGAATCAGGTGTGCTTACCGATGATGAGATTATTAAGTGTTGTGAGTTATACGGTGTGGCAGGTATTGATTATTTAAAAACGTCTACCGGTTATGCCGAAAAAGGAGCGTCGGTGGAAGTGGTGAAGCTGTTTCGTTTGCATTTACCAGAACAGGTACAGATCAAGGCCTCAGGCGGCATTCGCGACCACATATTTGCAAAGCAGTTGATTGAAGCTGGTGCAACAAGGCTGGGCTGCAGTGCCGGGGTGGAAATTGTGAAAGGAGAAAGGGGAGAGGGGCATTATTAGTAATGATAGATCAGGTTGATTTTACTGACCACAGATTAAGGTAAAAATCTGCACACATCTGCCGCTCATTTGTTACACCGGTTACAGGGCTTATTAATACGGTCATCCATTACAACCTGTATCTTTGCACTTATTTATTTATCTTACTGAAAACATTCAGACATGTCTGTGCTGTTCCGATCTTTAGCCGCTTGTTTTTTTCTTATCAGCAGTCATACGGTATGGGCAGCTGATACCATTGTAGTAAAAAAAGATGCGCGTCTGGATCTGCTAGCAGCCAAACAGGCGCAAATCAATAAAAGAACGGCCATGCTTACGAGTAATGGTCAGTATAAAGGTTATCGCGTGCAGGTGATTAGTACCAATAGCCGCGACCAGGCATTGAGAATGAAGACAGAGCTTTTGAGCCGATTTCCCGATCAGAAAACTTATACTTCTTATCAGTCGCCTTTATTTAAAGTGCGTATTGGCAATTTTGTAAGAAAAGAAGACGCTGAGCAGTTTAGAAAAATGCTGAGCAGATTATATCCGCAAGGTGTGTATGTTGTAGAAGACCTGATTGAATATAATGCTGCTGAAGATGAATTGACACAATAAAAAAAACTATGTTATTACAACAGATAAAAGATTTATCCTCAAAATACGCAGCAGATGCAGTAGCGATTCGGTCACATCTGCATGCCCATCCGGAACTGAGTTATCAGGAATTTGAAACATCAAAATTTATACAGGCCAGACTACAGGAAATGGGTGTTGCATTTGAAGTGATGGCCACAACGGGTGTGTTGGGTATGATTCGTGGTAAAAATCCGGATAGCCGTGTTATTGCTTTGCGTGCTGATATGGATGCCCTGCCCATTCAGGAAGAAAATGAAACGGCTTATCGCTCACAGAAGCCAGGCATTATGCATGCCTGTGGTCATGATGTACATACTTCTATTTTATTGGGAGCCGCAAGGGTCTTACATGAATTGAAAGATGAGTGGGAAGGAACGGTAAAACTATTGTTTCAGCCCGGTGAAGAAAAAAATCCGGGTGGCGCCAGTTATATGATCCGTGATGGTGCATTGCAAAACCCTGCACCACATGGCATCATCGGGCTGCACGTGCACCCCGGACTGGAAACAGGTAAACTCAGTTTCCGTAAAGGCAGGGTAATGGCTAGTGCAGATGAAATTTATATTACCATCAAAGGCAAGGGCGGACATGCCGCTTCTCCCAATCTTACGGCTGATACGGTTTTAATTGCTTCACATTTGATTGTGAGTCTCCAACAGATTATTTCAAGAAATAAAAATCCATTGTCGCCTTCTGTATTGTCGATCTGTTCTATTCAGGGCGGACATACTACCAATGTAATACCCAGTGAAGTAAAACTTATGGGAACTTTCAGGGCGATGGATGAAGAGTGGCGCTTTAAGGCGCATGAATTGATCCGTAAAAATGCGGTCGGTCTTGTTGAATCGATGGGCGGGGAAATAGACCTGCATATAGACATTGGTTACCCTACGGTAGACAATGATCCTGTATTTACAGAAAGTGCCTGGAAGCAGGCAGATCTTTTTATGGGAAAAGAAAATGTGTTAGAAACAGAGATGCGGATGGGTGCTGAAGATTTTGGTTATTATACACAGGTAATACCTGGTTGCTTTTTTCGCCTCGGTGTTCGTAATGAAGCAAAAGGAATTATCCATAATGTACATACACCCCGTTTTGATATTGATGAGAGGGCCATTGAAATAGGTATAGGCAATATGGCATGGCTGGGTGCGACTGTTAAAAGCTGATTCTCTCATTCTCAGCAGTATTTTTTCACTGTAGAGAATAAAAGTAAGGAGGTTTCGCAGAGAAGGATTTAGATAGCGGGAACTATTATAAATTGGCCACCATATGAAATAAGGGCCCCTATTTTATTTATATCGTATTTTGCACCCTTGAATGTGGGGTATCTGGTTAAAGAACCGGACCCTGAAGTGAGTGACACAACCCCTGCTGAAGTGGGTTATGTTGCCGGTTAACGAAAAAAAAAAGTATGGCTAAAAATACAGATCTGAGAAAGGAGCAGGCACTGGAATACCATGCCAGCGGCAGACCTGGTAAAATTGAAGTGGTTCCTACTAAAGAAGCCAAAACCCAACGTGATCTTTCACTGGCGTATAGTCCGGGTGTGGCAGAACCCTGTAAAGAAATTCAAAACAATATTGAAGAAGTGTATAAGTATACTGCCAAGGGTAATCTGGTGGCAGTAATCAGTAATGGTACGGCTGTACTGGGTTTGGGCGATATTGGTCCGGAAGCCAGTAAACCTGTAATGGAAGGGAAGGGTGTATTGTTCAAAATCTTTGCGGATATCGATGTATTCGATATTGAGATCAATGAAAAAGATCCGGAGAAATTTGTACAGATTGTAAAAGCGCTGGAACCCACTTTTGGGGGTATTAACCTCGAAGACATCAAAGCACCTGAATGTTTTTATATTGAACAGCAACTGAAACAGCAGATGAAGATTCCGGTGATGCACGATGACCAGCATGGAACAGCTATCATCAGTGGTGCTGCATTGTTGAATGCGCTGGAACTACAGAAAAAGAAAATAGAGAAAGTTCGTTTTGTTGTGAATGGTGCAGGTGCTGCTGCCATGGCCTGTACACAGCTGTATGTGGCACTGGGAGCGAAGTATGAAAATTTCATTCTCTTTGATAAGGATGGTGTTTTACATGAAGGCAGAACAGATCTGGATACTATACGCCGAAAATTTGCTGTTAAGCGTTCAGATACCACACTTGAAAGAGCCATGAAAGATGCGGATGTTTTTCTGGGTCTTAGCGTAGGCAATGTGGTTTCGCAGGAAATGGTAAAGAGTATGGCAAAGAATCCCATTGTTTTTGCCATGGCCAATCCCGATCCTGAAATCAGCTATGAAGATGCGATTGCTGTGCGTAAAGATATCATCATGGCAACGGGCCGTACCGATTATCCGAATCAGGTAAACAATGTTTTGGGCTTCCCTTATATTTTCAGAGGCGCATTAGATGTACGTGCCACTCAGATTAATGAGGCTATGAAACTCGCAGCTGTTAAGGCTTTGGCAGAACTGGCCAAGTCGGCTGTACCCGATATTGTGAACATGGCCTATAACCAGACCAATATGTCATTTGGTCCGGAATATATTATTCCCAAACCACTCGATCCGCGTTTATTGTCAACTGTAGCACCTGCAGTGGCAAAAGCCGCTGTAGAAAGTGGCGTGGCACAAAAGCAGATCCATAACTGGGATGCTTATGTAGTCGAACTGAACAAGAGACTTGGACTGGATAATCAGTTATTGAGGGTAATTGGTAACAAAGCGAGAAGAGATCCGAAGCGATTGGTATTTGCAGAAGCCGATAACCAGAAGATATTGAAAGCGGCCAGTATTATTTATGATGAAGGTGTTGCTTATCCGATCTTACTGGGAGATCCTGTCAAGATTAACAGGATTGCAGAAGAGCATAATATTGATATAACCGATTTACCAATTATAGATCCGCGTAGTGATGAAATGGAATCTAAGCGTGAGTTTTATGGTGAATTGTTCTTTAAGAAGCGTCAGAGACGAGGATTCAATCATTATGAGAGTCTGAAGATTATGAAAGACCGCAATCATTTTGGCTGTATGATGGTGGAAACGGGAGATGCGGATGCGATGTTATCGGGTCTAACCAAAAATTATGCTGAAGCCATTCGTCCTGCATTACAGATTATCGGAACAGAAGAAGGGGTGAAGAAGATTGCGGGTATGTATTTACTGCTCACAAAAAAAGGACCTCTGTTTCTGGCAGATACCACGGTTAACTTTCATCCGAATGCAGAAGAACTGGCCGATATAGCAATGATGGTTGCCAAGGAAGTACGTACTTTCAACGTAACACCCCGGATTGCTATGTTAAGCTATAGCAATTTCGGAAGCAGCGATTCTCCGGAAGCGAAAATGGTGGCCGAGGCAACACGTATTCTGAAGCAGCGAAATCCGTCGCTGGTGGTAGATGGAGAGATGCAGGGTAGTATGGCTTTTAACAAAGAAATACTGCGCGATAACTATCCATTCAGTGAATTGGTAGATGAAGATGTAAACGTATTGATATTCCCCAACCTCACAGCCGGAAATGTGGCCTATAATTTATTAAAAGAAGTAGGTGGTGCAGACGCAATTGGTCCGATTTTATTGGGTCTAAAAAAACCTGTGCACGTTTTACAACTGGGTAGTACGGTAAGGAGTATTGTAAATATGGCATTGGTAGCCGTAGTGGATGCGCAACTGAAATGTAGGATGGATACCAATGAAGTGATTCAGCGCAGTAGCTGGTGGAAGCGTTTGAAGAAGCGTAAGAAGTAGTTTGTAGCGTATGGCTGATGGGTCATAGCATATGGCTTATAGATAATGGTCTAGGGCGAATGGTGTTATTGGATTATGAGCTAACTATTTGCCATGAACCATCAGCGATAAGCCCGATTTTCTGGTAAATCAAAAACAAAGCAATGTCATTTTTCACCCATTTAGGTTCTTACCTGTTGATGTTGAAGGGGATGTTTACCAAACCTGAGAACTGGCGCATGTACTGGAAAGAGTTTATGCACCAATGCGTGGAGATCGGATTGGGGGCTTTACCGATTGTGGTGATTATTTCATTGTTTCTGGGTGCGGTAACAACGGTGCAAACGGCCTACCAGTTGGTAAGTCCGCTTGTACCTCAGGCTACCATCGCACAAATTGTGCGTGATAGTATGATCCTTGAATTATCGCCTACAGTCGTGAGTATTGTACTGGCCGGCGTGGTGGGTAGTAAAATTGCCAGTGAGTTGGGTAATATGCGCATCAGTGAACAAATAGATGCACTGGAGATTATGGGCATCAATACCAAAAGCTACCTCGTGATGCCAAAAATTCTGGGGTCTTTACTGGTAATTCCCTGCCTGATTACCATATCTGCCGTACTGGGTATCTGGGGTGGAAGAACGGCTGGTAATATGGCAGGTATTCTGGCACCTGATATTTTTGATATCGGTCTGCGCCAGAACCTGAACCTGTATAATATCAATTTCGCACTGTATAAATCCTACACTTTCGCTTTTATTGTTAGTAGTATCTCTGCTTATTATGGCTACAATGTAAAAGGTGGTGCATTAGAAATTGGTCGTGCCAGTACCAGTGCTGTTGTGGTAAGTTGTATCCTTATTCTTTGTGCCGATTATATGCTCGCAGCGCTGTTGCTGTAAAACAGAAGAACAGAGGAATTTTCAACTCTGAAATTAATTAGCGCTTGCGAACTTCCTTTCTCTCTGTAAATGAATGCTACTATTATTTTAACCGGCTCTTTGCAAGATGCTTTTTGCAGGGAGAAGGGAAGAAAGGAAGTTGTTTGCATCCAGCTATTCAATACTCAAAATTCGTTCTCACCGTAAGAAAACAAGGTTTTTACATTTGATTCGCTTTTCACTTGTTACATTTATGTACAGGAATGAAAGCTATGAATCCATCATTTGATATTTTTCGCCGACAGATATCCAACCCGTTAAAATTCAGGTTGTTTTTATTGCAACGTCTTCCATCAGCTTTTTTCTCCGGATTGCGGATACGATCCTTTGATGCTCATCAATCACAAATTGGGGTACGTTATAGCTGGTTTTCGCAAAATCCATTTCGCTCTATGTATTTCGCTGTACAGGCCATGGCAGCTGAAATGAGTACCGGTATTCTTGGTTTTGCGCAGATTTATCGACGTAAGCCATCGGTAAGCATGCTGGTACTGAAAGTAGAAGGTAGTTTCAGTAAAAAAGCAACAGGTATGATTACTTTTACATGTACCGATGGAGATAAGATAACAGAAGCTGTTGAGACGGCCATTAAAACCGGAGAACCACAAACCATTATCTGCCAATCGGTCGGTAAAAACCAGGAGCAGGAAGCAGTAGCTACATTTTTTGTAACCTGGACATTTAAGTCGAAACAATCATAAAAAGAAAGGTATGAAGATAGCATTTCATGGAGCAGCAAGAACGGTGACAGGATCAAAACACCTGCTTACCTTACAGAGTGGGAAAAAAATATTACTCGATTGTGGTCTTTTTCAGGGAATGGGAAAGGAAACAGAAGTGCTCAACGGAGAATTTGGTTTCGATGCCCGTTCAGTAGATATACTGGTACTTTCGCATGCGCATATTGATCATTCTGGACTCATACCCAGATTGGTAAAGGAAGGATTTGAGGGTAAGATATTTGCCACTCCAGCCACAAGGGAACTGGGAGGTATTTTACTGGAAGATTCAGCAGTGATACAGCGTGATGATACCAAGTTCATCAATAAAAGACGCGCAAAGCAGGGGTTACCTCCTTATGAGCCCCTATACGATCTGGAAGATGCTGCGAAGGCATTGGAACTTTTTGTAGAAGTGAATTACGATGAATGGACAACCATTACAGAAGGTGTTGAGCTGATGTTTACCGATGCCGGACATATTATTGGTAGTGCTGCTGTACATCTCCGGATTTCGGAAGAGGGTAAAACCAGACAACTTACTTTCAGTGGTGATGTAGGAAGATATAATGATGCAATACTTCGCTCACCGTCTGTTTTTCCGCAGGCTGACTATATTATTCTGGAAAGTACTTATGGTAATAAACTGCATGATGAAGTACATGGTGTGGCAGACACTTTATTGGAATGGATTGAATCGACCTGTATAAAGAAAAAAGGAAAGCTGATTATACCCGCATTTAGTGTGGGAAGAACGCAGGAACTATTGTATGCACTGAACCAGTTGGATCTTGAAAACAGATTGCCCAGGGTGCCGATCTATGTGGATAGCCCACTGAGCAGGGAAGCTACCGAAATGCTGAAAGCCTATCCGCAGTACTTTAATAAGCGAATCAGGAAAGTGATGGAGAAAGATGATGATCCTTTTGATTTTCCAGGGTTGAAATTTATTAAAACAGTGGATGAAAGTAAATACCTGAATGAATTACCACAGCCTTGTGTAATTATGTCGGCCAGTGGTATGGCAGATGCGGGAAGGGTAAAGCATCATATCATGAACAATATTGGTGATCAGAAAAATACCATATTGCTGGTGGGTTATTGTGAGCCGCGATCATTAGGTGGGCGTTTGGCCAATGGAGCCGCACAGGTAAAAATTTTCGGCGAAATGTATGATGTAAAAGCCGAAGTGGGCCAAATGCGCAGCATGAGTGCACATGGTGATTATGAGGATCTTTGCCAGTTTTTAGCCTGCCAGGATCCTTCGAAGGTAAAAACACTTTTTCTGGTACATGGTGAATATGATGTACAACAGGATTTTGCACACAGGCTTATGCGTAAAGGTTTTAAGGAAGTAGTGATTCCGGAAATGCATTATCAGACAAAATTAGAAGGATGAATTTATTAATACAGGATGCAGGTATTTATTACCGTGAACATTTCGGAGAGCCACAGTTTATTGTACGTTCGCCAGGCAGAATCAACCTGATCGGGGAGCATACCGATTATAATGATGGGTTTGTATTACCGGCTTCTATCGATAATGCAGTATATGTATCAATAGGTGCGAGAAACGATCAGGAGATTCATCTTTTTTCGGTTGATTACAAGGAGTTTTATACAGGCAATATAGACGCTGTTTCAGTTTCATTGCAAAGCTGGGCCAATTATGTATTGGCCATCGTAGATGTATTACAGAAAGCTGGCTACCCTTGTGGAGGCTTTAATGCTGTTGTACGGGGAGATATCCCTATAGGTGCCGGCCTTTCATCATCAGCAGCGGTAGAATGTGCTACCATTTTTGCCTTGAATGAGTTATTTGGGTATAAGCTAGACAGGATGACCATGGTGAAAATGGCACAGCAGGCTGAGAATGATTTTATTGGTGTTCGTTGTGGTATCATGGATCAGTTTGCCAGCATGTTTGGTAAAGCCAATCAGGTGATTGAGTTAGACTGTCGCTCGCTGGACCATCATTATTTTCCTTTTGAGTCGGAGGAATATGATCTGTTACTGATCAATAGTCGTGTAAAACACTCGCTTGCCGATTCTGAGTACAATCTCCGCAGATTAGATTGCGAAGCAGGTGTAGCACACCTGCAAAGGTTTCATCCGGAAATCACGAGTCTGAGAGATGCTACACCCGCATTATTACAGCAGGAACTACATTCATTGGATGAAAATATATTCAGGCGGTGCCTGTATGTGGTAGAAGAAATAGCGCGTGTAAAAGAAGCCTGTGAAGATCTAAAAAAAGGGGATTTGCTTTCTTTTGGAAAAAAAATGTTTAGTACCCATACAGGGTTGAGTGAAATGTACAATGTTAGTTGTCCGGAACTCGATTTTCTGGTGAATTTTGCGATTGGATATAAAAATGTAATTGGCGCCAGAATGATGGGTGGCGGTTTTGGTGGTTGTACGCTCAATCTTGTCAAAAAAGCAGCAGTAGCAGATTTTGTAGACAGGATATCTGAATCTTATCTGGAAACCTATGGGGTATTGCCCGGGGCTTATCCGGTTACCATTGATGAAGGTACTGCCGTAGTAGGCCCCTGGTGAATGATATTTTTCAATTGCCGGCAGAAATAGGGCGAAAAGCTTGCAAAGGCGGAAGAAAAGTTGTAAATTTTATACAACAAAACTGTTTGCCATGAAAAACTATCACATCGTATCGCGTATAGCGATCTACCTCTTAGCCGTTGTGATGATCAGTTTCGGCATTTATCATTTTCAACATGCCCGGGAACTGGTTGTGTACATTCCTTCTTTTTTACCGGGTGGATTGCTGTGGGTATATTTAGTGGGAGCGGCTTTCATACTGGTGGCCATTTCATTTGTTACCAACCGAATGGTGAAAACGGCAGCCTATTTTCTGGCTATTATGTTATTTATTTTTATTCTCACTATCCATCTGCCCAATTACCTGGATACCGGTGACAAGGAAATGAAAGCCCTGGCATTGGTTAGTATCTTGAAAGATGCAGCTATTGCAGGCTTTGCATTACATATAGCTGCCGGTGCCCATCATCAGAAATTACATCTGGAAGAAAGTGATTAAGAAGGTTGGTTCAGACCTTCTTAATTACATTTTTCTGAAAAAGAAACGTACCATAATTTATTTGGGGCGTTGCTAACAATGGCGGCGCAGGATCCGCAATTAGGGTCGCTTGCTTCCGGTTGATCCAGTATCTGAACATAGAACGGTTTGTCTGCAACGCCCATATTAGGTCTGGAGTTATTATTGGACGGAAGTTTACAAGGGAGAATGGTAGTAAAAACATGGTCGTAGGTGATACCATTTTTTTCGTATCCATTAACACCTAAATGATAATAGGCAGGATCAGTGATTTGTAAAACAGCACTATTACAAACTACATCCAATATTTTTACCGGAACACAATCTTTTGATTGAGTTGTTTCATTTTTTTCACAGGCTACAATAAATACCAGACTGCATACTATCAGCAAAGGAGAAAAACTTTTTTTCATATTTATCAGTTTGGTGTATGGGATAGAATTGAAATAAATCGTTGAATCTGTAATGGAAAAATCAAGTGAAGTATTTTTTGGTAGAAATATCTGCCAACATATTTTAATCACATTTTTCTGAAAACTTTATTGGTATCCATTTGGCAGGTGCATTAGGTACAACGGCTGCGCATTTTGTACAGGCAGGGTCGTATTGGATCTGCTTCATCATCTTCACGTATACTACGAGTCCTTTCAAGGAAGCGGTAAGGGTTTGGAATTTGGTGATATCGGCACAGCTTAATTCTGCAGAAAAAACATGGTCGTAGGTAACTCCATCTTTCTGATAGCCATCTACACCAAATTTAAAATAGTCTTCATCGAGTATTTGCATTACGGCAGTGCCGCAAAGCTCATCAAGTATTTTTACCTGTACACATTTTTCTAGTAATTGTTCATCTGTTTTCTCGCAACCGGAGAAGAGAAGGCTGCTGATAAGCAGGCTGGTTAATACATATCTTTTCATACAAGGTTTTTTTAGAGATGATGTTTTCTAGGAAGAAATCGTTGCATGATGAGGATTATTATTTTTTATTTTGAATAATTACCCCTTTTTTCTAGTTTAATAATGTCCAGTTTTCTGGGAGAAGGTCATATAAAAAAATAGAGGTGTGAGATAAACTATTATTTGTGAGATTTATGCTTCAGGTTTATCTACAATAGCATTTCTTGAAAAGTATAGGGGTTTTTACCCCTATTTTAACCGAGTTGGGGACATTAAATTGCTTGTAATTCAATAATCATGTCTATTCTCTTAGCAACCAAGCAATATTTAAAGCAATTAAATATTACTATCAATGAGAAATATTTAAGGAAGAAATTATTGTCACACCCAAATTATCCAAGTTTAGTGTCTTTGACTGACTTTTTAGTGGAACATGATATGGAGTACACTGCTGTAGTTGGAGATAAAAATGATCTTAATAATATACCATTTCCTTTCCTGTACTAGTATTTTCATCATTGTATCAAAGTCCTGATTTAGATGAAAGCTATGATTTTTTTTGTGGTAAATTCTAAGGAAGAGTTTCTGAATTCCGGACTAATTTTTCATAACTGGAAAGGTATTTTTCTTTCTATAAAAGAAGAGCAATTATTCTCTAAAATTAAACAGCTTAGTAATAATAAAACTATCCTCAATAAGAGTTCATTTATTATAATTATTGCCTTAGTCTCTTTGATACTTTTTTTCTATCAAAATAAATCTCTAAATTTTTCCAGCCTTTTTATTATATCCTTGAATTTTTTAGGAATATTTTTTTCGATATCCCTCATTTTAGCAAAGAAGGGATACCCTACTAACTTTATTCAAAAATTTTGTAATACGAGGGATAATCAAAATTGTGCTCAAGTATTCAATTCTAAAGTCTTTCCTTTTTATGACTATATAGATTTGGCTGAAATAGCATTAATTTATTTCATTTCAACAAGTGTAGCTTTCCTGTTTTATACAGGCATTAACCCTGATGCGAAATTCTTTTTACTTACTCCAATTATAGCAAGCTCACTTCTTCTATTACCCATTACCATTTTTATACAATGGAAGGTGATTAAGGCATGGTGTAAAATTTGTTTAATGATTTCCACATCTCTATTGATACAGGCTTTTTTTCTATTATTCGAATTAGAAACTATAAATATAAGCCAGTATAATTTTTTAAAAATCTACGGTAATTTTTCCATTTTGTTTCTTCTCATAGCTGCTATTTGGCTTTCAATCAGGAGTTTTATAAAATATTATTTCAAGTATGAATGGTTGGAAGTCGAATATGAAAAATTCAAAAAAAATCCTGTAGTATTCCATGGTGTTATGATGCAACAGCCATTTTTTGGTACGCCTGATACTAATGCTGCAATTCAATTAGGCAATCCTAATGCAAAAATTCGACTACAGATAATAAGTGGGCCTACCTGTGTGCCTTGTGCTGTGACTCATGAAACTTTAAAGTCTCTACTTAAAGTTTATAATGAAGAAATTTCTTTCGAAATATTTTTCATTGTCGATTCATTTTCTGGAGATAATGAAAATTTTATTTCTGCAATTAATCTTCTTTCGTTAGCCAATCATAGTTCTTTTGAGAAGAAAGAAATACTAGATGAGTGGTATCAGTTAAAGAATATAAATTTATTTCGAGAGAAATATCTCAGTGAGCAAAGTTTTGAAATGGCTGCAGAGGAATTTAAACCAGAATTAATTAAAGTTTTTGAATGGTGTGAGATGCATAAAATTGATAAAACTCCAACTATATTGATTAATGGAGCTTTGTATTCAGAATATTACAGTTCGGACGATTTATATATAATTATTCCAATGTTAATTGAAAATCTTTCACTAAATGATATAAGGAAAACATCTTTAGTGTAGTTGCACTGGCCAGCCAACATAGGCTAATGGTAATTGCCTAATTAAATATTACCAAAATTTTAAACTAAAAAAAATGAAAAATTTAAGCAGAGAACAACTTAGGAACTTAAAAGGAGGTAATGATCCTGAAGGTCCACAGGAGCCGGCGGAGGCGTTTGCGGGAACGATCGAGTAGCGCATTGCACCTGGGGTAGTGGATGGTGTGGAAATGCTGGTTGGGGTGGATGTGCTGCTAATGCAACCAATTGTGCAGTGTATTGTGTAAGAAGTAATAATTCTACTTACTGGCCTTAGTTCCTAAAATAAGGATTGGGAGGAATATTATATTTCTCCTAATCTTTTAATTTTATAAGATGGCATATTTGAAGAAAATTTTTATAGCTCAATGTTTATTAGTTTGTACTCTTTTTACGCTATTGGGGTGTGATAAGAAGACTAGTATCTCTGGTACTATGCATAACTATGATTATAATACAGTTCCTTTTTATACCACCGATTTCCTAAATACAGAATACAATAATATTAAGGTAAAAATTAAAGATTCAAATTATAATAGCAGATTTGATCAAAAGCAAAGTGGACTTTATTCACTATTTTATAATTATGTCTTTATTGAGCAGGGAGATAGGGCAATAGTTAATTTTTATTTTGTAGGTAATAAAGAAGATTATAATGATTCATTAGATGCTTTGTCAGATTATCCAGGTAATTATGTGTACTATAATAGATTAAAAAAGTTAATACAGAATTCACCTAGATTGAAAACAGTAACCTATAAGGATAAACTGCTGTCTGCCAAAGAAGTTTATCAATATTATAAATGGATTAAAGAAGAATGGCTTCCTTCCTTCGCAAGGAAATATCCAATAAGTAAATCATTTAGGGAGTTTATTATTAAAGAAATGCCTTATTATTTTCTATCAGACTTCCTTTGTCAATTAAGAGATTCTAAAATTCCAATTACAGATAGCATAGAGCAATTAGTCGAACATGCAATGCTAGCAAGTAATATTAATGATTCTATTCTATGCGAGTCTCAATATTATTTTGATTTTATTGGTGCTTATTTTGAGTATTACTTTCACAAGGGTAGTCTTTCACTCTCTGCGATTGAGTATTTTAAAGAAGCTTCTGCAAATGCCAAAAAGCTTTTAAAGGGAAAGAATCTTGAAATTGCATTAGCCGGGATAGTAAGAATGCATTATCTAAGTAGAGTTAACATTTTTGATAGGGTAACAGACAGTATTAAGAATGACATCTTAAATATTTATAAAGACCCTAAAACAAAAGAAATTCAACTAAAGTTCACAAAGAAATATTCTGAATTAAACCTGTATTCAATATATAATATAGAATTAAAAAACACAAATGGTGCCGTATTTACCATTGGAGAAATATTTCAATCAAATTCAAATATCAAATTTGTCGATTTGTGGGCTACTTGGTGCGTGCCTTGCATTAAAGCTCAGCCTTTATTGCACAATATTAAATCAGGCAGATCTGAAACTGAGCTCATTACTATATCACTCGACCAAGATTATAATCAGTGGAAAAATTATTTGAAGAAAGGAAGACTTACTAGTTCGAAAAATTATATCCTTAAAGACGCTAACGAAATTGAAAAACTATCTAATTTACTTCATATTGTTAGTATACCTCGATATTTGATTGTTACAGAAAGAGGTGATATCGCCTTTTCACAAGCTGCAGAGCCAGTTAGATTAAATGAGCTACTATCCCAAATTGATTTAGCAAAGAAGTTATGAAATTTGATTTTTATAAACAGATGAACACAATGGACTGTGGTCCAACATGCCTGCGAATGGTTGCGAATTATTATGGTCAGTCTATAACTCCTGCGCAATTGCATGCTAAGACTCGATTAAGGCGAGATGGTGTCTCTCTTTTAGGATTAAGTGATGCTGCTGAAGATATTGGGTTCCGAGTGTAGGCTTCCCCTAAAAGTTGTCCATTGAAGGTTAGAGTTAGCGGTAAAAAGCTTGTTAACTTTAAACTTTGAAAGACATGAAAAAAGGAAGATTTACCGAAACGCAGATAGTATCTGCCATGAAGAAACAGGAATCAGGAATTGCTGTTAAAGACATTGCCCGGGAGATGGGCATCAGTGAAGCAACGTTTTACAACTGGAAGGCGAAGTATGGGGGCATGGAAGTGAGCGATGTTGTAAAGATGAAGCAGATGGAAGCCGAGATTAGTGAGTACAAAAAGATTGTAGCTGAACTGAGTCTTGAGAATAGAGCCATGAAAAACCTGATTGCAAAAAAGTTTTAACGCCTGAAGCGAAACGGGAGACTGCCCATCATCTGGTAGAAGAAGAGCAGTTAAGTAACCGTAAGGCATGTGAACTGGTAGGCATATCCCGCAGTACTTACCAGTATCAATCAAAACCGAAGGATGACAGTGAGCTTCAGGACGCCCTGACTGCACTAACTACAAAGCATGTTGCTATTGGGTTCCGGCAATGTTGTTACCGGCTTTGGAATAAGGGTCACTGGTGGAATCATAAAAGGATCTACAGAGTATATACGGACATGAAACTCAATATCCGTCGCAGAGCCAAAAAGAGGCTTCCTGAGAGGATAAAACAGCCATTGACCCTTCCTGTAGCGCCTAACCAGGTGTGGAGTATTGATTTTATGAGCGATACACTGGTAGATGGAAGAAGGTTCCGCTTGTTCAATGTAATGGACGATTTTAATAGGGAATCTTTGGCTATTGAAGTAGATACGTCATTGCCATCTCTTAGGGTAATCAGAGTGCTGGAAAAACTGATTACACAAAGAGGTAAACCAGCCAATATTCGTTGCGACAATGGCCCTGAATTTATCAGCCATAAGCTAGAAGAATGGTGTAGCGATGAACGCAGGCAGATAACGATACAGTTTATTCAACCGGGGAAACCCACCCAAAATGCATACATCGAAAGGAAAAATGGAAGCATCGGAAGAGAGGTATTAAATGCCTACCTGTTCTATCGTTTATCGGAAGTCAGAGAGCAAACAGAAGAGTGGAGAATGGATTACAATACCGAGAGACCGCATAAATCATTGGGCTATTTATCACCGATAAGATATGCAGACAAATGGAAGCAAAAACAGAAAAATATTACCTTAGAAAACTCTAACTAACCGTGGCACTAAATTACGGGGAGCTTACAATGGCTTACATGGTGATGCTTTAATCATTACTAAAGAGTACACTATTTTAGATCGGTTTTATTATAATATAAAAAAGGCATTAGGTATTACTTCACTTTAGTCAACATACGACTTATAATTCCTCAATGCTTAGTTTTCTCGCAGTGAATATTTTCTTGCGTTAGGGTCTAATCAAAATCTATTAATATTTTCAGATAATTTGTGGTTTCCCCTTAAGGTATCTTTATCATTAAATGATTTATATATTTGGTTAATTATACCATTTAAATTTATTGAAAATTTATGAAGGTAAAAATTGGCCTTGTGGATGACCATGCAATTACCAGAAGAGGAATAAGGACACTTCTTGAAATAAATAAACAATTCCAGGTTATAGTAGAAGCTTCAAATGGAAAGGAGCTATTAAGCCAATTGGAAAGCGGCAGTTTGCCTGATGTCATTATTCTTGATCTATCTATGCCTAAGATGAGTGGATTTGATGTTATCAGAGAGATCCATACTTTGTATCCATCTGTAAAAATCTTTATTTTCTCCTTATACCAGTCGGAAGATGTTATTTTAAACGCTATTTATCAGGGTGCCTGTGGTTACCTGCCAAAATCAGCTGATCCATCCATACTGGAAAGTGCCATTAAATCCGTAGTTGATTTCGGGTTTTATATCCCCATAAATATAAAAAAGAAATATAGCGACTTAATAAAAATGCGCAATCAAAAGGGATTTCAGGGCAAACAATTGCTAACTGAAAAGGAAATCCAGTTTATAAAACTTGCCTGTACAAACCTAACCTATAAAGAAATTTCCATTAAGCTATCTGTTCAGCCAAAAACCCTGGAAAATTACCGGGATAGTGTTTTCCAAAAACTGGGAATTAACAACCGGGCTGCCCTCACTTTTTATGCCATTGAAAATGGCATTGTTCAACTGTTCTAATTTTTGTTTCCAATTAGTAGGAGAAATGTTTAAAATTTCAAGGGTTCAATAACCCTGAAAACAGGGATTTTTTTGTCCAAAAACAGGGATTAATTTTGTCATTAATAGATAAGCAATTGACGTATATTATATTATAATTATAGTTAATTAATAATTAATTGATAAATAGGTATTTATGTGATTTTTAAGGTCGAATAGGCCAAGAAGTTTGGTGTTCATCAAACTTCTTTTTATGACCACAAAATCTATTATTGAAAGCAATGGCAGTCTGGTTTCAACAAAGCATGTCCATGATCTGGTTAGCACCTACAAGTTGGAAAGATGGAAACCCAATAGCCAAAAACTGGATAAACCCGATTCCCTGAGTACCTGGTTTGGAATGGAACAACTGGAACATTTTATTTCTCTTATCAAACAACATGGAGCTGATGGCGTTAAAATGTTTTTTGGCGTTTATCCAGCTGATTACCCTCTGAGCGAACTGGCAGGACGTCAAACGATTGTAATGGTTGCAACAAGAAAATCGGAAAACCATCCGGGTGCCAGAAATAAAGCCTTGTTTATCAATAAAAATGGAAAGAAGGAACTATTGGCGTTTAACAAAGGGGAAAATTGCCCGCCTTATTGCGGAGGAATGCCTCCTGATTTTGACATCGATTTGTCAATGGAATTGGATCCCATTGGATTTACCATGACAGATGAGAATGGAGGGATAGAAATTATTTAGTCAATAAAATCCTGAACCCGTTAATAACTCCTGTATATTACAGGAGTTATTAGGTTATGAATGATATCAGAATCGATTGGATTATTCTTTTAGTCGCAGTAATTACAGGCTTTTCTATAAAGACGCGACCCTCTTTTCCTTATCTCAGGACTATACCTTTACTGCTCCTGCTTTCCCTAAGTGTTGAATTGGTAGCCCGGTATTACAGGGTACGTTCTATCAATAATCTGTGGTTAGTCAATCTCTATTCAGTAATTGAGCTTTGTTATTTTGCCTATACTTTATATCTTATTCTACGGAAAACTTTTGTTTTAAGACTGATGGTCCTAATAGCCTGCTGTTGTCTTATAGATATATTTTTGGTACATGGATTGAAAACCTTTCACACCTATAGCTACACATTTAGTGTTCTCATCATCGTTTATGTCTGTATTTATTATTATTATCACACTTTTAAAGAAGCACAGGTAGATAACCTTTTAAAAGAACCTTCCTTTTGGATAGTGACCGGCTTATTGGTTTTTTATGCTACGTCTTTATCTGTAGCCGGTGTGTTTAACTTTATCGCAACATTGCCAAAAGAAATGATTCGTTTGACCAGAAGTATCATCCTTTTTGTAAATGGTGTTTTCTATATTATTCTCATTATTGCATTCGTATGCCAGATCAATACCCGGAAATCTATACCCAATTCCTAGCTATTAGTCTCATAATCAGCTTTTTAATTGGCTTTGTCGTCTTGCTGACTTTTTCATACCAAAAAAGAAAGATGCAGCAAAAAAAGGAACTGGAGCTTTTGAAAGTTACCATGGAAAATGAGATACTCAGCACGCGCATGGAAATTCAGGAAACAGTCCAGAGGGACATATCCATGGAAATTCATGACAATGTTGGCCAAACATTACTCCTTACCAACGTAAACCTTACTATTCTTATCAGTCAAATTGGTCAGGATCCATCAGCTTTACAGTTGGTTCAGGAAAGTCGGGAACTATTGCAAAAATCGATGGAAGACCTTACTTATTTGTCCAGGAGTATGAATCCGGATCGAATTGTGGAGATAGGGGTTTTTAATGCCATTGTATATGAACTGGAGAATCTCAAACGGAAAAATGTTGTAAACAGTACCCTGGAAATAGATGAATCCATTACCCTGAAATTGGACCTGAAACCGGAAATTCAGTTACTGTTATTCCGGATTTATCAGGAGGCGATTAAAAATATGTTGAAATACTCAGGTGCGTCAGAAGTAGATTTTAAGTTAATTCGTATTGACAACGGAGTGGAAATGTCCATCAGGGATAATGGTAAAGGATTTGACCTGAGCCAGGAAGGCATAAAGCATGGAATAGGGTTTGGCAATATGAAAAAAAGAGTATCCATTTTCAATGGTAGTTTTCTGATTCAAAGTGAACCCGGAATGGGAACACTTGTAAAGGTGTTTATTCCAGTGGATCAGTTTAATAGTAAATAGGATTTTATGCAGCGAAAACTTAGCCTTGCTTTTGCTGATGATCATACCATGCTAAGAAAGGGACTGGTACGCCTGATTCAGCTTTTAGGCAATTACCATATTGCTTTTGAGGCTGATAATGGTGAGGAGGTGATCACGGCCCTTAAAAAAATCTGATACCTGACATTCTCATCCTAGATGTAAATATGGGAGGGAAGGATGGTATACAAGTTGCACAGTGGTTAAATAGCCATTATCCTCAAGTAAAGATTCTGGTGCTTTCCATGTATAGTGATGAAACTACCATTCTGAAAATGATTCAGGCCGGAGCTCATGGATATATTACTAAGAATGCAGAACCCGAAAGATTGCATGATGCTATCCAGACATTGTGGAATACCGGAAGTTATCTTCCCGATTCCATTTCAAAAAAAATAATATCCGGGCTGCAAAAGAATGTTTTGCAAATCCAGCCCAAGGTTGATTTAACAGACAATGAACTAAAATTTCTGAAGTTACTTTGTCAACAGCTAACCTATCAGGAAATTGCAGAACAGATGTTTTTAAGTCCTAAATCAATGGATGATTACCGGAAAAAGTTAACCAGGAAGCTTGGCGTAAAGGGTAAGTCTGGTCTGATTGTGTATGCTATGGAACATAATATAAGTGACAGGTCATAGCTTTTACAAACTCTGTATATTTATAAAACAGGGGTTTTTACCCCTTTTTTAATTCTGCGTTTGACATTACTTTCACACCGTTCAGAGATAACAAGCGTTTTTCATAAGCAGATATCCAATCTCTGTATTGTTCCAATTTTATCAATGGAAATGAGTTATTAAAGAAGGAGGGGGTCCTTTACAAAACTCATTTCCATGGAACAATTTTCCATAATGGAAAGTTCGGCTTGATCATTACCGCTATTTCCTTATACCCAATGAGCTCCTCCCATATTCCGGCACACGCTAAACTATAGAAAGGGCTTGTTTTCGTTTTTTTCATACTGATGTGGGAAAATGATTTTTCTGACGCTGTCGATGGAAGACCTTCAGTTGCAAAAAATCGTTTTATCTGCATCAGGAGCCCCCGGCAGGGTTTGACTTTCTTCCAACATCTGCAGGCATTTGCTTACGAATGATATTGGTGTCTGGTCGCCTAAAGAACTGTGCGGCCGGTAATGATTGTATTCTGTTCTCCAGGCTTCAATCTTTTGCGCCGCATCATCAAAAGATAAGAACCAGTTCGCATTCAGGCATTCATCCCTGAAGCTTCCGTTAAAAGATTCCACAAAGGGATTGTCCGTAGGTTTGCCCGGACGTGATTAGTCCATCGTTACTTGGTTGTAGTATGCCCAGCGGTCCATTTCTTTTGATATAAACTCACTGCCATTATCTGTTTGTATCCGTTTGGGTATTAATCCCCGATACTGTTTTAATTCCTCCAGAGCGTTTACCACATCACCACCCCGGAGCGATTGCCCGACATTCCCGACTACAATTATCCACTATAGTTAAGGCCCGGAACTTACGGCCGTCAAACAAGGCATCGCTTACAAAATCCATTGACCAACACTCGTACAATCCAACCTCCTGTAGTCTCTCCAGCCGGTGAGCACCAGACTTGCTTCGACGTGGGCGTTTACTACAAAGGTTCAGACCTTCTTCTTTGTAGATACGATGCACAAGCTTGCGGTTATCCGTCCAGCCTTCCCTGCGCAGTAGCGTGTAGATCCGCCACATCCCATAACGGATGCGCTTAGCTGCCATTTCCTTAATGCGTTTCCTCAAGGGCCTGTCTTCTCTTCGATGATGGCGGTAGTAAAATACCGAATGGCGAAGCTCCAGTACCCGGCAAGCACGTCTTACCACCACCTTGTACTGCCCCATTAAATAGCCGGCCAGCTCCTTCTTCTGGGCTGGCCTTAAAGCTTTTTTTTGATCACATCTTGAAGCATTTGCCTGTCCAGGCTTAAATCAGCAACCATCTGTTTTAGCCGGGCATTCCCCTCCTTGAGCTGGCGCATCTCGCGCAGCTCAGACACACCTAACCCGCCATACTTCTTCTTCCAGTTATAAAATGTCGCTTCGATGATGCCCATCTTACGACAGATTTCCTACGTTTTAAACCCTGATCAGATTGCTTAATCGCAAACACAATTTGCGCTTCAGTAAATTTTGACTTCTTCATGGTAAAAATTCATGGTTTAAATTATGAATAATTACCCCTTTTTCTAGTGTAATAATGTCCAGTTTTCTGGGGGGAGGTCAAAACACACCATTCCATTTTCCTATAACCAGGCATATGCGGTGCTGCTTAAAGAGCGCCTGAATGAACTTACCAAGGATGTCCGAAGCGAGCGAAATAAAATTCTCAATCAAATTGAGGTTGTCAATAATCGCCTGAAAAATGGGCGGGTTCTTGTCGTTGATGAAAAAATGGACCACCAGGATTTTCGGGAACTAAAAGAAGAGTCTGTGCGGCTGATTACAGAACTGGAAGCCAAGCTGGCAACTACTGCTCTCGATGAAAAAAATTATAATGAAATGGTCGATAAAGGGATAAGCAACCTTTCTCGAATCAAAACACTATACATACAAGGTGATTCAGCGATGAAAAGGCAGATAATTGGTTCGATGTTTCCAGAAAAGTTCGTTTTTGACGGCAAGCAACATCGAACCACAAAAGTGAATGAGGCAGTTCGGCTGATAGTCAAGCTGGGAGAGGGTTTCAGGGAAATAAAAAACCGGAAACGCTTCAAAGATTTGAGTGTTTCCGGTATGGTACCCGGTACGGGAATCGAACCCGTCTTTCCTCCGTGAAAGGGAGATGTCCTAGCCGATAGACGAACCGGGCATTTTTTTGTCAATCGGGACGCAAAAATAGGCTTTGAAAACTACCTGCCAAAATTTTTTCGCTTTTTTATAGAAATGAATAGTCCAACGCAGCATTCATAAGCCTTGTGCGCAAAGGCTGAAATTGGCTTTTAGCCATAGATGCAAAGATTATAACCTCGAATCTGTGCATCTGTGGCTAAAATGGAGTATTTATCTGTAGAAACTAACAAATCATATCCCTCAAAAAATATCCTCATTTTTCCTCCCAATCCATGTAAATTTGCCACTCTTTAAGCCATATACCTAAAACAAAAACAAATGAGTACAGTTAAAGTTGCCATCAACGGTTTCGGACGTATCGGCCGTTTGGTGTTTCGTCAGATCTACAATATGGAAGGTATTGATGTAGTAGCGATCAATGATCTGACCAGTCCTAAAGTATTAGCACACCTCCTGAAATACGATAGCGCACAGGGCCGTTTCGACGCTACTGTTACTTCTACCGATGATGCCATCGTTGTAAATGGCGAAACCGTGAAAATTTATGCGCAGAAAGATCCTTCACAGATTCCCTGGGGAGCACATGGTGTAGATGTAGTGATCGAATCAACCGGTTTCTTCACTGATAAAGAAAAAGCAGAAGCACATATTAAAGCCGGCGCCAAGCGTGTAGTTATTTCAGCACCCGCAACCGGCGACCTCAAAACAGTGGTATTCAATGTAAACCACAATATTCTGGATGGTAGCGAAACCATCATTTCATGTGCATCATGTACAACCAACTGTCTGGCACCCATGGCCAAGGTACTGAACGATAATTTTGGCATTGCCACCGGTATCATGACAACCATCCATGCGTATACCAACGACCAGAATACCCTCGATGCACCGCATCCGAAAGGTGATCTGCGCAGAGCAAGAGCTGCCGCCGCCAATATTGTGCCCAACAGCACAGGTGCAGCAAAAGCCATTGGTCTGGTATTACCTGAATTGAAAGGTAAACTGGATGGCGGCGCACAGCGTGTACCTACCATCACCGGTTCATTAACCGAACTGGCAGTGATCCTGAATAAAAAAGTAACGGCAGAAGAAATCAATACAGCCATGAAAGCAGCCAGTAATGAAAGCTTCGGCTATACGGAAGATGAAATTGTAAGCTCTGATATCATCGGTATTCACTATGGTTCACTATTCGATGCCACACAAACCAAAGTAATGACCGTAGGCGACAGCCAGCTGGTAAAAACAGTAAGCTGGTACGATAACGAAATGAGTTACGTAAGCCAACTGGTAAGAACCGTAAAATATTTTGCAGGATTGATATCTAAATAATAATCAATTTGGAAATTTGGAAATGTGGCAATTTGAAAATGTGAGAAACACTATTCATTTGCCACATTTCTTTTTTTAATTATTTCCAAATTTCCAAATCTTCAAATTTCCAAATTAATAAAATGAGCAAATTTCTCAACCATAACTTCAGCAATCAGAAAGCATTGATCCGGGTAGATTTTAATGTGCCCTTGAATGCAGCTTATGAAATAACAGATGATACACGTATGCGCGCCACCATTCCCACCATTCAGAAAATTCTGGGTGATGGCGGTAGTGTGATCCTCATGAGTCATCTCGGCAGACCTAAAGAAGGTCCAACAGAAAAATATTCACTGAAACACCTCGTTCAGCATTTGTCTCAACTGTTGGGTGGTGCAGAAGTATTGTTTGCGGATGATTGTATCGGAGCAACAGCAGCCACCCAGGCAGCGGCATTACAACCCCGTCAGGTATTATTACTGGAGAACCTTCGTTTTTATAAGGAAGAAGAGAAAGGTGATATTGCTTTTGCAGAAAAGTTGAGTAAGCTGGGCGATGTATATGTAAACGATGCATTTGGCACAGCACACCGTGCGCACGCTTCTACTGCAGTTATTGCACAGTTTTTCCAGACAGATAAAAGAATGTTCGGTACCGTGATGGATGGTGAAGTAGCCAGTGCGGAAAAAGTAATGCATTCGGCAGAGAAACCCTTTACAGCTATCATCGGTGGTGCCAAAGTCAGCGATAAGATTCTGATCATCGAAAACCTGCTGGAAAGGGCTACAGATATTATTATCGGTGGTGGTATGGCATATACTTTTATGAAGGCACAGGGAGGAACCATCGGAAACTCATTGTGTGAAGATGACCGTCTGGATACAGCGGTTGCCTTACTAAAAAAAGCTGAAGAGAAAGGTGTGTGTATTCACCTGCCATCCGATTCTATTATTGCCGACAAATTTGCTGCAGATGCGAATACATCCACCGCACCCAGCAACCATATTCCGGATGGCTGGATGGGATTGGATATCGGCGCCAGTGCCTGTGATCAGTTCACAAATTGCATCAAACGTTCCAAAACCATTCTCTGGAACGGTCCCATGGGCGTATTTGAGATGGAAAAATTTCAGCACGGAACCAAAGCCATCGCAATAGCGGTTGCGGAAGCCACAGCCAACGGCGCTTTTTCATTGGTAGGCGGGGGCGATAGTGTGGCAGCCGTAAACCAATTCGGTTTTGCTGATAAAGTCAGCTACGTATCCACCGGCGGCGGCGCCATGCTGGAGTATTTTGAAGGCAAGGAATTGCCGGGGATTGCGGCGGTGAAATAGCTTTTTGCATATGGCGTATGGCCTATGGTTCATAGCATATGGCTTATAATCAGCTAAATAGTGATAGCTTATAACCCATATGCTATTACCTACCAGCTATACGCTATGAACCATAAGCCATTAGCTTTATGTAATGTTTTGCACAATCCTGCTACTAATACTATAAAACAGCATTTAAATAACTAATTTCATAAAAATCAAGTCAACATGAGTACAAAAAATCTAACCTTAATTGTCATTGCTGCATTGGTCCTTGTTTTAGGTGGATGTGGGTGCAATGGATATAATGGTCTGGTAAAACAGGATGAAGTGGTGAAAAAAGCATGGGCAAACGTTGAAAGCGATTATCAGCGCCGTGCAGACCTGATCCCGAATCTGGTAAATACGGTAAAGGGAGAAGCTAATTTTGAGCAGACTACCTTACAAAATGTGATTAATGCGAGAGCCAGTGCCACACAAATCAAAGTAGATCCTAATGATCTGTCACCTGAAAAACTACAACAGTATCAGGCTGCACAGGGGCAACTGTCTCAGGCATTGGGTCGCTTATTGATGGTAACTGAGAATTATCCTAATCTGCGTGCCAATGATGCTTTCCGAGGCTTACAGGCACAGCTGGAGGGTACAGAAAACAGGATCAAAGTATCCCGTAACGATTTTAACCAGGCAGTGGCCGACTATAACATTAAAGCACGTTCTTTCCCGATGAATATTCTGGCAGGTATGTTCGGATTTAAAGTAAAAGAAGGCTTTAAAGCCGATGCAGGTGCCGAAAAAGCGCCGGAAGTTAAATTTTAATACATAAGCCACAGTGTTGTTCCGGCAGAAGAAGTTGATCATGACTTCTTCAGACTGTTACTCACTGTGGCTTTTAATATCAGCAGACTATGTTCGGACTCTTCAGAAAAAAGCCGGAACGTTATTTCTCAGACGAAGAGAAACAAAAAATTGTAGCTGCCATTCAGTCTGCCGAACAACAGACCAGTGGAGAAGTGAGAATTTTTATTGAAAACAAATGTGCATATGTAAATCCATTACACCGCGCACAGGAACTTTTTTTCAATCTGAAGATGGATGCCACAGCCGAAAGGAACGGTGTGTTGGTATATATCGCTATGAAAGACCGGCAACTGGCTGTTTTTGGGGATGAGGGTATACACCGAAAAGTAGGTAGTGCATTCTGGGATGAGGAAGTGAAGAAAATGCTGTCAGAATTCCGACAGCAGCATTATGCTGAGGGCCTGGCAACGATTATTGAAGATATTGGTGCAGCATTGGCCCATCATTTTCCTTACGATAAAAAAGGAGATAAGAATGAGTTGCCCGATGATATTGTATTTGGTAAATAAAATCAGTGTCATTTGATACGACACCTGAACAATAACTACATGAAAAAATTATTCGTCATATGGATCATGCTGCTGAGCTTTGTGGCAACACAGGCACAGGAAGTATTGCCCAGACCCAATCCGCCCAAACTGGTAAACGACAAAGCCAATGTGTTGTCGAAAGAGCAGGTGGATATTTTGGAGCAGAAACTGGTAGCACTGGACGACAGCACCTCTAACCAGATTACCGTTGTGTTAATTCCTACGCTGAATGGTTATGAAGTGCAGGAATATGCCAACAAATTGTTTCGTGAATGGGGTATTGGTAGTAAGGAAAAGAATAATGGGGTATTAATACTGGCAGCTATTGAAGACAGAAAAGTCTGGATTGAAGTAGGTTATGGATTGGAAGGTGCCATACCTGATATCATTGCATCAGATATATATCGTAATAAAATTGTTCCGGCTTTTAAAGAAGGCAATTATTACAGAGGTATTGATGATGCGATCAATGATCTGAGTAAAGCAGCTGCGGGTGAATATAAAATTAAACGTAACAAGAAAAGCAACGGCGGCACTACCGGAAAATCGATACTCACATTTGTATTGATACTGTTTGTTGTGTTGATGATTGTTGCAAGAGGCGGCGGTGGTGGTCGTGGAGGTGGTATGGTAAGCCGAAAAGGATATGGTGATATTGCAGAAGCCATCTTCTGGTCGTCTGTACTCGGTGGCGGCAGAAGAAGCAGCGGTGGCGGCTGGGGAGGTGGAAGCGGTGGCTTTGGTGGCGGCGGCTTTGGCGGTTTCGGAGGTGGAAGCAGTGGTGGAGGCGGAGCCGGTGGTGGATGGTAGGCAGTAATGAAATAAGAAATAAGGAATAAGAAATATAAAATCAGGAAATTAAGGATTCAAAAAATTATTCTACTATAAAGAAAGCCTCCCATGCAGGAGGCTTCTTTGTTGGTTGTAGTTGGAAAAGCAAATGTATTTTCTTATTTCATATTCTTTATTTCTTATTCCTTATTTCCTACTTCTTCTCTTCCGGTAACTTATTTCGCACATAATCGGCCATTTGTTTTGCACCGGCCGCTTCTTTGGCAGTAGCCAATGATTTAAGTGCACCCAGAATGGTTGGATCAGTTTGGGCACGGGCAGAAGGAGGAATCATATCCCTGAAAGCAAAAATAGCATCCACGGCTTTTGTAAACTCATCCATCTTAGTGAGTTTGGCTGCAAATGCGGCATAAGTAGCACTCATCTGCACTTTTGCAAAAGTCAGCGGCATTTTTTCATAACTATCTGATACGATCGGAAAAGCCGTTTCATCGCCATAGGTAATCATAATGCCAGAAATCGCTTCGTTCAATCTTCCTTTGGAAGGAGACTTGCTAAGCTCTTTGGCCAGTGTAAGTGCAGCCGCACTGTCTATCTCAGAAAGTGCTTCCAAACCGGCACCTGCCAATGTATAGGAAGAATCTTTTGTTGCCTGCATAAACAATGAGCTGTAGCTCTCTTTTTTCAGTTTGGCAAGAAAATCGATGGCTTCTGCTTTCACCGTTCTTTTAGGATCATTTTTAGCAATTGATTCCATTTTGGCAATCAATGCATCATCAGGTGTTACTTTGGCCAGATTGGTAATGGCAAGTGAACGGATGCGGAAGTAAGGATCATTTAATGCATCCATCAATAATTGAACAGCAGCAGGCTCTTTTAGATTGTTACCCGCAAATGCAACGGCTTCCCTTCTGTCGAGATAGTTACCTGCGTGTTTAAACTGATGAATAAATTCAGCGAGGTTCTTATTATCTTTTTTATCAACCAGTAAATATTTGTCTGCATCAACATTAATCTGGTCAGGCTTAGATTTTACGCTGAAGTTGAAAGTGTCTGCTTTGTTTTCCATCCATACCATCTCTCTCTTTTTTTCATTGCCATGCCAGATATCAATGGTGAAAGGCAGCCTGAAAATTTTATCACCGGCCTGAATTTGTTTGATGATCACACTCGCTACCTGCTTTTCTGTATTGTATTGATAACTGATATCGATGCGGGGATGACCATTGCCAAAGTACCACTGATTAAAGAACCAGTTCAGGTCTTTGCCGGTTACTTCTTCAAAAGCAAGGCGTAGTTTGTGTGCATTACCGTTGCCGAATTTATGGGTGGTAAGATATTTATTCAGTGAGGCAAAGAAAGCATCATCACCAACCAGGTTCCGCAACATGTGTAATATGCGGCCACCTTTGTTGTAGCTGATGGCATCAAACATGTCTTCTTTATCCTTGTAGTAGAAACGAACCAGGTCGCGTGCCTGCTGACCGCTGCCTATATATCCGCGCATCTGGTTAAAGTTTTCAAACATGGCTTCATCTTTACCATGCTTGTACTCAGCCCATAAATACTGGCTATAGTCGGCAAAGCTTTCATTCACCGTAAGATTGCTCCAGCTTTCAGCGGTAACAAGATCACCAAACCATTGGTGAAATAACTCATGGGCAATGGTAGACTCCCATCCATTACCATCCACCAGTTCGCGTGCATCCTGTTGTGCACTCTCCTGGTGAAGGGTGGCGGTGGTATTTTCCATGGCACCACTCACATAATCACGGGCAGTCATCTGGCTGTATTTCACCCATGGATATTCAACACCTAGTTTTTTAGAGAAGAAAGCCATCATTTCAGGTGTGTCACCAAAAATTTTACGGGCCACTTTTTCGTATTCTTTCTCTACATAATAACTCACTTCTTTTCCTTTATAGGAATCTTTTACTACCGCATAATCACCAATGCCCATGAAAAATAAATAAGGAGCATGCGGCTGGTCCATCGACCAGGTATCTGTACGGGTTCCATCTGTATTTAATTTCTGTGCAATCAACTTGCCGTTTGACAGTGATACATATTTTTTGGGAACCGTGAGGTTAAACAACTGTGTTGATTTCTGATTCGGTCTGTCGATGGTAGGTACCCATACAGACGTGGCTTCTGTTTCGCCCTGCGTCCAGATCTGTGTGGGTTTATCTTTTTCCTCACCTTTTGGATTTATAAAGTATAAGCCTTTAGCATCTGTAATGGCAGCGCTACCGGCAGCTTTAAATTCATTGGGTTTAGCGGTATAATCAATATAAACTGTGTATCGTTCACCTTTTTTATAGCTTTTGTCTAATTGGATATTCAGGAAGAGGCTGTCATATCCATATTTCAAAGGAATATTTTTACCGGCTTTTACAATCGCTACCTGGTGAATATTCATTCCTTTTGCATCAAGCTGGAGGGAGTCGGTACTGTAGAAATGAGGTTCCAGCGTAATCCATACCTTACCATTGAGGTAAGACTTGTCATAATCGAATTTTGCATCTAATCTGGTGTGAACGACATCATTCACTTTAGTGGCAAATGACCGGTAAACTTTTTTCCAGTCATCGGCACCGGTTGTCTGGGCCTTCAAAATAGCGGGGAAGAAGGCAAGCAGTAACAATAATCTTTTCATGCGTTGATTTTTAGTGATTTTGGTCACATGGAATTCGCTGGTAAATATTCCGGGCGATAGGAATATGTATTCCTGCACATTTCATGCTTGTGTTTTAGAGGTCTAAAGATAAACCTGTAATACACGCAGAATGTTAGAATTTTATTAATGGTTGGATGGGTTATGCACTTAAGTAGCAAGAGCAGATTAAAACTGTAATTTTGTTGATATGAAGGTAGGGAAATCATTACTGACTTATTTATGCATCGCAGGCCTACTCTTAATGGGTTTAGAAACGGTGTCGGCGCAGGCTACCCATTATCTTTTTTTTCAGACAGAAAATAACCGCCCCTTCTATCTGCGCATTATGGGTAGTACCCTTAGTTCAAATGCCAGTGGTTATTTACTGATTCCTAAACTGACAGATGGTAAATATGAGATTCATATAGGTTTTGCCCAATCGGAAGAAGAACAACAGTATGAGATAAGTGTGGAGGGGAAGGATCTGGGCTTTTCTCTTAAGCAGGAACTTGATAATACCTGGAGCTTATTTAACCTCGTTGATTTTTCACAACAAAAGGGAAAAACCATTGCTGTATTGCCCAAACCTCAGGTAAAAAAGGAAGAAGAGCCTGTAGCCGATGTAAAGGCGAAAGAAATACCACAGCTTCCTCTTCAAAACCCGGTAAAGCCTGCCGATACCATCGCTAAAGTGATTACGGTGGCAGAACAGCCCTTGGCTCCTAAAAAGAAAAACCAGTTACCACTGGTGCAGAAAATCTATGATAAGTCATCACCTGAGGGCGTTGATATGGTTTTTGTGGTGAATGGCGTGCCTAAGAATGATACGGTGATTCTTTATGTGCCTGTAATCAAACCTCCGGGTATGGCTCGGGTAAATGGAAAAAACCAGGAAATACCTGCTTATAAAAGCCAGCCAGCCCCAGCTGCCATGTTGCCTTCTTTCATTAACCATACCTTCAAAACTCCCTGATGCGTTATTTTCTGTCAGTAGCTTACCAGGGAAGCCGATATGCTGGTTTTCAGATACAGGATGGACAGGAGACCATACAATCGCAGGTTACGCATGCGTTGAAAACATTGTTCAGAGACGATTTTACGCTTACGGGTTCTTCCAGAACGGATGCCGGCGTGCATGCTGAACAGAATTTTTTCCATTTCGATACAGCTATTGAACTTACAGCGAAGCACCGTTACAACCTGAATGCCATTTTACCGGCAGATATCGCAGTTACGGGTATATATAAGGTAGATGAAGCTGCACATTGCAGGTTTGATGCTGTGGAGAGGGTGTATAAGTACCTGATTTACAAGCAGAAAAATCCTTTTTTAACAGAAAAGGGCTGGTTATATCCTTTTCCTTTGAACAAGGTTGTATTACATAGATTAGCGGTTGTGCTGATGGAATATGAGGATTTTACTTCTTTTTCGAAGCGAAATACCCAGGTATATACTTACAACTGTAAGATCCGTTCAGCCATTTGGCACGAGCATGGGGCGGGGGAGATATCGTTTCATATCAGTTCCAACCGTTTTTTGCGGGGAATGATCAGGGGTATTGTGGGAACGATGATACGGATAGCGAGGACCGAGTATACATTGGAAGAGTCGGAGATTCTTTTCCGAAAAGTGATCGAAGCGAAAGATTGCAGTAAGGCAGATTTCACCACACCTGCGCATGGTTTATATCTGATGCGTGTAAGATATCCTGATGGCCTATTGGAAGTGATAGATGAAAATAAATAACCGGTTGATTGATTCATGTGTTTATATGCCAATAAAAAGAGCTGATGAAGACGATGAAAAAAAAGTCTTCATTTTTTTTATCCGCTGAAAGTCTTTGCAGCAAAGGGTTTTAAGATTCCACACTAAAATAGTTTTGAAAAAGATTTGGCAGGGAATAATTCACGCTTATCTTTGCACCCCGCTTATGAAAAAAGAGGGTGTTCTTTGAAGGCAGCTACAGTGAATGGCAAGAAAAAAACCAGAAATTTTAAAATAAAATTTGGTGGTTAAAAATACACGCTTATCTTCGCCGCCCGTTCAACAAAAACGGAAGTTCATTGAAGCATAAATGAGGGTCTGAAAAAATAAAAATCAAATAAAATTTGGTACTAAAAAATAAGCTCTTATCTTTGCCGTCCGTTTGAAAAAAACGGTAGTTCTTACAGCGATTTTGACAGCAAAAAAAGTTTGAAAAATCTTCAAATA
>NZ_SNWP01000010.1:0-690000 GCF_004361915.1 Sediminibacterium goheungense | reverse complement strand
GTAGTGGCGAGCGAAAAGGGAATAGCCCAAACCGGGTCGGCGTGCCGATCCGGGGTTATAGGACTGCATTTAGAAAGCATTATCAAACTGAATCATCTGGAAAGATGAGCCATAGCAGGTGATAGCCCTGTAAGTACAAATTAATGCGGACGAGCAGTATCCTGAGTAATGCGGGACCGGAGGAATCTTGCATGAAGTTGCCAGCACCATCTGGTAAGGCTAAATACTCCTCAGACACCGATAGTGAACCAGTACCGTAAGGGAAAGGTGAAAAGCACCCCGAACAGGGGAGTGAAATAGTACCTGAAACCGTGCGCCTACAAGCGGTCGGAGCTCTGCAATATGAGTGACGGCGTGCCTTTTGCATAATGAGCCTACGAGTTACTCCTAACTGGCGAGGTTAAGTTCATATTTAACGGAGCCGAAGCGAAAGCGAGTCCAAATAGGGCGATTAGTCAGTTGGGGTAGACGCGAAACTTTGTGATCTATCCATGGGCAGGTTGAAGGTTAGGTAAAACTAACTGGAGGACCGAACCCGTTGACGTTGAAAAGTCTTGGGATGACCTGTGGATAGGGGTGAAAGGCCAATCAAACTGAGAGATAGCTCGTTCTCCCCGAAATGTTTTTAGGAACAGCGTTGCATATAGAAGTTTATTAGAGGTAGAGCTACTGATTGGGCTAGGGGGCTTCACCGCCTACCAAACCCTGACAAACTCCGAATGCTAATAAATATCTGCAGCAGTGAGGCTTTGGGCGCTAAGGTCCAGGGCCGAGAGGGAAATAACCCAGATTAGCAACTAAGGTCCCTAATACGTAGTTAAGTTGATCAAACGAGGTGGGATTTCTATAACAGCCAGGATGTTGGCTTGGAAGCAGCCATTCATTTAAAGAGTGCGTAACAGCTCACTGGTCGAGAGATCCTGCACGGAAAATAATCGGGCATCAAACTACGAACCGAAGTTCTAAACCCGCCCTAGGCGGGTGGTAGGGGAGCATTGAAATCTGCACAGAAGGTGTACGGCGACGTATGCTGGAGCGATTTCAAAAGAAAATGTAGGCATAAGTAACGATAATTAAAGTGAAAAACTTTAACGCGAAAAGTCTAAGGTTTCCTGATCAACGTTAATCGGATCAGGGTTAGTCTGGTCCTTAGGAAAACCCGAAAGGGGCATCTGATGGAAAGCTGGTTAATATTCCAGCACCTGCTATGCATTAAAAGTGACGCAGGGACGTGGTGGTTGCGTACGGACGGAAGTGTACGCCTGAGTGGAGTCTTCGGACAAAGCGAAACCATAAAATCCCTGCCAAGAAAAGCGAGTATAGCAGCCAGTACCGGAATCCGACACAGGTAGACGGGATGAGTATTCTAACGCGCTCGGGTGAGCCGTGGAGAAGGAACTAGGCAAATTGACGCTGTAACTTCGGGATAAAGCGTACCAGCCGCAAGGCTGGTCACAGTAAAATGGTTCAACCAACTGTTTAACAAAAACACAGGGCCCTGCAAAAACGTAAGTTGACGTATAGAGCCTGAAACCTGCCCGGTGCTGGAAGGTTAAGGAAGGGTGTTCGGCGCAAGCCAAAGCTCCTGACTGAAGCCCCAGTAAACGGCGGCCGTAACTATAACGGTCCTAAGGTAGCGAAATTCCTTGTCGGGTAAGTTCCGACCTGCACGAATGGTCTAATGAGTTGAACACTGTCTCCTCCACGAGCCCGGTGAAATTGTAGTATCGGTGAAGATGCCGGTTACCCGCCACGGGACGGAAAGACCCCGTGAACCTTCACTACAACTTTGCATTGATTTTGAGCACCAAATGTGTAGGATAGTTGGGAGACTATGAAGCAGTGTCGCCAGGCATTGTGGAGTCATCGTTGAAATACCAACCTTTTGTTGCTTAGAACCTAACCCCTAACGGGGGACATTGCATGGTGGGTAGTTTGACTGGGGTGGTCGCCTCCTAAAAAGTAACGGAGGCTCGCAAAGGTACCCTCAGTACGGTTGGTAATCGTACGTAGAGCGCATTAGTAAAAGGGTGCTTGACTGTGAGGCAAACACGCCGAGCAGGAGCGAAAGCTGGCTAAAGTGATCCGGTGGTTCTGCATGGAAGGGCCATCGCTCAAAGGATAAAAGGTACTCCGGGGATAACAGGCTGATCTTACCCAAGAGCTCATATCGACGGTAAGGTTTGGCACCTCGATGTCGGTTCGTCACATCCTGGGGCTGGAGAAGGTCCCAAGGGTTCGGCTGTTCGCCGATTAAAGTGGCACGTGAACTGGGTTCAGAACGTCGCAAGACAGTTCGGTCCCTATCTGTGGTGGGCGCTAGTAAATTGAGTGGACATGACCTTAGTACGAGAGGACCGGGTCGTACGTACCGCTGGTGTATCTGTTGTGCCGCCAGGTGCAATGCAGAGTAGCTATGTACGGACAGGATAAACGCTGAAAGCATCTAAGCGTGAAACCTTCCACAAGATGAGTTTACTTTTAAGGGTCGTCAAAGACTATGACGTTGATAGGCTATAGGTGTAAAGCTGGTAACAGCAAAGCCAAGTAGTACTAATTGCCCGTAAGCTTTATTTTTTTTCTTGTTATCATTTCCTTCCCAATATGTAACTTATTGTCACTGGTTTATTACCATGATTTAAAATCTTATGGTGGTTTTGCCGGGGGTGTTCACCTCTTCCCATTCCGAACAGAGAAGTTAAGTCCCCCATGGCCGATGGTACTTGCGTTTTGCTGGGAGAGTAGGTAGCTGCCATATTTATTGAGCCTCATTCGTCTTGTACGAGTGAGGCTTTTTTTTTGCTGCATGAGCAAAAAAAAGGAAGCCGATGTTACTTTCCGCCTTAGGCGGATGGGAGAGTAGGAGCTGCCATACTTGTCTGCCGTAGGTAGATTTATTGAGCCTCATTCGTCTTGTACGAGTGAGGCTTTTTTTTTTTGCTGTATGAGCAAAAAAAAGGAAGCCGATGTTACTTTCCGCCTTAGGCGGATGGGAGAGTAGGTAGCTGCCATACTTGTCTGCCGTAGGTAGATTTATTGAACCTCATTCGTCTTGTACGAATTAGGTTTTTTTTTTGCTGCATGAACAAAACAGGAGGCCGATGGTACTTTCCGCCTAAGGCGGATGGGAGAATAGGTAGTTGCCATACTTGTTGAGCCTCATTCGTCTTGTACGAATGAGGCTTTTTTTTGCTGCATGAAAAACAGGAGGCCGATGGTACTTTCCGCCTAAGGCGGATGGGAGAATAGGTAGTTGCCATACTTGTCTGCCTTAGGTAGATTTATTGAGCCTCATTCGTCTTGTACGGGTGAGGTTTTTTTTGCCGTATGTCATTTGAAAACAGAGGAATAAGGAATAAGAAATAGGAAATAAGGAAATGATTTTCTGGTACTACTTTCTTATTTCCTATTTCTTATTCCTTATTTCTAATTTAACTACCTTAGTGCCGCCCCATACTGATATCCAATGACCCAGGAAAAGAAACTAAATCCTTTTCAAAAATTTCTGCGAACAGGTGTACATGCCGATACATCCTTTATTGAAACACAAAGGGTATACATGTTCAATCTGTTTATCTTAATCGGGTCTCCTTTTGCAATTTTATCACTGATTATTAACCTCATTCATGATGCTTATTTTCCTGCACTTGTTAATGTTGCACAGCTTTTTAGCTTTTGTACCGCCTTTTGGATCGCTGTAAAAGGTAAATACAAGGAACTCAGACTGGTTATACTGATTAGCCTAACTGCCTTATCCATGATCGCCTCTTATATTTATCATAATTCTGGTGAATACAGATTCTTACTGATGATTTTAGCGGCAATTATACTGTTTGATAAAGATTGGCATTACCTTATTTATGCTATGTCTACGGCATTGGTCTTCGTTTTCCTTCGCTTATCGTACACACCCGACCTTTCACAATTGCCAGTTCCGGAAATCATTGCCACTGGTTTGAAAATGTTTCTCCCATTATTACTTTTTATACTCGCATTACTGTACTTCAAAACCATTTATTTTAAGAACCTCTACCAACTGGAAAATGCCAATATGGAACTCCGGTTTGCAAAGGATCAGAAAGACAGAATACTGGGAACAGTAGCACATGATTTGAGAACTCCCATTTCTAATATTTCAGGAATCGCCAAACTGATGCAATCGGAATCGCTTTCAAAAGAAGATCAGCAGAAATTCTTTTCGATGATCGATCAGGCATCGCATAGTGCATTGATGCTCATTAATGATTTGCTGCAACATAACAATAGCACAGAGCGTAACGGAGATCAGAAAATGGTGGAATTAAATCAGCAATTAAGTGAATGGTATCCAGCATTTGAATTCAGGGCCAGAGAGAAAAGTATCAGGGTTAACATTCAATATTGCGTAGAAGAGCTGCCGGTACTCATTGATATCGACAGGATAGAAAGGGTAATGGCCAACCTGGTAACCAATGCAGTTAAATTCAGTAAAGAACAGTCTGAGATCATCATCCATACAAGTAAAGAACCTAATTACGCAGTCATCGCTGTTACTGATCATGGTATAGGAATACCGAAAGAAAAACAAGAGAATATATTCGACCTCTTTGGTCATAGCAAACGCAATGGTACCGCAGGTGAGAAGGGTTTTGGGATGGGGCTCTCTATTTGTAAACAAATTGTGGAGCAACACAAAGGAACGATTACAGTAGAGAGTGAAGAAGGAAAAGGAACAGTTTTTTATGTGAAAATTCCTTTAGCGTAATCTAATCTTTTAGATCCATCAGGCTACATCTTCACCTGTAGAAGCCATTAGTAACCTGAACCAGTCTTCCCTTTCCAGCAAAATACCCGAGGCATTTTTGGCCTGAATCAACCGTTCAATTTTGGTGGTACCAATAACAGGTATAATACCGGAAGGATGCCTGTGTAACCAGGCCAGCAGCATTTCATTCACGCCGGTTCCATATTTTTCCGCCAATTGTGTAGCAGTGCTGATAATACTTCGGAAACGCGGGTGACTGTCATCATTCAATATACCACCCCCAAGTGGGGCCCAGGCCATCGGAACAATTTGATATTGCATACAATGATCAAGCATGCCATTCGTAAACGGAGGTAAATGCAGGATAGAAATTTCCAGCTGATTATATTCAATCCTTGTATACTTCATCAGGGTTTCAACCTGGTGCGGATAAAAATTAGAGACACCGAACTGCAGAATTTTTCCCTGCTGCTTCAGCAACTCAATAGCAGTAGCTACTTCGGCAGGATCTATCAGGGGATCGGGCCGGTGAATCAATAATAAATCCAGATGATCGCTTCTGAAATTTTCAAGCGACTGTTCAACAGAACGGATGATGTGCTGTGCAGAACTATTGTATGATTTTATTTGATGAGCAGGACGGTTTTCTGTTTTCATCTGAATACCGCATTTAGTGATGATGCGCAGATGTGCACGCAGAGAAGGCTTTTCCTGTAAAGCTGCACCAAATTCTGCCTCAGTAGTATAATCACCGTAGATATCAGCATGGTCAAATGCTGTGATGCCATTTTCCAGACAGGCTTCAATCATCCGAAGATATTCAGTCGTAGAAAAACCTGCACCCCATCTTCCCCAGCGCATGCAACCTGCAATAGGTGTTTTAATAACAGATGCTGTATTCATGCCTCCAAATTAAAGAAAGGAAGAGAAATGTTCATCAATAAACATAAAAAACCCCGACGAGTCAGACTGTCGGGGTTGAAGATTTTGTAGTTGTAGTAGATTAATACCTGTTGTATCCACCACCGCCGCCGCCGTTACCACGGTCGCGGTTGTACCCGCCACCGCCACCACGGTTGCCACCACCACCAAATCCGCCACGGCCACCGCCGCCGCCAAAGCTCTTCTTTTTGAAGCCGCCTCTTTCACCTTCAGGGCGTGGGGTAGATTCGTTTACTACAATTTTACGACCCAGCACTTCTGTATCGTGCAGGGCGCTGATTGCAGTACGGGCTGCCTCATCATCAGACATTTCAACAAAACCGAAACCTTTGCTGCGGTCGTTATTAAATTTGTCGGTAACAATTTTGGCGCTCGTTACTTCACCATAGGGAGTAAACAGGTTCTGCAGATCGTCACTGGTCATGTTCCAGTTCAGATTTCCAACGTAAATGTTCATGTTCTTTTTAAAAATTAAGTGATCAAAAACCAATGAGAAACCAGTAACCAAAAATCCTGAAACATTTACGTAAAAACGTTCTGAGATATGGAAGACCTATCATTGGACTACCGAAGATAGGGAATTTGCGGAATTGACAAGTTTTTTTCGTAACTGACCCGGTTTGGGCTAAAATGGGGCAGAAATACCGAAAAACCGGTATAAAAAACCCCGACGATACTGTCGGGGTTGGGAAAATTAGTTTTCAGGAGAATTATTCACCTACCACTTCAAAATCTACTTCTGTAACATGACCGTTACCAAAGTCGATAGAAGCTTTGTAAGCGCCTAGTTCTTTTACCTCGTCAACGATGCTGATGCGCTTGCGGTCGATCTCGTAACCTTTCTGGTCACGGATAGCACGTGCTATCTGCAGTGAAGTGATGGTACCGAAGATTTTACCACTGGTACCTGTTTTGGCACCCAGTTTTACAGGAGAAGCTTTCAGCACTTCGATCACTTTATTGATCTCAGCCAGCATAGCAGCTTCTTTTTTAGCCTGTACTTTGAGACGCTCTTCCAATTGTTTGAGATTAGAAGGGTTTGCTTCTACAGCAAATTTCTGCGGGATCAGAAAGTTTCTGGCATAACCATTTTTTACGGTTACCAGTTCATTACGACCACCCAGATTGTCTACGTCCTGAATTAAAATTACTTGCATGATTGTTTTTTTAGTTCCCAAGAGCCCAGTCTTGCCTGAGGCTAGACTGTCTCTCGCCTTAGGCGAGGTTAGGGAAGGTGACTAATTGGATATAATTCAAAAATCAAAAGTCAACAATCAAAAGAAAAAGAGTTTTTGACTTTTGATTGTTGACTTTTTACTTTATTTCAACAAATCCGTTACATAAGGCAACAGCGCCATCTGGCGTGCTTTCTTAACTGCATCAGATACTTTACGTTGATATTTCAGTGAGTTACCACTCAAACGGCGAGGTAATAATTTACCCTGCTCGTTGATGAATTTTTTCAGGAACTCAATGTCTTTATAATCAACGTATTTAATGCCATACTTTTTGAAGCGACAGAATTTTTTCTTTGGCTTCTCCTGTTTGATAGCGGTCAGGTATTTGATCTCATTCTTTGCCATGATTAACCCTCCGTTTTTTCAGTTACAGCAAATCCGCCATTTCTTTTCTTGTAGTTGTACTCGACGGCGTATTTATCGAGTTTGGTAACCATGTGACGCATTACCTGCTCGTCACGTAACAGCTGAATCTTCAATTTTTCATTAAGATCAGTAGGAGCGCTGTACTCCAGAATCCAGTAAATACCAGTTGTTTTTTTCTGGATAGGGTAAGCCAGTGATTTCAGTCCCCATGGGTTGCTGAATACGGTAGATCCACCATTTTCTTTGATGAAATCTTCGTACTTCTTCTGAGAAGCTTTAAAATCTTCTTCAGACAGTACCGGAGTGAAAATCACCATCAATTCGTAATTACTCATTACCTGAATTTTTAGGTTTTAAAATTGGTTTTTCCCAGTGGATCTCGCCAAAGGCGAGAAATCTGCCAATAACAGATTTGGGGCTGCAAAGGTAAGGGATTCCGGGGAAATATGGAAAGGAAAAGTGGTAAGACCGGAAGACCGGAAGACCGGAAGACCGGAAGACCGGAAGACCGGAAGACCGGAAGACCGGAAGACCGGAAGACCGGAAGACCGGAAGACCGGAAGACCGGAAGACCGGAAGACCGGAAGACCGGAAGTAGGGTTCGTCTATAAAGATACAATATTTCTTTCGGACTTTCCGACTTCCGGTCTTCCGGACTCATTGATAATCAATGCTATTTCTCAAAAAGACCATATAAACCGGGAAATGATCACTATAGCCTCCCCGGTACCGGTTACCATCCCAGGTACGCATGGGGTAGCCTTTGTACCTGCCGGTATATTCGGTTAAGTACGAAGGATTGAAAATATGTTCTCTGAAAAAGTAAAACCCAGGTCGGAATCTGTCCAGCCAGCTTTTTGAAAGCATAATCTGGTCAAATAATCCCCAGCGGTCCCGATGCGCCAATGTGCCTACCCCTTTTTTCAGCAGGTTCTCCCAGGGATTAAATAGGTCGCCCTGTTGCAGGGCATTCCTGTTGCCCTTACTTCTTAACCCTACACGAATACTGATGTCGGAAGGATCATCATTCATATCCCCCATCACCAGTATTCTGGAATCCGGCTCATTAACAAGAACCGAGTCAATATGTTTCCTGCACACAGCGGCGGCGGCCATACGGGCGGGGTCGCTTCTTTCCTGACCACCCCTTCTGCTGGGCCAGTGATTTACATATACATGAACCGTATCGTCATACAATAAACCTTTACAGTATAAAATATCTCTGGTGAAAGAATACTCTTTACTGTTACCAGGTAAGGAAACAAATAATTTCTGCGCATCCAACGGAAAAAAATAAACAGGATTATAGAGTAGCGCAACATCCACACCCCTGATGTCTTTAGATGAAGCATGCACGATATGATAATTTCTTTTTTGTAATAAAGGATGTTGAGTTAAAAATTGAAGAACAGTATCGTTTTCAATTTCTGCAACCCCCAACAAACTCAAACCCTGATCTGAATAATCGGTGCCGATTTCACTGATCACTTTCGATAACTTATTCAGTTTGTCTCTGAAAATAGCAGTACCATATCTCTTCACACCCTTGGGTGTAAAATCATCGTCATTCACCAAAGGGTTGTCGATGGTATCGTATAAATTCTCCAGATTATAAAAACCAATCACAGTCAGCTGATATCTCTTTACCTGTGACAAAGCGCACAACGCAAGTTGTAATACGACTAAGATGCATAGAATCTTTTTCATGCTAAAAAATTGAAAAATGATTACGCTAAATACAGATTTTATTGACCGTATTTCCCGCAAAAATGATTGATGGTAGTATGATTTTCTACTGTGGTTTTTATTTTGAGCGAAACATGTTTATGCGATATTTTATCATTTTATCTGTTACCGGTTTTATTTTTCCGGGATTACGGGCAGCCCCTGTCATAACGGATACCATTCCTTCTGCATACGATAGCAGTCTGATACAATTATTACTTAGTCAGGAATCAGCAGAATCCAATGCAATACTGATGAATGAAATGGATGGAACAACAACTGCTGTAACCTTCTCTCCACTATATGGAGAGAAAGATGTGTTCTTACAAATGGCAGCTTTTCAGTTTAGTGCCATGCGTTACCGTTACAGAGGATATGACGCTGCTTTATCTGGTGCTATGATAAACGGGTTGGTATTCAATGATCTGCAAAGAGGTAATCCTGCATGGGCATTGTGGAGCGGACAAACACAATGGATGCGGAACAATATTGATTTTACAGCTAATCGCTTTCAGGATAACTGGCTTGGTAATATAGGTATTACCAGTAGTACCGATATGCGGGTAGCTGCTCAACGAAAACAATTACAGTGGGGCTATGGTATTTCAAACCGAACCTATACACAACGTTATCATTTTTCATATGCTGCAGAAACAAACCGGCATGGCATCTCATGGGCCATCGCAGCCAATATGCGGATGGCTGCAGAAGGATACCAAACAGCTTGTGAATACCAATCAGCTGCCTATTATATCGGTATCGACAAACAGTTTCAAAAAGCAGGACTTTTATCTTTTATTCTTTTTGGATCACCACAGCTATATGGAAAACAGGCTGCCGTCACAGCTCCGGTCACTGCATTGTTGGGTATAAACTATAATCCTAACTGGGGGTATCAGGGAACTATGAAAAGAAATGCAGCCATAGGTAGTCAGCATATGCCTGTTGCTATTTTATCTTTTGAATGGAATCCCGATAATGCATCAGCATGGATAACAAGTTTGGGTTTTGTAGGTGGTAAAAGGGGTGATACCGGTTTAGACTGGTACAATGCAGCCGATCCCCGTCCGGATTATTATCGGTACCAGCCTGCATATCAAACAGACAGTATTTTACAATGGCAGGTAACAGATGCATTATTGGGAGATAAGAACCAGCAACAGGTGAACTGGCAGCAGTTATACCATATCAATAAAAATGCATGGGAAACCATCCATGGTATCAATGGTACAAATGAATCTGAAACTGGAAACAGGGCACATTATTTACTTGAGCAAAGAATGATAGAAACAAGACGATGGTTGCTGAGTAGTCATTATCGTGCAAGGATCAATACACAGTTGCATATTGCAACAGGCTTTCATTTCAGTTACCAGCGCAACCGTCATTATAAAACGGTGTATGATTTGCTCGGAGCAGATTTTCATGTAAACTGGAATCAGTTTGCGGAAAATGATTTTCCATCAGACCAGCAAGCCATTCAATTTGATATTGAAACACCCAATCGTATTCTTCGTAAAGGAGATCGGTATGGTTATGATTATCTGGCAACTATTGTAAACTCCGATTGCTGGGTTCAGGCTGAGTATGTAACAAAGCGTATAGATTATCTTCTTGGCTTCCGCTTTTCAAAAACAACCTATAACCGAACCGGCTTTATCAGGAATGGACTTTTTCCTCTCGATTCAAAGGGCAGAAGTATCACACAACATTTTTTAAATCCATTACTAAAAGCTGGCTTTACTTATAAATTCCATCACAAACATATGTTGCTTGCTTTATTTCAGTTGCAAAGCAGGGCACCCTTTTTTGATGATGTATATATCGCTCCCCGTATGCGTAATACCATACAGGAAAATCCGCTTAGCGAAAAAATGATTCATGTAGAAGCGTCTTATCGTTTGATGCTGAACAAAGTAAAAGCAAGGATAAGTACCTATTATACCAGAACACGTGACGGCATGAATGTTCTTACCTTTTACCATGATGGCTACCGGAACTTTGTAAACTATGCGATAAGACATATCAACAGACAATTTGCGGGAGTAGAAGCAGCTGTTTTATGGGAGCCGGGTGAGAGATGGGAGTTGACCCTCTCTTTAGCAAAGGAGATGCATATATATACCAGCCGGCAAGCTGTAAGGGTAAGTCTCGATAACAATGATGCTTTACTTGATCGGATGGAAGTATACAGTAAGGGTTTTCGAATCGGCGGTTCACCGCAACAAGTCGCAGGAACAGGTATACGTTATCGTACTCCGAATGGTTTCTTTATTCAGCTGAATGCAGTTTTATTTGATGATCTGTGGATTGATATCAACCCGTTACGCCGAACCTATGAAGCCCTGGAAGGTGTACCCAGGGGAAGTGAACAATGGTATAAAATCATCGGTCAGACAAAGCTCCCTTCTGTTGTATTGACGAATATGTTTCTGGGAAAAGGATTTTCCATCAGAAACGTATACAATAAAAAGCCACTTCGTTTTTTTTGTTCAGCAGCTGTGAATAACCTCACCAACCAGACAAATATTATTACGGGTGGGTATGAGCAGCTTCGTTTTGATCAGGAGACAAAAGACCCAGATCGCTTTCCACCCAAATTATTTTATGGATATGGTTTGAATTATACACTATCTCTTTCCATCAGTTTTTAAATCATAGCATATGAAAATCAAATATTGTTTTTATATATTACTCTCTCTGCCGCTACTTACCGGTTTAACCAATTGTCAGAAACCAATCGATGAACCACCCGAATATACAGGCCCCAGAATCACTGCCAATACAAGTATCGCTGCACTTAAACAATTGCACTTGCTTAATAATTATGAGAAAATAATGGATGAGTTGATTATTGAAGGGATTGTAGTAGCGAACGATCTTACAGATAATTTCTATAAATCAATCGTAATACAGGATAGTACAGCTGGTATTACCCTGCGTTTAGATGGATACGCGTTGTTTAATGTATACCCGGTAGGAAGAAAAATATTTGTAAAGCTGAAAGGATTGTGGATGGGCGACTATGCCGGTATGATTCAGCTGGGAGCAGGTGTGGACCGTTCAGATCCGCTATCGCCACAACTACTCTCTATTCCGCAGCCATTGTTTGAAAGAGTGATTGTAAAGGGACCTGTGAAACAGTTGATAACATCGAAAAGAGTAACCATACAGGAACTCGCCGATACTTTACAAAGTATGCTGATTACATTAACCCAGGTTGAATTTGCTGCATCAGATACAGGCAAGCCTTACGCAGATGCGATTAATAAACAGGCAGTAAGCCATACACTCAGAACCTGCGGTACAGGAACTGTATACCTCCGGACAGGAGGTTTTGCCCGTTTTGCATCGGCACTAACAGAAAGAGGCCATGGTGAAATAACAGGTATCTACAGCATCTTCCGTACACAAAAGCAATTGTTACTGAGAGATACCAGTGATGTACACCTGGATGGACTCCGGTGTACACAGGCAGGCCCTAAACAAATGTTCAGTGAGAATTTTTCCGGTCAGCAGACGGATAGTATACTGCAGATAAAAGATGGTAGAAATATTACTGAAACCGGAGATCGTTATTTTATGGCGCGAACAGCTTCAGGCAATACTTATGCAGAAATTACGGCTTTTGCTACCAGAGAACAATCGGTTATCAACTGGTTGATTTTACCACGAATTGACCTCGATTTTTCTTCAAATGAAATATTACGTTTTCAAACTAAGGACGGGTTTGATAACGGCGCTGTATTACAGGTATTGTATTCCACCAATTATGATGGCGGAGATGCACCGTGGAAAGCACGATGGAACAAACTGGATGCTGTGATTGCCAAAGGATCAATTTCGGGTTATGCGAAAGACTGGATAAATTCAGGTGATATCAGCCTGCATAGTATTAGGGGAAAAGTATTTATTGCTTTTCGTTATGAAGGAAATGATCCACCTGCACAAATAGGTAAACTCACAACAACTTTTAGAATTGATAATATTCAGGTATTCGGTAATTAAAAAGCCCCGGATATCCGGGGCTTTTTATTAAAAGCTCATACAGCTATTATTTAATCTTAATCAGTTGTATCACTTTTCTTTCCTTACCCTGTGTAAGTTCCGCATAGTAAGCGCCAGGGTAAAGAAGATGTCCTACCTGAACTGTACTATTGGCATTCAGGTTATTCCTGCTTTCCACTGGCTGACCAGCAGCATTGATGATCCTCAATTGTACCGGTGCCGGTGATTTTGCGGAGATTTTCAACGTGAAATAGGTTCGGCTTGGGTTAGGCATTACAACCACATGCAGTGCATTTTTATTTTCACTGACAGGTGATTCCTCTGTCATGATTTTACTGCTTGCAGTTGCCGGCACATCGCTGGAAGCAACCGTATTCAATGTACAACTGTTATTGTTCCAGATGATCGTACCACCTTTACTTTCTACCTGTTCAGCTATAAATAAGCCTGTCATATGGATCGCCTGATTTGGCGTGTTCCATTTTCCATTGCCTTTGTTTTCAGCGCTTACTTTTAGTTTTCCATTCGGCATATATACATTGGCGGTTACACTTACATCTTCACCTTTTACCTGGAACTTTTCATCATCGCATTTGGTATCACCCATATAGAAAGTAACCTTATGGTTCTCAGGATTTACCTGAACGCGATCGCCAATGCTTACTTTTTTGCTTACTCTTACCTGTGTATTTCCGGCGAATCTTACATTGCTGTAAATTGTTTTACCACCTTCTTCTACAATCAGCTCTTCAACGCTAATAATGGCTGCAGTAAAGCGTATTTGAGCACCTTTTTCAGCCTTAATAGAACCGAAAGTATTACCATTCAGGGTTACAGTTGCATTTTCCTTGATGGTAACATTATTATAGTTGCCATTTAAAGTAGTGGTTGTATTTTTCTGAACACTGATATTGGGAAGGTTACGGGTATTGCTGGTATTGTAGAACATGGTTGGCAGACTAACCGTAGCTGAACCATAAAATCTGTTAGGTATAACGATGCCAGAACCATCCAGTTTAATGAATGGAGCTTTTACAAAAGCACCTGGAGCCGCAACCGAACTGTTCTTTTTAAATGAAGCTTCTCCACGGCGGTTCATAACACCTACGCTACCACTGTTTACTTTATTTGACTCTCCCAGTTCTACTTCTTCGTATGCCAGAATGGTATAACTGTTTACCAGATTTTGTTTCTGGAAAGTATACGAAACACTATTGTTGCTGGTACAGCCTGCATCATTGGAAATAACGAGTGAATAAACTCCGTCTGCATTTGTCAGGCCCAGGTTTAGCTGATTACCCGTACCTATAACCGTATTATTGAAATACCACTGATAAGTATAATTACCTGTGTTACCTGATAATACAAATTGGTTGCAGAATGCATCAGGTTGTGTTGTTGTAATGGATGCTGTTGGAGGAGCTGTAATCGTTACTGTGAAATTACAGGTGTTTGTATTGCCATTGATATCTGTAACGGTAATCAGCACATTTGATACACCATTGTTGAAAATACCACTGATATTTCCATCACTTCCTGTGCGGCTTGTAGCACCGGAAATAACATATTGAATAGAAGCTACCCCACAATTATCTGAAATGCCCATTACAGGAATATTATATTGGTTGTTTGCAGCCTGACAGAATGAAAGATTACCTGCACAAGCAATCTGTGGTGCCTGGTTATCTGTAACGATAATCGCTTGCAGGGCTGTTTTTAAGTTTCCATTCACATCCATGGCTGTCCACGTAATAGTAGTAGTTCCAACAGGGAATGCATCTGTTAATGATAAACCATCGTTTCGTACACCCGTAACGGTAGCAATACCACAATTATCGGTTGCCTGAGGTGTTGCGATTGTAATCAGCGCATCACATCTGCCGGTTTGCGCAGTAACAGTAAGCGTATTTACCGTAATGGTTGGTAGCTGATTGTCAATTACAACTACTTCCTGTTTTGCAGTATCGGTAACATTGCCATGAATATCTGTTGCTGTCCATGTAACAATGGTAGTGCCGATCGGGAATACAGCAGGTGCATTATTGGTTACGGATGCAATGCCACAATTATCAGCTACAACAGGCGTTCCGAGCGAAGCAATAGTAGCATGACAAACACCATTGTCATTCACTACGCTAACCATGGCAGGCGCCTGAATAGAAGGAGCCTGATTATCTGTTACAGTAATCAACTGCTCTTTTGTACTGGTATTACCATAACTATCAGTAGCCGTCCAGGTAACTTTTGTTACACCTACCGGGAAACTGGCAGGGGCATTGCTGGATATAGAAACGATATTGTTAAAGCCCGATACAGATGGCGTAGGTATTACGGTTGTAGTAGAACATGCCGCAGAATCTGTCAGGAATCCAAGGTCTGTAACGGTGATACTGGGCTTGCTGAAATAGCGCCAGTCATATTTGGTGATAATCGGGAAGTGATCAGAAGTGGTACTCGCATATCCATTAATCAATGTCAGTACATCTCTGAATACTTTCGCTGAGTTCTGAACATATGCAATACTCATTTCACTCGATGTGATCACATGGTCAATCATATCAGGGAATGAAGCGGTAGAGCTATTTCCAGTTAAGCTGAGCGGCAAAGTAATAGGGGTATAGTTCGCTGCATCGTTCAGGAATGAGCTGTAAGAACTCGCTGTAACTGGCGCCATTTCGGTTGTGATGGTTTTATCGAAATCATCATTCATGTCTCCAAGAATGATGATACGGCTGTTAGGGAACGCAGCATCTAATGAATCTTTTAATTCGATTGCTCCGGCCTTTCTTCTCTCATAGCTTTCAATTTTATCAGCCGTATTGCCTGTATTGGCTTTGGCATGAATTACAATAAAGTCAACTACACTGGTTGCGCCGTTAAGCGAAATTTCTGCCTGCATCAGGAATGGGAATCGGCCACTGGCCCAGCTGTTAAAGGCATTGCCAGTACTGTTTTTCAGTATGGCTCTGCTACTTAATTTTTTAACCACATCTTTATTATAAATAAAGCCCATTTTTTGAGCGCCAGCATAATCCGGATCATTTACATCATCTGCATAAGAACCATAGGTATTTACCACATAACCATAATTGCCCGGTAATGCTTCAGCTACCGCTTTGAAACGTAAAGTGTCAACAATTTCAACAAGTGCATACACATCTGCTTTCAGCGTATTCAATACCGTCTGAACGTTTTGTTGCTGAAGATCCTTGTTAGTAGGGCCAAGTCCGGAAGCGGTACTTCCAAACCATTCCAGGTTCCAGTTTACCACTTTCAGCGTTCTCAGTGAAGTACCAGTGAAGCTCATGCCGTTTATGGTAGTATTGATATCTGTAATCACAGCACTTAACTGACCTGTGTAATTTTGGTCTGCGGCTGTTGGACTAAAGCGTGCATAAATGGTTTTACGGGCGTTGGCATCTGCTCCTGTAAGCGTTATTGAAGAAGTAAAGCTGTTGCCATCCAAACTGATTTCAAAACCTGCAGGCGCTGTAATGGCAAAAGCTGTTGTTATATTATACCCCTGAACAGAAAACGTTCTGTTGGCAGACACCTGTCCGTTGGCGACATAATCAAAATCAATATTACCGCCACGAATATCAACACCTGGAGCTGCAGGAACAGCGGAGTTGGTGATGTTAAAATCATCCAGTGTCCATCTGGCTGCATTTAATGTAGGCGATGATGTATATACAAATGCTACATGTACATTCTCATCTTTGAATGCACCTAGGTCTATTTGATTACTGGTGGTCCATACATCTGATTCTGCTTCCGCAAAACGTCCATCTATTTCTGTCCATTGAGCCAGAGTGGGGTCACCTGTACCGCTATAGTTGGTTGATACCATCAGTTTCAGCGAAGGTCCTGCAAAACGAACCCTTGAAGCAAAACTCAGCAATGGATAATTGAAACCAGATAAATCAAAGGCAGGAGAAATAAGCCAGTCTTCATTTGTCTGAGCGCCGCTCACAAAACCATTGATCTGAACACCGTTGCCTGTTTGTCCAAATGTGGTACAGCCCCATACCTGTGCACCGGTAACACTGTACTGTGTAAAACCTCCAGGTAATGCATTGATACAATCATTAAAATTAAAGCTGGTAGGAGGGGCGCCTGTACTAAAGTTCCAAATGCCGGGTGCTATACCTGCGAATGAATTACCACCCAGATCTACCAGTGCACCGGCATCGATGGTAATATAGTATGATTTAAATGAAGATAGATTGGTATTCAGACTTAAGGTTTCTCCTGCAATGGTAACTGCCGGATCATTGATGTTGAATGTCTGACTTGTTCCATTAGTCACGTTGTATAAGCTGATATTTCCGGTTCCCGGAACAATGGTTTCCGTAAAGGTTACCGATAAAGCACCTGCAGGTGTAATGCCTGTAGTACCTGGTGCAGGGCTGTAACTACTGATTGCCGGAGCGGTAACATCACCTGGTGTATATCCTCTTACCACCAGGTTATCGATACTGATTTTTGGTCTGGAGCCTGTTGTGCCTCCAGTGCCATTATAATAATAGAAACGTAGCCTTGCATTGGGATTATTACTGAAGCTGGACGGTAATGCAATACCAGATATGGCGCCACTCGTGGGGGCATTATTGGTGACGTTCAAAACAGCGGCTGCTGTGATTTCTGTAAAGTTAATACCGTCAATACTACCGTATACACGTAAGGAAGCATTTCTGTCACCAGTGCTGTTGTTTACAGAAGCCCAGTTGAAACCCATGGTTCCGGCATTCACACCGGTGAAATCGAGTAAAAGATCAACAGCAACAGAACTGGTATTATCTGTACCGCCGGTTGCCAGTAAAACAAGGCTGCCTGTACTGCCGCGTTGTACACCACCGGTAGATCCTGAACTAAAGCTGGTGCTGGCAGTTGTAATCCTTACACCATTCGGAATATTGCCTGTTGCATTTACAGCTACGGGACCAAAATTAATGGCACCATTACCTGAACTGAAACCATTGGACCAGTTTGCAATATTGTCAAAATTTTGTGAGTAGGCAAGCGCATTTTGTTGCGCCATAATAACGGGTTGCGCTGACGTTATAAAAGATTGTTGTGGACCATATGCTGTTCCACCCGCATTGGTTACAAAAGCTTTTATATAATAAACAGTATTGGCTGATAATCCATTTAATACAACACTGAATGTATTACTGCTCAGGTTATTGGCAGTAACAGTAATACCGGTTCCATTGGCAAAATTATTTGTGGTACTATACTCAAACCCATAAGAGGAAGCACCCGAACAACCAGCATTGGTAATATCACCAGTTAGTGTTGCTGATGAAGAGCCAATATTGCTGATAAGCTGTGTGTTTACAGAAGCGGTGCTGTTTACGCCATTACCATTTACAGCATAAGAAAGCGCTGCTCCACCACCTGAAATAGTAAGGCTGTTTTGATAGGACTGTACTAGAGTGGGGGCAAAACGAACATACACAGTTGTGGTACCCAATGTGGTACCTGTATATCCCAACTGGATACTGCTGCTATACGTACCATTCGCAGATGTGGACACTGTAAAACCGGTTGGTGCTGAAATGATTACTGGGCCTGCTTCCAGGTCTGTTCCATTGATGGTAAATGAACCCGAACCATTCGTGTTGATACAAATATTGCCAAAGTCAAAAGAAGCCGGATTCACAAATAATAATGGATTGCCGGGAACTTCTCTAGTTACATTAATTGTATAAGTCGAAGTAGTGATGCCATCACGTGCTGTTACAGTAACAGATATAGCATTTGAACCGGTATTTAAGCTGATTAACTGCGAAGCATTACCATTTGAAACGGGTATATTATTTACGGTTACCGTAGCCAGTGCATCGGTTGCCGTAGGTGTAATACTGATACTGCTCACTGCTGCAGCAACTGTGCTGTTATAAGAAAAATTACTGCTGGTAAATGCAGGTGATAAAGCGCCGGCACTCAATGTTAGGGCCGATAAACTTGATATATTGGTGGGTACCGTTGCATTTACACTCAATGTGAGGTCATCAATCCGCCAGTTGGTGGTGTTGGCATTAGCAGTTCCCGTACCATTATACCCGTATATACGGAATGTAACAGCTAAAGGCGAACTCAGGCTGAGGCCGGTATGACTTTTTAAGCTCCAGCTACTATTGTTGGAAATGGTGCCTGTAACAATATCACTTGTGTAATTATCAATGCTGGATCTGATTGCATAAGCCTGCGGAGCAGTGCTTGTACTACGGGTACCGAAACTGATACCGGTAAGATTGAATGCGTATCCGCCAGCCGGGGTAAGTGTGAACTCGAAATAGGCACTGCCATTGGCAGCTGTGTTCAGCGTGCCAACCCTGGCGGCGGCACCTGCGTTGCCTCCGGCTGAAAAACCGGTATAGCTACTGGAAGCTGAAGTAGTGGTTATAAGATCGTTGGTGGTACCGTTGTTATTGCCCCTGCTGAGATCAGAAGCGGTAATATTAAGGGTAGCAGCCGATGGACTGGCTGTGGTGAAGTTCCATCCAATGGTTTGTGCCTGTGTAATCATAGAAAGCATGATCAGGCAAAACACACCGATAAAACGGGTGGCGTACAGTTTTCTCATGGATTTGAGTTTGTTTTGGATAACAAATGTAGCACTCCACCTGAAATGACATTTTTTCCAGCAGATATTTAATCATTAAATTTTGCTTACGTGGATAACTTGTCAACCTGTCAGTTTTAGCCCCTTTGGTATTTTCTTTGTTCATTTGCGTCAAAACAAGTGAACTATGCAAAAAGGGCAGATTCGTGTTCAAACGGAGAATATTTTCCCGATTATCAAGAAATTCCTGTACAGCGATCATGAAATATTCCTCAGGGAACTGGTAAGTAATGCCGTGGATGCCAGCCAGAAGCTCAAAACCCTCTCTTCTATTGGGGAAGCAAAGGGCGAAATTGGCGAGCTCCGCATAGATGTAGTGCTGGATACCAAAGAAAAAACCCTCAGCATTATAGATAGAGGTGTGGGTATGACCGGTGAAGAAGTAGACAAGTACATAAACCAGGTAGCTTTCAGCGGTGCGGAAGAGTTTGTAAACAAATACAAGGATGCCAGCATTATCGGTCATTTTGGGTTGGGTTTCTACAGTGCCTTTATGGTGAGTGATAAAGTAGATATCCATTCAAAAAGTTTTAAAGAAGGCAGTGGTGTTTTCTGGAGCTGCGACGGTAGCCCTGAATATGAATTGTATGAAACCGATTATAATGATCGTGGTACCAAGATCGTATTGCATATCAATGAAGAAAGCAAAGAATTTTTAGAAGCTGCACGCATCAAAGCAATTCTTGAACGTTTTTGTAAATTCTTACCTGTAGCTATTTATTTTTCTGAAGTTGGGGAGAAAAAAGAGGGGGAAGAAGAAAAGCCGATCAATAATACCAATCCTATCTGGATCAAAAAACCTTCAGAGTTAGCGAAAGAAGATTACGAGAAGTTTTACCGTGAGTTATATCCTTTCGGAGAAACCCCGCTATTCTGGATTCACCTGAATGTAGATTATCCATTCAATTTAACTGGTGTACTGTATTTCCCTAAAATCAAACAGAGCTATGAGATACAGAAAGACAAAATACAATTATACTGTAACCAGGTGTTTGTAACGGATGAAGTAAAAGATATTGTTCCGGAATTTCTCATGTTGCTGCATGGTGTTATTGATAGTCCGGATATTCCGCTGAATGTAAGTCGTAGTTATTTGCAGGGTGATCCGAATGTGAAAAAAATCAATGCACATATCACCAAAAAAGTAGCAGATAAGCTGGAAGAAATATTCCGCAATGAAAGAAGTTCCTTTGAAGAAAAATGGGAGAGTCTCGGCTTATTTGTGAAGTATGGTATGATGACAGATGATAAGTTTCTGGAAAAAGCGAATAAGTTTTTAGTGATGGAAGATACTGAAGGTAAGTTCCATACACTTGAAGAGTATAAAACGGCTACAGAAGCTTCGCAAAAAAATAAAGAAGGTAAACATATCATCCTGTACAGCACCAATCCGGTACAGCAGGATGCCTATATCCAGGCATGTAAGCAGAAAGGATATATAGTGGTGAAAATGGAAACCCTCGTCGATGCAGCCTTCATTAACACCATGGAAATGAAATGGGAGAATGTGAGTTTTGTGAGGGTAGATGCTGATATTGTTGACAACCTGATTGATAAACAGGAAGGGAATGAAACGGTGCTGAGCAAAGAAGAAACAGAACAGTTAAAAGAACTGTTCAATATCAATTTTGCTGACCTGCATGTAACAACAGAAGTTAAGGGACTGAGTCCTGAATCTGCACCCGTTATCGCTACGCGTCCTGAATTTATGCGTCGTATGAAAGATATGGCTGGTGTTGGTGGTGGTATGACGGCTTTTTATGCTCAGATGCCGGATGAAGTAACGCTTACCGTAAACGGCAATCACCCCATTTATCAGCAGGTATTAAAAAATGAGAATGCTGCATTGAAGGAAAAACAGGTAAGAAATCTGGCAGATCTGGCTTTATTGTCGCAGGGATTATTGAAAGGGAATGATCTTACCAGCTTTATCAATAGAAGCGTGGAATTGTTGCAACAGGAAACAGAAAAGGTATAAGTAAGAGTCTTATTGATATAAAGCTGCCTCATTGATATGGGGCAGCTTTTTTATGGAACTGACTGAATAGTGGTATTTTCATGGCTTCCAAAAACGAAATATGCAATACAGGATTTTATCTATTCATCGGGAAACTGAAAATGCAGCTTCCTTTGTATTGCAACCTTTACAGCAGTCAGTAAGTTATGAAGCTGGTCAGTTTATCACTTTCATTTTCAAGAACAGAAATAGGGAAGAAGAAAGAAGAAGCTATTCCATTTCATCTTCTTCTATTTTGAATGAGCCACTGATGATTACCGTTAAAAGAGTCGTCAACGGAGCCTATTCGAGAAAATTATTAGATACGGCAGCAGTTGGTGATGTGTTGACAGGGCTGGCGCCCACCGGTTTTTTTACGTTGCCAGCTCAAACAGATAGCAAGAGCAATTTTATTTTTTTTGCAGCAGGCAGTGGTATTACGCCTGTTTATGCAATGATTAAAACCTTACTGTCTAGGTCTCAAAATAATACGGTTGTTCTTGTTTACAGTAATCAGTCAAAAAATGAAACCATCTTTTATAATGAATTGCAATTGTTAGAGCAGAAATATGCTGTTCAATTTCATATTCACTTTCTGTTCAGCGATGCCCTTCATTACAGTAAAGCAAGGCTGAGCTCGTTGATGGTGGAAGATATCATCAGACAATATTGTCAGGATTCGCTGGAAAGTTTATGGGTTTATTTGTGTGGACCTTTCCAGTATATGCTGATGATTACACTGGTAGCAAAAGGTATGGGTATTCAGGAAGAAAGGATCAGGAAGGAAAACTTCGTAATACACGCATCAACACCCTTGTTGAGGCCTCCTGATACAGAACCTCACACAGTATTGGCCAAGCTGAATGGTGTTGAATACAGTTGGAAAGTGCGGTACCCGGAAACCATTCTGGCTGCTGCTAAAAAGCAGGGAATTGATTTGCCCTATAACTGTGAAAGTGGTCAATGCGGAGCTTGTGCGGCCAAGTGTATAAAGGGTAAGGTTTGGATGTATAAAAATGATGTATTAATGGACCATGAATTAGAGATGGGGCATATTCTTACTTGTACAGGTTATCCGGTAGCCGGAGATGTAGAGATCAGTTATTGAGTGAGGGGTTCGCTCAATCGCATATCGATCATTTTCAGCTGAATATTTTTTTCTCCATTCCAGTCATTCTCATCCAGTGTAAAAACCAGATCAACCGGTTGCTGCTGTTGCAACAGGTGAAATTTTTCGGCCATGTTAAAGCCGATGCCTGTTAAACTTATATTTTGTTGTTTAACCACAAAACGGATATGCTGTTCTTTCACAATCTTTGAAAATCCGGTATCGCTCACTCTACGGGCAATAAATACAGGACGCATATTATCTGGCCCAAAAGGTTCCATCTGGTTCAATATACTGAAGAAGGTAGGATTGATTTCCGTGAAATGGATGGGGGCATCTATATTAATAACGGGAATGAGTTGTTCTGCTGTAATCTGTTGTTGAACCGCTATTTCAAAAGCCTGCGCAAAATCATGTACCTTCTCCGGTAATAAAGTCATGCCTGCTGCGGCAAAATGCCCTCCATAACCCAATAAGTGTTCTTTACAGGCATGGATGGCTTCGTATAGATTAAAACCAGCTACACTTCTGGCACTGCCGGCCACATAATCGCCACTGCGTGTTAATACGATAGTAGGGCGGTAATATTTTTCAATCAATCTGCTGGCAACAATACCAACTACACCTTTATGCCAGTGTTCCTGGTAAACAAGTGTTGATTTTTTAGTGGCATGTTCCGGATCTACTTCAATCAATGCCAATGCTTCTTCGGTGATAGAACTGTCAGCTTCACGTCTGTCTGCATTATCACTGTGTAACATTTCTGCAAAGGATAAAGCTTTAGCCGGGTCCTTTTCAATAAATAACTGTACGGCTTTTTTGGCATCATCCATTCTGCCGGCTGCGTTTACACGGGGCGCGATAATAAACACGAGATTGGTAATCGACATCGTCTTTTGCACAGATGCGAGTTGCATCAGTGCTTTGATACCTGGACATGGATTTTGATTCACTTTTTCAAGTCCGTAATAAGCGAGTATGCGGTTTTCGTCTGTAATGGGAACAATATCAGCCGCAATTGCAGTAGCCACCAGATCGAGGTAAGCCAAATGTGTTTCTTCAGGTAAGGAAAGCTTTTCGCTCAGTGCGGTCATGAGTTTGAAACCCACGCCACAACCACATAATTCCTTGTATGGGTATGTACAGTCTGACTGTTTGGGATTTAAAATGGCCACAGCCGGTGGTAATTGCTGATCGGGTAAATGGTGGTCACAAACAATAAAATCTATACCCAGTGTTTGTGCGTAGGCAATCAGGTCAACCGATTTCACACCACAGTCGAGCGAAACGATCAGGGTGAAACCATTTTCTTTGGCATGGTCAATACCGATTTTAGAAATACCATATCCTTCCCTGTAACGGTGTGGTATATAAAAGTCCACGCTATCATAAATACTGCTGAGGTATTGATACATTGCTGCCACCGCCGTAGTGCCGTCTACATCATAGTCGCCGAATACCAGTATTTTCTCATGTTGCTGAAAAGCTAATAATAGCCTGGATACAGCTTTGTCCATGTCTTTCATCAACCATGGACTGTATAACTGCGCTAATTGTGGTCTGAAAAAATCTTTTGCTTTGTCATAGCTGTCAATACCTCTTTGCACAAGAATGGAACAGATGGTTTTATTGATCTTTAAAGCCTCCTGAAGGCTTTCAGTACGGGTAATATCAGTGGTTAATATGTTCCATCTTTTCTCCATCAATAGCTGCGGTCGGTTGTATAGCGTACCAGTTCTTCCAGTGCATCTCTTACACTTGTTTGCGGAAATTCATGCAGAATGGCCAATGCTTCATCTCTGAAGGCAAACATTTTTTCTGTAGCATATTGAATGCCCCCTGAGTTGGTAACGGCGTCTATTACAAATCTTACTTTTTCCTTTTCGGTATTTTCGTTTTTAACGATGTATATAATTTTTCTTTTCAGATCGGGAGAACAGTTGTTAAGTGTGTAGATAAGGGGAAGCGTTAATTTTTTCTCCTTGATATCATTACCTGTGGGTTTTCCGATATCCATGGTTCCATAATCAAAGAGATCATCTTTGATCTGGAAAGCCATACCTACTTTTTCACCGAATTGTCTCATTTTTTCAACTTTATCCTGATCTGTAAAGGTAGTGGAAGCCCCTGCGGCGCAGGCGGAGGCTAAAAGTGAAGCGGTTTTGCCATTAATTATTTCATAATAAATAGCTTCTTTCAGGTTCAGATTACGTGCTTTTTCAATTTGTAATAATTCTCCTTCACTCATCAGTCTGACCGCTTCTGAGAGAATACGCAGCACTTCATGGTCCTTATTATTAAGTGACAATAATAAACCTTTCGACAACAGGTAATCGCCCACCAGCACGGCAATTTTATTTTTCCAGAGGGCATTGATCGAAAAAAAACCTCTTCTTTCGAGTGCGTCATCTACCACATCATCATGCACCAGGGTGGCCGTATGTAACAATTCTACGAGGGAAGCCGCACGGTAAGTACTGTCGTTTACCTCACCGCCCAAACGGGCACTCAGCAGTACGAACATGGGTCTTAATTGCTTACCCTTCCGTTTTACGATATACTGCATGATTCTGTCCAGCAGTGCAACCCTGCTCTTCACGGCCTCCCGGAAATGTGTTTCAAACTGCAATAGTTCCTCTGATATTATCTTTTTTGCTAATTCCATCGTTCAGAATATGCTGCAATATAGTCTGAGGACCGCATACTAACGACCACATATGCAGCGTTTTAGACCGGAAATGAGTCTGGTACGATGATTGTAAGAGAAAAGATTAACAATATACCCTCATAAAATTGGGTATTTGTATTGTAAGACTTAAATTTGCAATGTTTTCGTAATATCAACAAGTTCTCATTAAATATCAATCAATTATTATGGCAAGCAAAAAGAACATTTTAGCACTAGCGCTGATCGTACTGATACAGTCGATCGGTATGGCTCAAACAGATTGGGGTTGGGATTGGAAAGACACATCCAAGATTTCCGTAAAGAAATTACCCCAACATAATGAGTTTATCAACAACCAGTATCCTTATCCTGCTCAACCACGTAATCAGTGGGAATTGGGATTTGGTCTTGGAGCGTCATCTATCACAGGTGACATCAAATCCAAGTTAGGTTTTGGTGGAACAGTATCTCTGCGTAAAGCATTGAACCACACCTTCTCTATCAGAACCGGTTTAACTGGTTTGTGGAATTCAGGTACTGCTAATGCATTTCAGGCAGCAGTAGGTCGTCCTGACTACAAAAACAGAACTTATCAGTTAGGTTTCGACGTGATTGCTTCATTGAATGCAGCTAGTCACTACCGTGGTAACCCTAAAACAAATGTGTACGTATTACTCGGTTATGCATTGAATGCTTCGAATGTACTGTACAAAAGACCAGGTGGTGCTCAGCCAGGTGGTTACAGCATTTTCTATGGCTATAACCAAAACGAAAATTTCCAGAATAGCCAGAATGGTACCATCACTACATTCGGTGGTGCTACTGTTAACGGCAGACAAGCGTATACACTGTACCATGGTATGAACCTGGGTGCCGGTATCGCTTTCAAACTGAGCAACAAAGTAAACATCGGTCTGGAACATAAATATACTTTTACTGTTCCTGGATACGATCTGCTTGACGGTGTGAGAGCTGGTAACAACAATGATTATATTGGTTTTACCAGTGCCCGTGTTAACATCAACATTGGTAACACCGCTAAGAAAGTACAACCTCTCTACTGGCTCAACCCCAACAACTTCGTGTATAGCGAGCTCAATTCTCCTTCACACATGAAGATGCCTAAAGTTGTACTGCCAGATGCAGATAAAGATGGTGTAACTGATCAGTTCGACCTCGAGCCAAATACACCAGCAGGTGCTCCTGTTGATTCTCATGGCCGTGCAAAAGATACTGATGGTGATGGTGTTCCTGATTACAAAGACAAAGAACTGCTTACTGCACAGAAATGTTTCCCTGTAAACAATGATGGTATCGGAACCTGTCCTGAACCAGCTTGTTGCAAAGAGATCAAAGACATGATCGCTAACATGAAGCCTGTTGAAGCAGCTCCTCAGTGTAATATCGGAAGCTTACCAAGCGTTCAGTTCAAAGGGAAAGCTACTTTATCTAAAGATGCCCAGAACATCCTGAATGGTGTTGCTGCAAGAATCAACGCGAATCCTGCTTGTAACATTAAAGTAATCGGATACGGTGCTTCAAGTAAAGCTGCTCAGCAATTAAGCTGGGATCGTGTGAATGCTGTAATCAAATACCTGGTTGAAAAACAAGGTGTTTCTGAAAGCCGTTTCATCTTCACTTATGGTCAGGATGGCGATGCTAACACAGTAGATCTTCAAGGTACACTGGATGCGGGTCCAAATACAGTTCCTGCTCCACACCCAAATCTGAAAAGCAGAAACTAATCTTCTGATTAGTCTCAAAATAAAAAAAGCCCCGGTCAGTAATGATCGGGGCTTTTTAGTTAGTAGCGGATGGCTCATAGCATATGGCATATAGTCAATGGCAATATACCATATGCCATATACTATCAGCCATCCGCCATTTGCTAGCTATTCACCAGATTAAAATGCAATTCACCAAAGTTTTGCAAAGAAGACAGCTTGAGATCGGCGGCACCCCATCTTTCGTCTTTTAACTGAGAAACATGTGGTACCACTACGCATTTCATACGCGCCGCTTTAGCAGCAATCATTCCATTGAATGAGTCTTCAAAACAGATACAGGAAGTGGGTTTACTACCCATGGTACCGGCACAGTCCAGATATACCTGAGGATGTGGTTTACCATAGGCCAGGGCTTCTGCAGAAGCCGTTGCATGGAGGTATTTGCTGATGCCACAAATATTTACGACGAGGTCAATCAATGCAGGAGGCGAGGAGGTAGCCAGTCCTATTTTAAAAGATTTTCGATGAAAGAAATCGAATATATAGGGCACACCCGGTAATATTTTCCCTTTCTGCTCTATTTTAGCAAGTACCAGTTCTACTATTTTCTGTTCTGCTCTTTTCAATTCACCATCGCCGATATTAAAATACTGAAACCACCATTGCACAAATTCTTTGGTTCGTAAGCCTGTTGTGGTTTTATATTGTTCTTCTGTAAGGCTTACGCCATATTGAAGAAACAATTCGGTAGCGGCTTCATTCCAGAGCGGTTCGCTGTCTATCAATAATCCATCTATATCAAAAATTACGCTATCTAATTGCATGCTTTTTTATTTACAGCACAAATGTATTTCTAAGCAGCTGTTATTTTAGTTCAGGCTATGCATTTTTTAAACATTCACTTAACAATTTGATTACATTGCTTATTTTGCAAGGCTTGCCAATTTCAATCTTATGCAACTAACTGAGCGTTTAAGACATATTAAACTGGTTCGTTCTATTGTTTATGCTATAGTAGGTGTATTCTCATATCCTGGTCTGGCATTGATTAACCGGATAAAAATTGAGGGTACGGAACATCTTACCCGCCTGCCCAAAAAGAATGTGCTGTTTGTCAGTAACCATCAGACTTATTTTGCCGATGTCATCACATTCATACATATTTTCTGTGCAGTGAAATGGAGGCGACAAAACAAGTTGGGCATTCCTTTTTATTTATTAAATCCTTTTACCAATGTTTATTTTGTTGCAGCTGAAGAAACCATGAATGGGAATTGGCTGAGCCGTCTTTTTAAGCTTGCAGGCGCCCTTACCATCAAGCGTACCTGGCGTTCAGATGGGCAGGATATTAACCGCAACAGAGACGAAGGAGATACACAGAAAATTGATCAGGCATTAACGAAGAGCTGGGTCATTACTTTTCCGCAGGGTACTACCAAACCTTTTGCGCCGGGCAGAAAAGGAACAGCATATATCATTAAAAATAACCAGCCCATTGTAGTACCGGTTGTCATCAATGGTTTCTGGCGGGCATTTAATAAAAAGGGACTAAGCTTTAAGAAAAAAGGGTCTACGCTTTCTATCCGGTTCAAAGAACCCATGAAAATCGATTATACACAACCTGTTGAAACCATTCTCGATCAGGTAATGGATGCTATCGAACAAAGTAAGGATTATATGATGCGCGGACGGCATCACCTGCTGTCGAAACTCGATAAATAAACGGCCAGGCTTATTCCTTAATAAATAAAGCTTTCAATTCATTTGCATCATCGGGTTTCATTTTACCGGCAAGAATCAGCCTGATTTGTCTTCTTCTTAAAGCACCATCAAACAGTTTTTTCTCATCTTCTGTTTCAGGAATCAGTTCCGGAACTTTACGGGGTTTGCCATTGGGGTCCAGTGCTACAAAAGTGAAAAAAGCTTCATTGCTTTCATATTTATACTGGTGGAGAAGGTCTTCCCCCCAAACTTTGATATGAATTTCCATTGAGGTATTAAAAGCGCGGCATACTTTGGCTTCAATATGCACCACATTTCCCAACTTGATTGGGTTTTTAAAACTAAGGTTATCAACTGAGGCAGTCATGCTCGGTGTGTTGCAATGACGCCCCGCGGCGATACCCGCAGCGATATCCATCCAGTACATCAAACGGCCCCCCATCAGGTTGCCAAAGGTATTGGTATCGTTTGGCAATACCAGTTCATTCATAATGGTAAAACTCTCACTCACTTTTTTGCCTTCCATTGCTTGTATTTTGGGCAAAGATAAGAGATATACTATCGAGTCGCCAATGTTCACTTCGAAGTTGAACATTCACCTGCTTTTTTATTTTCTTATATGCTTATACGATACAGGGAACACTATTGTGTCTGGTAAAAAATGCAGGGTCTACATCTGCTCCGATGCCCGGTTCCTCACTCAATATCAACTCCATGCCATTGTATTGAACACCACCAATGACAGGGTCTTCTTTATGGCCTAATAAACAGGTGTCCAGATCGTAAAATTGAATATTATTATGTGCCATGGCAAAGTGCACTTTTGCTGTTAGGGCCATTCTGCTTTCAAGCATACCACCGAGCATACAGGGAATATTATTTTGCTCTGCAACCTGATTAATGCGGATAGCTTCGCGGATACCACCACTTTTGGCAAGTTTTATATTGATATAATCACAGGCTTTATGTTTAATCAAACGCGCTGCATCATGATGGGTAAAAACACTTTCATCAGCCATTACGGGGATAGAAGACAACGCACAAAGTTCGGGTAATAATTCATCGTTCCATTTTCTCATGGGCTGTTCACAAAACTGAATATTATAGGTCGCCATGGCGGTCAATGCTGTAACAGCGTCGTCATAACTCCAGCCCTGGTTGGCATCAATGCGTAAAATAATATCAGGTCCAACAGCGTCACGAATAAGTTTAATTCTTTGAATATCTGCAAAAACTTCTTTTCCCAATTTCACTTTGATCATTTTCACACCCTTCTTCTTGAATTCCAGGGCCGTATCAGCCATAGAAACCGGGTCACTGATACCGATCGTAAGGTCGCTTTCAATTTTTTTCTTTTCTCCGCCGAGATACCTGTACAAAGGCATATTGGCATGCTGGGCGGCGATATCATAAAGTGCCATGTCAAAAGCACTTTTAGCAGTATAATTACCGGCTGTAAACAAGTCCAACTCATGAAGACGATCTTCTATTTTGAGTGGGTTCTTCCCCTTCCATAATTTAGCAAAATCTTTCGCCATCTCGAAGCAGGTAGCCTGTGTTTCAGCAGCGATCATCGGGAAAGCAGAACACTCACCCATACCTGTTATGCCTTCATTGGTGTGAATACGGATAAAAATATTCTGTGCATATTCCATGGTGCCCGTGGCAATGGTAAAAGGAACCATTGGGATGGAATATTTATAAACCTCTATTGATGAAATGATCATCAGCGAATTTCAGGAATTATCGCAAATACCTTTCACATTTTTTCCAATAGCTGAAAAACGAAGGATAATAACCCGTAACCTCAGGAAACATCCAGCTTCTCTGTTCCTGTATGCCTGAATAGTGTTTTGTAAGCGGATGCTCTTTGTAATAGATTTTTGATCCCGGAAAAGATGTAGCAAGCTCATTAAATGAACCGGTAAACAGGGTAAGTCCCGGAATATTATGTCTGCCAAGTTGTATAATAAAAGAAAGGACGGTATTGCTGACGGGGTATTTTTCAAAATGAGCTGGCTCAAGTAATAAAATCCGATGTCCCTCTTCACCCGCATGCCATTCTGGATCGAGTTGATAACTATTGTATACAAAAACAGGATCATTTTTTTTATTGGTTTTCTCTGAATCGGGTAAAGCTGTCGACAGAGATAAACTATGCACTTCTTTTAGTGGTTCCGGTACCGGTAAATTTTCAAATGCGTCATACTCAACAGACAGGAAACTGTTTGTTTGAATACTGCCGGTATACCTGTTGATATTTTCCTGGTTGGCCACATATTTTTTACTGCTAAAACTACCGGCAACCCATTGCCAGCTTAAAGCATTACTTGCCAAATCGCCATCAAGCAAATGATAATACATCCATTGGGCTGGTAAGAGCCAATGTGCTTTTCCGATATTACAACTTAACATGGCGGTATACATACGTAGATGATTATGCATATATCCGGTGCTGTATAATTGTTCTATTCCATCATCAATGGCTTGTATACCTGTGTTGGCCTGTAAAACAGCTTCCTGTATTTTATAATGCTTTACCTGTTCCTGCGGGTGTTTCAGATCGGTAAAAATCAAATCTTCTTTTGACTGCCAGATACGCTGATAATACTCTCTCCAGGCAAGCTCCTGTAATAATTTTTCAGACTGGTAAACAGAATAGTTGCGAAGTATTTCATGCTTCACCTGTGGGAGTGAAATAACACCTCTTGACAAATAAGGAGATAAAAGCGTCACCGCACCTGTGAGAAAATTTCTGGTTTTTGCATATTGTAAGGGGTGAATGTTTGCTATGCGTTCTTTGATAGCATCTAATGCCAGTGGGAAATCAATATGGGTCATATCCGTATCAGTTTATGTTGCCTGAGTATATCTAAGGTTAATGGCTCACCTTCATTGAGATTTTTGTATTGTGTAACATCACATAAAAAACCAGTATGATCTCCACCCGGGAAATGGTTGATAACTTTCAAATGCATCACTGCAAGTGCGTCTTTTAAAATAGGGAAGCCATTCCATTCACTCAATAATTTTCTTCTTTCCAGCCGGGTAATTTTATCGATGGTATGTCCTGATTTTTTGCCCAATAATTCTACCAGTCTGTATTGGCTGGCTGCCAATAACTGCAGAACAAATTCATGGTGTGTACTGATCAGTTCCAGTGTTTTTGTTCCTTCATAAATGCCACATACATAACGCTTGGGACTCATACTGATCTGGCTGGCATACGTAATAATATGCATATTGAACACTGCTTCTCCATTGGTGCTGCAAACTGCATATACTGGCAGGTTGACTCTGTTCCATGGTCGTTTAGGCATCGTATATCTTTTTGTATACTGTTATTGGAGTGATGAAAGAAAATTTTCTGCATGCAACAGGTGGTCCTGCTTTTTTTTCTCATCCATTTTGTCAAAAGTTTTCACCAGCATACCCAGTCTTGGATTACGGAGAAAGAAACTGCGGTGTACATGCATAAACCGCCAGAATAAGCCATCCCAAATTTTTTGCCATTCTCCTTTTTCATAGTCACTCATTTTCATGATATAATTGCTGCCGCTTATATAGGGTTTGGTGGTCATGAGTCCGCCATCTGCAAATTGTGTCATACCATACACATTGGGTACCATTACCCAGTCATAGGCATCCACAAACATTTCCATGAACCAACGGTACACTTCATCAGGATCAAATTCGCAAAGCAACATGAAGTTACCCAAGACCATGAGCCTTTCTATATGATGTGCGTACCCACTTTGGTTAACGCGTTTGATGACTGTATCAACCGGTACAATACCGGTTGTGCCAGTCCAGAAAGAAGCCGGAATTTTTCTGCTAAATCCCCAGTAATTTTTAGTTCGTTGCTGAACGTTTTCCTGCTGATACACAGCTCTGATAAATTCACGCCATCCGAGTATTTGTCTGATGAATCCTTCCAGTGAGTTTAGGGGGGTATGTTGTTTCGCAGCAACATTCACTGCTCTCTCAATAATTTTTAATGGCTCCAGCAATCCTGTATTCAGCATGGGTGTAAGCACACTATGGTGCAGTATTGAAGCATTTTTCACCATTGCATCTTCATAGGGGCCAAATAGATCAAAACGCTGCACTAAAAAATGGTCTAACCATTGCTCCGCTTCCTCATGTGTAACCGGAAAAAAATGCGGATGGTTGCCAAAGGGGTTGCCCGCTTTTCCGGGATTGCCTGGAAAATACTGCTGCACATATTCAATGGCTTCCTGCACGTATTTGTTTTGTGAGGGAAAAGGTTGATGAGGTTCTGGAGTATTTTTCGGATATTTTTCCCTGTTTTCTGTATCAAAGGTCCATTTGCCGCCAGCGGGTTGATTCTTTTCCGTAAGAAGCAGCTTATGTGTCTTTCGCAGAAAAATATAAAAATCTGTCTGGAAGTATTGTTTCTTACCAGAAAAATATTGCCGGATACTTTCCGGTGTATTAATGAAATTAGGGTTGGTATACCATTCTACCTGCATACCCATTTTTTTACAGGCCTGTTCTATTCTTTTGAATAGCCATTCATCTGTTGGGTCTGCTATATGTAGATGCCGGATACCTTTTTTTGAAAGTGCTTTAATAAGTTCCCTTATATCACAAAGGGGGGTAGTTGCATCAATATAGTCCACCGAATACCCGGCATCTGCCAGTTTACATGCATAAGCTTTCATAGAAGCCCTGTGGAAGACCAGTTTTTGTTTGTGAAAAGCATACTGGTTAAAGAACAGTGTTTCTTCTATTAAATATATGTTTCTGCCAGCTTCCACTGCAGGGTGCTGATGGAATAACTGGTGAGGGAAAATGATCGTGGTTTCAAAGCTCATGATGAATTTTAAAACAAAACAGGCAGCTTATTGTTTATGGCTTTAAAATCATTATATGGAATCGCTGAAAGGGAAAAAAGTATTGCTTGTAGGTGCTACAGGCGGTATTGGTAGCCGGTTGGCCAAACTGTTACAAGGTTCTGGTGCCATGGTTTATATAACCGGGCGTAATGCCGATAAACTCTCCATTGCAGGTGAACAAGCTGGTATTCCTGCGAACAGACAGTTTCAACTCGATATTACCCATGAATCTGATGTTTATGCAATAGTAGCAACTGTACAGCAGGATGGGCCTGTTGATATACTCATTAATGCCGCAGGTATTGGCATTATTAAAACGATGGATACCCTTACAACGGAAGATTTCCAGCGAACCCTTCAAGTGAACTTAATGGGTAGTTTCTGGCTTACCAAAGCGATATTGCCATCCATGAAGGAGACCAAAAAGGGGTTGATTATTCATATACCGGGTGTATTGGGTAAAGTGCCCATGGCAGGTGCAGCTGCCTATAGTGCCAGCAAATATGGTTTGGTGGGCATGATGCAAAGTATTAGAGAAGAGCTGAAAAGAACTGAAATACGTATTACCCATCTTTTTCTGGGAGGTGTAGACAGTGCCTTCTGGGATACGATTGATCTGCGTGTGCAGCGTGATAAAATGATTGTAGCAGAAGAAGCTGCCAAAGCTATCTGGTTCCTCTGCCAGCAGCCGGCGAGTGGGGTGGTTAGCGAAATGGTTTTACAACCATTTAACCATCAGGCAATATAAAATGATCCATTTAACGAGTGGCAGCAGATTGTCTGACCGGTTACAGGTCCAAACGCTGAAGTGAGTGACACAACAGGTGTTGGGGGCTGTTTTGGCTGCTGACTCTATAAATTATTCCCCCGCTCCTGTAAATTCTTTTTTTTAAACGTTTCAGCACCGATATTCGCAGTACGAACGTACGTTAGCAATGAATATTTCTTTTGACAATACACAAAATGCTTTTGCATATAAGTCTGATAAGGAACTGAAAAGTGCAAAATTTCTCTTTAGTACCATGGGCTATCCCTGGTTTGTACAATTGGGTACCAGGCTCACGCCTTTTATTATGAAAACCGGGTTACCTGTACATGGTATTATCCGTAAAACTATCTTCAAACAGTTTGTAGGAGGAGAAACACTGGAAGAAACGGCGGATATTGGCGCTACTTTGGGAAAATATGGTGTACAGGTTATTCTCGACTATGGTGTGGAAGGAAAAGAAGGAGAAGAGAGTTTTGATCATGCTACCGAGGAATTTATCCGTGTTATTAATTATGCAGCTACGCAAACCAATATTCCTTTCATCAGTATAAAAGTAACCGGACTTGCGCGTTTTGCTTTGTTACAAACATTGAATGAAGCGCCGCGTTTGCGTAGTGGTATTCACGATCATGAGATGGAAATTGATGAATGGGATCGTGTTCGGGAAAGAATGTATACCATTTGTGAAGTAGCTGCAGAGAAAGGGGTAGGTGTGCTGGTAGATGCGGAGGAGAGCTGGATTCAGGATCCGATCGACAGGCTCACCATGGAAATGATGGAACTGTTTAACAAGGAAAAAGTAGTTGTATACAATACCATTCAATTATACCGTCACGATAGGTTGCATTTTCTGAAACTATCGCATCAGATTGCGCAGCAAAAAGGATTTCTTTTAGGCGCAAAACTGGTGAGGGGCGCTTATATGGAAAAGGAAAGAAACCGTGCCAGAGAAATGGGTTATCCATCACCGATACAGCCCGATAAAGAAGCTTCCGACAGGGATTATGACCTGGCTGTTCGTTATTGTGTTGATCATATTAACCAGATTTCTGTCATTGTGGCTTCGCACAATGAGTCCAGTAATTTATTGGCAGCACAATTGCTCGATCAGCAGGGACTGGCACATAATCATCCGCATATTCATTTCTCACAACTCTTTGGCATGAGTGATAATATTACCTTCAATCTTGCCAAAGAAGGATTCAGCGTGAGTAAATACCTGCCTTTTGGTCCTATTCGTGATGTCATTCCTTACCTGATGCGCAGGGCACAGGAAAACAGCAGTGTTAGCGGGCAAACGGGCCGTGAACTGGCACTGATTAAGCGGGAACTGAGCAGAAGAAAATCTGCTTAAAATTCACAGCTTCTCAACATTCTCTGATTTCTGTTATTACATCGGCTTTCGTGGTGTAATTTGCGGGCATGCAGCAATATCATCAGCTTCTTCAGCATATTCTGGATCATGGTGTACAGAAAACCGACCGTACAGGAACAGGTACCATCAGTTGTTTTGGTTACCAGATGCGTTTTGATCTGCAAAAAGGGTTTCCGCTTGTAACAACCAAAAAGCTCCACCTTAAGAGTATTGTATATGAATTATTATGGTTCCTGAGAGGGGAGACCAATATTCAATACCTGAAAGACAATGGTGTAAGTATCTGGAATGAATGGGCTGATGAAAATGGTGAACTGGGGCCGGTATACGGTAAGCAATGGCGCAGCTGGGAAGGTGCGAATGGTGAAACTATTGACCAGATTTCAGATCTGATTACACAGATCAAAAAAAATCCTGATAGCCGTCGCCTGATTGTTAGTGCATGGAATGTAGCGGAATTGCCAAAAATGGCTTTGATGCCCTGTCATAGCCTGTTTCAGTTTTATGTAGCCGATGGTAAGCTCAGCTGTCAGTTATACCAGCGAAGTGCAGATGTGTTTCTGGGTGTTCCTTTTAATATCGCTTCTTATGCGTTGCTTACCATGATGGTGGCTCAGGTTTGCGGTCTTCAATACGGTGATTTTGTGCACAGTTTTGGAGATGTTCATTTGTACAATAACCATATTGAACAGGCAAGATTGCAATTGAGCAGAACGCCTTATGATTTACCTACAATGAAAATAAATCCTTCGGTAAAAGATATTTTTGGTTTTCAGTTTGAAGACTTTACGCTCGAGAACTATCAATGCCATCCACATATCAAGGCGCCGGTAGCAGTGTGAGTAATGGAAAATAAGGAATAAGGAATAAGAAACAGAGGAGTAAGTACTCACGCGCAAAGACAATATCAGACATCATACATCAGACATCCGCCATTTTAATATGCTTATTTCACTCATAGTTGCAGCCGGGACCAATAATGCGATTGGTAAGGATAATCAGTTGTTATGGCACCTGCCGAAGGATTTACAGTTTTTTAAAAAAACCACCTGGGCCATGCCTGTCATTATGGGACGTAAAACATTTGAGTCCTTATCCGGTAAACCTTTGCAGGGACGTTTGAATATTATCATTACAAGACAGCGTGATTGGCAGCCTGAAGGTGTTACGGTGGTGCATTCATTAAAAGATGCTTTGTTTGTAGCCGAGTCGGCCGATTATAAAGAAGCATTTATCGCAGGGGGTGGAGAAATTTATAAGGAAGCATTGCCCAAAGCCGATAAGGTTTATCTAACCAGGGTACAGACGGCTCCGGATGCGGATACTTTTTTTCCTGAATTGAAGCCAGACGAATGGCAGCTGGTTACCGATGAAACATTTCCTCAGAATGAAAAACATGCTTATCCATATAGTTTTCAGTTATGGACACGTAAGTAAAAAAAGCTATGGCATTTATTGAACCCGCATATGCATTTACTGCGCCTTTATTGCTGTTGTTTTCTCTGTTCGGGCATCTTGCGCTTAAACGTTATGCGAAAGCATTGCTGGCTGCTACCAATCTTATTTTTATACTATATGCTGTTTTTCTGATTAATCAGTTAATTGATCTTGTAAAACTTGGTCAGGAACTCATGAAACAGTCTGGTATTAAACCGGAAGAACTGCCACCATTTGAACCTGATGCTTATTTTTTCAGACTTACGGCTTTCATCATATTGCCCTGGTTCTTTTTAATCAGACGGGTAAGAAATACGCCATGGTTGCCGATCGTACTTCTCCTGATAATTGTTGCAGGAGGGACCGGATCATGGAACTATTTTAATCTGACTTTTAAGATACTGCATTATGCAAGTTTGCTTTGTGCTGTTTATGCATTCCTTTGGCTGCTAAAGGAATTACCTTTTCAGCGGAGAACCCGCAAACTCTTTAAATAAAAGGATTCCATGTATTCTACCTTTCAATTAGCAGCTAAATATCTGAGGTTTTATGTGGGTGCGTCTAATAGTAAAGGGCATGGCGTTCATTCACCCTTTGTTTTTGATTTTATTCAGTATGTGTTAAATGACGATAGGGTATTTTATGCCTACAGGCAGATTGAAAATCTTCGTCAGTTACTGAAAGCAGACCAGCGTGTGCTGGAAATAAAAGTGGGTGGCGATACATCAGGAGCGTCTACATCCGGTTTTCGCAAGATTGCCGATATCGCATCCTCTTCAGTTGGGTCTGCCAAATATGGACAATTGCTTTTCCGTATAACTGATAAATATGGTCCTTCAGAAATACTTGAAATAGGTACTTCATTGGGTATTACTACCGGTTACCTGGCAATGGCGAATCCCAACACATCGGTAACCACAATTGAAGAAGCCGGTTCTCTTGCAAAGATTGCCAGCGCCAATTTTCAGAAATTGGGTATCAGAAATGTCAGGCTGTTGGAGGGTGATATTAATCAGCAATTATCGGGTTGGCTTGCACAGGGCAGAAATATTGATCTGGCGTTGGTAAATGGTCTACAGGTTGGTAAATCTGTTATCAGGTATTATAGGTCAATACGGAATAATATACATGAAAAGAGTATTCTGGTTTTCGATGGTATTCATACCGGTACTGATATGGAAGAAGTCTGGAAGGAAATACAGCAGGACCAAGCAGTGACACTCTCCATTGATCTTTTTGGTATGGGGCTTGTTTTTTTTCGAAAAGAATTTCGGGTACAACAGCATATCAGTATACGTTTTTAAATAGTAATTGCAGCACACATACTTCTTTGTTAATGGAAGTACAACAGTTTTTTTGCAGACTTAAGGCTCTATGAAATCAATTATACCGATTGAATCAGGAAACCCTTGTTGGCTCAGAAAAAAATGTGTAAATTCAAAGCATGATTCTTGGTATACTTAGTGAAAAAAATCAAGACAAAAGAGTATCTCTATTACCTGAACAGGCAGATACCCTCATTAAAAAGAGTGTATCTGTATGGATAGAAAAAGGAGCTGGTATCAATGCTTTTGCGGATGACAAGGTCTATGCTGAAAAACAGGTTGTTTTACAGGACAGAAATACGCTCCTGAGCCAAAGTGATCTGCTGCTTTCTATTCATCCTTTATCGGAATCAGAAATCGGGTTATTAAAACCGGGTCAGGTAATAGTAGGTGTATTTCAGCCTCTTTTTAATAAGGCACTCATGCAGCAACTAGCTGAAAAACAAATTACTTTATTCAGCCTTGATATGATTCCACGTACCACCCGTGCGCAAAGTATGGATGTATTAAGCAGTCAGGCTAATATCGCAGGCTATAGGGCCGTATTGCTGGCAGCTACATTGTTTCCGCGTTATTTTCCTATGTTCATGACTGCGGCAGGTAGTATTCCACCTGCAAAAGTATTGATCATTGGAGCGGGTGTAGCTGGTTTACAGGCCATTGCAACAGCACGAAGATTAGGCGCCGTAGTGGAAGTGTCTGATACAAGACCGGCAGTAAAAGAAGAAGTGATGAGCCTGGGAGCCAAATTCATTGAAGTAGAAGGTGCGGCCGATGCTTCCAAAGCAGGTGGCTATGCGGTGGAGCAGTCGGAAGAATTTAAACAACGACAACAACAGCGCCTTGCAGAATCTGTTGCGAAATCGGATATTGTTATCACTACAGCTCAGATACCTGGTAAAAAAGCCCCATTACTGATTACGGAGTCGATGCTGAACAGTATGAAACCCGGTAGTGTGATCATTGATCTGGCGGCATCTACAGGAGGGAATGTTTTTGGAACACAAAATAATGCCACAATTGTTCATAACGGTGTAACCATTATGGGTAACAGTAATCTCGCTGCAGATATGCCATGGGATGCCAGTAAGTTGTACGGAAAAAATGTATTGAATTTCCTTCAACTGTTGATTGATAAAGAAGGAGGGTTGCATCTGAACTTTGAAGATGATCTTGTAAAAGGATGTTGTATCACGCATGCCGGACAGGTGGTGCATGAAAGAGTGGTTTAATGGTCAATGGTGAATGGTCAATGGTGAATTTTAAATTGGAAATTTTGCTCACTACTGACTACTCACTGCTCACAAAAAATAATCTAATCAATGGAAACTATTCTGAATTGGGTACAGACGCATATTGAGATGATATACATTGTTGTATTGTCTATTTTCTTGGGTATCGAAGTCATTGGCCGAGTACCCAGTGTGCTTCATACACCTTTGATGAGTGGTGCCAATGCCATTCATGGTGTGGTGATAATTGGTGCCATTATCGTTATGGGAAAGGTTGAGCCGGGAAATTACATCGCTTTAATCATAGGGTTTCTTGCAGTGGTGCTGGGTACACTGAATGTGGTGGGTGGCTTTGTGGTAACTGACCGTATGTTGGAAATGTTTAAGAAAAAGAAATAGTATCTCCCTTCATTGGGATTGAAAAATAAGATTATGGAACTAAGTCTGCTCACTGTTTGTTATCTCATTGGTTCGCTGACATTTATCATCGGACTTAAAATGCTTTCGCACCCCGATTCGGCCAGAAAGGGGAACATGGTGGCTGCTGTGGGTATGGCCGTCGCTATTTTCGGTACCATTTTTTTATATGAAGAGGAAGGTAAAAAACTCGGCAATTACGAGTGGATTTTTGGCGGACTGGTTTTGGGTACTGTGATTGGTGTACTGGCTGCCAAAAAAGTTAAAATGACTGCCATGCCGGAAATGGTGAGTCTTTTTAACGGTATGGGAGGTGCCTGTGCTGCTTTGATTTCTTTCATTGAGTTTGATCATATCAAACATGCTTTGTCAGATGGCTTATCACTACAGCTACATGCTGGAACATTAATAACCATTTTTTTAGGCTTGATCATCGGTTCTGTTTCTTTTGCAGGAAGTGTAATTGCATGGGGCAAACTAAATGGTAAAATAAAAGATTTCGCTTTTCCCGGTCAGCAAATATTTAACCTTGTTTTACTCGCGGCCACACTGGTTACAGCTGGATACCTGGTACTGAATCTTAACGCAGATAATTACTGGTTGTTTTATGGCATAGCGATTGCTTCATTGGTGTATGGGGTATTATTTGTTCTGCCGATCGGTGGTGCCGATATGCCTGTTGTTATTTCACTGTTGAATTCTTTTACCGGTGTAGCGGCAGCTTGCGGTGGATTTCTCTATGATAACCAGGTAATGCTTACGGGTGGGATACTGGTAGGTGCAGCAGGTACCTTACTTACGATACTGATGTGTAAGGCCATGAACAGGAGTCTTACCAATGTATTGATTGGTTCTTTTGGCGGTAATGCAACCGGTACTTCTTCCGGACAGGGGCCACAAGGCAGTTACAAAGAAATTTCACTTTCAGATGCAGCCGTTTGTCTGTGTTATGCTAATAAGGTAATTATTGTTCCCGGTTATGGACTGGCCGTAGCGCAGGCACAGCATACCTGTCATGAGCTTGAGAAATTGCTGGAAGAAAAAGGGGTTACGGTGACTTATGCCATACATCCGGTAGCGGGTCGGATGCCTGGTCATATGAATGTATTGCTGGCAGAAGCAGATGTGAGTTATGATAAACTGCAGGAAATGGAACAGGCCAATGATGAATTTAAAACCACCGATGTTGTATTGATATTGGGAGCGAATGATGTGGTAAACCCTGCTGCTAAAACAGACCCATCTTCTCCGATATACGGAATGCCTATTTTAGAAGTGGAACAGGCCAAAACAGTGATTGTTAATAAACGTAGTATGAAACCCGGCTATGCCGGTATTGAAAATGAATTATTCTTTCAGCCAAAAACATCTATGTTGTTTGGTGATGCCAAAGCAGCATTACAGAAACTGGTAGCGGAAATAAAAGCACTATAAATTTTCCCTATGCCAGACTTCAATCCGGTGCAGGGAAAATTTATTGATATACTTTTGTTGTATGTCACTCCCCAATGAGCTTATACAATCCCTGCAACATGCAACCGGTTTTCATGAAGACGCCTTCAGGCAGGTGCACTCATCGGGTGAACAGGTTACCGCTATTCGTTTTCATCCTGATAAACAACAACGGACTTCTGCGAAGCCGGACGGGGAGCTGATTCCATGGTGTGAACATGGTCTGTATCTTTCTGAAAGACCTTCTTTTACATTGGATCCACATTTTCATGCGGGCCTGTATTATGTACAGGATGCGAGCAGTATGTTTTTATGGAAGGTATTGCAACAATTAGTGCCTGCTGCAGCCGATAAAAAAGTATTGGATCTCTGTGCTGCCCCGGGTGGTAAATCAACTTTACTGTCTTCTTATTTTAAAGATGGGTTAGTGGTGAGTAATGAAGTAATTAAATCGCGTGCAGCCATACTGGTAGAGAATATCACCAAATGGGGCAATGACAATGTGGTGGTTACCAATAACGACCCGGCACATTTTCAATCGCTGGGTAACTATTTTGATGTGGTGGTAGTGGATGCCCCCTGTAGTGGCAGTGGTTTATTCAGGAAAGATCCGGATGCCATCGGTGAGTGGAGCCTGGATCATGTTCAGTTATGCAGTCAAAGACAGCAAAGAATATTATCAGATATTTTACCTGTTTTAAAAGATGAGGGTCTGCTCATTTATGCAACCTGCTCCTATTCATTGGAAGAAGATGAAATGATTGCGGATTGGTTAACAGGAGAAATGGGAATGGAGTCATTAGCTGTAACCACTGAAGATGACTGGGGTATTGTAAACTCTTTTTCAGAAAAACAAAAAGCAGCAGGTTATCGGTTTTATCCGGATCAGGTAAAAGGAGAAGGTTTTTTTATCGCAGCATTTAGAAAGAAAACAGCAGCGCATACTTTTACTTACCGTAAAAATGCAGGCATTACCAAGCCTGCTAAACAGGAACTGGAACAACTATTATCTTTTGTTCCCCTTTCAGAAGAGTATCAGATTTTTAAGCAGGCTGATCAATTCAGGGCCATTCCGTCAAAATGGGTGGATGATATGGCGATGTTAGCCGGTTCATTATATATAAAAAAAGCCGGTATTGAAATAGGAGCCATCAAAGGGAAGGATATAGTGCCCTCGCATGAACTGGCAATGAGTGTATTACCCAAGGATATATTCAATTGTATAGATGTTACGCTTGAGCAGGCTCTTCAATACCTGCGCAGGCATGATCTGGTTTTGGAAGGAAACAAAGGCTGGAACCTCATTATGTATGAGGATATTCCGCTTGGTTGGGCCAAGGTTCTGCCCAATCGTATCAACAATTATTATCCGCAGGAGTGGAGAATACGCAATAAATGACGAATAAGAAATCAAGAATTGAGTACGATACAATAGTTGTAAATGTCATAAATACTACGATTTACTTTCTAATTTCATATTCCTTATTCCTTATTTATTATTTCTTATTTCCCTTGTTTACTTCGTAAATTTGCCATTCTTAGATCCCCCCGGAAGCCAATGAAAAAATATTGTTTACTCATACTTGCATTCATAGCTGGAATCTATGTTTCTGCGCAGCAAAAACTAATGATCAAAGGCAAGGGTAATGCCATGTATATTGAACATAAGGTAGGAGAGAAAGAATCATTGTCATCGGTAGGTAGATTATATGGATTAACCGCCTCTCAATTGGCCCGTTTTAATGGGAAAAGTCCATCAGCTCTTTTGGGGAAAAGCAGCATTATAAAAGTGCCGTTAAAAATACAGGATATACAAACGGTTAACACCGGTGCTCCTGTTTATCATACCGTTGGAAAAGGCGATAACCTTTTTAAAATAGCACAGACCTATAATAAAGTGCCACTTACACAACTAAAGAAGTGGAACAAAATCAGCGTAAATGCAGTTAAAAACGGCCAGGAAATAATTGTTGGCTTTCTTAAGCTGAACATGGAACAAGCTGTGGCTATTAAAACAAATACTACAGAAGTGGCAATTGAAAAGAGTAATGATGCCATTATTGCCAATGCAGATAAATCGGTGAGTGCGGCGAATGAGCCGGTTGTGAAAACAGAAAATAAGCCAGATGTATCAAAATTATCTGCGGAACCTAAAAAAGAACCGGTAGCAATTGTTCTACCGGAAGTACCTGATGAGGGTTTCTTTGCGTCATTATATATTAAACATGATGTAACGCTGGTACAGAAATCATTATATGGTACTGCTGCTACTTTTAAAACCATCAGTGGCTGGACAGATCGTAAATATTATGTACTGGTGAATGATATTACTCCGGGCACAATTGTACGCATCACAACATCTAATAACAAAAGTATCTGTGCAAGGGTATTAGGGCCTTTACCGGAAACTAAAGGTGCTGAAAACTTACTGCTAAGGCTAAGTAATGCTGCAGCCTCTGTTTTAGATATCAAGGATTTGCAGTTTACTGTTACGCTTACTTATTTTGAATAAAACCTATTATGAAAGCACTGATCAGCTGTTTATGTATTGTGTTGATGGGGCTGGCATCCTGTGATGCCATTTCGCAACAAAAACTATCTATTTCCGCTGCAGATTTTGAAACCAGACTGGTATCAGGATCCTATCAGTTACTCGACGTACGTACGGCCGGTGAATACAAATCAGGACATATTAAAAATGCATTACAGGCAGATTGGTTCAATAAACAGCAATTTGAAGAGAGAACAAAATACCTCGATAAGTCTAAACCCTTGTTGGTGTATTGTGCATCGGGGGTAAGAAGTGAACAGGCTGCCAAATGGTTTTTGAAAAATGGTTTTGCCGAAGTATATAACCTGGAGGGTGGTACTTCCGGATGGCAAATCAGTGGGAAGAAGCTGGAAGCAGATATGGCTATTCAGCAGATGTCGGTACAAACATTCCAACACCAAATACAAACAAAAGGTCTTGTACTCGTTGATGTTGGTGCTGAATGGTGCCCACCCTGTAAAAAAATGGAACCGGTATTAAAAAGCCTGCATGATGAGTTAGGTAGCAAATACTATTTTCTGAAAGTAGATGGTGGTATTGATATTGATGTGATGAAAGCCATCAAAGCTGCTGTGTTACCTACTTTTATTGTTTACAAAGACGGAAAAGAAATCTGGCGCCAGGAAGGTATTGTTGAACTTGAAACATTAAAAGCGAAACTGCAATAAGTTATGCTTGCCGGTAGCCCCGGAGAAAATCTTCTATTTGCATTCTTTTCTTTCCTTCCAGTTGCATATTGAGCACCTCAATATACCCGTCTGAGCAGCTAAAGCGCAGATAGGTTTTTCCATCGGTGTGAACGGTTCCTGGTATATCGGATGTGGATCGAAGTATTTTTTTACTGCTGAAAATTTTCAGGATTTTACCATCTAAAGTAGTAAGTGCACCCGGATAAGGCGAAAGCCCCCTGATCAGGTTGTATATATGATCAGTCGGTTCATTCCAGTTAATCTTACAGGTTTCCGTAAAAATTTTGGGGGCATGTTTGATGTCTTTTTCTTCTATAAGCCCTGTTTGTGGCTGCTCTTTTAGTATACCGGCCTCTAAACCATAAACTGTTTTTACCAGTAGCTTAGCACCGATATCTTTCATACGGTCGTGTACTTCTCCGGCAGTTTCGTCATCACCAATTGTAAATCGATCCTGTAATAATATATTACCCGTATCAATTTCATGTGTAAGCTTAAATGTTGTTACGCCTGTTTCTTTTTCTCCATTGATAACGGCCCAGTTAATAGGAGCGGCACCTCTGTAATGTGGTAATAAAGAACCATGTACATTAATGGTGCCCAAAGGCGGCATATTCCATACGATTTCAGGTAACATGCGGAATGCTACTACAATCTGCAGATCGGCTTTTAATGCCTCCAGTTGTGCAATAAAGGCAGGATCTTTTAATTTTTCAGGTTGAAGAACAGGTATATTTTTTTCAACAGCATATTTTTTTACAGCGCTTTGCTGCAACTGCATACCTCTGCCAGCAGGCTTATCAGGAGCCGTAATAACTGCTACAATAGTAAAACCCTCATTTACCAGGGCATCCAGTGATGCTACTGCAAATTCGGGTGTGCCCATGAATATGATACGCATAGTGGTGAATGGTCAATGGTGAATGGTCAATTAGTATGATGTTCTTATTCACCATTGACCATTCACCATTCACAGTTTTATTCAAAATCTAAATACAATAGGTACTTCTTCCTGATTTTTTTGAAAGCATCAATACCTGGTGCCCAGCTGTCGCGGATTTCTTTTTCGGTTTTTCCTGCTTTGATCTGGTTCATTAACTGATCGTTTCCAGCTAATTTATTGAAGAAATAATCAGTTGGTTTTTCGCTTTTGGGTTTGATGAAAAAGTTTTCTTTATCTGGAAATAGCTTGTAAGCCTCCAGCAGGTATTTGAGCTGAATTTTATTGTCTATTTTCTTCAATACATCTTCTTTCTTACCATGCAGGTTCCAGCCATAACTCTGACGATCTTTTAGTTTGGGTTCTTTGGCACCATCGCGGCTGGTGGGTGTGAAAGCATACATGTTTTTAGGTAGATAGGGGTGACCAAAAATAGCAAACGGATGATCTGTTCCTCTTCCTTCACTCAAAACAGTTCCTTCAAAATAACAGGTACTTGCATACCAGTAAATGGATGACATATCCGGTAAGTTCGGCGAAGGTTTCACGGGTAATTCGTAATGACTTTTATGCGTGTAATTCAGGTTTTTAATAACCTGAAAATGAAACAGTGTATCAGGCGGTGAATTTTTGGCGCGTATATAATATTCATAACGTTCATTGGCAGCAGGTGATAACCATTTTTCTCCTGCCAGCATCATGGCGTATTCAGCCATCGTCATGCCATACACTACCGGTATGGGTTGCATACCTACAAAACTTTTGTAAGCCGTATCCAGTACAGGGCCGTCTACATAGAAGCCGTTTGGATTGGGGCGATCGAGTATCATTAAGGGTTTACCATATTCAAAAGCGGCTTCCATAAACTCCTGTAAAGAGGAGATATAAGTATAAAATCTTGTTCCTACATCCTGAATATCGAAAACTAAGACGTCCACATCGGCAAGGTCTTCAGCACTTGGTTTTCTTTTCTTGCCATATAAGGAAACTACGGGTATACCAGTATAGGGATCAAGGTAGTTGTCTACTTTTTCTCCCGCATCTGCGGTGCCTCTGAAGCCATGTTCAGGACCGAAAGCCTTGGTAATCTTTACACCTAATGTAAACAGGGTGTCTACCAGGTGCCGCTCGCCGATGGTAGCGGTATGATTCGCAAAAATACCCACACGTTTTCCTTTCAAAAGTGGCAGGTATACATCCGTTCTATAAGCAGCCGGAATAATTTTTACTTCTTTCTCTTCTTTTGCAGGTGTTTTTTTCGGTGCAGGGGCCTTCCCATTCTTGGGTTGTGCATTGAGACTCAATACAATAGAAAAGGAACATACAAGAGCTAATATCTTCATCTTTAGGGGCTTTAAAATGCGAAAGTTAATAAAAAATACTTGCCTGTACTTGCTTTGCAGGTTGTACTTTTGTAGCTCGGTGCGTTTTAATAACAACTTAACTTTTCTTCCCTTGATACGGATGTCTATTAAGCTGCTGCGTTCCGTATTCTTTATCACATAACAAAATAGTATGCAACAAGTAAAAAAAGGTGATACTGTAAAAGTGCATTATCACGGAAAATTAACCAACGGATCCACATTTGATTCTTCAGAAGGACGCGAGCCACTGGAGTTTGAAGTGGGAGGTGGAATGGTGATACCTGGTTTTGACGAAGGTGTTACCGGAATGGCTATCGGAGAAAAGAAAACCATCCATATACCGGCAGATCAGGCTTATGGACCCAAACAGGAAGAAATGATTATGGAATACCCACGCGATCGTTTTCCTGCAGACATGACTCCTGAAGTAGGTATGCAATTGAATATGAGTAACGGATCAGGACAAAACTTTCCTGTAATGATTGCTGAAGTTCGTGATACAGTTGTTGTACTCGATGCCAATCATCCGCTGGCAGGCGAAGACCTGATCTTCGATCTGGAACTGGTATCTATTGATGGAGGCAGTCCATTGATCATTATGCCTTAATATGTATTGACACTTTATAAAAAAGGTCGCAGTAGTAAATACTGCGACCTTTTTATTTATGTATATCACAACAGGCGTATACTAGGGTCTTCTCAACCACCAGCCAAGCCATAGTCCCGTTAAGCCCCATGAAGCAAGGGCATCAATTAAATGAGCAGTAAGGTCGCGTGTCTGGAACCAGATATGCATGGTATATGCTCCATTAAAAAATCCGATGAGGCCGATCACGATCATGGCTGCTACAATTGTTGAGAATGAGGGTGCCGACATTTGTTTGAATAGCCAGCAAACCAGTAATAATATCACAATATCAATGGTAAAGCCTCTGGCCATATTTACTCCCATATTCATGTTCATGGATTTATGGTAAGCTATCTGCGCCCATGGCTTGCCATCCATGGTTTCATATAATTTTTCCTGTTCTTCTTTGGTGGCATTATCCGGCGTAGTAGGCAGAAAATAAGTACCATCTTCCGAAAACTGGGTACTCAGGTATTGTAATATGCTGTCCTGCTTAGGTGTATAGGCTTCTGCAGACCTGTGCAATCCCATGGCGGTCCAGGAAACAAATTGCCAGAGAAAGAGAATGACGGCCCCTACAATGGCACCAATCAGTGTTTTTTTCATATGGTTGTTTTTGGTTGTGTACAAAATAAAAAACAGATCTGGTATTTGCAAGTGATGTAATGTGAATAGGGCTTTTCTTATTTTGCAGTATGTTTCAACACTATTCATTTACCGTCGCAGAACGTTTTATGCGTTACGTGCAGGTGGATACACAAAGTGATCCGGCCAGTACAAGTTTCCCGAGTACCGAAAAGCAGAAAAATCTTTCTAAGCTGCTGGCAGAAGAGTTAAGGGCCATGGGTATTAAAGAGGTAGAAATAGACGAATATGGATATGTGTATGCAACTATCCCTGCTAATACAAAGGAGCTTTTGCCGGTGATTTGCTTTTGCAGTCATGTAGATACGGCACCGGATTGTAGCGGCTTTCAGGTAAAACCCATTTTGCATACCAATTACCAGGGTGCGGATATTATTTTACCGGATGATTCTTCACAGGTTATTCGAATGGCGGATTATCCATACCTGCAACAGCAGATCGGGCGTGATCTTATTACCGCCAGTGGTCTCACATTACTCGGTGCCGATGATAAGAGTGGGGTGGCCATTATTATGGATATGGCGCATTATCTGATGGAGCATCCTGAACTTACGCATGGTACCATTAAAATACTGTTTACGCCAGATGAAGAAGTAGGCAGGGGTACAGATAAGCTTGATATGAACAAACTGGGTGCCGATTTTGGCTATACATTAGATGGCGGTGAGTTGGGAACTTATGAAGATGAAACCTTCAGTGCTGATGGCGTTACTATCAGTTTCTTTGGCATCAGCGCCCATCCCGGATATGCAAAAGATAAAATGGTGAATGCCTTAAAAATGGCTGCTTCATTAATAGGCAATTTGCCTGCCACAGAATGGTGTCCTGAAGCAACGGAAAAACGAACAGGGTTCATACATCCGGTGCATATAGAAGGTATAGCAGAAAAAGCAACAGTTGAATTTATTATTCGTGATTTTGAAACCGGACAGCTTACTGTGTATGAAGAACGTTTGCGTAAAATGTGTGAAGATGTAGTTTGCCAATATCCCGGAACACATTTTACATTCGAGATAAAAGAACAATACCGGAATATGAAACAGGTATTGGATCAATATCCGGAAGTAAATGAACGTGCGTTAAAAGCATACAAAGCTGCCGGACTTACCATGCGGAAAGAACCCATACGTGGTGGTACTGATGGCAGCAGGCTTAGTTTTATGGGTTTGCCCTGTGCCAATATTTTTACTGGGATGCAGGCTATTCACAGCAAGCATGAATGGGTGAGTGTGTATGATATGCAGAAAGCAGTAGAAGTATTGGTGAATTTGTCTTGTAATCTCGGTTGAATCACTTAATTTAAGTGGCAATTTCAGTTTGCAATAACGAAAACTACTGCCATGTCAGATTCTCCCCGTGTTAATACAAAAGCAACTGCTCAGAATAGTTTTGATGCGATCGTAGTTGGTTCAGGTATCAGTGGTGGATGGGCCGCTAAAGAGCTTACAGAAAAGGGACTTAAAGTTTTAATGCTTGAAAGAGGCAGACCCTATGAGCATATCAAAGATTACGACACTGCAAATAAACATCCCTGGGAAATAAAGCACAGGGGTAAAACCACACCACAACAGAAAAAAGACTATCCGGTATTACACAGAGGCTGGGCTGCCAGTGAAGTAGTGATGGATGACTGGGCCAGTGAAAAAGATTGTCCCTATACAGAAATAAAACCCTTTATCTGGTGGAGAAGTTATCAGTTGGGAGGGAGATCTGTTTTATGGGGCAGGCAGAGTTATCGCCTCAGCGATCTTGATTTTGAAGCCAACCTGAAAGATGGTATTGCCACTGATTGGCCTATTCGTTATAAAGATCTAGCACCCTGGTACGATCATGTAGAACGTTTTGCAGGTATCAGCGGATCTAAAGAAGGATTGGCTCATTTACCTGATGGACAGTTTCTTCCGCCTATGGAATTGAACTGTGTAGAGAAAGATGTGGCAGAAAGGATCAGGAATGCATTTAATGGTAACAGACGTTTGATCATAGGCCGGGTAGCCAATCTTACTGCACCCATTGAAGGAAGAACACAATGTCAGTTTAGAAACAGATGTTGGGAAGGTTGTCCTTTTGGTGGTTATTTCAGCACACAATCTTCTACTTTACCGGCAGCCATGAAAACAGGCAATCTTACAGTGCGTCCGTTTTCTATTGTTACCAGACTACTCTATGATAAGGATACGAAAAAAGCGCGGGGTGTGGAAGTACTGGATGCAGAAACCAATCAAACCTATGAATACTATGCAAAGATTGTTTTTCTCAATGCATCTGCGTTAAACACTACATGGGTGCTGTTTAATACGGCAACAGATATATGGCCCGGAGGATTGGGAAGCAGTAGTGGAGAGTTGGGGCATAATGTGATGGACCATCATTATAATATTGGGGCATCCGGTAAAGTAGAAGGTTATGATGACAAATATTATTTCGGCCGAAGGGCTAATGGGTTTTATATTCCGCGCTTTGTAAATATGGGGAATGATAAGCGTGACTATTTACGTGGGTTTGGTTATCAGGGTAGCGCCAGCAGGGCAGGATGGTCGAGAGATGTGGCTGAATTATCTATCGGCGCTGGGTTTAAAGATGCATTGACCGAGCCTGGTGAATGGAGTATTGGTGGAACGGGGTTTGGGGAAATATTACCTTATCATGAAAATAAAATCATGCTTGACAGGGATAAAAAAGACAAATGGGGTTTACCTGTGCTGGCGATGGATTGTGAGATGAAAGAGAATGAACTGAAGATGCGGAAAGATATTATCATTGAATTACAGGCCATGCTGGAAGCAGCCGGAGTAAAGAATATCAGAACATGGGATGGTGGCCATGCATTGGGGCATGGTATTCATGAGATGGGTACTGCCAGAATGGGGCGTGACCCCAAAACATCAGTTCTCAATGAATTTAATCAGGTATGGGATGCCCAAAACGTGTTTGTCACAGATGGGGCCTGTATGACTTCTTCCGCTTGTCAGAATCCATCTTTAACCTATATGGCACTAACGGCAAGGGCAGCCAATCATGCTGTGGAAGAGCTGAAGAAGAATAATTTATAGTTTTTAGCTAATGGTTCATGTCGTATAGCAAATGGCCTATGGCGTATAGCAGATAGTAGGAAATCATTTGTTACTATCTGCTATACGCCATAAGCCATGAACCATATGTTATACGCTAGTCAATAATCTGCTCACTGATCTTGCCTGTCTGCTTATGTTTCAGGATCAGTTTTTTTGTGCCAAAATGTGTCATTTCTTCTTTAATGAGATAATAGTCGGCATCATAAGAAATCAAGTGACTTTCTTTGGAAAGACCTGTTTGTCCTCTCCAGATATCTAATTTTACCGGCTCCCACTGTTTGGTTTTGGCAGATTTGTAGGCAGCATCAAGAATGGCATTTACTACATATCCATCATAAAAAGTTTCCTTAGGGTCTATACCTTTTTCCATGGCATTAAACATATCCATGAACATATGGTTATAGCCTAATTCATTCAGTTCATCACCTACAGGAAATAACCAGCCTGTATTGCTTTCTGCTTTTTCTGCAACATAATCGGCACCTTTGCCGGTGGTAAACATATCGAAGCCGGTACGTAAAAAACTATTGATCCAGATAGTACCCTCACTACCCATTACTTCATCACGAAGGTCTAGTCCCCCACGGAAGGTCCAGCTTACTTCAAACTGACCAATGGCGCCATTCTCATATTTTACCAATCCAATGGCATGGTCTTCTGCATCAATGGGTTTTACCTGTGTATCGGCCCAGCACATGACTTCAACTGGTTTGATGTCTTTTCCGATATAACTTCTGGTGATCTCTACACAATGGCAACCCAGATCGAGAATACAACCACCGCCGGCCTGTTCAATATCCCAGAACCATTCGCTGTGTGGGCCGGGATGTGTTTCTCTTGATTTTGCCCAGAGAATGCGGCCAAGTGCTCCGTTTTTTACACTCTCCATGGCTTTGATAAATTTAGGCGTGTACACAAGGTCCTCGAGGTAACCATTAAAAATGCCGGCTTCCTCTACAGCCAATAACATTCTTTTAGCTTCTTCTGCATTACGGCCAAGCGGTTTTGTGGTGATTACCGCTTTTTTATGTTTGCAACATAACATCACTGCAGCTTCATGCAGATTATTGGGCAATGAAATACATACTACATCTATATCGGGATGTGCAATAGACTCTTCCATATTAGTGGTCCAGTGTTCACATTGGTAATCTTCAGCAAACTTTCTTGCACTTTCTTCTCTTCTGGAATAAATACTGATGATTTTATCCCTGCTTCTATAACCCTGTAATGAATCAGCATAAAACCGGCCAATAAAACCGGAACCGAGCATGGCAATTTTTTTCATATAGCTTGTTTATAGTGAGTAGTGAGTAGTCAGTAGTCAGTAGTCAGTAGTCAGTAGTGAATAAAAGAATTTTAAAAATACTCACTATTCACTACTCACTACTCACTCTTTTCATTTCTTTTCTTTAAAAAATAATAAAAAATACAAAAGTACGCCCATGGCAATATAGGCAGGAACATACCAGATATTAAGCCAGTTATGTGTTTCACCTGTTTTATACAGGTCAACAATATAACCGCTGAACCAGGTACCTATAAACATACCTACGCCATAGGTAGCAAAAGTAAAAAGCCCCTGTGCTGCATTTTTAATTTTTGCACCGGCTTTTTTCTCGGTATACATATATCCGGTTACAAAAAAGAAATCATAACAGATGCCGTGTAAAACAATACCTGCATATAACATCCAGGTATTGCTACCTGCATCGCCATAAGCAAAGAAGATATAGCGGAGAATCCAGGCTGTCATACCAAGGAGCAGCATATTTTTTACGCCAATTCTGTTAAAAAGAAAAGGAATGGCGAGTATGAATACAGCTTCCGATACCTGACCGAGGGTCATTTTACTGGCTGCATTTTCAAAATTCATTTCATTCAGAAAGGGATTGGCAAATCCATAATAAAAAGACAATGGAATACAAACCAAAATGGCTGCTATAAAAAATATGAGATAGGGTTTCTCTTTGAACAGTACAAAAGCTTCTGTACCTATCGCTTTTGATGCAGAACTGTCTGCTCCGTTTGGCGGTGTATTGGGCAATACAAAACTTAGTAAACCTAAACCTACTGATACAGCAGCAGCCATATAAAACGTAGAAGCTGTTTTTTCGATACCCAGCTGACCAATCAGTACACCTGCTACGATCCATCCCAATGTGCCAAATACACGTATCCATGGGAACTGTTTGCCGGGATCGGTCATTTGAGAGAAAGCCACACTGTTACTCAGTGCAATCGTAGGCATATATAAAAGTGAGTAACCTAAAATAACCCAGTAAAAAACAGCACTATCAGTAATTTTTGTAGCCAAAAATAACAGCACAGCTCCGAGCAGATGTAATACCCCCATAATTTTTTGTGCAGCAAAAAAGCGATCTGCAATCATCCCCACAAAAAAAGGAGAGATCATGGTGGCAATGGCCAATGCACTGTAAGCGGCTCCAATTTCAACACCCGTGGCCTGTAAATGGGTACCCATATAAGTACCCATGGTAACATACCAGGCACCCCAGATAAAATATTCGAAAAACATCATGGAGGCCAGTAAAGAGCCTGTTTTGTGATTCATATGGCAGTAGGTTGGTTTGCGTTTTTTTTATCCATATCTTATCGGTGATTTACATATTATAGTATCAACCGATAAGACTGTTTAAAGATAATGGAAGCACTTTATAAGGCCATACAATCTATGATCAATATTTCAACAATGGAATGGTCGCAGTTGGAAGATGGCTGTATAGGAAAAACATTCAGGAAAAATCAACTTTTAAGCAGACCATTCGCTATCCCCAATGAAATTTTTTTCATTGAAAAAGGATTGGTAAGGGTGGTGGTAACGGATGAAGCAGCGGTTGATCATTCTATTCATTTTGCAATGGAAAATCAGTTTATCTGTGATTACGCCTCATTCATCCAACACAAACCTTCTGTTTATTCGATACAGGCACTGGAGGATACGGATGTGATCATTTTACCCAGAGCGCTGGTAGCATGGGGTTATGAACATTTTGAGGAAGGCAATAAACTGGGCAGGCTCATTGCTGAGTTCTATTTTATTTACCAGGATAATCGAATTAAAAATATGATAGCACTTTCTCCTAAAGAACGCTATGATGCTATTTCAGAAGTATTTCCGGATATTCATAATCGGGTGCCGCAGCATATGATTGCTTCATATCTGGGTATTACACCTGTTCACCTGAGCAGGTTGAAAAAAACAGGACAACGAAAAATCTAAACATTTGTTATCGTTTATTGGACAGCGGATGCTTGAAATTTGACACTCACAAAATCATCTGTCAAATGCTTACTATCGCTGAAAAACAAAAAATAAAAACAAAATATGGTCCCTGGGCATTGGTTACAGGGGCTTCATCAGGCATCGGGCTTGAACTTGCTATACAACTGGCTTCAGCTGGATTTAACCTGATTTTATGCGCAAGAAATGTTCAGCGGCTGCAAAATGCTGAAAGTCAGGTCAGGGGGCGATATAATGTTGAAACAAAGCTTGTCGCAGCAGATATGTCTGATCAAATAGCCATTGACCACCTTATTCAGTCAGTACAAAATCTGGATATTGGACTTGTGATTTTATCCGCCGGTTATGGTACATCCGGATTGTTTAAAGATGTATCCTTGCACACCGAAATCAATATGTTACGGGTGAACTGTGAGTCAGTACTTAGCCTTACGCATTATTTTACTCAGCGATTTTTATCAAGAGGAAAAGGGGGGATCATTTTACTCAGTTCTATTGTGGCTTTTCAGGGCGTTCCTTATGCTGCACATTATGCAGCAACCAAGGCCTATATTCAATCATTAGGAGAGGCATTGGCTGTAGAATTAAAACCTTTGGGTATTGATGTATTGTCTGCAGCCCCAGGTCCGGTACTGACAGGTTTTGGCGATCGGGCAAATATGACAATGGGAAGATCTTTACGCCCTTCAGACATCAGCGTACCGATTTTAAGGGCCTTGGGAAAAAAGAATACGGTACTGCCTGGTACGCTTACGCGGATTTTGATGTTTGGATTGGGTATGGTTCCGAGGAGAAAGAAGGTATTGATCATGAAAAAGGTAATGGCTGGAATGGCAAATCCATGAAAGATTGTTTCATAGTCGGTTAAAAATGAATTAATTTGTTTTAAAAGTCTCTTATGAAAAAATATCACCGCTTGTATTCTTTCGTTCTTATTGTGATATTCACAGCCTTGCTTTCTATGCGGCCGTCTGAAAAAAGAGTATTGGTTTTTTTTGAAACCAAAGGCTATTACCATGAATCCATACCTACAGGCGTAGCCGCCGTTCAGTTGCTGGGTAAACAAAATGGTTTTGCAGTAGATACTTCCCGCAACTCAGATCCGTTTACAGATGAAAAACTCGCAACTTACGATGCTGTGGTTTTTATGAGTACGACCAAAGATGTATTGAATGAGGAGGAACAGGCAGCTTTTCAAAGATTTATTAAAAAAGGAAAAGGCTTTGTTGGGGTGCATGCTGCTACCGATACTGAATATGAATGGCCATGGTTCAATCAACTGGTTGGAGCTTATTTTAAGAGTCATCCCAAACAACAGGACGCGGTTTTACATATTGTCGACAAAAAACACCCTGCTACCCAACACCTGCCTGATACCTGGAAACGTTGGGATGAATGGTATAATTTTAAGGACATTCAACCCGGACTCAAGGTATTGATTACACTGGATGAATCGAGTTATACAGGTGGGGAAAATGGAGCCAACCATCCTATTAGCTGGTACCATTCCTTTGATGGGGGTAGAGCTTTTTATACAGGATTGGGACATACACATGAGTCCTATGCAGACCCCTTGTTTTTGAAACATCTGTTAGGAGGTATCAACTACGCAATCGGGAAGAAATAAATATTCAAATACTAATTGAAGAAATCTATTTCGGTATTGTACTTCAGCTTCGAAGCAGCTGACCACTCATAAATACTGGCCAGTTTTTTCCATTCGCCATTTACATTTTCATAGATCCAGAAAGCACCTTCTTTTGAAAAAATGGTGCTTTTTCCTATATAAAAAAAGCAGAGTGTATTGTTCCTGAGAAAGAAAGGCACAGAGAAATGCTGAATTTCCATACATATTTTCTGCTGGGGCTTCAGTTTGCTATTATCTGTTTTTGCTAATAATGGATCTACTGTATTCAATGGTATCATATAAGCAAACGGAAACATTTTCGCGGGCCAGCTCATGGTTTTTACAGCATCCAGCTGGCTCACGATATAACGTCGCTCTTCCAGTGTAAACCGGGTTTTTCGTTTCACATATGTCGCCTGATCTGGGTCCCATTCTTTAAATTCCTTATCGGATAAAAAACTCTGTTTTACTTTATTGATAATGTTCGAATCGACCCGGTCTGAATAGAAGAAAGTATCACATTCCTGGTAAGTGAATGGACGTTCGTAAAACCAGTTACTGTAAATATCTCTGATGAGGGAGGCGGAAGATGAACTCTGCTGGGCAGCCGACTGCAACGAGTAAAATAAGAGCAATACGATAATAGTATAGTAAGGTCGTTTCAGGGACGGCATTTTACAGGAATGGCTAATACCTAAAGTTATTCAATATTTCCATACTACAATCAGGCTCGGATTAGAACCGGATTAGAGTAGGGCCTGTAAAATATCGGCAAGGATATCGTCCCTGTGCTCCAGACCTACTGAAATCCTGATGAGCCCTGGGGTAATATTTACCGCTTGTCTTTCCGTTTCTGTGAGTTTGGCATGTGTAGTACTGGCCGGGTGTGAGGCAATGCTTCGGGTGTCGCCGAGATTAGCAGTGAGTGAGAGCATCTTAAGTTTATCGAGAAACTTTCTTCCTGCATCCAAACCTCCTTTTAATTCGAAACAAACAATACCCCCCCCATTCTGCATCTGTTTTTCTGCGATGGAATATTGCGGGTGCGATTTGAGGTAGGGATATTTTAGCCAGCTGATGGCCTCATGCCCCTCCAGTGCTGAAGCAATATGTAATGCATTGGATGCATGTCGTTCCATTCTTACATCCAGTGTTTCCAGACTTTTACTTAACACCCAGGCATTAAATGGAGAAAGGGCAGGCCCTGTACTTCTGCAGAAAAGATAAATGTCTTTGATCAGTTCTTTTTTACCCACTACCACACCACCCAGTACACGGCCCTGACCATCGAGCCATTTGGTAGCCGAATGTACCACCAGATCAGCACCATATTCAATCGGGCGCTGGTTAAGAGGGGTTGCAAAGCAATTGTCTACATTTAAAATGATCCCCTTGTTTTTGGCCAGCCTACCAATCATTTCAAGGTCAATGATGTCGAGCCCGGGATTGGTGGGTGTTTCGAGGTAAATCATTTTTGTGTTGGGGCGAATCGCAGCTTCCCATTCAGCAGCAGTTGCTGTTGCCGGAACATAAGTATAGTCAATGCCGTATTTAGGAAGATATTTCGATATAACCGTATGTGTACTGCCAAAAATAGAATTACAGGAAAGTAAATGATCGCCCTGCTTCAATAATGCCATAAAAGAGCCGAAAACGGCACTCATGCCGGAGGCAGTTGCATAGCCAGCTTCAGCACCTTCCAATACACATATTCTATCTGTAAATTCCTGAACATTCGGGTTGCTGAAACGGCTGTATATATTATCATCCGTTTCATCCGCAAAGGCCGCGCGCATCGATTCAGCATCCTCAAAACAAAAACTGCTGGTGAGAAACATAGGGGCAGCATGTTCCATTTCAGGGGTCCTGTTAATCTGGGTTCTGATGGTACGGGTAATTTTATCGGACATGAGAAGAATTTAAGATGTCTGATCTCTGATGGCTGATATTGGCTTTCAAAGATTTTTACAAATGTAATTCACTCCTGCCCTTATTTTGCTGTTGAAATGAGGAATAATCAGTTGAAATATTTTGAATACAAACAGGCGTTTGTATTGGAGTCGGGTTTATCTCTTCCTGCTCTTACCATTGCTTACCATACTTATGGAGAATGGAAAGGGCCTGCTTCTAAGGTAGTTTGGGTATGTCATGCATTAACAGCCAGTGCCGACTGTGCCGACTGGTGGAAGGGCTTAATTGGTAATGATTACCTCATTAATCCGGAAGATTATTTTATTGTATGTGCCAATATCCTGGGCTCCTGTTATGGAACAACGGGCCCTACCAGTATCAATCCCGCATCACAAACACCTTATTTCGCCAGTTTCCCGAATATCACCATACGCGATATGGTGCATGCACACATACTATTGCGGGCGCATCTGGGTATTGAAAAAATCAGTTTATTGATGGGAGGAAGCATGGGTGGCTATCAGGCACTGGAATGGGCATTGATAGAACCATCAGTGATTAAACGCTTATTCCTGATTGCTACTTCTCCTTCCGAAAGTGCATGGGGTGTGGCTGTACATACCGCTCAAAGACTGGCCATCGAGGCAGACAGCAGTTGGAAGGATGACCACGAAAAAGCCGGAGCTTTGGGTTTAAAGGCAGCAAGGGCCATCGGAATGCTTACCTATCGCAACTATGGCATATTTCAACAGGCACAAACCGATCCTGATCCTGAAAAAATCGATGATTTCCGGGCTTCCTCTTATATAAATTACCAGGGTGAAAAACTGGTGAATCGTTTTAATGCCTATTCGTATTGGTTACTCACCAAAGCCATGGACAGTCATCATCTGGCACGAAAAAGGGGAGGTGACCTGATTACAACCCTCAATCAGATACAGCAACCCACACTTATCATTGGTATTGATAGCGATATTCTTTGTCCGCTCGATGAGCAACGATTTATGAAAGAACATCTCCCGAATGCAACATTGGTAGAAATCGGGTCAACTTATGGCCATGATGGCTTTATTATTGAAACCGGTCAGATTACCGAACATTTGGGGCCGTGGCTGGAACAGAACCAAACTGCGTAATAACTGTTATTTTTGTATAAATGCATTTTTATGGGCATCCTCAGACAATTAGCAGAATACCTCTATCTTAAAAAGAAAGATCCCAATCAGCCACAAACGCAGTGGATGAAATATATGCATGGTATGAACCGTATTTCGTTGCTGATGTTTATCGCCGCAGTGATCATTATTCTTTTTAAACTGGTGATCCTTCCTCTTTTCCGGTAAAAGATTCAGTTCATATAGAAGTATCGTAAATTTCAGGAATGAAAATCAGGTATGGTATCCTCTTTTTTATGTTTTTTGCTGGCCTGGGTGTACCCAAGGCCCAAAGAACTGATACCATTGTGTGGCAGCCTGAAAGATCACTCAACTGGATGGACTATAAAGGTATTCCCGATCAGGAATCGCATTATTCAGCACTTACTCATGCTGAAATCAGGTATAAAGTATCTATGCAGCGCTCATTCGCAAAATTTGATTTTGCTACTTTCTTTTTAAAGAAAACATCCTGGACCAAACACACGCAGGACCCGCTGTTACTAAAGCATGAACAGATTCATTTTGATATTGCTGAGCTCCACAAACGCCTGTTTATAGAGATATTATCTATCCGGACTTTTTTTTATCGGGGTCTTGAAACAGAAATAAAAAGATTAGGTGATTCTATCAATACGGCAAGACATCTTATGGATAATGAGTTTGATAGCGATGTGGCTAATATGCGTGATCATATTAAAGTGAACAGGTGGAGCAGGCAGCTTACTGATGCAATTGATCGGTTAAGAAGTTATAACCGCAATAGTATTTTAATTGCATTACAGTAAAAACTAAATTTTTACCATACTGGTAATGTGCTTCGCTGTTAAAGAAGATGCATTGCCGCCTTCTGATAAACGGTCCCATAGCGCATGGTAGTCTGCTAAGATTCTGGCACGGTGTCGTTCATCATTTAATATAAGGTGTAGTTCTTTCACCAGGTTTTCAGTATTGAGTTCATCCTGTATCAGCTCTTTTACAATTAACTTATCCATGATGAGGTTCACCAGTGAAATATATTTAATATTGATCAGTCGCTTTGCAATCTGGTAGCTGATATTACTTCCTTTATAACAAACCACTTCCGGTACTTTAAATAACGCAGTTTCCAAAGTAGCAGTACCACTGGTTACCAATGCGGCAGCAGATTGAAGCAAAAGATTATACGTCTGGTTACTTACACTGCTGATATTGCTTGCTGTAGTTAAAAAAGGCATATAAAAATCATCTTCTAATCCCGGCGCTTTTGCAACCACAAACTGGTATTCAGGAAAATGAGCGGCTACGCTCAGCATAATCGGAAGCTTTTTTGAAATCTCCTGCTTACGGCTACCTGGTAATAAAGCGATAATGGGTTTTGAAGAACTTCTTGTTCCTTGTTGCTTAGTTTCTGTTCCTTTTATTTTTTTGTCTATTACTTCAATCAATGGATGTCCTACATATTCAACATCCCAGTTCCATTTTTTTTTATAGTAATCTTTTTCAAAAGGGAGTATGCATAACATTTTATCTATGCATTGTTTCATTTTCTTTACCCTGCTTTCTTTCCAGGCCCAAACCTGTGGCGAAATATAATAGGCTACTTTATAACCTTTCTTTTTGGCCCATGCTGCAATTCGAAGGTTAAAACCGGGATAGTCTATCAAAACCAGTACATCGGGCTGCCAGTTTTGAATATCTGTTTTACAAAATTGAATGTTCCTGAAAATAGTCGGCAGGTTTTTTACAACTTCGGCAAAACCCATAAAAGCCAGGTCGCGGTAATGCTTAACCAGTGTGCCACCAGCTTGCTCCATTAAGTCGCCACCCCAGCAGCGGATATTCGCCGCGGGATCTTGTTTTATCAGTTCTTTGATCAGGTTGCTGCCATGCAGATCACCGCTGGCTTCACCGGATATGAGGTAGTATTTCATGGTGAATGGTGAATGGTGAATGGTCAATAATCAATAATGCTAATGGGTAATTAAGCTGCAATGCATTCACCATTTACCATTGACCATTCACCGCTCTCTCTTTCCCCCGCAAATTACATTCCTTCGAACGCTTTCAAACTAATAAAGAATTTTTTTTCTGATTAACTAAAAAAATAGTTGTAAAACTAAATAATTAGTTTTAGGTTTGTTATGAGTATAAAAAATACCCCCATGAAACCATTAACAAAGGCCGAAGAACAGATCATGCATAGTATCTGGAAACTGGGCGAGGCTTTTTTGAAAGATATACTGGAACAGCAACCTGAGCCTAAACCGCATTCCAATACCGTGGCCACTATTTTGAAAATACTGGTAGAAAAAGGATTTGTGGGCATCACGCCTGTAGGAAGAATGCACCGATATTACCCCTTGGTATCAAAAGAAGCGTATTCATCCAGTACCATCAGAAACCTGGTGGAGGGTTATTTTGAAGGCTCTTTTAGCGAAGCAGTTTCCTTTATGGTAAAACAAAAAGACATCAGCATCCGGGAACTGGAACTGTTGTTACAGGAAATTAAAAACACCAAAAAATAAAGCATGTTAAGTACTGCCTATTATTTTCTGCAGGTGATTTTATGTAGTGCCATTATGATGGGTTATTACTGGTTGGCATTGCGCAATAAGAAATTTCACCAGTACAACAGATTTTACCTGCTGGCTGTGGTATTGTTATCATGGACGGTTCCTTTGATTAAAATTCAATGGATAACAACTTATTCCAGTGAGCAACAGGTGATTCGTTTTTTATCGGTAGTAGCCGATAATAATTCAGAAATAGAAGCAGTAGTAGAAAGTAAGGGATTTCACTGGAGTCTGGAGGGAATAGCTTGGTTTGTGTATTTATTAATGGGATTCCTTTTACTCATTCTTCTGATCAGGGCCTTTTACAGGATTTATGTATTGCTGAAAACAAATTCCTGTAAACGGGTGGAAGATGTATACCTTATCATCACACAGGCAGAGGGGACGCCCTTTTCCTTTTTCCGATATATTTTCTGGAATGAAGAGATCGATATCCGAAGCGCATCGGGTAAGCAGATCCTTCAACATGAACTTACGCATGTGCAACAGAAACATTCTGTTGATAAACTGCTGATACAGCTCATGTTGATTCCCGGATGGTTCAATCCATTTTTCTGGTTATTGAAAAAGGAAATGGAGATGATCCATGAATTCATTGCAGATAAAAAAGCGGTAGGTGATGGTGACACGGCTGCATTGGCGCAAATGTTGTTAACGGCGGTTTATCCGAAACATCGTTTCGACCTTACGCATCCGTTCTTTTTCTCACCCATAAAAAGGAGGTTGCAAATGTTAACCAATCATAAAAACCCAAGATTTAGTTATATCCGTCGCCTGGTGATATTACCCTTACTGGCGGTCGTTATTGTGTTGTTTGCTTTCCGCAATAAAGAGTACAGGGCAAAACATCCTATTTCAGTAAAAAATGTACTGGAAAGTGTAATCAATGATGTAAAAACATCTCCTCGGTCAGGTGTTATTATTAAAGATATTGATCTGGAAACACTGGCTCCCATGAAACTCAGTAAAACCTATCGTATCATTATCAATCCCGGTCATGGGGGAGAAGATCTAGGAGCAAGGGGGGTAAATGGTATTACAGAATCGGCATTAACATTACAGCTGGCAAAAATGCTGAAGGAGAAGAATACCAATCCCCAATTAGACATTATTCTTACCCGTAGCACAGATGAATTTCATAATGTAGTACAGGTAGCAGAAAAAGCAAATGCATTATCACCAGATCTTTTTGTATCCATTCATATGAACAGCGCTGCGCCTATCCGGAAAAATGGAAAGCAGATAGGATATAATCAACAGAAAGGCGCTGAAATTTATGTAGCCGATAAAGCAAAAGCCTTTGACTACGACAAAAGTTACCAGCTGGCCAACTGGATAGGGAATGTATTGACTGAAACCGGTACTACCTTTCAGGGTATTAAAAGCCGGAGCAAAGGTATTTATGTTTTGCAGGCCATTAAATGTCCGTCGGTTCTGGTTGAAGCCGGTTATCTTACCCATAAAGAAGAAGCAGCCTTACTACAAACAGCAACCTATCAGGAGAAAATGGTAAGAGCGATGCTGCAGGGTATTGAACGATATTTAGCTACCACTGAAAAAGGTACGGACTTAAAACTGGCAGAAATAAATCCTGATGAATCAGCTCAGAGAAAGGAAAGCATTCCTGGTATTGAATTTATGGCGAATCGTTTAACCCTTAAAGAAGATAAGCAGGGCAAAACTGAATATATAAAACTTGAAGGAAGTCCTTATTTCAAATTCCGTGATCAGTTTTCTTCATTAGAAGGAGTACTGTTTTTATTGGATGGGAAAAAAGTAAGTTATGATGATCTGCTTAATGTAAGTCCGGATAATATTCAGGAAATTAAGATCATTAAAGATCAGGCTTCCATACTGGCACTGACAAAAGAAGCGGTAACCGGTGTGATTCAGATTTCGAGTAAGCAGCCTGCAAGTTTTAAAGCCACTAGTGATCTTATAAAAGATGGCAAGCCTATACACTTCACTGCCGGTTTTGATGAAATAACCGGAAATGGTCTGGTGCAAAGGCAAGAGCCGGTTTCATTTCCGGGAGGTGATACTGCATGGCGTAAATTTCTTGAGCGAAACCTAAACAGAGATATTCCTGTTGAAAAAGGAGCACCGCCGGGTAAATATGTAGTGAAAGTTTCTTTTATTGTTGATAAACAAGGTAAAATCAGTGAGGTAAAAGTTGTAGATGATCCTGGATATGGTACAGCACCGGAAGTGGTTAGGTTGGTTGCCAAAGGACCTAACTGGAAACCGGCAACAGTAAATGGAAAACCGGTAGTGTCGCGATATGAAAAGACAGTTACTTTTATGATATCTGAAGAGTAATCTATCGGTGCGCTTGCCGGCAAACTGCTAAGGCCCTAATAAAGTAATATCTATTGAAATTTTAGCCACAAATGCACAGATTATACAAAAGTAATCTGCGCATCTGTGGCTAAAAAATTTATAAAAACCATTTAAACGATAACGTAATCAAAGCATAGATACAGGTCGCAATAAAAATACCCCTTGCCGTACGGTCTTTTTGCCGGTTGATATAAATGGTAAAAACCACGGCATTGGTGATAAGTGATAAACTGATAATACCTGTTAGCAAAGAGGGATTGGCACGAATAATATGCAGGAACTCCTGGAAACTAAACAACCTGAACTTCACCAGGTAGTATATAAAGAAGCCAAGTACAGGTGCCAGAAAGCCCAGTATCAGTCCTAAACGAAGATCATCTTTTTTCAACATCAGAATTTCCATTTGGTTTCGAGTTGCTGCTTCAGTTTGTAATTTGTTAAATCAAACTGAACAGGTACTACACTTACATAATTGTTTTTGAGAGCCCATACATCAGTATCTTTTCCCTTATCGAAGTTTACAAATTCACCGGTTAGCCAATAGTATTTTTTCCCATGTGGGTCTTTTCTTTCGTCAAATTCCTCTTCGTATTTCGCATAAGCCTGTCTGCATATTTTAATACCCTTGATCAGTTTTTCTTCTACTGCAGGGATATTTACATTCAGGCATAAATGTTTATCCAGTGTTTTGCTACTCAATAATTTCTGTACAATAATACTGGCATATTTACCGGCGGCTGAAAAATCAGCATCAATACTTAGATCCAATAAGCTGAAACCGATGCTGGGAATGCTTTCAATAGAAGCTTCCAGTGCAGCAGACATGGTACCTGAATAAATCACGTTGATGGAATGATTGGCACCGTGGTTTATCCCACTTACACAGATATCCGGTTTGCGATGCAATATTTTATCGACAGCAATTTTTACACAATCTACAGGGGTGCCGCTACAGCTATAAGCTTCTACGCCCTCAAATGCATTTGATTTTTGCAGACGAAGCAGTTGACCAATAGTAATCGCATGGCCCATACCGCTTTGTGGTTTATCAGGTGCCACTACCACCACTTTTCCCAATCCTTTTACAGCTTCTACCAATGCCCTGATACCAGGAGCGTTGATGCCGTCATCATTGGTAACAAGGATAACGGGTTCCTTCTTTTTGCTTGTTTTAGACATAAGTGCAAGATACAAACTTCAACCCTCCCCGACTCGCTTCGCTCGTCTCCCCTCCCTACGAAGTAGGGAGGGGTAGGGGGTGGGTTGAAAATAATTTTGGTAAAACTAAAAAAATTAGTATTTTGCAACTAAATCAGTTAGCTATGTCAAATGCCGGAAAGAATTTACGCTACCTGCGCAAGCTTCGTGGCTGGACGCAGGAAGAGTTTGCCAACAAGCTCAAAATCAAAAGATCATTGGTAGGAGCCTATGAAGAAGAGCGGGCCGAGCCCAGGCTGGAAGTGGTAAAACAGATCTGCCAGATTTTTAAACTGAGTATGGAAGAATTTCTATTGAAAGACCTAACGGCTGCCAAAACCGGAGGTTCTTATATGGAAAAACGCCGCCAGCTGAAAATGGAGGCAACAGTAGCCGAGATAAGCTTTGTACCTGTGAAAGCCGCAGCCGGTTATCTGGCAGGTTATGCTGATCCTGAATTTGTAGACGAACTGAACACATTTACCCTCCCCATGCTTTCGCCAGGTCAATACCGTGCTTTCGAAATAGTAGGGGATAGCATGTTGCCTACACCCAGTGGAAGTGTGATTGTAGGAGAGAAAGTAGAAGACCTTGAAGATGTGAAAAACAGCAATACTTATGTTGTGCTGTCTAAAAATGAAGGGGTTGTGTATAAGCGTATTATGAAAAATAACAGACTGAAAAATAAAATCACCCTTATCAGCGACAATCCACAATATGAGCCTTATAATGTTAGCTCTGAAGATGTACTGGAAGTGTGGAAAGCTGTCTATATCCTCCAGAAAGCCAATGCAGGCCCCCGTTGGGATGTAAACCAACTGGCCGGTATGGTCAATAACCTGCAGGAACAGGTAACTACACTGAAGAAAAAATTAAATTAAACATTACATAAAGAGAGTCATCAGTTTTACTGATGACTCTCTTGCTTTCGTGCCATTGATACATTTTTGCCTGCCGGACTGTCCTATTCCTTTATTTTTGCGCCACCATGAACCGTCTGTTTACGACATTGCTTGCCATCGTTGGCTGTTTTATTATTATCCATACCGATGCACAGGAAAGAAGTATTTCCGCATTAAAAATCAATAGTACCATAAGAATTGATGGGCACCTCGATGAAGCCATATGGAAAGAAGCATCAATGGCAGATAGTTTTATCCTGAATAGTCCGCAATTCGGTATACCCGCCAGTCAGCGTTCCAGAGTAAGAATATTATACAATGATCAGGCTATTTATATCGGTGCCTATTTATTCGATGATCCCAAATTGATCCGTAAACAGCTCACATCAAGAGATGGTGAGCAAAGAAATGATGTGGATTACTTCAGCGTTTTTTTTGATACCTATAATGATGATCAGAATGGCTTTCAGTTTCTGGTAACCACCAGAAATGTACAATCAGACGGCCGCCTCTTACCTAATCTCAATTCACAGTTTGGTCCACCATCAGATTATACATGGGATGCGGTATGGGAAAGTAAAGTACAGTTGCTGGAAGATGGATGGAGTGTAGAAATGAAAATCCCTTATTCTGCTTTACGTTTCTCAAAGAAAGACATTCAGGAATGGGGTATTAACTTTCAACGATATAGCAGACGAAACAATGAAAGCTCGTTCTGGAATAAAATTGATCCCAATCAGAATGGCTTTGTAAATCAGTTTGGTAATGTGCAGGGTATTAAAAATATTTTACCACCACTTCGTCTTTCTTTTCTGCCTTATGTAACTGCCGGAACAAGGGTAGTACCTTATGCAAGTGGTGAAAAGAAAACCGATTTCCTGCGTAATGGCGGAATGGACCTTAAGTATGGTATCAATGAAAGTTTTACACTGGATGCTACCCTGATACCGGATTTTGGTCAGGTTATTTCAGATAATGTAGTCTTGAATTTGTCTCCTTTTGAAGTACAGTTTCAGGAAAACCGCCCCTTTTTTACCGAAGGTATCGAGCTTTTTAATAAAGCAGGTTTATTCTATTCAAGAAGGGTAGGAAATACGCCGGGTGGTTATAATGCTGTGCGTAATATGGTGAATAATAATCCCAATCTATCTATCATTTCAAATCCTGGGATTACACAGCTCTACAATGCATCAAAATTTTCCGGTAGAAATAAAAAGAAATTAGGAATTGGTGTTTTTAATGCATTGGCGGCTCCCATGCATGCGGTTGTGGAAGATAAAACCACCGGTACACAAACGCGTATTGAAACAGAACCCTTAACGAACTACAATATACTTGTACTCGATCAGGCATTAGCCAATAGATCCTCGCTTACCTTTACCAATACCAATGTATGGAGGAGTGGTGGATCCAGAAATGCAAATGTGAGTTCTGCTGACGTAAGCTTATTTGATAAAAATAACCGACATAATTTTAAATGGAGCGGAAGGTATAGTCATATAACAGGAAAGGATAACTATAATGGTTTTACTCATGTGTTATCCTATGCAAAAGTGAGTGGGAAACTACAGTACCTGTTTCAGAATGTAGTAGAATCAGATCGCTACGATGCCAATGATCTCGGGTTTTTACTGGCACCCAATGAAGTAACTACCGTGGGTAGAATTAGCTATAATCAATTTACACCCACTAAAAAATTTCTTAGTTACAATTATAGTCTAACTCTTACGCCCACGTATCTGTATAAGCCTTTTGTGTATTCGAATTTTATGATTCAGGCGAGGGCATTCTGGTTCTTTAAAAATTTCTGGGACCTCAGTATCAATTTCAATTGGCAACCCGACTGGCAGAGAGATTATTTTGATTTGCGTACACCGGGTCGTATGATTCGTAAAACACCATATTGGTTTACCAGTGCCAGTGGAAGCAGTGATAGCAGAAAAAGATATTTTATAAGGTTTAATTTTGGTTTTGCAGAGTCGCCCATTCCGAATGATCCATATGTCGTAACGACTATTGGTCAGCGCTATCGCTTCAACGAACATTTTAGCCTTGATTTGGAATTGCGACGCGATAAAGACAACGGACAGTTTGGTTATGCATATCGCGACACAAACGGAGAACCCATTGCAGGACGCCGGAAAGTAACCAATTTTACTACCCTGATCAATGGTATTTACAATTTTACACCCAGAATGAACCTTACCCTTCGTGGGCGTCATTACTGGAGTAAAGTAACCTATCAGAGCTTTTATGATGTATCTCCCGAAGGATGGCTGATTGCCAAACCTTTTGTAAATGGGTATGATCAGAATTTCAATGCCTTTAACCTGGATATGTTTTATACCTGGGATTTCAAGTATGGCAGCCGTTTTATTATAGGCTGGAAGAACTGGCTGGGAACTGATTTCCCGATTTCCGGCTTGTCGCATAAAAATTATATGAATAACCTCCGGCAGGTATTTCAGCAACCGCATGGAAATGAAATAACTTTCCGTTTGATTTATTTTATTGATTATCTCAGCCTTCAAAAGAGAAAGAAAGAAATCTGAACAAGGGGGGGTTAATACATGGCAGTCGCCAGCCGGAATGTATTGCAATGTGCTTCTGTAATAATTCTTACATCTGGAGAATAGCCGCCTCCCATGGCAACGGTTACAGGGATATTGTTTGTACGAAGTATATCAAATACGAATGCATCCCTTTGTTTACATTCATCAAGCGTAACTTTAAGCTTGCCGAATTTATCTGTTTCAAGAATGTCAACACCTGATAGATAGAATGCGAAATCGGGTTGTACTTTTTGGATCAGATGGGGTAGTGCTTCTTGTAAAAGAGAAAGATATTCTTTTCCGGTAGTGCCATCTTTTAATGGAAGGTCGAGATCAGAATGTTCTTTGTGAAAAGGATAATTATGCGCACCGTGCATGCTGAATGTAAATACATCCGGGTTATTTTCAAACAATTTGGCTGTGCCATTGCCCTGATGAACATCCAGATCAATTATAATGATTTTAGCCGCTTTCTTTTCACGGAGCAGGTAGTTGGCTGCAACAGCCATATCATTCAACAGACAAAATCCTTCACCCCGATCTGCAAATGCATGGTGAGTACCACCAGCAATATTTAATGCAACACCATATTCAAAAGCATAATAGCAGCAGTCTATAGTGCCCTGGGTAATGACCAATTCTCTTTGCGTAAGCTCTGGAGATTGCGGGAACCCGATTCTTCTTTGCTCCGCTGCTGATAAGGTTTGGTTGATAAGTTTATCCAGATACTCTTTATCGTGCGTCAGTAAGACCGTCTCTGTTTTAACAGGAATGGGTGTAAAGAGATTTTTTTCAGAGATGCTACCCTCATGTAATAACTGCCCTGGAATGAGCTCATACTTTAACATTGGGAAACGATGTCCTTCTGGTAAAGGATGCGCATAAATAGGATCGTATGCAATCCGGATCATTTTAGTTTCATGATTGACTGGTTCACAATAGCAAATACATGATCTGTTTTCTTTGGCTCAATAAGTGCAAGCCCCGAAAAATGACTGAAAGCGGGCAGTATGCATTTTTTTTCTGTAAAGTAGAAACAGGGAAACCTGAGTGATTGTTTACCAGTGCCTCTCACAATACAACCCGGGTGAAGATGTCCGGCAAAAACAAATAATTCATCTGGTCCGTTAAAGTCAGCCTCATCATGGATAAAAAGAAAAGAGTTTGACAGATGTTGATCGACAAGATCAATGGATGCATTGCTGTACCAATCCTTTTTAAGAATATCATGATTGCCCTGTATCAACATAAAAGGGAGTGTTCGGAGATCATTTCTCCATTTGAGAAAGAAATCCATCTCTTTATTTTGAAGACTATGGAAAAAATCACCCACAATGATGACATTTTCGGGTTTGAAAAAACTGATTTGATGAAATAATCGCTGTAGGTCCTGTTGGTAAACCGACTGTGGTATCGCAATGCCACTCTTCCTGAAATGCCCGGTTTTTCCAAAATGTAAGTCAGCTACGATCAATGTTTTTTCTTCCTCCCAGAACAGCACCCTTTCAGGAGATAGCCAAAAATGATGATTCCGGATCATATGTAGTGTAGGAGCAGTCATAAAGTTTGTAAAGATAAAGATCAGGAATCCAAAGATCAGAGAAGTTGTTGCTGCATTCTTCTTACGCGGTCTTCTAATTGTTCAGAAGACATGTTTTCACGCATACTGTCTACTTTTATCGGAAAGCAGAATGGCGTTAATTGTTTTGGAAACTGAATGGTGATTTCTCCGTTTACAATTCTATCTAATGCATTTCTCAAACGTATCTCTTCCATTTGTTGGTCAAATACTTCCTGGTAAGCCTGTCTTAGTAGAAGATTGTTGGGTTCGTAATCGCTGAATACCTTAAATAGGAGAGAAGCAGATGATTGGAGATGCCTTGCTTTTTTCTGTTCTCCCGGATATCCCTGAAATACAAGACCACCGATCACTGCAATATCCCTGAATTTTCTTTTGGCCATTTCTATAGAGTTCACGCTTTGCGTAATATCATTCAATAAGTTATCGGTACTGAATAATTCTTTTGCATTACTGTCATCCAGGGGTATGGGCTGATCGCTTAAAAGTTCAAATCCATAATCATTCATTACAAATGAAAAAGTAATGGGTATCAATCTACTCATGCGCCAGGCAAGTAAAGCGGCCATGGCTTCGTGTACCAGTCTACCTTCAAAAGGGTATACGAATAAGTGAAATCCATCTTTGGTTTCTATGTGTTCAATGAGCAGCTCATTTTCTTTAGGTATGTGTGATAAAGATTCCTGAAGTTGAAACAAAGGTGCCAGTGCCAGTAACTCAGGTTCGCCGGAATTAGTGTGTAGGGCTCTATCAAAAGTTTTACGAAGCATTAGTCCGAGATTGGCACTCAAAGGCATACGACCACCCATCCAGCTTGGTACAATTGATTTTTTTGATGTGGATGGTTTTACAGTAACTGTCATCTCTTTGATACCTATCAGTTCTAAATTCCTGCCGGCGAGTGTAAAAACATTGCCAGGTTCCAGTCTGCTGATAAACCATTCCTCGATTACACCAATGAATTTTCCGTTCATGAGTTTTACTTTCAGCATGGCATCACTCACAATGGTGCCAATATGCATACGGTGTCGCATAGCAATTCGCCTGCTTGTTATTCTGTAAACTCCGTTGATGATTTCTACTTTTCTGTATTCATCGTATTGCTGAAGGGCAAAGCCTCCCTGTGTAATATGTAAAAGGGTGTCTTGCCATTCCTGATCCTGTATATCAGCAAAACAATAGGTGCTTTTGATTTCCTGCAATACTTCATCAGCCCGAAATCCTTCGCTGATGGCAAGTGTACATAAATATTGCAAGAGCACATCATAGGCAAGGAGTACCGGTTCCCGGCTTTCAACAGTACCGGATTTAGTAGCTGCTTTTAATGCCGCGGCTTCTACCAATTCAAGGGAATGGGTAGGTAGAAAATATATGCGGCTCATTTCACCGGGCCGGTGCCCGCTTCTGCCCGCACGCTGTAAAAAACGTGCAACACCTTTTGGTGAACCTACCTGTATCACTGTATCAACGGGTCTGAAATCGACCCCCAGGTCGAGACTAGCGGTACATACCACTGCTTTTAATTTCTGTGTGTGTAAAGCATCTTCCACCCATTCTCTCAGTTCCTGTTCAATACTTCCATGGTGCAAAGCAATAGCACCTGCCAACTGAGGGGCAATTGACAGAATGGTCTGATACCAGGTTTCTGTCATACCCCTTGTATTAATAAAAATCAATGTAGTGTTGCTTTCCTCAATGATGGGAATAATTTTTTCTGCCAGCTTGATGCCCAGATGTCCAGCCCATGGGTACTTTTCTATCTCATCGGGTATGATTGATTTTATTTCAATCTGCTTGTCTACTTTCGCACGTATAATAATACCCGTCTTCTTCAGGGGAGATAATAATACATCTCTGGCTTCTTCAAGATTACCAATGGTGGCACTGATACCCCAAATCGATAAAGGTTGCTGCTGTAATGCTGACAGAGCTGCTAACCGGGATATAGCAAGTTCAACCAATACTCCTCTCTTTCCTCCCAGCAGTTCATGCCACTCATCTATTGCAATAATTTGCAAAGGTTTGAAAAGTTCAGGATACCCTTTTTGTGCGAGTAGTAAATGAAGGCTTTCCGGTGTAATAATTAATACTTCCGGTGTATTTCTTTTTTGCCTTTGTCTTTCTGCAGTGTCTGTATCACCATTTCTTATACCCACTTTCCAAGGAATGCCTGTTTCTTGAAACACTTCTTCCATCGAACGGCCGATATCTTTTGCCAGTGCACGAAGAGGTGTTACCCATAAAAGTTGTAATCCATTTTTCTTGGCAGATTGAAAATCATCAGGGTATTGATTGATATACCTGATCAGGGCACCTAAAAAAACAGAAAATGTTTTACCGCAACCGGTAGGGGCATTCACCAATCCACTTTTACCATCAATGATATGGCTCCAGGTTTCTTCCTGAAATGCGAAAGGGTTGTATCCTTTCGAAGACAACCAGGTCTTTATTACTTTATAACCAGGTGTATCTGTAAGCTTCATTTTCCGTACAATGCCAATAATTGTTTTAAATCCTCTAATGTATTGATTTCATCAGGCTTTTTATCGGTCCGCCATCTGTTTATTCTGGGAAATCTCAAGGCTACACCACTTTTATGTCGCTTTGAAGCTGCAATTCCTTCAAATGCAATTTCGAATACCAGTTCAGGTTTTACAGTTCTCACAGGTCCGAATTTTTCTACTGCATTGTTTTTAACAAAAGTATCCACTGCTGTAAACTCTTTGTCTGTAAGACCTGAATATGCTTTTGTAAAGCTCACCAGTTTGTCACCATCTTTTACAGCAAAAGTATAGTCGGTATAAAGATTACTTCTTCTGCCATGCCCCTTTTGTGCATAAATCATAACAGCGTCGATGGTTAATGGATCAATCTTCCATTTCCACCAGTCACCTGTTTTCCGTCCTACATGATACATACCCGATTTTCTTTTTAACATCAGTCCTTCCGCCAACCTGCTTCTTGAAGTATCTCTGATAGCTGTAAGTTCTTCCCATTTAGAAAAAGCGATGGGCTCGGAGAGAAAAAGGAATCGGTTATCGGTGAAATCCCGGATCAGTTTTTCAAGCAGCATTCTTCTTTCCACTGTAGGTAAATGCCTGATATCTTTACCCTCCCATTCAAGCAAATCGTAGGCAAAAAATGCAACGGGAGCTTCCTGAAGTTGTTTTTTAGATATGTTTTTTCTTCCGATTCTTGTTTGTAATATACTGAAGGGTAAGGGTATACCCTCTTTAGCCGGCATGATCTCACCGTCTAAAACAGTTCCATCAGGCAGCAATGAAACAAAAGACTGGTATTCGGGAAACTTATCGGTCATGAGTTCTTCTCCACGGCTCCATACATAATGTTCATCATTTCTTTTAATAATCTGTCCACGTATACCATCCCATTTCCATTCGACCAGCCATTCTTCCGGTGCGCCTAATGCTGCTGCTGTTTTATCCAAAGCATGCGCTAAATAAAACGGATAGGGTTTTGAATCATCCTTGCTACCTGTGTTTTCCTGAACCAGTGCTTCAAAAGAAACAAGGCTGGGATCCCAGTTTCCACTTATCCGATGGGCGATCAAAGAAGCATCTGTATGGGTAGCTTTGGCCAATGCATTTACCATCATTTTCTGTGATACACCTATCCTGAATCCGCCTGTAATCAATTTATTGAATACAAATAATTCATCCCTGGATAATTGTTTCCAGGCATCAGTAATCAATGATTTTTTATCTTCTTCAGTTTTATTTTGTAAACCAATGAGTAATTCAATGTAATAATGAAGTGGTTTATTATCCTGATCAGCATCATTAATTGGTAATAATAAACCAATGGTTTCAGCAAGGTCACCAACGGTATGATAACATTCTTCAAATAGCCAGTCTTTTGTTTCAGTTAATTCAATGCACCATTCTTTCAGTTGACTGGTTGAGATAGCCCTTTTGGGTCTCCTGCCACTGAAAATGGCAATTACCCATACTTTATCTTTAGGATCGGCAGTTGAAAAATAGGCAGAAAGGGTATTTAGTTTTTCGTTGGTGGCTGTTGAACTCCCCAATGCTTTTACCAATGATGCAAATGCTTTCATGCTTCGTCTGGGTTTTCAGTCAACAATAGGTCCTCCTCTCCATAAGCTGTTTTTACTTCAGCAGCCTCAATACCTTTTTCATTAAGGTAGCGGCTTAATACCGACTGAAAGCCATGGGTAACAAATACTTTGGAAGCGCCCGTTGCTTCAATGGCGCTAATAAGTCCTTGCCAGTCTGCGTGGTCGCTGAGTGCAAATCCTGCATCTGTATTATTTCTTCTGAAATTTCCTCTCACCTGCATCCATCCGCTGCAAACCGCCGTTTTGTAGGGATGAAATTTTTTCATCCAGTTACTCTCTGTAGCACCGGGAGGTGCAATTACAACGGATCTGTTGAATGATGATTTGGGTATTTCAGGCGTAACCCTTTGCACGTTCGGAAGCGGAATACCATGATCCTGTAATACCTTATGTGTGTTCCAGATGGCACCATGCACAAAAATACGATCTGTTACAGGGGTAATGGCCTGTAACAGTCTCTGTGCCTTGCCTAAGCTGTAAGCTATCAGAATACTTACTGTATTATTCTGTTGGTTATTACTGATCCACTGTCCGATACTGTCGAACATTTTTGGCTGTGCTTCCCATTGATAAATGGGTAAAGCAAAAGTAGATTCTGTTATAAATGTATGACACCGGATGGCTTCAAAATTACCGCTGAGTCCGTCGGCTTCAGTTTTATAATCGCCACTTATTACGCAAATTTCTCCTTTATACTCTACCCTGATTTGGGAAGAGCCGATGATATGACCAGCAGGATGAAGCGAAATTTTCACTCCGTTTTTATAAACCGGATCACCCCATGCGATTGCCTGGGCATTGATATTACCCAAACGTAACCTGAGAACAGGGAAAGTATCTGCATGACACAGATAATGGGCTGATCCCCAGCGGGCATGGTCACTATGTGCATGCGTAATAACAGCATGGTTAACAGGACGCCAGGGATCTATATAAAAATCTCCGGCACTGCAGTAAAGCCCATGATCTGTAAAACTGATGAGTGACATTCCTGTATATTATATCTTGTAAAATGGTAATTGGCAATTTTCAAATAGCATACCTGATGTAGCTATTCATAAATATAAATAGAATGCCTGAGTCATGATGAAAGCTTATTAGCTGCGGAAGGTATTTTTGATTGCCTGCATTTGTCGGAGCAATATTTCACTTCATCCCATACCTTTTCCCATTTCTTGCGCCAGCTGAAGGGGCGCTTGCAGGTGGTGCAAATTTTTGTGGGTAAATGTGCTTTATTGCCTTTGAAAGATTTCACAGTAACTACAACAACCGGGAATTTATTTTGTTGTGGTAGGGGCCACTAATTAACAGAGCGTATCTGGCCATCTATTTTACGGATATAATACAGTTTTTTATTTTCGAGGTAATCTACCGCTTTTGTATCACTGCTATAAGGCTTTACAGGCTGGATGTCAAAGTCGTTGAAAAGCTTGTAGCTTTTATCGTTACTATTGGCAATGAGTTTACCCTCATATTTAATGAGGAGTTTTGTGAAATGATACATGGCTTCGAAACCTTTAAATACCATATCACTTGGTCTGCCAGAAAATTTATTTCGGTACGTATTCGTAATGTCGAGTCCGAGTTTATCGGTTCTTATAAAGTGGTAGGGTGTTGTATAAATGATTTCAATATTTTTATCTACGCCTTTCAGAGCATCCCAGGTAGGCATACCTACAGCTATACTTCTATATCGTTTAGATTCACTTAGGGATTTTACGAGGTTAATGCCGAAAGTTTCATTCAATGAACCACAGATTACGATATTCTGTTTATTGCTATCAAGATAACTGATTATCTGACTGGTTGTAAAACTGTCTGTTAATTCGATGGTTTTAATTTTGAGGGGCACTGTCTGTGCTTCCCTCCCGATATTATTGAAGGTAGATTGTATCATATCCTCTACAGCCCCTTTTTTTCTAAACATAGTAAGGTTACTGGTAGGATATACCCGCTGCAGGTATTTATATATACCTTCCAGGTGCGTTTTTAAAGTAGGGTTTATGAGTATGAAGTACGGATTTTCGGTAATGCCGGCATCATTTGGGTAGGTGTATGATAACAATGGTATTTCATGCTCCAGTGCAAAATCAGCCAGTGGTTTTATTTCTAAGCGGTTATTAAAGGATGCAATGATAAGCGAAGCCCCAATGAGGGCAGAATCAATAACGGGATTGCTGATACTACCATTTATGGCTTTTGAATCATAGAACAATACTTCTATCGGAGCCTCTTCCTTATTGAGTGAATCAACAGCCATCATGATACCGTTATAAAAATCAAGCCCTGGCATCATATACCTTGGTAAAATCTGGTTTCCGAGGCGGTAATTACCATCTTGCGTAAAGGCAGAATCCAGGTATACAGGGGCAAATACGGCAATCTTGTACACCCTGGCATTTACCTGTGCATTTGTATTCACTGAAAAAGAGGTGAATAACAGAATAGATAATATGATTTTGATGCAATGACTCATTATCTGATAATTATTCCCACTCTATGGTTGCAGGAGGTTTACTGCTGATATCATAAACCACCCTGTTGATGCCTCTTACATTATTAATAATCTCGTTAGACACATGCGCAAGAAACTCATAAGGCAGGTGAGCCCAGTCTGCAGTCATGCCATCAACAGAAGTTACGGCCCTTAATGCTACCGTGAATTCATAAGTACGTTCGTCACCCATTACGCCTACACTTTTTACGGGTAACAGGATGGCGCCTGCCTGCCACACCTGACTATAAAGGTTATGCGATTTTAATGCTTTAATATAAATATCATCAGCAGCCTGAAGTAGGGCCACTTTTTCAGCTGTTACTTCTCCCAATATCCTGATGGCAAGACCCGGGCCAGGGAAAGGGTGGCGGTTAATCATATCTGCCGGGATTCCCATTTCAAGCCCCACTTTTCTTACTTCATCTTTAAAAAGGTAACGTAAAGGTTCTACCAGATCAAGATGCATGGTGTCGGGTAAACCACCCACATTATGGTGCGATTTAATGGTTTGTGATGGACCATGTACACTAACGCTTTCAATTACATCCGGGTAAATGGTACCCTGCCCGAGAAATTTTACACCAGCTACTTTTTTAGCTTCTTCCTGAAATACATCGATAAATAAACGGCCGATTACTTTTCGTTTGGCTTCAGGATCTGTTTTATCCTTGAATTCATCATAGAACAAGTCTTTCGCATCGATACCGGTTACATTCAGACCAATGGTTTTATAGGTATCCAATACCTGTTGAAACTCATCTTTTCTCAATACACCATTATCAACAAATATGCCGTGTAATCTGTTGCCAATTGCTTTGCTGATTAAAGTTGCGGCCACCGTACTGTCTACACCTCCGCTGAGTGCCATGATAACATGATGGTTGCCAATCTGTTTTTTCAGTTCTTCAACAGTTTCATGAACAAAAGAAGCGGGTGTCCAGTCCTGGCTACAACCACATATGTTTACCAGAAAATTATGGATAATCTTTTTGCCTTCGGTTGAATGATATACTTCCGGATGAAACTGAATGCCATATAATGGGCAGGTATCAGTAGTCATTTTTTTGAAAGCTGCCACAGGAATACTTTCTGTAATGGCCGTAATCTCAAATTCATCCGGAAGAGTTACTATGGAATCGCTATGACTCATCCATACCTGTGATCCTTTCGAAATACCGCTGAGGAGCTGATCCTCTTTCAGCACTTCCAAACGCGCTCTGCCATATTCTCTTTTATTGGATTTATCAACCCTTCCACCAAAATTTTTAGCTGTTAACTGGGCACCGTAGCAAACACCGAGTACTGGTATATGCTGAATCATATCAGCGATATCAACATTCGGAGCATTTTCCTCATTTACACTAAATGGCGATCCACTCAATATGATACCTTTCAGACCCTTTTCATAGGTGAATTCCTTATGAAAGGGAATAATCTCACAATAAACATTTGCTTCACGTACAGCGCGGGCAATTAATTGGGTATACTGGCTGCCAAAGTCGAGGATGAGGATCTTTTCTGTCATGGCGCAAAGGTAAATGAATTTTCGGTGGTACTCAAGTCGTATCAGTGGTCATAAAATCCATAGGAATGGCGTTGGATTGCGTAGGGTTTTCAATATTTTCGGGGTCTTAAAACAATCATATGAGAAGCTTTTTGGTGGCTTTGGCCATTTTATTAATGGCAGGTTCCTGTGTTTTTATTGATCGGGAAACTGTATCGGGTAGTGGAAATATTACTGTAGAAACACGTACAGGATTAACAGCTCACCGCATAAAGCTGGCAGGTTTTATGGATGTAGAACTCACACAGGGCAGTGGTACAGCTGTAAAAGTGGAGGCCGACGATAATTTACAGCCATATATCATCACTGAAATGGAAGAGGGGGTGCTGGTAGTTAAAATGAGGAGTAATATTCGTTTTATCAATAGTGAAAGACTCAAAATATATATTACTACCGACCGTCTGGAACAGCTTACTTTATCGGGTTCAGGAAATATTACGGGTACCAATAAATTTACCGGTGCAGATCACCTGAAACTGCGTGTATCAGGTGTAGGCGATCTGCAACTGGATTTAAATACTCCCGAACTGGAAGCTGAAATCAGCGGCAGTGGGTCACTGTTACTTAGCGGGGAAACAAAGGATGCTAAAATTCAGATTAATGGTGTCGGCGATTGTAATGCAGAAAGTCTTAAAGCGGAAAACGCATCCATAAAAATTGCCGGAAGCGGGGATGTGAAACTTTTTGCTGATAACAGGCTTGATGTTACCATACGGGGCGTTGGGTCTGTTTACTATAAGGGATCGGCTACCGTATCACAAAAAATAAGTGGTAGTGGTGAAGTTAAGCGCCTGGAAGAATAAAAGCATCGTCAGGTAATCCACAAGGGTTACCTTTTTTATATAAAGTAATTAATCTGACTACTCTGTTATTTTGATAGATAAAGTGGAATTATGAATTGGAAAGAAAGGATTTTATTGATTTTGATGGCCAGTGTAAACTTTACCCACATCCTTGACTTTATGGTAATGATGCCCCTGGGTAATTTTTTAATGCCATATTTTAAGATTACCCCAGGTCAATTTAGTGTGATTGTAGCTTCTTATAGCATTAGTGCGGCGGTATCCGGGTTTGCAGCTGCCTTTTTTGTAGACGGCTACGATCGTAAAAAAGTATTATTGTTTGGTTATACAGGCTTTGTAATAGGTACCATTTGCTGCGGCATTGCCCCAACCTATTTATTATTACTGGCGGCCAGAATTACGGCCGGATTATTTGGCGGATTGATTGGTGCCCAGGTACTGAGTATTGTAGCGGATAGTTTCCCTTATGAGAAAAGAGGACAGGCAATGGGTATTTTGTTTTCCGCATTTTCACTGGCATCTATTGTGGGTGTGCCGGCTGCTTTATACCTGGCAGGTTGGACTGGCTGGCATACGCCCTTTCTAGCCATTGGTGGATTGGGGGTTATCATCATTTTACTGTTAAGCAGGTATTTACCTGCAATGTCAGCACATATTCATGGAGCAAGAACCAAACCTGTTACGATGTTAAAAAATGTAGTCAGCAGTCGTAAACAACTGGTAGCATTGGGTTTGTCCGGCGCGCTGATGCTGGGGCATTTTCTCATTATACCGTTTCTGAATCCTTATATGGAATTTAATGTAGGATTTACAGATACACAGCGTAATATGATTTATATGGTAGGAGGACTGGCCACTTTCTTTACTTCACCCCTGATCGGAAAACTGGCCGATAAATATGGCAAGCACAATACTTTTATGGTTTTTGCCCTTATTTCATTGATCCCTATTTTTCTTATTACCAATATGCCTGCTATCAAATACTATTATGTTTTAATGGTTACAGGCATCTGGTTTGTACTAAGCACAGGCCGGGGTATTCCGGCACAGGCTATTATCAGTAATGTAGTACCTGCCGAGCAACGCGGAAGTTTTATGAGCTTCAACGGATCTATTCAGCAGCTTTTCTCAGGTATCGCATCCCTGATAGCCGGTGCCATTGTAATCAGTAAACCCGATCATACCATTGTACATTATTCATGGGTAGGTTACCTGAGTATTGCCATTGTATTATGCTCTGTATTTATTGCCAGAAAGTTATTGCAGTATGAAAAAGCGGGGTAGAAAATAGCTGATAGTTCATGGCTTATAGAAAGCAAAGTTTTTCTATAGACCATGAACTATCCGCCATTAGCTTACTATCTAAGTTTAAAAACCGGATACCTCATATGTGCCGGTTCGTAGTAGGGAGATTGTCTGTAAACAAAATCGAGTTGAGCATTTGCATTGGCAGCAAATTTTTCATCTGCTTTTTTCCTCGCTTCAAGTTCTGCTCTTACCTCAGGATGTTCTGTAAGATATTTAGCTGCCACATCTTCCCAACGATAATTGCTATAGCCTTCTTTTTGCTGGAGAATAGCGTCAAAAAAATTCCATGAGAAATAACTGTCATCTGCACCAGGCTCTAAGGTTTCAATCAGAAAGCGGTCTGCTGCCTGTCCGGTATAAATCATATAATCTCCTTTGAGAAACTTAATTTTCTGTATTTGGGTAATCATTTTTATACCGGACTGGCGGTAATGCTTTTCAAAAGCGCGTGTGGCTGTACGGTAATCACTTAGTCTGGATACTTCTACTTCAATTACTGTATCGTTTTTTAAACGCTGCATGATTACACTGTTAAGGGCTAATCTTTCAATTACTTCATGCCAGCCTTGTGGAATGATATAAGCTTTCGGTTTTGTGACCAGTTGTTCTCCGACGAAATAATTAAAGTATTTTATATTTTTTGTGTATGGCTTTGACCTGTCGTAATAGGTTCTTTTCATGCCTGTTACCTCACTTGTTTTCTGCCCTGATTCGTATCCGAGAAAACGGATCATATCGAATCGGGAAGTGTCGACTCTGTAGGTAAGTGGAAATTCCTGCTGCTGTCGGACAGCTTCAATGGCTTTTTTTCTTGTAGACTTGATAGCTGCCGCCTGTTTGGTTGCTTCTTCCAGAAAAGTCTGCATCAGCGAATAAGTACTTTTTACTCTTTGTTCAAAGGGCTTCAGCATATGTGTTTCAGGCATGAAAGCCATGGTTTGAAAGAGGGTTGCATAGCCACTGCTGTATCGTGGAGGGTCATAAAACGCAACCCAGTTTCGTTCAGGGTTCCCGCCCTCAAAACTTACATAGGGAACCAGTGGCCATTTTTTTTCTTCCATTCCTTTGTATAAAGAAGGTTCAAATACATCATGCAGGTATTGACCTAATACAGAACCAAGTTTATTATGCTGTGAAGTGAGCAGCGTCATAGTGTGTTGATAGTCTGCGCCATCACTCACATGATTATCTACCAGTATATCTGGATTCAGGAACTGAAATACCCGGGCAAACTCTTTGGCCTCACGGCTATCGCTTTTAATAAAATCTCTGTTCAGGTCAAGGTTTTGTGCATTACCCCTGAAACCATAACTGAGTGGCCCTTCCTGATTTACACGGGAAAAAGCGGTTCTGTTTAAACTGCCCCCGATATTATAAATAGGAATAATTCCCAGCACTACGTTTTCCGGGGCTTTTATTTTTCCGGTAACAAGGTCGCGTAACAACATCATACTGGCATCAATTCCATCAGGCTCTCCCGGGTGTATGCCATTGTTTATCATAATCACCACCTTATTATCCTTGTGCCATTGAATAGGATCATGTTTTCCGTCGGTACTGAATAAAATCAGGTGCAGGGGATAACCGGCATCAGTCATTCCAAATTCCCTGATCCTGATACTGTTAAAGGCCGCATCCAGTTCTTTATAATAACTGATACACTGTTCATAAGTAACGGTTTCTTTACCGGATGTTTTTTCAAAAACAGTCTGCCATTTCTGGGCAAATAATGTCGTTGACAGGAATACTTGTAGGAGAAGCAGTATTTTTTTCATTACTTTCAATTTGAAAATTTATTCAAAGTAATGGAAAACCTGCATAGTATATTACTGGTTGAGGATGAAGCTAAACTCGGACAGATTATCAGAGATGAGTTAAAACGGCAAGGTTATGTAGTTGATCTGGCTGTAGACGGCAATGAAGCGGAAAGTTTCTTTAAGGCGAAGACCTACTCAATTATTTTATTGGATGTAAACCTGCCTTATAAAAGTGGTCTTGAATTATGTAAAGACTTCAGGGCTGCCAATAAAACCGTACCCATTGTAATGCTGACAGCCATTGGTCAGATACAGGATAAAGTGGAAGCTTTTGATCTTGGTGCCGATGATTATCTGGTAAAACCATTTCATTTTGAAGAATTATTTGCCAGGGTAAAAGCATTACTAAAGCGGACCGATAAGCCCGCCGACGACGAAAAAATTATCGTGGAAGACCTTACGATTGATATGAGAAATAAATCGGTAGTGAGGGGCGATCTGCAAATTAACCTCACAGCTAAGGAATTTACATTGCTTACTTTACTGGCACGTAACCGGGACAGGGTTATTTCAAAGCAGGAAATTCTCGAAAAAGTATGGGATCTGAGTTTTGATACCGGAACCAATACGATTGAAGTATACATCAGCTTTTTGCGTAACAAGATTGATAAGCCTTTTGAACATAAACTGATTCATACAAAACCCGGATTTGGTTATTATATCAAATAAATAAAACCTGGGATGAGTTTTAAACTCCGATTTGCGCTGCAGTTAGCCTCAGCTGTAGCAATTATTTTGCTGATCTGCTTTCTCAGTATCTATTTTCTATATGCTGATTATCGGCAACAGGATTTTTATAACCAGATGCGCTCAGAAGGTATTCAGGTGCACAATCTGATATCAAAACTTGCAGGTCAGGATCAATCACTTGAATTCGTAAGGGAAGTGCGTAGTAGTAGTACAGGAAAAGAAATTACTTTTATTGATTCTAATTCGCATATTCTTTTCTCTATTCCGCAAATACCTGATACTACTGGTTTTTATACCCTTTTTCAAAAGAGGAACGTCAGTGAATATAAAGAAACAAAGGGTGATCGTCAGTTTATGGGTATATACCTGGCGAAAGAAAAAATCCGGATAATCATATCCGGTGTTGATGAAGCCGGATTAATGCGCCTGAAAAATCTGAAGCTGATTTTATTGGTTGTGTTTGGTATTGCGTTGATCATTACCACCTCCATATCTTTTTTATTCAGTAATCAGGTATCTCAGCCATTGATTGCATTGAGTAAGCAAATGGAAACCACTTCAGAAGTTGACCTGCGAAAACGTATTCCTGAAAATGCAACTTTCTCAGAAGTTAATCTCGTAGCAAAAAACTTTAATTCAATGCTGGAGCGGTTGGAAAGAACTTTTGAGTTTCAAAGAAGCTTTGTACATCATGCTTCTCATGAATTGCGAACGCCGCTGGCAACCATGTTATCACATACTGAATCGGCACTTACCAACCGTTTATCAGAAGAAGAATATCGTATTGTGCTGGGATCGTTGAAGCAGGATCAGGAACGGATGATTGAACTAACCAATTCATTGTTACTCATTTCACAATTTGAACAACAGGGCTTTGATCAGTCATGGCCCATTTGCAGGGTAGATGAAATTCTGTACGACAAAATTAGTATTAACATGAAGATGTTTCCGGATATGGGTATTTCACTGGTCTTCCTGAATACGCCTTCTTCTGATGATGACCTAACGATCAGGGGCAATGAAGCGCTTCTTAAGTCGATGTTCAGTAACCTGATCAGAAATGGGTATTATTATTCTTTCAATAAAAAGGTAGAAATATTGCTGGAAATTACAGCTGATAAAATATTGGTTCATGTGGACACCAGGGGCGAACATTTGAATGAAACTGAGCGGGAGAAAATCATGATGCCTTTTTTCAGGGGAGAATATGCAAGAAGGAAAAAAACAACCGGTGCGGGTCTGGGACTCACCATCGTTCAGCGGATTCTGAATATGCATCGGGGCGAGTTGCGTTATAAGCCAATGCCAGGTCAGGTTAACCGGTTTACAGTGGTTTTACCCAAGGCGGTAACGATAACATCCTTGGATACATAAAAAAACCAGCCCATTGGGCTGGTTAACATTATATGCTAAAAATCCCTTGAGGATTAAGCGGTTGTGTTTGCTTTCTTAGCCAGTTTGCTCTTCAGGTTAGCAGCTTTGTTTTTATGGATTACACCACGCTTAGCTAACTTGTCGATCATAGAAACTACGTCAGGCAACTGCTCTGTATAAGCCTTGGCATCTGTACCGGCTTTCAGTTCACGAATGGCGTTACGGGTTGTTTTACCATAATAACGGTTACGATCGCGACGCTTAGCAGCTTGTCTCACATCTTTCTTAGTAGCTGAATGATTTGCCATGTTCTGTTTTTTTCAGGACGGCAAAGGTAAGGACTGGAACCCAAACATGGAAATTTTATTTAAAAAAAGTCGGAAAGTCTGAAAGTCCGTAAATCCGGGAGCTATTTCATGTGTTTTCAGTTCATAATAACAGGCTTTTTCCAAAAATCATCCCGCCGTCCGGACTTTCCGTCTTCCGGACTATTTCCTTTCAAATTGGTTAAAAATTAGGCATTTTTTCTGCCTTCAATGACCGATATTTGCCAACCTGTTATTAAAATAAGTCGAATACTATCTACTCATGAAGGATTTTTCGTATATCACAAACTCGCATCCAGCTTATATTGAGAGTCTTTATCAGGAATTTGTTCAGAACCCGGAAGCCATTGATCCCGATATGAAGAAGTTTTTTGAGGGCTTCGATTTTGCGATCGCCAATGGATCTGGTACAGCTTCAGGTTCAAACGGACAAGCTTTACCCGCAACGGATGGTATTGACTGGATGAAAGAGATCAAGGTATACAGATTGATCCTTGGTTACAGGAACAAAGGCCATTTACTGGCAAAAACAAACCCGATCCGTCCCAGAAAAGACAGAGGCGCCAATCTTGGGTTGTCTTTTTTCGGATTGTCGGAAGCCGACATGAATACCACTTATCAGGCCGGTAACCTTATTGGTCTGGGTGCTACCACGTTAAAAAATATTCTTACACACCTGGAGCGTTGTTATGCTTCTAATGTGGGTATTGAGTTTAAATATATCAGTGATCAGAAAAAAATAGACTGGCTAACCAATGAAATGGAACGCCAGTTTACACAACCCTTATCATTGGATAAGAAGAAACGCATTCTGGAGAAATTAAACCAGGGTGTGATGTTTGAAAAATTTCTTCATACCAAATATATCGGGCAGAAACGCTTTTCATTGGAAGGTGGCGAAACTACCATTGCCGCACTGGATACCATCATTAATACGGCTGCCAATAATGAAGTACAGGAGGTGGTTATCGGCATGGCCCACAGGGGTAGACTGAACGTACTTGCAAATGTGATGGGTAAAACCTATGAGCAGATTTTCAGTGAATTTGAAGGTACAGCAGTGATGGATCAGACCATGGGGAGCGGTGATGTAAAATACCATATGGGTTATGGCAGTGAGATCCAGACACCAGATAATAAAACCATCCATCTGAAGCTCATGCCTAATCCTTCACACCTGGAAGCAGTTGATCCGGTAGTAGTAGGTTTCGCAAGGGCTAAGGCAGATGTTTTATACAATAGTGATTACGACAAAATTTTACCGATCCTTATTCATGGAGATGCTTCAGTAGCCGGTCAGGGTATTGTTTATGAAGTTTTGCAGATGAGTAACCTACGTGGATATTATACAGGTGGAACCATTCATTTTGTAATCAATAACCAGATTGGATTTACTACTGATTTTGATGATGCAAGAAGTGCCGACTATTGTACATCTATTGCAGCCATGGTGCAGGCACCCGTTTTACATGTAAATGGCGACGATGCAGAAGCCGTGGTAAAATGTGCTGAGATTGCTACCCGCTACCGTCAGGAATTCAATTCCGATATTTTTATTGACATGGTATGCTACCGCAAACATGGACACAATGAAGGCGATGATCCTAAATACACGCAACCACAATTGTATGCACTGATCGATAAGCATCAGAATCCGCGTGAAATTTATACGCAATTTCTGATACAGAACGGCGAATCAGATGCACAACAACTGGCCAAGGAAATGGAGAAGAAATTCTGGGCCGATTTACAAGAGCGCCTGGATGAAGTAAAACAAAATCCATTGCCCTATAAATATCAACAACCAGAGCTTGTATGGAAAAGTTTAGGTAAGGCTACCGAAGAGAGTTTTGACCAGTCGCCTGTTACAGCTATAGCTGAAGCAGAGGTAAAACGCCTGTTTGATAAATTAATGAACTGGCCTGCTGATTTCAAACCATTGAAGAAAGTTGAAAAACTTTTACAGGATAAAATCAAACTGCTGGAAGCTGAACAGAAAATCGACTGGGCTACTGCTGAACTATTGGCCTATGGTTCTATTCTGGTGGAGGGTAATGTAGTTCGTATGAGTGGCCAGGATGTGAAGCGTGGCACGTTTAGCCACCGACATGCCGTATTACGCGATGAACAAAGCAATGAGGAATACAACCGACTGAACTATTTCCAGGATAACCAGGAAAAATTCCGGATTTACAACTCCTTACTGAGCGAATATGGGGTACTTGGCTTTGAATATGGATACGCCATGGCTAATCCTAATGCACTAGTAATATGGGAAGCTCAATTCGGCGATTTCTGTAACGGAGCCCAAACCATGATTGATCAGTTTATTGCCGCTGGAGAGCAGAAATGGCAGAGACAGAATGGTGTGGTAATGCTTTTGCCACATGGTTATGAGGGACAAGGGCCGGAGCATAGCAGTGCAAGGCTGGAACGCTTTCTGCAAATGTGTGCCGAACTGAATATGGTGGTTACCAATATTACTACAGCAGCCAATCTGTTTCATGCATTGAGGCGCCAATTAGCATGGAACTTCCGTAAACCTATGATTAATTTTTCTCCTAAAGCCAATCTGAGGAATCCGGGTACATATAGTACTGTTCAAGACTTTACAAATGGTGGTTTCAAGGAAGTGATTGATGATGGCTTTGTACAGGACGCTGCCCAGGTGAAAAAGGTATTGCTTTGCAGTGGTAAAATATATTTCGAAATGGCCGACCAGCAGTTAAAAGAAAACAGACAGGATATTGCCATTGTGAGGCTTGAGCAATTGTATCCCTTACCACATAAGCAACTGGAAGCATTGCATAGAAAGTATAATAAAGCAACCTGGTTCTGGGTACAGGAAGAACCTTTGAATATGGGAGCAGCTTCCTTCCTGCAGATGAACCTGAAGAATATCAATTTTGGTGTGATCAGCAGAAATGCAAGTGCTGCCACTGCTACCGGATATGCAAAAGTGCATGCAGCAGAACAGGCTGAAATCATCAGCACCGCATTTGGTATTTAATTATTGACATAAAAGATTTGAATTTATAATTATAAACAGGTAATTCCGATGATCGAGATAAAAGTACCAACAGTAGGAGAGTCCATCAGTGAAGTGACATTGTTAAAATGGACCAAAAAAGATGGCGAGTGGGTAGATCGTGATGAAGTGATTGCAGAACTGGAAAGTGAAAAAGCTACTTTCGAAGTGAATGCAGAGCAAGCGGGTATTTTAACCACTGTTGGTAAAGAAGGAGACACCCTTAATATTGGTGATGTACTGGCTAAAATTGATGAAACAGCGGCCAAACCCGAAGGACAATCAGCTCCAAAAGAGGCCCCTGCTGCAGCACCTGTTGTGAAGAATGAAGCGCCGGTAACAGCTGTGCCGAACGATGTAAAAGCAACACCAGTTGCTTCAGCAATTATTGCTGATAAAAAAGTTGATCCCAGCTCCATTAAAGCGACCGGAGCCGGCGGAAAAATTGTTAAGCATGATGTATTAGAGGCATTGTCTAATCCCGGTAAAAAACCACTGGCTGCAGGTGGTGAACTGTTCAGCAGAAATGTACGTCAGGAGAAAATGAGTAACCTGCGTAAAACCATCAGTAAGCGACTGGTTGAAGCGAAGAATACAACGGCTATGTTAACCACTTTCAATGAGGTTGACATGACCCGTATTATGGAAGTACGTAAGCAATACAAAGATAAATTCAAGGAAATACATGGTGTGAACCTAGGCTTTATGAGCTTTTTTGCCAAAGCCTGCGCCATTGCATTGGGCGAATGGCCATCTGTAAATGCTTATATTGATGGCGATCAGTTAATCTATCACGACTATGCTGATATCAGTATTGCAGTAAGCACGCCCAGGGGGCTTACGGTTCCTGTAATGAGAAATGTAGAAAGCCTAAGTATGGCTGATGTGGAGAAAAAAGTTGTTGAACTGGCCGGAAAAGCGAGGGACAGTAAATTAACAGCAGAAGATTTACAGGGTGGAACTTTTACGATCACCAATGGAGGTGTATTTGGAAGTTTAATGAGTACACCTATCATTAACATACCTCAAAGTGCCATTCTTGGAATGCATAAAATACAGGAAAGACCCATGGCAATTAATGGTCAGGTGGTTATCCGTCCCATGATGTATCTGGCACTCAGCTATGATCACCGCATCATTGACGGAAGAGAAAGTGTAAGCTTCCTTGTACGAGTTAAAGAATTATTGGAAAATCCGGAACTTCTTCTTTTTGGTAAAGATCCAGTGAAGACTTTACTGGAAGTCTAATGCTTTGATTGTAAAGAAATTACTGTAACTTGATAGGACTACTATGTAACTGTTGAACAAATCAACAGTATGCATAGTGAAAGTGACGTACCTAAACCATGATGCGATTTCAGTCATATTTTAATACGGCTATTGCCCTTATTCAGGGATATAATGGTACTTCACCGCTTGTGTATTATCTCAAACAGTATTTTGCAGCTGAAAAAAAGCATGGGGCAAAAGACAGGAAATATATATCGCACCTATGTTATAGTTATTATAGGCTTGGACATGCATTAAAGGAATTAACGATAAAAGAACGACTTCGTATAGCCTTATTCTTTGCTGAGAAAGAGCCTGGTTATTGGAATGGTTTATATAAACCGGATTGGATTAAAAACTGGAGCCAGGATTTAGTAGAGAGGGTTGCTTATGTAGAACAATTATACCCGGTATTCAGTATCCAGCACATTTATCCCTGGAAAGAAGAAATCAGTGCAGGGATTGATTATGCTGATTTATGTTATGCTCAGTTTACCCAGCCCGATTTATTCATAAGGTTAAGACCTGGTAAAGAAGAACTGGTAAAGCAAAAACTAAAGTCTTCAGATATTTCATTTACAATAGTAGGAAAATCAGGTCTGGCGCTTGCCAATGGAACAAAGCTCGACAGCATTCTTCAGATTGATGAAGAAGCCGTTATACAGGATTTGAATTCACAACAGGTACAGCATTTTTTTCCAACGGATATAAATACATCTCCTGTTAAAGTCTGGGATTGCTGTGCGGCGAGCGGTGGTAAGTCGATATTGGCAAAAGATGTATTGGGGAATATTGAACTTACGGTTTCAGACGCACGCAATACTATTCTGCATAATCTTCAGGCCAGATTTGAACGAGCAAAAATCAGTCATTACCAAGCTTTTCAGGCAGATTTGTCGACATCTACCTTTAAAACCACTGAACATGCATATGACCTGGTTATTTGCGATGCTCCTTGTACGGGTAGTGGTACATGGTCAAGAACCCCCGAGCAACTATATTTCTTTGGTACAGATAAAATCACACTTTTTACAGCACTACAAAAAAAGATCAGCCAGAATATCATTAAAGCTATCAAACCTGGTGGTTATTTACTGTATATCACCTGTTCGCTTTTCAGAAGAGAGAATGAAGAAATTGTATCATTACTGTTAGCAGAAAATGAGTCGCTCGTATTAGTGAAACAGGAGTTACTGAAAGGATATCATCAAAAATCCGATACCATGTTTGCGGCACTTTTACAGGTAAAAGTATAGTGATTACATAGGTATCAAAGCACCACGCTGAATAATTCCCCCGCCGATTACATCGTTCCCTTCATAAAAAACTGCGCTTTGCCCAGGTGCAATACTTTTAACATTCTCATAGAAATGGGCGCGAATACCATTTTCACTGGTATATAAATGCGATAAGGCACCACGATCCTTATAACGGATGCGTGTTATAGCTTCCATTCCGTCACTAATGCCATCATATTTAATCCAGTTGATTTTTCCAACCATCATATCATTCTGTTCAAGGTCTGATTCGTCGCCAAGAACAACGGTATTGGTATCCGGATCAATTGCCGTTACATAAGCGGGTTTGCCCAATGCAATATCAAGGCCTTTTCTTTGTCCGATGGTATAAAAAGGATAGCCTTTGTGCTGCCCCAGTTTGTTACCGGTTTTATCAACAAACCACCCACCATTTACCTTTTCTTCCAGGCCTTCTACATTTCTTTTCAGGAAGCCACGGTAATCGTTATCAGGTACAAAGCAGATTTCGTAGCTCTCACTTTTTTTGGCCAGTTCAGGGTAACCCATATCCATGGCCATCTGACGAATATCTTTTTTATGATATTTCCCCAATGGCATCATGGTCCGGCTCAACAGTTCCTGATCAAGTCCCCATAGGACATAACTCTGGTCTTTGGTTTCATCTAATCCTTTACTGATTACGTAACGTCCGTTATCGTGTTGCCTTACTTCAGCGTAATGTCCGGTTGCGATAAAATCGCAATTAAGCGCATTGGCTCTTTTGAGGAGTGCACGCCATTTAATATGTGTATTACACATTACACAGGGGTTGGGTGTGCGTCCTGCAAGATATTCTTCAACAAAATTTTCAATGACAAAATCACCAAATTCATCTCTGATATCCAGAATAAAATGCGGAAAGCCATGATGAACCGCAGCCTGCCTTGCATCGTTGAATGAATCGATATTGCAACATCCGGTTTCTTTGGAGCTGGTTCCGCTGCTGGCATAATCCCATGTTTTCATGGTAATTCCCACCACTTCATACCCTTCATGGTGTAACATGAGTGCCGTAACGGTACTGTCTATACCGCCACTCATTGCCACCAGCACTTTTCCTTTACGGCTCATGATTGAAAATATTAGTCTGCAAAAATACGGATTACCCGTTGATCTGGTATCCTGAAAAGGTGTGGCTCTGTAGGGAGGGCTTTCGAAAAGCGAAAAATCAGACGTCAACCGCCATTAATTTGAAGGAATGACTCCAGCCATCATATACAAAACTGCAATACCTGAGTACATCACGGCCAATTATTCCATCATAAGGAGCATTGCTGTAATCGCCTTCCACGAGATCAATGGGTAGTGCTTTTTCCCGGAAAATGGGCAGGTAAAGAATACCCCTGAACAATTTCAGTTCATACCTTCCGCCAGCACCATCAATAGTGGCATCGTCCCGGTATTGGGTAAGCTGAAGTCTTTGAATGATGGTTTTATCGAGACCTGAAATATTAGAACCTGTATCAATTAATAGGCGAGTGGTAATATAAGTATGGAAGCCATTGAAGTTTTTTACATTTAAAAAAGTTTCTTCATCGGTATGAATCTCGGCTTCAATAATGGGTCCGTGATCTTGTAAAGTTGGTATGGTAAATTGTATTCCCTGCATATCTATAACAATTTAAAAGCAGTTATTCAAAAACAGAATTGTTGTTAAACCAAAATCAACTAGGGATTAAACAACGTTTAAAATTTGCGGGAAATACGGTAAGCAGGTAATATCATTTTACCGATATTTACCGAAACCGATTGTTATGATAAAATTACTGGTGATTGGAAACCTGGGTAAAGATGCTGTTCTGAATAATGTGAATGGCAGAAATGTCATCAATTTTACAGTAGCGCATACAGAGCGATATAAAGATGCGCAGGGCGTTCAAAAAGACCGTACCGTTTGGGTAGATTGTTCTTACTGGACAGACCGAACGGGTGTGGCTCCCTATCTGAAAAAGGGAACACAGGTATATGTAGAAGGAAATCCGGATGTAAGAACGTATACAACACAGGATGGCCGTAACGGCGCTACCCTTACGCTTCGGGTACTGAGTATTCAGTTATTGGGTACCAGAGGAAATGAAGGCGGTGCTCCACAGCCACAGGGTGGTTATGGAAATGCATCATCAGCACCATCGCCGGCTTATAACAGCCAGCCAGCTGTGAGTTCTCCCAATGAACTTACAGAACCTATGGATGATTTGCCGTTTTAAATAATGCTGTGAGCTTGTATACTGCAATCTTTACAAAAAGATCAGGTGGAACAGGGTGTGAACTCTTTTGCAGCCTGATCTTTTTTTATGTCTTACGGCAGTGGTTAGCATTCAGTCATTCAATAGCAAATAGCTGGTGCAGTTTAAAAGATGGATACCCATGCTTAAGTAGGTATCTTCAATTGCTTTACAACAGTTTTGTACCTTGCAGGTATGGAACAGGTTATTTCATATGAGTCGCTTTACAAGTTTACCCATGCTGTTTTTACGGCTATGGGTTGTTCTGATTCGGATGCTGTTACTGCAACCACTGTTTTGCTTTCTGCAGATCTCAGGGGTATAGATAGCCATGGTGTGGCAAGATTAAGTGGCTATGTGCGTTTATGGGATGTACAAAGAATTAATGCGCAACCTGAGATCAGAATTGTACATGAAACACCCTCAACAGCAGTAGTAGATGGGGATACTGGTTTAGGCCTTGTAGTGGCTCCCTATGCCATGCAGGTTGCCATTGAAAAAGCAAAAACAGTAGGTACCGGATGGGTAAGTGTACGAAATACCAATCACTTCGGAATTGCCGGTTATCATGCAATGATGGCGCTGCAGCATGATATGATCGGAATATCGATGACCAATGCCAGTGCACTGGTAGCACCTACTTTTTCTATTGAGCGAATGTTGGGTACCAACCCCATTGCCGTAGCCATACCTGCAGGTGAACAACCAGCTTTTGTAGCTGATATGGCAACTACCACAGCTGCCAATGGTAAGCTCGAGATTCTTCAGCGAAAGAATGAAGAAGCCCCGTTGGGCTGGGTACAGGATCAGGAGGGTAATGCTTCGACCGATGCCAATATTCTCAAAAAACAGGGCGCTTTACTTCCGTTGGGAAGCGATCGTGAACATGGAAGTCACAAAGGATATGCACTTGGCGCAGTAGTTGATATTTTCTCTGCGGTATTAAGTGGCGGTAGTTATGGTCCATGGGCACCACCTTTTCCAGCCTATGTGCCCATGCCGGAAAATATGCCGGGCAAGGGGCTTGGGCATTTCTTTGGTGCCATGCGTATAGACGCTTTTCGTCCGGCAGAAGAGTTTAAACAACATATGGATAACTGGATCACCAGATTCAGGAATGCAACTCCAGCACCCGGACATAAGCGTGTGCTGATACCCGGGGATCCTGAAAGGGCATACGAAGCTGAAAGGACAGAAAAAGGTATACCGGTTGTAGCACCTGTAGTGAAAGACCTGGAAGAAGTTGGTAAACGTTTTGGCATCAGCTTACTTAACTAACAACTGTTCTCTAAAATCCTGGTTCATTTTACATGCCTTCATTTACCTTTGCTGCTCATTTAACAACTATCTAAACCGGGAGGAGGAATTATGAAAGTAATGAAGTTCGGCGGCACCAGCGTGGGAAAGCCGGAACGTATGCATCAGGTATCTCAGCTGATTACAAAAGATGCCGAAGCCAAGATCGTGGTATTGAGTGCACTCAGTGGAACCACCAATGCCCTGGTCGACATTAGCAACAGTTTATCGGATGGAAACAGAGAGGCTGCCAAGCAAAAGATTGATCAGTTGGAAGCTCATTACCGAAATTTCGTACTGGATCTGGTAAAAACGGAGTTGTTACGCACAAAAGCCAATGCTGTTGTATCAGAGCATTTTGAGTTCCTCAATATTATACTTCGTATTTCTTTCAGTGAAGCATTGAATAAAGATATTCTTGCGCAGGGTGAGTTAATGAGTACCAAATTATTCTGTTGCTACCTGGAAGAACAGGGCATTGATCATATGTTGTTACCAGCTTTGGAATTTATGACCATTGATGCAAATGAAGAACCTCAACTTGCGGTTATTAAAACCAGGTTGAATCAGATTCTTCAGCAGCATACCGATAAAAAAATATTTATTACACAGGGGTATATCTGCAGAAACGCAAGAGGAGAGGTGGATAACCTGAAAAGAGGAGGAAGTGATTATACTGCATCGCTGGTAGCAGCAGCTATCAATGGTTCTGTCTGTGAAATCTGGACAGATATTGACGGTATGCATAACAATGACCCCCGCATTGTAAATAAAACGGTAGCTATTGAACAGCTTAGTTTCGATGAAGCTGCAGAGTTAGCTTATTTCGGTGCAAAAATATTACACCCTACCTGTATCTGGCCGGCACAACAGGAGAATGTTCCGGTAAAGTTGCTGAATACCATGCAACCGGAAGCAGCGGGAACCGTTATTACAAAAGAAGCCGGTAGTGTAGGTGTGAAAGCAGTTGCTGCAAAAGATGGTATTATCGCCATCAAAATTAAAAGCAGCCGCATGCTATTGGCTTATGGCTTTCTGAGAAAAGTATTTGAAGTATTCGAAAAGTACCGTACATCCATCGATATGATTACCACATCTGAAGTGGCCGTATCGGTTACAATAGATACCGATGAGGCCTTGACGGGCATTATTAAAGAACTGGAACCCTTTGGTAATGTTGAAGTGGAAAAAGGTCAAACCATAGTATCTATTGTTGGTAATGAGATAGCACAAACGGAACTTGTTTTGCAGAAACTCTTCAATGCCATACAGGAGGTACCCGTAACCATGGTAAGTTATGGAGGAAGCCCGCATAATATTTCATTGTTGGTGCCAAGTGAGTATAAGACCAAAACTTTACAATTATTGAACAGCGGTCTTTTTGGCCTGTAGCAATGTTAAATGAGGTTAATATTTAAGCCATCCGTTTCGCCGGATGGCTTTTTTCATGGAACTTGTTGCTTTAAAACTGATCATGAGAATAGGGTTTATTTTTTTTCTGTTTTTATGCGTCACGAAAAATGTGTATGCACAAAATACCCTGAAAGGAAGGGTATTTGCGGCTGATACAAAACAGCCGATTCATTTGGCTAATGTGTTTTTAAGTAATACTTCCATCGGAACAGTAACCAATGCTGAAGGTTTTTTTACACTCGATCATTTCCCGCCTGGCAGATACGACGTAGTTGTATCCTGCATAGGTTATGAATCTTATGTAGCAACTATACAATATGCACAATTGCCACTCACATTAGAAGTCAATCTGAAACCCAGAATCAATATTCTTCAGGAAGTCATTGTAGAGCCCTATGAAAAAAACGGTTGGGAAAAATACGGTCAGTTTTTCCTGGATAATTTTATCGGAACTTCTGCACTGGCAAAAGATTGTAAACTTCGCAACCCGCAAACCATTCGTTTCCGGTATAATAAAAAAGAAAATGTGCTAAGGGCTTTTGCAGATGAGCCTGTTATTCTTGAAAATAAGGCATTGGGATATATTTTGAAATATGATCTTAAAACATTTGAATACAATTATAGCACACGCATTTTTTATTTTCAGGGATATCCTTTGTTTGAAGAGATGGAAACGGGTAGGAAAAGGATTGAAAGAAGGTGGGACGAAAAAAGGGCGGATGCCTATTATGGTTCACTCATGCATTTTATGCGATCGCTGTTCCGTAATAAACTGGTAGAAGAAGGTTTTGAAGTAAGAAAGCTGATTAAAATAAGTGAAGAAGAGAAAAAACGTGTAAGAGCCCTCTATAATAAACGGGCCTATACCAATGCGTCAGGACGGATTGTGGTAAATGATAGCTTACTGGGCGATGGTAATGCAGACAGTGCACAGTACTATCGAAAAGTGATGAGCCAACCGGAAAAAATGAATGTATTGATCAATACAATTCTTCCGGGAGATAGTATTGCTTTCGCAATTGATAGTTTTACGGCAGGATTATTTTTCGAAGATCATTTGCAGGTTATTTACCTGTATAAACAGGTCCCGGATGAATATGTACAAGCCAACCGTTTATCGGTTCAGCCGAAAATGACAGTAATGTCTGAAATATTCCTTCCAAGAAAAAAAACGATAGCAGTATTAGCTAATGGAAGTTATTATGAAGGTATCGACCTGATTTCTTCCGGTTACTGGGGCTGGTGGGAAAAACTGGCCACCATGTTACCTTATGATTATAAACCGCCAGCGAGGAAGAAGTGACTAGTCAGTAGTGAGCAGTGAGTGATTTTAATATTCGATTCTGCATATACTATCAGGAATAAGCTTCAAGCATTTTTATTACTGACTACTGACTACTGACTACTCACCATTCACAGCTCGCTAACACCGCTTCTTCCATTACCTGATAAACTCTTTCTAATTCATCGTTTGTGATGCAATAGGGTGGCATCAGGTATACGGTATTTCCCAATGGACGGATGTAAACACCCATTTTCATAGCTTTACGGGTAATAGTAGTGCTGATGGTATTCAGGTATTCCTTTTTCCCTGCATCTACTTCAAATGCGAGTATGGTGCCCAGATTACGTACATCTTTAACCGGGAGTGTACTATCTGTAAGTCTGCCTGTCATTTGAATATGAGCAGCACTGATCCATTCAATTTTTTGACTGCATACTTCTTTCTCCAGTAAATCGAGGCTGGCCAAAGCGGCTGAACAGGCGATAGGATTTGCAGTAAACGAATGGCCATGGAAAAAAGTTTTCAATGCATCATCGTCTACATAAGCCTGGTAAATTTTATCGGTACAGGCAGTTACGCCCAATGCCATGGTACCACCTGTTAATCCTTTACTCAGGCATATAATATCTGGTTTATGATCCATGTATTCGCTGGCGAATAATTTACCGGTTCTACCAAAGCCAGTCATCACTTCATCAGCAATACAAATGATCTGATTCTGTTTGGCTGCATTCAGTAATTCATTCAATAATGCCGGACTATACATATTCATTCCACCTGCACCTTGTACCAGTGGTTCATATATAAAAGCTGCGGCAGTATCAGCATGCTCATCCATTGTTTTTATAAGGTCTTGTAAGTTGTGTTGCGTAGGTGTGTCTAGAAAAATCACATCAAATAATAAATCGTGGAAAGCCATTGTAAACACACTTCTATCGCTTACACTCATGGCGCCAAATGTATCGCCATGATAACTGTTTTTAAATGCGATGATTTTATTTCTTTTTTTCTCTCCCTGATTCCACCAGTATTGCACCGACATTTTTAATGCTACTTCTGTAGAAGTAGAACCGTTATCACTGTAAAATATCCTTGCGAAGGCACCAGGTAGTCGGGCAAGTAAGCGTTCTGCCAATTCAACAGCAGGTCGATGGGTAAACCCGGCAAAAATTACCTGTTCGAGTTCGAGGGCCTGTTGGTAAATTTTCTCAGCAATATAGGGATGGGCATGTCCATGAAGTGTAACCCACCAGCTGCTGATGGCATCTATATAGGTTTTTCCTTCTTCATCGAATAATAAACTGCCCCGGGCTTTTGTAATTGCAATAGGAGTAGCCATATTTTTCTGGCGGGTAAAAGGATGCCATATGTACATCTGGTCTTTATGGATAATACTCATACGGCAAATGTAATATGTAAACGGTAGCCCCGTGACGGGCTCACGGGGTAGTTTTGCGCTATTTGTAAACTGATGCAACGTCACTACAACAGAATGTGTCAAAACACTGAATTCACTGCATGCAAGACGAGCAAAAACTGGTAAAAGACTGCCTGAAGCAACATCCGGCTGCCCAAAAGCAGCTGTATGACTCCTATGCGGAGCAGATGCTGGGTACCTGCTACCGCTACACGAAAAGCATGCATGATGCCGAAGAGGTATTGCAACAGGGGTTTATTAAAGTGTTCCAGAATCTGCACCAATACCGGTCCGAGGGTGATCTGGGAGCCTGGATCAGGCGGATTATGGTAAATACAGCCATTAATTACCTGAAAAGAAAGCCACGCTACCAGTTAGACCTCGGTTTTGAGGATTCACAGCTGCATCCGGTAGATAATCAACAACCTGATATTCAGCTACACATGAAGGATTTGTTGAATTTGATTAGGCAATTACCTGCCGGTTACCAGACCATATTTAACCTGCATGCTGTGGAAGGGTATACCCATGTGGAGATTGCAAAAATTCTTGGGATCAGTGAAGGTACCAGTCGATCACAATATGCCCGTGCCAGGGCCTTACTGATCAGTTGGCTGGAAAAACATTCTGTAAACGGAAAAAAAGATCGTTATGTCCGATAAGTCTTTTGAACAACAGGTTCGGGAAGAGCTTTCAGACTTGCGCATGAAACCCAATGCTGCAGTTTGGGAGTCTGTGGCTGCCAGCTTGCAAAAAGAGCGCAAACGCCGCTGGGCCTTGTGGCTGGTTGTTTTACTGACAGCCATATCGGGCGCTACTTTCTGGTGGCAGACAGGAGAAACGACTAAGGATACGTTAGCCAGCAACATTCTTGCGCCTTCAGATAAAAAAAGAGATCTGGATCAAATCATTGATAAATCCGAAAAAAATGGTCACTCAGATAATGATACAGTTAAAAATAGACTTGTTCCCTCAGCTACTGAGGGCATACAACAAATAACTGCCAGCATTAAAATGAAAAAAAACAGTCATGATTTTTCTTCTGGAAATCATAAAGATAAAACAGAGTCAGCGACGGTAAATAAGAAGGCTGATTTTGAAGTGATTCCACAATCAGTATCGTCACTTGTGTTAAAGGAGAAGAAAGAAGGTGAGGTAGAAAAAAGTGAAAGAAACAAAGTGGTACAGTTGGCGAAAGAAATTCAAGCGTATAAGCAACAGGAAAAAGATAGCATCTATAAAGATACAAAAAAAGATGATATCCCGCAAACTGCAGCCATCGTAGCAACACAGGTTTCTCACCCCGTAAAAATACATACAGACTCTTCTGCAGAAAATGAGTTGGCAATAAAAGGGAAAAAGAATGGGATAGAAGAAATGACACCTGTAACGTCTTTAGTAGCTGACTCAATCACTAAGAAAGACAAAATAAAAAAAACAGGTAAATGGAATTGGTATATCGCTGTTAACGCAGGAACAAGCGGTATGCGTAATTCATTACGTTCATTATTGGAGCAAACCAATGCCAGGGCTTATGATAATGCTTTTTCAGGAAATGGAACAATCAACACTCCTCCGGTTACGGGCGGAATGGCGAATCCTGCAAATACAAAACCTGTTGTAAGAGATGCGTTTTCATTTGGTTCTTCTGTTGAGTTGATGCGTAAAATGGGTAAGAAAGAAAAACATGCCATCAGCTTTACAGCAGGTTATCATCTGCTTACAACAAGAACCGGCATTGGACGTAGTATCATTCAAGATACTGTTCGATTCAGTAATGTAAACGTTACGGGTGATGAAAATAAATATTATGCTGTGAAAGATAGTGCACGATATACTTCTTATTATCATTTTATCCAGTTCGGAGCAAGGTATTACCGTACACTTACCTGGTTCAGAAAAATGGATATTCAATGGTATGCTGGCCTTAGTGTAAATGCTTTAATAAGCAGTAATGGACTTCACCTGGGCTCAACCGGTTCATCTGCGTATCTGTTTGAAAACAGATCTCTGCTACGTACCCTTCAAATGGATATTACAGGTGGTGTTGATTTCAGACTGGGTAATGCTAAACAATTATTGCTTGGTCCTCAGGTACAGTATATACTTACTAATCTTTCAAAACAACCAGGTGTCAATCAACATCTTTTCAGGCCATCTGTACGATTGGCATTTTTACTTGGTAAAAGAAAATAGGTTACATGCAACGCTGTTAGTAAGGCAAGGGTCAAACAGGTATTAAACTATTTGTATGAAAACACTTCGCTACTGCTTACTTGCATTGCCCATTTTTTTTGCGGCTTGTATGAAAGATACTGTTAAAGAGTCATACAGCTTTTACAGACCGGTTTATCAGACAAAAGATGAGGTAAAAGCCGGCATAAAAAATGCGCCTTCAGAAGCTATTATAAATCCCGGTAAAATTGTATTAATGGGAAACTATTTGTTTCTCAATGAAGTTGATAAGGGTATTCATGTAATTGATTTGTCGGACATGAGTCAGCCAAAAAAAATTGCCTTTATCCATATTCCAGGTTGTGTTGACCTGGCCATCAATGGTAATTACCTTTATGCAGACTGTTATACGGATCTGGTAACACTTGATATTACCGATCCAAAAAACGTAAGCGTAAAGCAATTTCTAAATGGGGTATTTCCGCACCGTTATTATGGTGCATATACAGCCGATACCGGAAAAGTAATACAGAAATGGGTTAAAGTTGATACGGTAGTAAAACGCACACTTACGGGAGGTGTTTCCGGAAATTTTGAATTCGATAGCGGAGGATTGATATTCTTCACATCATACAGAGGTAATCCTGCTGCTAGTTTTTCAGGAACGGCTGCTACTGGTATTGCCGGATCAACAGCTCGTTTTGGCCTGCAGCAAAACAGATTGTATACAGTTAGTCATGATGACCTGAAAGTATTTAATGTTACCAGGGCAGATGCACCTGCTTATGTTAAACAGGTTGACCTGAACCAAGGAGGTATTGAAACGATTTTTCCATATAGAAACAATTTATTTGTAGGTGCACAGGCGGGTATGTATATATACAATACAAGCAATCCTGATAATCCGCAACCTCTCGGACAGTTTGTACATGTAAGGGCCTGCGACCCTGTTATTGCAGATGGCGATTATGCATATGTTACCTTGAAAGGGGGTGGTTTTTGTGGGGGATTCAATAATCAGCTGGATGTGATTAATGTAAAAAATCTTACATCGCCTCAACTGGTAAAAACCTATTCGCTGAAAGGTCCGAAAGGATTATCTAAAGATGGTTCTCTGCTTTTTATCTGTGATGCAAATGAAGGCTTGAAATTATTCAATGCAGCAGATGCTTCCAATATCGTTCCTATTAAAACCATTGGTGGTTTTGAAGCGCATGATGTAATTGCCTGGCAGGGATATGCCATAGTAGTGGCTAACGACGGACTTTACCTGATTGATTATCAGGATATCAATAATGTGAAACTGGTGAGTAAAATGCAGGTCGCTCAAAATTAAGCATCAATCATAAGCAATCGTTATGAAAAAAATATGCATACTGTTTCTTGTATTTTCCTGTATACAAACTAGTGCACAGTCAATCAAGAAGCGTACATCTTATCTGAAACCACAGTTTGGTATACTGAATGGTAATCAGGAAAATAGTTTTCAGTTTCAGCTATTGGGTGGTATTGTAAGAAAAAGCTGGCAGTTGGGAATGGGTGCCGGTATAGATTATTATAAAGTAAGGTCAGTACCTGTATTTGCAGATATACGGAAATATTTCGGTAATAATAATAAAGCATTTGCATTTGTACATGCAGGATATAATATACCATGGGCACTTGATAAGCAGCATAGGGTTTCGTTTATATCCGGAGGTGGAACTGAGAAAAGCAAATTTGAAATAGGCTGGTATACTGATCTTGGTATAGGTTATGATATAGAATTAGGAACAAACCGAAATCTTTCATTAAGTCTTGGCTATTCTTTGAAAACACTAAGTGAGCGGTATAATGAGTCTGTATGGATATGGGGTACAACACTACCCTTTATTACAGAAAGAAAACTGGATTATACTTTTCAACGTTTATCTTTTAAAGCAGGGTTTGATCTCTGGTGAAATTATGTAAGAAGGTTCAGTTTTAGTTTGGTAAGGGTCAACCCATGTGAAATAGCTCGAATAGCTCTTGCTATACGTTCGATTCGGGTTGACTCTTTTTTCGCAGTATAAATCCAGTTGATATATTCTCTTTGCTCGCCTTCGGAAAAAAGTAAAAAAGATTCATGTGCAAATGGTTCATCTTTAAGGCAGCTTAGAAATTCCTCCGGAACTACTATTGGGTCGTTGTCTGGATAAAGTGTCACCGTAATATAATCACCAGCTTTTTTACCAATTAATTTTCTGATCACAGCTTTCACAGGTAGAAATAGTTCACCATTGCCCATTGGCATCAATTTGTATTGAGCGATTTCGTATTGATCTATAAAGCCTTTTACTTTGACCCAGCCAAACGGATTTTTCTTATCCTGTTTAATCTCAGGAATACGAGCGTAGGTCCAACCTCCCTTACCGGGAAATTTTTCCAGTAGACATTGTTTATCAATGATGGCTTTCATTCTGTAAAAAATGAAGATTCCGCTGAATGCCCCGGAATTTACTTCTCTTTAAAGGGGAGTCCTTGAATATTTTTTTGAATGTATCTTCCGATAAAGTTTCCCATTCACGTGTACTCAGATTTAAAATAGCAGGAATAGGATCGAAGTTTTCTTCTGTATGTGGTTTGCTGAAGCGGTTCCATGGACAAACATCCTGACAGGTATCGCAACCAAACATCCAGTTCTCAAATTTCCCCTTCATCTCAGCAGGAATAAGTGCGTCCTTCAGTTCTATGGTGAAATAGCTGATGCATTTACTGCCATTGATGGTTTTGTCTTCAAGAATAGCATCGGTAGGGCAGGCATCAATACATTTTCTGCAGGTGCCACAAAAGTCTTTTGCAAAAGGATCATCGTAAGGAAGCTCAATGTCAACAATAAGTGTAGCAATAAAGAAAAATGAACCGCTGCTTTTCGTAATCAGGTTGCCATTTTTTCCAATCCAGCCGGCACCACTTCTTGTTGCCCAACTTCGTTCCAATACTGGGGCAGAATCAACGAATCCTCTTCCCTGTATATCTCCATAAGTTATTCTGAGTTCATTGAGGAATTCCTGTAATTGTGTACGTATTACTTCATGATAATCTTTGCCCCATGCATATTTTGAAATACGGGGTGCCTCAGATGATTGTTCTTTTGAAGGAAAATAATTTTTTAGTACGGTAATAACAGACTTAGCACCCGGAACCAGCTTTGAAGGGTCTATTCTCAGATCGAAATGCTTTTCCATATACTGCATACTCCCATGATGGTTTTGATGCAGCCATTTTTCGAGTCTACGGGCATCTTCATCTAAAACACAGGCTTTTGCAATGCCGCAGTAATCAAAACCAAGTTTGTATGCAGTTTGTTTTACTGGGTGATTATATGCATTTGTTGTATTCAAAGAGTAATGAATATAAGTTTTACTATTTACAGGAGGTGGGTATTATATCATCAATTAACTCTTTTATGTGAAGAAATAATTCTCTTCTTTCTTCATTGAGTTTTCCTTCTGTTAAGATAATACATGCATAGTTTCTGCAACGGTCAATCATTGGCCAGGTACCAAATAGTCCCGGAGAGGTGAATGCAGTACCCTTTCCGTTTTCATCTGTTGTCATGATCCATTGTCCTAAACCATACTGAAAACCCTGGGTCGCTTTGGGTGCATATTTAATCATATCAGTAGTGGTAACAACAGTTTCCATTTGTTCGATGGCCTGTTCACTTAATATTCTCTTACCATTATAAACACCTTTATTTAAAATCATGGCCAGAAAAGTAATATAATCACTCGCAGATGATTGGGCTCCTCCGGATGGATTAACCGCATTTAAATTGCTGAAACTGGTGTTTCTCATCTGCATGGGGCGGGTAATTCTTTCAGACATAATTTGTTCAAAGCCTCTTTTGGTAATAATTTCCAGTACACGGGCAATCATATTCAATCCGATATTATCATAACGGAACTGTAAACCCGGATTGGAAACAATTTCCCGTGTAGAAACAATATCCGTAATTTCTTCTTCGAGGTTGCTGTATTTTTTCCTGTTCAATTGTTCCTTCAGGCTTCGGATGGGTTCTGATTCGATGCCGGTAAGATGAGCAAGGCAATCACGAACGGTAATATATCCTTTTGAATATTTATTGAGCAGGGGAATATAGGTACTTACTTTATCATCCAATCTAAGTTTGCCCTGATCTACAAATGTCATCACTAGCGCTGCAGTTAACCACTGGCTGGCACTGGCAATGGGTACCTGTGATTTGGCATTAAAATCTGTACCAATCGCTTTTTGATAGATCAGCTTACCATCTTTATAGATCAAAGCCACAACATGTCCCTCCAGTTGCTTTTTTTCAGCTTCCAGACGGCTGTCTATCGCACTGAAATCGTATTGTGCAAAAGTGAACTGAAAGAATAGCAGGAAAATAAATCCCAGACTGACTTTCATACAGTTTAATTTGAGTTTTACAGACATAATTACAGGGTTTTCTGATTTTATCAGTTATTTACCGGCTTAGAATAGTTTTTGCGTACAAATTATGACTTCAGATTCAAATCCGGATATAAGATTTGGTAAGCAGTCGTTAAAACAAACCATATAAATATGAATCTAAATAATTATACCATTAAGGCGCAGGAAACGATTCAGGCAGCACAACAGTTGGCATACAATGCCAATAACCCTGCTATTGAAACGGAACACCTGTTAAAAGCCTTGCTTTCAGATAAGGATAGTCCGATTGTTTTTCTGTTGAAAAAAAATAATGTGGCCCTCCCATTATTGGAGGCAAAACTTGAGGAGTCGTTGAAAAAACTTCCAAGTAACCAGCAAGGAGAACCTGCTCAATCGGTGAGTCGTGATTTGAATAATGTGTTCCTTAAAGCAAATGCAAGCCTGAAAGATTTTGGGGATGAATTTATCAGTCCTGAACATTTTATGCTTGCCTTACTTCAGGTAAATGATGCTACAGCAAAATCACTGAAAGATGCAGGATTGACTGAGAAGGGATTGATTACAGCGATTAAAGATTTAAGAAAAGGTGATACAATTAAATCGCAGACACAGGAAACCCAGTTCAATGTGCTGAATAAATATGCACGCAATCTTAATGAAGCGGCACGTCAGGGTAAACTGGATCCTGTTATCGGAAGGGATGAAGAAATACGCAGAACATTGCATATTCTTTCAAGAAGAAGTAAAAATAATCCCATTCTTGTGGGTGAACCCGGTGTAGGTAAAACAGCCATTGCCGAAGGTCTGGCCATGCGGATTATCAATGGCGACGTTCCTGAAAACCTGAAGTCTAAAATTATCTTTACGCTGGATATGGGACAGCTGATAGCAGGTGCCAAATACAAAGGTGAATTTGAAGAAAGGTTAAAAGGTGTAGTAAAAGAAGTGGCAGCCAGTGATGGTGAAATCATTCTGTTTATTGATGAGATACATACGCTCATAGGTGCCGGTGGTGGAGAAGGCGCCATGGATGCGGCCAATATATTGAAACCGGCATTGGCAAGAGGAGAGTTGAGGGCCATAGGCGCCACAACCTTAAATGAGTACCAGAAATATTTTGAAAAAGATAAGGCTCTCGAAAGACGTTTCCAAAAAGTAATGATTGAAGAGCCGGGTATTGAAGATGCTATCTCTATTCTGCGGGGATTGAAAGATCGTTATGAAACACACCATCATGTTCGTATTAAAGACGAAGCCATTATTGCAGCCGTTGAATTATCCAACCGGTATATCACAGATCGTTTTTTACCTGATAAAGCCATTGATCTCATTGATGAAAGTGCTGCTAAACTTCGTCTTGAAATGAATTCAATGCCGGAAGAACTGGATACATTGGAGCGTCAGATCCGACAGCTGGAAATTGAAAGAGAAGCTATCAAAAGGGAAAATGATGAGGAGAAATTGAGAGAACTGAATATTGAAATCAGTAACCTCAGTGTACAGAGAGATACCCTGAAAGCTAAATGGAGAAATGAAAAAGAAATTGTTGAAAAAATACAGCAGGCCAAATCAGCCATTGAATCCTTAAAACTTGAAGCAGAGCAGGCGGAAAGAAACGGAGACTATGGTAAAGTGGCCGAAATAAGATATGGAAAAGTAAAAGAGCAGGAAGCACAGATCAGCAGTTATACTGAACAGCTCAATCAATTGGGAGAGCAAAGCAGGAGACTGATGAAAGAAGAAGTGGATGCGGAAGATATAGCTGAAAACATAGCCAAAGCTACCGGTATACCTGTTAGCAGGATGCTTCAGAGTGAAAGAGAAAAATTATTAAACCTCGAAGAAGAACTGCATAGGCGTGTGGTAGGTCAGGAAGAAGCCATTACTGCCGTTGCAGATGCAGTACGCAGAAGCAGAGCAGGTTTGCAGGATCCGAGAAAACCGATTGGTTCATTTATTTTCCTGGGTACTACCGGTGTAGGTAAAACAGAATTGGCTAAAGCACTTGCCGAATATCTTTTTGATGACGAACATCTTATGACAAGGATTGACATGAGTGAATACCAGGAGAAACATACAGTTTCAAGATTGGTAGGTGCACCTCCAGGATATGTTGGATATGATGAAGGTGGACAATTAACTGAAGCCGTTCGGAGAAAGCCGTACAGTGTGGTGTTACTGGATGAGATTGAAAAAGCACATCCTGATGTATGGAACATTCTGTTGCAGGTACTGGATGATGGACATCTTACGGATAACAAAGGCAGAACCGTGAATTTTAAGAATACCATTATTATTATGACCAGTAATATCGGTAGTCATCTGATACAAGACGCTTTTGAAAATGTAAATGATCAGAATGTAGCAGATGTTACTGAAAAAGCTAAGGTAGAAGTAATGGAATTATTACGCAGAACCATCAGGCCAGAGTTTTTAAACAGGGTAGATGAAATTATCATGTTCAGCCCACTGCTCAAAAAGCAGATCATGGGAATCGTAAAAATTCAGTTGGATGGCTTAAAGAAAATGATAGCGTCTTCATCAGGTATAGAACTTGAGTTTAGTGAATACCTTCTTGAATTTCTGAGTGAACAGGGTTATGATCCGCAAATGGGTGCAAGACCATTAAAACGTCTGATTCAAAAACAAATTGTAAATACGCTAAGTAGAAAACTATTGGCCGGTGAAATTGATAAAACCAGAAAAGTGCTGATTGATGCTTTTGATGGGGTAGTTGTTTTTCGTAATGAGGACTGACACCGGTTAATATAAAAGGCCCCGAAAGGGGCCTTTTTATTTTTTATCTGTTGTTCGTCAGCTATTTTATTTAGCGCCTTTTACATATTTATCAAGCCATTGCTGCTGCTCCCATAAAGTATGTAATACATTTTCTTTTCCCCTGTAACCATGTGCTTCATAAGGCAGAAATACAAAACGTACGGTACCGCCATGACCTTTGATAGCAGCATACAAGCGCTCACTGTTAATAGGATAAGTACCTGTATTATCATCGCTATCTCCATGAATTAAAAGAAGAGGCGTTTTGATCTTATCGGCATAACTGAATGGGCTCATTTCATAATACAACTGAGGAGCCTGCCAGTAAGTACGATCTTCATTCTGGAAGCCGAAAGGAGTTAATGTACGGTTATAAGCACCACTTCTTGCTACACCTGCTTTGAAGAGGTTGGTATGTGCCAGCAGGTTTGCGGTCATGAAAGCACCATAACTATGTCCACCTACGCCTACACGATTTTTATCGGCTACGCCTAGGCCCGACAGATGATTGATAGCTGCTTCCGCATTCATCTTTAACTGGGCAACAAAATTATCATTAGGTTTTTTATCTGCAGCGGTAGCAACGATTGGCATTTCGGCATTATCCAGCACTGCATATCCCTGGGTTACATAATAGATAGGCGAACCCCAGCTTAATGTAGTAAAGCGATATTGACTGCCACGGATCTGTGCCGCATCTGCAGCACTGTTAAATTCTCTCGGGTAAGCCCAGATAATCAATGGTAAAGGGCCATCTTTATCTTTATTGTAGCCTTTTGGTAAATATAAATCACCTGTAAGGTCCACACCATCGGCTCTTTTATATTTTACTTTCTCTTTTTTTACACCCTCAAGTTGCGGATAAGGATTGGTGAATCGGGTAATAGGTCTGTCAGCAATACGGAGTACCAGGTTTTTGATATAATAATTAGGCACTTCGGTTTGCGATTCTTTTCTCGTTAATAAAACGAGTTTATCAGCATCCAGTACTTCGTTTACGGTTTCATAAACACCTTCCTGACAGCGCCAGATAATATCATTCTTTTTGGTAGTGAGATCAAATTTGGCAAGGAATGGAAGGTCACCTTTTTCTGATGCACCCGTTGTATTGTTCATCAGAATTTTTGTGCCATTGTCTGTTGTCTGAATCACAGATTTTCCGAATTTGTTACGGGTAAGTACAGGCGATCCCGGATTGTTATAGGCATCTGTCTGGTTTCTTTCAAACAATAGTTCAAGAGACCCCTTACTGCTGTTAAACCTGCTTACACGCAGTGTTTGTTTTGATCTTAATACTTCCTGTACCAACGCGAGTGTTTCATTACCCCAGGTAGTACCTGCATAACGTGTTTTTGTTTTAAACAGTTCTTTTGCTTCACCTGTAAAGGGTGCACTTAATGCATATACGGCATCATGGTAGTCCACCTGTTTTTTTATCAGACCGCTATCCAAAGGCATCGCCCATGTAATTGTAGCTGCTTCATCATCGCGCCAGTCGAACCCCCTTGGTATATTTTGGGTATTATCGTAACCGGAAGGCGTACCTTCGGAAGAAGGTAAATCGGCCAGTACCTTTACTACTTTACCTGTAAGGTCATTAATAGTAATGGTAGACGGAAAGCCATTTGCTGTAACCAGATAAGAGAAAGGCTTACGTATGGTTCTCACCATCATATATTTTTTATCTGGCGATAAACTAAATGTAGAAACGATACCTGATTTCCCAACCACTGTTTCAACGCCATTCTTATTCTGGATGAGTTGGCCTGTTGCATAAAATTCAAATAGTTGTTCATCAAAAGGTGATTTGATGAGATCCTGATAAGTAGGGCTGGGTGCGGCTTTCCCAAGATTCTGTTGAATGGTAGGGCCCTTCGGCGTAATCGGTCTTTTAGGGGAACTGGCAGCAGATTGTGTGGCTGCTTTGTAGATAATTGTATTGTCATCAACCCATGTATAAGATGTGCCAAGTACGGTGTTCAGGGCCTGTTTATTTATTTTAGTGGCTTTCTTGCCAGCAATATCTATAACATAGAGATCAACTCTTGAACCTGTGGTATGTGTAAAGGCAATTTTCGTTTCGGAAGGGCTCCAGCTTACAGATCCTGCAAGTAGGTTTGCGGGCAGTCCGCTTATTTGTGAAACCTGACCTGATTTGATGTTCTGCAGTGTAAAATTGTTGATGAAATTTTGTCTGCTGGGCGAGAAATTATTGGGGTTGATACGTAACCCCGCAATACGTAATTCCGGCTGCCCCAATTCTTCAACAGTAGGATAACTATTGCGTTCACTAAGCAACATCCACTCAGCTTTACCATCTATACTTACAGAAGGGGTTGGTTTTGCCAGAAGTAATTCCATTACTTCTTTGGCAGGTGTACGATAGGAGTTGTCGTCCTGGGCATATACAGCGTAATAGCTGTTTCCCAATATCAACAACGCAAAGAACCATTTTTTCATATTAGTTGGTTTTTGTTTTATGTAGTCCGAAAGTCCGCAAGACCGGAAGTCCGGAAGATGTTAAGCTGATAAGTCAAAATATACGACCATCGGTAATAGATCAGTTGGAAAGAAGTCACAATCTTAAGTATCCACTTTCGGTCTTTCCGTCTGCCGACTTCCGGTCTTACTGATACACCCTCACATAATCCACCAGCATTCTTTGCGGAAATACTGTTTCATCCACACCTTTTTGTCCGCCCCAGGATCCACCTACTGCTATGTTGAGTAAAAGATGAAAGGGTTTGTCAAAAGGCCACGCATCGTTACCGCTATGTTCATTTTTAAAAGTGAAATACGGTTTTTTATCTACGAATATGGTAATGGTTTCAGCATCCCATTCGAGTGCATACACATGAAATTTTTCACTACAGTCAGGAACTTTTACGGTCCCTGTTTTTTGCGTACCGATGCTATGGAAATATTTTTTGGTGTGGGCTGATGCATGAACCGTTCCCTGATCGTAGCCTACATGTTCCATGATGTCAATTTCACCATCGTCGGGCCAGGTAATTTTTGGGGTAGTGCCCAGCATCCAGATTGCGGGCCAGGTACCAACACCTTTGGGTAGTTTGGCGCGAACCTCAATTCTGCCATATTTCCAGTCTCCTTTGCCCTTGGTTACCAAACGGGCAGAACTATAATCATTTTCACCCATTTTTTCTTTGTGTGCTTCAATGATGAGGAATCCATTTTCGATCCGGGCATTTTTTATTTTTTTGGCTGTATAATACTGGAGCTCATTATTTCCCCAACCATGGCCACCCACATCATAATTCCATTTAGTGGAATCAGGCAGCCCTTTGATTGAAAATTCATCGCTCCAGATCAGTTTTCTTTTCTGTCCGGAAACTAACGAAGCCAGCAACAGCAATAAAATACAAATGGAGGTTTTCCGCATTCGAAATAAAATTGGGAAACGTAAGTTAGGTAATCTCAGGTACTTATAATGTCCTAATAGATGACCGGGTGAAAAAAATTTGTAGATAAGCGGATGACGTTGTATTTTTGTTTTATAATGAAACAATTCGCACATATCCACCATCATCATATCTTACCCATAGGGTAGGCTGTTGGTGTTATGTGCTGATCATAAACATTAAAGGGCTTACCGGGTGGTAAGCCCTTTTTATTTTAACCAGGAAACCAGTATTATGAAACTGAAATTAGCAATCCAGAAGAGTGGCCGTTTACATGATGATTCCATTCGTTTGTTAAAAGAATGTGGTATTGATATCAGTAATGGGGTAAACAAACTGAAAGCGGAAGCTTCTAATTTTCCCATTGAAGTCTTTTTTTTAAGGGATGACGATATTCCCCAATACGTAGAAGATGCTGTGGCAGATATTGGTTTTGTAGGCGAAAATGTAGTCTATGAAAAAAATAAAAAAGTAAATGTTGTTGAGAAACTGGGTTTCGGTAAATGCAGGCTTAGTATTGCTGTACGAAAAGGGGAGCAATATACAGGTGCTTCTTTTTTGGAAGGGAAGAGAATAGCCACCAGTTATCCGGTAATAGTAGATTCTTTTCTCCGGGAGAAGGGTGTGAAAGCCGAAATACATGAGATCAGCGGTAGTGTTGAAATTGCACCGGGTATTGGTCTGGCTGATGCTATCTGCGATCTGGTGAGTAGTGGTTCAACACTGTTTATGAATGGCCTGCAGGAAACAGAAACCATCTTACAATCACAGGCAGTACTCATCCGAAACAATGGGTTGAATGATGTAAAAATGCAATTATTGGAAAGATTGTTGTTCCGCATACAGTCAGTTAAAAAGGCCAAGAATAATAAGTACATTTTATTGAATGCACCTAACGATAAACTCAAGGAAATTATTTCTCTTTTGCCGGGTATGAAAAGTCCTACAGTATTGCCGCTGGCAGATCCGGGATGGAGCAGTGTACATAGCGTGCTCAATGAAAATGATTTCTGGGATATTATAGAACAACTCAAAGCTGCAGGAGCGCAGGGGATACTGGTTGTACCAATTGAAAAAATGATTGTTTAAGTTACTGATATGAAACGTATAGCATTTCCTTCCCGTTCGCAATGGAATGAGTTACTGAAAAGACCGGCAATAGATACGGTTACTTTACAGCAACAGGTAAAAGCCGTTATGGATGTAGTAAGACAGGATGGCGATAAAGCCGTATTACAATTTACCAGACAGTTTGATGGGGTGCAGCTTGAATCTTTTGAAATGACGGAAGCTGTGATCAACCAAACCATTCAACTGGTTCCTGACGATCTGAAGCGCGCCATTAAACAGGCAGCACACAATATCCGCATCTTTCATGAACAGCAAAAAACAGCTGTTGAAGTAGTGGAGACAATGAAAGGTATCCGGTGCTGGAGAAAATCGGTTGGTATCGAAAAAGTCGGTCTTTATATTCCAGGGGGAACAGCGCCTTTATTTTCAACGATTCTGATGCTGGGCATACCGGCACAGATTGCAGGTTGTAAAGAAATTATTCTCTGCTCACCTCCTGATAAAAGTGGTAAGCTTCATCCTGCCATTGTATATGCTGCTAACCTGGTTGGGATCACAAGAATATTCACCGTTGGAGGTGTGCAGGCCATTGCAGCCATGGCTTATGGTACAGCAACCATTCCACAGGTGTATAAAATATTTGGCCCCGGTAATCAATATGTAACCTGTGCCAAGCAGTTGGTGCAACAGGATGGTATTGCTATTGATATGCCCGCAGGCCCGAGTGAAGTATGTGTTCTGGCCGATCATACCGCTAATCCGGCATTTGTTGCAGCTGATTTATTGAGCCAGGCGGAACACGGAACAGATAGCCAGGTATTACTGGTAAGTACAGATAATGCATTAGTGGATGCAGTTGTAAAGGAACTGGATATACAATTACAGGCATTGCCCCGAAAAGAGATGGCGGCTCAGGCACTTATCAATAGTAAAGCAGTTATTGTTAAGGATATTGCTGAAGCGATTGACCTGGTGAACCAATATGCTGCTGAGCACCTGATTATTTCCTGTGAAAGAGATGAACAGATTGCAGAGAAAATCATCAATGCAGGGTCTGTTTTTCTTGGTAATTATTCACCAGAAAGCGTGGGCGATTATGCAAGCGGAACCAATCATACACTACCTACCAATGGGTATGCAAGAGCATATAGTGGTGTAAGTGTAGATTCTTTTGTGAAAAAGATCACTTATCAGAAACTCACTAAAGAAGGACTTTTATCTATCGCCGGAACAGTTGCTGCGATGGCGGATGCTGAAGGATTGGAAGCGCATAAAAATGCTGTATTGATCAGACAATAGATTCATAATTCATAAGAATGCTTTATTATGTTCAACCTCGAATTACTTATCAGGGATAATATTAAAAAATTAAAACCTTATTCTTCAGCCCGCGATGAATTTAGTGGTGAGGCAAAAGTTTTTTTAGATGCCAATGAAAACAGTCTGGGATCACCACTTACTAAATGGTATAATCGTTATCCCGATCCACATCAATTGGCAGTGAAACAAAGGCTGAGTAATATAAAAGGAATAGGTGCAGAGCATATTTTTCTGGGAAACGGTAGTGATGAATGTATCGACATCTTGTTTCGTTGTTTTTGTGAACCTGGGCAAGACAACATCATTATTTGCCCACCTACCTACGGCATGTATGAAGTGAGTGCCAATATTAACAATATTGAAATACGTAAAGCGCCACTGTTGCCCGATTTTCAGCTGGATCTTGTACACATGGAGAACCTGGAAGATGCCCACACAAAAATTATCTGGCTCTGTTCACCCAATAATCCTACAGGTAATTCATTGAATAGAACGGATATTGAAATGGTGCTGAATAATTTCAATGGTATTGTGGTGATCGATGAAGCCTATATCAATTTTGCACAACAGAAATCTTTTGTACAGGAACTTGCTGAATACCCTAATCTGGTTGTATTACAAACCCTTAGTAAAGCATGGGGACTAGCAGGGCTTCGCTTGGGTATGGCATTTGCGTCGCAGAGTATAGTTGAAGTGATGAATAAAGTAAAGCCTCCTTACAATATTAATCAGTCAACACAGGAGCTGGTAGTAAAAGCATTAGAGGAAGTAGGGCAGGTAAATGATATGATTAAAATATTGGTTGATATGCGTAATGCCCTTGCAGAGGTATTTGAATCTATGCCAACGGTAGAAAAAGTTTATCCGTCTGACGCCAATTTTATACTGGTGAAAATTGCCCAGGCACGAAAGATCTATGAGTTTTTATTAACCAGGGGTATTGTTCTGCGTGACCGCAGTAATGTGGAACTTTGTGAAGAGTGCCTACGTATTACGATTGGTACCGAAAAAGAGAATACAGCACTGGTAGATGCCATGCATGATTGGTTTACTTTGCAAACAAACTGAGTAAATCTGTGTTTTCATTTGTAATTTTCATCCAAATTCAATATGATATGAAAAAAAGGGTTCTGCTTTCATTAATGCTTATAGGTGCAACCATCAGTTTTGTTGCAGCCAATGATTCTACCATTGCTACAGTAAAAAAAGAAGTAGCTGATCCGGTAAATGCCGGTTTAAAAATTCCCGGTGGCTTTTCTGCTTCCGTGGTTGCAGATAACCTCGGGAGGGCAAGACATATAGTAGCGACTCAACAAGGTGGCTTGTATGTGAAATTGGAGCGTTTAAAAGAGGGTAAAGGTATTGTGTACCTGAAAGATGCTGACGGAGATGGTAAAATGGAAATTAGTAAAACCTTTGCGAATTATTATGGTACCGGTATCGCCATTAAGAATGGATACTTATATGCTTCATCCGATCAGGATGTATACAGGTATAAGCTTGACGACAAGGGAGAAGTAATTGATGCAGAAACACCTCAACGTATTGTAAAAGGACTCTGGGATAAACGTCAGCATGCTTCTAAATCTATTGCGCTGGATGATGCTGGGCATATCTATGTGAATATTGGAGCACCCTCCAACTCATGCCAGGAAGTAGACAGAACAAAAGGTTCAAAAGGGATGTATCCATGTCCGATTCTGGATTCGGCAGGTGGTATATGGCAGTTTAAAGTTGATCAGACTGATCAGGGGTACCATAACGGTATTCGTTATGCCACAGGACTGAGAAATGTTGTGGGGCTTGATTGGAACCAGCAACAGAATAAACTGTATGTAACCATGCATGGCAGGGATATGCTCTATACCTTATATCCAGAAATGTTTGATACCACAGTGAGTGCGGAATTGCCCTCAGAAACATTTTATGCCATCAATAAAGGGGATGATGCTGGCTGGCCATATGTGTATTATGATCATTTTCAGCAAAAGAAAATACAGTCACCCGAATATGGTGGCGATGGAAAAAAAGCAGGTGGTGAAAAAGCGATTGATCCGCTGGTAGCTTTCCCTGGTCATATGGCGCCCAATGCACTGTTGTTTTATACAGGCAACCAGTTTCCTGAAAAATATAAACAAGGGGCATTTATTGCATTTCATGGTTCATGGAACCGTTCTCCATTGCCACAGGAAGGGTATTATGTAGTATTTGTACCATTTAAAGATGGTAAACCCAATGGTAAATGGGAGGTTTTTGCGGATGGGTTCTCAGGAACCGGAGTAGTAAAAAATCCAAGAGATGCACAACACAGACCTTGCGGACTTACTCAGGGACCTGATGGTTCTTTGTATGTTTCAGATGATGTTAAGGGAACGATTTACAAAATCAGCTATTCGTCTAAATAATTGTAACATGAAAAAAATTGTTGGGGTCTTCCTTATTTTATCAACCACTACTGCATTTATGCTGCCACAGAAGAAAGCGGCAGTTAGTCAGCCAACTTTGAAAGCTGCCATAGAAAGAGGTAAAACTGTTTATTTGCAGCGATGTATGGCATGCCACCAGATGGATGGGGGTGGTGTTCCCAGACTGAATCCGCCATTGGATGGAGCGTCCAAGGTCAAGGGTGCAGATAAAGTTTATTTGATTCGCACCGTAATCAAAGGAATGACAGAAAGGGTAGAAATAGATGGTGAGTATTACGATAATAACATGTCGGCTAACGCTGATCTTACAGATGTGCAGATCGCAGATGTATTAACCTATATCAGAAACAGTTGGAGCAATAAAGCCTCAGTGGTAAGCGCTGCCGAAGTGAAGGCTGCCCGAGCAAAAATCAAATAAAATGAAGCCAGTATTATTTATAGACCGGGACGGTGTGATATTACAGGAACCTCCAGAAGATTTTCAGATAGACCGTATTGAAAAGACAAGTTTTGTAAAAGGCAGTATTACAACTCTTTCGCAAATAGCGGCTTCTTTTGATTATTATAAAGTGATGGTGACAAATCAGGATGGGCTGGGTACAGCGAGTTATCCTGAGAGTGATTTTCATCCGTATCATGATCTTATGGTGCGTACCCTGGCTGGCGAGGGATTTGTATTTGATGAAATGATTATCGACAGAACTTTTGCTGCAGATAATCTGCCAACGAGAAAACCCGGTACGGCCTTGTTACAGCATTTCTTTGATAAGGATAAATTTGATTTGCCGAATTCTTATGTAATTGGTGATCGGTGGAGTGATATTCAGCTGGCTAAGAATCTGGGCTGCAAGGCCATTTATCTGAAATCGCCACTGCACACACTTACAGCTGAACAGGAAGCTTCCCTTCGTTCAACCATTGCACTGGAAACCGATAACTGGCAAGCTATTTACAGTTTTCTGAAATTAGGGTTACGAAAAGTACATCATGAACGAAATACCAATGAAACCAAAATAAATGTTAGCCTGAATCTTGATGGTACAGGTTTATCATCTATTGATACAGGTATCGGTTTCTTTGATCATATGCTGGATCAGATTGCCAGACATGGACAGATGGACTTGACCATTGAAACAAAAGGTGATTTACATATTGATGAGCACCATACTATTGAAGATACCGGCATAGCATTGGGGGAAGCTTTTGCAAAAGCTTTAACAGACAAGCGGGGGATGGAACGTTATGGGTTTGCATTACCCATGGACGAGGCAGAAGCTAAGGTGCTGATAGATTTTGGTGGTAGAAACTGGATTGTCTGGGATGCTGAGTTTACAAGAGAGAAAATAGGAGAAATGCCCACGGAAATGTTTTTCCATTTCTTTAAGTCATTTAGTGATGCCGCTAAATGTAACCTCAATATTGAATGCAGAGGTGAAAATGAGCACCATAAAATTGAAGCTATTTTCAAGGCTTTTGCAAAAGCCATACGAATGGCTGTGAGACGCGATCCCTTTTCTAATCATTTGCCCTCAACGAAAGGATTATTGTAAGTAATAGATCTGATCAATAAAAATTAAACCTGCAAAAATCTCCGTTATCTCATGTTTTCTGCGGTATGTATTTTTTCTTAGAGTGATAGATATAATCCGCCAATGATAACGGAGGTTTTTGCAAATAATAAGATAGGTTTATTTTCCTTTTCCTGAGACGATGATACGAAGAGAATGTATCATGATTTTAAAGTCCAGGAGAAGTGATGCGTTTTCGATATAAATGAGATCATACTTCATTCGCTGTATCATTTCCTCTATATTACTGGCATACCCGAATTGTACCATTCCCCAGGAAGTCAGTCCTGGCTTTACTTTCAGCAGATAGCGATAATAAGGAGTCTTTTGTAATATCTGATCAATATATACTTTTCTTTCGGGCCTTGGACCAATAAGGCTCATGTCGCCGATAAGAATGTTCCATAATTGAGGTAGTTCATCTAAGCGCCATTTTCGCATTAACTTTCCCCAGGTTGTAATACGGGAATCGAAATCACTTGATAATGCCGGCCCGTTTTTTTCTGCATCCGCATACATGCTTCTGAATTTATAGATCGTAAAAGGGCGCCCATTATAGCCAATTCTTTCCTGCATATATATAACAGGTCCCGATGAAGATAGCTTTGTCCGGATAGCAATCAACAGGAGAAAAGGTGATAATAATAACAGGCCGATGGTGGCAACGGTTATATCGGTTAAGCGTTTAAGGTTTTGTTGCCATGCACTAAGCGGGTTGGTCCGTAAATCGATTAACGAAGCGGTGAAAATATTATTTGTTTTTACGGAACCAGAAACGATATCAAGAGTATCAGCAACAAGTTTGATATCCACTTCCTTTTCTGTTAATGTATAAACGAGTTCGTCAATGCGAACATGGTCCTTTTTTTCCAGTGCAAGAATCACTTTTTCAATGTTGTATTTATGTATAATATCATTGAGTTCTTCTGTAGATCCTAGTCTGGGGATCCATTTCGAAAGACCATTGCTTGTTTTTGGATCATCGGTTGCAAAGCCAATTACCTGCATTCCGAGGTATTTGTAATTTTTTATGATCTCATGATAGAGTTTTATTGCTTCTTTGTTATTACCAATAATAAGTGTGTTGAAATGTATTTTTCCGGTTAGTATCGACCTTTTAATCAGGAGCAATACCAGACTTCTGTCAACGGCAAATAAGATAAAATGAAGTAGAAAGAAAGTAATAAAGAGAGAAAAGAAATCAGGATTTCCCCAAAAGTTGAAACTGGTTACTATAAGACTTCCAATGGCTGTCTGAATAAAAGTTTCGGTTATTTCATTGAGTCTTGATTTTTCATATAACGACTTCTGATAAGTACCTGCTAACCTAAAAATCAATAGCCAGTAGCAAGCTGTTATACAACAAACCAATAGATCAGACGTTGTGTGCCGTTCAGTAGTAATTCGGGGGAGATAAAAAGAAAACAATAAACAGCCGGCTATTGCAAAAAAGAAGTCGGAAAGTATATACCAACTGATCTGTTTCTTTTTGCCTTGCATGTGTTTACACCAGAATACTGGTATTATTGATTTTATCCAATATCTGATGGGCAACTTCCATCGCCAGGAAGCCATCAATCTCACTGACTACTGTAGGTTTGTTATGGATAATGGCGTCTACAAATGATTCAAGTTCCAGTTTAATAGCATTTGCCTGCGGAATAACCGGGTTGGCAATCGCAATGGTTTTTGTTCCATGCTGGGTATCAATATCAAATGAAAATACATTCTGGTCGTCTGGTTGTTTGAGCTTGATGATTTCTGTTTTCTTTTCAAGGAAATCAATACCGATATAGGCATCTTTCTGAAATAACCTCATTTTGCGCATCTTTTTCATACTGATGCGACTGCTGGTTAAGTTTGCCACACAGCCATTGTTAAACTCTATGCGAACATTGGCGATATCAGGCGTTTCTGTCATCACCGCAACACCACTGGCTGAAATATTTTTCACATCACTTTTCACGAGACTCAGGATGATATCAATATCATGAATCATGAGGTCAAGAATAACACTTACTTCTGTACCTCTGGGATTGAACTGAGCCAGCCTGTGAACTTCAATAAACATAGGATTCAGGTTCATCTCCTGTATGGCCAGATAAGCAGGATTGAATCTTTCAACATGTCCTACCTGCATTTTCACATTGGCTTCCCGAACCATATTTACGAGATCTCTTCCTTCCTGAATGGTATGGGCCAGAGGTTTCTCAACAAAAACATGTTTACCTTTTCTGATCGCCATCATGCAGATATCAAAATGGTGGTCTGTGGGGGTAATTACATCAATAATATCACAGGCGTCCATTAGTTTTTCTTCATCTGAAAATCTCTTTAAACCATATTCTTCCACAGCTATGCGGGCATTGTCGTTATTGGGATCAAAAAAACCAACCAGTTTCACATCTTTGATTTCCTTCCAGTTATTCAGGTGAAATTTACCGAGGTGACCGACTCCGAAAACGCCTACTTTTAGCATAGCAAAACATGTATTTAATAGGTAAAGATAGATAATACCTGTGCGTAAAAGCGGTTAAATGGGCGGATGTGGATATTCTGTCAGGTGAAATATTACTTTTATCTCTGCTCCTCAAATCTTGCCTATTATTGTAAACGGATGTATTATGTATGTTCGGATAAAGTAACGGTAAATGATGTATCCTGTACTATACTATTTATTGGCAATAGCAGCTTATCCCTACCTGATTTACCCTTTTTTTTCGTTTTTGGCCAGTCTGTTCAAAGCCAATAAGAAATATCCTTCCTACTATCCTCCGGTAACAGTATTGATCGCTGCTTATAATGAGGTGGATTGTATCAGGCAGAAGCTCGACAATACATTTATGCTGGAATATCCATCCGATCAGTTGAAAGTAGTGGTACTGACAGATGGGTCTACGGATGGTACTGATTTGGCAGTTAGAGCAGATGGCAGGGCAAAACTTTTGCATGATACAATACGAAAAGGTAAGGCCGGGGCCATCAATAAAGCTATTAACTTTATTGAAACCGATATCGTTGTATGTACCGATGCAAATACCATGTTGAATACAGAAGCACTGAAAGAACTGGTTAAATTTTTCCAGGAACCATTGATAGGAGCAGTAGCAGGTGAGAAGCGGGTGTTGGGAATATCCGGTGATCATGATCTGTCAGCTGAAGGATTTTACTGGAAATATGAATCCATTATCAGAGTAATGGATTCAAAAGCATTCTCAGTAACCGGGGCTGCCGGCGAATTATATGCAATAAGAAAGGAATTGCTGAAGCCTGTGCCAGATGATACAATTTGTGAGGATCTGACGATAACCATGAGGGTACTTGAAATGGGGAAAAGGGTAGTATATGAGCCATTGGCCTATGGTACAGAAAATGCTTCTTTGTCTATCCAGGATGAATGGAAAAGAAAAGTAAGAATTGCTGCCGGAAGCATTCAGTTTTTTGAAAGATTCAGATTGCTACGCTTTTGTGTAAAACAGCCGTTTGCAGCATTTCAGCTTATTAGCCGGAAATTATTTCGATGGTTGGTAGTTCCTTATGTGTTGGTTGTACTGCTGCCATTGTCAATTTTTCTTTTTTTGAATACCCATGACCCATATGTTCTTTTTATGGTAGTTGTGCAGCTTGTTTTTTTTGGCTGGGCGATCAGCGGATATTTTCTTAGTAAGCGGAAAAATCAATCAGGGATCTTTTATTTTCCTTTTTATTTTCTTCTTGCAAATGCTGCAATCATAATGGGTACTTTTCAATACCTGCGGGGAAGGTCTTTTGTTTTGTGGGAAAAGATTAAAAGATGAGTTCATCAGCAGCATAAAAAAACTCCCTGTGCAAACAGGGAGTTTTTTTATGAAAACAAAATTGAATTAATATCCAGGATTCTGCACCAGATTATTGTTCGATCCGAGTACATTTTCCGGAATAGGTAATGTCCATTCTCTCGCTGTAGCAGCTAATGTACAGCTACCAGATGAAGATACGGATGTACCACAGGGTGCTCCACGGTTAATAACACGTGTAGTTCTTTTCAGGTCAAAGAAGCGATGGCCTTCACCAAACATTTCTCTTCTTCTTTCATCAGCAATTGCATTGATGAGAGCGGCACCTGTTAAAACTACAGGCGTATATCCACTGATACGTGCAGCACGCAGAGCATTCAGATCGGCTAATGCCGTAACTTCATTAGCACCACCCAGACGCGCGTTTGCTTCAGCGCGGATAAGGAACATTTCACCACTGCGAAGCGCAATGAAATTAGCATTACCATCAACCAAGGTTCCTTTACCTCTGTATTTGGTAATCGCCAGGTTTGGAACCGGGTTACTACCTGCAGCGGGTACATTGGTAAAATAAGCCTGGTAACGTAAGTCATTACTTTGAATTAAACCCGTATTACCAGCAATCGTTGCTATATCTGGTACAGGTCTGAAATAACTACGATTACTGGTTGCAAAGAATGCGAGGAAAGAAGGTCCGGACTGACCAGCTTCAAACTGCACATTCCAGATGATTTCACCTCTGTCTGTCTGTTTGTACATACCGGTAAATGCAGCCTGTGTAGTAGCCAGTGGGCGACCATTCAGTGCATTGGTAGCGGCGGTAGCGGCATCAGCCCAGTTACCTGCATAGAGGTTTACCCTTGCCAATAATGCATAAGCTGCATTACGATCGATAAAGGGTCTTGTTAAACCACTGGCAGGATTCACTGCCTGGTCAACATTACCTAATAATGTAACAGCCTGGTTCAGATCAGCAAAGATATTATCATAGTAATCTTTGTTGTTGTTACGGACTGGTTTTACAGAAGTAGAAACGGTGAATTCTTTGATATAAGGCATGGCCAGATCAGCGGTACTGCTACGGTCGTATTTCGGAGCAAAGTAACGGAACAGATCAAAATGTGCCATAGCACGCAAAGCGAAAGCCTGACCTTTGATTCTGTTGGCCTGCCCTTGATTATTCGCATTGGTAAATTTATCAATGTCTCTCAGGATGATATTCGCATGCGCAATGGTATTATACGGTGCTGCATACAGGTTGAAAATCTGACCGGTTGAGGAGTTATACAACCAGTCTGCCATAGCTCTTGAATTGGCGAGTGTTTCAGCAGCAACCTCGTAAACGTTATCGCTCATGATATCCGGCATCAAAGACCAACCGGCACCTGTACCACTACCTGAGCCGAAATAATCATTTGCTCTTAAGGAGCCGTATGCACCTGTTAAAACCTCTTCTACCTGTTTCATGCTGGAAGGGTTACTCAAGGCATCGAGAGAGAATTCGGGAGTCAGTTCAATGACTTCCTTTTTTGAACACCCTTGCACCAACGTAAATGCTGCAAAAGCGACAATTGTATTTTTTATGATCTTGTTATACATATTATGCATTTTGATTGGTGATTAGAATCCAATATTTAAACCGATGGTTGTTTGTACCAGTGCTGGGTACTGAGCACCCACCAATGAGGTTCCAGTTGCTTCAGGATCGAAGCCCTGGAACTTGGTACCAGTCCACCAGTTTTGTCCCTGTACAAAAATACGTGCTGAACGAAGACCCGCTTTTGACAATAACTTGGCAGGTACAGTATAACCCAGAGTTACGTTACGTAATCTCCAGAAACTTCCATCTTCCAGGAAGAAGGTCGTTTGTGTCTGATAAGGGTTGGCTGGGCCTAATGCAGTAGCACCAGATGTTGGTCTTGGAATATTGGTAATATCACCAGGGTTTTTCCATTCTTTCAACAGTTCTACCCACATGTTGTCATAGAAATAAGTTGGGTTAACTACGTTGTTTTTATCGTTGTTATACTGAACCCTGTTCAGGAAGAAGTTCAGCTGCGCACTCAGGTCAAAACCTTTGTAAGCCAGTGAAGTGGTAATACCGCCGAACCATGGGGCATCAGATGTACCCTGGTACACTTTATCATTTGGAGAGTAAACCATGGTTGTACTCTTATCTTTTTTCTGATATTGAGCATTACCATTCGCAGGGTTTACACCAGCGTATGGTACCAGGTATAAAGTATTCAACGCTTTTCCTTCTTTCAGAATGGTGAGACCAGAAACTACTGAATCTGTTGGCAGATCAATAATTCTGTTCTGGTTGTAGGTAATGTTTGCAGCAATGCTGAAAGAAAAGTCTTTTGCTTTGATTACATCACCACGGAGCGATAATTCCACACCACGGTTACGTAAGCTTCCAAAGTTACTTGGGATGCTGCTAAAACCACTGATTGACGGATCGATTGGCAGGGCATAGAACAGGTCCAGTGTTTTTCTGTCGTACAGTTCAATGCTACCGCTCAGTCTTCTTTTCAGGATTGAGAAGTCTAAACCAAAGTTAATGGTACGGTTGGTTTCCCAACGATAGTCTAAGTTACCGGGAGACCCAGGAGACCAGCCACTCACACCCGCATAGGTAGAACGTCCGAAAATAGGAATAGGGAAGTCACCAGCCTGGGTAATGTTGTTACCGGTAGTACCGATACTGGCACGCAAACTCAGGTTATCAAACAGCTTGCTGTTCTCCATGAATTTTTCTGAAGATACAGACCAGGTGAAACCTACAGAACCGAAATTGGCAAAACGGTTGTTCACACCAAAACGTGAAGAACCATCACGACGACCTACTAAGGTTACATAATATTTGCTATCATAACCATAGTTGAAAATACCGAAGTAAGAGTAGATACCATTTCTTGAACCACCGCCACCAATAGCTGGAATGTAGTTGGCATTTGCAGTACTACCTGCGGTTAAACCTGCTTCGTTATTAAAACCATTGGTGAAACCATAACCGGTAAAACCAAAGTTTCTTGAATCGTTTTTAACAACCTCAGTAAACAGTCCACCTTCTACTTCATGCTTACCAAAATTCTGCTTGTAGTTAAGAGAAGTTGTTCCGGTATAACGGAAGTTCCATGAACTGTTTCTGTTAAGTGAACCGTTACGGGCCTGTGCACCCGCAGTACGTGGGTCGTTGAAGTTGGTTGTTTCATTATTGGTATAATCAATACCCCAGTTGGTTCTGGCAGATAAACCTTTCAGGAAAGGGAAATGAAATTCCAGGTAGCTCGTTGCTACTGTTTTTAATTGAATAGAATTATTGTAATCAAGAAACAGTTCCATAGCTCCGTTAGGCTGACCAGAAGTCAGGTAACCTGGGCCGCCGAATTGTTGGAAATCTCCTGTTCTTGGGTCTCTGTCTCTTTCATAAGGGTTAGACCAACGGATAGCATTTAAAGGAGAGCTGATCGTAGTGTTGCCTTCTGCTGTTTGTTTCAGTTTAGAGAAGCCAGCCTGCAGGTTTACACCAAAGCGCCAGTTTTTAATGGTATTGTCTACATTGATGCGGGCAGTGTAACGTTTTAAACCTGTTGTTTTTACGATACCTTCCTGATCCATATATGATAATGACGCAAAGAATTTGCTGGTAGCACTACCACCACTTGCACTGATCATGTGCTGATGTGTCATACCTGTCTGAAACAGTGCATCTTTCCAGCTGAAGTTTACTTTACGCAAGCTATCAGCTTCAGCAGTTGTCCAGCCATAAGGGTTACCACGCTGTAATTCATAAGTAATTTTCTGGTCACTGTTCATCATTACCAGACGATCCTGCGGTAATGTGCTCCATCCCACCTGAGCATCATAATTCAGTTGCAGTGTTCCTGCACGACCGCGACGTGTTGAAATAACAATTACACCATTTGCACCACGTGAACCATACATGGCAGTAGCAACCGCATCTTTCAGCAGTTCCACACGCTCAAAATCGCCCTGGTTAAGGCTGGAAAAATCTGCAGCAGAAATTTCAATACCATCCATAATGTACAATGGTACGTTACCGCCGCTGATTGAACCATTACCACGGATACGAACAATCGCATTAGCACCGGGCTGACCACTGTTTGCAACTACGGAAACACCCGCAGCCTGACCCTGGAGGGCCTGGTCGAATGAACCGAAGGGCTGTTTCTTCACTTCCTGTGCAGAAACGTTTGCAATAGCGCCGGAGAATTTCTTACGCTGAATACTGGTATAACCAGTTACAACAACTTCTGATACGCTGCCTGCATCGGCACTGGTTAAGGTAATGGATAATGCACTTCCTGTCAATGTTACTGTACGGTCGTTAAAACCGAGAGAACTGATTGTAATGGAGGTGGTAGCCGTTGGCAGCGTAACGGAAAAGTCACCACTTGTAGTAGTGGCGCCAACCGGTTTGCCATTGGCGCTAATGGTAGCACCAGAAATAGGTGTACCATTCGATTCTGTTACCTTACCGGTAACAGTTTTGTTTTGAGCGAATGCTGATGCCGTGAAAAGCATTAGCACCGTCAGTAGTGATACAAGTTTTCTCATTTGTTCCAATTTTTAAAGTTTAGGCTTGATTCATAAAATGTAGTGGGCTACATTCTATAGGGTGATGAAAAATTCTTCTATAAATAGTCTGTTATTTCACATTTTTAATTCAATGATTCCCGGTCATAGGAATGGCACCTCTTTGTTATCTGTACATAAGTTTTACTGAAATAGAAGCACCATAACTCATTACTATGATGCCCTGCTCTTTGAAACCATCAACATTCCTCAAATCGTTTTTCTAAAGGCTAGCTCGAAGTGTCAGCACCTTAAATAAGACCACAAGCGGGTAAAAGTGCTGCATTAATAGGTGTAAATGTTAATAAAAGATTAATGCAAACAAAAAAGGATGTGAATATTATTTTAACTAATATATAAAATATTAATTATGATAATATTAAGTGTTATTTTTTTCTAAAATAGAAATGAGTCGTATTCTTTTTTGTAGAAATAAATATAAGTAAAGACTCTACAAATGTATAAAATCAAAGGCCTGATGGTTCAGTAAACCGCTAATTATACCGTTGAAAACACCGCTCATTTTTTTGTAAAATACCGTTTTTTCCACATTGAATTAACAGTTAATATGCAATTGATTATTAAGGTTTTGTAAATCTTATTAACCCTAAATGAAATCCTATGTCTAAAAAGTTACCCATTCTTTTTTCTTTTTTTGCTTTCCTGCTACTTATTACCACTACAAATGCCCAAACGAATTACTACGTTTCAGCATCGGGTGGGGATAACCTGAACGACGGATTAAGTCCGGCAACAGCTAAATCAAGCATAGCTGCAGCTATTGCGGCAGCTGCAAACGGCGATATTATTAATATAGGTGCAGGTACCTATGTGCAAACCACCACGCTTCAGGTTAATAAATCATTGACCATAAAACCCCAGGGCTCAGCCGGATCTGTTACTATCCAAACCAGTGGTGGCACTTATCTTTTTCTGGTAACGGCTCCTCAGGTATCTATCAGTAATCTCGTTATCACCAAAACAGACGATTCTCCCCTTCAAAACCTGATTGGTGTGCAGGCCAATAATTTTGAACTGGCAGGTTGCAACATCAGCGGACAATATGCTATGACAGGGGGTAATGTTTCCCGTGCACTGGAAGTGTCAGGAGGACTTACCGGACTGAATATTCATGATAATACCATCTATAATCTTCGTCAGCCTGGGTATATCAATAATAATGTAACCGGAACGATTACCAATAATCATGTATATGGTACACGCGGTTGGGTGATCATGTCTGATTGTGCCGTGAATTTTTCCGGTAACAGTTGGGGAGCCGGATCCGCAGCGAATTATTATGATATCGCTATTCTTAACGCAACCGTTAATAAGTACACTGATATTGCTGCGGTTAGTGCTGCAAATAATGATGCAACCATCGAAAACCAACATAGTTCATACGGCTCGCCCGTATTATCTCTTGTATTTGTAAATGCTTCTTATGGTGGAGCTACCAAGAACGGATCATTTCGGGATCCATATGCAACCATTACACAAGCCATTCCCCGTGTGGCAGCCGGTGGTAAAATTATTGTTTCACCAGGTACTTATACAGGTAACCATGTGATCAATAAACAAGGCATCAGTCTGTTGTCAACAGGAGGCGCATCCGTAACACATATTAACTCATCTGTAATCGGTCAGAATACGATTGCACTAAACTCAGGTATCAATAATGTAACCATTGGTGCATCCGGTAAGGGTTTTACTATTACCGGTTTTGATAGTAATGGTAGTATTGAAACTGCTGCTATTTATTTATTAGGAAGCCATACCAATATCCGTATTGAAGGCAATGAGATTGTTGCGAATGGAGAACATGGTATTGCGTCTAATTTTAATACCGCAATCGATAATATAATTATCAATGAAAATACTTTTTCAGGGAAAACATTTACCGGAACTGAGCCAGGTGGGTGTGGCTCCGGTACACAGTTTACAGCCGGAAATAATGTGCCTCGCCAACTGGTGGTATTGGGTGGTAGCAATACCGTTACCAATTCTAAAAATGTAACTTTTACCAATAACAGAATAACAGGGATAACCGGTGGTTATAATAGTGCATCTGCTTGTTACCAGGGCAATACACAGATCACTATTGATGTGATCGGAGCAACGATCTCAGGAAATATTTTTGATGGTATTACTTCTACCGGCTCAAGTTTACGTACCAGAGGAAATGCCACTTCTATCTATTGTAACACTTTTTATAACAGAAACCTGGGAGAAAGGGCCACACATATTTTCTTTTTTGACGGTGACCCCTTAGTCAATGCATATCCCAACTCAATTTATGGTATACTGGAATCAAATGCATTTCCCGGTGGAGCAACAGGTTTTATAGCCGGGAATATTCCAGGTAATAATGGTACTTATTTTATTTATAGAGATACGGTTCAGGCTACGGCTGTTAATGCCGCATTGGGCAACAGTTTACCTATGGCTAATGGCTTTACAGGTCTTTCGGTATTCTTAGACCCACTCTTTGATCAAAGTGTTGTGAATGATGCCAATGCCTGTGGAGCTACGGTAAATTTAGAAATGCCTGAAGCTTACAACGTATGTGGTAATACTGGTACTATTACAAAAGATTTTTCAGGAAACTTTTTTCCCATAGGAACTACCAAAGTTACCTGGACAGTTACTGATAAGTATGGCAATACAGATACCGTTTCTCAATCTGTAACCGTGATTGATAATCAGCTTCCGTCGATTGAAGTAACAAGTAGTGTAACACATTGTTTTGCGAGCTCTGGTAGCTATCAGGTACCACAAATTATGGTATCGGATAATTGTGGAATTCAATCTGTATCATATGCTGTAAGCGGCGCAACCAGCAGAACAGGAACTGGTATCGATGCAAGTGGCATTTTTAACGTGGGAACTTCCACAGTAACCTATACTGTAACGGATGTGAACGGTAACCTGAAAACAGGCTCATTTGATGTGGTCATAACACCCGAACCTGCTACCGGTTATGCTGTTAGCTCACCGGATGCATTCTGTAATCAGTTGGTAGTAACAGCCAATACAACACCAGGTGCAAGTTATGTATGGAAGCAGGGTACAACAGTTGTATCTACTCAGCAGGCATTAACACTTGGATTAACCAATGCAGATGGTATTTATGCATTGACCACTACATCAGCTAATGGATGTAGTTCTGCCCCTTCATTATTTACCTATAACAAACAATCTGTAGCAGCCAACTACACTATTCTCGTTTATGATGATGTTAAACTCGGTGTAGGTAATAAACTGGCATCGGGTAGTGTAGGTGTGATGCGTATTTTCGGGAAAGCAATTTTTGAACAAAATAGTGCATTAACAGGAACAGGAGCTTTTGTAAAAGCACCAAGAATATACAGAAATGGAACGGGTATCAGCCTTCCATCTGTTATCAATGGAACAGCGAATGTGGTACTTCCGGTTATGAAGTATAATACGGCATCTACCAGAAACCTTCGTAATTATACAGTTAATAAAAACATCACTACTACAGTAACAGGTAATTATGCTGATCTTACTATACGGGAAGGTGCGAATGTGGTGCTCACAGGTGATAATTTCAAGAAAATAGAGATTGGTGCAGGAGCCCGTGTTCTTTTTAATGCCCCTGTTGTTAATATTGCTGAACTGATTGTGTTGGCAGGTACCAACTCACTCAATACAAGTGTTCGATTTGCTTCAGATGCTGAAGTGAGAATCAGTAATAAGGTAAAGCTTCTGTCTAACTCAAGAATCAATCCTGACCAACGTAAAGTAACATTCTATATGGGTGATGGTAATAAGGATGATGAACGTTTCGGTGTAAATGGTACCAATATACAGTTCACAGGAAATGTATACTTGCCCAAGGGACTAATGAAACTAAGTCAGGAAGGTAAGGCCATCAATAATACATCTGGTGTATTCATGACAGGATTTTTCATTACAGAAGATCTGGAAAGTAATATTTCTAATGTTATCTGGAATAGTTATACCTGTGGTAACGGACCGGCTCTTGTTTCCAATGCATGGACTTCATCTCAGTTCATAACCAGCGATGCTAAAACAACAGAGGATGACTTTACAGTACAGGTGATTGGTAATCCATCTACCAGCTATTTTATATTGAAATTGCAAAGCCGTAGTAGCTTGCCTGTTCAGATCAGGGTTCTGGATGCTGCCGGAAGAATGGTAGAAGCCAAAGCCAATAACAATGCTAATAGTACGGTTCAGATAGGTCATGATTTCAGACCAGGTGTGTATTACGCTGAGTTACAGCAGGGTAGTAACAGAAAAATAGTTCAGTTAATGAAGATGCGTTAATCCCCCTTTCAATAACGGTTGCTTACTTAAAGGCCCGCCATTCGGCGGGCCTTTTTTATTCGGACTCAATGATTTAGTATAGTTACGCGCAGTCTCTTGATAGAAAATGATTAGCTTTTATTTAATCTTTTGTCTGGATTGTAAATATTCTGCCACAGTAATCATAGGTGCAATCATAATATCTTTTTCATTTTGTTTCAGGTAAGTCAGTAGCTGCTGATGTGCGCTGATCGAAACATCTAATCCATTACCACCTCCTACGCCATGGAAAAGAATAACAAGTAAGGAATTCGTAGCTATGGCTTTTTTTACCCATTCAATCATCTGCTCTCCTGTATGGTTATTTACCATATAGCAATCTATATTATACAGGTCTATTTCATTTATTTGATGCATTTCATTCCGTACGGCCCTGGCAGCTACAAAATCTTTTTTCATGGCATTGATAAAAGAGGAGTCCCCGATTTTCATGTCGCCACAAGTAAAAGCAAAGGTTCGTTTGGTTTTACCGTCTAATGCCTGAAGAAATAAATTGGTCATTCTCGTTTCATCAATCATACGCTGTACAGTATAGTTGCGCATATCATACTCGGGTTTTACCCATTCACGTCCTGTACCACCCGTGCATGGATGGTATAATGTGTGATTGCCCAACTCATGCCCTTTTTTATCTAAATTCTTCCACTCATTCAATCTGTTTTGTACCGAACCCGAAAAAGCTGTTACATAAAAACTTGCTTTTAACCCGAGTGAGTCAAGTATTGGAACTGCATTGTCAAGATGCTGGTCTATGGCGTCGTCATAAGTGATAACAACTGCGCATTTTTTGCCATTCCATACCTGTGCATATGTGTTGGTAAAAGAACTAAGGGCAAGAATAATAAGCAGATATTTCATAGGGAATAATATTAATTACCCAATACAATAGTGGTTACACTGTTGGCAGGGGCATCAAAAGTTACTGATTTATCTGCTGCTACAGATAAACTTTTCTTCGACATGGTTAGTGTTTCTGAACTGGTATAGCTGGCAGCTAAAGTCTGGCTAATACCGTTTAGTTTTACATTATTAATAGGGAATGCTTCTGGATTAATGATGACCAATACAATTTGTGCATCTTTTTTATAAGCAGATATTTTCAGGTAATAATTTAACGTGGCATCTGTGCCGATCCTGGCAAACCCAGGCCGTACAAATTTTGAAAAATGCGAAAAGGCAAAACCTCTTTTTAGCACCGCACCATTTGTCGTTCCTTCCTCACCATCTCCCAGGAATGAATAGTATCGTTGCAGGTACCACCAGATATATGCATTCCAATTGTTCATCATGGCATCATGTACAGACACCAGCATTTTGATACTTTCACTCCATTTAGCTGATTCTGAATAAGTGCTCCATTTAGGAGCTCCCGTATTACCGGTATTCAGGTTGAGCAGGTATTCTGTCATCCAGATTTCTTTCTGCTTTTGTTCTGCCAGTGGGAATTTCGCCAAACCTCCTCCATAAATATGTCCAGCAACAATATCAATTTTTTGTGCTGCAGCATCATTCGATAAAATGGCGTTGGTCATATTCTGGTTAAAATTCAGTGATTCCGGTGCAGCAACCTTGGCACCTGTGATCTGTCCGGGAGCATTCAGAAAATTAATCATTTCATCTGCTGTCCAATCACACGATTCATAAGTAGGTGTCCAGTCAGGTTCATTCTGGATTGATACTACATCAATGGTAGCGCCATTTGACTTCATATATGCAATGAACTCATTGATATAATTTTTGAAGGCAGTATAGTTTTGTGGTAATAACCTTCCCCTGATATCGCTATTATTATCTTTCATGGAAGGAGGTGGGGACCATGGGCTGGCCAGTACTTTTACGCCATTTTTGTTGGCTTCTTTTACTGCTTCAATGATAATGGGCCATTCGGTTTTGTTGGAGGATAGTCGAACCCTGAATAAACTCAGACCCAATTCTGTTTCGCCGGTACCAAATGCTTTCTGAGCCTCTGCAGGTGTTAGCGACTGTGTTCCCCACATTCGGTTGGCACCACCAAAACCCGATATGGTCTGGTAGGTGATTTGTGTATTAAAACTGATGGCCACCGAAGGACTTGTAGGTACAGGTGCTGGATTGGTGTTGTTTGTTTTTTTGCATGCTATGATCAGTAGTAGCATACAAAAAAGATAAATATTCTTTTTCATGTCAGGGTTTATGATTGATTGTTATTTCCTGTTTTGTCGATAAAACAAAACAGGAAATATTGAGGGTTTATTATTTTAATTCGAGTACTACAACGCTGAATGGAGGTAGTGTAACTTTTAATTCGTTGCCTATAAGAGTAGCTTTGTTGAAAACAACAGGTGTAATGAGGTTTGGATTTTCAAAGCTATTATGGTCCTGAATTTTTGATGAACTAAGGATACGGCCGGTTACAGATTTAGCACCCAGTTCTCCAAGGTTGATAGTTATATTTTGTTCTTTGTTACTATGAATATTAACGAGTGAGACATGTGTTGATCCGTTTTTATCTTTTGATGCAGAAACAGAAACTGCCTTTAATTTTTTATCACCCATCACATAATCCTCACTATTTACTGTTACAGGTATCATAACGGCATCCTGGTGTACATTGTACATCTCCATAACATGGTAGGTAGGTGTGAGTACCAGTTTTTCTTCTTTGGTGAGTATAACAGCCTGTAATACGTTTACGATCTGTGCCAGATTAGCCATACGAACCCTGTCGGCATGGTTGTGAAATATGTTGAGTGATAAACCTGCAATCATGGCATCACGCATAGTGTTTTGCTGGTATAGGAAATTTTTATTGGTGCCGGGTTCAACTTCATACCAGCCACCCCATTCGTCTACAATCAGGGCCACTTTTTTTTGTGGATCATATTTATCCATCACTTCACTATTCTTTGCAATAAATTTATCCATGCGCCATGCCTGCTCCATAGTACGGAAGTATTCCTGTTCTGGAAATTGGGTAGCTGAACCTTTTGCTGCCCAGTTGATCACTGAATAGTGATGTATCGATAAACCTTCTATTAATTTGAGTGGGATATCGCGCATCACAGTTTCTGTCCAGTTATAATCTTCAGACCCTGGGCCAACAGCTATACGAAATAAATTTTCTGAATTACCATAGTTGGTTATATGCGTTGCATATTTACGATACTCAGCAGCATATTGACTGGCAGTCATATTACCACCACAATCCCACGATTCATTTCCAACACCCCAGTATTTTACATTCCAGGGTTTTGATCTTCCGTTTTTGGCCCGCAGATCTGTTAGGTAGCTGCTTCCGTTGGCATGGTTTACATATTTTACCCAGTCTGAAGATTCCTGAACAGTACCGCTCCCCATATTAAGAGCGAGATAAGGTTCGGCTTTAATCATTTCACATAATTCAAGGAATTCATGTGTACCGAATGCGTTGTTTTCGCGCACATTTCCCCAGGCTACATTTTCAGTATGTTTTCTTTCTGCTTTCGGGCCAATACCATCCATCCAGTGGTAACCGTCGGCAAAGCAACCGCCCGGCCATCTTAATACCCCCACTTTCAGTTTTTTTAAGGCATCAACAATATCAAGACGAATACCTTCTTTATTGGGTATTTTTTTATTGTCGCCTACATATAAACCATCATATACACAACGCCCCAGATGTTCAGCAAAATGGCCATAAATATTTTTACTAATAGTGTCTTTGGCTTTTGCTGGTTGCAATACCACAATATTTTGAGCAGATACAGTATTTAGTAATAAAATAAGTACCGGTGTCAGCAGATAACTCTTTTGTTTCATGTCTTATCTTTTATATGATGGATTCTATAATGATTTAGTTTGATTTTTTTTCATAACCCAGCATTTTAGTGGCCCAGGGAATAAAATATTTGAAATTGGGCGCATCAGTATGTCCGCCATCATGTTGGCGCCATGCAAGATGACCATCCAGCAAACCTGTAAGTACGGGTGGCATTTTCTCACGCATGTAATCATTGGATACGCCAATATCTTTTGCACCCAGTAATTTGAATACAGGACCTGCAGCCACAGTAGCCATATAACTACCCGTTTGATCTAGCCATTTGGCATCACCTTTTTCCGGAATACCATAACTGATAAAAGTAAGCCTTGGAGCAGCCATGGCGAGTAAACCGTGTGAATCTGTTGTAAGGTTGCAACCTGTTTTACTGCCGAAGTCAGATTCTTCCGTGCCGTATTTCAAATAATTGCCGGCCATCCAGTGATATTCACCACTACCGGTTAAACTTTCTACGGCTTCTCCGAAGATGCGTCGGTGTAAAGTGGCACCTCCTTTTCCGGAAGATCCGATTAAGCCAACGGCAAAACGTTGATCAAATGCGAGGGTTACCAGTGCAGCTTTACCATAACGTGATACACCTTCGATACCTACTTTTCTGGCATCAACCAGTGAATCTTTTTCTAAATAATCAAGCGCACGGGACGCACCCCAGGCCCAGGCCCTTAATGCCCCCCAGTCATCTGGCTTACGTGGCTGACCTTTATTCACTAGGCCAATGATACCTTTGGTAAGTCCTGAACCATTGTCGGCCTGTATGCTAGCCGGTTCTATGGTTAGGTAACCCCAGCCCGCAGCCAGTAATTGTTCTGTAGGAGAGGGGTCGCCAGCAGGTGTAGCCGTAAACGGATTAGCAACTGCTAATCTGGTAATAGGCGAATAGGCCGGATAGCGATCAAAAATATCTTTCATCGAAGGATCATTTTTAATCATCAGTGCCTTAAAAGCAGTATTGATTTTTTCAAGATCGGCAGGTGAGGGCTGTGCGGGCGCAGGAAAGGATGGAAAACCAAACATCATCAAAACCGGTACTGGGCCCTTCACATTGGTCGGTACTACCAGCATCATATTGATATCTACATTGATGAGTGGATAGGCACTGTTGTCTACATGACCCACTATCTGCTTTACAATAGCTGGCGTTCTACCAATAAATTCCCTGTCGGTTATTTTTATTTTCCATTCAACATCGGGAATGTTGGCAGGTAGTTTTCCATACATCTCCTGCTCAATCATATTTACCAGTTCCGGTCTTCGTTCTTTCCACCAATTTTCAGCAGTACTTATTTTTTTGCCAGTTTTTGTGGTGAGTAAATCTGGAAGTTCAGGACAGGGATTCGCTTTCGCTTCATCATAATTGGCAGCATTGGGTGCATTTTCATTACCACTTGGCCCGGGTCTTAGTTTTTTAATGCCCAGTTGCTGCATCATGTTCTGATGATCTTGTTGTGTAGTAAAATTTACAGGTTTCTGATATTTACTGGTATCAATAACCTGTGCTTTTGTAATGCTACTAATGGAAAGTGCGAGTAGCAGGATGATTGGTGTTTTTTTGGTCATAACAAATTTTGTTTGGCTAAGCATATGATTATTGATCAGTCCTGAAAGGTGATGCCGGTAATCCTTCTTTATTGTATAGATTAGGCTGTACCGGATTATCGGCCCATGCGTAACGTATATACATGGGTTGTTTGATCTCATCGCTCCACACTATTATTTTAGTGCCCTCAATTTTTGCTTTGCCCCATACAAATTTTTTATCTGCGCCTGCTATGGCGAAATCTCCCGGGGCTTCTCCGTCATTGGTAATCAGACCGCTGCCTGTATGATCGAAGCTGATGCTAATGGTATTGCCTTCAATAGCAGCTGATTTGAAAAGAGGGCCTGAGTAAACAATGTTTTCGTTGTAGGCAAGTTTTAGTGCAGCCAGTGAGAGTCTTTCGCCTACATCTTTTTTATTATCCGGATGTATATCATTCCATTCTCCCAGATCAATGGCTACGGCCATGCCTGTATTGGGTGTACTTAGTGCTTTAAGCTGTGCTTCTCTTAATAAGGCCCATCCGCTTTCGGAAGGCAGGTAATTATAATCCATAAAGCCAGGTAATTGTACATAGAGAAACGGCAGGTTTCCCTGGTTCCACTTATTGCGCCAGTCATTTATTAAAGCGTACATCAGTTTTTCATATTCCTGTGGTTTACCTGCATTGCTTTCTCCCTGATACCAGCAGAAGCCTTTAATGGTATAATTTGTTTCAGGAGCTACCATTGCATTGTATAAAGCAGCAGGTTGATTTTGTGCATTGATGCCCCCTCCTCCAAAACCACCACTCTGGAAAGGCCTGTTCACGAGTCCGACTTTATATTGCCAGGTTCCTTTCAGATCAACTGTGTCACTGCCTGAAAAGATGCAATACGGTTTATCAGGAACAAATCCACCTTTGCCGTTTGAGTTGGTTACCCGTATGATGAAAATATTTTTACCAGCTTTTAATAGATCCGCTGGTACTGTATACCGACGCTGTGGATACATATATGTAGTATTACCAACCTGCTTACCATTAATGTATAATTCATCAGCATCTACAATTCTTCCTAAAAACACCTTGGCCTGTTTGCCTGCCATTGATGCTGGAATATCTACTTCCCTTCTATACCATACAACACCGTTGAGGTCTTTTACACCCTGATCTTCCCAATAGCCGGGTATATTAATATTGCGCCAGTTAACAGGTTTATACAATGGATCAAACCATTTAAAAGCACCCGTCATTCCAGCGTCAACAGGTGGAGCAGGCCTGTTAAAATTTCCAGCTGGTCTTCTGTTTAAACTGTTCAGATAGGCAGTGTCCTTGTTTTTTTGAATTGTAGAAGTTAATACAGAAAAGTCTTTCAGTCCTTCCTCACTGGTCCAGGCTTCAATAGGAGTACCTCCTACACTGGCATTAATAATGCCAATAGGTACTTTATATCGCTCGTAAATTTTTCTGGCAAAAAAATAGGCAACTGCAGAGAATGGACGAATGTCTTCACCTACTGCTGATTTCCAATAGCCATAAGGCAGATCATTTTGAGGCCCTTGTAAACTGGTAAGTGTTGGTATCCAGAATTGCCTGATGGCTGGATTATTGGCTTCGGCAATATCTTTTGCATAGGTAATATCATGAATATTCAGTTGGTGTACCATGTTAGACTGTCCGCTGCAAAACCATACATCCCCCACGAGTATATCTTTTAATATAATTTTATTCTTACCACTTAGTTCCATGGTATAAGGACCTCCGGCTTTTGTTGGAACAAGCTGAAAAATCCACTTCCCATCTGTGCCAGTTTTGGTTTGGTATTTTTTTCCGTTAAAGCTGGCAGATATATTTTCGCCCGGAGTGGCCCAGCCCCAGATATTAACTTTTGTATCTCTCTGTAATATCATACTATCTCTTACCAGTGTTGGTAGTTTTATCTGTGCATTTATTGCCTTACAAATGAAGCAATGAAGAAGTAGTAATGGTATTATTTTTTTCATGGATCTTATTTTTTCAAAGCAAGTGTTAATGCAGTAGTAGTAGTATAATATTTAGCAATCATATTCGGCACTTCCCATGCAGGCATCGAATTATTTTTTACATAGTTCAGGTAATTCTCCATTACGCTGGCAAAATGTGCTTCGTGCCCTTCTTTTAGTGTATCAGGTATCTTAACGATCCAGCCCTTTTTAACAGCAGATAATTGAATGCCATTGTATTTTTCCGCTAATTTTTTTATGGCATCCATAAGTACTTCTTTATATGCAGCATTATGTTTTACGGGTTCAATGTAAAGTGTGGTCTGAAATTGTTCTTCTTTACCCTGTCTGATGATCAGATTGGCTTTTGTGCCTCTCATGATTGAGTAGTGGGTATCGCCGCTTCCTTCCGGTGCTTTATAATTCCATATAACGGATGTTTTTGCATGTATACCTTTAAGTATATAATTGATTTCCCCATTGGAAAACACTTCGATGATTGAGTCGTTTTTTTCAGGTTTAAGGAAAGAAGGGAATGCCGGTAACTTCGTGATGGCTGTAAATTCATGTAAGGTAACGGGTGTTGACCATCGTTTTGCAGAAAGAACCCTGATATCTTTTGTGTAGTCAATAATGGTTTCCGGAAAACATTCCCATTGTACAAGATCAACGAGATGTGTCATTACATCTGCAATACCTTCTCCCTGCTGTGCAACATCCAGAAACCAGGCAGGTCGTGTAAGTACTGATCCAGAAACATATTTATAAAAATGATGTACACTTTCTTTCGTGATAGCAGGATGATCCTGGCTTCCTTTTTCAAGAGTTCCAAAAACTTCGGGGAGCTTTGATAATTCTCTTTGCAAGATGGTATTGATTTCAAACCTTTCAGTCATGATATCATATAACAGGTGTTTGTTTTTTTCAGCAATGGCAAAAGCCTGTTTCAGTTTTTCAAAACCTATCGCATCTATCGCCATCGGTTTATCGGCCAATACATGAAATCCATTTTGAAGAGCTGTAAGTATATAATCTGTTTTTTTCTGGTTATTGCCACTCAGTACTACGAGATTACCTTTTTTCTCCTGAATCATTTTTTCAAAAAAATCATCACCTGTATATACCTGTTCATTCCATTGTGTAGGGTTTTCTTTTCTGTTATTGTAGCTGCTGATTCTATCTAGGTGAAGTTGCAGATCATTTCCGGCAGGTGCATACACGTATACAGTAGAATCTATGTCGGGATACATCGTTTTCTGTACCAATGCAGCGTGGAAATGTCCCGGATCTATCGTAATCAGCTGAAAAGGTTTCTGTTTGGTAAGGTTTGAGTCTTTGCAAGCCATACATATTAAAAACAGACTGCTTACTTTAATAATTGTTTTTTTCATTACATCACTCTTTTACTTCATATTGTTTTCTTTGTGGGCGGCTGAGCATGGCATTGGCTTCTGCATCATTTTTAAATTGCTCTTTTTTGGGATCCCAGTAAAGCTTTCTGTTCAGCTTCATGGCAATATGGTGCAGTAAACAGGCTGAGCAGGCGCGATGGGCTTCTTCTACAGGTGCAATGGTAGCTTTGTTATCTCTGATCGCTTCGAGCCAGTTGCCATGGTGCTCCTTGCTTACTGTAAAATGAAATTCATTTTCTCCAATAACAGAAGTAAGGAGGGAAGGGTCGCTGGCATCCAGTCTTTTAGCTCTCTCTCCTGGTTTTGACGGATCGGATGATGTTACCTGATAGTCGCCCCTTGAAACGAAGATCCATCCCTTTGTTCCTTCGAATTTTATTCCATTTTGAAATTCATTGCTTACAATCATCGTAACACCATTGGCATAACGGGCACCGGTTTTAAATATGCCGTGTACATCCCAAAGGCCACCGCTAGCAAATTCAGCTTTTTCTGACCATATTTCAACCGGGCCACTGGTTTCCATGCCCATTCCCCAATGCGCACTGTCTATATGATGTGCCCCCCATCCCGTAATCATACCGGCGCCAAACTGTTCGCATCGTAACCAGCCTGGTCGATCATACCCTGATTGTGGATGCACCCTGTCTACTGTATAATAAACTTCAGGTGTAGATGCCAGCCACATATCGTAATCAAGATTAGATGGTACAGGCATTTTTTCTTTATTGCCACCAGGAGGATCTCCGGGTAAACCCACATATACGGTTTTGAGCTCACCGATTCTTCCGTTTCTTACCAGTTCAGCGGCATATCGAAACTGATCGCTGCTTCTCTGTTGACTACCGATTTGAAATTTAATACCACTTTTGGTTACTACATTACTGATAATTCTTCCTTCAGCAATGGTAAGAGAAGCCGGCTTTTGCATATATATATGTTTCCCGGCTCTAGCTGCAGCTGCACCAATCATTGTATGCGTGTGATCGGGTGTGCTGATGAGTACTGCATCTATATCTTTATTTAACAGCAGTTCCCGATAGTCTGTATACATTTTTACACCGTCGAATGGTGTACCATTCTTTTTGGTATAATATTCATTCACTAGTTTTTTCCCTTCTTCCGCTCGTTTACTATCCAGATCGCAAACGGCCATCAACTGCGCATAATCATATTGCCACACTCCTGGCATGTCATGTATACGTGCAATCCGACCACTACCAATGGCGGCTATGTTAATACGATTACTGGGTGCATTTTTTCCGAAAACACTGATGGGTACAATGGAGGGAAATGCCAGCATAGCAGATGCCTTTAGAGAATTACCCAGAAACGTCCTGCGTGATTGCTTTCTTTTGGTCATCATGAGTTGGTTTATGTGAATGAATATTCATTTATACTACATTAAGATTGTCCATATAGCGTGGTCTCTGCTATTCCAATAGCCCTATAACCAGCGCCGCTCTTATTTCCCATGCTGCTTCAGCTATTTTACCTCAGCTACATATGACTGCCAGGCTTTCTCTGCTTTTACTGCATCCTTTTTACCGTTAAAAACCACCATTCTGTATTTCAATATATAAGTCTTGCCGGGTTCCAATAGCCAGTCTTTGTCTTTGGTAGGAGCAAAATTTACAAATACATCTCCACGTCCACCATTCGCTTTTTTGTCCCAAATACGCAATGGTTCAGGATGGTTGTAATTGGAAGGATGTGATAACATCATGATTCCACCTTCATCATTATCGGGCAGAGATCCATATGTGATGATCCACTTCGCTTTTGAATTATCCGTATTGTCTCTTGTATTACCTTCAGAAGTGAGCATTTCTGAATTGTCTTTGTTCCAGTACTCTGTAGCACGCCATCCTAAACCTGCATAACGATAGGCTACAATTAATAAAGGGCTCGTAGTTGCACATTCCATTCTGGAAGTGATATCAATCACATATGACTTGTCTTTTTCATTATAAGAATGGACTTTTACGGTTTGCCACTCATTTAACGCCACTTTTTCACTGCCATTTTTCTTAAATACAATGTGTTCATGTAATGCGGTATATTCCACTGCGTCAGGGGTACTTTTTTGCGAAGTAAATTTTGCAAAACGAACTGTTCCCTGATGACCTTTTATATTCCAGAAATCAACAGTGTCTTTCTCGAAAACAGTATGTGTCCATGGGTTCCATATACCATAATGATGGTAATGATCTGGTGGTTGTATCCTTGTAAGGGTTTGTCCGTTGGGTGTATTTAATGGATGAATAAATCCACTTCTTTTATAATTAGTATCCTGACCGGCTGGAGGATATGCGGTATTGAATTGATAGGTAAGCAGCTTTTGCTGCTTGTAGCCAATATGTAGGCCATCTGAAATATCCAACCATAATTTTTCCTTTTTCTGTGCTAGGGAAATATTACAGGCGAACGTCAGTAAGAAAGCGGCAAATAGAACGCTTCTGTTTTTTGTTTTTTTCATGGTATGGCATTTATATACTGCAGATTACAATACCTGCAATTCGGTACTTACTACATTACTGGTTGTTTTATTTTTAACACCCGGTTGTCCGCCACCAATACTTATCTGCACTTTTCCCTTTGGCTGATAACTCATTCCATTGCTTTCATTTACCAATGAAAGATCTTCCGGGCTGAGAACAAAATCAATCAACCTGCTTTCGCCAGCTTTCAACAGAATTCTTTGAAATCCCTTTAAAGCACGTACTGGTATTTTATGTTTTGTTTGCTGATGTGATACATATAACTGCACCACTTCTTCTCCATCTTTTTCGCCTGTATTTTTTACCTGTATACGAATTTTTACGGGTTTATTTACTGTAATGGATTTAGGGATGGTTAGACCTGAATAAGTGAACCTGGTATAGCTGAGGCCATATCCAAAAGGATATAAGGGATTCCCTTTAAAATAGCGATACGTTCTGCCTTCCATAGAATAATCTGAAAATCCCGGGAGGTCACTATCTTTTTCATAAAAAGTTACCGGAAGGCGACCAGCGGGGTTGTAATCTCCAAAGAGTACATCTGCAATAGCAGTTCCTGCACTTTGTCCACCATACCATGCATTCATAATAGCTGGTATATTGCTGCTTTCCCATGGGGTAGCAATAGCGCTGCCAGTCATCATTACGAACACTACGGGTTTACCGGTTGCATGCAATGCTTTGAGTAAATTGGTTTGTACAACGGGTAGTTGAATACTGGTTCGATCGCCACCGTTAAAACCGGGGTAATCAACCCTCATTTCTTCTCCTTCCAGTTGAGGAGAAATACCTCCCGCAAAAATGATGGCATCTGCACCTGATAATCTGTTGGCTAAAGCTGTAAAATCTGTTTTTTCAAAATTACCAGTACGGAGTCTGACATTGGCTTTCCCATCACCCTGCCAGTATTCAAGAACGATCTTATAAACAGTATCCTTCTTTGTCTTGAGTCGATAGGTACGTGCTCCCCAACGGTTGCGCTGCCATGCATTGATGACTTCTTTTTCATTGATGATGAGCCGATATCCGTCATCAGCTTCTACTTCCAGACTAAATTCTCCATCCTTTGTAGCTGTGAAAGCAGAACTGTAACGGGCAGAAAAATTATTGGCTTTTATGCCATCAACCACGTTTTCACCTTCCTGCCAGAAATGATCTGGTATTTTCTCCATTTTGCTGATAAGGGGAGTACCGCTCAATTCACGGTTATTATAGTATTCAGCTTTGAATCCCTGCTGGCCGTTCCAGTTAAAGCTTGTTGATTGGTCGCTATAAATTAATAAAGTATCATTGGTGAAATTGATAGCTTTCTCATATATTATTTCAACATTGCTGCCTAATTTGTTTCTAATACCCTGTAATAAAGTAATCACTTTTGATGGAACACCATTGTAGTTCCCGAGTACAGCAATGCTATTGTCTGCATTCGGACCAACTACTGCAATTTTTTTAATTTTTTTGGAAAGTGGTAAGGTGTTGTTCTCATTTTTCAATAATACGATCGACTGTTGTGCCATTTTCAAAGCATGTGCCTGATGAGCAGGGGCTTCCAGGGCAGATGCCGGTGTTTGCGCATAGGGCACCATTGATGGTGGATCAAACATACCCAGTTTAAAACGGGTAGTGAATAATCGCTTTAGCGAAATATCAATTTGTGATTCTTTGATAAGTCCTTGTTTTACCGCATCAATCAGTGTTTTATATACGGTCTGGCCACATTCCAGATCAGTACCATGTAGTACGGCATCCACTGCGGATTCAGTTGCAGATGCATGTGTTTTATGGTATTTATAAAAATCATCGATGGCCCAGCAATCGCTGGTAACATATCCTGTGAATTTCCATTGTTTGCGGAGTATATCATTCATCAAAAGATCATTACCGCAGCAGGGTTGCGTGTTTACTGCATTATACGCACACATTACACCTTCTACATTGGCTTTTGTAATCAATTCTTTAAAAGCTGGCAGATAAGTATCCCAGAGGTCATACACAGTAGGGTTGAAATTATCGGAATGCCTGGATGGTTCAGGGCCACTGTGTACCGCAAAGTGTTTGGCACATGCCGCTGCTTTCAGGTATTTTGGATCATTACCCTGTAAGCCTCTTACAAAAGAAGCACCCAGGTATTTTGTTAGAAATGGATCTTCGCCATAAGTCTCCTGCCCGCGACCCCATCGCGGATCTCTGAAAATATTGATATTGGGTGTCCAGTAAGTAAGACCCAGGTAACGTTCATTGGTTTTGTTTTCCTGAATAGCTTTGTTATGTACGGCCCTTCCTTCAATGGCGGAATAATCGGCCATCGTTTTTAAGGAATTGGTATCCCAGGTAGCCGCCATCGCAATGGCCTGTGGGTACGATGTAACTTTATAAGGTGTTCTTGCTACTCCATGTAACACTTCGTTCCACCAGTCGTATGCAGGAATACCCAATCGCGGTACTGCTGGTGTAGCGTTTAACATTTGTGCAACTTTTTCTTCTAATGTCAGTCTTTTTACCACATCATTTACCCTTAGTTCCATGGGTAAATGATGATTCCACATAGGGTATGATTTATATTCCTGTGCTTTACTGTGTAATCCGGTAAGTAGCAGGGCAATGGCAGCAATCTTTTTCATAAGCAGTTCAATGGATCATTTATTTATACATATCATCGTTATTTTTTATTTCAAACCAATCATAGTGAGCCTGACTAGCAGATGGCTTTCCATTTGAAGTTGCATACATGGCATAAACGCACCCCACAAAACCACCTGCTGATTTTGTACTCAGATATTTTGCATCTGCATGATCCATCAACACATTCCATTTGTCTTTCTGTGTGGCATAATAGAAAGCATACTCATCTGTTTTTGCTTCTATTTTAAAATAGATTTCTTTTCCTGCCTGTATATTCAGAGGAATAGATTTCACTAATGAATCGGCTTTATAGAGTTCTACAACCTCTTTACCTTCTTTAATGGATTTGCACAGGTAGTAATGCACTTTTTCATTCTGAAATAAAAGAATGCCGGCTTTTTCATTTTCTGATGCAGGTGTAAAGTTGAGAGCTGTAGCTGCATAGCCCTTCAGGTGTGGCTGGTGAAAAGAAATAAAAGATGGATTTCCCCTGCCTGAAGCGGTTTCACTTTGTAATTGTAACGACAATGATCCAGGTTTGTTCTTAAGACTGTACCATTCATTTCTTACTGTTCTCAGAAACTGGTATCTCACATTTAATGAAGACTGATCGAATTCATCTTTGAAATGATAGTTGCCATTAAATGCTTCCCGTTTTTTATCAATTTTGGCATTGATGGGATAGCTGTATTTTACTTCATCTCCACCGAGGTCAAACTCAGGCCAGCCGTTTTTCCAGACCACAGGTGCCATAAAAGTTTCTCGTCCGGTATTGTAATAGTCATCACCATAGGCTCGGCAGGCAAGAAATATGCCCCACCATTTACCGTCTTTACCCTCTACAAAATCAGCATGCCCGGCAGTGGTAATCGGATATTTTCTTTTTGGGTCAAGCTGCCTCTGGGTAAGGATAGGATTCTTCTCGTAAGAAACGAAGGGACCTTCAGGTGATTTACTTCTGAAAACCACTTCAGAATGATTATAACCGGTTCCGCCTTCTGCACATATTAAATAATACCAGCCATCTTTTTTTATAAAGTGAGGTCCTTCAATCCAGACTGGTTTTTTGGCCATATCGGTTCCTCCATTGATTAATAATTTTTCTTCACCAATTACTTTGAGGTTTACAGGATCGAATTCAAACATCCGGATCGTTCTGTGTCCATCGTGCATGGATACATTGTTCGGTGGAATACTGTTGAAAACGATATAGGTCTTTCCATTATCATCAAAGAACAGAGATGGATCAATGCCATTTACCTGGGGCAGTTTTACCGGATTAGTCCAGGGGCCTTTCGGATCTTTGGCAGTGATGACAAAGTTGCCCAATTTGCTTACTTCGGTACACACAATGTAAAATGTGCCATTATGATATGAGATAGAAGGTGCAAATAATCCTCTCGATACCCCTGCGCCGTCAAGATTAAGCTGTTCCGGTCTGTTCATCGCATAGCCAATCTGTTTCCAGTTAAGCAGATCCTTACTGTGAAACAGCGGAAGACCAGGATAATATGCAAAAGAAGAGTTGACGATATAGTAGTCTTCACCCGCTTTGCAAATGCTCGGATCAGGGTAATAACCTGCAAGAATCGGATTCTGGAATGATTGAGCTGGCATTTTGATCATTACAGATGTTAGCAGTATAAGGGATAATATCCTTCTAATCATGGCAGGTAGCTTTATACATTGTTTTTATATGGCTGAATGGTTTGTATATATCCATTTTCATCATGAAACAGTTCAGTTAGTTTCACGCTTCTCAGGTGAGTCACGCCCTTGCTAAGGCTGCTGTCATGATAAAACAGGTACCATTTTCCTTCATACGCACAGATAGAATGATGTGAGGTCCAGCCAACAACAGGTTCTAAAATTTTCCCTGCATATCTGAATGGCCCATAAGGGCTGTCGCCGATTGCATAACATAGAAAATGAGTATCCCCCGTAGAATAGGAGAAGTAATATTTACCATTGTATTTATGGACCCAGCTAGCTTCAAAAAAGCGACGATCGTTATCTCCTGCTAACAATGGGTTCCCATTTTCATCGATAATAAGTACATCTTTTGGTGTTTCTGTAAAGGATAAAAGATCATCAGACAATCGCGCTATTTTTGGACATAAAGCCTGTTCATTGTCTTGCGGCAGGTGAGCGAGCGGACCTTCGCCTTCAGCCTTGAAACTACCTGTTCTCCATCTTTGTAATTGTCCTCCCCAGATTCCTCCGAAGTACATATAATAGGCGCCGTCTTCATCCTGAAATACGGCCGGGTCAATGGAAAAACTATTGGGTATAGGTAACGGTTCAGGAATAAAGGGCCCGATAGGTAAAGCACTTTTTGCCACTCCAATCCTGAAAATGCCTTCGTGGTCCTTAGCCGGGAAAAATAAATAATAAGTACCGTTTTTTTCTGCTGCGTCCGGCGCCCACATCTGTTTCTCAGCCCAGGGTACATCTTTTACATGTAATGCGCAACCATGGTCAATAGCAGGCGAGTCGGGTGAGTCCATAGAAAGAATATGGTAATCTTCCATGGCAAAATGACTACCCAGGTCATCAAAGGGAATATTATTTTCAATATCATGAGATGGATAGATATAAATCTTACCATTAAACACATGAGCAGATGGGTCAGCTGTATAAATATGCTTTACCAGTGGCTGCGAAATGGCATTCCGGTTAAGCTTATCGAAATCAATATGATGTATGGGATCTTCAGGCATGAGTATATAAAATTTATAGAGAACTAATCTTTACGTCTTTCTTTTAAATCGGTTTCAATTTTTGTTTCCATGCTTTTATTGATTTCATAGAAGAATAATAAAGCAGCGCCGACCAGGAAAGGAATGGCAGGAAACACACTTACTAAAAAACGGGTACCGTTAATAGCAGATGCTGTCTGCACAGCATCACTATTGGGCACATAATCAAAGAGGTTTAGAATAGCGGTTAATAAGGCGCTACCAACACTCAGACCTACTTTTAAGCCCACCATCATGGCGGAGAAAATAATAGCTGTTGCTCTTCTGTTATTTTTCCATTCACTGTAATCTGCCACATCAGCAATCATAGCCCATAAGAGCGGGATGGTGATTCCATAAAAGAAGCCATGCAGAATCTGTGAAATAAACATCAGGGCAACAGATGTTGGCGGAAAGAAAACAAAAGCCAGTATAAAAAGTGTAGAAATGAATAAGGCAATGCCAAAAACATCTCTTTTGCCATATTTATCAGCATAACGTTTTGATAAAGTGATTCCCACAATCATAAAAATGATACCACCAGCATTAAACAAACCGAAGCCCGCAGATACCGGATCTTCACCAAAAAAGTTTACACCTATACCCGATAATGCATTTGTAATGGGTGCTACAAAGGCGGTAAGACTTTCTTTGTCTACATAGTTTTTAAAGTAGTAGACATAAGAACCACCCTTCATAGCTAATGTAATAAATACAAGTGTTGTGAGAACCAGCATGATTACCCAGGGTTTGTTTCTGAATAAATCACCAAGGTCTTCTTTAAGACTCGATTTTTGTTCGGGTTTAGGTATGATGCGTTCTCTGGTTGTTAAAAAAGTAATAATCAGCATCACAGTTCCGATAATGGCTAACCATGTCATGACGGTTTCGATACCCGCTGCTTTATTGCCATTGCCGACAGTTTCAATGATGGGTAACATAAATACCTGTACAAAAAACTGGGCAAACATCACCGCTACAAAACGGTATGCAGACATACTATTTCGCTCTTTCATGTCGCCAATGATAACACCGCTTAATGCAGAATAGGGAAGGTTATTGGCTGCATATAATAAAAGCAGTAAAGTATAGGTAATAGCTGCATAGATTACTTTTCCTTTATAAGAGAAATCAGGTGTACTGAATGCCAGTAAGGCAACAGCCCCAAGTGGAACTGCCGTCCATAATATCCAGGGTCTGAATTTTCCCCATCTGGAAACGGTTCTGTCTGCAATGGCACCGATAATCGGATTAAAGGCAAATGCGGCAACAAGACCTACAATAAGGATAAGCGCTGATGCATGACTTGTTTCCAGACCATAGATATCTGTATAAAAATAGGCTAGGTATGTCATCAATGTCTGGAACACAAGATTGGCTGCAAGGTCGCCAAGGCTATAACCAACTTTTTCCAGTACCGATAATTTGGTGATGGGTGTTTGATTCATATGGCTTTTTTAAGGGTTGTTACCCGTTTATTTTTTAGTTCCGATTACTTTATAAAAAGCGGGTTTAGGATTGAACTCACGATCGAATAACAATGGATAGTTGGTTCTTCCTCTCACGGGCCAGTCATTTAACCAGCTTTGTCCGTCGTTTACACCCCAGAAAGTAACACGTGTAACTTTGTCTTTATACTTCAGGAACAATTTAAAAAGGGTTTCGTAATCGCTGGCCAGTTGTTGTTGTACACTATCCGGTAACCCATCTTTATAGGGATTGAGTGCAGGATTACTGGCTACACGCTGATTCACATCTGCTCCCTGGAAACTTCTGGGAAGTACTTCAATATCCAATTCTGTGAACATTACTTTCAGACCCATGGCTCCATATTGTACAATGCTTTCTTCTATTTCTTTAAAAGGTACTTTACCCACGTGCCAGTGACCTTGAATGCCTACGCCATCAATGCGTACACCGGCGTCCTGTATTTTTTTAATGAGTGTAATACAGCCTGCTCTCTTAGCTGGCTGCTCATTGTTATAGTCATTATAATATAATTCAGCCTTTGGAGAAGCTTTGGCTGCCAGACGAAATGCTTCTGTTACAAAGTCATCACCCAATCTGTTCAGAAAGATAGATTTACGCATAGTGCCATCTTCATTCAATGCTTCGTTTACAACATCCCATGAAAATATCTTACCATCATATCTGCTGGCTACGGTATTGATATGATTGGTGAAAAATGTACGGAACGAATCAACACTTTTGATATTACGGGCAAATGCGGGCAGTTGACTATGCCAGATCAGCGTATGTCCATTAATCTTAATCTTATTTTTTTTACCATAGGCAACCATTTTATCTGCCAGATCGAAATTGTATACATCCCACTGTGGATGTATAATTTCTGCTTTCATAATATTTTCCGGCGTGGCCATATTGAAATGCTTTTGAATGAGTGCATTAGCTTTCGGATCTTTTTCTTCAATCTGACCCGCACTCATAGCAGTGCCGATACCAAAGTCTTTTGCAAAAACTTTTTTTAGTGATGCGTCTTGTGCTGTAACGGCTATTTGCATCGAGAGTGATGTAGCGATAACACCAAGAATAAACGTGATTTTTTTGTATGACATGAGATTATTTTTTAGAAGGTTGATGAATGGTTTCGGCTGGCCCCAGATAACTGGGAAGATTATTGCCAAAATCGACAACAATTTTCTGCAGTACTATTGCGGGGTCTACCATCCAATATTTGATGGTATGTTTACCTGCTTTACTGATCGTATGTTTTGAAGATTTTATAATAATATTTTCTGATACCCATTTGTTCCAGATACCAGTACCTGTATTTTTATCTTCTTTATTGATACTGATTATTTGTGGGGCTTCATCATCCACCGAAATAGCATATGATAATCCATTCTCTGTATTCTGAAGGTTCAGCGTAGGTGAAAAGTATGCGTTGATGGTAAAGGACCCTTTACTACTTGTATACATATCATAAGTCACATAAGGTGTGCCCGAACCTGGTTGCAGACTTGAAGCTGTAACGGGTGTTACAGTAATGGCCCCGCCGGTTCTTCCTAAATCAGGAATTACGGTCCATTTAATATCCTTGCTATGGTTGAGTGTCGTATAATGATCTGCTGATATGGATACACCGCTTTGAGCATCTTCATAAAATACATTTCCCTTTGTTCCTGACGGAACAACCGAACGGGTTGCTATTGTTTTAGTAACTGCCGGTTCTGGTTTTATAGAATCAGCAGGTACATAGCGCACCATTGGCATTCTTTGGCGGTTGGGTTGTTGCCAGTAGGTATAGCCAATATGTGTCTGGCTCATCATATGGTTCCATTTGCCATTATTCAACTGGTGGTACTCCAATGTTATTAATGAGTCTTTTTCGTACAATACTTTTACTTTATCTGCGTATTGATTGGCTGCGGCATATTTCTGAGCATAAGCTTTCTGGTTCAATGCTACATGGTAATACATATCGTACAGATTACTGCAGGCTTTTACCGGATGTAGTACCAGTTGAAAAAAAGCATCTCTTTTATCCGCAGCTATTTTGTTATGGATGGCCTCAGCTTTTTGCAACAAAGTCTTGTATTCGTTAACGACTGTTTCCCATTCATTATAGTTAAAGCTGAAAGTATTGGCTTCCAGTAATTCAGGTTTCCGTCTGCTATTGTATTTGCCATATTTGCTTATGATATCGGCAATTTCATTGGCATATTCATTTCCAAACTGTGCCCTTGCCCATTGAATACTATAGGCTTCAAGATCATTCGCCTTTATTTTTTCCGGGTTCCATGCAAAATCCAGAAAAAACGAGATTGGATATTCCATGGGTTTAATATCACCCACGTTTACGATCCATATTTCACGGGCATTGTATTGCCATGCAAGGTTCATTTGCTCCCATATTCTGGGTAGGGGATTGGTATTTACCCATTTATAGTTCCGTGGGCCGCCAACATAATCAAAGTGATAATAAATGCCATAACCACCTTTTCTCGGCGCTTCTTTCGGGTTGGGTAAGCGTCTGATATTGCCCCAGTTGTCATCACAGAGTAAAAGTGTAACATCATCTGGTACCCGCATGCCTTTATCATAGTAATCCTGTACCTCCTTGTACAAAGCCCATAACTGCGGTGTTTCACTTGCAGGTTTCTTTGTTACCTCGGCTATAATTTCTCTTTGGTCCTTTACAATTCTTTCCAGTAATGCTGTTGCTGTTTGTCTAGACATGGGTTCATCGCCATCGCCCCTCATACCTACGGTTACAATTTTGTCGTTATTAGCTCTTCGCATACCTCCGCGCCAGAACTCTTTCAGTTTAACCTCATTGCTATCATAGTTCCATTTGCCTGTACCATATCTTCTCCATTCATCATGGGCGCGCATCAATGGTTCATGGTGTGAAGTACCGATCACAATACCATATGTATTGGCCATTTCAATATTACGCGGGTCATCATCATAAAAAGCATTACCCCACATGGCTGGCCAGATATAATTACCCTTGAGTCGGAGTATCAGTTCAAATACCTTTTCATACAGTTTGTGGTTAAACCCACCGTTCTTCTCTTTGGTCCAGTTAGATAAAGCCGGCGCTTCGTCATTGATGAAAATACCACGGTATTTTACCTTTGGAGCATCTGTGATGGAAAGATTTTTCTTAATGAAAACTGTATTCTTTTTTTCAACAGGTACGTCTGCCCACCAATACCAGGGCGATACGCCTAATTGTTTTGAAAATTCAAATATTCCGAATGCAAGACCTCTTCTGTCTGAACCTGCAATCACTATTGCCTGGCTGATTCCTTTCAGCGGATTACTCAATGTTTGAAAGCGATAGGCTTCCCATTGCCCCCTGATGCCGCTATAGGAAACTATTTTTTTAGCTTCCAGTGATTTCAGTACTGAGGACTTTTCAACAGTACCCAAAATAATCAATGTGCTTGCCTTTTCCGGAATAGATGAAACGATTTCTGCAGAGAGACCGGTAACAGCCTTAATATCCTTTTTCAATAATTCTGCGGAAAGATGTACCAGTGCATTCTCTGATTTGTCTGCATAAATAACCGGATTTGTCAAAGCGAAACTATTCACATTGGCAGCTTTTGAAAAAATATCCTGAGCTGTTACTGCAACAGATAACAAGGAAATAAAAAGAGTACAAAAACTTTTTTTCATATCGTTTGGTATTAAAAACCGATACTATTACCGCCATCAACGGGTAATACAACACCAGTTATATATTTAGCTGCATCGCTTGCGAGAAAATAGGCAGCTTCACCAATATCAGTGGGCTGTCCCATAACACCCATAGGTGTTCTGCCGAACACTTTTGCTTTTCTTTCAGGATCACTGTCCAATGCTTTTGCCGTCATGTCTGAGTAAATAAAGCCAGGTGCAATGGCATTTACCCTGATGCCTTTGGGTGATAATTCTACGGCCATGGCCCTTGTCATACCATCAATGGCAGTTTTGCTGGCGCTGTAAGCAATTACTTTTGGTAAACCATATTGAGCTGCCATCGAGCTGATGTTGATAATGGATCCACTTTCTCTCGTGAGCATATGTTTTACTACTTCGCGGCTTATTGCAAAAACTGCCGTTACATTTGTAGTAAGAATTCGCTGAAATTCCTCATCTGTTACCTCTGTGAATAGTTTTTTCATATTGATGCCAGCATTGTTGACCAATACATCAATCTGTCCGAATTCGGTGAGTATGTTTTGAATCAAACCCGGAATGGAAGACAGGTTACTCAGGTCGCAACTCATGGTGTGACAGCCTTTTCCTAATTTTTCTTTTGCAGTTGCGAGTTTGTCTTCATCGCGGCCCACAATAATGGTTTCAATATCCTGCTGAATAAATTTTTCTGCGATGGCATATCCTAAACCGGAACCTCCTCCGGTAACAATGGCTATTTTTTTATGTGTAGGCATAAGTATGTTTCTTTTTATGAATTAATTACCGGGTGCCAGTGGAAACCGTAAGCTTTTATAATACTCAAGGGTTTTATCTGGCTGCGGATAATTTGCCGGTATAGGTTTTTTGCTAAAGGTCTGGAAGTACAATAAACAGGCATTTCTCCACCAGATAGCTTCATCATATTGTACATTCAATAACATTCTTACCTGATCATGTCTTTGCTTATCTACATAAGGTTCTAAACCTGCCCAGGCCTGCTGCATAGTTTTTACTTTTTCTGCGCCGGTGTAATAATTAAAGCAAAGCTCATCCCATAAGTTTCTGCCGCTTTTCATTTTGAAAGTCCAGGGAACATGATGAAACCAGAGCAGGTTTTTTTCTTCACAGGTATTCATGTTTTCCCAGATTTTTCTGGCTTCCGGATGGTATTGTTCGAGTGCATTGCTGCCTGTAGCCGTACGGTTAAAACCAATGCCTATGCTATCTGCTTTGTGGTAATACACGGGGTTCCAGTCGGGTCTGTTGAGGTTGCTTACCCATGGTGCAGGACCATAGTGATGGCCAGTACCCATGATATGATGTAATCCAATGGGATTGGAATATTGTACATAAGTTTCTCTGCTTTCCATCATCAGTTTTGAAGCTGTCTGCAGAAAAGCAGGATGGTTGGAATAGGTCATGCGTAACCATTCCTCGGCAATTCTTTCGGCACTTAATGAATGGTCCCATGCCAGTCTGCCCATCGCATACCAGTTAGCCTGCGCAAAAGGGTGGCCGCACCAGTTGATATCGTTTCCTATATTGGCTACACCCGTAATGCCGGTAAGTGTCTGAGCCTTGTTAAAACTGCCGTCGAGTACTTTGGCTACCGTACTGCCTTTACCATTGGTATAGGTATCTGCTTCCAGACATTCTTTAAACAATGGCCCCAGATAAACAAGATTGGTTGCCTGACCCAAATATTCCTGTGTAACCTGAAACTCCATCATCAGAGGTGTTTTGGGCATAGCGCCGAAAAGGGGGTGGAAAGGCTCACGAGGCATAAAATCAATGGCGCCATTTTTTACCTGTACCATTACATTTTTATTGAAAGAACCATCGAGCGGCACAAATTCATCGTAAGCCTGTTTGTGTCGGTCAACATTCTTTTCTGCACTGTATACAAATGCCCGCCACATGATGATGCCATTAAAAGGAGCTACCGCTTCTGCGAGCATATTAGCACCATCGGTATGTGATCTTTTATAATCCTGAGGACCAGGTTGTCCTTCACTATTGGCTTTTACTACAAAGCCTCCGAAATCAGGAACATATTGATAAATCTCTTTTACTTTGTCTTTCCACCACTGTCTTACTTTTTCATCTAGTGGGTCGGCTGTTTTGAGACCACCTATTTCGATGGGTGCACTGAATCTGGCTGTAAGGTATACTTTGATGCCATAAGGTCTGAATGCATCAGCAAGTGCTTTTACTTTTTCAAGGTAATTTTTAGTTAGTATAGTAGCATTTGCGTTTACATTGGTTAAAACCGTGCCATTGATGCCGATGGAGGCATTAGCCCTTGCATAGTCTATATAGCGGGGATCAATATAGCCAGGCAGCGTATGCCAGTTCCAAAGCGAAAAACCTGCATAACCTCTTTCGACCGTTCTGTTCATATTGTCCCAGTGATTCAGCATTCGCAATTTCACTTTCGGAACAGATACTACCTGCAGATTATGAATGGCCTGTTCTGTTTGAATCAGTCGAAGAAAATGAAAAGCACCATATAAAACAGCTTTGTCAGTATTTCCTGAGATGATGATTCTTTTTTGGCCGTTGATGTTTTGTGAAAGAATGATGAAGCCTTCTTCTCCCGTCTGCGCTAATAATTTTTTTACTTCTGTGCCTGCCAGCAGGGGAGATATTCCTGTGGCTGCAATTAATGAGGCTGTAGATGAGGATTTGTTTGTAACGGTAATCTTTTTCTGTAGCATGGCCGATAAGCCATGCTGTAATTCTTCACCAATGATTTTCATGGTCTCAGCATTTCCGCCGAGAGTAATACCGCTGATTTGCTGACGGTATGTAGTCAGTACTGTTTGATTTTGTAACGGCTGATAACGCAACCATAAGTCATATCCTGTTTCAGCTTTTAACTGAAACGAAACAGCTATTATTAAAAGGAGGGAACAAATTTTTTTCATGGTATGGCAGCAGATTTTCAATGGTTATTTTTTTCGCTGGGACGATTCCCTTACAATCAGGTTTGAGCGAATAACAATGGTATTGGTATGTTTAATATTGGATAATCCTTTCAAGTGGTTTATCAGGTTTCTTGCCGCAATTTCACCCATGTCAATACCCGGATAATCAATGGTACTCAACTGAGGTTCAATTATTTTTCCAATGGCATCATTATTAAAGCCAACAATGGCAATGTCTTCCGGTATACGAACGCCATGATCCTTGAGTGTTTGCATGCAAACAGCAGCTGAGAAGTCGTTGGTGATAAAAGCGCCGTCTGGCAAGGGGTTCATTTTAAGAATTTCCATAGCTGCTTCCACGCCACATTGTTCACTCAGATCTTTGATCAGCACATACTTTTTGTGGAATGGGATATTATTGTCATACAATGCATCGGCATATCCTTTGTGGCGCTGAGCATATACATTTCGTTTCAGGTTGGCGGTAACAAGCACAATTCTTTTACATCCCTGCTCAATCAGGTGTTGTGTTGCCTGGTAGCCACATTTATAGTTGTCGATAATGACTTTTGTGCTTTCACCTTTTTCTTCTACCCGGTCAAAGAAGATGACAGGGATGCCCTTTTCTTCAAAGAGGCCAAAATGTGAGAGATCGGCAGTATCAAAAGCCAATGAGGCAATCAGTCCATCCACTCTTTTGTGAAACAGGTTCACAGCATTGGCCGCTTCCTTCACAGAACTTTCCGAAGAGTGGGCGATAATAAGGTCGTATCCGGCTTCGGTTGTTATTTTTTCAATGCCCGCCAGTACCGAAGTAATAAAATTACTGTTGAGTTCATGTACCAATACGCCGATGGTATTGGTTTTTTGTTTGCGAAGGTTACTGGCGAAGTTGTTATGTCTGTAGCCCAGTTCTCTTGCCGTTTCCTGTATTCTTTTGCGGGTATTTTTATTGATAGCGGGATGATCCTGTAAGCCACGACTCACGGTAGCGGATGAAAGCTCAAGTTTTTGAGCAATATCATAGATAGTGACTTCTTTTTTCGTTTTCATATTGCAATCGGTTGTATAAAAATCGCAAAAAAATATTAAAATCAAATTTTAGTTTTTCCATGCATGATCACTCAATAAGAAATGCCTGCATAGGTAACTCTCTGGCGTCCAACTTTTCCATATTTACCACTCATTCCCCGATAATCTGGTAATTGTTGTTAAAAAAAATGGGTAAGGGGATCATTTTTAAAGCTGGATATACAGTCTGTAAGTCTTTCTGGCTAAAGGTTTCTGGCAAACCTTTAATCGTTTATTGCCTTGATCCCCATTTTTAAGAGATCATGTATAAAAGTTTTTTATCCGTTCATGCTTTAGCCGGTAGTAAGTGAGATTGATCCGTTTATCGGCTCAGTTGATAAAGGTTAGCTCTGCCTAACAGGGATCAAAAACGGGATTTTTTTGTAAAAAAATTGCAATCGGTTACATTTTTTGATAAATTCTCTTATATTCGTTTTCAGATATCAGATGATAGGTCAGATTAGGTCTGAAATTGCTTGCTGTTATATGAGAAAGCGGAGTCGTACACGGTAAATCCGTTATTTATTCAAAATCTCGCTTCTTCTATTTCCGTATTGCCATTTCCTGCTGGTTTGAACTTCTAATTGTGTAAAAAATACACGAATCTGTATTGAAATTATAACCGATAAAATATCGTAAGCCTATTATAGGATCCCATCCCGTTCAATTCTATTTAGATAAGCTCTGAAAGATGAATTGGGTGGTATCGGTTCTCAGGAACCGGGTTGGTTATTAAGCGTCATAATGGTTATCTGCGGGAGTGGTTTGCCGGCAGAATAACCGACGATCGGCAAGGGGAGTTTGGCGTTTTACTCTCCTTGCTTTTTTTAACAAACCGGAACACATGCAATTGTTTAGCTGAACATTTGTATTTGTTCCAGGTTAACGCCACCAAAATGAATATTAACGCTTGTTTGTTTTGATACAAAGGTGCTTGCTGATGCTGTCATCATTCATCTTTCCAGTATCTTGACCCTATTAATTTATCGACAGAATGCTATTATTAGGTATAGATGTAGGAACTTCTTCTGTTAAGGTTTCAGTGGTTGATGCTGCTACGCACCAATGTCTGGCGGCAGCACATTTTCCTGAAACAGAAGCAGAGATCATTACGCCCTATCCAGGCTGGGCCGAACAGAGTCCGGATCAATGGTGGGAATATGTAAAACAGGCTATACTCAAATGCAATGCTGCTGGTAATTATAATCCTAAAGATATTGGTGCCATAGGTATTGCTTACCAGATGCATGGATTGGTATTAACAGACAAAGATGGCCATGTATTGCGTAATGCTATTATCTGGTGCGACAGCCGAGCGGTTGAAATAGGTAACAAGGCATTTGACGAAATCGGCAGGGAACATTGCTTGCAGCACTTACTTAATTCGCCCGGAAATTTTACAGCCAGCAAACTTGCATGGGTGAAGCATAATGAACCTGAGATATACAATAAGATTCATAAAATAATGTTGCCCGGTGATTTTATTGCTTTTAAAATGACCGGTGAAATCACTACTACCAACTCAGCACTGTCTGAAGGTATCTTCTGGGACTTTAACCAGGAAAGTCTGTCATCTGATATAATGGGGTATTTCGGTTTTGATAAAACCCTTATTCCGGCTATACAACCTTTGTTTACCTCTCATGGTAGCTTAAAAGAATCTGTAGCCACAAGGCTGTCTTTACAGGCTGGTATACCTATTGCGTACAAAGCAGGGGATCAACCCAACAATGCACTTTCATTAAATGTGATGGAACCCGGTGAAGTGGCGGCAACAGCCGGTACTTCAGGTGTTATTTATGGCGTAAGTAATGAATTGGGATACGATCCATATTCCAGGATCAATAGCTTTGCACATGTAAACCATAGCGAAGCACTCAGAAGAATTGGCATATTACTCTGTATCAACGGAACAGGTATTTTCAATAAATGGATCAGGACCATTACTGGTGGCGGGCAATCTTATGCCACTTTGAATGAAGCTGCAGCAGTAGTGCCGGTTGGTGCTGATGGATTGCTGGCTATTCCTTTTGGTAACGGCGCAGAGCGCATGCTTAATAACCAGATTGTAGGTGCGCATTTTGAACAGATTGACCTGAATATTCATGGCAGTGCCCATATGGTGCGGGCCGTACAGGAAGGAATTGCTTTTTCTTTCCGTTACGGATTGGATATCATGCGTGGAAACGGAATGAATCCACAGGTCGTACGTGCTTCCAGAGCCAATCTGTTTCTGAGTGATGTATTTACCCACGCTTTCGCAGGGGTAAATCAGGTATCTGTTGAATTTTATGAAGGTGATGGAAGTTACGGCGCTGCCATAGGTGCAGGTATAGGATCAGGTATTTTCAGCAGCGTTGCAGAAGCCGCCACCGGTAGAAAGCCGGTAAGTATTATTCATCCTTCACATACAGATGTATATGAAGAACGTTATGCAGCATGGAAATCATCTTTGGAAAACAGAATGGAAATATTGAAACAGCAGGAAGCTGTTTCTGTTAATTAAAAATATCTTTATTGTTTCATACACTTATTCAAGCATTATGTCAATCGTATTAGGACAACAAGAGTATTTCAAAGGTATCGGACAGATCAGGTATGAAGGCGTGGATTCTGATAACCCGCTGGCATATCGTTGGTACGACGAAAATAAAGTGGTGGCCGGAAAAACCATGAAAGAGTGGTTGCGTTTTGCCTGTGCATACTGGCACAGCTTCTGTGGAAGTGGTGCGGATCCTTTTGGTGAACCCACACATATTTTTCCATGGGACAAAAAATCAGATGCAGTTGAAAGAGCAAAGGACAAAGCCGATGCAGCATTTGAGTTTATGACCAAACTCGGTCTGCCTTTCTATTGCTTTCATGACGTGGATGCTGTTGACTTTGGCAATGACGTGGTAGAAAATGAAAGAAGATTACAGGCTATCAGTGAGTATTTTGCCGAAAAACAAAAAGCAAGTGGTATTCAACTGCTGTGGGGTACAGCCAATCTTTTCTCGAACAGACGATATATGAACGGTGCGGCTACCAATCCTGATTTTCATGTGCTTTCACATGGTGCAGCGCAGGTAAAAGCTGCATTGGATGCTACTATTTCACTGGGTGGACAAAACTATGTGTTCTGGGGTGGTCGCGAAGGATATATGACTTTGCTCAATACCGATATGAAACGTGAGAAAGAACATCTTGCCCGTTTCCTGCACACTGCCAAAGATTATGCACGTAAACAAGGCTTTAAAGGCACTTTCTTTATTGAGCCTAAGCCTTGTGAGCCAAGCAAACATCAGTATGATTATGACAGTGAAACGGTACTTGGATTTTTACGTCAGTTCGATTTACTGAATGATTTCAAACTGAATATCGAAGTAAACCATGCCACACTTGCAGGTCATACATTCCAACATGAACTTCAGATTGCTGCAGATGCGGGCATTCTCGGTTCTATTGATGCGAACCGCGGTGATTATCAAAATGGATGGGATACCGATCAGTTCCCCAATAATATCAATGAACTGGCAGAAGCCATGCTGGTAATTGTTGAAGCAGGTGGATTCGCTGGTGGTGGTATTAATTTCGATGCGAAAATCAGAAGAAACAGTACCGATGCGGAAGATCTGTTCCATGCACATATTGGTGGTATTGATACTTTTGCCCGCGCATTGGTGGTAGCAGACAAAGTATTGCACCAGTCTGATTATAAAAAAATCAGGACAGAACGTTATGCTTCTTTCGACAGCGGTAAAGGAAAAGAATTTGAAGCAGGGAAACTTACACTGGAGGATCTGAGAAATTATGCAATAGAACAGGGAGAGCCCGCACCAAAAAGCGGTAAACAGGAATACCTGGAAAACCTGATCAATCGTTATATTTAAATATTGAAGTAGATCATAAACCTAAACCCATGATGCGGTTGAAGCGTTCAATACTTCAGCCGCATCTTTTATTTCACTGTAATACCTGCTTTATGTTAATGCACCAGACCATGAGATGGTACGGACCCAATGATGTGGTTAAATTATCTGATATCAGGCAAGCCGGTTGTGCCGGTGTGGTTACTGCTTTACACCAGATTCCGGTCGGCGATGTATGGCCGGTAGCTGAGATTATGAAACGAAAAGAACTGATTGAAGCTGCCGGTATGAGCTGGACAGTTGTGGAAAGCCTGCCCGTAAGTGAGGATATCAAGAAACAGAATGGTGATTATATCAAACATATTGAAAATTATAAAATCAGTTTACGTAATCTGGCTGAATGTGGTATTAAAGTCATCACCTATAACTTCATGCCCATTCTTGATTGGCTAAGAACAGATATTGCCTATACCATGCCTGATGGAAGTAAGGCTTTGTATTTTCACAGACTGTCGTTTATTGCCTTCGATTTATATCAGTTAAAAAGACCTGGTGCTGAAAACGAATACAGTGCAGAAGAAAAGGAAGCAGCTTTAATATGGCTCAATAATATGCGTGAAGAGGACAGAGAGCAGTTGTTCAGGAACCTCTTACTTGGGTTGCCAGGTAGCGATGATGCATTTACAGCTGAGCAGGTACTCGCTGCATTGAAGACTTATGCAAATATTGATGCAGATAAATTAAAAGAGCACCTGGTTTATTTTTTACAGCAGGTGGTACCGGTAGCGGAAGCCTGCGGACTTGTTATGGCTATTCACCCGGATGATCCTCCTTATCCTGTTTTGGGGTTGCCCCGTATTGTTAGTACTGAAGCTGATGCCGCTTATCTGCTGAATGCAGTTGATTCGCCTGCCAATGGATTGTGTTTTTGTACGGGCTCATATGGCGCGCGTGCAGATAATAATATCGTAAAAATGCTCCAACGTTTTGGTGATCGGGTACACTTTCTTCACCTGCGCAATACGAAAAGAGATACAGAAGGTAATTTCTATGAAGCAGCACACCTGGCTGGTGATACAGATATGTATGAAGTGATTAAAGAGGTGCTGGCTATTCAGAAAAGAAGAAATATCTCTCTTCCCATGCGACCCGATCACGGGCATCAGATGCTGGACGATCTTAACAAAAAAACCTATCCGGGCTATTCAGCTATCGGTCGATTAAAAGGTCTTGCTGAATTACGAGGTGTGGAATATGCGCTCAGTAAAATGCTGCAGTAAGTATGGGTTCATGCTAAATGGAATGGTGAATGCTTATTTTTATGCATGCGGAATACTACCAAGTTGAAAGCCATACTCAAACATTATCATCTTGATCTTTCTTTAAATGAGAAAGAAGAAATGATTGTTAACCTGTTTCACAAAGAAACCGGTACTGCCATGACTTTCGAAGACCCTTCCTACAGCAAACTCATCAGTAAAGCTTATTCGTACATGAATAAACAGTTAAAAGAAGGATCGAAGAAGGAATAGCCGAATCTTTTTATGCTTACAATAGTAAGTAAGCATCCATCCTGTCCATCCTGAAATAAACGAAATCAAAATTGATTAGTAAACCATGACCTGAAACCATCATTTCCTCATCCGAGTTGCCGGCCTTACATTTTTTCCATAATAAACATCTGTAGGAATTTGATGCCCCCAGTATACTTCTTCCAGCAATGCATATAAATCCGGATCATAGGCTTTCAGGTCATCAGGCGATTGGATACGTGTATCGCCATCATAAAACTCATAGTTCGACCAGAACCACCATTGTGTACCTTCTGCCCAGTATTCGGCAACCGTATTGATGGCATACTGCCCTTTATACTTTCCTTTTTCCTTGGCATTGGCGTATGCGGTATTAATACGACGAAGGAGGGAAGTATCTGCTACACGCATCGCACTCATAATATTGTGACTGAACTCGTGTACCAGAATGTTTTCACCATAATAACGGGTGCCTGCATAACCAAGAATATTTTCTTCGGCACAGGAGGTAATGGTGCCGCCCATACCACGTGCTCTTTTGTTCCAGTATTCTTTATCACTCATGCTGGCAATACCACCCGGCTTATCGTAATTGTCTCTTTCTCCGGGTGTAAGACGGCGATCATCTCTGGCAGGTTTTTTCCAGTTGCTTCTTTCCGGTAAGTCGGTTTCCATTTCTGTTTCAGCCATGATAAGTAATCGTGCACCTTGCTTTACTAAAGCAGAACGGATATCAGGTCTTTTCAACAACATATAATTAATGATATCACGCGCTACCAGCAATGCGTCATCCGGTACTTTTTTTGAGGATACTACCGGAATGCCGAAAGCATCGGTATACTTTTTATAAAAAGTATCGAGCTTCAGTTCGGCAAGTGGCGCTGCCAGTACTGCCTGTGGAAAGCTTTCAATTAATTTCTTACGGGGTGCATCCGTAACAGGCTGACAATAACCATGGATGTTGATAGAAACCCCAATAGCCAATAATAAAAGTACACGCATAATAAGCATATCTGTTATTTCGAAAATAATCAGAGATGCCGTGGCCCGGATGCTGAGAATTAACCGTGTGTTTACATTTATTGATGGATTGCCACACGTGTTCAGTGAAGCAAAAAAGCTTTTCTTACCTTATCAGGTCCCCGTATTCGTTCTGGTATCTTCCATAGCTCATATACTGCATATACAGGGTTTAACACTGTTTTTGTGTTGAGCTGTGTTGATGCTGTGTTTTTGCTGTGTTGTTGCTTTGAGTAAATCCCTGATAATAAAGGATTTAGGATGTCATTGTTTTGTGCTGAAAAAATACCCTTAAACTGGTTATTACGGTGGGAACTTTATAGTATTTCGGCATCGTATTGATTGCGTTTTTCCAGACTTTGATAGCTGGCAGAAGAATAAAAAAAGCCCCAAACCGGGGCCTTTTTAGATGTTTTATTGACTGTTACTATTCAGCTATCGCGTCTTTTGTTGCCAAAAGGAGTAGGGCATTATTATTTACCCAGGTATTGTTTTATCGATGCATGATAACCACTGCTGAGGGGCACTACCGGTAAACGTACTTCATTTTCAATCAATCCCTGTTCAAACATAAATGCTTTTACGCCGGCAGGATTGTTTTCTGCGAACATCAGATCATACGCTTTTAATAATGGATCATTGATTTGTTTGGCCATTGTTAAATCATGCTTTAATGCAGCGCGTACCATATCTGAAAACTGCCTTGGAAAAGCATTGGCAGCTACGCTGATGACACCATCCATTCCGCAGGCAATCTGTGCCATGGCCAGTGCATCATCACCACTCACTACCAGAAAATCAGCAGGTTTGTCGCGCAGAATTTCCATGCATTGTACCATATCGCCACTGGCTTCTTTCATACCTGCTACATTGGCTACTTCATGTGCCAGGCGCAGGGTAGTGGCAGCACTCATATTACGACCCGTTCTGCCGGGTACATTGTATAAAATAACAGGTTTGGGTGAAGCTTCGGCCACTGCTTTGTAATGCTGGTATATACCTTCCTGTGAGGGTTTGTTATAATAAGGGGCTGCACTTAGTACGGCAGCAGCTTTGTCCAAAGGAAAATAACCCAGGTCCTTTACTACTTCATGGGTATTGTTACCACCCACACCTACTACTACAGGAACGCGACCTGCTACTTTTTCAAAAGTATAGTTTACAATGTCTTTCTTCTCCTCTTTCTCAAGGGTAGGGGTTTCACCGGTGGTACCTAAAGTGATGAGGTATTCCACCCCGCCACTAATCATAGCATCAATCACCCTGCCCAGTGCATCAAAATCTACACTCAGGTCTTTTTTAAATGGTGTTACCAATGCTACACCCGTTCCTCTCAATTGCGTTCTCAAAGACATTTTATAAGACTCTTTTAGATGATATATAACTTACTTTCTGATTCCTTATTTCTCATTCCTTATTTGGACATTTCTACACCGCTTCTTCCCAGAATCCCATCTTACCATATTTCTCAATACGGTTATTGACACGCTGGGCGGGGTCTGTATTTTTTATTTCTGCCAGGGCTTTTACCAGGTATGACTTCAGGATTTCAGCAGCCTCTGTATAATCCCAGTGGGCACCACCCAGGGGTTCATGTACAATTTCATCTACCAGACCGAAACCCTTCATGTCTGTGGCGGTAAGACGCAACTGTTCTGCAGCTGTTTCTTTTTTGTCCCAACTGCGCCATAAAATAGAGCTACAGCTTTCCGGCGAAATTACTGTGTACCAGGTATTCTCCATCATCAATACCTTATCGCCCACACCAATGCCCAGTGCACCACCTGATGCACCTTCGCCGATGATGACTACAATAACAGGTACTTTTAAACGGATCATCTCATAGATATTGCGGGCAATGGCTTCACCCTGGCCTCTTTCTTCTGCTTCCAGACCGGGGAAAGCACCTGGGGTGTCTACGAGACAAACAACGGGCTTATTAAATTTTTCGGCCAGCTTCATCAAACGGAGTGCTTTGCGGTAACCCTCCGGATTGGCCATACCGAAATTACGCAGCTGGCGGAGTTTTGTATTGGTACCTTTCTGCTGGCCAATAAACATGACGGTTTCTCCATCGAGTTTGGCAAAACCACCTACCATGGCCTTATCATCCTTAAAACTGCGGTCGCCATGCAACTCTACAAAGTCGGTACACATTTTATCGATGTACTTAAGTGTATAGGGCCTGTCTGGATGGCGGCTAAGTTGCACGCGCTGCCAGGGCGTAAGGTGTCTGGTAATCTCTTTTCTTTTTTCAATGATAGAGTCTTCCAGTTGCCTGAGGGTATTGGTATAATCTATTTTAGGGTTCTTCTCGGCCAGTTTTTTGGTATCCTCAATTTGTTCGTACAGTTCCTTGATAGGATTCTCAAAATCAAGGAATTGTCTGTTTGGGTATTGGGGCATAATGATCGTTTAGAGCGGTAAAATTAGGGGATCAGATTTTTTCCTGAAAAGATTTGTTTATGAAAACTGTTTACCCTTATCTTTGCCGTCCCGAAAACGGACTGAAAGGGAAGTTTTCAGGATGATCTAACTGGTTTTCCAGTAATCACGGATCGGTAGTTCAGTTGGTTAGAATGCCGCCCTGTCACGGCGGAGGTCGCGGGTTCGAGTCCCGTCCGGTCCGCTAGGTTTCTCCACCTAGATTCTTTAGGCCTTGTAATCCTTATTACAAGGTCTTTTTGTTTCATTATCCTTCAGGAAGATTCGCATTTTTTCGCTAAATTGTTTCAACAAGGATTCAACAAAATCCAAATGTTTCAACATGGCAGCGAAAGTCTCTCTCAAATATTATCTGCTATCTACACGTACCACTAAGGGAGAATTACCCATTTACTTACGTATTACGCTCGATCGTAAGAAAGCAGAACTACATACCGGATATGTATCAACAACTAAGGACTGGAACCAGGAAGAACAACTAACGAAAAGCAATCATTTAGTCAACCAGGAGCTTGTAAAAAGGAAGGCGAAGGTCTATGAACTGATCATTGACCTGGAAAAGAAGAATAAGCCTGTTTCAGCGGCCATCCTTAAGGAACTACTCACCGGCAAGCAAAAGGTCAATATTGGTCTATTGGCCTATTTTCAGCAGCATATTGAAGAAATTAAGATCAGAAATGAGATCAAGAAGATATCTCTTAATAAATACCACCAGTCATTCAAAAGTCTAAATCAGTTTCTCGCAAAAAAGTATAAGTCGCAGGACATATATATAGATCAAGTTGATTATAGTTTTATTAATGCTTACGATCTATTCTTAAAGGAAGAATATGATCTGCATAAGAATACTATAAATAAGTATCATTCTAGACTTCGAACCATCCTCTTGAAGGCACTTGCTGAAGGCCATATTTTCAAACAACCCTACGCCAATTTTAAACTCAATACAGTAAAGACTGATCGAGAATTTTTAAGCCAGGAAGAAATTGATATTTTATTAAAAATAGATCTATCCCATAATCAAAGCCTGGATAAGGTGAAAGATCTCTTTTTGTTTTCCGTTTATACCGGTCTTCGATTTCAGGATGCCCAAGATCTCACAATGAGTCACCTTTCATCCTACAAGAATAAGCCTTCTATTAAGTTTATACAACAGAAAACAAGTAGGGCCATTGAGATACCACTTTTGCCCCAAGCAAAGAAAATCATTGATAAGTACAAAGGTTCGCCGGAAAGGAAAGTGTTAAATAAGCTTCTTCCTAAGATCAGTAACCAGAAAGTAAATAGCTATCTAAAGGTTATAGGCGATCTAGCTGGAATAAAAAGAAGTATTACGCACCACGTAGCAAGGCACACATTCGCAACAACGATTTGCTTAAATAATAATATGCCTTTAGAAGATGTGAGTATGTTATTAGGACATTCAAGTATCAAGACTACTCAGATATATGGTAAAATAACTCAACAACGCATATTTGATTCAATTCAAAAAATACAGATTTCAAAACAAAAATCTGCAAAATGATGAAACCAAAAGAAATAATTGAATTTACTAATTCTATCATCCATACAATAATATTAGATCCTGGAGAGGCTTTTGAATTTTTCAAAAAGAAGTGGCTTACGTTGACATTCGATGAAAAAAAAGCATGCCGTCCTTTCATTTCAAAATTTTGCGAACAAAGAGCCGGATCTGAAAGTTTACACCCGCAAAGACCTGAAAACTTTGAAGAAACAAAAATATGCTCACAGATAGTTCTTGATTATTTAAATGAAGAAAAAAGTGGGGTAGTTCATTATGGAACCATTAAACTTAACTCAGGTACTAAGCCTAAAGACATAGCTTATATTTTTAGTCTATTGAAAGACATGGGATATATTGATACAAGCAAAGAAGAAATGGCACAAATACTAATCCAGGTTTTCGGTATTAGAGGAATTACTGAAAATACAATGAAGCAATATATGACTCAAAAAAGTATTGTATTATCATCAAAAACGAAATTTCAAAATAAGCTAAAACATTTTTCAACATCGTGATTTTTCTTTTGACCTTCAATAAGTTTTCATCTATCACTTTTTTTCACTTTCAATTCTACATAGTAGAATTGAAAGTGAAAAAAGAGGGTTTCTTTTGAAGGTCAAAAGAAAAGCGGTTAATTCTTTCATTGAAAATTTCAATATCAGAATGAAAACTTACTTCTAGGTATACTCTTATTTAACCGTGATATTTGTATTGAAAAGAAAAAGGAAATAGCTTCCTAGCCGGCTTGTCCGGCTTTCTTATTTGTATAAACTCTTTGAATAAATTCATTAGTCTTTTTCGAATATACATTAAAGTAAAGTGCTTCCTCTTTTTCTGCGAACCTTTCAAATCTTGATATGTTATTTATGTTTCGGTATTTTCTTGGCCTCCTAGCTAGTTCATCTGGAAAAAAGACGATGCAGGTAAATAATTTATTTCTGTTACTCATTATCGATTATTTTCTTGCCTAGATCAGTTAGTGAATATTCATTGTTTTCAAATGAGATATAGTCTTTTAAAAAGTCGTCATAAAATTTATAAACATTAGAAGATTTTTTTGATATACTAGCCTTTATCTGAATTATTTCAAACAACTGTTTCTTGGTTGCAAACTCCTTATTTATAAACTCCTTGAGGATTTCTTTTGCTAGTTCTTGTTTTTGCTCTCTCTCATCTTTTCTTTCACTCTCTTTTATTGTGTAACTTCTAGAAGAGTCAATATTTCCGAATTCATCTTTTGTCAAGTGAAGGATGTTATTTGTTCTTGCAGATACACGAGATTTTATTTGCTTTACTTGGAAGCCGTCCCCTTCAGTGTTGTTGGATATTTCTAGAATGAAAGACGCTAATCTTTGTAAAGTACTTCCAATATGCCCTAACCCTTTTAAATAACCGCTACTAGGTTTATGTGTGCTAACTATGATTAAATGACCAGCCGAAATAAGTTTTTTTAAAAAAATATCTATATCTGAGGCCTCATTGATACTATTCATATCATTGACAAAAGGCAAAATATGATCAATGATAATGACATACTTAATGTCTTTATTTTTTTCGAGATGATCCTGGAGTGCTTTTTTCATTTCAGCGCTTGTAAGATCTATTGTTGAAATAAACTCTAATCTTTTAAATATCTCATTCGGAGGAAAATTAGCTTTTTCAAAAATGTGGTTGATTGAATTAGCATATTGTGATTCTGGTCTTTCTGTATCTATGTATAGTATTCTAAAGTTCTTAAAACGGAGATCTTCTTCTTCCATCATATCAAGGAATTGATAAATGAACCGAGTCAAAAACTTGGTTTTACCATGACCTTCATTTCCTAGTAAAATATTCAAGCCTGAATCTTGAAAAATTGGAAAGGTAAGGTGATTGTCATCTTGAAGAATTAATAAGGGTTTATCCATTCTAATTTCTCCATTAAGTATTCTGTTAAGTAAAAGATCTAGGTTAATAGCTTCTTTAGGCATGAGACTAAATTTTAGTTGTCAATGAATTTTTTTGTTTTGATTTTTCGAGGAGATTTTTAATATCTGTAATTGAGTAATAAATGGCTTTGCCAATCTTGCTGAATGGAAGAGCCTTGTTTTTTCTCATTTGCCAGAACCAGGTTGATTTTCTTTTAAAAATTTCCATAGCTTCTTTTTCAGTTATATAGTCGGTAACTGGATGAGAACTTGAATTCTCCAGGAGCTTCAGAATTTTGTCCTGTTTCTCATTTATAGAGTTTAATAGCTCTTCAGGTACTAATAGGAGTGCTTGTTTCATCTTTTCTTATTTGAACCCAAAAAGAGCATCAAATCAGATTTTAAAAAATGGGGGAGATTTTTACCCTATTTTTATGCTAAAAATTTTAGTAATAATATGATTATTGCTACCAGCTTCATGATCCAGGTTAAATACATCTCTGGCCTAATAAAATTGAGGGTTCGGAAAGTGCATGAAACTGCCCTGTTCGAATTTTTTGAGGTTCAGGCAAGGAACAAAAAAATTATTTTTAGAAATAATCGTCCCCTATTAAAAAGTAAAGGTTTACACAAAAAGCGGATAGATTGGAAATTGATTGAGGGTACTCTTGCTAATCAGTTTATACAGGAAGAAATTCCTCGAAAGCTGAATGAATATTTTTCTCAAAATGAGATTAAAAGTTAGTCCTCATATACAACGTTATTCTTCTTCATTCTCCTTGCAAAGGAATAGGCTGAAGTAATTAAGCTTGTGTAGCTTTTATTTTCGAATTCTTCAAGATCACCGGTCTCCTTATCATAAAGCGTTAATGTAATATACTCACCCCCATTCATTGAAAAGTCGACATTGTAATCTTCTAGGATAATTTTCAGTTTGGTAGTATTTCGCATAAGAATATTTTATCTAAAATAAAATGTTCTTATAAATTAAAATAGCTGGTTGTTAAAAAGGAAAATAAAGAAATCAAATAAACTGAAATAAATCTTAGAATTACTTTTTCAACATAAAGGAATAAAAAACATACACCATCTATAAAAGTAGAATACTACAATATTCGAAATGTCTTTAATTGCTTGAAATTAAAAAAAGTTGATGTGTCTTCTTAAATTTTGCGTCAAGCTCTACTCCAATTTCAGAATCACCTCCAGCAATTGATGTTACGAATTCATCGTCAATTTGAATGCTTTTAATAAATCCCTTAACAATTCCATGCTCATTTTTGCCAACTAAAATATCACCGACTTTTATTTCTACATTATTCGTCGTAAAACATACTACAGTCCCATTTTTAAAAACATCAGTTATTTCGCCTAATCTTTTTCCATATTCTTCTAAATGAATTATGTCTAAATTTTTCTGCAATGTCACAACCATAGCTACTGCATAATACTCAAAATAGACGATATAGTCCAATAGAATTGGACTACTAAGTATAGAACTAGGTACACCATGAGCAACCTCATTACGCCTTTCTGCTAAGTCATTCAATTCAAAGTATGCTTCATCGAAGCTAATTTCACTAACATCTGTCTTTTGTAATTTATGTAACAAGTAATTATAAAAGATTGAATCCTTAAGCAATACAGCACTTATTTTTTCTAATCCGATATAAGTGAAAGATTGATCAATAACTTGTTGTCGGAAATTTGCGCTATGCTGAGAAAACGCTTCACTATTTAATTGATATGACTCATGAAGCGTGATACATTCATATAGGTTTTTTATTACTGATTCTTTAGTATATCCTCCGCGATACCTATCTTGATCCATTTTATTCAAGATGGCTAAAGAAAGTCTATAATGGGATGTTCTAACTAATTCAGGTAAAGAGTTATAATTTTCGACCAACTCATTTAATGCTAATACATAAGCAATAAGGCAATCTTCTATAAATTTTTCAAAAAAACCGTATAATGAGATTATAACACTGTTATAATTAAAAACACGTTTTTCTAAATTAAAGTCAGTAAATTTATTAACGAGTTCTGCTAAGTATTCAACTTCAGGTATTTTTTGAGTTAAATTCCAGTCAGATAACAATCTATTTTCAATATCGTAAAATTCAATAAGCTTTCTAAGATTAGCTAAGTCCTGGTGGAATTTATTTTTTATCGCATCCATTATTTTTTGGCTAAGCTTTTAAATAATTCTCTGAAAAGTTCTATTCGTGTATTTATCACTCCTGGGTTTACATTCCTTCCACCAAATGTTTCGTAGTTCTTTTTATAAAACTCAGCAAAAATCTCGTCAACAACACTTTTATGATTTAAAATAGAATCCTTTTGCCTATAAAATTCAGAAGCTACCAACATTAATGGATCATATACAACGAGCGTTGCACGGTTGTACCATGACCAATTACCATTCCGTTCCCGATAAATATAAAATGCCTTTTCACCCAATAACTCATATATGAATTCTACAGTAGAATCAAAAATGCTAGCAAGTTCATGAATAGTTTCTTTTGGAAATTTATTTGCTTTATTTAAATAAAAATCTAAGTAGTCGCGAAGGTTTTTTGCATTAGCTCTATTAAATAATTCATTTCGCTGTCTATTGGCAAAAAAACGTAAAACGAATTCGACATCCTCCATTTCTCGAAAGAAATCATTAGCTATGAGTTCCTCGTTTAATATTCCTTTCTCAAGTTCATCCTTATCAGGAATAGGTATATTCCACATCTGACATAAATATTTATTTCGAGATAGCTTGATACACATTTCATTGAAATAGCCATTATAGATAGCATTTCTTGACTCTTGAGGCGCCAACTTTACTCCTCCACTATTTATTCTCTCAAACACTAATTGTTTCAATCTTAATGCTTCGAATTCATCTTTTGCAGTTTCCTTTAGTATTATGATTGCAGAAAGATATCTCCGATCTATCCCTTTCTGAACCTGATATGGTAAGGTATTATAAAATTTCCCATTTAATTCTGACCATAACTCCAAGCCTGTAAGTGGATATTTATTTTGATAAAATTCATAAATGGCAGTTAGCCTTTGCAGCCCGTCCATTACTTCGTAATGAGAGTATTTGTCTTCATATAAAAAAATTGGTGGAATGGGAACATTCATAATAAAAGATTCGATAAGACGTGATTTTTGCTCATAACTCCATCTATGACGCCTTTGAAATTCTGGGTTTAATAAGTAATCATCGCCATCTAACATACCCTTTATAGCTGTCAATGGATATCGTCCTTGTTCGGTTACTATTCTAACTTCTCCTCGGATATATTTTTCATTGATTTCTTCATCCACAAGAGTGGTCTGACCAAATGGAATTTCATTATCAATTGTAATTTTCTCACCATCAAGCAAATTCATAGTAATTTAGTTTTAACTCTAATTAACAAATTTTATGTTGGATATCAAACCCAAGGAGTTTCCGACTTAAGGAAATAGTCTGTCTTAAGAAGCTCTCCTTGAAGAATTACCTTTTTATCATTTTCCGTTAAGGTGAATCCCTGCGATTCCATTCGTTTCGCTTTTAATTCAGCTTTTTTTTCGGCATCGCTGATAGAAAAGCTGCGATTCTCATTATCTAAAATTTTTCCACAAACAATTATTATATCTAGTTGTATTGGTTCCTTAGCCTGCTGTTTTGGAGCTGCTACGGACATTTCGGCTTTTATTGGATGAGTATTAATAACGTAAAATCCAGCTTTTTCTATTGAATGAGCAATCGAAATCCAGCCTTCATTTCGCGAATGATGATAAGTAAAAACCAATAAACCATCGGGTTTTAAAATCCTATTTCCTTCCTTAAATACATTTTCTAATTTTTTTGAAAATGTGACCGAATCGGTATCTTGAACTTCTAATTTATTTCTGGTAGTTTCTCTGTCGTTCAATATGAATCCATGTGGGTACAAACGAAGCCAGCTATAAAAAAAATCTGCCAATTCAGAATATTGTACATTATCAAAAAAGGGAGGATCGGTAATTACAAAATCAACAGATCCATTTTCTAGAGGCAAGGATGATGAGTCTCCTGATCGTAGATAAACAGCTCCATCAAATCTAATTTCTTCCGTATCCCAATTCCTTACTAAAATATTATTTAATGAATATTTGGCATTATGATTGCTTGTTAAATGAACTTCCTTGGGATTATTTTTATAATTGATAATTCGCTTTAGCCGATTTCTAAAAATACCAGAAAATGAACCTGAGCTTCTCGTTGTACCCCAGAGATTAGCCTCGATGGGACGCTTTTCTGGTTTCAAAACATGATTTGAAAACATATGTCTTACAGCGCCTGTTCCTTCACCTTTATAAGATGCAAATCGATTATTAAATTCCAGAATACTAGAAAAAATCATTGAGAAAATATCTCTTATAATCTCATCGTCAATAGTGGAAATCTCTTTTTGTAATTTACCTAATAACAATAATTGCCGAGGGTTAAAAAAATCTGACCAATTCTTGAATCCATATTTAATGGCTTGTGTCGTATTATATCCTTTTTCAAGATTTAAATCTGGTATTTTAATTTGATTACTTTCTAACAAGTCAGTTAGTTCTTCTACAGCCTGATCATACATTTGCAAATCATAATCATTGCATTTTAAATATTGCTTATTGCCATCCGAATCAATTATAAGTTTTGCAAATAGCCTAAAAGCTGGAATTTCACCTTTTATGTTTTCAAGTATTTTTTGCTCAGAATTACACATAGAGCATATAAAAGTTGAACCCTTTGAATTACCTTTTCTAAATACAAACTCATATTTGCAAGATGGGCATATAGTATCTTTTTTTTCATAATTTTCAATAAATATTTCATTGCATTTAGGGCATATAACATTTATTTTCGGCTTACGCTGCGGATATGCGTCTTTAGATAATATATAATCGGTAAATAAATCATTTCGTGTATTACATTTTTTACAAATAGACTGCATAACCCAGAAGTAATACAAGACATCGCATATTATATCTTTTGAATCTTTGGATTTATAAAATTGAAGTAAGTAAGCGCTTACTTTAGCTGCAAGTTTTTTAAACTCAACTTCAAGTCTTTCTTCATTAAATGGTGTTAAAGCTACTCGAACAGATTCAACTGCTACAGGATTAATATCGCAGCCGAAAGAAGTCATACCTAATTTGGCAGCTTCACCAATTGTTGTACCACTCCCCATAAACAAATCAGCCACTACTTGATCCTTGTATTGATTAGAAGAATAAAACTTATCCATCAAGTTTTCTTCTTTATCAAGAACACAGCCTAACAATATAGCTCTGAATACTGATCCCAATCTCTTAGCCCACCACTTGTGCAAGTGGTAAATTGGTCGATTAATATCCTTACGCCAACTCTCCTTCTCAGCAATTTTTGAAATTACTTCAAACGGGAAACTATCATCTTCAATAATTGTTTTACTCATTCTCTTCAGGTAGATTTTCTAATTCTTCAATAATCGCAGTTAAAGCCCTCATACTTACAGCATCGCCGCCTTGGTGTTTTAATCGCCATGCTTTAAAAAAATGTTCTTTGCCTGCATTGACATTTGGTTCTGTAGCGACCAAGATTTCATTTGTTTTTAAGTTAAATGAATAAGATGTAAGTAAATTGTCAGCCTCTTTCCTAGCTAGTTCGCCTACGCATATAAATTCATCACCTAAAGACTTTTTTGCATCCAGTATCAAAGTATAATTATGAGCTAAACCATCAGCTAGACTAAATGGAGTAGGAATAACATACATTTTTCTGTCACGAATCATAATATCGCCATAACTACCAAACCCCTTAGCGTTTTTATTTTGATGAGTATACGTTGAATCAGCATTTAGGAAACTTCCTTGAGATATTATTAAATCTAGTACGGGATATTTATTCCCATCGGGTTGTTTTGGATATCTTCCAAAAATGTAGAATATCTCTCTGCCGTTATGTAACCCTTTAGGGACTTGACTATTGCCATCGTAAGTTTTGTCACGCCCTGGGTAAGCAAGACCTTTAACTTCAAATCCAATAGGGGTATCGACAAATAGGAAATCAGGAAATGAATTTCGTCCAGGAGCATCAAAATTTACTCCGGTATCTTTAATGCGGTCTCGTATCCAATTTTGAAAATGAAATTCTTTATCAGCTGAATTTGCCCTTTCAATTAAAATTTTTTTTTCTATTGCTTGTACACATGCTTTGAATAAATTCTCAACCATATTATCTTATTTTCACATTTTAAATGAAAAGTAAGAATTTAGATTCATTGTCAGTAATAAACATTAATTCAGATGATTTTTAATTTGTTTAGCCTCAAAGATTCAACATAGTTTCAACAAATATTAATAATATTATATAACAAATTGATTTATAATCATATTTAATCAATAATTGAGTTCCGTCCGGTCCGCAAAGCCTCACATAAATGTGGGGCTTTGTTATTTATAATCGGGTTGTTTTGACTACTAAGTTTAGATTCCCTGCACCGGATTTCAATCCGGTGAGGAAAGGGTAAGTAAATTTTTAATTCGTATCTTTTCCTCAAACCCTAACAATGACCAACAACCTGACTGCTGAAAAATGGAGAATATCTTCCATTGATATCCTTCGTGGACTGGTAATGATCATCATGGCACTTGACCATGTACGTGACTTCTTTCATATTGCTGCGATGGTAGAAGATCCAACCAACCTGAACAGTACTACACCTGCATTATTCTTTACCCGCTGGATCACCCATTATTGTGCACCCATTTTTGTGTTTCTTTCAGGTACTTCTGCTTTTTTATCGGGGCAAAAGAAAACCAAAAAAGAACTATCATCATTTTTGTTGAAACGTGGATTGTTTTTAATGGTACTGGAAATCGTAGTGGTCAATTTCCTGATTGTATTCGATCCATTGTATCGCTTTATTGGTTTGCAGGTAATCTGGGTCATTGGTTTATCAATGGTGCTCTTGTCTTTTCTCATTTACCTGCCTTTACGGGTACTCTTTATCATCGGTATAGTAATGGTGGTAGGGCATAATATGCTCGATGGCTTCAATTACAATAACATGAATGAAATTCCTTTCTGGCATGCATTCTTTCACCAGCAACTTTTTACCAGTTATGCGGATGGCAGGTTTTTTGCTATTCTTTATCCCCTTATACCCTGGCCGGGTGTAATGCTGCTGGGTTATTGTATGGGTGCCTGGTATGTGAAAGAATTTGATGCTGCCAAACGCAAACGATTATTACTGGGCTGGGGATTAACAGCCATCGCAGCTTTCTTTATACTTCGCTGGATCAATGTTTATGGAGACCTGGTACCCTGGTCAACGCAAAAAGACAATGTGATGACCATCCTGTCTTTTTTCAATGTTACCAAGTATCCTCCTTCCTTACTATACCTGTGTATGACTTTAGGCCCTGCTTTGTTATTACTGATATGGCTGGAAAAAGTAAAAGGCAGCTGGACAAATATTGTGAGTGTATATGGACGTGTGCCCATGTTTTATTATCTCCTGCATTTCTTTACCATTCATGTACTCTGCATCGTTTTATTCTTCGCAACGGGCAGACCTGTAAGTGATATTGCTGCAGGGAATTTTGCTTTCAGACCCAATGATTTCGGTTTTTCATTACCCATCGTTTACCTTATCTGGATAGCTGTGGTAGCCGGTCTCTATCCATTGTGTAAGCGATATGATACCTACAAAATGAATAACAGGCAGAAATGGTGGACGGGGTATTTGTAGGGGGAGAATGGTGAATGGTGAATGAAGAAGGGTGAGTAGTGAGTAGTCAGTAGTGAGTGGTAGGGAGTGAATGGTGAATGAAAAAAATATTGTGTTTGCACAATATTGATCGTCGGGGTCAAGTTTCGTTTATTGACCATTGACCATTGACCATTGACCATTGACCATTGACCATTGACCATTGACCATTGACCATTGACTACTTCAGCTTTTCCTTAATCTCATTCAGCTTCATCAAAGCCTCTACCGGTGTGAGCCTGTTAATATCAATTTCGTTGAGGGCTTTGCGGATATCATTGAAGGTTTCGGAGTGCGCATCAAAAATGGAAAGCTGCATTTTTGGGCCACTGATATTTTTAACGGCTTCCTGCATTCTCTCTTTCTGACTTTCTGACTTTCTGACTTCCGGACTTCCCTCATCTACATGTTTCTCTTCCAGTTGTGCGAGTATTTCATTCGCCCGCTGAATTAACGCAGGCGGCATGCCGGCCATTTTAGCCACATGAATACCAAAGCTATGGGTACTGCCACCGGGAGCGAGTTTACGCAGGAAAATAATTTTATTTCCTACTTCCTTATTGGTAACATGGAAGTTTTTAACCCTTGGTAATTTTTCTTCCAGTTCGTTCAGTTCATGATAGTGTGTTGCAAACAGCGTTTTGGGTGCATGTGCTGATCCATGCAGGAATTCAACAATGCTCCAGGCAATGGATATGCCATCATAGGTAGAAGTACCTCTGCCGATTTCATCGAGTAATACCAGGCTTCTTTCTGAAATATTATTGATGATACTCGCAGTTTCATTCATCTCTACCATAAAGGTTGATTCACCGCCGCTCAGGTTATCGCTGGCACCCACACGCGTGAAAATTTTATCGGTTAAAGGTACTTTGGCCACTGCTGCAGGTACAAAGCTTCCGATATGTGTTAAGAGTGTAATTAAGGCTGTTTGACGAAGAATGGCACTCTTACCACTCATATTGGGGCCTGTAAGAATGATCACTTGTTGTGCTGAAGGATCCAGCAAAATATCATTGGTAATATAGTGTTCTCCCGGTGGCAGGTTTCTTTCAATCACCGGGTGCCTGCTTTCTTTCAGATCTAGTATATGCCCCTCATGCAATTCTGGTTTTTTATATTGATACAGTATGGCCGTTTCTGCAAAAGAAAGTAAACAGTCTAACTGTGCCAGTACCTGTGCATTTTGCTGAATGGAGCTAATATAGGGTTGCAGATCCTGTAATAACTGATCGTACAAAGCGAGTTCAATTGCCAGTATTTTATCTTCTGCACCAACAATTTTCTCTTCGTATTCCTTTAGTTCCGGCGTAATATATCGTTCTGCATTCGCCAGTGTTTGTTTGCGTATCCAGTCTGCCGGAACTTTATTTTTATGTGAATTGGTTACTTCCAGGTAATAACCAAATACATTGTTGAAACTTATTTTCAGCGAGGAGATACCGGTACGTTCCGCTTCCCGTTGCTGAATATTGATCAGGAATTCTTTTCCGCCCGAAGCAATGCTGCGAAGTTCATCCAGTTCGGTATGTATGCCTGCTTTGAATACTTCTCCTTTATTAGCCGCTACCGGCGGATTCTCTGTGAGGGAAGCTGTAATTCTTTCTATAAGTGCCTCACAGGGATTTAGTATCGCTGCAGCTTTCATCAATAAAGGATCAGTTGCAGTAAGACAGTACGCTTTTATTTGCGCTACCTGCTCTAATCCTTTGGCTAATTGTAATACCTCTCTGGGATTGATTTTTTTATTGGGAACCTTACTCACCAGCCGCTCAATATCACCACAGCTTTCAATAGCGGTGATTAGTTGTTTGCGAGTATCAGTATGCAATACAAAGTATTCAACTGTATTGAGCCTTTCCCTGATTTTTACAGGATCTTTCAACGGAAAGATCAACCATCTTCTTAATAAGCGGGCACCCATCGGACTCACTGTATGGTCTATTACTTTCAGCAGTGAGTTGCCATTTTCGGTTCCTGTACTCAATATTTCGAGGTTACGGATGGTGAAACGATCCATCCATAAAAAATCATCTTTTTCAATTCTCTGGATGGAGCTGATATGTTGAATATTCGGATGCTCTGTTTCTTTTAAGTAATATAAAATGGCACCCGCAGCTACCAGTGCTTTTGAGAGCTGTTCAACTCCAAAACCTTTCAGGGTATGTGTCTGGAAATGTTTGAGTAAGGTTTCTGTGGTAAAAGCTGCATCAAAAATCCAGCTCTCCATGGTATAGGTGTAGAAGCGGTTACCATGTGTTTCTTTGAATGCTTTCTGGTAATTACGCTGGAAAATAACTTCCGCAGGTTTGAGTGCCTGTAAAAGGTTGTCGATGTATTCTGTATTGCCTTCTGCTATAAAAAATTCACCTGTTGATATGTCGAGGAAGGCGATACCGGTATCTGTGTCGGTAAAATGTATGGCAGCAAGAAAATTATTATTACCCTGTTCCAGTAATTTATCGTTGGTGGCTACGCCCGGTGTTACCATTTCAGTAACACCTCTTTTTACAATGCCTTTTACTGTTTTGGGATCTTCGAGCTGATCGCAGATAGCTACCCGGTGACCAGCTTTTACCAGTTTATGCAGATAAGTATCGAGTGCATGGTGCGGAAAACCTGCCAGTTCACTCGAAGATGCCGCTCCATTATTTCTCTTGGTTAATGTAATCCCGAGTACACGTGAAGCAATGATAGCATCTTCACCAAAAGTCTCATAAAAATCACCCACGCGAAACAGCAAAACCGCATCCGGATATTTCTGCTTAATAGCCCGGTGTTGTTGCATTAAAGGAGTATCTGCTGCCGATTTTGCCATAGCAGCAAATATATAATTTGGAAATGAGATAATTTGGAGATTTGGAAATGAAAATTGCCTTTTTGCAGAGCAAAAAGGCAATTAATCAATTTGTGATTTCCAAATTAGCACATTTCCAAATTTCCAAATTAATTCCTCGGTTTTGGCATGGGCTTTCTTGGCAGCTTGGCATCACGTTGTGCTGTGTTGTAGGTGAAGGCTGCTACGATTGTGGCGATTTGTTTAAGATCGTCTGCAATCAGGTGATCGTACACATCCATATTACTATGGTGAGTACGGGTATCGTATTCAATAGGGTCCTGAATAAACTGGAAGCCCGGTAAGCCTACTCCATCAAAAGCCTGGTGATCGGTACCACCTGTATTACTGATGGTAACCGTGGTGGCGCCCAGATCATTGAATGGAGCTAACCATGCACTGAAAATATCTTTGCATTCCGTATTGCCCTGTAAATAAATACCGCGGATTTTTCCGGTACCATTATCGATATTATAATAGGCAGAGAATTTTTCGTGAGCTGGTAATGGCTGCATGTTGGCAGGGTCTGCAAAGGTTTTCTTTACATAACCTCTTGATCCCAGTAAGCCTTGCTCTTCGCCGCTCCACAAACCAATACGGATGGTTCTTCTGGGCTGTATACCGAGTGTTTTCAGGATACGCATTGCTTCCATCATAACGGCAGAACCAGATGCATTATCGGTAGCACCGGTACCTGTTTGCCATGAATCGAGGTGAGCACCAATCATTACAATTTCATCTTTCAACAAAGGATCTGTGCCTGGGATTTCAGCAATTACATTGTATCCCTGTAAGTCTTTATCCTGGAATTTTGTTTTTACATCTACATCCATTTTTACAGGCGTACCTGATTTTGCCAGGCGTAAAATGGTATTGTAATCTTCGATACCCAATGCCATATCCAAAAAGTTTTCAGGATCACTGCCTTTATAGGCTCCACCACCCTGTGCAAAAATGGTACCATCGTGGTTACGTGTAGCAGAGGTAAACATACCGATGGCCCCTTCTTTCTGAGCCATAGCTTTTAATAAGTTGAGCGCTCGTGCTGCTACATTCAATGAGCCACGAATAGCAGGTCCGGCACCGGGTCCGGCCGGATTGGGTGGAGCAGGGGTAACTGCTGCCATTCTGGCCAGTTGCTCATCGGTATAACGTACAGCATCTGCTTTGAAGCTGTGTTTATATTCATTCAGCTGATCAATGATCAGTATCTTGTTTTTTAATTTACCACTATAAGCCTGAATCGCTAAGGTATCTTTTGCTTCTACTACCATGATCTCGGCATTTTTTAAACCTTTGGTTCCGGCTGTCCATGTTTTGGGCCATGCCAGAATGGGTTTGTAATATGGTGCGGTAATGGCCACATAAGCTTTCTCCAGATCCCATCCTTTACCAAATTCACCCCAGGGATCCAATGTGGCATTTGATACGCCCCAACTGGTGAGTGCTTCTTTTGCATAATTGGCAGCACGTGCATATCCGGCAGAATTGGTAAGGCGGTTGCCGCTTTTGTCTGTCAGGTTAAAAGCAATATCCATTACCTGTGAACGCTGCAATCCTTCTTCACGGATTTTCTTCATCATTTCCAGGTCTACTTTCTCCTGAGCCATGGCCGCCATTGGCATACTCAGTGCCAATAACCAGGCATAACGGTTTGTTTTTCTCATTTTGGTTGGTTTGGGTTTATGTTTATGGCTTATGGAAAATAGCATATAGCATATAGTTGGATGGATATACATGCTATTCGCCATAACCTATAAGCCATAAGCTGAATAAGCTTACAAATTAAACAATCTCACTACACCAACCATATGCTTTATTTAAGCGGTTGAGTTTACCTTTGCGGGATGCGAAAACTGAGCATGGATGAACTGGGCCGTAAATCGGTAGCGGCATTTAAGGAAGCGGAAAAAAACAGGGTTATTGTGGTACTCGATAATATCCGCAGTATGCACAATGTGGGTAGTGTATTTCGTTCGGCGGATGCTTTTCTGGTAGAAGGTATCTGCTTATGCGGATATACACCTCAACCACCGCATCGGGATATCCATAAAACAGCTTTGGGCGCTACCGAAACCATCGACTGGATACATTTTTCTTCTACCGCTGAAGCTGTGCTGAAACTCAAGGAAAAAGGGTACCAGGTATTTGCCCTCGAACAGGCTGAAGGCAGTATTTTACTTGGTGAGTTCAGTGCAAAGAACCATTATCCGCTGGCTATTGTTTTAGGTAATGAAGTGGAAGGAGTAGATGCTGAAGTACTCAAACTTTGTGATGGATGTATAGAAATACCCCAGTTTGGTATGAAGCATTCATTGAATGTTTCTGTGGCAGCGGGGATTGTTTTATGGGAGATTGTGCGGAATGGTTGATCGCAGATGTCGGATGTCAGATGTCTGATGTAGGATGGCTGATGTCGGATTTGATTTTTGGGGCGAGGGGTTAACTTGTAACTTGAACCTCGGGGCTTGTAGGCCTGGTTCCTTATTTTTCATTATTTCATTGTTTGTTATTCAATATTGAGATTTGTTATGGCTGTTGTAAAAAATTACCTGAGTCTGGTTAAGTTTTCTCATACGGTGTTTGCGTTGCCTTTTGCCATGATCGGTCTGGTATTGGGTTTTAAAAAAGCCACAACCATGTCTGCCGGCTGGTTGCAGGAACAACTGAGTGGCCGTGTGCATCCTTACGTGATCAGCTTTGTATTGGTATTGGTTTGTATGGTTACGGCCAGAAGTGCAGCTATGGCTTTTAACCGTTATCTCGATCGGCAGTTTGATGCCAGTAACCCTCGCACGGCCATTCGGGAAATTCCCAGTGGCATTATTTCGCCCGATAGTGCGTTGCGTTTTGTGATCGTGAATTGCCTGCTTTTTGTGCTTGCTACCTGGTTTATCAATCCCATTTGCTTTTACTTATCGCCGGTAGCTTTATTTGTGATTCTTTTTTACAGTTATACCAAACGATTTACCATTTTTTGTCACCTGGTATTGGGTTTGGGTTTATCACTGGCGCCCATTGGTGCCTATCTGGCCGTAACAGGCGAATTTGCTATGCTGCCCATTCTGTTTTCAGTGGCCGTAATTTTCTGGGTAAGTGGTTTTGATATCATTTATGCCATGCAGGATATTGCATTCGATCAGTCGCAAAAATTATATTCCATTCCCTCTGTTTTGGGAAAGAAAAACGCATTGGCTGTTTCCAAACTCTTACACCTGCTAAGTGCATTATGTATTCTGACGGCGGGTTGGTACGGATCTTTCCATTGGTTATACTGGATCGGTTTTCTCGTATTTGCCGGCATGCTGGTATACCAGCATTCACTTGTAAAACCAGATGATCTGAGTAAAGTAAATATCGCTTTCATGACTGCCAATGGTATTGCAAGCGTGGTTTTTGGTGCATTGGTGATCGTGGCTTTGTGGATTTGAGTTGTGAGTCGTGAATGGTGAATGGTGAGTAATGAGTAGTCAGTAGTGAGTATATTCATTCAAAATTCAAAAATTAAAAGTCAAAAAAAGAAGGGATTGATACAATATGCAGAAGCTCCCGTCAGTTTCTGCCATTAGCCATTAGCCATTAGCCATTAGCCATTAGCCATTAGCCATTAGCCATTAGCCATTAGCCATTAGCCGTCATAAATCTGCGATCTGCCATCTGATATCCTACATCCTACATCAGCGATCCGCCATCCTACATCTGCCATCTGCTTCGCTTTTCTTATTTTCGCATCAAAGTCTTCCGGTCTTTCTGACTTCCGGACTTTCCAACTTCCTTATGGCAAGAATACTTTGTATAGATTATGGTGGTAAAAGAACCGGTATTGCGGTTACGGATCCTTTACAGATTATTGCCAGTGCATTAACCACCATTCCTTCCAAAGACCTGATTACATTTCTTAAGCAATACATACAAACCGAAGAAGTAGAACTGATACTGATTGGTGAACCGCTTGGCCTTGATGATAAACCCACCCACGCCACCCCTCTGGTCAAAAAAGCCATTCAGCAACTGAAAAGAGAATTTCCAGCCATACCACTGATCACCGTTGACGAACGCTATACCTCAAAAATGGCTTCCCGTGCTATGATTGATATGGGTATGAAGAAAAAAGACCGCCAGAATAAAGGTAATATCGATCAGATTGCCGCTACCATCATGTTGCAGGAATACCTAGGGAATAGATAGCAAATGTCAGATGTCAGATGTATGATTTCTGATAGCATATAGTTTATAGCGTATAGCCTTGTATTATACTATACGCTATAAACTATATGCCATTTGCTATTAGCCCCCTTAGCAAAATCCGACATCCTCCATCATACATCTGAGATCTGCACTCTGCCATCTAAAAATCTGCTTATTTGGGTATTGCCCGAATTCGGGGTATTTTTGTAGTTTATTATATAACAGAACAGTCAATGATACTACCTATTGTAGCTTATGGGGCGCAGGTGCTCAGGAAGAAGGGAGCTGAGATCACAGCCGATTATCCCGGCCTAACAAAACTGATTGAAGATATGTGGGAAACCATGTATGCCAGTAATGGAGTAGGACTTGCTGCGCCGCAGATTAACAAGGACATTCGGCTATTTGTGGTAGACAGCATGCAGATTTTTGAGCATCAGGAAGCGGAAGATAAGGGGAAATATCCCGATGAACCGGGTATTAAACGTGTATTTATCAATGCACGGATCAAATCACTAATGGGAGAAGAGTGGTCCTATAATGAGGGTTGCCTGAGTATCCCCAATATCCGGGAAGATGTTTTTCGTGCTGCAGAAGTAGAGCTGGAATATATGGATGAGCAATTTCAACCAAAAACAGAAATATTCAAGGGTATTACCGCACGTGTAATTCTACATGAGTATGACCATATAGAAGGTAAATTGTTTATCGATTACCTCAAGCCTCTGCGAAAAAAAATGTTACAGGGAAAACTGAATGATATCAGCAAAGGCAAAGCAAGGGTCGATTATAAAATGATTTTTATTAAATGATGCGTACAGTCTTCCTGTTTTTTATTATCTTATCAACGTCTGTACAGGCACAGGATACAGCTGTATTGGTAGATAACCAGGCTTTTACCTTATCGGAAGTAGTCGTGCGTAATAATTTCGACTACAAAAGATTGCTGACACAGATAAAAGAAGACACTACTTTCTATAAGGCTTTCCGAAACCTTCGCATATTGGGTTTTACTTCTTATAACGATATCAAAATGCTGGATAAAAAAGGAGCGGTGCAGGCTTCATTATACAGCAAAACAAGACAAAACAGAGAAGCCGGTTGCAGAACCATGGATGTGCTGGAAGAAAAAGTGACCGGAGATTTTTATAATAGCAAAAGAGAATTCAATTACACGACGCCTGAATTATACGCTGGTTTGTTTTTTACCAATGGTAAGATTTGTGGGGAAGATAATATCGTGAAAGGACATGCCAGAAGTACCAGCAATAAAAAAGGAATGGAAAAACATAAGGAACAACTGAAGATGTTGTTTTTTAATCCGGGTAAAAAAATACCGGGTATTCCTTTTATCGGTAACAAGCTGGATTTATACGATGATGATGCGCATAAACTCTACGACTATCGCCTCGATCTGGAAGAATATAAAGGACAACTCTGTTATGTATTTTCTATCACACCGAAAGAATCATTGGGTGAGAAAAGCGACAGGGTAGTGGTAGACCAAATGACCACATGGTTTGATCAGCGTACATTGGAAGTGATGGGTCGTAATTACTCGCTCAGCTATAAAGCGTTTGTTTACGATTTCAATGTACAGATGGAAGTTGAAATGGGTAAGTTTGAAGGATTGACTGTTCCGAAAATTCTCCGCTATAAAGGTAACTGGGATGCAATGTTGAAGAAAAGAGAAAGGGCAGTTTTTACGGCTACTTTATTTGATTTCAAAAAATAAGGATCGCACTTGGCGATCCCTATACAAAATCCCACACCCTTGTCATATTGAAGCTGTTAGCCATTAGCTACTTGCTTTTAGCTTTTTTCAATAAAAGTGAAAAGCTACTTACATAAGAAAATTGGCTAAGGGCTAACTGCTATTAGCTAATAGCTCCTTACTATAGGCCATTAATGTAAGCAAGTATATCAGAAAGACTTTTCTTAACAGGTTCAATTTTGTAGACGTTATTGGTTCCTACATCATTTACGAACTTTGTACCTAGGTATAAATCATTTCCCAGCCTGGAGAAACTCAATATCCTGATTTTGGCACCTCTTGGAATACGCATGGTAGTAAAAGATCTCGATCTGAAATCTGCTATGAGGTTTACTACGATCTTCTGGTTTTCAAACACAGCGTAAATCACTGTATTTTTATTGGTGAAATTCTGTGGCAGATAAGCAAAAATATTGGTATGTGGTAAAGTACTATCTATATACCGATTGGCAGCTGTCCATCGTAACTGTGTAGTAGTGAGTTCATAACCTTTTAAAGCATTACCCAATGAATCTTGTCCTTGCCAGGTCTTGATCCAGCTGGTATCTGCATGCCGGGTCCAGGTATGTAAAGTATCGATGCCAGTTGAAATAAAAGGAATGGTTTCTCTGGCATGGAATACCTGCATATTGTTTTTGGGTTCTTCTGTATCCGCAAACCGAACGGTAATAGATGCGTTAGGTGCTAGTTTTAGTTCCTGTCCGTTTTTAATAACACGAATAAAGAAACCTCCACCACTTTCTACCAGATAGCCGGATGAGGTTGTAGGTTTGAAAAACTTGATAAAATCTCCTTTCTTTTTCAGTCTGAAAAATTCCATTCTTACTTTACCTGTTACGGGTGCTCCTGAATTTTCTGTAAAGGATGCGGCAGGTATGCGTATAGAAATATAATCTTTGAGTGTAATGGTATCGCCCAATGTGCAATCGAATGTATCAATAATCAGATCAGGTAAAAACTGGTTCGCCAGTTGATGTATCGGCGCAGTAGCAGGCGTAGAAGCTACCCATACGGTGTCATTTCTTGGATCACCGCTGTAACTGGTGAAATTATCAGACAATTCTTTTTTACAGGAGGTAAAAAAGAGCAGGGCTGCAATCGTTGTGATGAATAAATTCTTTTTCATAATAATTTCTTATCGCTACATCAATAAGATACCGTAGTGCTTTTATTCGTTGCCTGTTATTGTCTGTTTAAATTATAGCGTAATCCGATGGAAAGCCCACCGAGACTGAATTTCTGCTGGTAAGAGGCCTGTCCGCTGGTAATACCCGAAAGATTATACCTGAAATAAGGTTCAAAGAATAATTGGGTATTGTCGCCTATTTTTTTCAGTACACTGATGCCTCCATATAAGCCCAGACCAATATTATTCTTGTATACCTGATTGGTTCCTTTACTGATGGGAACGGCAGACAGACTGCTGTCGAGAATAACACCCTGATACCAGGATGAAATATTAAAAATGACACCTGCATTAATGCCAAATTTGAGGTTATCATTTCCAAACTGGTAACCTACGGTAACCGGAATATCAAAACTACGGTATCGGTTTTTAATAGAGTTGGTTTTATACCCCACTTGTTGTACCGTACTGGTATCTGTAACACGAAGGGTATCACCCGGTCCACGGATAATGGTTCTTACAGAAATAACCGTAATGGTTTTCACCTCATCTTCGGTACGATAGGTGAATTTTTCATTGATTTGTGTGTATTGTACACCTGTTCTTATCAGGAAATTATCGGTAATAGGTTTTACAAGCCTAATGCCGGCAGAATAACCGAGGCGCATACTTTCACTACTGTCTTTTTTCGCCAGGTACTGCGCAGTGGCAGATCTGTTTTCCACCGATTTAAAAGCGATATCCGGTGAAACATATACATCCGCAAACCAATCGTTATTGCGGATTTTATAAGGTGGGCATACAATAATATTCCTGAATTTTTTTGCATAGGCGGCATTGACATGCGCTCTCTGCATAAGACCGCTCAAACCAAAATTGGCTTTATCAGGCGACAGCGTATTACCCGGTTCAAAGTTACCGCTAAGGGTAACCGGGTAGATGATCGCTTCTTCATTTTCAGTGGCGGCTGTTTTGGCCATTTCGTTTTTAATGGTTTTAGCAGATGCCGTTAAAAGATTTAGTGGGGTGCTATTATCTTTTTTATTGCTGATTCTGTCTGATTCGAAGCTGCCAGGTGTTATATTTTTTCTGTTGCTATTGCGAACGCTAATATTTCCAAGTTCATCTGCAGAAACCTTATTGGTATTGCGGATGTCTTCATCAGGCATCGCATGACTGTTTTTATTGCTGATTTCTTTAGAAGAAGTGGAAGCTTTTGTTGGATTATTTGTTGAAGGGGAATATGTGTTATTGTCTTTTTCTTCTTTATGGGTAGTGGTGTTATGATCAGCAATAGTATGCTCCTGCTGCGCATTGCCGGATACATTATTTTGAAGGGGCTCAGTCACTGTTTTTTGTTCAGTCCTTAGGGGTTGGTCAGACGGTTCAGATTCTGTCTGTGCCACAGAATTCTGTTTGGAAAATGTGTTTCCTTCGGTGTCATCGCGTAATATAAAATAACCCGTTACAGAGCCGGCCAGTATCAGCAGGGCAAGCAGCGGCAAGCCCCAACGGAATTTTCGGGGGATAATGATGCCTTTACGGTCATCATCATCTTTGGCAGGGTTCACTTTATCCCACAACCCTGCCGGCACAGGCGCAGAGTGGTCGTGGAGCTTGGCCCTGACGAAATTGTCAAATTGGTTATCGGTCATTTTATACAGCAATTTTTTGCAATTGTAATATTTGTTGTTGCAGCATCTTCCGGGCCTTTACTAACTGGCTTCGGCTGGTGCCGGGTTGTATATTCAGCATTTCTGCGATTTCCTCATGGCTATACCCTTCAATAACATTCAGGTTGAATACCAGTCTGTAACCGTCGGGCAACTGGTTAATGAGCTTCATCAGGTCCTCTTCTCCGAGATGTGTATAGGCGCTTGCTTCCACCTGTGGGGCACTGGCGCTATGGTCATCAATATCCTTAAACTTCATTTTCTTTCGCTCTAAATGACGAATGGCCGTATTTACCACAATACGCCTGATCCAGCCCTCAAAAGAACCCTCAAATTTAAACTGGCCGATGTATTGAAAAACTTTGATAAAGGCATCCTGGATCATATCCTCGGCCTCCATGGCGTCATTGGCATAGCGAAGGCATACGCCCATCATCTTACCGGCATACTTATCAAAAAGCATGCGCTGGCAACTGTTATCCTGCCTGATACAGCCTCTAATCAGATCATGTTCTGTCACCTGCGGGGTAGTTTAGTGGGTTGACGTCGCTTACATAGATACCACTTTATGGTGTATTGTTGCCCGGATGGGGATGTTTTTTACCTGAAAAATAGACAAAACCCGCTCATATGAGCGGGTTTACTATGAGAAAGAAGCCTTAAAATTTAAAAATCCGACAGATGCTTACCTTATTTCCAGCTTATTTGTACCAGTGATACACCCTGGCGGGGTAGTTCCATCTGTATCTCAGCAATGCCATTGCTGATTTTTATCACCCTGGGTTTTTCCAGTAAAGCCAGTTGTCCGGCTTTTTCTAATACATTGATCTGTGCTTCTGTTGGTTGTTGCGGGGATCCCATTTTTTTCCATACCTCATATGAATTACTGTGTGTATCGTCTATCCGGTAATGGGTGAAGGTGGCTTTTCTGGCAGGAATATTTTTGATGCTGATATTTACCTGAGATGCAGGGGCAGGTAAGTCATCATCATGATAGTTCCAGACCATCACACTGGCTGTTTTCTTTTCATAACTGGCCAGTGCGTTGATGTCGGCTTCTTTTCTCACACTTGAATCACGCACCAGCAAATAGTTATAAGGCATATTGCCGATTACTTCTACTCTTTTTCCACCCATCTTGCCATACATTCTGAAAACATTTAAAACAGGCTTGTCTACGCCATTCGTTGCAAGGTCCCGAAAACCATGGAACCAGGGCTGGTTCTCAAATTCAAAAGCCCAGGATACAGCCCCGATAAAATTCACTTTATAATGGTCGGCCAGTTCGTATTTGCGGGCAAAAGCGGCTGCCGTATAACTGGAGAACATGGTGCCGTTTCTGTAAGCATTTTCAGGATTGGTATGCATACCGCAGGCGGCACATCCTTCCGGATCAGATTCCCCGATAATGATCGGAAGATGTTTTAGTTCGGGAAAAGAAGCTACCAATTCAAAACCATTGTTCACCGCCCTTAACTGGGTACCAAGATTCATTCTTACATGGCCTTTTACCAGCGTAGGCGCACCCTTGGCGTGAAAAGTGATAAAATCGAGAGGGGCACCTATTTTACCTGTTGCATAGTTGGTATCTCTCAGAACATGCTGTAAAAAACCTTCCAGCAAACGATAACCCGATAAACGACCCAGTGGCCCTGTTCCATCTACGCCACCCACTTTAGCCGTTGGTAAAGCTCTTTTAATGGCATCAGCTGTATAGTCATATAATTTGAAAAATTCCTGTCGGGTACCTCTCCAGTAAGCAAGATCCGGTTCGTTCCAGAGTTCCCAATACCAGGAAGCTACTTCTTCTTTGCCATATCTTTCAACTGAATGTTTTACCCATTCGAATACGAGTGCGGCCCATTTTTGATAGTCTTTCGGTGGATATGCCCATCCTGTATAGATATTTCCATAAGGATCTCCGGGCTTCCAATTATGGCGATATGGTTCCGGTTTTACAGACAGGGCCTGTGGCATAAAACCTACTTCTGCCATAGGTTTGATGCCTCTTGCCAGATAGGTATCAAAAATGCTGTCCACAATTTTCCAGTTGTAAACCGGATGGCCATTGGCATCTTCTGTATAGGCATTGGTAGAGCCCCACTTAAAGGAAGCCGATCCATCGCCCGTTGTGAGCATATTATGTGCACGAAAATATACCGGTACGGAGGGCTTCAGTTTACCCAGTTCTGTCAATAGTTTTTTGCCGTCTTTCATGTAGGCATAGTTAGGTTCATCACAGCCAAACCAGGCCCAGACAGGTTCCATTTTACCTTTTACTTTAGAAAGATCAACTGTTATAGAAACGGCCTGTTGTGCGGATATGCTGCCGATACATAATAACGACAGAAGGATGATCCTAATGATTTTCGTATGCATAGATGAATATACAATTTAAATTGTCAAAAAGACACTTAAAATATTTGATAAGATAAAAGCCAGTGAAACTGGCTTTTATCTTATCAAATACAATCGGGTTCTATACGCTTAGTGCAAGGAACTGGTCGTGAATATAATCCACTACTTCTACCAGGTTCTGGTTTTTATCAAATACAGATAACTGCCTGTCGGCACCAGTACCATGTGAGAATATATTAGATACATAATTCAATGCAGAACGGCTACCCAGATCATCGGCTACATCATCTACAAAGTCGAGCAGCTCCATGATCAGAGTTTTGGTATCTGCTTCACTTTCTTTACCGAAATCGATCAGGGTACCATCAATACCATACCTGCTGGCGCGCCATTTGTTTTCATTGATCAGCGAACGCTGGTACATCATGAAATTCAGGTTCTGTGTGCGCAGCTTATAAATTTTGGCGCAGATACCCTGAAACAATGCGGCAATGGCAATGGTTTCATTGATGGTCATAGGTACATCACAGATCCGGAACTCAACCGTATTGAAGAAGGGGTGTACACGGATATCCCACCATATTTTTTTGGCATTATCAATACAATTGGTTTTAATGAGCAGGTTCACATAATTTTCATATGCTTCAATACTCTCAAAAAAATCAGGTATACCGGTACGGGGAAATTTATCAAATACCTTGGTACGAAAAGACTTGTAACCTGTTTTTCTGCCTTCCCAGAAAGGTGAGTTGGTACTGAGTGCATATACATGGGGCAAAAAATACCTGGCAGTATTGGCAATATGAATGGCCATTCTGCGGTCTTCCATACCAACATGTACATGTAAACCAAAAATCAGATTACTGCGCGCAGCTTCCTGTAATTCATTTACAATCTGATTATAACGTACATGATCGGTAATGAGTTGGTTTTCCCAGTGGCTGAAAGGGTGAGTACCTGAAGCACCTACCCATAAACCAAGGTCACCGGCAATATTGGCAATGGTACCACGCAAAGCAGCCACATCATTAAAGGCTTCTTCAATATTGCGGCATATATCTGTTCCTACTTCCACCACTGCCTGGTGCATTTCAGCCTTTACTTTGTCTTTCAGGATTTTTTGTCCTTCCAGTACTATTTTCTGCTCATGGCTTTTCAACTCTCTCGAGTGTGGGTCTATGACCATATATTCTTCTTCCACACCTAAAGTAAAATGCGAGTAATTCATATGTCCCATCAGATGAGTTTTTGTTTGGCACTGCTACGTTTAATGTATTCTCCCCAGGTGAGGTTATCGGCACCATCTACCTGTGCCTGTGCTTTTTCAATGGCATAAGTGGCAGCTGTTTCCACTACCCAGTCAAAATTTTCCTGTCCAACACTTTTCAGATCTGCGTCGGGAGCCGGGTTGCAGAAATCGATGGCATACGGTACACCATCTCTTACAGCCAGTTCTACTGTATTAAAATCATAACCTAGGTAACGGTTGATGCGTAGTACGATTTCCTCCATCTGTTTCAGTCTGGCAGCAGATGGCTTAAAATCGGCTACATACCTGAGATGGTGTGGGTTTCGGGGTTCGTATGACATGATACGAACATATTTCCCGCCTATGCAATAGCAACGGTAATATTCTTCAAAAATAATTTCTTCCTGCAGCAGCATAACCAGCTCACCGGTTTCGCTGTGTTTTTCAAAAAAATCTTCCATGCTGGTAAGCTTATACACGTTTTTCCATCCACCACCGGCAAAAGGTTTCATGTAAGCAGGGAAACCTACATAACCAAAAATTTGATCCCAGTCTAAAGGATAGGCAAGGTTGCTAAAAGATTGGTCTGAGGTATCAGCAGGTAGATCGCGTGAAGGAAGTATCACTGTTTTAGGAACCGGCACATCAATTTTAGTAGCCAGACAGTTATTGAAAAATTTTTCATCGGCACTCCACCAGAAGGGGTTGTTGATAACAGCGGTACCGCAAAGGGCTGCATTTTTCAGAAAAGCACGGTAGAAGGGTACATCCTGACTGATCCTGTCAACGATTACTGCATAACCGCTGGCTTCACCCTGCATTACTTTATCGATGCGTACAGGCTCGGCTGTAATGCCGGGAATATTCTTACTGTTAATACGCTCTACAAAGGCCATCGGAAAACTTCTTTCCTGCCCGAACAAGATGCCGATCTTTTTCATAAAAAGTTATTTGCTTTCAATTTAATCAGAATTTTTTGAATTTGAGAGGGAAAGTCGGAAAGTCGGAAAGTCCGGGAGTCCGGAAGAAAAACACTGAAAGATCAGAACAGATGTACTATTATAAGAGTGTTCATTTTCGGGCAGCGATCTTCGGACTTTCCGACTTCCGGACTTCCGGACTTTTCTCTATTTTTGAAAGATGACCGATGTGAGAACAGAATCTAACCTGACTGCTATCAGGCTTACACAATACCCGCTTCATTCTGAATACCTGGAGAGAGAGGTTACGATAGATATTTATGTGCCTGTTGAATTTCAGCCCCATGAACAGCTGAGTTTGTTACTGATCAACGATGGTCAGGATCTGCCCAAAATGCCTTTTGATGAAATACTCGATGGACTGCTGTCGGAGAAACAAATTGAGCCATTGATTTGTGTGGCGATTCATTGTGGTCCGGACAGAAAAATGGAATATGGTACCGCCTATGCGGCCGATTATAAAGGCAGGGGAGCCAAAGCAGGCCTTTATACCAAGTTTATATTTGATGAATTATTGCCCTTTGTTCGCAAAACCTGTCAGATACCTTCTTTTAAAGACAAATCCTTTGCAGGGTTTTCACTGGGTGCTCTGAGTGCGATGGATATTGTATGGAACCATCCGAGTGAATTTAATAAGGTAGGTATTTTCAGTGGTTCATTGTGGTGGAGGAGAAAGGGGTATGAAGATGGTTATGAAGACGAAAAGGATCGGCTTATGCATCTGCAGATCAGGAAAGGCGGATTTTATCCATGGCTCCGCACATTTATTCAATGTGGGTTACTGGATGAGGCAGAAGACCGGAACAATAATGGTATCATTGATAGCATAGATGATGCCCTTGATTTAATTGTAGAACTGAAAGCCAAGGGCTATACAGATGAGCATATCCATTACCTCGAATTAGCAGACGGTAAACACGATGTGCCCACCTGGGCAAAAGCATTCCCTGATTTTCTGAAGTGGGGATGGGGGAAGAAATGAGGCCTGCCCTGAGCTTGTCGAAGGGAATAAGAAATAATAAATATGGAAGGAGAAATGTGATCGAATGTGTTGTGTGGTTTTTCTATGGTTATTTTTAAATATCATCTATAATTACTATTGACAATTCACCAGTGACCAACAAAAAAGCCATCCGCTTTCGGGTGGCTTTTTTGTTGGTCACTGGTGTATGCTCAGATTAGAAGTTGAATCTCAGACTTCATGGATACAATAATCTTGTATTTACTAGTTTATCGTTTATCTAAAATTACCACTCCTGGGTACAAAGATTCTTGTTTCATCATATAATGGAGTTCCATAATCAGCATAGTAATTTTTTGATACCAGATCATTATATAACAAATAAGAGTTTGTACCTGATGGAATAGTTATTGTTAAATGAGATTTACTTTCGGAAGGAGTATATTCATAGTATGTTAGCCTTACAGTAATACTACTTGATCCAGTATAAGGAATTGTACATAACCGATCTGCATAAACTTTTATATATATATCGTCGATTGAATAAATACTATGGGTTTGGCCGCTATATGTTTCGTCATAATATTTATTAACCAATTCTAATTTTGCATATGGGGAGCCAAACAATTGAGAGGCTGTTTCTGCATCGCCTAAAGATATACTGGTATTTCTACCCCATTGTGAACTATCTAGCCTTGTTAAGGTAGGGATCGTAATGTTGTTTACAAATGCTGGATCAGAAATTAAAGATGGATAAAGCATAATTGAATTAAAATCAAAAGGGCCGACATCAATACCATTCCAATTATTTTGAAAATAAGTATTAAAATTAACTTCTTTACCAGATGCAATATTGGAAGTATTAATCCGTATAAAATTACCTCTATCTGATCTCGAATGTTCATGAAATAAGCCCATTGCATGGCCTATTTCATGAATGGCTGTAGCTAAGTCAGGGCCATTCGCAGTTCCTAAATAGATAGATTGACCAGTTGTGTTAGCTACTCCAATTTGCGAAAGATTCATATTCGTAGTGGGGACAAAAGAAATAAATTTTTGCGGAGAACCTGTTAAGGGTACGAAATCAACTCCTGATACATTTTCCCAGTCTGTCATTGCTTGTAATATAACAGCCTGATGTGCTGATGAAAATCCTGAGTTAATTATGTAGGGAATTATTCCGTTATCCCAAAAATTTAAAAAAGAGCCATTAGGATCTTGAATAATATATGCTCCATTCTTTTTAACATCTAATCCCGAAGACTTTATAGAAATTTCAACGTTTGGTCTTGGTGCTTTGAGATAGTTTAATTGCTCCTCGGTAAGTATTATGTCATTATCTATGATATAATGACCTTTGAAACAGGTAACGACTATTTCTTCTTTTGTGTAGGGGGACGAAAATCTAAGGATTCGACTTGAGTCAGGGAATACGTTTAATTTGAAAGGCGGGTTTTCTTTAGCTAAGGTTTCAATTTTTGGTATGGCGTCATTCTTTTTTTGGCACCCCCAAAAAACAATTATTACAACTATAGTTGCAACGAGCATTGATGATTTCATAAGAAATGATTTAGGTTTTTTAATAAATAGGGGGGGGAATAATCTAATATAAATATTTTTAATTTAAAGACCAAGTATTTTCAAAAAAAAGCCACACGCTTTAAGCGTGTGGCTTTTTTTTGAAAATATAGATTCTGAAATTAGAAGTTGAATCTCAGACCTAACTGGCTAATCCATCTTGCAGCATAAGCAGCATTGGTAGTGGTGCTTACGTTAAATGGAGTTGTAATAGTAGGTGTAAAACGATACTGTGGTGTTAAGTTTGTTGCACTTACATAACCGGCGAACTGGATCAACTGGAAGTTGTCGTTCGACATGAAGTAAGTACGTCCCCAATTTCTATTCAACATATTACCGAAGTTAAATACATCGTATGTTAACTGGAATGAGTATTTTCTGTTACCGATTTTCAGGTTGAAATCCTGTGCAATTTTCAAATCAACAATGTTGGTAAATGGTAAGCGGCTACCATTTCTTTCTGCAAATTTACCTCTGTTACTTCTCAGGTATTTATCATTCATTATATAAGCTTCCAAAGCATCTTTTTGCTGTTGAGCTGTAAATAATACCGCACCGGAGGAATTGGTTATGTTAAGGAAATTCGAAGCCTGTAAATCATTAGATGTTGGAATATAGATCAGGTCATTTGTACCGCCTGTACCATCATCACGTACCATTGAATTATTACCGTATACATAACTGAATGGATTACCAGATTGACCCGTATAAGTAAGGGTAATGGTAGTAGCCAGTTTTTTATTGGCATATTCAAATTTCTTACTCAGGTAAGCAAAGATTCTGTGACCTGCACTGAAATCTGAATTGGAACGGGTAATAAAGTTACGTCCGTTAACAGTTTCCATAAATCTCCACTGACTCAGGTTTACTGAACTAGTGCCATCATTAACAGCAGTAGCATTACCAAACGAGTAGTTGAAATCAAATGCAAAACCATCACGTGTGCGCTTAGATACAGTAGCGGTGAAGTTGAAACCAAAACCTTTAGGCCCATCGTTGTTGCTTAACAAAATAGCATTGTCATATGGGTTTGAACCATCAGCATTCAAAGGAATTCTGGCATTATTGGTAGTAGTATAAACGTTTCTGCTATCAGGACCAACTGATTTACCGATGGGAGGTAATAGGTTAATGTTGGTATAATAGATTTCGTTCATGTTCTGCGTGAAAATACCTTCCACACTACCAGACCAACCATTACCAAATTTCTTATCAACAGTCAATGAAGTTCTAAACACCTTTGGTGTACTGAATTCAGAAGCAGTAAGATTTAAAGGACCTTTTGTGATACCTGCACCTACTTCAGCTGGTGTCCACTGTCCGTTAGGGTTAGACCTGAAACGAATAGTGTTCAGCTGTGTAGCATTTGCTGTATAACCACCGATGAAAATACCATTGTTGTTAAAGATACCACCTGGCCAAACGAGCGGAATACGTCCAACAAACATACCCAAACCACCTCGAACTACGAGGTTTTCTTCTGGGATTTTATATGTAAAACCAACTCTTGGTGAGAAGGCAATGGGTACTTTTGGAGCCACTCCAGACCGAGCACCTTTCAGATCGTAATACTCAGAGAACTTAGGAATAGCAATCGTATTGGTATAGTTGTCGGTCCATGGTTTACTCAGCACTTTGAAATAGTCAGCTCTTAAACCAAAGCTCAGTGTCAGGTTATCTGAAGCCCTGAATTCATCATTTACAAACAATGATCCTTTTGCAACTTTAAATTTAGCCGCAGCACTAGTTGCATCACCTTTTCCAGCATCAATGTTAGAGAATCCATAGGTATAAGCCTGTGGTCTGGCATTGGTAAGGAAATCATTCAGGCTTGAGTAAGTATAATTACCAAATGTATTTTGTATAAAAGCATTGTAAACATCATTGTATTCATAGTCTACACCTGCTTTCAGAGAGTGCTTACCCAATGTGAATTTAAACTCATCATACAATGACCAGTTTTTCTGAGTAAGTAAGTTAATGGTAGAGCTGTTATCTGGTCCGAATACAATCGCACCTGAACCGTCGTTAATGCGCACACGAGGGAAATCCTGGCCTATAGGGCGGCGGTCGTCCAATACATCTGTGAAAGTGATTAACAATTTGTTGCTTGAGCTTTTACCCACCAAACTCTTCAATTCAGCCGAAGTAGAATTGGTTCTGGTAGGGAAACTAAAGCCGTTATTGTAAAAGTTAATAGTATTGTTTGAACTGGATGTAGTATTCAAACGCTCTCCTTTTGTATATCGATTACTTACTGATAATTTATGTCTGTCACTGATATTCCAATCAATACGGGCCGTAATACGATCAGCAGAAACTTCTTCAGTATTGTCCAGGAAACCACCCGGCTCGTATCCGAAATTGGTTCTTAATGTATTTGCTAGAGAATTCAATGTACTCAATCCCGCAGTTCCGCTAGTGTTGCCGCGATACTGTGTAAAATCAAATGGTTGAGGGCGAATATCTCTTTGAAGATCTACGTTGATAAAGTAGAACAATTTATTTTTTGTGATTGCTCCACCAACACGAAAACCATAGGTTTTCTTAGAGAAATTACCCAACCTAGTTGCTGCAGATTTCAAACCCGTTGGGGTCTTACCAGCGAGTTTCTCATTCTGGAAAAAATAGTAAACAGAACCCTCTGTTTTATTGGTACCTGAACGGGTAATGGCATTGATACCACCACCAACGAAGTTACCCAGAGAAGCATCAAATGGAGAAATTACCACCTGAAACTGGTCAACCGCATCAATTGAAATGGGAGCAATGGCAGCCTGACCACCATTGGTACCTGATGCAGAAAGACCAAATACATCGTTATTAACGGCTCCATCTACATAGAATGAGTTATAACGGTTGTTCTGACCCGCAATGGTTACGGCACCTTCAGACGCACCCAGTTTAGCCTGTGGAACGGCACGGAGGTAGTCATAGATATTACGACCTACAGTAGGTAAATTAGCCATTTTGTCGCGGCCGATGATGGTTTCAGAACCACCTTTACCTGAGCTTTCCGTTGTTTTACGTAAAGCAGTTACGGTTACTTCACCCAGATTGTTGCTTTTGGCAGCCATAGCAACATCTAATTTAAAGGACTCACCCAGGCTCAGGTAAATCTCTGTTTTTTTCTCATTCGCAAAGTTTACGAATGAAATTTCCACTGAATATGGACCACCGGGGTTCATATTGCTGATGTCGAAACGACCACCTGTACGGCTTTGCACACGATAAACTGTACCGGTAGGCTCATGGGTTGCTGTTACGGTTGCGCCAATCAGGGGTTCTCCCGTATTGGTTTTTACTGTACCACTCATACTACTGGTGGTATTTTGTGCCAGGGTTAATACAGGCATCAGTAAAACCGCAAATACAAATTGCAAGAGTCTTTTACTTAGCATAATGTTAATTTTTCAGCTGCAAAGAAAACGAATTATTAGCTTAGATATTCAACAGAATGTTAACAAAATATTGCCACAATACGCATTTCAACCGATTTGACGAATCTTGCTTCTATTTTTCAACAGAAATGTTGTATTTTATCAGAAAAAGGGTGTCAGTAACCAAAAAATAACCAAGATTCCCAAATAGGTAAGCTGGTTTGGTACATCGGCTGTAATTTTGACCCGATGGAACAGTTTATTTTAAATCGGATTGATGATGCCATTCAGGATATCCGTGAAGGAAAAATGGTGATTGTAGTAGATGATGAGGATCGTGAAAATGAAGGCGATTTTATCATAGCAGCCCGCCATGCCACACCCGAAGTTATTAATTTTATGAGTAAAGAAGGCCGCGGACTGATCTGTGCGGCACTTACCGAAGAACGTTGTAAAGAGCTGGAACTCAGTCCGATGGTTAGTTCCAATACCTCCCTTCATGAAACCGCTTTTACCGTTTCTGTTGATTTGATTGGACAGGGAACCACAACCGGTATATCGGCCCATGACCGCTCAAAAACCATATTAGCGCTTATACACCCCGATACCAAACCGGCCGATTTGGGCAGACCCGGCCATATTTTCCCCCTAAGGGCAAAAAATGGGGGTGTATTGCGCAGAACAGGCCACACAGAAGCTACCGTAGATCTGGCACGTCTGGCCGGACTGGAACCTGCCGGTGTTTTGGTAGAAGTAATGAACGAAGATGGTACTATGGCACGTTTGCCTCAATTAATGGAAATCGCCAGAAAATTCTCCCTCAAAATCATTTCTATCAAAGACCTCATCGATTATCGTATGAAGCGCGACTCACTGGTTGAGGAACTGGTTAGGGTAGATATGCCTACAAAATATGGTCAGTTTGACCTGGTTGCTTTCCGCGAAAAAACAAGTGGGGCTGAGCATCTGGCTTTGGTAAAAGGGGAATGGGCAGAAGATGAAGCCGTATTAACCCGTGTACATAGCAGTTGTTTTACCGGCGATATTCTTGGCAGCTTCCGTTGCGATTGTGGGGAACAGTTACAGAAAGCTATGAAAATGGTAGAATCAGAGGGTAAGGGTGTGATTCTGTACATGAATCAGGAAGGTCGTGGCATTGGACTGATCAACAAACTCAGGGCGTATAAACTGCAGGAAGAAGGGATGGATACCGTGGAAGCCAATCTGCACCTGGGTTTTGGTATGGATGAACGTGATTATGGCGTTGGTGCACAGATATTACGGAAACTCGGTATTTCAAAGCTACGTTTAATGAGTAATAACCCCAGGAAACGTGCAGGATTAAAAGGGTATGGACTTGAAATCGTAGATATCGTTCCTATACAAGTTGCACCTAATCCTCACAACGAGAAATACCTTAAAACAAAGAGAGATAAACTGGGGCATGAAATTCTTGAAGAAGATCTTTGATTTTTTGATCTTTGATTTTTTGATTTTAATTCAAAAAATCAAAGATCAAAAAATCAAAGATTACTTATCTTATCTTCTATACGTTTGTTGTCCGTACTCCTGTTCTTCTTTTTCGTGTTCCTTATCATAAGCTTTGATGATGGCTTTCACCAGGCGGTGACGAACCACATCTTCTTCGTTTAATTCAATATGGGCAATGCCATCGATCTGTTGTAAGATACGTGTGGCTTTTTCAAGACCGCTTCGCTGGTTTCTTGGTAAATCAATCTGAGTAGGGTCGCCGGTGATAATGGCCTTTGCATTGGCACCAATACGGGTTAAGAACATTTTTAATTGCAGGTCATTGGTATTTTGGGCCTCATCCAAAATGATAAATGCATTATCGAGTGTACGACCACGCATATAGGCCAACGGTGCAATTTCAATGGTACGTGTACTCATATAATAACCCAACTTATCTGCCGGAATCATGTCATCCAATGCATCGTATAATGGACGCAGGTATGGATCAATCTTTTCTTTCAGATCACCAGGCAGAAAACCCAGGCTTTCGCCTGCTTCAACGGCAGGGCGTGTAAGAATGATTTTCTTAACCAGTTTATTCTTTAAGGCTCGTACAGCCAATGCCACAGCTGTATAGGTTTTACCTGTACCCGCAGGTCCAATTGCAAAAACGATATCGTTTTTATCTGCCGCAGTAACCATTTTCTTCTGGTTCTGTGTACGCGCCCTTACGGTTTTTCCATTCGGTCCGAAAACCAGGATATCATTGGGATTGCGGTCAACAAAGTTGTCAACTGTTTCAGCATCGTCGCCACCTAGTATCTGTTCAAAATAGTTTTCGCTGAGATGGCCATTTCTTTCGAGGTACTGAATAATAAGATCAATTTTTTCTTTTGCTGATTCGATCTGTTCCGGAGCCCCGCTAAGCTTAATTTGTGTCCCGCGGGAGAGGATCTTTAATAATGGGAATTTCTTTTTCAGCAAATCTAACTTTCCGTTGTTTACACCAAAGAATTCGATGGGGTTAACGGTTTCGAGGTTAATGATTGTCTCTGTCAAATCTGTTTCTGTTTTAGGTTCACGGATCATGGAATACTTAATCAAACCATCCTTCTCAAATTTAATTTGTTATGTATGAGAATTCCTAATACATATTATGCACAGGTGTGGATAGGTTAGTTCCCCAAATTTCCCGAATTGCCTTAGAGGTGGATGTGAAGATTCTGTGAAGTTTTGGAGGGGAGGGAAGTGAGTAGTCAGTAGTGAGTAAGTACTATTCACTACTGACTACTCACTGCTCACTCTCACAATGCCTTTAATGCTGCTATAGTGGCAATTGGGTCATTCGATCGGAACACGGTGTTGCCCGCCACCAATACATCCGCGCCTGCATCAAGGGTCGATTTGGCATTATCAAGGGTAACACCACCATCTATTTCAATATGTGTATGCAGGTTTTTTTCCAGAATCATTTTCTTCAGCGTACGGATTTTCTCCAATGTTTGTGGAATGAATTGTTGTCCGCCGAAACCTGGATTTACACTCATCAGACAAACGAGGTCTATATTCTGTAAAACATCTGCTAATAAGTGTACCGGGGTATGAGGATTCAAGGCAACACCCGTTCGCATTCCCAGCGATTTTATCTGCTGCAGGTTGCGATGTAAATGGGTACAGGCTTCGTAATGTACGGTAAGTATATCTGCACCAGCTTTTTTAAAAGCTTCCGCATATTTTTCAGGCTCAACAATCATCAGATGCACATCGCATATTTTAGTAGTAGCTTTTCTGATATGTTCAATAACTGGCAATCCAAAACTGATATTGGGAACAAAAGATCCATCCATTACATCGAGATGAAACCAGTCGGCCTTGCTTTCATTCAGCATGGCACAGTCTTTATGAAGGTTCAGGAAATCGGCGCTCAGTAAGGAAGGTGCTATAATCGGCATAATGAATAATTAGAATTGCAAAACTGCTGTATTTTGATGGCTCACACGAATATTTTATTACACAATTTCAATGATCAGGCACCCAGTCTTTTCAAGGCTTCGCTGGCCTCTTTAATCGAGGGGTCCAGTACAAGGGCTTTCTGGTATTGCAAAATGGCTTTTTCCTTTTCGCCTTTCTGTTCCAGACATTTGGCCAGCCAATAACTGGCATCAGCATAGGTAGGTCTTATTTCCAGTGCTTTTTCAAAAATAGAGATGGCCTTATCTGGCTGTTTTGTATCGAAAAATAAAAATCCTTTTTCCATATAGGCTTCCATATATTGGTAGTTATTACCAATACAACGATCGAATGAAGTCATCGCTTTTACCATATCACCTGTTCTGGCATAATACACACCTTTAATAAAGCTGGCATGGGCCAGATAATCTCTTCCTAACCGCATTGATTCTACTTCATCGCAAATTGCGATTGCCTGAAACTGCTTTTTTTCTGCCAATAAATTGGCCATGCTCAATAATGCATCCGGGGCCGGATAAATTTTTGCAGCCCTGTCATAAGAACGGAGTGCCATACCAGTGTCTCCAGCTTTTTCGCTCAATTGTGCTTTATGAAACCAGATGCCAAAATTGGCACTGTCTTTTTTGATTAAAGAATCCATCTGTGACAATGCCAATGACAAGGCTCCGGCACTATCCAATGCATTGATAAGCTGAACCCTTAGTGATATACTATCGGGGAATTGATTGACAGCGGCCAGTAATGGCTTCGCTTCAACAGGCACTTCTTCTGCTATGATAGGTTTCTTTTTTTCTGTTTGCTGGCAGGCTGTAAAGAGAAAAAGCCCTGCAATAAATATCCGTTTCATTACACAAAAGTAAGTCAGCAAGCTTTTCGGAACCCCGAAACACTGTTGCAGGCTTGTGAAAAGATGCCTGACGGCGTAATGGAAGCTATTTTTAGGGGTTGGCTATGACAAATCTTTGACAATTGGGGCGCTTAAATCTGAATACTTTTGCGCCATTATATAAAGTATGAAGAAAATTATATCTACCCTGCTACTGTTGATCTTAGGCCTAACCATTACCTTGGCTCAACCTGCATTTAGCGATACCGTTCATTTTGAAGGTGAAAAGCATTTCAGTAATGTTCAGCAGCTCACTTTTGGTGGTGATAATGCAGAAGCTTACTGGAGCTATGATGGAAAGTATATTTTATTCCAGAAAACAAGTATAAAGGAAGGAATTCCCTGTGATCAGATTTATATGGGGAAAGTTCCTACAAAATCCGGAGAAAAATTTATGCCCAAACTGGTAAGTACTGGTAAAGGAAGAACTACCTGTGCCTATTTTCTGCCAGATGGCAAGCATATTATCTATGCTTCTACTCATTTAGGTAGCAGTGAATGTCCGCCAACACCCGATAGAGCTAAATATGGCAACCGTTATATCTGGCCCTTATATAGCAGTTATGATATTTTTATGGCAGACACGAGCGGTAAAATTGTAAAACAACTTACCACAGCCAAGGGTTATGATGCAGAAGCTACCCTTTCTCCAGACGGAAAAAAAATGATTTATTGCAGCGATAAGGATGGTGATCTTGAACTGTATGTTATGGATCTGGCAACCGGCAAAGAAAAACGCATTACCCAAATGTTGGGTTATGACGGAGGAGCATGGTTTAGTCCTGATGGTAAAAAGATTGTTTGGCGAGCAAGCAGACCTAAAACAGAAGCAGAAATCAAAGAGTACAAAGAATTATTGGCCGAAGGTATGGTGGCCCCTACCAATATGGAAGTATGGGTTGCCAATGCAGATGGCTCTGATGCCAAACAGATTACCAGCCTCGGGCAGGCAAACTGGGCGCCCAATTTTACCCCCGACAGTAAAAACATCATCTTTTGTAGCAATCATGAATACAAAAGAGGCTTCCCTTTCAATATGTACCTGACAGATATTAATGGCAAGGGGCTGCAGAAAATCAGCCGTGATAAAGGATTCGATGCTTTCCCTATGTTTAGTCCGAATGGTAAGAAAATCATTTTTGCCTCTAACAGAAACAATGGTGGCACCAGAGATACCAACCTGTTTATAGCAGATTGGGTGGAATAATTTTTACTATGAAAAATCCATTCCAGGCGAGTCTGTAAGGCTCGCTTTTTTTATGTCTGGTTACAAAAACTTCATCAATAAGCTCCAAGAGCTTCGTTACATTTGATCTTTACAATTAGGAAATTATGAAACCCATCATCGTATTAGGCTTAGCCATTGTTTCTTTATGCTGCTCTGCCCAGACAAACCCAAACAAAATGATTTTTGCTAAAAATCCTGTAGTCGCACACCGTGGAGCTTTTAAAGCGAAAGTGTTACCTGAAAATTCTCTGGCCGGGTTAAGAAATGCTATCGACATGCATTGTACCGGATCAGAATTTGATGTATGGATGACTGCTGATGATTCATTGGTAGTAAACCACGACCCGAAATTTCATGAACTACCAATTGAACAGACAAAATATGCTGATCTTTTACAGTTTACATTATCTAACGGCGAAAAAATACCGACGCTACATGAATACCTCTCAGAGGGGTTGAAGAATAATAATGAAACAAGGCTGGTATTAGAAATCAAACCATCCACCATTAGTAAGGAAAGAGGCAGAGTGGTAGCAGAGAAAGTCTGGAAACAGGTACAGTCGTTAAAAGCCACTCATGCCACTACTTATATCAGTTTCGATATCGGTATCCTTACCCGTATCCTTGAACTGGAGCCCAATGCACCTACACAATACCTCAATGGCGATAAAACACCTGAAGAATTAAAAGCCATGGGTATTATCGGTGCCGATTATCATTTCAGTGTGTTCAAAAAAAATCCTGACTGGATTGAAAGAGCAAAAAAAATCGGTATTATTTTGAATGCATGGACCGTAAACAGTAAAGAAGACTTGCAATGGGCATTGGGTAATCATTTCGATTTTATTACCACCAATGAACCCGAGCTATTGTTCGAACTGCTGAAGGGGCAATAGCTTATGGCTGATAGCTCATAGAAGATAGTTGAGTTGATTGCATTGAGTCTGAACATTGTTTACCTATTAGCTATACGCAATTAACTATAAGCTATCAGCCACACCTGCCTGCTATGCGCTTCTTTCCCTATCTTGCATACACTAAATTAAAACACATGGATAACGGATTACTTCATTTACACAACCTGCTTCGTTGGGTGATATTGATTTTATTGCTGGTTTCCATTGCAAAAGCATGGAGTGGCTGGCAAAACAAAAAAACTTTTTCTGCCGGCGATAAGAAAACATGGTTGTTTACCATGATTGCTGGTCATACAACCTTACTACTGGGACTGTATCAGTGGGCTGCCGGCCGTTATGGTTTTTTTACCACCACCTTACCGGAAGGGGTGAGTATGATGAAAGATAAGTTTTACCGTTTTTACTGGGTAGAACATCCCTTGACAATGATATTGGCCATTGTTTTCCTTACTATGGCGCATGGTATGTCTAAGAAAGCTGTGAGTGATGAAGTGAAATACAAAAAAGCATTTTTCTTTTTCCTGATCGCCCTCTTACTTATTCTGGCAGGTGTTCCCTGGCCATTCAGAGGTGAGCCGATTGCAAGAGGATTGATGCCTGGAATGTGATAGAAATAATAATTTGGAAATTTGGGAATGTGCTAATTTGGAAATGGTACAAAGCCTTTATTCTTTGAATTAGCACACGCTCAAATTTCCAAATTTCCAAATTACATGGAGAAAGGTAGTTTGATTTTATACCTGAATCTCGTTCCAAACTGCTGTTCAAGTTTTAAGACTTCTTTTGTTTTCTTGCTGACCCAGTAAACTTCTTTGTTGTTGGTATCATTATGTTCCAATAACCAACAGTCTGTTTCCTGTCCATCCAATCCGGGTAACTTACCGCTTCCTGTTACTGAATATGCAACCCATTTGGGCTGTGAAAATCCAGGGTCATAGAAATTAATCATGAAAGTTCTGTTGCTTTGATAGGGGAGCTGTGGAAACACTTCCAGATCAAGATGCCAGTTTAGGGTATATTGGGTAAGTGCAGTATCAAAACCATTTCTCACTCTTTTTACACGCATGGAAGTATCACCTGATAATAACTTTTTATCATTCATACTGGCTTCTCCTGTTAGGAAATTAAAACTGCTGCTGCCTCTTTGTTTCCACCAGGATTGATGAAACAAAGTCCTGAAATCTTTAGCGTCTGAAACAGAAAGCGTAGTATGTACGATACTGTCTTTCTCCTCCCAAACCTGTTTTATTTCAATCGCATCTTTCCCTTCGTATTTTTTTCTTTCAATATGCCTCGACCAGATGCTAAATAGACTTCTGGGGCTATCTACTCCCATTTTAAAATAAACCAGCCAGCGATGTGTGCCGGGTATCAGCACCTTGGTATTGATCTGGTCAGGCTTAATATACACTGTGTCCTTTTTCTGGGCAGAAAGCAGGGAACAGGAAAGCATGTAGGCAAAAAGAAGAATTGTAAAAGGCTTCATTTGTTTTTATTGTAAATATGACAAAGACGATATTTAATTTCAATGAAGATTAAACCGTTCCTGACTTTTCTTTAACAGGTAGTCATAAAAGAAGTAAACGCCAATTCGTTGAAGAAAAATGCATAATGGTTGAAATACTATGTGGCTGAATAATTTCACTGTAGCTTTGAAAGATGCAGATCATGAAGCAGCAATGGGGCATAAAAAGACTCCAGTGGGTTATCTGGGGATTGTTATTTGGCATCAATGTGCTTACACTGCTTCATTTTGATACCCTCTTTCAGTCGGCTGGGTATTCCGTTATCATCATCAGTTCTTATATGGCCATTGTATATGGAAACGCGGGTTGGCTGATTCCCCGGTTTTATATGCAGAAACAAAAAGGGCCGTATGCATTGCTCGTAATATTACTCCTTGCAACAGTGGCTTTTTACAGGTCTTTTTCTTCCTGGTGGTTTTACAATACTTATTTTGCAGATAAGCCAACACCCTTCCCCTGGACAAGTGTGTTCAGTGCAATGGTATCGGGCGTGTTGATTTATTTTACCAGCGTACTTTTTTATATTGCCCTCCGGTATTTTCACCTGCAAAAACAACAGGAGGTACTGGAAAGAAAACAAACGGAATCTGAATTAAATTTATTGAAGGCACAGGTACAACCCCATTTCCTATTTAATTCGCTCAATAATATCTATTTTTATGCCCAAAGGGAGTCGCCTGTGACGGCGGCCATGCTCGAAAAGCTTTCGCAGATCATGCGCTATTTTGTAGATGAAGCGCCCAGGGACCTTATTTCTTTACAAACTGAACTTGCATTTATCCGTAACTATATTGAACTTGAGAAAACAAGGATGCGGTTTCCTTTATCGGTTTCTATAACCGAAAAAGGAGATATAAATGCTGTACAATTGCCGCCCATGTTGATTATTCCTTTGGTAGAGAATGTATTTAAACATGGAATTGATAAACGAAAAGAAGATAACTTTATTACGATTGATATTGAAAATACGGGGAGGCAGTTGGTTGTTGTGGTAAAAAATAAGATTGCCAATTCCGGAACTAAAAGTGAGAGTGGAAAGGGGTTGGTAAATCTGAGGAGCCGTTTGCATTTATTATATGGTAATACCTATAGCCTGAAGGCAGAGCCGGATAATGTATTCACTTATACTGCCATTTTACATATACCTCTATGAGTACGAAAATTACCTGCCTGATTATTGAAGATGAACCGCCAGCTATGCAGTTGCTGGAAGATTATATAAGGAAGCTACCAATGCTGGAGCTAAAGGGTAAATTTTATGATGCTCTTGAAGCACTTGAATACCTTAAAAAAAATGCGGTTGATGTTATTTTTCTTGATATTAATCTTCCCGCTTTATCAGGCCTGGAAATGGCAGCTTTGATACCAAAAGAGCAGAAGATTATTTTTACAACTGCTTATGCTGAATATGCACTCGATAGTTTCTCCTTTCATGTTGTTGATTACCTGTTGAAGCCTGTTTCTTTTAAACGTTTTTTGCAGGCGATCCAGAAACTGCAAACCTATATCTCATCTCCGGTAGTAAAAGAAGCCCCTGTACAAAAGCAGGATCAGCTTCTCTTTCTTAAAACGGGAAGAACTGTTATTAAAATACAGTTTTCAGACATTGTGTACATAGAAGCACATAAAGAATACCTCTGCATTCATACTACACAGCAAAAGCATCTTGTGTATAAAAGAATGAAAGAGATGGCTGCTTCATTACCTGGTTCTTTTGTGCGTATACACAATTCTTATATCATTAACCTGCAGTATGCAAAAAAAATGAGTCAGCAAATGGTAGAAATAGGAGGCCGGGAACTACCGGTAAGCGCAGGGTATAAAGATATTTTTCAGCAGCATATTCAACAGCACATGATGTAACCTGAAAATTCAACTATATATGAAAACAATGCTCTTCTTTTTAAAAACCTGGCTACTGGTAGGATTGTTAGATATATTGGCGGCTTTTCTTTCTTTTTATTTGTCAACAGGCAAATCGCCCTTGATTGTATTGAAGTTTATCAGTAGTGCAGTTATGGGTACCGATGCTTATAATGGAGGTGCAGGGAGTATTTTGCTGGGGATTGTATTGCATTTTGTGGTGGCATTTTTATTCACCTTGCTCTTCTTTTTGATATATAAGCCTCTCAGGGTATATAAGTACAATACTTATCTGATCGCTATTGTATATGGCAGTTTTATCTGGCTGGTGATGAACAAGCTGGTACTTCCTATGACTTATGTAAAACAACCCTCTTTTCAATTATGGGAAGCGGCAAAAGCAGGGTTGATATTAATCGTTATGATAGGCTTGCCCTTAGCATTCAGGCTGAAGCAAAGATATGGCCATTCACAGTGAAGTTTATACCTGCACCTGTTTCATGGTTTCAATAAACTGTTTCATTTCATCCATGGTGCCAACACTGGCTCTTGCCCATTTGCCATGGATATAGTTCGATGATCGAAGGAAAATATTTTTTTGAAGCATGTCGGCTGCAAAATCACCTTTATAATTCGGGATAGGAAAGAAAAGAAAATTGGTATAGGACTTTACCACATTAATATTCATGTTTTTTAACGCATTGTATGTATAATCTCTGGCAGCTGCATTTTTTTCTTTACTCAGTTTCTGCCATCCCGGATCTTTGAGGCTCGCAAGTGCCGCACTCATCGATAATGCAGACATGGCCATTTGTGTACGGATAAAATAGTTGTCGGCGAGTGGTTTAATCAATGAAGCATGTCCGATAACCCAGCCAATTCTTAAACCGGCCATAGCATGTATTTTTGAGAAAGTGCCTATTACAAAAACCTTAGGGTGTTTTTCTATCAACTGCAACATGGATTCATTATCGGGTGCATCCAGAAAATCAATGTATGCTTCATCAACCGCTACATAGGCTTTTTTGGCTGCTTCTATACAAAAGTTTTTTAGTGATGAGGAAGAAACGATTGTGCTGCTGGGGTTGGCAGGGTTACAGATATATACAAGCGATGTATCATCATCTACCTCTTTTAACATGGCGGGCAAATCATGTTTCTGATCTGCTGTGAGCGGCACTTCCACTACTTTCTGTCCCAGCATTTTAGCTGTGGCAGGTAAAATGCCAAAAGTAGGATTGGCAGTAACCAGTTTGCCTTTATGGAAGTGGCGGGGTAGCAGACCCAACGCTTCTCCCGAGCCTGCGGTTACCAGTACCTGATCTTCCTGAACGCCATAATGATCGGCAAGTTGTTTTTTAAAATCTTTCAGATTGGTATGGTTATATTGATAGCGGTGAGCTTCTCCTAAAGCAGCTAATAATGCTTCTCTGGCTTTGGGAGAAATACCATAAGGGTTTTCATTAGAACTGAGATTGATTAATCCGTCTGCTGCTCCATAGTTTCTGAGAATACCTTCTTCATTACCCATACCAAGAGAAGGTAATCTCAGGCCCATACCAATAGCAGCCATGGAACCAAATTTTAATAAATCGCGGCGGTTGAAGGATGCAGACATCTGTATAGATTTTACTATCTGAAAAGATACGAAAAATGATTGGATTTTGTGCATTAAAACCAGTCAAATCCGGTCATCCCTACTGGTAAATCATTTATTTACCCTGGAGAAGATTTTACTTACAATCTTCCATTCCCCATTAATCTTCAGCATATTCATATAATCGTAGAGAATAACCGTTTCGGTTTCAATTTTAATTTTTGCATTGGCCGCCGTACCTTCTATGTTGAGCGATTCAATACCAATGGTTCTTTTTCCGGGCCCAGAACCTGCTTTTACACGGGCTATATAATCGGCAATAGGAACATCTTTGAATTCACCGGTACTAATGTCAACATATTTCATGAATGCAGTAGGGTGGAAAGCTTTTTCAACCCGGTCACCAACGCCACTCATATAGTTTTCGAGACATGCTTTTACGGCGGTTTCTTCCGGATTAGATTGCGCTATGGAAACATTCATCAGCGAACAAAAAAAGAAGACCGACAATAATGTTTAGAGAAGAGGAGCTGCATCATGCTGGGATTTTAATATTCTAATTTAAATATCAACCCAATCCTTAATCCTGTTAAATAAGGATGAACGGTTACAATCAGTGTTTACTCTTTTACCGTGTTCCCAATTCTATTACCTGGCAATTTTTCATATCGCCATCTGCCATATCCAGTTTTACCAATGTTCTGATTTTATGCCAACCCTGTTTGCCGGCAGCTCCTGGATTAATGTGCAGGCATTGCATCTTATCATCAAACATAATTTTCAGGATATGTGAATGCCCGCTGATAAATAGTTGGGGCTTTCCTGCCATGATAAGTGGTTTGGATCGGCTATTGTATTTGGGAGGGTAGCCGCCAATATGCAGCATCATCACGTTGATACCTTCACAATTCCACTGAAGTAGTTCCGGATATACAGAACGGATATCCTGTCCGTCTATATTTCCATATACACCCCGAAGCGGTTTAAATTGTCTGAGCTCTTCAGCGAGCGCATCTGTACCAAAATCGCCTGCATGCCATATTTCATCACAATCGGCAAAATGATGAAATACCGCTTTATCCAGAAAACCATGTGTGTCTGAAATGATCCCTATTCTTTTCATAATGCATCCACTTTGTCATCGGCTACAAGCTTTTGAAATAATAACTCAACACCCGGTACCTGTATGGCTTCCTGTCTGAACTCACCGTAACTAAAATAGCGGATGGATGCTATCTCAGCGTCTGCAACAGGCGTGGCTCTCAATGCATAGGAAAAGCATTCCTGCTCCATCATTACAGGTGGCTGTTCACCATAAGCGGGCGCTGAAATATGGCAATACCATTGCAGTTCATGTGGTAAAATAGGTATTGACAGCTCTTCTTTTATTTCCCGGATCAGTGCCGTAACGGCATCTTCAACTTCTTCTATTTTACCACCCGGTAAATAAAAAGCCTGTTTCCTTTTGCTGAAAGCCAGCAGAAGCCTGCGGTTTTCTATAACCACCAGTCCGACAGTGTTTAATTTTTTGACTGCTTCATCCATAAACTTTGCTAATTTCACACAGAGATTGCAACCTATGCCATTTAAACGAAATTTTACTTACTGGATTGATAAACGCAGCTGGAAATATTATTTTCTGATGCTCTCTCTTACACTCGTAGAATACTAATGCTACCTGCGTAAAATCATTTTCTCTGCGGCTCCGCGGTGAACAAAACGCTAAGTTTACCATACAACCTTGAATCCTTTTTCTTGAACCCCATAACTTATATACTATGCCACACTATCATACATTAGGTAATATTCCTCATAAACGTCATACCCAGTTTCGTAAAGCAGACGGAACATTATTTTCTGAACAACTTTTCTCAACAGAGGGATTTAGTAATGATTATTCATTGCTCTATCATCATTATCCGCCTACACAGATTATCCATACAGATGAACCGGTAAATGTGCAGCCACGTGTAGCAGAAGAAAAAATGCTTAAACACAGAAGTTTTGAGGGGTTTCATATACAACCAGAGAACGATTACCTCAAAAGCCGTAAACCGGTTTTGGTAAATAACGATTGCCATATTGTACTGGCGGCCCCACGTGAAAGCATGACTACCTATTTTTACAAAAATGCGGATGCCGATGAAATGATTTTTGTACATGAAGGTAGCGGTGTGCTGATCACACAATACGGACAACTGAAATTTGGTTATGGTGATTATCTGGTAATACCAAGAGGTACCATTTATCAGGTAAAATTTGATACTTCAGCCAACAGATTATTTATTGTAGAAAGCTTTAGTCCGATCCGTTATCCCAAACGGTATGTGAGTAAATACGGACAATTACTCGAGCATGCACCTTTTTGTGAACGCGACATACGTACACCACAGGACCTGCTAACGTATGATGAAGCAGGTGATTTTCTGATTCAGACCAAAAAGAAAGGCGTACAATATGGACTGCATTATGCCCATCATCCGTTTGATGTGGTAGGTTGGGATGGCTACTGTTATCCTTTTGCTTTCAGTATACACGATTTTGAACCTATTACAGGAAGGGTACACCAGCCACCACCTGTGCACCAGACATTTGAAGCACACAATTTTGTGGTATGTAGTTTTTGTCCCAGACTTTACGATTATCATCCTGCGGCCATTCCGGCTCCCTATAACCATAGTAACATTGACAGTGATGAAGTATTGTATTATGTAGATGGTGATTTTATGAGCAGGAAAAATGTTACGAGGGGTATGATTACATTGCACCCTGCGGGTATCCCACATGGCCCACATCCGGGCGCAGTAGAGAAAAGTATCGGAAAGAAAGAAACGCAGGAGTTGGCCGTAATGGTAGATACTTTTCATCCTCTTCAATTAACGATAGAAGCCCTTGAAATAGAGAACCTGGGATATACCATGAGTTGGGCGGAATAGCGAATGGTGAATGGTCAATGGTGAATACTGAGTAGTGAGTAGTGAGTAGATGATTTTAGTAAATTAAACAATAAACTATATTTACTCACTACTGATTACTCACTACTCACTATATGAAATCCTACGAAAACACCGATGCCTATATTGCTGATTTTACTGCTGATAAGCAGCGATTATTGATACAGATGCGGGCGACCATTCGGAAAGCCGCACCAAAAGCTGACGAGAAAATTAGCTATGGTATGCCTTGCTTTTTTCAGGAAGGTAATCTTGTTTATTTCGCTGCGATGAAAAACCATATTGGGTTTTACCCGACTTCTTCAGGCGTGGCCAATTTTACAAAGGAACTGGAAGGATATATTACCTCCAAAGGTGCTATTCAATTTCCTTTAGACAAGCCTTTGCCGGTAAAGCTGATTACCATGATTGTAAAATTCAGGGTACTGGAAAACCTTGAAAAAGCTTCGGTCAAAAAGAAGAAATCCCTAAAATAAATGCGTCTTCTCAGTACTCTTCTGTGGCTTTAGTGGCAATACATATATGGATTCATTGCCATAGAGTGCACAGAACGTTAAAGAATAAGGCTTTTGAAAAAATCTTTCTAAGTTTCTGACTTCCGGTCTTCCGGACTTCTTTTCAATTCAAAAAATCCTTAACTTATGGTCCTAAAACGAATTGCCATATGATTAAATTCAGCAACATTAAAATCGGGGACTACGTATTGGCGGAATATGAAGGTAAAATGTGGGAAGGGGAAGTAGTTCGCCTGAACGGAGATGAAAAACAGGTTTGTGTACAGACAGATGTACAGGAATTCTGGTTCAGTACAGATCACCTTCACCCGCTTCCTCTCGATGAAAATGCTTTATTAAAACTCAGTTTTGCCAGACAGCCCAATGATGACGGTTCGGTAAAGTATATGAAGGGTTCGTTTCGGTTGGTAACACCACAGGCGGGCGATTTTTCAAAAATTGAAATGTGGTACAGAGAAGACAGAAGACATCATCCGGATGTGCATTATGTTCATCAATTGCAGAATCATTATCTCGATATGACAAAGATCCATTTAACGAGAGATCCGATGTAATGGATCACCCCATATAACAGAAGGGCATCCACAGTGATGCCTTTTTTTATTGCTAAGCTTGAAAGACCCATTATTTCAACAATGGGTTTATGTATCTTGTTGATAAATTAAGCTGCATGCGTGCTTCTTTTTTCTTCATCCTTCTTTTTCTTATCGCAGAGCCAACTATGGCACAACGTTTTGGCGGTAACCCCTCCCGTCAGCGCTGGAAACAGATCGATACAGATACCGTGAAAGTCATATTTGCGGATGGGAATGAAAAACAGGCGCAAAAAATAGCCCGTATCATTCATGGTTTACAACAAACAAATGCAGGTAATCTCGGAAAGGGTATGCGTAAGGTAAGTATTGTTCTGCAAGACCGGAGTCTGTTTTCAAATGCCTATGTGGGGCTTGCTCCTTTCAGAAGTGAGTTTTATACAACTGCTCCGCAAAATGCTTTTGAGCTGGGGGCATTCGACTGGGTAAGTAACCTGGCTATTCATGAGTACAGACATGTGCATCAATACGGAAATTTTAATAAGGGCTTATCTAAACTGGCATCTGTTATTCTTGGGCAGGAAGGGCAGGCGGTAGCCAATGCTGCCAGCATACCTGATTGGTTCTTTGAGGGAGACGCCGTATACAGTGAAACAAAACTCACGCAACAGGGCCGGGGTAAACTGCCGGATTTTTTTAATGGATATAAATCATTGTACCGTTCAGACAGGTCATACAGCTATATGAAACTTCGTAATGGTTCTCTGCGCCATTATGTTCCGAACCATTATGATCTTGGTTATTTGCTTGTGTCTTATGGACGTAAACAATATGGGGATGATATCTGGGAAAAAGTTACCGATGATGCCGCCCGTTTCAAACCACTTATTTATCCTTTTCAGGGAGCGGTAAAAAAACATACAGGCATTTCATTCAACAGTTTTGTAAATGATGCACTGGGTTACTATCGCGACCAATGGAAAGCAGAGCTAACAGAAGAACCTTTGTGGATCACAAAAACGGAGAAAAACAATGTAGTGAATTACCGGTTCCCTTATCTGACAGAAGATGGGTCTTATATCACTTTACAGGATAGCTATACACAGATACCTGCGTTCACAAAAGTATATCCGGATGGGCGCACAGAAAGAATCAGGGTTCGTGATATTGCCATCGATCCATACTTTACTTACCGTAACCATACAATTGTTTATACCAGCTACCAACCCGACACCCGCTGGGGTAATGTGGAAAACAATACACTGAAAATCTATGATCTTATTTCTGGCAGAGAACAAATCATACAAACCAAAACACGCTTGTTTTCGCCTGATATTTCGGCAGACATGAAAACAATTGTGGCGGTAGATATGGCTAAAGAAGGAAACAGTGCCGTGGTAAAGGTGGATATAGGTTCCGGAAACACCGATACCCTTCTCATTTCAACAGATAGGGTTTTCTCATACCCAAGATTTGCCGGTGGGGCAGGTGATTTTTATGCAGTTCACCGGCAGGCAAATGGTCATATGGGTATCAGCCGATATATCGATAAAGGCAAAACAGAAAAAACTTTGCTGGCTGCAAGCAACCGGGTGATTGGTTATTTACAGGTGCAGGGCGATACACTCTTATTTACCAGTACCTATCAGGGGCGCGACGAATTGTGGGCGTTAATAGATAAGGGGGATAATGTAAAAGGTCCGTTCAGGCTTGCGGCGTACCCAACCGGGATATACCAGGCGGTACTACAAAACGGGAAGCTGACAGGTGCTGTTTTTACGGCAGATGGCTTTCGCCTGGCATCTTTTGATCCAGTATGGGAAAAAGTAGAACCCTTTCATCAAATGCAGGCTTTGTATGCGGGAAGCGGAATGCAGGCCGGTGACTTTGATTTTGTAAATCAGGTACCACTGCGGAATTTTAATGTTAATCCGTATAAACGATACAACCGGTTGGTTAATATCCATAGCTGGCGTCCATACTATGATAGACCCGAGTATTCCTTTACACTTTATGGTGAGAATGTATTGAATACTTTTTTAACAGAACTAGCCTACACTTATAATGAAAATGAACAGAGCCATAAGCTTGGTGCAGATTTTGCCTATGGAGGCAGCTATGTACAAAGAATATTGGGAGCCAGCAGCACTTTTAACCGTTCAGCGCGTTTAAATCAGGATACCCTATTGCACTGGAACGAACAGGCGGCCTATGCCGGGTTGCGCCTGCCACTGAACTTCACGTCGGGCCGGGAATACAGTAGCCTTGTTTTACAGACAACAATCAATACCAATCAGGTAAAGTGGACAGGGATAGCCAAGAACCTGTTGAAGGATCGTACAGTTCATTATCTCGACTTCAATATTGCGTATAGTGCTCAGTCGCAACGGGCAGTCAGACAAATATTTCCAAGATGGGGGCGGGCTTTGTCGACCCGTTACCGCACAGCTATCGGGAAAACCGATGCATGGCAGCTATTGATCAGTGGAGCATTGTATTTACCCGGGTTGGCCTCAACCCATAATCTGGTGCTTACCGGTGCTGTTCAGAGCCGCGATACGCTGAATCAGTATATATTCTCGGATAATTTTCCTTTTTCCAGGGGGTACAGGTCTGTGAACTTTCCCCGAATGTATAAATTGGGTATTAATTATCATTTCCCATTGATGTATCCCGACTGGGGTTTCGGGCAACTGGTATATTTCCAGCGGATCAGGATGAATGCGTTTTATGACTATGCACTCGGAAAAAGCCTCAGAACCGGTCGGGAATTTCATTTTGGAGCGGTGGGTGGTGAATTGATGTTTGATACAAAGTGGTGGAACCAGGAGCCGGTAAGTTTTGGTATCCGGTACAGCCGGTTGCTCGACAGGGAGTTCAGTGGAGCAACAACACCCAACTATTGGGAAATAATTCTGCCTGTAGCCCTGTTCAAATGAGTTATATTTGCCTTTATAAGGGGGTAATAGCCAGTATTTTACCCTATTTTCCACAATTTCCGGAATTTTTTCCCCGAAATTTTCATAATTACGTTGCAATCTAATATCTTTGCAGCCCCAAAAATAGTATGTCGAAACAACCACTGATTAAACAAGATGGAGTAATTCTGGAAGCCCTGAGCAATGCTATGTTCCGGGTTAAGTTAGAAAATGGCCATGAAATCCTGGCCACCATCTCAGGTAAAATGAGGATGCATTATATCAGAATTTTACCGGGTGATAAAGTAGGGGTTGAGATGAGTCCATACGATTTAAGTCGGGGAAGAATTATTTTCAGGTATAAGTAAACATTTGCGGAACGCTTGCGGCACTAGCTGAAAGCCGGAAGCAGTAAAGCGATAAATAATAAAGCAATGAAAGTCAGAGCTTCCATCAAAAAGCGCAGTGCAGATTGCAAGATTGTGAAGAGAAAGGGCAAGTTGTACGTGATTAACAAAAAGAATCCCCGTTATAAGCAACGTCAGGGATAGTGAATGTGCCGTTGACTGATCTCAGTTGATGGTGCCAGTATTTAAGTATTAAATTAAAATCAGAATATGGCTCGTATTGCCGGTATTGATTTACCAAAAAACAAAAGAGGCGAAATTGGTCTGACCTATATTTTTGGTATTGGTCGTTCAACAGCTCAGTATATCTTAACCCAAGCTGGTATTGACTTTGATAAGAAAGTACATGAGTGGAACGATGATGAGCAAACTGCTATCCGTAACATCATTAACAATGAGTTCAAGGTAGAAGGTGCTTTACGTAGTGAAGTGTCGATGAATATCAAGCGTCTGCTGGATATCGCCTGCTACCGTGGTTTACGTCACCGTAAAGGTCTGCCGGTTCGTGGTCAGCGTACCAAAACCAATAGCCGTACCAGAAAAGGTAAGCGTAAAACGGTTGCCGGTAAGAAGAAGGCTCCTAAGAAATAAATGATAACATGATGCTGAAATGGTTTCATTTCAGCATCATGCTGTTATAAAAATCCCCTACAGCTTGGATAGTCCACCTCAGGTGGGAAGGAGAGTGTAGAGGTTCCCGATCAGCATCGGGATTTTTCATTGTTAAACGGATCCCGATTATATCGGGACGACTACCTCAAAAAACAAACATGGCAAAACCACAAAAAGCGCAGAACAGTGCAAAAGCTGCTGCCAAGAAAAGAGTAGTAAAAGTAGATGCGGCTGGTGAAGTACGTATTTCAGCTACTTTCAACAACATCATTATCAGCTTTACCAACAAAACCGGTCAGGTAATCAGTTGGAGCAGTGCTGGTAAAATGGGTTTCAAAGGTTCTAAAAAGAACACTCCATATGCAGCTCAGATGGCTGCTGCTGATGCTGCTAAAGTTGCATCAGAAGCTGGTCTGAAGCGTGTTGATGTATTTGTAAAAGGTCCGGGTGCCGGTCGTGAAGGAGCCATCCGCTCTATTTCACAATCAGGTATCGAAGTTACTTCTATCAAAGATGTAACCCCCTTACCACACAATGGTTGCAGACCTCCTAAGCAGAGAAGAGTATAATTGAATGTAGGATATCTGATGGCTGATATAGGATTTGTTTTATACATCCGACATCAGCCATCAGACATCCTCAATTTGAATAGGGTTCGGTATCAATTTTAGATTTTTAAGATATCGGATCGTCATTAAAAAATCGCAAAACAAAACAAATGGCACGTTACACTGGTCCAAAGACCAAAATCTCCAGAATCTTCGGTGAGCCTATCCTTGGCAATGGCAAATGGTTAGGTAAAAACAGCAACCCTCCAGGTCAGCATGGTGCTGCCCGTAAACGTAAAAGCCTTGGCGAATACGCTTTACAGTTGAGAGAGAAGCAAAAAGCAAAATACACTTATGGTGTTCTGGAGCGTCAGTTCCGCAAAACATTCGAAGAGGCTTCCCGTATCAAAGGTGTTACCGGTGAAAACCTGATCAAACTCCTGGAAGCACGTCTGGATAATACCGTATTCCGTATGGGCTTAACAGCCAGCCGTCCTGAAGCCCGTCAGCTGGTAAACCATAAACATATCACTGTAAATGGTGAAGTAATGAATGTACCTTCTTACTCTTGTAAGCCAGGTGATATCATTGCCTACAAACCAAAAAGTGCAGACAATTCTTCTATCGTTAGCAAGACCCGTGGTAAAAACCCCAAGTTTAGCTGGCTCGACTGGAATGAAGCAGAGAAGAAAGGTACTTTTATTACCTATCCTGAGCGTGAGAATGTTCCTGAAAATATCAAGGAACAACTGATCGTCGAATTGTATTCTAAATAGTGAACAGTGAGTAGTCAGTAGTAAGTAAATCAATACTCTCTACTGACTACTCACTACTCACTCATAGTTATCCGGAAACCAATAATGGGTTCCGCCACCATCAAGTAAAAAATAAAGTTTTAATATGGCCATATTAAGCTTCCAGAAACCCGACAAAATCGTTTTACAAAAAGCAACTGATTTTGAAGGTCAATTTGAATTCCGTCCATTAGAACCAGGTTATGGTCTTACCATCGGTAATGCACTGAGAAGGGTATTATTAAGTTCTTTGGAAGGATATGCTATCGTAGGTATCAAAATCGAAGGCGTAGACCATGAGTTTGCTACCATGAAAGGTGTAACAGAAGATGTTACCGAAATCATCCTGAACCTGAAGCAGGTACGTTTCAAGAAGCATGTAGAGCATGATGTAGCCACTGAAAAAATCAACCTTTCTATCAAAAACCGAACTGAATTTACAGCCGGTATGTTAGGTGAGGTATCTCAGCATTTTCAGGTAATGAATCCTGAACTGGTTATTTGTACCATGGATTCTTCTGCCAAAATGGATATTGAACTCACCATTTCACGTGGTCGTGGTTATATTCCTGCTGAAGAGAATAAAGTTAAAGATGCTCCTTTCGGATATATCGCTATCGACTCTATTCACACACCTATCAAGAACGTTAAATACGGTATTGAAAACTATCGTGTGGAACAGCGTACCGACTACGAAAAACTGATCCTTGATGTAGCTACCGATGGTACCATCCATCCGGAAGATGCAGTAAAACAGGCATCACGTATCCTGATTCAGCACCTGATGATCATCACCGATGAAAACATCACTTTCGATAACAAAGAAGATAAGAAAGAAGATGTGGTTGATGAGCATGTATTACAACTGCGTAAAGTATTGAAAACACCACTTGAAGACCTCGATCTTTCAGTACGCGCCTTCAACTGTTTGAAAGCTGCTAAGATCAATAGCCTGAGTGAACTGGTTCAGTACGAGCAGGAGGACCTGATGAAATTCAGAAACTTCGGTCAGAAATCACTCTCAGAAATTGAGCAGGTATTAACTGAACGAGGTCTGAGCTTCGGTATGGATCTTAATAAATTAGGGTTGGATAATTTAGACAATTAAAACAGGCCAAGAGCCATGAGCTATGAGCTGCGAGCATTATCTGCTCATCGCTCATAGCCCAAAGCTCAAAGCTTTTTCATCACACTCTGCAATTCCTGACACGGTGCAGGGTATAAAAACAACAAGTCATGCGTCACGGAGACAAAATCAACAACCTGGGTCGTAAGAAAGCACACAGGGAAGCATTACTGGCCAACTTAGCAAGCCAGCTGATCACGCACAAACGTATCGTTACCACACTGGCCAAAGCCAAAGCATTGAGAACATACGTAGAGCCACTGATCACCAAAACCAAGAAGTCTGATAACAAGGAAACCATTATGCACCAGCATAGAGTGGTATTCAGCTATCTGCAGGATAAATCGGCTGTGAAAGAATTATTCACAGTAGTAGGTCCGAAAGTAGCGAGCCGCCCCGGTGGTTATACCCGTATCCTGAAACTCGGCATTCGTCCAGGTGACAATGCAGAAAAAGCAATGATTGAACTGGTAGATTTCAACGAAATCTATGGTAAGAGCGCTGCTCAGGCTGCTGAACCTGCTAAGAAAACACGTCGTAGCCGTGCTACAACCAAGAAAGCCGAAGCGGCTCCTGCTGCCGAAGCTACTGTAGTTGAAACACCTGCTACTGAAGAAACTACTTCAACTGATAAAGCAGCTGAATAAATTGAAAAAACAGTTTCTATATAAAAAAGCAAGACTTAACCGTCTTGCTTTTTTTATGTATTGACGGATATATGACCGGGTGTGTGAAACTTATTCCGGTAGATTAACCAACAATTCTTTTTTTTGCACCGTAAAACCGTAAACAATTATGCCCCAATCGAAACAACCCGCCATCCTGGTTCTGGCCGATGGTCATGTCTTTTATGGACATGCATTTGGTAAAACAGGTACCACTACGGGAGAGATCTGTTTTAACACCGGTATGACCGGTTATCAGGAAGTTTTTACTGATCCAAGTTATACCGGACAGGTATTGATTATGAATAACGTGCATATTGGTAATTATGGCGTGAAAGGAACCGATGTAGAAAGTAATAGTGTAAAGATTCATGGACTGATTGCCCGTAATCTTGAGGAACAATACAGTAGAATGCTGGCTGATAACAACCTGAACGATTACCTGGTTTCGAATGGTATTGTGGCCATCGATAATATCGATACAAGAGCACTTGTGGCGCATATCCGTACCAAAGGTGCCATGAACTGTATCATTTCATCTGAGACCATGGATGTGGAAGAACTGAAGAAAAAACTGGCAGATGTACCTGATATGGATGGCTTGGAGCTGGCCAGCACAGTAAGTACAACCGAGGAATATGAAATGGGTGATGCCAATGCTGCTGTTAAAGTTGCCGTTCTCGATTTCGGTGTTAAGAAGCATATCCTGCAATGCTTGGTAGACAGAGGAGCGCATATACGTGTACATCCTGCCAAAACACCATTGAGCAGATTGAAGGAATTTAATCCGAACGGTTATTTCATTTCCAATGGACCTGGTGATCCGGCAGCTATGGATTATGCAGTAGCGACTGTAAAAGACCTTTTGAATGAAAATAAGCCGGTATTCGGTATTTGTCTGGGTCATCAGTTACTGGCACTGGCCAACGATATTCCTACCTTTAAAATGCACCATGGTCATCGTGGACTGAACCATCCAGTGAAAAATATCATTACCGGACAATGTGAGATTACTACACAGAACCATGGATTTGGGGTAGATCCGGAAGCAGTTAAGAATCACCCCAATGTAGAGATTACACACGTAAATCTTAACGACCAGTCAATTGAAGGTATCCGATTAAAAGATAAACCGGCATTCAGTGTGCAATACCATCCTGAAAGTACACCGGGGCCGCACGATAGCCGGTACCTGTTTGATAACTTTCTTGATATGATCAAAGAGCGTATGAACTGATCGAATATTTTGACCTGATCATGACGGCCACAGTATAGCAATATAGTCTGTGGCCGTTTTTTTTATTAACTTCGGTATATGAAGATTGCCATTATCAATGGGCCTAATTTGAATTTACTGGGGAAAAGAGAAACCGATATTTATGGAAACATGAGTTTCGATACTTACTTTGCTTCCCTGCAGTCTTTATTTCCACAGGTTCAATTTTCTTATTTTCAAAGTAACATTGAAGGAGAACTCATTGATGAAATACAGAAGGTCGGTTTTACTTTTGATGGCATCGTGTTGAATCCGGGAGGATACACACATACATCGGTAGCCTTGGGAGATGCCATAGCTGCCATCAAAAGCCCCGTGGTAGAAGTTCATATCAGTAATGTACATGCACGTGAGGAATTCAGGAAATTATCACACGTTTCGGGGAAATCAGCAGGTAGTATCATCGGATTGGGATTAAAAGGGTATGAGCTGGCCATTCAATGGCTGCTGAGCAGATCCTGATCTTATTGGTATGGTCTTTGCATTTTCAGCAACATCATGTATCAACAATATAGCAGAAAAGTTTTTTGGCTGATCATTATCAGTGCCATCATTAAATTACTGGTTGCAGGATTACTGGAACTGGGTAATGATGAAGTATATTATTGGACCTATGCTATACAGCCTGACTGGAATCATTTCGATCACCCACCCATGGTAGGATGGCTGATACGACTGACTACATTAAATCTATGGTGGTCGAATGAAGTAACGGTAAGAGCCGGCGCAATTATCTGTTCAGGTTTATCTACATGGATCATTTTTAAGTTAGGGAAATTACTCGATAGTGAAAGAGTGGGTTGGCTGGCTGCATTGATGTATACACTTTCGGTTTATACAGGATTTATTGCAGGATTGTTTATACTCCCCGATTCGCCACAAATGTTATTCTGGGTAGCTTCCTTATACCTGATGGCATATCTTTTATTAAAAAGGGAAGAAGAGAACCTGAGTATCTGGTTATTATTGGGCCTGACCATTGGCCTGGCAGCATTGAGTAAAGTACATGGATTGTATTTATGGGCAGGCTTTGGCGCTTTCCTTTTATTTACAAGGATTCAATGGCTCACCAACTGGCGCTTGTATATGGCTGTACTGGTAACATTGATTTGTATCAGCCCCATTATTTACTGGAACATCGCCAATGATTTTATCACCTATAAATTTCACTCAGCAAGAGTAACCCATACAAATCTGCAATGGGATATGCTGGGAAGAGAAATAGCCGGAGAAGCTTTGTATCAACATCCATTTTTATTTGTGCTTACGCTGCTGGCTCTTTTTAGTATAACTACCAATCGTATACGCTTTGGCAGAAAGCGTATCAGAACATGGTTATTGTGGATGAGTCTTCCCATGATTCTGTTATTCTGGGGCATTGCTTTATTTAATCCAACCTTACCGCATTGGGCAGGTCCCGCTTATATTCCTTTATACTTCATTGCTGCACTCTATCTGCAGAAACAAACCAACAGAAATTATCCTGTATGGATGCAGGCTTCTTTTGTGTTGATAGTAGTCGTACTCACAGCGGGTATTATTCTTGTTCGGTACTCTCCGGTAAACTTTGGTAGCCAGCAAAAAGAGAATTACGGCGAATATTGTCCAACACTTGATCTATCGGGTTGGCGTAACATGAGTACGCAGTTCGATGAATTGTATAAGGCCGATATTGCATCAGGCAGGATGAATAAGAATACGGTACTGCTTACACACAAATGGTTTCCCGGTGGGCATCTTGAATTTTATACAGCCAGAAAATCGGGGATAGCATTGATTGGGGTAGGGGAACTGCAGGACCTTCACAAGTTTGCCTGGCTCAATAAGGAAAGAGGCAGTTTACAGATGGGCATGGATGCCTATTATATTCTCCCCTCGAACCTGCCATACGACGTGAAGGCTAATCTTGGAAAATACTTTACACAAATGGAAGAGCCTGTTATCATCCATCAGATGCGCTCAGGCAAAGAAGTTCGTTATTTTTATGTATATCGGCTGAAAAATGCAAAGCAATCTTTGCCGCAGATATTACCTTGATTATTGTTTTTTTCCTGAAGTGCTGTCTGTAGGGGTTTTGAACTGAATATCGTCAGGCTTGGTGGCAAACAAGTTATCAAAATCTTTCCTGTAAGAAATACTCGCACCAAAACGATTTCTCCTCCCAACGCCACCTGAAGATATATCGAGACTATTTCTGTTAAAGAGGATGGCCCTGAGCTTTCGGTCGTTTGAAAGAATAAAATCAATTTGCAGGTCGGGCAACCATTGTAAGTTGCTATTCTTGATAGCAGCTGAGCTACCTACATTGAAATCAAGATCGCCTCCGAATGTTACAATCATTTTGTCCTGGAAGAAACTTTTACCCAGTTTAAAATTTACCCTTGATCTGTCTATCGAATTGGAATTAATGGCGCCACCGATTCCTCCAGTGGTAATTTCGTTGTTGCTGTACCAGGAGGTTCCCACATCGAAACGTAAACTTTTATCACCGGTAAGTTTATAAAGGAAGTTGGAGAACATTTTATTGATCTCTTTGGTCAACAATTGTGAAAGCGTGTTGGCACCAATGGTAGTTAATGAATTGCCAGCCGCATTACCACCACCATTACTTACACTGGGAGGAGCAAAAGTGCTAAACACAATCAGGAAAGAAACCTGCTTCAATATTTCATTTTCGTCCTGCTCAAGCCGTTTTATATACTGGGATAATTCATTATCGCTTTTAACTGGACTGCCCTGAGGGAAGTCTAATCTGAAACGTATTTTAGGTGCATTCAGTTTATCGCGCAATTCTGCAATCACATACACTTCACCACGGTACCCTTTAGCGGCACCACTTAAGTTAACATTGGAAACCAGATCATACAAAGCAATCCGTTCAGCGGTATACTGTGCATCAATATGAATATCAGCTTTAAAAGGATCGCCTGTCCATTCTATGAAATTACCCGCATCAGGCAACAGCGTAAAGGGCTTAGTTATGATTGACTGAAAACTAAAGTCATAATTTCCCCTTTCTATATTGTATTTACCGGTAATGGTTAAAGGATCTGAAGTTCCTGCTTTAATTCTCAGTCTGCCATTACCGGTAGCTTTAATTACATCACCTGTCAGGTCATCCAGTATTACATCAATTTGTGCTTTATTATTGGCGGTGATCGTCAGATCCACTGAAAGGTTAAAACCGCTTTTTGGTTTTTCATTTACCATTTCAGTACCATACTCTTTGAATACAATAAAATCTGCACTGCCGCTTTCCCGGCTAATAGAATTGGGAATATAAATATGAGAACTATCTGTTGATTCTGCCGTTAAGGTCATTTTGGCACTCGACTCCGGACCTTTTAAAGTCAGTGCTGCACTACCAATCGCATTTCCATAAAATTGCTGATTGTCTTTGAGTTTGGTATCAATCAGTAATAATTTATCTGTATTCAATTCAAAATCGAAAGCCATGTTTTTAAAACCTTTCTCATAAAGTTTCCCCTTAACAGAGCCTGTGTTTTTGAATTTGTCTTTAATGGTAAATTTTCCGAAATCAATACCGTCTTCTTCAAAGCGGATATCTGCAGAATCAATTGTATAATACACCTGCGTGTAATCTACTTTCAAACCTCCGTTTAATAATTTTACCCTGCCGGATAATACAAGGTTTGAAGGATCGCCACTGATGGATAAATTACCCTTTGCCTGACCTGATAATTCGGAAAATATACCTGTAAGGAACTGATTCAGTATGCCAATTTTAGCATCGGTCAGATTAATATCTGTATTCAAAGGATTACCTACCGAGTCTTTTAAGTTATAAGATCCTTTTGCAGAAAAATTAAAACCCTGATTGGGGGAGCTTACTTCAAATGGAATCAGCCCTGTTCTGGCACTATATCCTGTTTTAATATTTACTACACCCACAGAATCATCATCCAGTCTGAATTGTTCTGCTGTTAATCTTGCATCGGCATTAAACTGTCCAAAAAAATCACGCATTACAATTTCACCACTGGTAATACCCTCCATTCTCGGACTCTTTACAAAATTCGAGACGATATCGCCGAGTACCACGTTCTTTAATTTGACTATCAGGTTATTGGTATTGCCGCCATCTTCTTCTTCTGTCTCAACCACGATTTCCTGAAAGCCCTGTGTGAATTTTACATTATTGGCTAGTATAAAATTTTTACGAATAATCAGTTCTCCCTCTTTTTCAAGGTTCCATTTTTTAGTATTGAGCAAAAAGGAAGAGGGCCTGAATTGAATCCTTACACCATCTGCAAGTGTATAAACATCGGCATTCAGATTGGCATCATTTAAAGTATTATCAGCACTGGTTTTTATAGAAACCACAGAATGATCATCTTTTGCGGTAACAGAAAGGTTGGTTCCCGGGAAGCTAAGGCTGTCGCCAATAGTAATGGTGGTGATATCGCCGGTTAATGAAAGGGTATCCATATTACCTGCGCCTTTTAATTGCACACCATTAAATGCATACTTGTCAATCTTGCCAAAAGGAATATTGGCAGTAATTTTCAGATCATTTTTTCTGGTATCAATACTGCCATAAATAGATGCGTCATTGAAACCGGTAAAGCTTTTACTGGCAATCTGTAAGTAGGGTTCGATATAATTTGTATTGATCCGAACATCGAAATGCTGGTTCTGCGGAAGGCTTTTCGGTTCTGAAACATATACCGGATAATAGTGATGCAGGAATGATTGAATGCTCGCAGGAAGTTCAAGGATACTGAACTGCCCTTTTAATTCTGCACTGAATTCATTACTGGCAACACGTAAAATTTTTACACTGTCTGTTTGTGCGGAAGTGATATTTAAAGAGTCGAAGCTGATTTTTGTGGTTTCATCTTTCACCGCAGCATTCAGGAATTTAGCGGTACCTGCGAAGTTATCAATATTGGTACCCGTAAAGTTGGCATCCAATAATCCTGTTACTTCTAAATGGTCTTTAATAAAGTTCAGCGCCTTCAGATTCGACTGAACAAGGTCTCCCACTATATTGAAGCTCGGTACTTCTTTCGACAAGTCAATTTCTACCGATGTGGTAAAATTGAGATTGGGATCATCGATATCTAATTCACCCTTAAAAGCTCTCTTCTGGAAGGTTCCATTCGTAACAATGGAAGAATAGGTGTAATTATTAAACTCGAGCGAGTCAATATTTCCTTTAAGCGTCGTTTTTATTTTGTCTACAGCAAAACTACTTCCTTCGATCTCTCCTTTAAAATTTACAAGTCCGAGAGAAGGTGTTTTTAAAAAGCGGCCAATATTAAAACGGGCCGTTTCAAGTTTGCCAATATAAGAAGGTTCTCCCTTTGTGGGAAGTTTGAGACTAAGGTTGGTTGTAAGCCCCCCTAACTCAGTACTGAAAACACCCGTTGTAATGAAATTTCTAATAGTTCCTTTAAAATTCCCCCTATAAATGATGTTCCCAAATTCCGCAAGATTGGGTTCTTTGATTTCTTTCAATGCCGGTATAAAACTTAGCAGATCGTTATAGTTGGTAGCAACCACACCATTATTGAAATCAATCTGGGTACTGTTCATGAATGGCAATCCTTTCATAGAAAGATTACCGGATATATTTGTTTTGTTTCCGATTCTTGCAAAGAGCCGGTCAATGGTGAAATTGGCAACGGTGCCTGTATAGTTGCCAGAAATATCAATATTCCTTTTTAAGGATTTGAGTTCAGGTGCAAAAAAAGCAATATCGTCACTGTTTATCTTGGCTTCCTTAAACCGGGCGTTCATGATTACCTTGTCAATATAGTCGCCGAAATCTTTATTAAAGTCGGTAAACTTCATGGCATAATAATTCCCGATCCGGCTTTTATTGGTGCGCAGGTCGAGTGCCGCCAGTTCCATTATCTGAGGGGTGAATCTGAATTTTGTTTTTAATTTTTGCAGCTGAAATCCACTTCTGTCTTTAACAGACAGATCAATATCGGCACGCAGGGTATCTTTAATAAAAGCAATATTGTTGAGCGTCCCGTTTAGCTTGCTTAATTGAATATGGGATCCATCAAAATGGGAAAGAGGTTTTTCTTCATTTCCATCTATAAATAAACGACCATCCGTAATCTGAAGGGATCTGGCTTTCATAACCATATTGCCCGCATTAAATTGCAGTCCTGTATCTTTTACATGGGCTGGAGCTTTTATTCTTAAGGAGTCGGGTCTTAGTCCCTTTAAATCCTGGATGGAGAACAGAGGTTTGTCTAATTTGATATCATCTAAAAGAAAAATTCCTTTGGAAAGGTCTATCGACCGTGCATTTAATACCAGACTCAACATTTCCATCGTCATGCGTTCACCTGCCCATAGGTCGTTCTTGACAAATCTTATATTCTTTAAGTCTAATTTTTTAAGATCAAGGTCAATGCCTCCGCTTTTTTTCTTTCCTGTAGAGGGAGAGGAGAAATGATCAACTATATACTGATAGTTCCAGATACTGTTTTTTCTATTGACCTTGATGACGGCATTTTCCAGACCTATAAATCGTAATACTGCTTTATCCTTCAGGAAAAACCAGTCGGTAATACGAACTTTAAGATTGCCGGCATACAGGAGTGTATCGCGTGAACGGTCCCGAACCAGTAACCCTTCCATGTTCAGGCGATTGAATATACCGATACTTACATGATTGATCCGGACTTCTGTACCCAGTGATTTGGAAAGACGGGAAGTGGCATAACCCACCAGTTCGTTTTGTACATAATCGGTCTGAATAGCAATAAAGATCAATAAGATCAGCGCAAGAATCACTAATAGGGTATGCCTTAATATTTTCAGGGCTCTCTTCAGAAAAGAATGGGTTTTAAAGCAAATTTACAGAATACCTACCTGAGTGCAAATTCGGTACCAAAGACGTTAAAACCACGATAAAATCTTTTAAATTATGAAATCAGTCCGTTGAGAGCAGCATATTGTAATAACATAATGGTTTTACCGTCTTTTATTTCACCGGTACCTATCATTTCCAGGGCCTTTGCGAAGGGAAGTTCCAGTACTTCAATATTTTCCTGTTCTGCTGCAATCCCACCTCCCTCGGATACTTTCATGTTCTGATCGTAGGAAGCCACAAAAAAATAGAGTATTTCAGTAACAGAACCGGGCGACATATACGCTTCAAATACTTTTTTTACGTTGGTTATTTTATAACCTGTTTCTTCTTCTGTTTCTCTTTTAATGCAGTCTTCAGGATTGTCCTGATCCAGTAAGCCAGCACAGGTTTCAATGAGCATACCCGATTCGTTGCCATTGAGAAAACTTGGCAACCGGAACTGACGTGTTAAGATTACTGTGCTTTGCTCTTTATTGTACAAAAGAATAGTAGCCCCATTACCACGATCATAGGCTTCACGCTGCTGACGCTTCCAGGTGCCGTTTTTCTCAAGCACTTCGTAATGAATCTTTTTAAGGATATACCAGTTGTCGGAAAGGATTTCTGTGTCAATAATACGGACGTTAGCCTGCATGGGTTTATTTTGGAGTATTTTGTTGTGCCTGTTTCACCGACTCAAGGTAAGACTTGCTGCCACCCTTGGGAATGCTTAAGGATTGCCAAGCATTATGGCGGATCATCCTGCCTATATAAACAATCTGACCTACATGATAAGGGTAATGGGCAAGCTGTCTGAGTATCGCATCATACACCGAAAGCGGCTCGGTTCGAATGGTTACTGTTTTGGTTAAATCGTCGGGTTGTAGACTTTCCAGTGTTTTTAAAAGACAGTCCCATCCTGCATTCCAGAAGGAGATAAGATCTTCACGGCTCATACTCGTATTTTCAAATTCTGCATCTCTTTTTCTCCATTCTTTTTCTCCGTCTTCTGAGAGAAAGTTGGTCCATCTGCTCAGCATATTACCATACATATGCTGGATAATAACAGCGATAGTATTACTTTCTTCATTAGGCTGATAAAAGAAATCTTGGTCTTCCAGTTGGGCAAAAGTGTTATCACCTAGTTCTTTGTAGTATTTAAATCTTTTGATACTGTCTTTTAAAAATCCGGATTCGAAACTCATAAAGTATTGTCTTTTATCATTAAAAACCTGCTACAGAATCATCGCCCCTTTTGTCGGCAACGGCTTCTCTTTTACCATTGGTAAGTATACGGATACCTTCCGTTCTGCCAATCGGTGATCTTTCTTTCATTTTATAGCCCATGGCTTCCAGTTGTTTTTTGGTTTCGGGCAGAAAATCTTTTTCGATGGTAACTTCATCTGGCATCCACTGGTGATGGAATTTAGGTTTATTGATCGCATTATCGAGGTCCATTTTGAAATCAATAAGGTTTACCAGTGCCTGAAATACAGAAGTGGGTATAGTGGTTCCTCCGGGTGTGCCAATGGTAAGGTAAGGTTTACCATTTTGTATAACCAGAGTAGGGGTCATGGAACTTAACATTCTTTTTCCCGGAACAATCGCATTTGCCTCTCCACCAAGAGCGCCATACATATTCGGTACACCGGGTTTTACACTGAAATCATCCATTTCATTATTTAATAAGAAACCGGCACCGCCTACTACTGTTCTGCTGCCATAGCCGCCATTTAAGGTAGTGGTTACAGATACAAGGTTGCCTTGTGCGTCAATGATACTCAGATGCGTGGTTTCCTCGCTCTGGGCAATCGTTCCTGCTTTTATTTGCGAACTGATACCCGCTTTATCTGGCTGATAATCCAGCATTCTTCTTGAAAGATAGGATTCACTGATCAGGCTGTCTACCGGCACTTGCCAAAAGTCAGGATCTCCAAGGTGTTCTGCCCGATCGGCATAAGCCCTTCTTTCGGCTTCAATCATTAACTGAACACTTTTTGCTGTTTGAAAGCCATAGCTGTTTACTGGGAATTTTTCTATCATTTTCATCATTTGAGCAATCAGAATGCCTCCACTACTTGGGGGTGAAAAACTGATGATCTGATGTCCGCGATAGGTAAATCGAATCGGTTCTCTGAGTTTCGCAGTATAATTTTTCAGGTCTTCCAGACTGATGATGCCCTTGCCCCGTTGCATTTCTTCAATGATTAATTTGGCTGTCTCTCCACCGTAGAAACCCTGTGCCCCTTCTTTCTGCATGCGTTTTAAAGTGCCTGCCAGTTCTTTTTGTATCAGGGTATCACCTGCTTTCCATTTCTCATTTTTTACAAAGGCAGTTGGTTTTGTATTGTAACGGATAAATGATTCACGGGTACTATTCAATGAAATGGCTTCTCTTTCAGTAATGATAAAACCTTTTTCTGCCAGATCAATCGCCGGCTGCACAAGCCTGGCAAAAGATAATTTTGCATAAGGCAGGGTAGCAAATAAACCTGCAACGGTTCCGGGAATACCCGATGCCAGGTGACCGTTTTGCGAGAGTGAAATTCTGGCATTGCCTTGTTCATCGAGGTACATATCTCTGGAAGCATTAGCCGGAGCTGCTTCTCTGTAGTCAAGACCTATCAGTTCCCCATCTTTTTTTCTGGCAAGTAAAAATCCGCCGCCGCCAAGATTACCAGCTGCAGGATACACTACTGCAAGTGCCAGTTGTGTGGCAATGGCAGCATCAAATGCATTGCCTCCCTGTTTCATAATAAGGGCACCTACCTCACTGGCCAATGGATGTGCACTGGAAACGGCAGCTTTCTGATAACTGGCCTTTTTTACCGTTGTATATTTATAAGGATCAATCGCTTTGCCTTTACCCACAACCGAAGGAATCTGTTGGGCTGTGAGAGAAAGGGATAATAGCAGAATGATGGGTACGAACAGGCATTTTTTCATGGTAGAAAATTAATACTTTTTAGAGAGAACAGGTCCCCATCTGCCATGTCTGTATAAAAAATCATAAGATTCTTTTCAGATACCTGTATTCTTCCCTACTTTCACGACTCATTTATTATGATATGAAATCTTTCCTTTCTTTTTTATCTGTTCTGTTGCTGGTATCAGCATCATTCGCACAAAATGTGCCGAGCCCGGAAACTTACCTGGGTTATAAAGTGGGAACACGTTATACACGTCACCACAAGATTGTAGAATATTTTAATGCCGTAGCAAAAGCCAGACCCGATATGGTTAAACTGGAACAGTACGGACTTACCAATGAGGGTCGCGAACTGATGCTGGCTTTTGTGGGTACGCCTGAAAATATGCAAAGGCTGGAAGCTATCCGTTTAAATAATATGAGACTGGCTGGATTAAGCCGTGATAAGGCATCCCCGGTACTGGAAAATGCGCCGGCTATCGTATGGCTTAGTTATAACGTTCATGGTAATGAGCCGTCTTCTTCCGAAGCAGCTTTATTGATGATTCACGCATTAACAGATCCGGCCAATGCCAAAACAAAAGAATGGTTGAAAAATACCATTGTGGTAATTGATCCCTGTATCAATCCCGATGGTCGCGACCGTTATGTAAACTGGTTTAACTCAATGGTGGGAGATAAGCTGAATGCGCATCCTATGGCGAGGGAGCATTCAGAGCCATGGCCAGGAGGCAGAAGCAATCATTATAATTTTGATCTTAACCGTGACTGGGCCTGGCAAACACAGGTGGAAACCCAGCAACGTCTGAAAAAATACAATGCATGGCTGCCGCAAGTACATGTTGATTTTCATGAACAAGGATACAATTCTCCTTATTATTTTGCGCCGGCTGCACAACCTTATCACGAAGTGATCACAGCATGGCAGCGCGACTTTCAGGAACTGATCGGTAGAAATAATGCCTCTTATTTTGATAAAAATGGATGGCTTTTCTTTACCAAAGAAAGTTTCGATCTTTTATATCCTGCGTATGGAGACAGCTATCCTATTTACAATGGGGCGATCGGTATGACTTATGAACAGGGTGGCCATAGCAGGGGTGGTTTAGGAGTGGTTACGGCTGATGGTGATACGCTTACATTGGTTGATCGCGCTACCCATCATTTCACTACCGGATTATCTACCGTAGAAACTTCGAGTAAAAATCAGCAAAAGCTGATGTCAGAGTTCAAGAAGTATTTTGATGATGGTCGTTCCGGTAAAATAGGAGAATATAAAACTTATGTTCTTACAGCTTCCGATCAGCATAAATTGAATGCTGTAATTAGTTTGCTGGAAAAAAATGGGATTGAATGGGGAACAGTAAGTAATAAAAATTTTAAAGGTTACAATTACTTCACTGGTAAGGAAGAAACTTTTGCCGATGAAGGATTTAATATTGCCGTAAGTGCTTATCAGGCCAAGGCTGTAATGGCGAAAGTATTGCTGGAACCTAAAACCATTGTTAACGATTCCAATACTTATGATATCACTACCTGGTCATTGCCATATGCCTATGGTGTAAAAGGGTATGCTGTAAAAGAGAAACTGGAACTCGGTAACGACTGGAAGCAGCCGGTTATTCAGTCTGTAAGTTCATCTTACGGATTGTTGATTCCCTATACTTCATTCAACAGTGCCAAACTGCTTGCTGAACTTCTTAAGAATAATATAAAAGTTCGTTTTGCAGAAAAACCATTTAAGTATAAGAATAAGAATTACGAAAGGGGTACATTAATCGTGTTAAAAACCGGAAATGGTACTGTGAACTGGAATGCACTTACCAACGTAGCCTGTATGAAATTTGGTGTACAGGCAGATGTGGTGGAAACTGGATTTATGGATCAGGGTGCTGACTTCGGTTCATCAGATATTAAAAATATCAGTGAAGCTCCTAAAGTAGCTTTACTTACGGGTGATCAGGCTTCTTCACTCGGTGCAGGAGAAGTATGGCATTATTTTGAAAGAATGCTGGAATATCCAATTACCCTGATAAATGGAGCTGATCTGGGTAGAATAAACCTGAAAGATTTTAATGTCATCATTGCTCCGGATGGTTATTTCAGAACACTGGGCGAAAAATCTGGTGCCGACAGGTTGAAAGAATTTGTAAGAGGTGGCGGTAAGATTATTGCATTGGAAGGATCTGTATCTGCAATGGCAACCGAGTGGGGGCTAAAAAACAAGTCAGATAAGGACGAAGAAAAGGGAGATTATGTGGATGTAAAAAAATATGGGGAAAGAGATAAAAGCTATCTGCCCAATGCCATTCCAGGTGCTATTTTTAAAGTAGACCTAGATAATACGCATCCGCTGGGTTTTGGTTATCCTGATTTTTATTATACGTTGAAACAGGATGGTACCTTATATGAATTTATGAAAGGAGGTTGGAATGTGGGTGTGTTGAAAAAGGACAATTATGTAACAGGTGTGGCGGGAACCAAAGTGAAAAATAAACTCAAAGACGGAATGCTCTTTGGTGTGCAGAGTATGGGTTCCGGATCTGTTGTTTTTCTCACAGAGAACCCACTATTCAGGAATTTCTGGGAGAATGGTAAACTTTTAATTGCCAACGCTGTTTTTCTGGTTGGACAATAATATTGAAAAGTCGTCCCGATAAAATCGGGACGACTTTTTTTATACATATCTATGTCTGGTAAACGGATCATACGGATTATGAAAAGAACAGGGGGTATATGCTTACTGGTGTTGGTGATATGGGTAATTGCAGGGGAGAGCTGTATGAAATTCCGCATCAGTGATGAAACTGCCACTGAAAAATTTAAAAAGGCAGGTGTAACACTCGGCATGCATACTATTCAGGTAAATAAGCGAAGGCTTCATTATGCCAAAACCGGAAATGATAGTTTTCCGACAATCGTATTTGTACATGGTTCACCCGGCGCATGGAATGCGTTTGAGGATTATATGCGTGACCCGGTGCTCTTGAAAAAATACAGGATGATTTCTGTAGACCGCCCGGGTTTCGGATACAGTGATTTCAGAGATGCAATGAATCTGCCCGATCAATCCATGATTATTCAGGCCCTGTTTACGAAAGAAGATAATGGCAGGCCTGTGTACCTGGTTGGGCATTCTTTGGGGGGGCCTTTAATTGTACAGATGGCGGTTGATAACCCCGGTTATTTTGACGCACTGGTAATTCTCGCAGGATCCATTGATCCCCAATTGGAACAACCAGAAAAGTGGCGCCCCTTATTGATGAATAATCCACTCAAATTTCTGGTGCCAGGTGCCATGCGACCCTCTAATGATGAATTATGGTACCTTAAAAAAGACCTGAAATTGCTGGCTGACAAGATATCATCGGTAAGCGCAAGGGTATATGTGATTCATGGGGATAAGGATATGTTGGTACCTTATGCCAATATGGCTTTTGCCGTAAAAACGTTTAGCCATGCGCGTGTATTAGACACATTAACGCTCCCCGGTGCCAATCATTTTATTCCATGGAGCCATTATAAGGCGGTGAGAGGGGTGCTTTTAAAACTATAATACTTCACCGATTTTTGTTTGAATGGTGTGGCATATCATTGTACAGCCTTTATCTTCGTTAGCACCTATTTCCGCTGTATGAAAAAAATGACTTTACTGCTTCTGTTGGTAAACTGTTTTTCCATTGATATGCTGTCGGCACAGATTGCACCTGTAACAGCCAGTTCTGCTGACATCTATCAGCAATTAAAAAAACTCAATGTACTTGGTTCAGTGCTATACATTGCGGCACACCCCGACGATGAAAACAATGGCTTGCTGCCCTATCTGGCTAAAGAAAAATTATACAGAACTGCATATCTGAGTCTGACAAGAGGTGATGGCGGACAAAACCTGATTGGACCGGAGCAGGGGATTGAACTGGGGATGATCCGTACCCATGAATTAATGGCTGCCAGAAGCATCGATGGTTCCGAGCAATATTTTACAAGAGCGTATGAATTCGGATTCAGTAAAAGTTCCGAGGAAGCTTTGCGGGTATGGGATCGTGTGCAGGTATTGGCCGATGTGGTTTGGATGATCCGTTCTTTGCAACCCGATATTATTATAGCCCGGTTTCCGCCAGATGCAAGAGCAGGACATGGTCATCATGCCGCTTCTGCCATTATTGCAAATGAGGCATATATAGCAGCAGCGGACTCTACCAAGTTTACCGAACAGTTTAAGTACGGCGTCAAACCCTGGCGAGCCAAACGTCTGGTGTGGAATACCTTCAATTTTGGCAGAACCAATACGATCAGCGATAATCAGCTGAAAATGGAAGTAGGCGCTTATAATCCCTTACTGGGTAAAAGTTATGGTGAATTGGGAGGTGAGGCGAGAAGCATGCATAAAAGTCAGGCAGAAGGCAGACCGAGAAGAAGAGGAGAAGTGTTTGAATACTTTGCCCATGTGGCTGGTGATTCTGCAAAAACAGATATCATGGAAGGGGTAAACACCAATTGGTCCAGATTAACGCAAAAAAAGGAAATGACCCTCGTGGGCAGTGATGGAAAGGAGACCCCTATACAACTTTCTTCCGAGGCCGATATTACATATATCCAGCATGCAATTCAGGAAATTATTGATCAATACGATTTTAAACAACCGGATAAATCTGTACCAAAACTGGTACAATTGTACAGGCGCATGTATAGCAAGCTGCCTCCCGGGCCATGGCGTATACAGAAACTAAAGGAAGTACAGGAAATTATCGAGCATGCTTCGGGTTTATTTGTAGAAGCATTTACGCAACAGGAAACAGCATTAAAGGGAGATAGTGTACGGGTTAATTTTTTTGTAAACAAAAGAAGTGATGTAAATGCAACCATACGATCCATGCGTTTTGTGGGTGGTCAGGATACGGTTGTGATGCAGACTACGGAAAAAAATAAAAATTATCAATATACACGTATCCTTGTTTCAGATAAAGGCCCCGAATACACACAACCTTACTGGCTTCGGAAAACCAAAACAACTGATGGGATGTTTACGGTAGATGACCAGATGGATATCGGTAAGGCATGGAGCGATCCGGTTTTCAGTGTCATATTTGATATTGAAGTGGAGGGCGCACATTTCCAGATACAAAGACCTGTGATGTATAAATATGTAGATGCGGAACGGGGTGAATTATATCAGCCATTTATTATTGTTCCTCATGTTGAAATTTACATGGGATCTACTGTGATACTTACCAATGTAAAGGATGAAAAAGGCATCAATAGAGCAGATTCTGTTTTGCACGTTGTATATCGTTCTAATTTTACAGAACAGAATGTAGTAGCCTCTTTAAATATCCGTCAGGAATCGGTGAAGCCTGTATTCAGCAGGGAAAAGCGAAACTTTGTAAAAGGGCAGCGGCAAATTGTTGACATTCCGATTTCAAAAGTCTATAATCCTGCCGCAGCTGCACAATACATGGAAGCTACCATTAATATTGTCCCCTCTAACGGACGCACTTTGAATTTTTCAGATTATTTTAAATCTATCCGATACAATCATATACCCAATATCAGCTATGCTTTTCGCGATCATGTGAAGATGCTGAAGGATGAAATTAAAGTAAGGGGAAAGAAAGTTGGTTTTATTCCGGGTTCGGGTGATATGATGCCGGAAGCACTAAAACAAATGGGTTATGAAATAAAGGAGCTTGGCGATGCCGATATTACAGATGATAATCTGCAACAGTATGATGCTATTGTAACAGGTGTAAGAGCGTATAACCTTAATGAGTGGCTCACCAGTAAATATGATGTGATGATGCGTTATGTAGAAAAAGGAGGTAACCTGATTGTACAGTATAACAGAAATCAGGGTGGGGTAGCTGCGCCGAAAATTGGCCCTTATCCTTTTCAGATATCAACTACACGTGTAACGGAGGAAGATGCGGAAGTAAGGTTCTCCATTCCGGATCATCCTGTATTGAATTTCCCCAATAAGATAAACAGTACAGATTTTATGAATTGGGTGCAGGAGAGAAGTACCTACCAGGCCGAACAGGTTGATGGCCGTTACCTTTCGCCGCTATCCATGAATGATACCGGCGAAAAGCCAAGCACCGGCAGCTTAATTACAGCCACTTACGGAAAAGGTAATTTTGCCTATGTAAGTCTCGTTATGTTCAGACAGCTACCTGCCGGTAATGCGGGTGCTTTTAAAATATTGGCAAACCTGATTGCGATGCCTAAGCATTGATACCATGAAACAGAGAAGACAAATCGGTATTTTCACACTGATCGTAATCGGAGTAGGCGTAGGGCTACTAATAAAAAATGTCCGTATCGGATTGTTGATTGGATTGGGCATAGGTTTATTTGCCGGCAGTTTAATCAGGAACAGGTAACTGTAATGATGTATGATGGAACCAAAAGAAAAAATACCCTTATTCAAAAACTGGAAAAGCTGGTACGTCTTTGTATTGCTTTTTCTCTTGGGCTTGATTGCTTTTTTTCAATGGCTCACTAAAAATTATGCATGAGTACGATAGACTGGATTGTGCTGGTGATTACCCTTGCAGGTATCATCACTTATGGGTTATACAAAAGCCGGACGAGTAAAAACCTCGAAGGTTATTTTCTCAGTAACAGAAGTATGCCATGGTACATGGTACTTCTGAGTATTATGGGTACACAGGCCAGTGCGATTACTTTTCTATCAGCACCCGGTCAGGCATTTACAGATGGAATGCGTTTCGTGCAATACTATTTCGGTTTGCCAATCGCAATGGTGATTCTTTGTATCACTTTTGTTCCCCTGTTTAACAAACTGAAGTTATTTACAGCCTATGAATTTCTTGAGAAGAGATTTGATCTGAAAACCAGAACATTTACTTCTTTTCTGTTTCTTCTTTCCCGTGGACTCTCTACCGGTATCAGTATTTATGCGCCTTCTATTATACTATCTTCTTTAATGGGGTGGGATATTTTCTGGACCAATATTGTAATGGGTGGAATGCTCATTATTTATACAGTAACCGGTGGCGCCAAAGCAGTAGCGTACACGCAGCAATTACAGTTGCTGATCATTTTCGGGGGTATGTTTGTAGCTGGTTACCTGATAGTAGATTACCTCCCGGAAGGGGTGGGCTTCAGTGAAGCGTTGAAAGTTAGCGGAGCATCTGGAAAATTAAATGTAATCACAACGGGTATTACTGAAAATGGATTTGATTGGAAAGACAGGTATAATTTAATCAGTGGTGTAATTGGAGGCTTTTTTCTTGCACTCTCTTATTTTGGAACCGATCAGTCGCAGGTAGGTAGGTACCTTACTGCAAAAGATACTACCGAAAGCAGGCTGGGGCTTTTGATGAATGGACTGGTAAAAGTACCTATGCAGTTTTTCATTCTTTTACTGGGCGCTTTGTTGTTTACTTTCTATCAGTTTACGCCGTCGCCTGTATTTTTTAATAAGGCAGTAGAGGAAAAAGCCATGCAAACATCGTACAAAGATGAGCTTGCATCTTTGCAGCAACGATTTTCTACCTATCAAATTCAGCAAAAGGAATGGAATAGGTTATATGCTGTTGAAAAAAAGGAACTGTATAAAGATAGTATCGCTATCGGCGCAAAGAGAATGGCTGATATCCAAAAGGATTATAAATCGGTACTTTCAAAAGCAACCCCGGGTGCCGATACCAATGATACCAATTACATATTTCTGCGCTTTGTGGTAGATTTTCTTCCGAAAGGACTGGTTGGACTTTTGATTGCCATTATTTTTCTGGCAGCCTGGGGGTCGATAGCTGCTGCTTTAAATTCGCTGGCCTCCTGTACCATGATCGATTTTCACCAAAGATTACAGGGAATAGAATCCGATCATACCAATCCTGAACAATGTGCCAAAGAATACAAACAATCGAAATATTACACGTTGGCATGGGGTATTTTTTGTGTTATCACAGCTGAGTTTGCCTCAGGTATGGGAAGTCTCATCGAAGCGGTGAATGTATTAGGCTCTTTATTTTATGGTGTTATACTTGGTATTTTTCTGGTAGCCTTTTATATGAAAAGGGTACAGGCCAATGCTGTTTTTGCAGCGGCTATTATTGGTGAATTGGTGGTAATCACTTTTTTCCTGCTTGATAAATATAATATTATTGGACTTGGGTTTTTATGGTTGAATGTTGTGGGTGCTTTGGCTGTGGTATTATTAAGTGCCCTTTTTCAACTGTTTAAGCGAAGGGTTGTGTAGCATGGATTTCAACTGATCCTTGCGGCAAACTCAAAAGCAATATCCTTATGGGCATATGTTCCCTCTGCATTACCAGCTTTTACGATGAGTCCTTTTGCATTTACCGTAGTAATCCATTTTAAAGGAGATAATACAAAACTGTTACTACCTGCTTCTCTTTGTAATGGGTCGAATTCGACCCCTTTGAAATGTGGGTTATGGATTTATTTCCAGATACCAAGGAATTCAATCGTAGACTTGGACCTTAGCCAGTTTTTGATAATGTCTTTGGGTTCTTGTGGGTTTTTATATCGGGCAATATCGGTAAGAGAGATATAATCGGATTGTACGGTATTGAGTAATTCAATCTGCTTTCCTTTTACCGAAATGATTTGTTTCGCCTTTTTCATGGTTATTTGTAAGGCGTAAATCTATCGGTTTATAAAAGCATTCTCAATACGTATAAATACCTGATTTTCCCTAAAAATCAGTATCATCGTAATATGAGCAAGCCATTCACAGTAGTACCTTGGGCACAGTCGGCCTCCGTTTATGAAGTCAATATAAGGCAATACACGGCTGAGGGTAGTTTTCAAGCTTTCGCAAAGCATCTACCACGTTTACAGGAAATGGGGATTGATATACTCTGGTTAATGCCCGTTACACCTATCAGTATTGCGGAAAGACAGGGTTCACTAGGCAGTTATTATGCCTGTAGCAGTTATACAGAGATCAATCCTGAGTTTGGCAGTAAAGCAGATTTTCAGGCGTTGGTTGAAGAGGCACATGCATTGGGTATGAAATTGATCATCGACTGGGTTGCCAATCATACAGGTTATGATCATCACTGGACAAAAGAACACCCTGATTGGTATGTAAAGGATGCGGATGGGAATTTTACGGAAAGAAATGGCTGGAAAGATGTGATTGATCTGGATTTTACGCAGGCGTCTATGCGGCAGGCAATGATTGCTTCCATGCAATACTGGGTAAAGGAATTTGATATTGATGGCTTTCGATGCGATATGGCACATTTGGTACCGCTGGACTTTTGGATGGATGCAAGAACAGCTTGTGATACTATTAAGCCTTTGTATTGGCTGGCAGAATGTGAGGAAATACAATATCACCATGCATTTGATACCAGTTATGCCTGGTGGTGGATGCACACAACAGAAAAATTTGTAAAAGGTGAAACTGGCCTTCATGAAATCAGGGAAGTGCTGCACGCTTACTCACAATACCCGGCTGGAGCCAGTAAACTTTTTTTTACGGCTAATCATGATGAAAACAGCTGGAACGGAACTGAGTATGAAAAATATGCTAACTGTGCAAAAGCATGGGCCGTATTTACCTGTACCTGGCAAGGGGTGCCCCTGATATACAGCGGACAGGAAAATCCGAATTTGAAACGTTTGGCATTCTTTGATAAAGACCTGATTGAGTGGAATGCTGAACCACAACTCCATGGTTTCTACCAACGCTTATTGCAACTGCGCAAAAACAACTTTGCCATTACCAGAGGTGAAACTTTTATTTTACCAACAGATGCTTTACCCGTAATGGCATACTTCAGAAAATTTGAGGCGGAGGTAGTACTGGTTTTATTAAACCTTTCCAATAAGGAAAAAGTAACCGTACAGGTTAATCATAACTGGTTACCGGGAAAATTCCGTCATTTGTTCTCTGATCTGATCTATGCGTTTTCCGACGAAGAAAGCTATGAGTTGTTACCTGGCGATTATCTGATTTATGTAAAACAAAATGAGTCATAACAAAAAAGCGAATGAAACTCATTCGCTTTTTTGTTACAATCCAATCATTGATTTTTATTCTCTTGATAAATTAAGGGGATAAGTATAGCTTCCTTCAAAGCCAGGATAAATACCTTCCAGTCTTACAACACCACCACCTTTTAAGCTCGCGAGTACTTCCTGCAGTTCTTCAACATTTTTTACTTCACGTCCGTTCACACCTGTAATTACAAAACCGTCCTGCATTCTGCTTTTGCCCAATAAACCGGTACCTACTTTTCTTACACGAACACCACCTTTGATATCGTTGGCTGCGGCCAGACTCTTATCAATGTTTTCAAGTTCACCACCTAATTGTTCGAGTGCAGAAGTGGTTTTCACAACTTCGGTGGTACCTACTTTATTTTTTAAGGTAATATTTACGGTATTTTCTTTTCCCGCACGCTTGTAACTTACGCTGATTTTATCACCAGGTTTATAAAGTGCAACCTGTTCCTGTAATTCAGGACCATTGGTTACAACATTGCCATTTACTTTGGTAACAATATCACCTTTCTTTAAACCTGCTGCTGCTGCAGCACCGCCATCAGGTACACCTGTAATATAAACACCTTCACCTTCTTTAATAGGTGATCCGATTTCTTTTTCAAGCTCACGTTTCTGATCGTCAGTCATGTTTTCATTCGGATAATTGATACCGATATAGGCACGCTGCACTGTACCAAATTTCACAATATCAGTAACGATTTTCTTTACAATATTCACCGGTATAGCATATGAATAACCGGCATATGAGCCCGTAGGAGAGGCGATGGCAGCGTTAATGCCAATGAGCTCACCCGAAGTATTAATCAAAGCACCACCACTATTACCCGAGTTCACAGCAGCATCTGTCTGAATAAAAGATTCAACAGGACTCTGGCTCTGTCTGCTGTTAATTCCGATTGATCTTGATTTGGCACTCACAATACCTGCTGTAACGGTAGCATCCAGATTTAAGGGATAACCGATGGCCAAAACCCACTGACCCAGTTTTACTTCATCACTGTTGCCATATACCAGATAGGGAAGCGCTTTTCCTTCTACTTTAATAACAGCAATATCGCTGCTTGGGTCGGTGCCAATTAAAGTCGCTTTGTATGATTTCTTATTGGCAAGGGTTACATTGATTTCGTCTGCACCATCTACCACGTGGTTATTGGTAATAATATAGCCATCGTCTGTAATCAATACACCGCTACCACTGGCACGCTGCTCTGGTATAACCCGGGGGCCGCCAAAAAAGTCGCCAAAATCGTCGCCAAATAAATCGGCGAAAGGATTGTTACGCTGGCGTTGTGTATTACTAACCTGACGCGCTTTGGTTTTTGTTTTGATGTGCACTACTGCAGGTGTAGCACTGGTAGCCGCAGGGGTAAAATCAATTGCTGCGGCCATATTATTATTTTTATCGAAAAATCCGGCATAGTTCACCGGTAGCTTTCCGGTATCCTGAATGCCTGCACGCTGGTAATCATTGTATTTGCTAAAGCCCCAGACACTGAGGATGGCAGTGGTGGCGCTGATGGCAACCACGGCTAAAATGTTCTTAAGATTCATATGCATGGTCTTTTAAGTATTAAATAATTTAAATCAAAAAATATGCCTTTCAGACAGCAAATAAACAAAGCTGTTTAATTGACAGTTTACCACTGACAGTATTTAACAAATGTTTTACGGCAATCCTCGTAGATCGGTCACTAACCAACCTGAAAGTTACTTGATTCTCTGTACATTATAATGGACTTTTCTCCTCTTTTAACCCTTATTCACCGATGGGTTATGACCATTGCTGCAAAAAAGCCATGGTGTCTACCCCGTCTGCATAATCCATAAGTTTAGGTTGTTGCGCCTGTCCAAATGGAATGAAATCATGGCCTACCACACATTGAATATGGGTATTGCCCTTTAGTTCGGCCGATAAGCTCTCTTTATCTGTATAATAAGTATAATGTACCTGGCTCACCGGCGAGAAAGGAGATATGTTTTCGGTAAGAATGACCGAATCATTGTTCATGTAGTATTTGTTACCCATGATCAGGAGGGCCAGATGGTAATCGTAATTATGTTTGTATTTATGATAGTCCATGAGGAAAGCATATTGCTTCAGCTCCTCCAGCAAGGGGATAAAATCATAACCGACCGGAACATACAACTGTGTAATATTACGGCAGCCGAGTCCAAAGTAAAGTTGAATATCATCGGTCAGTAAAGACAATTCTTCCTTTGTTTCTGTACCGTCGAGAACAGCTACAGAGGTTCTGTTTCTACGGATAATATTCGGATATTTGCCGAAATAATATTCAAAATACCTCCCTGAATTGTTGGAACCTGTTGCGATATAAGCATCACAGCCTTTTAGCTGTTCTGCAAAGGAGATCTGATTCTGAACGGTAATTTCCCATTCGTACATCTTTTTAACCAGGTGCTTGATGAGCCATTCATCTTTTGAAGATGTTTTGATCACCATCGGGTGTCCGCTGATAAATACCGACAAAAAATCATGAAAGCCAACCAATGGAATGTTTCCGGCCATTACGATACCAATGGTTTTAGGACTTACAGGTTCATCTTTTACTCCATAATGTGTGGCCCATTCTGCTAAAAGGGCCGGCTGCAGAAAATGATGTGCAATCTGCTGAATAGACCGATCCAGAAACTCAGGAATAAACCATGCATTTTCGCGATAAGCCCTCTCCTGTACCGACAGCCATTCCTCATCTTTGTTCAACATATATTCACCCAAACGGGCCAGTAACTGAATTCGTTCTTGTAAAATCATTTGTCAACCGTATTTTTGGAAAGCAAATGTAGAATCACTAACCCAACAAACCCATTTATATGGCTATCAAAATAACCGAAGAATGTATTAATTGTGGTGCCTGCGAGCCTGAATGTCCTAATAACGCCATTTATGAAGGTGGTGTGGAATGGGCCATTTCAGATGGTACAACTATCAAAGGTAGTTTTACGCTAATGGATGGAACAGCTGTAGATGCCGATCAGCGATTTGCCCCCATCAGCGTTGATACTTATTATATTACACCTAATAAGTGTACTGAATGTCAGGGTTTCCACGAAGAACCCCAGTGTGCTGCGGTATGTCCGGTAGACTGCTGTGTTCCCGATGAAATGTATCAGGAAACCGTAGAGGAACTACTGGCTAAAAAGGATAAAATGCACATTTAATGCACAGGCAGGTGTGCCAAACTTTTGCGTTAAAAGCTTGCATCTGCCATCATTATTTTGTATATTTAATGTATCAATATTGTTGTATCTGAACATACGACAACTAGTAACGGCGGGTGATATTTCCCGTCAACGTGAGGTGAAGAGACGGGTAGTTTCTTCACCTTTTTTTGGCAGTTACAAATCTTCGCTCTAAGATCTCAGATTTATTTTGATATCTCACATCTGCGATCTTACATCTGCCATCCCTCTCCCTATCTTTGTTGAAAACCTGAAACATTATCATGAAGAAAAAACTGGCATTGGTTACTGGTGGACTAAGCGGAGAAGCCCAGATCAGTTATAAAAGTGCTGTTACTGTTGGCAATCATCTCGACAGAGCATTATTTGACGTGTATAAAATTGATATCAATGCCACAGGATGGTGGTATGAAAATGAAGCCGGTGAACAGTCGAAAGTAAACCGTGATGACTTTTCCATAACCGATATGGGTGCAGTGGTTCATTTTGATGTAGTGCTGTTATGTATACACGGCACACCAGGTGAAGATGGTAAACTACAGGGCTATTTTGATATGCTGGGATTGCCTTATACCAGTTGCGATGCTGCTACATCTGCACTTACCATGAATAAACGTTATACAGTAGCCGTAGCTTCCTTCAGCGGTATTAACGTAGCGAAGTCTATGCACCTTTTTAAACATACCCCTGTGGCACCGGCAACCATTCTGGAACAACTGCGTCTGCCTGTTTTTGTAAAACCGAATAGCGGTGGTAGCAGCATTGGTATGAGCAAAGTGAATACAGCAGAAGAATTACCCGCAGCACTTGAAAAAGGGTTCAAAGAAGATAGTCAGTTATTGGTAGAAGAATTTATCAGCGGACGGGAATTTACGGTTGGTGTTTTTAAGTCGACAGGAAATATTCAGGTATTGCCCATTACAGAAATTGAAACAAAGAATGAATTCTTTGATTTTGAAGCAAAATATCAGGGGAAAAGCATTGAAACAACGCCCGCCCAGATCAACGACCAAATAAAAACGGATTTGGAAACGGCTGCAAAACGTGTATATGAGGTATTAAATTGCAGAGGGGTGGTGCGTATCGACTTTATCTACGACACGAATCTGCAAAAACCGTTTATGCTGGAGGTAAATACGGTACCCGGCCAAAGTGAAGCCAGTGTAATTCCGCAGCAAGTGAGGGCCATGGGTTGGTCGTTGAAAGATTTTTATACAGCAGTAGTTAATGAAGCAGTTCGTTAAAATTTGAGAAAATAATCTTCTGCAGGCAGCTACACAGAGGGAATCCTTTAACTTGTTCTTTATTCTGCAGATAAATTTTAGGTTTGCATAAGGCATGAAACAATTCATTGAGAAAATTACAAGAAAACCCCTTTGGGTAAATATGCTGGCCGGACTGGGAATTATCCTCATTCTGATCATCTTATTTTTCTCCCTCCTGGGATGGTTTACCGGTTATGGAAATACTACTAAAGTGCCATCTGTAACAGGACAGGAAATTACAGCCGCAACCCAATTGCTGGAACAGGCAGGTTTTGAAGTAGAAATTCAGGATTCTGTGTATGTAGACAGCATTCCTAAACTGGCAGTGGTACGACAAACACCTGAAGCCGATGCAACGGTAAAAACGGGTAGAACCATCTATCTCACTGTAAACAGAATGGTGCCCCCACAGGTTGAAATGCCAAGTCTTATCGGTTATTCTGTAAAAAGTGCCGAACTCTATCTTCAGAGTCTTCAGTTAAAAATGGGCAGCATTACCTATAAACCGGATATCGCACGAAATTCTGTACTGGAACAGTTGTACAATGGGGTACCGGTAAAAGAGGGTGATAAAGTACCACTCGGTGCTACCATTAGCTTTGTATTAGGAAGTGGATTAGGTGGTAATGAGATGGACGTACCCAATCTGATAGGTATGACCCTATCCGAAGCACGTTCTTATCTGTCGAGCATGAGTATTAATGTGGGTGCAGTGGTAGCGGTGGGCTCTATTCGCGATTCTGCAACGGCATTTGTGGTAAGACAATCACCCGAATATTTGTCGGAAATGCTGGATGATGCCGGTAACCGTACACCCAATAAAATTCGTCAGGGGCAACTGATGGATATCTATATCAGTAATGTTGCGCCTATAAAAGATACCGGAAGAGTCATTATTCCACCCGGTCAAAACTAAATAACCAACTTTTTGTATGATGCAAACTATTACTGTAGAAGAACTCAAGGCAAAATTAGATAGCGGAGAATCTATTCATCTGGTAGATGTACGCGAGCCACATGAACACGCGGAGTTTAATATCGGTGGTATACTACTGCCTTTGGGGAAAGTGCAAACCATGCAGGTGGATGATATTGAAGATTTCAAAGAAGAACCTGTGTATGTGTATTGCCGCAGTGGAAACAGAAGTGGACAGGCCTGCCTCATCCTCGGAACCATGGGTTTTCAGCATGTGATCAATGTAAGCGGAGGGATGCTTGCGTGGCAGGAAAAATATAAATAAGAAACAGAAAAATAAAAAACAGAGAAATCAGAAAGTGGTACGGTATTTTCTTTCTGATTTCTCTGTTCCTTATTGCTGATTCCTCTGTTTTAAAACCTCAGATTCACCGCTACCATAAAATTTCTGCCGGCCATAGGGTAATATCCATTGTCTGTGTACAATACACCACCACTTGTATAACTATAGCTGTAACCATTCGGCTCATATAATTTATTGAAAAGGTTATTAACCTGGGCAATCAACTGAATCTGTTTGAATACTTTATGAGCAAAACTGTAACTAATCCGTACATCCTGTGTTGCAAAAGCGTTCAGCTTACTTCTATTTAGCTGGCTGTTATCCATATATTGTCTGCCAACATATTTTCCGAGAACACCCAGTTCGAATTGTTTGGCAGGATAAAACATTAGCTGTGTGCCAGCTACTGTAGCGGGCGAAAAAGCTATATCAGTATTTTTTCTCTGTACGGCATCCTGATTGCCTGAATCGTAATTATCGGTATATTCTGTAAAGGATTTGATTTTGTTTTTACTGATGGTAAGGTTTCCCCCAACAGACAGCCAAATGGCTGGTTTCCATGTAGCTTGCAACTCTACACCCAAACGATAGCTCTTTGGTACATTAAAACGTGTATACGCACCTACATCATTGATCTGCCCCGTTAATACCAGTTGATTGATATAGTTCATGTAGTAGAAATTCGCGCCAATCTGTAAGTTACTTTGTCTGTAATCGATCCCTGCTTCCAGATCTTTTAATTTTTCAGCTTTGGGCTGACTGATAATACCCGCTTCAAAATCATCTCTGTTGGGCTCTTTATGACCGATAGCATAACTCACAAAAGCCTGCCAGTTATTGTTTCGGTAGGTAATACCGATTTTAGGATTGAAGAAATTGAAATTTCTATCAACCAACAACAGGGGATTATTCTGAAATCCTCTCATGGTATGCCTTACATGCCGGTATTGCAGATCTACAAAACCAAATAGATTTTTCAGGATGGTTTGCTGCCATTTTGCAAAAAGGTTGGCATCTTTTTTCAGTGCAGGGTTATTATAATATCTGTAACCTGACGGTGCGGTACCTGTTTGTAACCAGGGAAGGGTACCGTAATGGTCGCCAACATAGGTGCTCCATCCGCCACCGAGTGTAAATTCATTTCCCTGTTTGCGGTACTGCAATGACATATTCTGACCATAGAAATAATTATTCAGCCAGCGCTGGCGAACCAGATCGGTACGTGTAACAGTTGATCCGTTTACAACAGGGTTAGGCAAGCCATAACTAGCAAACCTTTGATTGGCTTTATATTCTTCATAATAGCCATAGCCACGTGTTAAAAATGCAGCAGTCTGTAAGGACCAGAAACTGTTAAAAGCATGGTTGAAGAACAACTGGTAATGCGTTTGTGTATAATTATCTGTCTGATTATCATAAGGTGAACCCGCTTTTTCTGTACCGGCCGGATTATTGGTACGATCTGTTTCAAGTAATGCCTGCGGTACACCATACCATGCCTGATAAGTTTTTTCTTTACCACTAAACACATTCAACCTGAGTGATGATTTTTGGTTGAGCCATGCACCACTCACATAAAATGATTTCAGGTTACTACTGGCACGGTCGATATACCCATCACTTTGTATACTGCTCACCCTTGCGTCTACAGTGAAATGTTTACCCAATAAACCGGTACCCGCTTTTAAAGTATGCTTGCGGGTATTAAAAGAACCGAAGCTGTTATTGAATTCTGTGTAGGCTTTATCGTTGAACTCATTGGTAGAAAGGTTGATGGTGGCGCCAAATGCTGCCGCACCATTAGACGAAGTTCCCACCCCTCTTTGTACCTGTATGCTGTTAACGGAGGAAGAAAAATCGGGCAGGTTTACAAAAAATGTACCCATGCTTTCTGCATCGTTGTAGGGAATGCCATTTAATGTTACATTGATACGGGTGGCATCGGTACCCCTGATGCGGATACCGGTATAGCCCACACCATTACCTGCATCTGAATTGATGACCACAGATGGGGTCTGGTTCAATAAAAAGGGAATGTCTTGTCCGAGGTTTGTTTTTACAATTTCTTCTTTACCAATATTGGTCTTGGCAAATGGGGCCTTATCAGCGGCACGGATAGATCTTACTTCCAGTGGCTGCAGAAACAGACTACCCGGTTCCAACTCGATAACGGCGTCGGTACGGGAGAAGTCGGAAAGGTTGAGTTCCCTGTTTCGATAACCGAGACTTTTGATGGTCAGCAGTTGTGCGTTTCCTACCCATGAAATGGAGAAAGATCCGTTATCGTTGGTAGTGGTTTGTGAACCATCAACAGATACAATAGCACCTGCAATGGGTTGGTGATTCAATTTGTCGGTTACTTTGCCCCGGAGGGTGTTTTTGTTTTGCCCGGCAACAAGCAGGATGAGGAATGTCAGTGACATTGTTCCCAAAAACTTTTTCATTTTAAATGGTTTAAAAGTTTACAAATGGGAACAGGGGAATAGCTAATAGGAGAGGTACGACCAAAAATGTACGCCTTCCCTTCGCAGGAATTACCCTGTTCAGGTTCAACGGGTATTATCTCAGCCCTCCCGCCATATGCGGGAAAGCACCCCGAGGAATGATCAGGTACAAAAGTAGTAAATGTGTAAATTACCCCCAACTGTAACTTTACAGCATGAAGCCCGTTATACACAAAACCCCCTATATGAAAAGAATATTTATTTTATTAATAGGTTTGGTAGCCATGGTGCCGGCAATGTCGCAGGTGGAGAAAAACCTGGTATATGATGGTAATGCGGAAGTAAGGAACCATAAGGGCTATACGGCCATTGATGTGTCCAGTGCCATTGATCTGTACATTTCGCAAGGAACAGAAGATGCTGTAGCTGTAAGTGCTGGATCGGATGAAATTACCGCCCGTATACGTACAGAAATGCGTGGCAATACACTGCGTATTTATTTTGACGGAAAGGGGCTCAACTGGAAAAACTGGGGTAATCATAAAATGAAAGCCTATGTTACCTTTAAAGAATTAAACCGGATAGAAGCGAGTGGTGCCTGCAATGTGAAAGTGTCAGGAAAAATAAAACAGGAACGGTTGCTGATAGAGATGTCGGGTGCCAGTGATTTTAAAGGTGATGTGGAAGTGTCGGACCTTAAACTGGAAGCGAGTGGGGCATCGCGTATCACTGTAAATGGAAGTGTAAAGATGTTAGGTATCAATGCCAATGGTGCCAGTGATATCCGTGGTTACGATATCAACGCTGAAAACTGTAAGGTGGATGCTTCCGGTGCATCGGTAGTAAGGGTAACCGTAAATAAGGAACTGAATGCAACGGCCAGTGGAGCCAGTGCTATATATTATAAAGGCGAAGGACTCATCAGAGATATCAATACCAGCGGTGGCGCCACAGTGAAGCGCCGATCTGATGATTAAGTTAAATAATATTTGGAGGAGAAGTTCTACACCCGTACCTTTGCAGCCCAATACATCGCGAGGTAGAGCAGCGGTAGCTCGTCGGGCTCATAACCCGAAGGTCGGAGGTTCGATCCCTTCCCTCGCAACAGAAAATTCGAAAGGCCTCATTTTGGAGGCCTTTTGTATTCAAAAGATATAATTTTGAGTCAGAATGACTCGTAATTCGGCTAGGGGCTTCTCTGGATACTGAATAATGAAAGATGCGGGTTTTGTAAAGAATTCTTGCACACCTTATTGTTTCGTTCTCATCTGGGTTTCCGCTTCCATTTTACAGACTTTCCGACTTCCCAACTTGTTATGAAATCAGGATTTGTGAACATATTTGGTCGCCCCAATGCGGGGAAAAGCACCCTGCTGAATGCATTGGTAGGAGAGAAAATGGCTATTGTGTCGCCAAGGGTGCAGACCACCCGCCACAGAATAAAGGCTTTTTTAAACAAGCCGGGAGAATACCAGATTATCTTTTCAGATACACCGGGTATCATTGACCCAAAGTACAAATTGCATGAGCGGATGATGTCGTCTGTTAAAAGTGCGCTGGAAGATGCTGACCTGGCATTGCTCATGGTAGATGCCAACGACGACTTTCTGGAATGTGATAAAATATTCAGTTCCCTCAGGTTAAAAGTACCGGCCATACTCGTCCTCAATAAAATTGATAAGGCCGCTAATGGGAAGATAGCAGAAGCGGAAGCTTTTTTCGCCGGTAAAGCCTATTGTAAGCAACTCGTAAAAATATCGGCCTTACAGAAAATCCACCTCCAGAAATTGCTCGATGTTATAATGACAGCTATTCCGGAAGGAATGCCTTTTTACAATGAAGACGACCTGAGCGATCTTCCTACCAAGTTTTTTGTGGGAGAGATGGTAAGGGAGAAAATATATGAATTGTTTGGCGATGAGATACCTTATCATACCGCTGTGATGGTAAATGAGTTTAAGGAAAAGGAAAGCCTGGTGAAAATACAGGTAGATATTATTGTACAGCGGGAAAGTCAGAAAGCTATTATCATCGGCGAAAAAGGCAAGATGATACGGCAGGTAGGTACCCTGGCCAGAACCGATATAGAGGCTTTTATCGGGCAGAAAGTGTTTCTTGAACTTTTTGTTAAGGTAAGACCTAAATGGAGAGATAATGAAATGCAACTAAACGAATACGGTTATCAATAATATGATAATCAAATATTTATTACAATATAATTAAACTATTTATTTAAAATATCAATTGAATCATGGGATATACAGTAGCAATTGTGGGAAGGCCAAATGTGGGTAAGAGTACTTTTTTTAACCGACTCCTTGAAACCAGAAAAGCCATTGTGGATGATATCAGTGGGGTAACCCGAGACCGCCAGTATGGTATTGCAGATTGGAACGGAAAGGTATTTAACCTGATTGATACAGGTGGTTTCGTGCCCAATACCGAGGATATTTTTGAAAAAGAGATCCGTAAACAGGTTAAAATAGCCATTGATGAAGCCAATGCCATCGTTTTTATGGTGGATGTGGCTACTGGTATTACCGATCTGGATGAAGCTATGGCCGATATGCTCAGGCGTACAACCAAGCCGGTATATGTGGTGGTGAACAAGGTAGATAATGGAACGAGAGAATTGGAAGCTACTGAATTTTATAGTTTAGGTTTCGCTCATAACTTCTTCATATCCAGTATTTCAGGAAGTGGAACGGGTGAGGTTATGGATGCTATTACAGCGGCTATTTCACCAGAAGATTCAGCTGAAACCACCAACGAAGACGGATTACCCAAGTTTGCCATTATAGGTCAGCCCAATGTAGGTAAGTCATCGCTGCTGAATGCACTGGTAGGCGAAGAGCGAACCATTGTTAGTGATATTGCCGGCACCACCCGCGATACCATCCATACCCATTATAAACTCTTTCAAAAGGAGTTTATGCTGATTGATACAGCAGGTATTCGTAAAAAAAGTAAGGAAAAGGATGATCTGGAATTTTATTCTATTATCAGGGCCATCAAGGCCATGGATGAAGCAGATGTTTGTTTGCTGGTACTCGATGCGGATAAGGGTATTACCGCCCAGGATGTCACGATTTTTAGTTTGGCATCCCGTAAAGGAAAGGGGATAGTTGTGCTTGTAAATAAGTGGGATCTTGTTGAAAAAGAAACAAATACAGCGCGTGATTATGAAAAAACTTTAAAACAAAGAATCGCTCCTTTTACAGATGTACCCATTCTGTTTATCTCTGTAAAAGACAAGACAAGGATTTTTAAAGCCATCGAAATAGCCCTGGAAGTATACGACAACAAAAAAAGAAAGATTCCCACTTCACAATTAAATGATGTGATGTTAAAAGCGGTACAGGCATACCATGCTCCTGTGGTAAGAGGAAATACTGTAAAAATTAAATATGTGACCCAACTGCCTACAGTAGTACCATCTTTTGCCTTTTTCACCAATTATCCTGACGACATCAAGCAACCCTACCGCAATTATCTGGAAAATCAACTCAGAACACAGTTTAATTTTAAAGGGGTACCCGTCAGGATATTTTTCAGAAAGAAATAAAAAATGCTGTTAAAAATTTGCAAAAGACAATTAGACAGTTATCTTTGCGCCCAAATAAAACAATTTTAAAAAACAAGTACAATGAAAAAAGTATTCGCAATTTTAGCTGTTGCAGGTTTCTTCGCTGCATGTAATTCAAGTGAAACAACTGAAACTCCTGCTGCTGACACAACTGCAACTGTAGCTCCTGCTGCTGCTGACACAACTGCTGCTGCTGACACTACAGCAAAAGCTGCTGACACAACTGCTGCTCCAGCTGCTCACTAGTAGTATTTGTTTTTAGACAATATTACTTCTTGCAAGAAGCTTCCCGATTCTATCGGGATAGAAAGTCTCCCACCTCTGGTGGGAGATTTTTTTTACGACAGTTTGTACCAATCTTCCCTTTTTTGGCCGGATGGCATCAATATTGACCTATTTTTGCCGACTTACCTTTTCGGTAATGGGTTGGCTATTCATGCCAATCTGGCTTAAGAATGAAATTGAATTATGTTGAACGAGAAACTTTTTTTCAGATCCGAGGACGATACAGACTTTATGCCCATCATACCCATCAATGAAAACGATGGCGATTTTGATAAGGATACCGTCATTCCCGATACACTCCCCATTTTACCACTTCGAAATACCGTACTTTTTCCAGGGGTGGTTTTACCGATCACAGTGGGTAGAGATAAAAGTATCAAAGCTGTTAACGAGGCATACAAGCAGGATAAACTGGTTGGCGTTGTGGCTCAAAAAGATGTAAATGTAGAAGATCCTGAACCCAAGGATCTCTGCTCTATTGGTACCATTGCCAAGATTGTGAAGCTGATTAAAATGCCCGATGGAGGTACCACCATTATTATTCAGGGTAAAAAAAGGTTTGAATTACTGGGTATGGTTGCTGAAGATCCCTATTTCAGAGCATCGATCCGCATGCTGGCCGATGATGAAGTACCCAAGCAGGAAGACTTTAATGCCATCGTAAGCAGTATCAAAGACCTGGCTACCCAGATCATACAGCTGTCGCCCAATTTGCCAACGGAAGCTTCCATTATTCTTAAAAACATCGAAAACCCTTCTTTCCTCATCAATTTTGTCAGCAGTAACCTGAACAGTGATTTGCAGGAAAAACAGGGCTTATTGGAAATACATGATATACACCAGCGTGCGGAAAAACTCATCCATATACTGCAGCGTGAGCTGCAGTTTGCTGAACTGAAGGATAAAGTAACCAACAAAACACGTACGGAAATAGATAAACAACAACGTGATTATTTTCTTCAGCAGCAACTGAAAAGTATTAAGGAAGAATTGGGAGGCGATACCAATGAGAGAGAGATTGCGGAAATGAAAAAAAAGGCAGAAAATAAAAAATGGCCAGATACAGCTAAGCATCTTTTTAAAACCGGGATCGAGAAACTGGAAAGAATGCATCCCAGCACCCCGGATTATTCAGTGGTTTATAACCACCTCGACCTCATGCTCGATCTACCATGGGATGAACATACAGATGATAATTATGACCTGAAAAATGCCAAAAAGGTACTGGATATCGACCACTATGGGATGTCTAAAATTAAAAGCCGTATCCTGGAATACCTGGCTGTTCTGAAACTGAAGGGCGATATGAAGAGCCCGATCCTTTGTTTTCTTGGTCCTCCGGGTATCGGTAAAACATCACTCGGCCGATCCATTGCCCATGCCATCGGACGCAAATATGTTCGTCTGAGTCTGGGAGGAATGCATGATGAAAGTGAAATCAGGGGTCATCGGAAAACCTATATCGGCGCCATGCCTGGTCGTATTTTGCAGAACATTCGTAAATGCAAGTCCTCGAATCCGGTCATGATACTGGATGAAATAGATAAGATTGGAAACGATTTCCGTGGCGATCCCTCATCTGCACTGCTGGAAGTACTCGACCCGGAACAGAATAACAGTTTCTACGATAATTACCTGGAACTGGAATATGACCTGAGTAAAGTACTTTTTATTGCCACCGCTAATAATCTTCAGAATATACAACCAGCATTGCGTGATCGTCTGGAAATCATTGACCTGAGTGGATATGCTGTAGAAGAAAAGGTAGAAATTGCCAAACGGCACCTCATACCCAAGCAAAAAGAAGCACATGGACTGGGTAAAGTAAATGTGAAAATGAATGATAAAGTGATCGAAAAGATCATTGAAAATTATACCAGGGAAAGTGGTGTGCGTGAATTAGACCGTCAGCTGGCATCTATCATGCGCTATCAGGCAAAGGAACTGGCTATAAAAAATAAAGTCAAAACCACGCTAACGGCAGCAGATATCGAAAAAATACTTGGGCATGCCCGGTACAGCAACGAAATCTATAAAACAGCCAATATGCCGGGCGTGGCGGTAGGACTGGCCTGGACCTATGTTGGAGGTGATATTCTTTTTATTGAAACAATTCTCGGAGAGGGTAAAGGCGATCTGAAGTTAACAGGTAACCTTGGAAATGTAATGAAGGAAAGTGCGAGTACGGCCCTGAGTTACCTGCAGGCCAATGCGCGCAAGTATGGTATTGACCCGGAAGTATTTGCTAAAAAATCAATCCATATACATGTGCCCGAAGGTGCTGTTCCGAAAGATGGTCCGAGTGCGGGTATTACCATGTTAACATCACTTACTTCAGCTTTCACGGGTAGAAAAGTAAAACCCTACCTAGCTATGACGGGCGAAATTACCTTGCGTGGACAGGTATTACCGGTGGGTGGTATCAAAGAAAAAGTATTGGCTGCTAAAAGGGCAGGATTGAAAGAGATTATACTATGTGCTCAGAATGAGAAAGATGTAAAAGAAATTGAGGGCGATTTTATCAAAGGTGTACAGTTTCATTACGTAAAAACCATGCAGCAGGTGGTAGATATTGCACTTGTATGACATTAAAATCATGTAATAGCTGAACCATTGGCTGTTATACTTGTTATTATAACATCAACATTTTCTTCATGTTGGTTGTTTTAAGGGTTAAAATCCCCCATCTCCATGGGGGATTTATTTTTAGATTCCTAAAGGCATTCTCACACAGTAAGGAACCAAAGAGAAAATAAGGTATCAGATATTACAAAATGAAATGAGGTAACGTCAATAAAATTGTAATACAGTCTTTTTTCTTCCTCCAGTTATATTAGTTTTGAATGTATTGATCCGTTACTTCATCATACTATTGAGTCTTTGCATCACAGCATATACTGGTACCACCCAAACATTGGGAGGTAATGCTGTATTTAATTTTTTAAAACAGCCCAATACCGCTCAACTTTCTGCACTGGGCGGATTGAATATTTCTGCACCGGGTAAGGATATTGGGATGGCATTTCAGAACCCTGCATTGTTGCGGAAAGACATGCATCAGCAGGTGAATACCTCTTTTAATGCATTTGTAGCAGGTATTAGTAATTACAGTCTTACAACAGCCTGGTACCTCGAAGAAGCCAACACCAATCTTGGAATAGGGGTGAACTATTTCAATTATGGAAATATTGATCAGACAGATGCTTCCGGAAATATTGCAGGTAGTTTCAGGCCCAGGGATTATGTAGTACAGGTAATGGCATCCAGAAACCACAAAGAAAAATGGTGGTATGGTGCTACCCTGAAATTTATACACTCAGGATATGGTCAGTATCGATCATCAGGTATTGCGATGGATATAGCTTTGAATTATCACGATGTGGATAATGGTTTACAGGCTGCCTTTGCTGTAAAAAATATAGGAACTCAGTTGCGTACCTATGATGGATCGGGCAGAAAGGAAGAATTACCTTTCGACTTGCAGGCTGGTATAACTAAAAAGTTACAAAATGCGCCGGTTCAGTTCTCGCTGAACTTTCATGATCTTCACAGGTTCAATAACTTTTATAACGATACCAGTTTCAGGGCAGGAGAGGGGGATGATGATTTTACCCAAAAGAATACCCTTCAGAAAATATTTAACCATATTGTACTAGCCGCTCAGTTTTTTCCGCATGAAAAAATAGAATTGAGTACAGGCTATCATTTTCAGCGCAGACAGGATTTAAACGGATTCAACATCAGCAATGGGTTAAACGGTTTTACATTTGGCACTGCTGTATTGCTTCCTAAAATACACATACGTTATGCTACCGGCTTTTATCAAAGGCAACTTTTTCATCAGTTTTCCCTCAACTTTAACCTGAAAGGAACTGCTTTATAAAATATAGTTATACCAACTGCTGACCTGTTAGTTCTTCTGTCATTTCTGTGAGCTGAAGGGTGGAATCAAAACTGGCCATCAGTACAAAAGCCTGTTTTTTCAGGAGATAATTATAAATATACCAGTCTGTCTTAGGCGTTGGAATATCCAGTATTTTATTAAAAGGAACCCATTCTAATATGCCTTCATTACAAGCCGGAGGGGGTAATTTTTCGATGGTGGCCTCATATACAAAACTGGTCCAGTTATAACCGGTAGGTGAACTTTCTGTAAGTACACCACAAAAACGCATATCAGGAACTATGATACCTGTTTCTTCTCTGGTTTCTCTACGAGCCGCATTTTTAGGCGTTTCATAAGGATCCAGCTTGCCACCCACAGGCGTGTACATATTTTTATTAGGTTCCTTAAATCTTTTGAGTAGCAGGAAATCATTTTCGTTACGGAGCACACATAAAACGGCTGTTCTTTTCAGTCCTTCCTGAATTTGCATGATGCCATTATTTAGATTGAAGTAATAATTCCTGAAACCTATCTACAAACTGTGCCACATGAAATCCATCCATTAATGCATGGTGTACATGAATTGAAACAGGCATTTGCTGAATACCATTTTGCTCCATCATTTTACCGAATGAAATTTTCGGACAGGAATCTTTAAAGCGGAAGCTACGGGCATGTGATAAACTGGTAAAGTGTAACCATGGAATAGAGGAGTAATGAATTACATTTTCACCCGATACTGCCGGAACCAATCCGGTAGTGGCACGTACTTCCTCCATAATTATTTTAGCATGTTCGCTGAAAATTTGAAAATCTTTATTGTAATCCATATAAGAAAAACCAAAAGTGCCGTCGGGTCGGTTAATGGTTGGAGAAGCATTCACCTGATCATAAAGAAATACATTGCCATCCTCAATCCTGTACCGGAAGGATTCTGTTTCATTGGCTGCCTGCAAAGAAGCATGCAGGTAATAAAGAAAAAAAGAATAGCCATTGGCTTTGGCGGTATGATAAGCTTTTGTACAATCTACCTGAACCGTGATGCCAAAAAAGGGTTCTTCAAACTGACTAAAAAACCGGAATTGATCTTTCCGGTTCCAGTTTTCAATGTCTAATAATGTTTTCATTTGAGGAGGAAAGATAATACTTCTTTAATCGATGATACCTGTTTGAAATGTTTATGTTCAATGGTAGAGTCGATGGTTTCATGTGCCCAGGTGGTATGGTAGGGAATATGAACTGCATGTCCACCCAGTTCCAGTACCGGGAGTACATCTGATTTGAGAGAATTACCCAGCATCATAAATTCAGTAGGTTGAATATCAAGATGCTTCAAAAGTTTTTGATAATCTGCTTCTTTCTTTTCCGACATAATCTCGATATGATGGAAATAATGTTCAAGCCCTGATTTCCTTAGCTTTCTTTCTTGGTCCAGAAGATCACCCTTGGTGGCAACAACCAGCTTGTATTTTCCATGCAGGGTTTGTAATACATCTTCTACTTCATCCAGTAATACAATGGGTTTTTCGAGTAACTCTTTACCCAAAGCAATAATTTTTTCAATCACATCCACCTTGATGGTTTTTTGGGAAAGCTCCATAGCTGTTTCAATCATACTAAGCATAAATCCCTTTACACCATAACCGTACAGGTTAATATTTCTGATTTCAACCTGCAATAGTTCCCTTGCCACGGAATGGTGTGGCAGATAATCTTCCAGTAGTTCACAAAACCTGTCTTCTGTTTCTCTGAAATAAGGTTCATTCACCCACAGCGTATCATCGGCATCAAATGCTATTACTTTCAGTTCGTTCATGGTTATCTGAGGAATCTTTTATTTTCCTCCTCCTGGTTTTTTAGGAAGTACCGCTTTAGGTTTATCTGCCGGTGGTGGTGGCGTGGTTTTGCCATCCTTTTTCTCCGGTATTTTGGGCGTATTTATTTTTACATCAGATTCAGGACCCAGGTCTTCCAGTTTTATATTCTGTGGTACTTCATAATCTTGCGAAGTACCTGTTCCTACATCTTCTCCTTCGCCTCCCAAAATGGGGGTAGAATCGTTCAGGTAATCAATGGTAATATCATTGCTCATAACATCCGGTTTCACAAAGCGGGCACTTTTATCGATGCCGCAATTCGGATCAGCCGCAGCTTTACTAAAGAAATAAGCCCAGATAGGCATCGCAGCACGACCGCCCTGTCCCCAGGCACTTTCTTTATTGAAATGAATAAAACGATCATCGGCGCCTACCCATGCTCCAGCCATCAGTTGTGGAGTGTATCCCATAAACCAGCCATCACTGTTTTCATTGGTGGTACCGGTTTTAGCACCCATTTCAACAGAAGGCATACCGTAACCCCAGATACCGCGACCCGTACCCACCTGTACAGTTCCCTGCATCATTTTCACCACTGAGTAAGCAGTTACTTCACTGATAACTTCTTTCCTCTTTGGCGTAAAAGTGGCCAGTACGTTACCGTTTCTATCTTCAATACGGGCAATATACATGGGCTTCACATTAAAACCTCTTCCGGGGAACATACTAAAGCCCTGCATCATTTCATACAAGGATATTTCGCATGATCCCAGGGCGATAGAAGGATAGGGTTCTATTTTGGTTTTAAAATCGCAACGCTCCAGAAAATTCACCAGTCTTTTTGCACCATTGTTTCCTTCACTGTCTAACTGCTTCATAATATAGGCAGAAGCACAGTTTCGTGAAAAAGCCAATGCCGAAGCCATGGGCATGGCACCACCCTGACAGGATCTGCTGGTAGCAGGTACCATGCCATAACCGCCAAAACTCTGTTGCTCATCATAAACGGTAGTATTGGGTGTAAAACCGGCTTCTTCAATAGCGAGGCTGTATAGCAAAGGCTTCATGGTTGAGCCTACCTGACGTTTGGTATTGAAATTAACGTGATCGTATTTAAAGCTTTTAAAACCAATACCACCTACCCACGCTTTGATTTCACCTGTTAGCGGATCCATCACCATGAAGCCAGCCTGTAACATCTGGCGGTGATAACGGATAGAATCATAGGGTGTCATTAAAGTATCTGTTTCACGTGTGCTGTTCCATGCGAAAACACGCATAGGTACTTTTTCGTAAAAGGTCTTCTTGATTTCCTCGTCAGATAAACCATCACGGTCAAGATTTTTCCAACGATCGCTTTGTTTCATGGCAGTTTCCAGCACATTCTCATAACCCTTCCAAATGGTTTTATTTTTAATATTCGCCTGGTTGTTGAATAATTTCTGCATAAAGTTCATATGCTTGGCTACTGCTTCTTCCGCATATTGCTGCATACGAGGGTTGATGGTGGTATAAATTTTTAAACCATCCCTGTACAGGTTATAATTATCACCATTATTCTTTTTGTTCTCCTTGCACCATTTTTTCATTTCTTCAGCAAGTATCATACGGAAATAGGGGCCCAGACCTGCAGTTTCATCTAGCTTTTTGTAGTTGAGTTCAATGGGTTTTCGTTTCAGCATATCTGCTTCTGCTTCGGTCAGGTACTCATTACGCACCATCTGGTTAATAACGGTATTTCTTCTGTCGAGAGCCAGTTTTGGATTGCGTCTAGGGTTATAGATCGTAGCACCTTTCAGCATACCAATCAACACAGCTGATTCTTCAATATTGAGCCTGTCAGGTTCTTTTTGGAAAAATGTTTTTGATGCATTTCGGATACCATATACGTTATCGCTGAAAGCGACTGTGTTCAGGTATAAAGTAAGAATCTCTTCTTTGGTAAAGTTCCTTTCCAGTTTAATGGCAATGATGGATTCTTTGATCTTCTGAATCATCCGCAGAAAAATATTCCGGGTGCTCCAGTTATCGGTAAAGAGGTTTTTAGCCGTTTGCATGGTAATGGTACTGGCACCACCTTCCCGCCCTAAAAAAACCAATGCCCGACCAAGCGAGCGGGGGTCTACACCGCTATGGTTATAAAACCTTTCATCTTCCGTGGCCACCAGTGCATGAATAACATGCTTGCTGATATCCTGGTATTTTACATTGATCCTGTCTTCTCCATTCAGGTAATATTTACCCATAAGTGTACCATCCTGGGCATATACCTGACTGGCAATGGAGGCAGATGGATTTTCAATGTCATCTATGGAAGGCATATTGCCCAGCCAGCCCCAGTTAATCATCAGCAGAAACAATATTCCGCCACCAAGTGTCCAGAAAAAAATGCGCCAGAAAATGCGAACAGGTTTTGACATAATCATCCACTATTGGTTCAAAAAAGTATGCGTAAAACTAAAGAAGAGTTGTGGAAGCCGTGCTTCCCACTCGTTAAAATTTATCAGGTAATGCTTTTTGCATAAAAGCCCGGTATGCCGCGATATCCTTTTTATTTTGTAATATTCTCAGATTGGCCGGACTAATGATCTGGAATCCGTATTTATCTGCACTTAACCATGGCAGTATTCTGCTGGCTGCCTGTGGTTTTACCAGGTCCGTATAGCTAACCGCATCACTGGCTGTAGGGAAGGGCCCTACCAGTAATAATTGTATTTCAGGTACGATGGTTACCGTATTAATGGGTAAACGACGGTTGTAAAAGCGTTCCTGATTAAAGCGGGTGAAGGCATTCCGAACCTCACTTACAAACATACCATCTACTTTATTGAGCACTACTACGGCATATTGAGTGTCGGTAGGCACAAATTCATATTCCGGTTCCGCCAGCGTTAAAGGGGCCGACTTAACAGTATTGGTAAGATTAATACCCGCAGGTTGCTTTATATCTCTGGGTTGTGGAACCCCTGTTTTTAAACTGTCTTTCTTAGGTGTTGTATTAATAATCGTAGCCGGCCCGGTAAGATCTATATTTCTGGTAACCGCCTCTGCAGGTCTTTGTACGGATAAATCAGTCAGGTATTTTTCGATTTCCTCCCTTCTGTTCAGTACATCAATCATGGTAGCCGCTTTCTCAGACAGCGGAGTACCGGGGAAATTGGTTTGTAATTGTTGAAGCCTGTTTACGGCTACACTATCTGCTTTTTGTTTGATATAGTAGATCGATTCAATGTATAGCAATTGAGGGGTCCATTTTGAATTTTTGTACTGTTGCTCAATCTGTTTCTTGGCTTGTATGGCGGCGTCGAATTTACCTTCAATAAATAGGTTGTAAACATTGGTATAGCTTGTGGCTATCGGATCTTTCTTGTCGCTGTTTATCTGGGTGTTGATAAACTTACTATCAGCAAAATTTTTAGCAAAAGCAGCTTGCAATGAATCGGCTGCAGAAAGGTTATTGGTTTTTCTGTAGCATTGAATCAATTTGAATCCAGCTTCTTCCGCTTCTGCAGCACGGGGGAAACGTCTGAGTAATTCCTTGTACACTTCTATGGCAGAAGGGTAGTCGTCGAGCTGATCCTGAAATATTTTACCATTTTCAAGAAGGCCACGTATAATCATGGTATTCGATAACTCTTTTTGCTCTTCAGTAAGTGGTATACTGCTTTGCAAGGTTTCTAGTGTTAACTCTTCTTTTTTAGGTCCGTTTTTAGTATCACTGGAAACAATGGCCTGGTTTTGAGCCGGCAGCACTTTATCTACTGCCGATTGTCTGCGCCAGTTATCTACATTGGGTCTGTTACCCCAACGTCTGTTAAATTCTCCGAGGCCACGGCTTCGTAAACTGCTATTCAGAAAATAAAATTCAGCACCATTGTTATTAAAAAGATCAGCAGGCTGATTATTGGAAGCCGGAAGATCGGAGCCAAAAGAAGTTTCCTCTGTATCTTTTAATCCCCGTTCTTTTCTGATCTGCCGCAGAATTTTCTTTAATAAAGCGGCTCTTTCTGCCTCTGGCATGGCCGCAATTACCTGAACACTGTCTTCACGATGAATATTTTCTTCATTCATTGCAATCAGCTGCAGTGCAGGTTTTCTGGTGCTGATTCTTTCCTTCTCTTTTTCCTTTATCATATTTACATCCACACTGTCGTAAAACCTGAAAGATTGACTATAGGCTTTTCTGTCGTAATTCAAATCGCCAAGTAGCAGAAAGCTCTGTTGTTTTTGTAAAGGATTATCGTTGCTGAAAGAAACACTTTTCAGGAGCCATTGCTGCGCTGCAGTATAATTTTTTCTACTGAGTTCCAATTTGGCAGCAGCATAATATATGATATCACGGTACACATCATATTTATCCTTTTTAGCCATCTTCAAGAGCTCATTCAGGTTTTCCTGTAATGCATTGTCTTTATCGCCTGTTGATAAAGCGGCAATATTCAACCTCGCATACACTTCCATGAATGGATCATTTGAAAACTGGATGGCTGTCTGATAGGCTTTGATGGATGCATTATCATTACCTGCCAGTTCATACAGCTGACCTGCCAGGTAATAGGATCTGGCTTTGCCGATTTCAGTATTCCCTTTTTTCAGGGAGCGTACCAGATAACTGGCAGCACTGTCATAAGCATTCAGTTTATAAAAAAGATAGGCACTCAATTCATCCAACTGAGCTTGTAAACGAACAGGAAACAAAGCATCACTTCTCAATAGTGCAAGTAAACCCGCGGCTTCAGATACTTTATTCTGTTCTATAAATGTTCTGGTCATCCAGATAAAACTTTCGTTTCTGCTGGGCAGGGTAGTGGTGAGTTTTTTCCAGAGCGTTCTCTTTTCGTTGGTAGAAATGGAAAATACACCTCCTGCATTACTCGCATTACTACCGATGGGTATATCGTAACCATCATCTTTTGGTGCAAAAGCATAGTTTACATATTGAAACACCATTTGAGCTGAATCAAAATCCTTTCTCAAAAGGTAGGCTTTGCCCATCAGCATATATAAATTGTCTACCCAGTCACTACGAAGATCATGTAACAGAATACCGGCAGTACATTTATACAATACGGTGTCTATCTGATCCTGAGCAGTTGTTTCCAGGTCATAGTCATAAAAAGACAATAGCTGTGTATAGTCATCCCTATGCGATTCGCTGGCTCTTTCCAATATTTCATTCAGCCTTTGATTGGCATTGAAATAATAGTTGAAATGGGTAACCGTATTATTATAGATACGTTTTGGTAAGGTGAATTTTTTATTACCGCTTTTTTCAGCGGGCAGGGTCCTGTTTTCGTAAGGTTTTTCTTTCTTTACTTCAATGGTTGTATAGGGCTGCGCAATGCTTTTCGTACTAAAAAAAAGCATAAAAGCAACCATGCTGAGAACGGAAAGGGTTCGCGGGTATATGAATCTGGGATGACTGTGCATAAAAACAGTTTAAAAATACAGTTATTTCCCGTTCAACGATGGGTAAAACAGGATTCTCATTACCTTTAACCAGATTTTACCGTATGGCCAGTACAGAGAATAATAATAACCTCAAACGTATCCGCAACAACTATCGTCTGGTGGTGATGAACGACGATACCTATGAAGAAGTGGTTACCTTCCGCTTATCGCGGTTGAGTGTTTATATTGGCCTGAGCACTGTTTTTGTAATCCTGGTAGGATTAACCATTGCACTGATTGCTTTTTCTCCGCTTAAATATTATATCCCGGGCTATGGAACCAGGGAAAGCCGGACTGCTTTGCAGGTGCTTAAAATGAGAACCGATTCACTCGAACAGGCCATCCGTTATAAAGAACAATATATCGACGGAGTTAAAAAAGTGCTGTCAGGCAACACGCCTTCTTCCCTGGACACCATCGCGCTCGAAATTCCCAAAGCAGATATATCCAATGAATAAAGACCGCCCTACAGGCTCTGTTTTTCAATATGCCGCTATGGCTTCTCAATGGATCATTGTTCTGGTGACTACCGTTTACTTTGGAAAATGGCTGGATGAAAAATGGGCTTTCAAAAAAGCTTTTCTCATCTGGTTATTACCGCTTCTTTCACTGGCTGGCCTGATGCTAAAGCTCATCAGAGACACTTCAAAAAAATGAAATTCTTTTATATGCTGAAACCTTACAGACCCTTACTGATACTTTTTGTGCTGATTAATGCATGTGTACTCGTATGGAAAAGCAGGTTACTGAGTATGGGTATTAAATATGAGGTAATTACGATTGCCAATATTTTGTTGTTTTTATTCACGCTGGTTAGCTTGTTACTCCAGGTAAAAGCAGCTGCCAATAAAAATCCCAATGCCATAGTTAGGGCTGTCATTGCAGGTATGGGTTTGAAGCTGATTGGTTTTGCTACTGCGCTGCTGATTTATATATACCTGGCTGGAAAGGAGAAAAGCGCGGCTTCTGTATATGTTTGTCTGGGGCTTTATCTTATGTACATGTGGCTGGAAGTAAGGTTATTTCTGAAACAGAACCCTAAGAAAAATGGCCAGGGCTGAACATCCTATGCAGGCACTGTCTGCATTTCTTCCGGATGGTAGTTTTGAACAGGTGGTGGCTTATATTCAGCACTACCGGGTGCATCTTACCATTACCAAAAAAAGGAAATCGGTGCTGGGTGATTACCGCCATCCTGTTATGGGAAAGAATCACCGCATCACCGTGAACGGTGATCTAAATAAATATGAATTTCTCCTCACCTTATTACATGAGCTTGCACACCTGCTCACTTTTGAACAATACAGGAATCGGGTAGAAGCACATGGCGCAGAATGGAAAGCCTGCTACAGTAACCTGCTGATACAGTTTGTGGAGAAGGGTATTTTTCCTGATGATATTAAGGCAGCTTTACACCGCTGCATCATGAATCCGGCAGCTACTGCCAATGGAGAAACAGATCTGTTACTGGTACTTCGTAAATATAATACACGACAGAATGGATTGATACCCGTTGCCGACATTCCAGCCGGACGGTTATTTCAAACAGAGAACGGACGTGTATTTATGAAAGGGTTACTGCGTAGAAAAAGATTTGAATGTGTGGAAGTGAAAAGCGGACTTCGTTATTCCTTCAGTGCAGTAACGGAAGTGCGGTTGCTTGATATATTACCTACATGAGTTTTATGAGCTTGAAGCTTAAAACAAGAAAGCCCCAAAAAATCGGGGCTTTCTTGCATTTTCTTATCTGTATTAAGCTACTGCTTTCTTAACCAGCGCTGCAGCTTCACTTAATTCAATGGCTGATTGTACTTTCAATCCGCTTTCATCAATCAGTTTTTTAGCTTCAACAGCATTGGTACCCTGTAAGCGAACAATGATGGGGATATTGATATTGCCCAGTTTATTATAAGCCTCAATTACACCAGCCGCCACACGGTCGCAACGAACAATACCACCAAAAATATTGATGAGGATGGCTTTTACATTCGGGTCTTTCATGATGATACGGAAGCCCGCTTCAACCGTCTGGGCATTGGCTGTACCTCCTACATCCAGAAAGTTGGCAGGTTCACCACCACTTAATTTAATCATATCCATAGTAGCCATTGCAAGACCTGCACCGTTTACCATGCAACCCACATTACCATCTAATTTTACAAAGTTCAGGTTGTACTGACCTGCTTCCACCTCGGTAGGGTCTTCTTCTGTTACATCCCTTAAAGCAGCTGTATCGGCATGGCGCATCAGGGCGTTATCGTCGATATTCATTTTACAGTCAACCGCAATAATCTTTTCATCACTGGTTTTGAAAAGCGGGTTGATTTCAAGCATACCGCAATCCAGTCCTACATATGCATTGTATAAATTTGTAACAAATTTTACGCAGTTTTTGAAGGCTTCACCACTTAACCCCAGGTTAAAGGCAATTTTTCTTGCCTGAAAACCCTGCAGGCCACCACCGGGATGCACCCACTCTTTAAAAATTTTCTCAGGAGTATTGTGCGCCACTTCTTCAATGTCCATACCACCTTCGGTGCTGTACATCACAACATTCATGCCCTTGGCACGATCCAGAAGGATAGAGAGGTAAAACTCTTTTACAGGGTTGGGGCCAGGATAATACACATCCTGTGCTATCAATATTTTATTTACTTTTTTACCCGCGGCACCGGTCTGGATGGTTACCAGGGTACCACCAAGGATATTTTTGGCAATGGTTGCCACATCTTCCACGCTTTTGGCCACCGCTACACCACGCTGTTCTGTACCCTCAATTTTACCCTTACCACGGCCACCAGCATGTATCTGGGCCTTGATAACGGCGAAATTGTTACCGGTTTGGGTCTTAATTTGGCGATAAGCTTCCTCCGCGGCCATTACTGTGTCAACCGCAATACCTTCCTGCACAGGAACATGGTATTTTTTGAGGAGTTCTTTGGCTTGATATTCGTGAAGATTCATACTCGGAAAAATTTTTGCGAAGATAAGAGAATCAGTCATTCAGATTTACCCATAATTATTATTGTTGTAACATTAATTTTCCTATTTTTACGATGCTCTAAAACTGTAAAAACAAATAATATGAAAAAATTAGTCCTTACCCTGGTAAGCGCAGCCATGATTATTGGCATTTCTTCTTTTACTGTAATCAAGAAAAAAGCTCCTGTAACACTTGCTGTTACAACTGAGAAAAGCCGTATCGACTGGATTGGTTCTAAAGCCGGCGATTTCCACACAGGAACTTTCGCTCTTAAATCTGGATCTGTTCAGGTAGACAACGGTAAACTTACCGGTGGTTCATTTGTGATTGACCTCGCTAACCTCAAAGTAACCGATGGTGCCGGTGATCGTTTGGCTGGTCACTTGAAAGGTGCCGATTTCTTTGATGTAGCAAAATTTGCAGAAGCTACTTATACTATCAACAAGGTAAATTATACCAACGATACCAATTGCGAAATTGATGGAACCCTGTCACTGAAAGGTGCCAGCATTCCGGTAAAATTCAACGCTAATATCCGCAGCGCCAGCGAAAAAGGATTCTTTGGTCAGGCTTATTTCAGTGTTGACAGAACAACATTGGGTGTACTGTACAAAGGCCCTTCTAATGATGTGCAACTGGCCATTCACCTCTTTGCGAAATAAAAATAAAATTGTATCTTTATAGCATACAAAGGGTCTCCGGACCCTTTTTTTGTGCCCATACTTATCTGAAATACTAATTCCAAAAGGGATGTCCAGATATTTGCTTTTCTTGTTACTGCTGTCAGGCTGCAAAACCATTGCTCCTTTGGTGATCAATTCCGGTGTAACCGGATCTTCCTTTTATAAGTTCGCAGCTTCCTTTCAATGGAAACAACGCGATTCTGTAGCATTGGAATTGCTTGAGGATGGGAACATACCCGCTTTTCTCAATCACTTTGTTCCGGTGCATACCAGCATCAAAGATCAGTCTGGAAAAACCATCTCGGCAACCTATTATGTAATGCCCGATTACCTGTCTATCGGTACCAATGCAGATTGGGCCAGAATACCTTTAACTCCGCAAACAGCGCAGCGTATAGCAAATAAGTATCATTGCTTTTTACCCACCCGTAAAATGGTAAACGATATTTACCATCAGGCAACTGTAAAACTCGAACCCATGCCCATGTTTGCGTTCAGGGATAGTACAGTTACCATGTGGCAACATCATCTGATGATTGAAGGACAAAGAAAGGGGCGGAAAGGATTGATTGCCGGTATTAAAAAAGATGTGGTAATCAGCAGCAGGATAAAAGCAGGTGGAAAGGGTGATAGGGTAGCGATTTACGGGTGGCATAAACTAAGTGCAGAACCCATTCAACCGCTATACACCGGACATATAAACTGGTATGTGGACTATAGCCATGGCATCCGCCTCATTTACGAAACAATCCGCGTAAATGGAAAAGCCATGCATTACAAAGAAGTACTCAAAGACCCGTTTTTAAGAAAACTGCTTTGTGATGAAGAAATATGTGATTGTTTCGGTTATGAAATACCTACAGATACCGCTCTTCAATAATCGTTTTATGATGCAGCATATGGCCGAAAATAATATAAGCCAGCGCATTGGCGGTCATTTTATTACCACTCGCAATACCTGCATGATCGAATTGTTCCTGTTCCAGTGATTGTAAAAGCAAATCGGTTGATTTTCTTACCGCAAGAAATTCTTCTTTAATAACGGCGAAAGATCTGTTACCGGCTCTGGCATTGGCCGCATAACTGTTTTCATCAAAAGAGGCGAGTGGTGTTTCATCTTTTCTTGCAATGCGCAGCAGGCGATAAGACATAATTCTCTCTGTATCGATAACATGTTGAAGTAAGTCTTTTAATGTCCATTTATCAGCTGCATAAGCATAATCCGCTTTGGCATCAGGCAGGTTTGTATAAAAGGAAGCCAGTTGCTCACTATATACCGCGGGTAGCTTTTCGGCCGAATCGGCTTTTACTTTACCAATATATCCTTCAAAATAGGCGGGGAAATCGCCTGACAGAGGTCTGCTCATATGTTTAATCGAGTTTATTCCTTTTTACAACAGCGGGCTGCGGTTGTACATTACCTGCATTGGCTGTATTGAATTGGTCTGCTGCCATTATAGCATTATAGGCATTTACAATACCTCCTGTTTTAGATAAACTGGTAAAGGGTACCACATCGGCTTTAGCGCCGGGTCTGAAACAAAGGTTGGCAGATTCTGGTACCAGTACCGATTTTTCAATAATATTTTTTACCTGTTTTGCAGAAAGTCCCGGATAATAAGATCGTAGCAGTGCGGCTATGCCACTAACAATAGGTGTAGACATACTGGTACCCTGCTGGTTACCATATTTATTACCGCCAGGCATAGTAGAATAGATTTTTACACCTGGTGCAAAAACATCGACAGAAGCTTTACCATAATTGCTAAACTCAGCCGTAAGACTTCCGCTGATTTTTGGGTCGCTACTGGCTCCAACAGTAATAAAATTACCGGCAACCGTATTCCATTGTTTTAACCAGGGGTTGGGATACACTTCTTTTTCATCTGTATTGACCCCTTCATTGCCGGAAGAATGCAATACCAGCACATCTTTCATTTCAGCATAACGGATGGCACTGTCAACCCATGCTTTTTCAGGTGAGAAAGATTTGCCAAAGCTCATATTAATCACTTTGGCACCATTGTCTACCGCATAACGGATAGCCAGTGCGATATCTTTATCATATTCATCACCATCGGGTACCACACGCAGCATCATAATGCGAACATTGTCTGCAACACCATCTATACCAATACCATTATTCCTCTGTGCAGCAATCAGCCCGCTTACATGTGTACCATGATCAGGGTTGGGGCCCATTACATCTCCATTTCCATAAAAGCGGTCGGCAAGATTGTAGTAATTATCACCGATTACTTCTGCACGGTAATCCCTGGGAGCTTTTTCTTTTGATTCAAAAGCTGATTTTTTTCCGTCAATATATTCTTCAAGTTGGGAGAGCAGTACAGTGTTTTTTTCTTCCGCATCGAGACCGATCATTTTCATACAGGTAAGGAATCCCATTTTTGCTTCTTTGCCCAACCTTGTAAGAGGTTGAAACTTCTCCAACTTTTCAAAATTATACTCATCACACCCCATTTCCTGCCGAAGAATTTTATCATGCTTTTTCAATGCTTTGGTAGTTACTTCCACAAACATGAGTTCTGTTTGCTCTTCTGCGCTGAAATTAAGTTCATGCAATGCTTTTTTCCAGAGAACGAACTGGTCGCGTTCTTTCTCTGTCATTTCTTCCGGGTTCAATATTTTGTCAGCAAACTGATTCTTCCAGCGATGAAAAATACGGGCACGCTCATCAGCAGCTTTTTTGATATTTCTTCCATCTTTATTACCGAGGAAATTCCAACCATACACATCATCTACATAACCATTCCCATCATCATCAATGCCATTACCCGGAATTTCTTTCGGGTTGCGCCATAAAACAGGTCTGAGGTCTTCATGTGTGGTATCTATACCTGAATCCAGAACGGCAACGATAATGGGCTGGGGTTTTTTATGGCTATTACGGAGAAACTCATAGGCTTTGTTGAGGCTGATTCCATAGAATGAATCTTTGGCAATGTCCATCTGGTACCATGTTTTTGGTACAGCTTGTGCATTTGCATGGCCCGAAACAATCACGAGTGGCAGTGCCACTAAACTTATTATCCCACGAAACATTGAAAGTATAATTTTACTATCCTTACAAATTTCGGTAATGATAATGAAAATTTAACCGCATTGCTCTTTTTTAGGATAATCTTGGCGATGCCGGAATTGTTTTACAGCCTGATAAAAAGGTTTTTTTAGTTTTCCTTAACAAATAAGCCTGCAAACCGGATGGATCTGCAGGCTTGTTTGCTTTATCATAACTCTCTTTTTACAGATCAAACTGAATGCCCTGTGCCAGCGGTAGCTGTGTGCTCCAGTTAATGGTATTGGTTTGTCTGCGCATATAGGCTTTCCAGGCATCACTGCCGCTTTCACGGCCACCACCGGTTTCTTTTTCACCTCCAAATGCGCCTCCGATTTCTGCACCGCTGGTACCAATGTTAACATTGGCAATTCCACAGTCGCTACCTGCATGCGAAAGAAACTGCTCTGATTCGCGCATGTTTAATGTCATGATAGCAGAAGAGAGTCCCTGTGGAACACCATTTTGCAGAGCAATTGCTTCATCAATGGTTGTATATGTCATTACGTAGAGAATAGGAGCAAAGGTCTCGTGTTGTACTACGGGAAGATGGTTGGCAGCTTCTGCTATACAAGGTTTAACATAACATCCGCTTTCATAATTTTCTCCTTCCAGTACACCCCCTTCAACAATGAATCTGCCACCCTGTTGTTTACAGTCTTCTATCGATTTCAGATACAGCTGTACGGCATCTTTATCAATCAATGGTCCTACATGGTTATGGGTATCTAATGGGTTCCCTATCCGCAGCTGACCATATGCTTTTACCAGTTTTGCAGTAAAGGTATCAAATACAGATTCGTGAATAATCAATCTACGGGTGGTGGTACAACGCTGACCTGCAGTACCAACTGCGCCAAATACACAGCCTATCAATGCCATATCAAGATCAGCATCTTTTGAAATAATGATGGCATTATTACCACCGAGTTCAAGGATGGTTTTGCCCAATCTGGCACCTACAGTGGCAGCTACCAGTTTACCCATCCGGGTAGAGCCGGTGGCAGATATCAGGGGAATTCTTGTATCCTTACTCAGCCACTCGCCAACTTCACGGCCACCCTGAACCAGACAGTTAACGCCTTCCGGTACCTTATTCTCTTTAAATACAGCGGCTACAATATTTTGTACGGCGATACCACATAAAGGTGTTTTTTCACTGGGTTTCCATACCGTGGTATTTCCACAAACCCAGGCAAGTGCTGCGTTCCAGCTCCATACAGCCACGGGAAAATTAAAAGCAGAAATAATACCTACTACACCCATTGGGTGCCATTGTTCATACATCCTGTGCATGGGTCTTTCACTGTGCATGGTAAGGCCATGTAACTGGCGGGAAAGGCCCACTGCAAAATCGCAGATATCAATCATTTCCTGCACTTCTCCATATCCTTCCTGAAGGCTTTTGCCCATTTCATAGCTTACCAGTTTTCCCAAAGCGTCTTTGTGTTTTCTGAGAGCTTCTCCTACTTGCCTCACTACTTCACCTCTTTTGGGTGCAGGCCACATGCGCCAGCTATGAAAAGCATCAGCAGCTGTTTTTACAACTGTCTCATACGCCTTGGCATCAGCAGATTGTACACTGGCTGTTTTTTTGCCATCTACGGGCGAAAAAGAGTCGATGATACTACCATTACTGTTGATCCATTCTATGCCTGTTGAAGCAGCACCATTTTGCGACTGTATACCAAGTATTGCTAAGAAATCCATACAGATAAATTTGCCGTAAAGGTAAAGGATTCGGCAGGAGATGAAGGAGGGTTAAATGGAAATAAAAAAGTATCACCTTGTTGAGAACAACGTTGTGATACTTTTATTATCTAAAACCCTGCATGAAACGCCTTTCAGCATTTACAAAATAAATTTACAAGGAAGATTTACCCACTGCAATACGATATAGGTGAGTACCTCTTTTCAATCGGGGAATCATTGTTTGGTCTTCGAAATTTCGAGCAACTGGTCATAAACAGCACCGTAACTGCTGCCGATAGGGATCTCTTTTCCTGCAATCCAGACCTTCGATTTGCTGAATTTTTCAATTTTAGCAAGGGGTATGATGAATGACCGGTGTACCCTCACAAAATCGCGGGAGGGTAACTTTTCCTGGATGCTTTTTAAAGTCATCAACGTAAGTACAGGGTTGGGTTTGATGTATATTTTGATATAATCATCCAGTGCTTCAATCAGGTCAATATCTTTTAAGTTCACTTTCATGATTTCATAATTCACTTTGATAAACAGTGAATTCAGCTGTACTTCCTGTGAACTTAAAAATTCTATGTATTCTTTTGCCTTATAACAGGCTTTGAGAAAGCGGTCATATTCGAAAGGCTTCAGCAGATAGTCAACAGCGTCTACATTAAAACCTTCTACAGCAAAATCTTTATATGCCGTAGTAAAAATAACCGGTGGTTTTTCAGTCAGGTTCTTATAGAACTGGATACCGGTAATATCAGGCATTTGTATATCCAGGAATAAAAGATCAACCTTATTATTCTGCATAAAACTGATGGCTTCATCAGTATTGGTGAATGTTTTTTCCAGTTTCAGGAAGGAAATTTTTGCACAATATTCCTGAATCAGTTGTAGCGCCAATGGCTCATCATCTATGGCAATGCAGTGTATCATGTTGTGATCTCCAGTTTTACGACATATGTCTTGTTCTCAATAGTGGTACTTAGCTGATGTTTGTCGGGATACATCAGTTCAAGTCTTCGTTTAACATTGTTAATGCCGATTCCGGTATTTTCCATGAGGTTGCTTTCTGAAGCAACAATATTATTACTGGCATAAAACAGTATTTTATTATTGCTGGTATGAATGGTAATATCAATCGTAGAAGACTCTTTTGTACTGACACCGTATTTAAAGGCATTTTCTACGAAAGGAATAAAAATTAACGGTGCAATCAGCATGGTTTCAATATCTCCGGTAGCTGCGAAATTCAGTTTTACTTTATCTGTTAAACGAACCTGTTGTAGTTCTATAAAGTTGTGAATGAAATCCACCTCATTTCTCAAAGGTACAAGGTCGCGCTGGGTTTCGGTAAGTATATAGCGCATGATAGAAGATAGCTTCATAACAGCCGGTGCTGTTTTTTCACTTCTCACAACCGCCAGTGAATAAATATTGTTCAGGGTATTGAAGAAGAAATGAGGATTTACCTGCGACTTCAGAAAAGATAGTTCGGTATTGAGTTTTTCGTTTTCTGTTTCTTTTCTAGTACGTTCTGTTTTTAACCAGCGTTGTGTTACTGAAATACAGGTGCCGAATGCAAATACAAGCAAAAATAAAACCGTGTTATAAGGGTCGGCAATCGGTCTGGCCCTTCTGGGTGCACGGGTAAGTTTAGGAATACCTTTGAAGTCAGGGTTTCTTACAAACTCATTGTTCTGGCGAATAAATTCAGGTTCAACAATAAAATTGGCAATCTCTTTCGGCAGGAAAAGAAAAGCACCCAGACAGGCGGCTATGGATAAAATATACCAGCCCCATTTTTTATTGATGAGTAAGCGGGGTACCAATACCTGGGTATTGAAATAATAAAAGAGAACGATGAAAATATTGTTACAGATAATGGTTGCCAGCATATTATCACTCATGCTGAATTCTCTGAGTCTTGGAAAAAAGACCAGATAGGGCACAAAAAAGAAGCATGCCCAGGCTACCACGTGTGTGAATATTGTGATCAGTTTCTTGTCGTTTCGCAAAATTTGGTTGAAGTTATAGAAGTGAATGAATTAGCTAATTAATAGATCTGATGTTTTAGCCAGAACATTTGTTCCGGAATGGTTGATTTGTTAATAGGTTGATTGGTTCTGAAGCCTGTGGTACTGGTACCAAAATTAGCACTGCTAGGCATTCCACCATTCATTGGCATGGCAATCACTTTTGTAGATACTTTCATAGGCTGGTCAGAAGCTGCTGGAAGGTTTACGGCAGCTAGTTTCAGACCAACTGTAATGGGTTTGTTCAGCAAATTGGCTTTATCCCCCAGTTTGCTGAATGGAATTTCATATTCTATAAATAGTACAGAACGTTCATCCCAGCCAAAATTGATATTGATTTCATTGGGTAAATTGATTGTCTGTAATTCTGTATCAAACTGTTGCCCCTTAAATCCTGTTTTTTTTAAAAATAGCATGCCTTCCGAAAGCTGATCGCGAAAAACCTGGAAATCATTGGTCGTTGCTGTGTTTTTCGGTGATAGGTATGCAGCGATTTCCTGAGCTGTTTTTTCAATCGGGAAGTTGATATAGGTACTTTCTTTTTTCTTTGCTTTTGTATCAATCATCAATTGCATTCCTCCCAGCATCAGTCTTTTCTGAACATCCTGGTTAACGATGTACATTGCAACATATAATTTATCGGCATCGTTATCAGCAGCCATACGGATGCCCATTGCTTCGTGGATATCAAAAGCAGAAGGATCCCAGTCGTCCAGTACGCCATCTGTACTGTGTTTTACTAATGTATCTGCAGTAATAGTTGCATTTGATTCTTTGTGTGCTGCCAATAGCAAACCAACTGTTAAGGATAATATAGCAAAATGTCTGAGCATATGGTCTTATTCAAATCTATTCCTACCGCTCAATTTATAAAATTGTTTTGGGTGAACAATGAATAACCATCGGTAAATCCCTAATAGGACTCTTTTTCTGACGGGAAATCGCCTGATTTTACGTCAGAAATATACTGTGTTACAGCAGCATGGATTTGCTCCTGTAAGTTGAGGTATTGTCTGAGAAAACGGGGTTTGAAGGTATTGTTAATACCCAGCATATCATGCATAACCAGCACCTGACCATCGCATCCCGCACCAGCTCCTATTCCAATAGTAGGAATGGTTAATGAACGGCTTACTTCCTGAGCAAGACTGGCAGGGATTTTTTCAAGGACAATGGCATAACTGCCGGCTTCTTCCAGTAACAAAGCATCTTTTTTAAGCTTGGCAGCTTCAGCTTCTTCTTTCGCCCTTACATTGTAAGTGCCAAATTTGTAAATAGACTGGGGGGTAAGGCCCAGATGTCCCATCACGGGAATGCCGGCAGATACAATCCTGCGAATACTCTCAACCACTTCTTCTCCACCTTCCAACTTGATGGAATGAGCACCACTTTCTTTCATGATCCGGATGGCAGAGGCAAGCGCCACATCAGAATTTGACTGGTAAGATCCAAATGGCATATCAACTACCACCAATGAACGATTAATGCCACGCACCACACATTGTGCATGATAGATCATCTGTTCAAGGGTTATGGGTACGGTTGTTTCATGACCTGCCATTACATTACTTGCGCTGTCGCCTACCAGTACTACATCTATTCCTGCTTCATCAAATAAACGGGCAAATGAAAAATCGTATGCGGTGATCATGGATATTTTTTCACCGGCAGCTTTCATTTTCAATAAAGTATGGGTAGTGATTTTTTTTATTTCTTTATGAACTGACATCTGCTTGTTTTTAGCGTAAAGAGAGCTGCAAAGTAGGCAGTTTTTTGGGGACTCGTTTTGTTAGAATGTTAATTTCTGTCTGTAATGGGTAGGCTCTGGCAGGTTACCGTTTTTGCAATTCTTCGTAAAGATGCTGTATAAGGCCATCTGCCAAACCGATTTTGGGTACATAAATTTCATCTGCATCTGCCCAGCGCATCACATTGATATAAATCTGAAGTGCCGGTACAATTACATCGGCACGATCTTCTCTTAATTTGTAAATATTAATGCGGTCTTCCAATGAAAAACTGGAGATTTCCTTGTAATAATCTTTCAGCAAATCGAGTGAAAGGGGTTTGCCGTCTTTTTTCTTGCTGAGAGAAAATACTTTATTGATATTGCCTCCCGTACCTATGGCAACTATTTTCTTATATCCCTTTGTTTTGTTCTTAATCATCTCTTTCATCTCATTCCAGTGCCATTCTTCTACCATTTCTTTTAATAAACGGATGGTGCCAATATTAAATGACTGTTTAAAAATCAGTTTGCCATCTGCAAAAAAGGTAAGTTCGGTACTGCCGCCGCCCACATCAATATACAAATAACTGTGGTCTGTATCCATGTTTTCCGCAACATGGTTCTCATAGATAATAGAAGCTTCCAGATCGCCACTTATGATTTCTATATTAAGCCCTGTTTCCAGTTTTATTTTTCTGATAAGGTCATTGCTGTTTCGAGCATCACGCATTGCACTGGTAGCGCAGGCAATGGTATGTTCAACTCCATACGCATTGATCAGGTGTCCGTAAGCTTTCATGGTCTGGAGAACCATACCTCTTTTCTCTTTAGAAATTTCACCTTTCTCAAATACATCAAAACCCAGACGGAGGGGAACACGAACCAGATTTAGTTTATTAAATCTGGGCTTACCCTCTGTATCATGACTGATCTCAGAGATGAGCAGTCTCGCAGCATTACTTCCTATATCAATGGCGGCTAGCCTCAATGTTCACTATGTTTTTCCGGTTGAGATAATGATAGGTCTCAATTTGAGAGCGAATCTTCTTTTTACCTGCGGAAGGTACATAGTTGTTGCTTAATTCTTTATCAAGCACCCTTGCTTTCACATTGTCTCTTAATTGAATGTGGATAATATCTTTCAGTTCATTTCTGATATCGGGGTCATTTACAGGTACTGCGGCTTCAATACGATGATCCAGGTTTCTTACCATCCAGTCTGCACTGGAAATAAATATTTTTTCTTTCCCGCCATTATGGAAAATGAGTAAACGTGCATGTTCAAGATATTCATCAACTATACTTACAGCTTTAATTGGATGCCTGAATTTTTTATGATCGATAACCGCACAGAATATACCCCTGACCACCATTTGTATTTCAACCCCCGCAGCAGCAGCCACATACAATTTTTCTATAAGCCGCGCATCACTGATAGAATTGAGTTTTAAGGTAATGGCAGCAGGCTTACCTGTTTTCGCGGCTTTGATTTCCTTGTTAATCAAGAGGTCCAGTTCACGGCGCATACTATTCGGGCAAACCATCAGCGTTTTACACTGATTCAGCTTCGTGGAGGCCGTTTTCCAGTTTTCGAGGTAATGAAAAATCCGGTTAATATCAGCCATAATCATTCTGTTGGCTGTTAACAGACAATGGTCACCATAGACATTGGCTGTTTTTTCGTTCAGGTTACCAGTACTTACAAAGCCATACTGTACTGTTTTGGTGCCTTTCCTTTTTTTGATAATACAGAGTTTCGCATGCACTTTCATCTTTGGAACACCTAATAAAACTTTAACTCCCTCTTCCTCCAATATCTTTTTCCATTCCAGGTTGGCTTCTTCATCAAACCGGGCCTTTAGTTCCAACATTACAATCACTTCCTTGCCATTTCTGGCTGCATTGATCAGTGCATTGATCACTTTTGAATTGGAAGCAAGCCTGTAGGCCGTAATCTTGATGGATTGAACATCAGGATCCATGGCAGCTTCACGTAATAAGTCGATTAATGCATGAAAAGAATGATAAGGGAAATGCAGCATCACATCCTTTTTCAGCACCACATCTGTTACCCGGATACTGCTCTGAAAGGCTGGATGTGTAAATGCTTCCCGCCGCGTATTTTTACTATTAAATACATCAGGGAAATCCATAAAATGCCTGAAATTATGGATACGACCACCGGGAATAATATTGCTTTTACGATTCAGGTTCAGTCGTCTGATCAGGTATTCGAGAAGACCTGCATCCATTTCCTTATCGTATACAAAACGAACAGGCTTACCCTTGCGTCTGTTTTTAAGCCCCTTTTCAATTTTTTCAACAAAAGTGGTGCTCACATCATTGTCAATATCTATCTCAGCATCTTTGGTTACTTTGAAAACATGGGCATCAAAATAATCGTAATCAAAATAAGTAAATATTTCAGGAAGGTTATAACGAATCACGTCTTCCAAAAGAATGATATGGCTTTCTCCCGATTTGGCAGGTAACTGAACAAAGCGTCCCAGGTCTTTCGACGGCACTTCGATTAATGCATATTTCTGATCGTAAGCTGAATTTTTTTTTCGCATTACCACACCGAGATAAATACTCTTGTCGCGTAGATAAGGCAGTTGTGGCAGACTTTCAATCATCAATGGAATAATATTCGACCGTACTTTTTCATCAAAAAAATGACGAACAAAGTGTTTCTGTTCTTTGGATAGTTGTTTTTCTGTGACAAGAAAAATCTTTTCCTTCTTTAGTTCTTTCAGAATGCCTTCCCATATTCTGTTGAACTCATTTTGCTGTTTTAATACAATGGTCTGAATCTGATCAATAATGGATTGCGGGTCTTCCTCCATATGCATATTCAGCTTACGTCTTTTATCTGCATATTCCACCATGCGTTTCAGTGTGGCTACACGAACCCTGAAAAATTCATCCGTATTATTGGAGAAAATACCCAGAAAACGTATTCTTTCTTTAAGAGGCACAGAAGCATCGTTGGCTTCCTGTAAAACCCTTCCATTAAAACTAAGCCAGCTGATGTCGCGTTGAATGAGTTGCTTTTTCACAAATGACAGAATTGATTCTTCAATTTACCAAATATAAAAAAGGGTGGGAGAGCACAATGTTAAGTTTGCCTTTTAATTTGAAAATAAATAGATATTATTCTTCAGGTTAAAGGGGGCAATTAACTTCTTATCACTGAAACTAAATAAATATACCGCTGGCTATAGATATTGTGACGATGAAAGGGGCTTTTCAGAAGGTTGAATAGCTACTTTTCCTTCATTTTCAAATTAGCACATTTTCAAATTTCCAAATTAAGAATAAGATTGCTTGATATGCTGAATGATGCCCGTAGTTGAAAATCCTTCTACGATGGGATTGATGACTACGCGACCACCATTGGCAATAACTTCTTTAGCACCAACGATCTGCTCAATGGTATAATCCCCCCCTTTTACCAGTACATCCGGGAGTAGAGCAGATATGAGTTGGAGAGGGGTATCCTCATCAAAAACTACCACAGCGTCGGTTAGAGCCAGATTGGCAAGTATAAGGGCCCTGCTGTGCTCATTATTTACGGGCCTGTCCGGACCTTTTAGTCTTTTTACGCTGTTATCGCTGTTTACCCCTACAATCAGGTAATCTGCTTCTTTAGCAGCGGCACTTAATGAGAAAATATGTCCTTCATGTAAAATATCAAAACACCCATTGGTGAATGCGATGGTTTTACCGGTAGTGCGCCAGGCCGCAACCCTTGCCAGCAACTGTTGTAAAGACATCACTTTTGTTTCAATTGCTTGAATGGCTCTCATGAGAATTTTTCTTTTTATTGTAAACAGGAAACAACAGGAGACTGATACTACCCAACAGTACCACAATTAAAAATTGGGCAAACCATTGAAGTGTTCCATTGGCAAAACCGATTTCAAAGGGTACACCGTTTTCTTCCAGTACTTTGGCGATAAAAAATGCGAAAGCACCAATACCCCCAGGCGTTACAATCATGCCGATACTACCAAAAGCCAGTGCGCCCAATGCAGCACCCATACCCAGATGAGCAGTGCCATCGGTAGCCATTAGTCCTACCCATGTTCCTGCAGCGTATAATAACCATATTAAAGCCGAGTAGAGAATAAAAAGTCCTTTTTGTTTCAACCGTCTGATACTGATCAGTCCTTCCCATACACCCGCAATGATTTTTTTAATCACCATCACAATTTTAAGGTGTGAAAACTGTTTGAACCATACCCTGAGTGCAATGAATAGTATGATGAGAATACCTGCGAATAGTAATAGAGCAGTAATAGAAATATTTTCTCCTTTTTTAAAGAGTTGTCCGATAAGTTCATTTCCATATTCAGCAAGTATATCTGACTGTGTTACCATGGTCAGCATAAAAACAATACCGAGCGATACTACATCAACGGCTCTTTCAGCCACAATGGTTCCCACTAGTTTTTCGGCGGGTACTTTTTCGTAGCGGGCCAAAAAAGTGCATTTCAATACTTCTCCTAAACGGGGTATGGCAAGGTTGGCCAGGTAACCGATCATAACCGCAAAAAAGGTGTTGGCTACCCTTGGTTGATAACCCATCGGCTGCATAAGTATTTTCCAGCGGAGGGCACGAACCAGATGGCTTAGGGCCAGAATAACAAAAACGGGTATGAGGAGCCAATAATTGGCAGTAGATAAACTTTTCGTAAACTCATCCCATTTGTCGTCCGGTATCTGACGAAAGCTCCACCAGACCAGAAATAAGCCCAGCCCCAGAAAGACAGCATATTTTGCAAAGGAGAGGAGTCTTTTTTTCATGACCTATGGAAGTTACAAATGAAATGGGGGATGCCAGTATAATGAGTAATACTACAGTTTATTTCCCTCTTTTGGAAATACGACCCATGGTTTGAATTGTTTGGCAGCTTCAAAATCCATGGTAGCATATGATATAATGACAACCAGATCGCCGACAGCACCCCTTCGGGCGGCCGGACCGTTGAGGCAAACCACACCGCTACCTCTTTTGCCTTTAATGATATAGGTTTCCAGGCGCTCTCCATTATTTACATTGACTACCTGTATCTTTTCGTTTTCAATGAAGTTGGCGGCGTCCATCAGGTCTTCATCAAGCGTAAGGCTGCCTACATAATGTAAATTGGCTTCAGTAATAACTGCGCGGTGTATTTTCGATTTGAGTACTTCGATTTGCATAGTATTTGCAAAAATACTTACTTCTTTGCAAGTGACATCTAATCCTCTGTCAGAGAAATGTTATCTATTAAACGCACACCCGATAAAAAAGCAGCTGCCAATGCAACAAGGGGTGTTTTCCCATCCCAGTATTCAACAGGTGCCAGGCTATGTGCATGGGCTATACTTACATAATCTACTTTGCTAAACCCGGCTTCCAGTAAGGTAGCTGATGCTTCCTTCGACAGTTGGTTGATTTCGCCCGGACGTATAACTGTTTTTATCTTTTGGAGTGTCTGATAAATAGCGATGGCCCTTTTTCTATCTGCTTCAGACAAACGCAGGTTCCTGCTGCTCATGGCAAGTCCGCCGGGCTCCCGCATGGTAGGAACGATTTCCAGCCGGGTACTTTTACCTGTGAGTCGGATGAGTTCAGCAATCACCATACACTGCTGGTAATCTTTTCTCCCAAGGAAAAGAAGATCAGGTTCCACGATATCCAGAAGGCGGTCTACTACCTCACACACCCCCTGAAAATGGCCCGGGCGGTATTTACCTTCCAGGTATAGCTCCAGTTGTCCCAATCTGTATTGTTTTTTCTGATGGTCGGGCGGGTATATCTCCTGCACATCGGGCATGAATAATACATCACAGTTTTCCTGCTCCAATAGCCTGATATCCTGTTCAATGGTGATCGGATATTGTTGATAATCAGACGGATCATTGAATTGAGTCGGATTCACAAAAATGCTGCAGACTGTAAGATATCCACTGTTTTTTGAAGCCCTGATGAGCGAGAGGTGCCCGGCATGCAGTGCTCCCATTGTAGGAACAAAGCCGATAGTGGTATTGGCCTCCCGGCTATCTATTATATATTTTTTTAAATCATTTATTCTTTTGAAAAGGATCATCTGGCCGAGATTTAAGGCTGTTTTTGTCAGGAAATGTTCATCACTATATTTTTCGTACCTTTGCCCACTCATTTTACGCTTCCCGCATAAAAAAAGGCGCAAGGATGTCAACAAAGAAAAGAATTTTATTCATAGCCACGGAGATGTCACCCTACCTCGAATTAACAGAATTCGCAGAGGTTATTAATAAGCTGGCTATCAAGAGTAATGATAGCGGTTTAGAGGTAAGATGCATCATGCCCAGGTTTGGTGTCATTAATGAACGCAGACATCGCTTACATGAAGTAGTAAGGCTTTCTGGTATCAATGTTTCGGTTGATAATGATGATTACCCCTTACAGATTAAAGTAGCTTCTTTACCCAATGCCAGATTACAGGTATATTTTCTTGAGAATGAAGATTTCTTCAAAAGAAAACAGATTTTTCATGATGATGACGAATCATGGTTTGAAGATAATGCCCTACGAACTGTATTTTTCTGCAAAGGCGCACTTGAAACAGTGAAAAAATTCGGATGGCCACCCGACATCATTCATTGCAGTGGGTGGATGACTGGACTCATTCCGGCATACATTAAAACTGCTTATAAAAAGGAACCTGTTTTTGGAAACAGTAAAGTGATTTTCACCATTGGTGAAAATACTTTCACAGAAAAGCTGGGGGCTGATTTTCTAAAACAGGCTGTTATCAATGCCAATATTAAAGAAAAGGACCTGGAAGCATTCAAAGAAGCCAGCAATACAGCCCTTTTTAAGGGAGGAGCAAGCTTCGCAGATGCGATTACTTTTGGTGCCGAAAAAATAGATAAAAAACTGGTTGATGAGTTTGCTAAAGTAAAAGGCAAAAAAGTAGTTCCCTTCAAAGGATGGGATTCTGATTTAACAGAGTATTTAGAATTGTACAACGACCTTGCGGGTAAGTAATCCACGACACATGCGTTTAATTTCGACACTACGTAATACATTCATTTTCTGTATTATTTCGACTAGTATACTAACTGGTTGTACCAGGATTACTTCTACTGAATTAGGAGGTGGTTTGATTCCCCCGATTGATGGGGTGTTTACGAAAGATACCATTCTTGATGTTATCACTGATACTTATTATGATCAGGATACAACGAGAATTTATAAGGGCGATGTTCATGTATTAGGGGCGATTACCAATGACCCTATTTTTGGCCGTACTTCCGCTTCAATGTTTTTTGAGATGGCACCTTCTTATTATCCTTTCTTTATTTCAGGTAATAAAGACAGTGTAAAAGTAGATTCGGCAGTACTTATTTTAGGATATAATGGTTTTTATGGAGACTCTACACAGCCACTACGTTTAACTGTGTCAGAAATAAATCAATCTACCCGTTTGAACCGAGACAGGCTCTATCCTGCCAACTATCCTAATGTAACGCCGGTAAGTATCGGTGCTCCCATGGGTTCTCCTGTGAATGTGGATATACGCAGGCTGAATGATACCATACGAAACCGCTTTGAAGTGTCTACCCGACAGATTCGCATTCCCCTGAGAGCAGATATAGCACAGCGATTTATAAAGAATTATGACTCTACCAACGCCTATAAAAACGATTCTATTTTCAGAACCTATTTTGCGGGTTTCGCACTAACAACAGACCAGAACGCACCTGCCAATGCATTGCTCAGGATCAGTCTTTCGGATACGAATACCAAATTTGCTCTATACTATAGTACCAGTTCAACCGGTGCAACTACCAGAGATACTTCTGTTCAGTATTTCAGGTTTAATACCACCAGCGGAGGTGATGCGAATTTTGTAACCAGAAACAGAGCTGGGAGCCAGGTGGCTAATTATGTTACAACAAATAATAATCCAAAATCAGATTCACTGGTGTATGTTCAGGCAGCACCAGGTGTTAATGTACGCGTTAGGATTCCAGGTCTTGCCACATTGAGTAACAGAATTATTCACAGGGCTGAATTGATTGCAGAACAGGTGCCGGATGATGCCAACCTGCTTACCATTGATCAGCAGATGTCAGCGCCACGTTATTTATTATTAAGTGTGCTGGACTCCGTTAGAAACAGCAAGCGGAATGTTAGGAATGATTATATTTTTTCAACTGATGGTCCGAATATTACCGATTTTGGGGGCTTCGCTTTTTATAAAACTACACAGGGGTATAATCGTGTAACGGCCTATACTTTTAACCTGAGTCGTTATATCCAGGGAATTATTTCGCGAAAAGACAGTTCTCATCTGTTGCAGCTGTCTGCTCCTACTAATGATTCTATCTATTACACAAACCCATATCCCAACCCCAATACCCAATTACTTTATTACCTGAATCCAAGTATTGGTAATGATGTTGCCAATGGAAGGGTTAGGTTAGGAGGGGGAACACATTCAAGATTCAGGATGCGTTTGAGGATTATTTTCTCGCGGATCTAAATCTGTGTTTGCATTATATTTGCACACATTAAAATTATATATGCCTTATTTATTTACTTCTGAGAGCGTATCTGAAGGCCATCCTGATAAAGTAGCCGATCAGATATCTGATGCCTTAATCGATCATTTTTTAGCATTCGATGCACAGTCAAAAGTGGCCTGTGAAACACTGGTTACTACCGGTCAGGTAATACTGGCAGGTGAAGTAAAATCAAAAGCATACCTGGATGTACAGGAAATTGCCCGTGGCGTGATCCGTAAGATTGGTTATACCAAGAGTGAATATATGTTTGAAGCGAATAGTTGTGGTATTTTATCAGCTATTCATGAGCAGTCTGCCGATATCAACCAGGGTGTTGACAAAAAGAAAAAAGAAGAGCAGGGAGCTGGCGACCAGGGTATGATGTTTGGTTATGCAAGCAATGAAACCGAAGATTATATGCCCCTGGCACTGGATCTGGCTCACAAAATCCTGATTGAACTTGCTGCGCTGAGAAGAGAGAACAAACAGATCAAATACCTGCGTCCTGATGCCAAAAGTCAGGTAACACTGGAATATGATGATAATAACCAGCCGGTGAGAATTGATGCGATTGTAGTGTCTACACAGCATGATGATTTTGATACAGAAGCAAAAATGCTGGCTAAAATCAAATCTGATATTATCAATATCCTGATTCCACGTGTAAAGAGCAAGTACAAGAAATACGCCAAGCTGTTTAACAACAATATCAAATACCATATCAACCCAACCGGCAAGTTTGTAATAGGTGGCCCGCATGGCGATACCGGTTTAACAGGTCGTAAGATCATCGTAGATACCTATGGTGGTAAGGGCGCACATGGCGGAGGAGCCTTCAGTGGTAAGGATCCCAGCAAGGTAGACCGTTCTGCAGCGTATGCTACCCGTCATATTGCCAAAAACCTGGTAGCTGCTGGTGTGGCAGATGAGGTATTGGTACAGGTATCGTATGCTATTGGTGTAGCACAGCCTACCAGCATCAATGTAAACACTTATGGAACTGCCAAAGTAAATCTTACGGATGGCCAGATTGCCAAAATCGTGGAAGGTTTGTTTGATATGCGTCCATATTTTATTGAGCAGCGGCTGAAACTGCGTAGCCCGATCTACAGTGAAACGGCTGCATACGGACACATGGGTCGTAAGAGTGAAGTGGTAACCAAAACTTTCAAATCGCCCGATGGTAAAGAGAAGAAAGTAAAAGTGGAACTATTTACCTGGGAAAAACTCGACTATGTAACCAAAGTGAAAAAAGCTTTCGGTTTGAAATAAACTAATCAGCATAAAAAGCCCCGGTTCTACCGGGGCTTTTTTACATGTGTCAAAATCGGATGATGAAGCAGCCTGCCCGATGGTCGTTTATATTTACAGCTGTAGTTACGCTGGCTATAATTGTATTGCTTCGCTGGCAAGGTGCTTCATTAACTCAACCTGCTACTCCTTCAGGTATTTTGTCGCTCGAATTTGCCAATACGCCCGACAAACTGGTGCCTGTTTTTCAATCATGGATAGGGTCCTCAGTAGCTAATATCAATATTTGTATTGATTTTCTCTTCATTGCGGCATACACAAGTTTTTTTCTTCTCGCTATTGAAAAAGCCAGTAGACAATGGCAGTCAGGCCTGGCCATACAAACCCGTAATACATTGTGCTGGCTGGCATTACTGGCTGCCATACTTGATATAATTGAAAACTTACTGATGCTACAGACCTTAAACAATCATTATAATAACCATTCCTTACAGGTAACCTGGTACTGTGCTTTTATAAAATTTTCTATTGTTTTGGTAATGATAGCCTACCTGTTGATTAGTGTACTTATTGTTTTATTTCGTAAAAAAAAGATACATGGAAAAAAATCCCTGGAAAACACTTAGCTCAAAAGAAGTGTATAACAATAAATGGATCACTGTTACAGAAGACGATGTCATTAATCCTGGTGGTGGGAAAGGGATTTATGGGAAAGTTCATTTTAAGAACCTTGCCATAGGTATTGTTGCTATGGATGCGGAGCATCATTTATGGCTGGTTGGTCAATACAGATATACCCTGAATACTTATAGTTGGGAGATACCGGAAGGAGGTTGTCCAATTATGGAAGATCCATTGAATGGCGCCAAACGTGAATTAAAAGAAGAAACCGGATTAGTAGCCAGGGAATGGATGGAGCTTTTCAGGATGCACCTTTCTAATTCTGTAAGTGATGAATTAGCCATTATATACTTTGCAACAGATTTGTTGCAGGAAGAAGCTGAACCTGAAGAAACGGAGGACCTTCGGATACAAAAAGTATCATTGGAAAAAGCATATCATATGGTAGAGAATGGAGAAATTATGGATTCTATGAGTGTGGCCGCCATCACAAAAATTAAATTAATGCAGTTGCAGGGAAAACTGATATAGTACATTTGCATATGGCAATCAAACAAAGTGCACTGATTATAGGTAGGCAACCATTGGCCGAAGCCCTGGAAACAGGTAGGCCTATTGATAAAATTCTGATGCAGAAAAATATTTCAGGTGATGCTATTGCCGGTATCAGACAATTGGCAAGGGAAAAAAATATTCCCATTCAAATGGTTCCTCAGGAAAAATTACATTCTCTTACCAGGGCGAATCACCAGGGTGTAATCGCTTTTGCGGCACTCGTACAATATATGGACCTACAGCAGGTAATTGACCATGTGGTTTCAAATGGCGATATACCTTTGTTTGTTATGCTCGATGGCGTTACTGATGTGCGTAATATTGGTGCCATAGCCCGAAGCGCCCACTGTTGTGGTGCACAGGCACTGGTAATACCCGATAAAGGTGTAGGCGCTTTAAATGAAGAAGCTATGAAAAGCAGTGCCGGCGCACTTGAGCATATTCATGTATGCAGGGTGAATAGTCTGTTAAAAGCTGTTGATACGTTACATCTGAATGGTATACAGGTTTTTACGAGCGAAATGCGCGCCGATAAAAAAGTATACGAGCTTCAGTTGAAGGATCCCTGCTGTATTATCATGGGCGATGAAGGTAAGGGTGTACAACCCTATCTGGCCAAAGCAGCCGATGCTTTCTTTACCATACCTATGGCGAATAAATTCGATTCGTTCAATGTGTCTGTTGCAACCGGTATTGTTTTATATGAAGCCATGAAACATAGACTGGGAAAAGTATAAAATTCTTTTGCCTATGACGCCAGCCCAAAAAATACAACTGATCGAATGTCCGCGTGATGCCATGCAGGGATGGCCTCATTTCATTCCAACCGAAATGAAAGTAAAATACCTGAACCAATTGTTGGCGGTAGGTTTTGATACGCTAGACTTTGGTAGTTTTGTTTCGCCCAAAGCCATTCCGCAAATGGCAGATACCAAAGAAGTGCTGTCACAACTCCGTATAGAGGAAACGGCTACCAAATTACTTGCTATTGTGGCTAATAAGAGAGGTGCAGAGGAAGCTATCGCATACGATGCCATTCGTTATATAGGGTTCCCTTTTTCTATATCTCCAACATTTCAGCAGAAAAATACCAATAGTACGATCAATGAAAGTTTTGATCTTGTGAAAGAAATACAGCGCAACTGTAACAATAACGGTAAAGAGCTGGTGGTGTATCTCAGTATGGGTTTTGGTAATCCATATGGAGATCCATATGATGCAGACATTCTTTTGCAATGGGCCGATGCCATGGTGATGGAAGGTATTACAACCATTTCACTGGCAGATACAGTAGGTGTGGCTAGTCCGGAACAAATCAGTGAAGCATTGCAAACATTGATACCGCAATATCCTTCGGTACATTTTGGCGTTCACCTGCATTCAACTGCTTCCAACTGGCAAAATAAATTGGATGCGGCTTATTCGTCAGGATGTACCCGATTCGATGGAGCAATGAAAGGTATTGGTGGATGCCCCATGGCTCAGGATAAATTGGTGGGGAATATGGATACCGAAAAAATGATTCTTTATTTTCAGGAAAAAGGTTTGCTCACCCAACTCAATACAAATGCATTGATCGAAAGCAGCAGACTGGCAGCACAAATTTTTCAATAGTCAATGAAATTTCACTACGAATTCGATATCAAGTCGCCTGCAAAAAAAATTCAGCATCAGCATCATATGATGTTGATTGGTTCTTGCTTTACGGAAAATATGGGTGAGAAATTACAAAAACATAAATTTCAGGTAACTGAGAACCCGCATGGTATTCTTTTTAATCCCGTTAGCGTAGCAGAAGCTATTACAGACTATATTGAACAAACCCTTTTTACAGAAACCGATCTTTTTTGTTATAATGAATGCTGGCACAGTTGGAAACACCATAGTAGGTTTTCAGGGATAACGGCTAATGAAGCACTGCAAAAAATAAATACATCGGTTCAGGATGCGCATGTAGCATTGAAGAAAGCCGATCATATTATGATTACACTGGGGTCAGCGTGGGTGTACATGCTTAGTGAGAAAGCTGCCAATTTTAAAAAAGGGAAAGTGGCAGCCAATAACCACAAAGCACCTGCCGACTGGTTCACGAAAAAGCTACTCACTACTGAAGAGGTTTTGCGTGTACTCGATAACCTGATTCATCGTTTGTTCCATTTTAACCCCGGAATACAAATCATTTTTACCATTAGCCCTGTTCGCCATTTACGTGAAGGTGTGATTGAAAATAATAAGAGTAAGGCTGTATTGATACAGGCAGTTCATCATTTGGTGGAGAAATTTGAGAACCTGTATTATTTTCCGGCATATGAACTTGTTATCGACGATTTACGTGATTACAGGTTTTATGCAGAAGATCTGGTGCACCCTAATTTCCATGCTACACAATATGTCTGGGAAAAATTCGTAAATGCCTGCATGCCTGATGAAACAAAAAGTTTATTAAAAGAAATTGCTACCATCAACCTGGCGGTACAGCATAAAGCTTTTAATCCTTCTACTACGCAGCATCAGGCTTTTTTGAAAACATACAGGGAAAAGACCCTGCAAATGCAGATGTTGTATCCCTTTATTATGTGGGAGAAAGAACTCAGTTATTTTTCAGAAAATATTCGCTGAGCAAATCAGTGGATCCGGTCGCCTCTTACTTCTATTTCCTGCATAATAGAGGCTTCATATTCGAGCCATTGTTGCCAACGCTTGCGTACTTTTTCCTTGTCTATATAAAATTCAGATAATTCTATAAACAAAGTGTAATGTCCTGCTTCACTTTCCATAAAGCGGCGGTAAAAATTACGCATGTATTCGTCATTCAGCCCCTCGCTTAGTCTTTTAAAACGTTCGCAACTTCTGGCTTCAATAAGGGCCATGGTTAATAACTGGTCCAGAAAGCGACCTTCTTCATCGCCTCCTTTTTGCTGAAATTCCAAAAGTTTATTTACATAAATGTCTTTTCGTTGGGTGCCTAATGAAAGTCCTCTTTTATGTAATTCGTTTAATACAAGCCTGAAATGCCCCCATTCTTCTGTAACGATAGGTGCCAGTTGTTTTACGAGTTCAGCTTTCTGCGAATACCGCTGAATCAGCGAGATACAGGTAAGGGCCGCTTTTTGTTCACAGTAGGCATGGTCTGTAAGTATCGCTTCCAGGCTGATACCGGCAAGGTTTACCCAACGTGGGTCAGTAGGTAAATGAAGACCGAGAATATTTCGGGTATGATCAGACAGTTCCATATATGATGATTAACGATGCAAAATACTCTGTAAATATGAATTATACTGCGTATGGCATTCATACAAATTGCTTTAGTTTTACTGTATGTATCAGGATGACTTCCTACAACGTAAACTGGATGAAAGGATAGCCGGGCAATCACTAAGAAGCCTTCGGTTTTCTCAGGATATGATTGATTTTTGTTCAAATGATTATTTGGGTATTGCTAAACAGCATTTGCTAAAATCAGCTTTTAATCCGGAGTTGTCATCCGGATCTACGGGTTCCCGTTTATTGGCAGGCCACTATCCGTTGATACAGGAAACAGAAGAAGAGATAGCCGCATTTCATGATGCACCAGCGGCTATCATGTATAATTCAGGTTATGATGCCAATCTCGGGCTTTTATCTGCTGTTCCCCAAAAAGGCGATACGATTTTTTATGATCAGCTTTCTCATGCATCTATCAGAGATGGTATCAGATTATCTTTTGCGCAGGCTTATTCTTTTTTGCACAATGATCTTACGGATCTCCGGAAAAAACTGCAACAGGCTACGGGTACTATATTCATCGTTACAGAGTCTGTGTTCAGTATGGACGGAGATATTTGTCCGCTTCAGGAACTGGTTGCCCTCTCCAAAGAGTACCATGCTCACCTGATTATTGATGAGGCCCATGCTACAGGCGTTATAGGTAACAGAGGCGAGGGGCTGGTACAGCATTTGAAACTGCATAAAGAAGTTTTTGCACGGGTACACACATTCGGGAAAGCCTGTGGCTGTCATGGTGCGGTAGTGCTTGGCTCGGAGAGAGTAAGGACCTATTTAATTAATTTTTCACGAAGCCTTATTTATTCAACAGCACTTCCTGAACATGCTGTAGCAATGATTCGGGAATCGTATCGTTTATTTCCTGAAATGCATGCTGAAAGAAAGTATCTGCATGAACTGATAGATATTTTCCAGCAAAAAAAACTTAGGTATGAAAAATTGATATCCTTCACCCCCATTCAGGGCATTGTGGCGCCCGGAAACCAGGCAGTAAAAGAACTTGCAGGAGTATTACAACAGCAGGGGTTTGATATACGTCCCATTTTATATCCAACCGTACCGGCTGGTAAAGAACGGTTACGTATTGTTTTGCATGCATATAATACCCATAAGCAGTTGTTTGATTTGCTGGCATTCCTGACTTGATAGTAAGTTTCTGTCTGGCAGGTTCTGTAAAATATCTTATATTCATTTTCAAATACTGGCTAATGAGAATCGTTCCATTTCTTATTTCAGCGATCGGTACGGCAGGTTTAATCGTTGCATTAAACACACAGTTACCGGCAGGAGGAAGTAAAACGCCAAGACTGGGTTACTTTCTTTCTCCACAACAAGGCTTCTGGCAAAATGCAGAAGCTGTTAATGCCTCACATAACGAGACAACTACCTTAACAGGTTTGAAAGGAAAAGTAGATGTATACATGGATGAGCGACTGGTGCCGCATATCTATGCTGAAAATGATGTAGACGCCTATTATACACAAGGGTATCTTCATGCCAAATACAGGTTATGGCAGATGGAGTTTCAAACACATGTGGCGGCAGGGCGTTTGAGTGAAATAGTAGGCCCTGACCGTATTGATACAGATAAATTCTTCAGGAGAATGGGGATGGTATACGCCGCCGAAAAAACCATGAGAGAGGCATCGAAGAATAAAGATATAAAAGCTGCTATTGAAGCGTATGCAGAAGGTGTGAATGATTATATCAATAAACTAAAACCCGAACAGATTCCATTTGAATACAAATTGCTGGATTATAAACCCGAAACATGGACTCCGGAAAAGACCTATTTGTTTCTGATGTTTATGTCATATGATCTTACGGCCCGAGGGGTAACAAATGATCTTAAAATGACCAATGCGCGGAATTATTTCGGTTATGAAGATTTTGATCAGTTGTACACCAATGTGCAGGATTCGCTAGATCCGATTATTCCAAAAGGGACAGCTTATTTACCGGCTTCTATAAAGACAACTATTCCGGCTGGTGCAGATTCATTGTATTACCGAAAAGCTACTAATGGCGGTACAGCCGTGGCACCTGTTGTGCCAGATAAAAACAATGGTAGTAATAACTGGGCAGTCTCGGGTAGTAAAACGCAGAGTGGCAGACCTATTCTGGCGAATGATCCGCATCTGGGTCTTAATCTGCCCTCACTCTGGTATGAAGTACAGATAACCACACCAACCCATAGTACCTATGGTGCAAGTTTCCCGGGTTCTCCAGCTGTTATTATTGGGTTTAATGATAGCATCGCCTGGGGTGTTACCAATGCGGGCAGGGATGTGATTGATTATTATGATATGAGATTTAAAGACAGTACACTGGAACAATACTGGTATAATGGGGTGTGGAACAAGGCCGATGTAAAAGAGGAAATCATTAAAGTAAAAGGCAGGCCTGATGTAATAGATCATGTTGCGTATACCGCATTTGGTCCCGTGATGTATGATGCGTCTTATAAAAATGAAAGTACCAAAGGAAAATACCTGGCACTTAAATGGACGGCTCATGAGGGTGGTCAGGGGTTGCAGACATTTTATGATCTCAACAGAGCTAAAAATTTTGACGACTATTTAAATGCTATTCATAAATGGACATGCCCGGGACAGAATTTTGTATTTGCCTCAAAAACCGGTGATATTGCTATCAAACAACAGGGGGCTTTTGTAGCAAGATGGAACAGGCAGGGTGACTTTATCATGCCTGGAGAAGACAACCAGTACATGTGGCAGGGTATTATACCAAATGAAGAAAATCCGATGATTAAAAATCCTGAACGTGGTTTTGTGAGTAGTGCCAACCAGAAATCCACAGATGACACCTATCCTTACTACCTCGGTGCAGCCAGTGATTTCCCGGTTTATCGTGGCGTAATTATCAATAAAAAACTGGCTGCTATGAATCACATTACGGCAGCAGATATACAACAGATGCAAACCGATAATTACAATGTATTTGCTGAAATGGCAAGGCCGGCTTTGATGAAGTTTGTAAACGAATCATTACTTACAGCTGATGAAAGGAAATATCTTGGCATACTAAAAAACTGGAACCTGCGAAATGATATAGGAGAGCAGGGCGCAACCGTATTCAGGGCTATCTGGGATAGTCTGGAAACAACGATTTGGAAAGATGAGTTTGAGAAATCAACCATGCCATTGCCCTGGCCAGATGAACCTGTATTACTGGATATCATGCTGAAAGACAGTATGTATTACTTTGCTGATAATGCCAACACACCCGATAACACTGAAACATTAACAGATGCTGTGTTGCTGGCCATACAGAAAGCATCAAAAACCTGTATGATACTGGAGAAAAAAGGAGAACTGGCCTGGGGTAAGTTCAAGGATACAAGGGTAAGTCATTTACTAAAAATTGACCCTTTGAGTCGTTTGCATTTACCGATAGGGGGTGGAGCACATATCATCAATGCTACCACAACAACGCATGGACCCAGTTGGCGCATGATTGTTCATTTAACAGACGAGGTTGAAGCATATGGCGTTTATCCTGGGGGGCAGAGCGGAAACCCGGGAAGTAAGTTCTATGATAATTTTGTGGACGCCTGGGCTACGGGAAAATATTTCCGGATATTGTTCCTGAAAAAAGAAGCTGCAGCCAAAAACAAACAGATTAAATGGCATCTCACATTCACTAACAGCTAATTACTTACTATGAAATTTTTATCTGCAATTATATTAACTGCGCTGTTGGCTTTTGCTACCGGCTTATATGGAATATTACCCTGGTGGAGTTTTGCTATAACCTCATTCATCATTGCTATTGCCATTCACCAGAAAGCTGGGAAAGCGTTTTTAGCTGGCTTTGCAGGCCTGTTTTTACTATGGAGTATATTGGCAATACTGATCGACAGTGCCAATGATCATATTCTTGCTACAAAAGTTGCTAACATCCTGCCACTAGGCGGTTCGTATTGGGTTTTGATTTTGCTTACCGCTATTATCGGAGGATTGGTTTCGGGTCTTGCTGCACTTACAGGAAGTTATTTACGGCAGACCACCAAACAGCGATAAGTAGGCATACAAAATATTAATTATTCGTTAAAGCATCTGTTTATGGAGTAGGTACTCATAAAAGGCAGCCCGTGGCAACTTATTTTCGTTCTAACTCTGACCACATGAAACCACTACTGCTAGCATCACTATTCATTTTACTCTATACTGTCGGATCTGCACAAGTTATCAACGGAACCATTACCGACACAAAAAACGAATTACTGCCCTATTCATCTGTTGTAGTAAAAGGAACTACGCAGGGAGTATCGGCTAATAGCAAGGGGTTTTATTCTATTCAGTTGGCTCCTGGAAATTATACCCTTCTATGCCAATATATCGGTTACAGGTCTGTAGAGAAAAAAATCACCCTTGAAAAAGGGAAAAACATTGAAATTAATTTCCAACTCGAATTGCAGCAATATAGCTTGCAGGATGTAACTGTGAGCAATAACGGGGAAGATCCTGCATATGCTATTATCCGAAAAGCGATTGGTAAAAGAACAGAACATCTTAAAGAGATAAAGAAATTTACTGCAGATGTATACCTGAAAGGGCAATTGCAATTGCGTGATTATCCGAAACGATTTTTTGGTCAGAAAGTAGATTTTGAAGACGGCGATTCCAGTAAACGAAAAATGCTCGTATTATCTGAAACAATTGCCAGGTATTCTGTTGAAGAGCCGGCAAAGGAGAAAGTAGAAGTAATATCTACAAAAGTAAGTGGCAGGAGCAATTCCTTCGGTTTTAGCAGTCCGCAAATCATATCATTTTATAATAATACCATTCAGGTTGGCGAAAACCTTAACCCGAGAGGATTTATTTCTCCCATTGCCTCAACGGCACTTTCTTTCTACAGGTACAAATTCGAAGGAACGTTTTATGAAAATGGTGTTGAAATCAGCAGAATCAAAGTGATTCCCAAACGAAAGTATGAGCCTCTTTTTCAGGGTTATATCAATATCGTTGAAAACGAATGGCGAATACATAGTCTCAGACTTAATCTCGTAAGAGAACAGCAAATGCAATTACTCGATACACTTGTAATAGAACAGCTTTATGTGCCGGCAGAAAATGTATGGGTCATTAAAAATCAGGTGATTTATCCATCAGGAAAAATTTTCGGCTTCGACTTTTTCGGAAGCTTTGTGCAGGTGTACGATCGGTTTAATCTAAATCCTGTGTTTGCTAAAAAATATTTTGATAACACAATTATTAAGGTATACGACAGTGCCAATAAAAAATCTATGGCTTATTGGGATAGTATCAGGCCTCTCCCGCTACTTACTGAAGAAGCCCTGGATTACAGGAAAAAAGATAGTCTTGAGCAGGTAAGAAAAGACCCGAAATACATGGATTCCATTGATCGGAAGAGAAATAAAATTTCACTGGGAGGTATCTTCCTGACCGGGCAATCCATCAGTAAACAAAAAACAAGAACTTTTCTGAGTTTTGAGCCACTGATAAATACCCTCAATTATAATACGGTAGAGGGTGGGGTACTTCATTTCTCTCCTACATGGAGTAAGCGTTTTGATGAAACCAGCAGGAAATCATTACAGCTCACACCATATATCCGTTATGGTTTTGCTAACCAACATTTTAATGCACATATTACCGGCAGCTATAATTTCGGGAAAAAATATTTCAATAGTATCAGTGTATCAGGTGGCCGTCGTGTGTTTCAATATAATAATGCTGCTCCTATTTCATCAAGGATCAATACTTATACAACTTTACTGTATGAGAACAACCACATGAAAATCTATGAGGCCAACTTCTTTCGTATTAATTATTCTGCGGGAGTGGGTAATGGCCTTACCCTGAATGCAGGATTTCAGTTTCAGGACCGTTTCGGTTTACAGAATCTTTCTGATCCGGTTAGCTGGAAAAATATTGAGGGAAGAAGTTTTACCCCTAATTATCCTGCAGATCTTACCAATGCGGTCATGCCTAGAAACCAGGCTGCCTTGTTTACGGCCGGATTCAACTGGAGGCCTGGCGGAAAATATATTGAAATACCGGGTAGGAAGATTGCTGTCGGATCAAATTATCCAACCTTCAATTTTGCACTTACGCACGCTGTAAAAGGATTCCTGGGAAGTGATGCAGATTTTACCAAATGGAGATTGTCTGTTGCTGATGACCTCGACCTGAAACTTGGTGGTAAATTGAGTTACAGAGGTTCGATAGGAGGTTTCCTCAGTGCTAAACAGGTATTTATTCCAGACTACACACATTTTCAGGGTAATCAAACTGTACTGGCAAATGATCCTTTAAGTGGCTTTCAGTTGGCACCTTATTACCGCTATAGTAATACCTCGAAATTCTATGCGACTGCCAATGTTGAATACCATTTAAACGGATTACTCTCGAATAAGATCCCTGGCTTTAGAAGATTGAACTGGTTCTTTGTTACAGGAGCCAATTTATTGTATACGCAGGCAGGTAAAAACTACTATGAAACATTTTTCGGAGTAGAAAATATATTGAAATTCATACGTGTTGATTTTGTGCAGGGATTTGAAACAAATGGTCCGTCACCAAGAGGAATCAGGATTTCGGTTCCTTTATTTGAAGGCGGCAGAGAGTAATGATGTTCCCGGTTTAACTAACTTGTAGTCATTAACCATCTTTCTGATTATGAAAATTGGGCTACTATTATCTATCGGACTGCTATCCCTGCTGTCTTGTAAAAATATTTCAGATAACCATATATCGAAGTCTGATTTATTTACAGACTTGCCCGACAGTGTGCAGGCAGTTTCCTTAGCTGGGGATACACTATATACATCCCTGAACTACCCGGAAGGATCAGCGAAATATGATAGTGCTAAAATGAATTATGAAGCATCGCCGGATAATGTTGATCATATTATCTGGTATGGAAGATGGACTGCTTATAAAGGCGACTTCAGGGAATCTATTAGAATCTATACAAAGGGTATTGCTAAATTTCCGGAAGATGCAAGACTTTACCGCCACAGAGGACACCGCTATATTTCCATACGTGAATTCAACAGGGCTATTGCTGATTTTGAAAAAGCAGCTGCTTTGATCAAGGGAAAAAAAGATGAGGTTGAGCCAGACGGTCAACCTAATGCACTGAATATTCCTATCAGTACCCTTCATTCCAATACATGGTATCACCTTGGGTTGGCTTATTATCTTACCAATAATCTGACAAAAGCATTACCCGTATATGAACAGGCAGTAAAAGAGGCAGACAATCATGATCAACTTACCTCGGCTACACATTGGTTATATATGACATTAAGACTTTTAAATAAGAAAGAAGAAGCTGAAAAAATACTGGAGCCGATTAGGCCAACTATGAACATTATCGAGAATACTGCCTATCATCAACTATGCCTTTTATATAAAAATCAATTACCGGTAGATTCGCTTTCAGGAGAGAAGGGAGCAGCCAGTAGTAATGATGCAGTAAAATATGGTTTAGCCAATTGGTATTACTATAACGGTGATCTCGAAAAAGCAAAACTGTTATATGAGCAAATTCTTCAGGGCAAATCCCCTTATTCATTTGGTTCTATTGCTGCAGAAGCAGATTATGTAAGAAGATTCAGGAAATAAAACCCGGGTAAATGTCTGATGGCTGATCTCAGATATAAATCAGCCATCAGCCATCAGCGATCAGACATTTTTTCTTATTTTTGTACTGATTTTGACCACCCTGCAAGTGGTTCCATTTATCATGGATCCCGATTTAATCGGGACTGAAATTTGAAAATATGCCTGTATTACACAACCGTGTTTCAAACGAAGAGTTGAAACAACGCCTGATGGAAGAGTCTTTCCATCGCATCACCATTAGCTTTTACCAGTATTTTCCTGTTCAGAATCCCCAGGGATTCAGAGATGAGTTATATAAGCAGCTCAATGCATTACAGGTATTTGGCCGTATTTATGTGGCTAAAGAAGGGATCAATGCACAGATTAGTGTGCCTGAGCATCACCTGGACGATTTTCGTAATTACCTCTATAGTATAGAGCCGCTGAATGGCATCCGGTTGAATATCGCTGTGGATGATGACGGTAAGAGTTTCTGGGTACTGAAGATTAAAGTGCGGGATAAAATTGTAGCGGATGGAATAGATGACCCGCTGTTCAGTATGGAGAATAAAGGTAAGTATGTAAACGCGCAACAGATGAATGAACTGTTACAGCAGCCAGATACCATTGTAATCGACATGCGTAATCATTATGAATATGAAGTAGGACATTTTGAAAGAGCTCTTGAAATTCCATCTGATACTTTCCGCGACCAGTTACCCATGGCGGTAGATATGATGAAGGGTAATGAAGATAAGAATATTATTATGTACTGTACAGGTGGTATCAGGTGTGAAAAGGCCAGCGCATTTATGCTACACCAGGGATTTAAAAATGTATTTCATCTGGAAGGAGGTATTATCAATTATGCGAAACAGGCCAGAGAAACAGGTATTGAGAGTAAGTTTATCGGGAAAAATTTTGTCTTTGATAATCGCCTGGGAGAAAGAATTACGGATGATGTAATTGCTAAATGTCATCAGTGCGGAAAACCCGCTGATACACATACGAACTGCAAGAATAATGGGTGCCATTTATTGTTTATCCAATGCGAATCATGTGCAGCGGAATATGATGGCTGTTGCAGTTCAGCCTGTAAGGAAACCATTCATATGCCGGTAGAAAGGCAGAAAGAATTAAGAAAAGGAATTGAAAACGGTCAGAACATTTTTAATAAAAGCCGCGTACGGCTTAGACCAAAGCTTGGGGAATCATAAACATCGAATGTAGAATAATGAATATTGAAGTTTGCTCATACATGAGATATACTTCAATATTGAATATTCATTATTCTATATTCATTGTTTTAAACCGCCCCCAGTGTTTTGAGTGATTCACTTACTGTTGCAATAATTTGTTCGTCAGAGGGTTGTTCGGGGACAAAGGTTTTACCGGTTACTTTTTCGTATAGTTCAATATATCTTTTACTGATGGTATCAATCCACTCATCAGTCATTTCCGGAACTGTTTGTCCTTCCTTACCCATAAAGTTATTAGCGATCAGCCACTCCCGTACAAACTCTTTACTGAGCTGTTTCTGTTTTTCTCCGGTATTTTGTCTTTCTTCAAAACCATCTGCATAAAAATACCGGGAAGAGTCTGGGGTATGTACTTCATCCATTAGATAAATCGTATCACCAATTTTCCCGAACTCATATTTGGTGTCGGCAAGTATGAGACCTTGTCTGGCAGCAATTTCTTTACCCCGGGCAAATAATTGTAAAGCATACTTTTCAAGTATTTGCCAATCGTCGCTGTTCACGAGCCCCTGTGCAATAATTTCTTCTTTGGAAATATCTTCATCATGTCCCTCAGCAGCTTTGGTGGAAGGGGTAATGATGGGTTCAGGAAAAAAATCGTTTTCTTTTAATCCTTCCGGCAGGGTAACACCACATAGTTTTCGCTGACCGGAAGAGTAGGTTCGCCATGCGTGCCCCACAACATTACCACGCACCACCATTTCAATTTTAAAGGGTTCGCATTTTCTGCCAACAGATACATTGGGAGCCGGGACTGACAATAGCCAGTTTGGACAAATATCACGGGTAGATTCCAGCATAAAAGCGGCAATCTGGTTCAAAACCTGTCCTTTAAAAGGAATAGGTTTGGGTAATATTACATCAAAAGCCGATATGCGGTTACTGGCCACCATCACGAGCCAATGCTGCCCGATGGTATATACATCTCTTACTTTTCCTTGGTAAATATTGGTTTGTTGGGGGAACTGGAGCTTGCTCATACGGCAAAATTAGCTAGTGCATTGAATAATAAAGCGTAACGCAGTTCGTTTTTCTTAACAGATAGCTGGTTTTGTGGACAAATTAAATTTTTGGATGAAACCAACAATTGCTATTTTGCTTATACATATTAACTAAATCTTGCCAAAATGAGAAGATTCTACAGTAAATGTCTGTATGCGGCATTGGCTACAGCCATAACCATACCTGCAATTGCTCAGCAGACAACTACCGTTTCGGGTAGCGTAAAAAATGCAAGTTCCAAAGAAGCGCTATCAGCGGTTTCTGTTACAATTAAAGGCGGTACAGTTGGAACATTTACCGATGATAAAGGTAATTTCCGTTTCACTACCGTTCAAAAGCCTCCATTTACTTTAGTCATCTCATCCGTGGGATATGCCAGTAAGGAAGTTTCCGTGAAAGGAGCAAGTGATGTTATTTCAGTTGATCTGACACCCTCTTTCACATTGGGCGATGAAGTAGTTGTTTCTGCTTCAAGGGTTCCGGAAAGAATTCTGGAATCTCCTGTATCGATCGAAAGAATCAGTACAGCTGCGATCCGTAATACACCGCAATTAAGTTACTACGATATGTTGACCAACCTAAAAGGAGTTGATGTGGTAACAGCCAGTTTAACTTTCAGAAGTGTGGGTACACGTGGCTTTAACAGCAGTGGTAATACAAGGCTCAATCAATTGGTTGACGGAATGGATAACCAGGCGCCAGGTTTAAACTTCTCAGTAGGTAGTGTGATCGGTCTGAGTGAACTCGATGTAGATAATATGGAACTGTTACCAGGTGCATCATCTGCCTTATATGGCCCGGGTGGTATGAACGGAACGGTTTTGATCAACAGTAAAAATCCTTTTAAATACCAGGGTTTTAGCTTCCAGGTTAAACAGGGTATCAACCATATTGACAGCAAGTTCCGTGGAGCAGCTCCATACTATGACTGGAGCCTCAGATGGGCTAAAAAAGTATCTGAGAAACTGGCGTTTAAAATCAATGCTCAGTTTGTGCAGGCACAGGATTGGCTGGCAGGTCAGGGCGAAAACTACTCACGCATACTGAATACCCCTAATGGATCTTTCATACCCGGATCTAGAAATACAGATCCTAACTATGATGGTGTAAACTATTATGGCGATGAAACCTCTCAGACCATGAGCGGTATTGCTTCTCAGGTATTTGCAGCAGCGGGTCTTACATCTGGCCAGCTGGCAGCATTTAATGGTTTTCTTGCTGCTAATCCGGGCGCCAAACTTGCGCAGTTTAACGCATTTTTGAATGGTGCCGGTGCGGGTGCATTGGTAACTGCCGGTGTATCGCCATTGATTTATGGTGCTTCACCAGCAAGAAATTACTTAGGTAACCAGGCTGTGAGCAGAACCGGTTACTATGAGGCTGATGTAGTTGATCCAACTACGTTAAATATGAAACTTACCGGAGGTATCCACTATAAATTAACAGATAAGATTGAAGCTTCTTTTAATGCTTATTTTGGTACGGGTAACTCTGTATATACAGGAAGCGACCGTTACTCCTTAAAAGACCTGCGGATTGCCCAGTTTAAATACGAACTGAAACACAAGAACTGGTATGCCAGATATTATTCAACTCATGAAAATGCAGGGAATTCTTTCAATGCAACTATCACTACCAGATTGTACAATGAAGCATGGAAACCCAGCTCAGCGTGGTATCCTCAGTATATAGCTGCTTACGTAGGATTTATTGATAATGGTGGCGATTATACCACTTCTCACAGCCTGTCACGGGCATTTGCTGATCAGGGACGTCCAACCGGATTTATCGGTAATTCTGCTCTGTTTCAGTCTATCGCACGCAAGCCTATTTCTCAGGGTGGGGGCTTGTTCCTGGATCGTTCTCGTTTGAAAGTATTTGACGGACAATATAACCTCACTGAAGATCTGGGTCTTGCTAAAACCAATACAGACTGGCTCATTGGTGTGAGTGCAAAACAATATGTATTGAATTCAGAAGGAACACTGTTCGCTGATACAGCCGGTGTTATTAAAATCAATGAATTTGGGGCTTATACACAGGTTTCTCAGCGCTTGTTTAATGATATCCTTAAGTTAACTGTATCGGGTCGTTACGATAAGAATACGAATTTTAAAGGTCGTTTTACGCCAAGGGCTTCCGCTGTGGTAAAACTGGCAAAAGACCACAATCTGCGTTTCTCTTATCAGACAGCTTATCGTTTCCCGACTACACAGAATCAGTGGATCAATCTTACAGTGGGTGGTGGAACAAGACTGCTGGGTGGATTACCTCAATTACGTGATTTCTATAAGTTCAATACCAATCCTGTATTTACATTGCCTAGTGTACAGGCTTTCGGAGCCAGTGCCTTAGCCGGTGCTCCTAACCCGAACCTGTTACAGCAACAGAGTTTTGGCGAATTTAAGCCGGAGTCAATGCGTTCATTTGAAGTGGGTTATAAAGGCCTGATTGCTCAGAAATTACTGATTGATGTATATGCTTACTGGGGTCGTTACAAAGATTTCTTAAGTTCTGTAGTAGGTATCCAGTCAAGAAATGCAACATTCAATCCAGCTGATGTTCTTAACGCCAATACCAGAATCGCTTACAGTATCTCTGTTAATGCGCCTGGTGAAGTAAATACATCTGGCTGGGGTGCTTCAGTTGAATATTTACTGCCTAAAAACTTTTCTTTCACCGGTAATTTGTACCACGACCAGATTGGTGCTTTACCAACCGGATTCGTATCATATTTCAACACGCCTAAATACCGTGTAAACATGGCACTGAATAATACCGGATTTGGTAAGGATAATCGTTATGGGTTCAGCATTCAGTACAGATGGGCCAACTCATTCCTGTATGAAGGTACATTCGGTACCGGCGTGGTTCCATATATGAGAACCGTAGATGCGATGGTAAGCTACAAACTGCCTGCTACTAAATCCATGATTAAAATTGGTGGTACCAACATCTTTAACAATTACTACCGTACCGGTTGGGGCAACCCAAGCATTGGGGGGCTGTATTATGTGAGCTTCGGCTATAACGTATTCTAAACCCTTAGAATCATTCGAAATGAGCAGGAATGAGAGAGCGAAAGCTTTCTCATTCCTGTTTTAGGGGGTATGGGGTTTCTTTTTTCTTATTCCATGGAATCCTATATTTTTGCTCCTCATTTAACAAACAGATATGATGCGTTCAATAGCTTTCAGAGAGGCTCTCAGAGAAGCCATGAGTGAGGAAATGAGAAGAGACGAGCGGGTGTTTCTGATGGGTGAAGAAGTAGCCGAATACAATGGTGCTTACAAAGTAAGCCAGGGTATGTTAGCAGAATTCGGTGCCAAAAGAGTGATTGATACCCCCATTGCAGAACTGGGTTTCGCAGCAGTGGCTGTTGGAGCTGCCCAGAACGGGTTGCGTCCGATTGTTGAGTTTATGACCTGGAACTTCGGTGTACTGGCGATGGATCAGATACTGAATACAGCCTCTAAAATGCTCGCCATGAGCGGCGGGCAGATTGGTTGTCCGATTGTGTTCCGTGGCCCGAATGGTAGTGCCGGTCAGTTAGGAGCCCAGCACTCAACAGCTTTTGAAAGTTATTATGCCAATATACCCGGATTGAAAGTGGTATCTCCCTCTAATGGATATGATGCCAAAGGATTGTTGAAGCAGGCCATCCGCTACGAAGAAGACCCGGTGATGTTTATGGAAAGTGAAGTGATGTATGGTGATAAAAGTGATGTGCCTGATGAAGAATACTATATTCCTTTAGGTAAAGCCGACGTTAAAAAAACTGGGCGCGACGTAACCATCGTTTCATTTAATAAAATGATGAAAGTAGCACTCGGGGCTGCTGCCGAATTGGAAAAAGAAGGTGTAAGTGCAGAAGTAATTGATTTGCGCACCATCCGTCCACTCGACTGGATGACCATTCTTGAAAGCGTAAAGAAAACCAACAGACTGGTAATTGTAGAGGAGCAATGGCCTTTTGCTTCTGTATCATCTGAAATTTCTTATCGCATTCAGAAAGAGGGCTTTGATTACCTTGATGCACCTATCCGTAGAATTACCAGTGCCGATGCCCCTATGCACTATGCGCCTAACCTTACAGCACTGGCCATCCCGGATGTGAGTCGTACAGTGAAACTGGTGAAAGAAGTGATGTACATGAAGAAATAAATATATTGAAACGATACTCTTATACAGCCCGGAGAATTTACTCCGGGTTTTTGTTTTCTGATTACATTCATAGTAAAGAAAATAAACGTTGAAACAGGTATCCATCAACCCTATCGGCAGGCTATAATGGGGTAAAGACATTCTTCAAGTTAAGGGTGTATTACAGGGTATTCAATATTTTAGCTTTCGATGATTAGCTGCACAATGACATCATTGTATGAAATATCAAAAGATGAAACAAAGATTGATTGTCATAACTGCCATGTTATGGATATTGATACTGCCATTATATAATCAGGCACAGCAACTAGAATCTGATACTGCTCGCCTGGAGGAAGTAGCTGTTACTGCCTTTTATGGAAGGGTGAAATGGCAAGCAATTCCAGCGGCAATTGCCATCATTGGATCAGATAGAATTAAGAATAGTCCAACACCTTCTTTATTACCTGTCATGAATAGCCAGCCTGGCATACGAATGGAGGAAAGATCACCCGGTAGTTATCGTTTATCTATACGTGGCAGCTTACTCAGATCTCCCTTTGGTGTAAGAAATATCAAGGTTTATTTTGATGATCTGCCTTTAACGGATGGCGGCGGCAACACTTATTTTAACCTGATAGCACCGACACAGATTAGTAGTGCAGAAATACTGAAAGGACCCGTAGCTGCCGCTTATGGAGCGGGTACCGGAGGTGCTGTTTTGTTGCGATCCGGACTACATTTTTCTGAAAAAAAAATACATCATGTTTATGGCGGATTGATGGGCGGATCATTTGGATTATTTCAACAGAAGACGGGTTGGCGATATAGCACACCTACTTTCAGCAGTGAGCTGCAGCAGTTGCACCTTCAGTCGGATGGGTATCGTCAGCAATCGGCTATGAGAAGAGATGGCTTTACCTGGCAGGGAGCATTGAGAGGTAAAGTGCATAATTGGCGTTTTCTGAGTTTTTACACAGATTTATATTACCAGACACCGGGAGGGATTAATGAAATACAGTTTATGCAAAATCCTCAACAGGCCAGACAACCTGCCGGAGCCCTTCCCGGGGCCATTCAACAACGAACGGCTGTTTACAACAAAACTTTTTACAATGGGGTATATCATCAATATAAGCTAAATGATCAGCACAGTATTCGTTCATTTGTGATGATGAGTGTTACAGGCTTCAAAAATCCATTTATTACCAATTATGAGCAACGAAGAGAAGATAATATAGGAGCAGGTACACAATGGCAGTATAGCCATCGATCTGGTAATCATGAATGGCAATTCAATACAGGGGCTGAGTGGCAGTACCAGCATTCACTGATTGAAAATTATGGAAACAGGGCAGGTGTAAAAGATACGGTTCAATACATCGATAAAGTATTTGCTGTACAATGGTTTATCTTCACACAACTACAGTACAAATACAGGGAGCGTTTGTCTATTACGGCAGGTGTAAGCACCAATCAACAATCCTATCGCTACAGAAGACTTACGGATATCGGGAGCCGGTATGCACGTAAACAAATGGGTACTCTATTTACACCCCGACTAGCATTTTCATATGCGCTAAAACCTCAGATACAGGTCTATACAATATTGGCGAAAGGATTTTCGGCACCTACACTCGCTGAGTTCAGACCTTCAGATGGAAATTTTTACGGGACACTGAATGCCGAATCTGGTTGGAATATAGAGACGGGTATAAAGGGGAGCATTATGAAAAGCCGGGTATTATTTGACCTGTCTTATTATTATTTCCGGCTCAATAATGCCATTGTAAGGAGGAACAGCAATAGCGGCGCGGAATATTTCGTAAATGCCGGTGGTACCCGTCAGCAGGGTATAGAAGCCATGTTAAAAACCTATCCGGTGAAAAATACGAACAGACAAATGCGCGAACTGGCTGTTTGGGTTAGCTATACATATCAGCCCTACCGCTTTACAAACTACACACAGGGCAGTATTGACTACAGTAATAACCGGCTAACAGGTGTTCCGCTGAATACACTGGCCATGGGGGCAGATATACAAACGGCTTCAGGGGTTTATGGTGCTGTGTTATTCAATGCTGTATCATCTATTCCATTGAATGACGCGAATGATGCAGAGGCAAAACCCTATCAATTAATGCAGGCAAAAATTGGATATCGGATAAAAAAATGGGAGCTGTATATAACAGCTGACAATATCCTGAATCAGACCTATAGTCTTGGGAACGATATCAATGCAGCCGGCAGGCGGTATTATAATGCCGCTGCAACCCGTAATTATGGTTTCGGCATGAATTTTGGCTTACACTGACTTCACAAATGATATCTTAGCAAAAACCTTTACCATGCCTACTATTCTAATTATTGATGATGAACGCGCTATCAGGAACGTTTTAAAAGACATTCTGGGGAACGAAGGATTTAAAGTAGAAGAAGCCGCAGACGGCGAAGAAGGGCTTAAAAAATTTACCTCGGGTACCTATGATGTGGTATTATGCGATATTAAAATGCCCAAACTGGATGGTATTGAATTTCTGCAGCGGGTAACCGAAATCAACGCAGATACGCCGGTGATCATGATCAGCGGGCACGGGAATATCGAAACAGCAGTGGATGCGGTTAAAAAAGGTGCTTACGATTATATTTCCAAGCCCCCAGATCTGAACAGGTTACTGATTACGATTAGAAATGCAATGGACAGAACCAACCTGGTACAGGAAACAAAAGTGTTGAAGAAGAAAGTGTCTAAGGTCCAGGAAATTATCGGCGATAGCGAAGCCATTCTGCGTATTAAGGAAACGATTGATAAAGTAGCTCCTACCGATGCACGTGTATTGGTAACTGGAGAAAACGGGAGCGGTAAAGAACTGGTGGCACGCTGGTTACATGAGAAGAGTAGCAGGGCTCAGGGACCCATTATAGAAGTTAACTGTGCTGCTATACCGAGTGAATTGATCGAAAGTGAATTATTTGGTCATGAAAAGGGTTCTTTTACCTCTGCCATCAAACAACGTATCGGGAAGTTTGAACAGGCCAACGGCGGTACATTGTTTCTGGATGAAATAGGCGATATGAGCCTGAGTGCACAGGCAAAAGTACTACGTGCCCTCCAGGAAGGTAAAATTACCAGGGTGGGTGGCGATAAAGAAATAGCAGTGGATGTGCGTGTGGTAGCTGCTACCAATAAAGACTTGCTCAAAGAAGTAGAAGAAAAAAATTTCCGTCTTGACCTTTACCACAGATTGGGGGTAATTCTGATTCATGTACCCTCACTGAATGAGCGGAAAGCTGATATTCCATTATTGGTTGATAAATTTCTTGATGATATTGCTGTTGAATACGGACAGGCCAAAAAAGGCATCGATAAAAAAGCCATAGAGGCACTTCAGCAACATAACTGGACTGGTAATATCCGGGAACTGAGGAATGTTGTGGAACGTTTGATCATTCTTTCCGGAAAAGAAATTACAGCAGGAGATGTTGCGTCTTATGTTTGATTTTCTGATCTTTTGATTGCTTGATTTGACATTTGTAATAGATCAGGCAATCAAAAGATCAAAGATCCGAAATACAACGTCAGTTCTTTTTCACAAAATCCAGCATCTCCTTCATGCTGTATAATACCTTTAGATTTTCCTGCGTACAGGTAACTTCTTTGGTAAGTGGGCCCGCCATTATTACCCGTTGCTCTTTAAACATCCTTGTGATGGTTGTAAGCATTTCGTCTACCGGTTCCTCATTCATATGAGCAATTGCATGGAAATACAGGTGAGTAGGTTTTTTATGAAGAACATATGTTTCAAGATCACTGACAGGAACATTTACACCCATGTATATACAGTGTTTTCCACTTGCCTTCATCAGGTAATAGGCCAGGAGCAGTGGAATTTCATGGTATTCTCCCTCAAGGGTAAATAAAACATAGGTATCTCCCGAAGCAACCGGTTTTACTTTCAATGATTCAATATGTGCAATAATTTTTCTTCTCACAATATTACTGGCGAAATGTTCCTGAGCAGGAAGCATATGATCTGTAAGCCATAACAGGCCTACCCGTTCCAGGAAAACATATACAATATCTATAATAGTCGACTCAAACCCGAATTGTTTGAATGCTGTATCGAGAGCGGCTTCAAATGAGTCCTCATCGAAATCAATAGAGGCTTCGATTAACTGATGCACAAAGGAAGCTGATGATTCTTTTTGTTCGGAACCCAGCATCGCCATGGAACGGATAGACTCATCAGATAGCTGGGCAATTTTCGAGATCTTGATACCATTATGGTATAGCTGCGAAATGCGAAGAATGTGTTTCAGGTCCTCGTTGTCATAATAACGGTGTTTACTTTCTTTGCGCTTAGGGGTAAAAAGCTGGTATCGCTGTTCCCAGATCCGAAGTGTATGTGCTTTAATTCCGCTAAGATTCTCAATGTCTTTAATCGTAAAATGGTTCATACTTCTTTTTTGCTCTTTCGGTCAGGGTCTTACAGATTAATCTATATCATATAAAAATAAACAAAGTTTTGTGTAAGAATTTTAGGTTGGATCAGACTAAGTGTTCAAACAGGCGCATAATTTAAGTGCAGTAGGTTAAAACGTATAAAATGGTGCAGATTTCTAAACCAGTGAAATTGGTGTTATTGACTGTAAATCATTGGTTTAGGAAAAGTTTTGGCCGATTACCCAATCATGTGTCTGAAAAGAATATTTTTGTTTCCACCTAAAAAATAAAACATGGGTTTAATTCTGTTTATCGTAGGTATCATCGGCTGGCATGCAGGTATGTATGGTATGTTTAAAAAGGCGGGTATTGAACCCTGGAAGGCTTTGGTGCCTTTTTATAATACCTGGTTCATTGTTGAAAAATGTCAGATCCGTAAATATTGGTTCTGGCTCCAGTTGATACCCATTGCCGGACAGTTCATTACCATCTGGATCACTATCATCTTTGTGATGCACTTTAAACGATTCAACCTCATTCATCATACAGCTGCGGTATTATTTCCCTTTATATATTTTCCTTATCTCGGTTTCTCGCAAAATGAGAAATGGTATGGAAAAGAAGCTTTTCACCAATATAAAAAACCAGGCTCCCGGGAATGGATTGATGCGGGTGTTTTTGCGATTGTGGCTGCAACCATAATCCGGACTTTTGTTTTTGAAGCCTATGTAATTCCTACGGAAAGTATGGAGAAGACCCTTCTGGTGAATGATTTTCTTTTTGTAAATAAGATGAGTTACGGAGCACGTATACCGCAAACTCCGCTTTCTTTTCCTTTTGTACATAATACATTGCCCTTTTCACAAACAACACCTTCTTACCTGAAATGGCTGCAGTTGCCCTACAAGCGTCTGCCTGCTTTCACGGAAGTGAAGAGAAATGATGTAGTGGTTTTCAATTTCCCGGCCGGTGATACCATCATTAACCTGCCAGATTATGGTAGCAAGGTTACCTATTATGATGTACTGCGTTATACTTTTAAAGGGAACAGACAGGAAATGTTTGCCAGTCCCGAATATCCCCTGATTGTTCATCCGATGGATAAAACGGATAATTATATCAAGCGATGTGTGGCTGTTGGAAAAGATGTATTGCAGATCCGTAATGGTGAGCTCTATGTAAACGGAAGCCCTGCCATGGTGCCTGGTGGCCTGCAAACAGAATATATCGTTGTAACCAATAAACAACCCTATGATCCGGATTTTCTGAAAGAAGAATTGGGTATTGATGTGGCAGATACCAAGGGCCAGATGGATATGCTGAGTGATAGCAGTTATAAATTCAATTTAACACCTGAAGAACTCGAGAAGTTGAAAAAATTACCCAACTATGTTTCATCCGTTAGATATGTGGAGAATTATGCGGGTATGACTTTTCCTAATGATGAAGCTAACTATCCCTGGAGCATTGATAATTTCGGTCCACTCAGGGTTCCGGCAAAAGGAGATACCCTTCACCTGAATAGCCAGAATATTTCATTGTACAGGCGATTGATTGCCACTTATGAGCATAATAACCTTGAAGAGCGTGACGGAAAGTTTTATATCAATGGTAAAGAAACCACCACCTATATTACCCGGTATAATTATTACTGGATGATGGGAGACAACCGTCACCGTAGTCAGGATAGCCGTTTTTGGGGTTTTGTACCTGAAACACATATTGTAGGGAAAGCGTCACTGATCTGGTTTAGCTGGGACAAGGGTCCAAGATGGAAACGGATCATGAGAAGTATCCGATAAGGGAATAAGCCGCAAGCTACCAGCTTCTAGCTTCAAGTTGAAGTGGTAAGTAATCTGTATGATTCTTTCTCTACTACATTCCAATGACTGTAAGTAATGTAGGGCTTGTAGCTTGAAACTTGCGGCTTTCAAGGTTTGTGATTTCATCTTTTTTTAGTAATTTACATTGCCGTAGGGGTCCTCATAGCGTAAGCTTTGGGGACTTTTTCGTCTAAATATGTTAGTGTATGAATCATCAACAGTACCAATTTGAATTTGAAGTGTACGAATCAGCTGATCAGTTGAATGAGCAGGATGCTTTATTGTTGAAACAGGCAAAGGAAACAACATCGATCGCATATGCCCCTTATTCTCATTTTAAAGTGGGTGCTGTGGCCGTTTTAAGTAACGGAGCCATCGTATCAGGAACCAACCAGGAAAATGCCAGCTTCCCGGTAGGTATTTGCGCTGAGCGGGTATTATTGTCAAATGCGGCCATGCTACATCCTGATGTAGCGATAGAAGCATTGGCCATCAGTTACAACAATACAAGGGGTAACAGTAACCATCCCATATCCCCATGCGGAATTTGCAGACAGAGTTTACTGGAATATGAAATAAGGGTAAAAAAACCGATCAGGCTGATACTGGGTGGATTGTCCGGTAAAGTATATGTACTGCCAAAGGCCAGCCATTTATTGCCCCTTAGTTTTACCAGTGAGGATATGTTGTAAGGAACTAAAACAGCGTTTGTACACCATGTGTGATTTTAAATTCATGTTGCAGCAGCCATTTTTTGCGCCACATACCACCTGAATAACCGATCAGTGATTTATCACTTCCGATTACCCGGTGGCAGGGTACGATAATAGCAATATTATTTCTACCATTGGCACTGGCGGCTGCACGAATGACTTTTGGATCTCCCAGTTTTTTGGCCATATCCATATAACTAATGGTTTTGCCATAGGGAATTTCCTGAAGTTCACCCCAAACTCTTTTCTGAAATTCCGTGCCATCCTGATGAATGGGGATATCAAAATGTTTTCTGCTTCCATGAAAAAATTCAATCAGTTGTTCCGTACACTGATGCATGATCTCACTGATACCGGGTTCCCCATAGGTGAGCTGATCAGGATTGTCTACAAAAGTCAGTTCGCCAATAAACTGATCGGTGCCACCTATTTTAAGTAGTCCTACCGGGCTTTCGTAATATGTATAATATAACTCACTCATACAGATACCCGTCTGGGTATGGTTTACGTTCCGAATATACTATGCTAAAATGGTAATTGGTAGTTTTACTCCTGATTACCCGATTCTTTGACCGTTTCCTACGGGAAGTCCGGGTTGCAGTAAGATCACTTTTCCTTCATGATCGTATACCCCCAGTACCAGACACTCACTGAAGAAATTGGCGATTTGCTTGGGTGGAAAGTTCACCACTGCTACAATCTGTTTACCGAGAAGACTTTCTTTTGCATAGTGATCCGTAATTTGAGCAGATGATTGTTTGATGCCGTATGCCCCGAAGTCAATCTTTAACTGGTAGGCTGGTTTCCTGGCTTTCGGAAAATCTGTAACTTCAATAATGGTTCCGCTACGGATTTCAATTTTTTCAAAATCATCCCAACTGATCATATCAATACTGTTTAATTCAAATTTAAAACTTAATCATTATGAAACGCAATGCAACTGCAGTCTGGAATGGTTCCGGAAAAGAAGGTAACGGACACCTGACCACACAAAGTACAACACTGAACCAGACCCAGTATTCATTTAATTCAAGGTTTGCGGAAGGTTTAGGCACCAACCCGGAAGAATTGATGGCAGCCGCACATGCGGGCTGTTTTACCATGAAACTCAGTTTTGTGCTTGGGGCAGCCGGATTTACACCAGATACACTGGAAACGCAATGTACCATTACACTGGAGGATGGAGTGATTACCGGTTCGCATCTGGTATTAAAAGCAAAAGTACCTGGGATCAGTGCAGAACAATTTGAAGCCTGTGCTGCCGATGCCAAGGCAAACTGCCCGGTAAGCAAGGCTTATAATATGAATATTACACTTGATGCACAATTGCAGTAAGCAAGAAAAATAAAATGAATAGTTGGGGCCAGTTTCCCCAACTATTCATCCAATAAAGAAGCCAATTGCAGCAACTCTGCGTGTTTATAAGCATTGGTAGGACTGTCGAAACATTTAGATAACTCTTCCAGCAAGAGCTGGATCAATCTTTTATGCGAAACCGGCTTAAAATAGGAAGCTACCGGCGGTACAGAAATGCGTTTGAAATAATTCTCAATATCAGCATGGGAAAAAGCCTGTCCACTGGTTCCATCTACAAAGAAGTGAATTTTATCCTGCGGATGCCCCGGATACAATGCGGGGTCATAATCTGAGTGATAAAAAGCGATGATACATTGTTTAGGGATATTGATGATGCGGGCGTTAATTTCCAGCTGGTCACACAGTACCTGATAAATTAATGCATTGGAAATGGCATTCCCTTTTTTTGACTCCAATACTTTATGTAAAAAGAATTCGTCCGATTTTTCGTAATTAATTTCACCACCTTTCAGGTTGTAGTAATTGTAGAGTATGCTCGATAATACATTAGCCTGCTCCAGAGGCGTAAGAAAGCTATTCAGTTCCAGCCACACATTACGTCTTATTTTTTCAATCTCCTGAATTACGGGTGTAGTCTGTAATTCAGGGTACTGAAATTTAGACACCAGTAAAGCTCCGAATAAGAGATCGTGATAGGCACTTTCCCGCCACTCGGTAAAATCGGTAGTAAGATCCGTAAAATGTAAACGATGTATAATCATTTCAATCCGGCTCTGTACATCCTCGCTGGGGGTATTTTCCCAGAGATGTTCCAGATTGGGAATGATTCCTTTTCCATATCCTACGATCCGCTCTGAAATAGTGGAATAAACCTCCTCATCAGGGTCATCGATCAGGGTAAACAATGCGTGTATTTCCTTTGTTTCCTGCATGTGTTGAAGCTTAGGGCCTTATTATTATCTTATAGATAACGCTTATGAGTATCAAACTAATATAAATTTGCTGTATTTATCAATAAGAAGTTATTCAGCATTGTGGAAATATCAGCGTTATGTTGAATACTTATATACGTATTAATATCGTTATCTGCCACAGATCTGTAAAAAACAAGTTTTAACATGTAGATGACAGGGATTTAGTGTTATTTTGCATTACTATATCATTTCAAATTTTTGCATGTCACAGGTTACCACTCCCAAATTTCCCGCAGTTAAACAATCCTTGCACACAGAATTAAAAAAAAGAGTTCAGCAGTATTTTGACGAAAGAGGCATTGCGCCAACGGGTAATCCCAAATTGTTTACAAAGGCCATCATTATGGTCATTGCCTTTATTACCGTTTACCTGCATCTGATTTTCATGACGCCGGTATGGTACCTTGCCATTCTTGAATGTATTATACTCGGTGGATTGGTAGCAGCTATCGGTTTCAATGTAATGCATGATGGTAGTCATGGTAGTTTCAGTCACAACAAATGGCTCAACAGAATAGCCGCATCATCTATCAGTATGTTAGGTGCCAATCATTTTATGTGGAACATGAAGCACAATATGATTCACCATAGTTTTACCAATGTAGATGGAGTAGATGATGATATTGAGGTGGGTATCCTGATGCGCATGGCACCAACACAAAAATATTACAAGCTACATAAGTTCCAGCACCTCTACTTCTGGGTTTTGTATATGCTGTTATATGTTTTCTGGATTTTCTTTGCCGACTACAGAAAATATTTTTCACAGAAGATAGGTAATGTCCCCCTGAAAAAAATGAATTGGAATGACCATGTTGAATTCTGGAGTGTGAAACTGTATCATGCAGCTGTATTTATTGTTCTGCCGATTGCAACAGTAGGTTGGTTATATTGGATGATCGGATTTATTGTCATGAGTTTCTTCGCGGGTTTTGTACTGAGTATAGTATTCCAGTTAGCGCATACAGTTGAACATACAGAATTTCCTGTGGCAGATATTGAAACCAATAAATTACCTGATGAGTTCGCCGCACACCAGATTAAAACCACGGCCAATTTCGCTACCAGAAATAAACTCGTTAGCTGGTTAGTAGGTGGACTTAATTTTCAGATCGAGCACCACTTGTTTCCTAAAATATCACATGTGCATTATCCTGCCATCAGTGAAATTGTAAGGAATGTGTGCAGAGAATATCAATTACAGTACATCGAATACCCCACCATGCGAAAAGCAGTAGTGGCACACGTACGTTTTCTGCGTCAGATGGGTAGAGAAGCATAAGAAAATATCCAATCATGAATTTCGAATTTTCAATTTCGAAGTTTTATTTGATAGGAAAAAGCCCCTGAAACGGTATGTTTCAGGGGCTTTTCCTATCTATAAATAACTGTTATTTCTTTTTAGCTGCGGCTTTTTTAGGGGCAGCTTTTTTAGTAGCCGCTTTTTTGGCCGGCGCTTTTGTTTTTTTGGCGAATGCATTGGGCACCTGCTCTTCAATCATCTTTTTTACCAGTTCAATATCAATATCTGTAAGCTCTTCAGCCGTGTACTTACCCCCATCGGCCTTACGGCCCATCTTCAGCATTTTTTTGTTGAAGCGGATAAAAGGGCCCCATCGGCCATTTTCAATATTGATTTTTTCAGCAGGCCATTGTTTGATAAAACGATTAGCTTCTTTCTCCATTTTCTTTTCAATCAACTCATTGATGTCCTGTTGAGAAAGTGTATCAAAATTATAGGCCCTTGGAATATTGATAAACATATCGTTCCATTTAATAAATGGTCCGAAACGTCCTTTACCCTTTGTTACAGGTAACTCATTATAAAAAGCAACCGGTGCATCAGCCTGTTGCTTCTCCTGTAATAATTCAATGGCGCGGTCCAGTTCTATAGTATGCAGGTCTTCACCTTTTGGGATAGATATAAACTGATCACCCAGCTTGATATAGGGGCCAAAACGACCCACATTCACAGATAATTCCTGATCCTCATACGTACCCAGTACACGGGGCAGGGCAAAGAGTTCCATGGCTTCTTCCATGGTGATGGTTTCAATACTTTGATCTGCTTTGAGTTTAGCAAATCTTGGTTTCTCCTCATCTTCAACATGCCCGATCTGTACCATTGGACCATAACGACCCATTCTGGCAATAACTTTTTTGCCGGAGGCCTCATCTATGCCCAGTTCTCTTTCGCCTTTTGCTCTTTCTGCATTTTCAAGGGTATGCTCAATATTTTCGTGAAAAGGTTTGTAAAATTGATCGATCATACTGCTCCAGCGGGTCTTTCCTTCGGCAATCTCATCAAACTCTTCCTCGATACGGGCAGTAAAGCCAAAATCCATCACCTTGCTGAAATGTTGTTTTAAAAAATCCGTTACCACCATACCAAGATCGGTAGGGAATAGTTTGGCTTTTTCAGCACCGGTATTTTCAGTGAGTATTTCCTTCGAAACCTCCTGTTGGGCATTGAGGCGTAAAATATTTACCTGTCTTTTGGTACCTTCTTTATCACGCTTTTCAACATAATTTCTTTTGATAATAGTTGAAATAGTAGGAGCATAGGTCGAAGGACGACCGATACCCAGTTCTTCCAGCTTTTTTACCAATGATGCTTCCGTGTATCTTGGTGCAGCACGGGTAAATTTTTCAGTCGCCATCATTTCCCTGAAATCGAGCACCTGACCGGCTGATAACGGAGGCAGCATACCTTCATTGTCTTCTTCATCTTCCTCATCTTTTCCTTCGAGGTATACTTTCAGAAATCCATCAAACTTCATGACTTCTCCGGTAGCCGTAAGGGTTTCTTTATTGGTGGAGATATCAATTTTAGCCACTGTTTTCTCAAACTCAGCGTCGCTCATTTGAGAGGCAATGGTTCTTCTCCAGATCAGTTCATATAGTTTGCGGGTATCTTCATCGGCCACCGTCCGGTTATTCATATAAGTAGGACGTATTGCTTCGTGCGCTTCCTGGGCACTCTCATTCTTGTTTTTGTATTTGCGTGGCTGGTAATAATTGTTACCGTAACTGCTATCTATTTCTTTACGAATATCGGCCATGGCAGTATCACTCAGGTTAATACTGTCTGTACGCATATAAGTGATCTTACCACTTTCGTATAGTTTTTGCGCCAGTAACATGGTTTTGCTTACACCATAACCCAGTTTACGGGAAGCTTCCTGTTGAAGGGTAGAAGTGGTAAAGGGGGCTGCCGGAGAACGTTTGGCAGGTTTCACCGTTACATCCAGTACTTTATAAGCAGCGTTTTTACAGCTGTTTAAAAAGCTAGCAGCTGCTTCCTGGGTATTCAGTTTGGAGGGACCCTCAGCCTTAAAGGATACAGCCCTGTTATGAATGTCTTTGGCTGCAAAAAGAGCCTCTATCTTATAACTGCTTTCCGGGATAAAATGATTGATCTCGCGTTCACGTTCAACAATCAGTCTAACAGCTACGCTCTGAACCCTTCCGGCACTCAGACTTCGTTGCATGCCGATTTTTCGCCATAAAACCGGACTCAATTCAAAGCCTACCAGTCTGTCCAAAACCCTGCGGGCCTGTTGGGCATTTACAAGGTTCATATTAATGAGCCTGGGTTGTGCAACGGCTTTTTTAATGGCCGGAGCTGTAATCTCATGAAAAACAATTCTTTTGGTGGTTTTTGGATCCAGACCCAATACTTCTGACAGGTGCCAGCTGATGCTTTCTCCTTCACGGTCCTCATCCGATGCAAGCCATACTTCATCCGCTTTTTTGGCTAACTGACGCAGTTCTTTAACCACTCTTTCCTTATCGTCCGGTACAATATAACGGGGCTGGTACTGATTGTTTACATCAATACCCATATCATCTTTTTCCAGATCACGGATATGCCCATAACAACTCTTAACCTCGAAATCGCTTCCCAGGATCTTTTCAATTGTTTTGGCTTTTGCCGGAGACTCAACTATCAATAAATTCTTTGCCATCTAGCTTTTGCTTGCTGTTTATAACAGCTTTTTGATTGCTTTTCAAGTCATTTTTTCATCGCTTTCATACATATATATATGCGGTAAAAAAATGGTATGCTACCCTGCAATATTAGGCGAAACGATCAAAACACAAAAAATGTTGACCAATCGGGTAAGAATTTCTACGTATAAACCGCAGGGTGCTTGCATCCACTGAAAGTCTTCTGATTAGCGCATTACTTATTGAAAATGAGTTAGTTATATTATTTTTGTAAGCTTAAAAACATGATGGTGCTTTAAAAAAATCAAAAACGGCCGACAGTACCTGTTTATCGCGGTATATTTTATTATGTCCCAACCCTTCGGTAACCAAAAACCTGACATGGGGCAGTTGCAGGGATTGTACAGAAAGCGTATCTTTATAAGGACAAATCCTGTCTCCCGTATCATGTATCCAGAGTATGGGAAGATGAGTAGATTCAACAACTCGTTTTACAGAGAAATAATCAACCGATTTTCCTGTCATTTCCTCAATCAATTGCTCAAAAGCGGTTTGCACGGTTTCTTTGATCCTGAACATGGTATAAAATCCTGCTATGGCCGATCTTGTTTCCGTAGCAGGTGCAATCAGCACTATTTTACGGGGTACCTGTGGGGGCAAATCTTCTGCAAGCAGTGCAACGGCCAGGCCGCCTAAGGAATGCGCAATAAACCCGTTGATCGGACCATATTTTGCTTCCAGTTGCTGCAAAAAGCGCTTATAAATAAGGGCGTTGATCATTTTGCCTTCACTAAGTCCATGCGCAGGGGCATCAAAAGCCATCACTTCGAAGCCTTCTTTCAGCAGGGGAAGAACGTATTTTTCAAACTTATAACTGTAACTGCTGAAACCATGAACAATCAGTAGTTTCTGTCCGTTGGTGCGTTCTGGTTTCCACTGATATCCTTTTGTTACCATTCCTTCGAATACCAGCTCTAATCTGATAGCTTTATGAAAAACCATTGGTTCTTTTTGTTTTACTCCTTTGCTGTAAGGGGTGCAAAAAATCTGAAAAGCCTGTTCGGCAGCCTTGCGTGGAGATACCATGGCAATGGTGCGTAGTTTTGTCTTGTAATAACCAATCACAACTCTTTGTGCTAATTTCATTTTCATAATATAAAGATATGGACGTAGTAATGATAGGGGCAGGGAATGTAGCGCATGTATTGGGACGTACTCTCAAAAAAGCAGGTCATACCATTGTGTCGATATGGAACAGGGACCCAGCAAAGGCAGTTTTACTGGCCGGAGAGTTATCAGCCAAAGCTGTTGAACAACCCGAGGAGTTACCTGATGATGCAGACATTTACATTTTAGCTGTCAGTGATCATGCCATTGCTGAATTGTTACCAATGCTTTCCATCAGTAAAGGTATACTGATCCATAATGCTGGTACAGTGGGTATCGGGATACTCAGCCAGTCAGCAAAGCAGTATGGGGTGTTATGGCCCATGAAAATGCTCAGGTCATCTATGAATGAACTTGGCGACTGTACCATGGTAATTGATGGGAATGATGAAGCTACCAGACGGTTACTGTTTGAACTGGCCGGGCAATTGGTTGGGCGGGTAACCGTTGCTGATGATTTAAAAAGACAGAAAATGCACCTGATAGCAGCCATTGGCTCTAATTTTACCAATCATATGTATCACCTGGCGGCGGATTATTGCAAAGAAACCGGTATTGATTTTTCTTTGTTTTATCCATTAATAGCGTCCACCGCCTTACAAATTCAAACGGCTTATCCAGGCGATGTACAGGCTGGACCGGCTTTCCGGGGAGATAAGGGGACCCTCGAACGTCACAGGGAATTACTAAGCGACAATGAGGCTCTTTTGCACCTGTATGATGAAATAACAGCCAGTATCCGGAAAAAATTCGACCGATAGGCAGAATTTGATAAAATTCCGTGTTCCGAAGCTAAAACCCTGAATAGATGACTGGAAAGAGATGGTTTTGGAATACTTTTGCACTCCAAACGGAACCGATATGTATACGATTAAAGTAAAGTTTGAACAGAAAGGAATGGAGCCGGTTACTTTAACCGCCATAGAACCCGACCAGAGTTTACTGGAAGTTTGTTTAGACAATGGCATTGAATTACACCATAACTGCGGTGCTGTATGTGCTTGTAGCACCTGCCACCTGTATGTAGAAAAAGGGATGGAGCATCTGGAGGAACTCAGCGATAAAGAAGAGGATTTCATAGATCGTGCAGTGAATCCAAGACTCAATTCAAGATTAGGTTGTCAGTGTGTATTACAGGATGGTTCGGGTGAAGTTGAAGTGACATTGCCTGATCAGACACAGTTTTTAGGAGAGTAGATAAAGAGTAGATAATTTGAAAATCTGTGAATTTGGAAATTTAAAAATGTAGGGGCATGCTTCGCATGATACATTTTTAAATTTCAGCTTAATAAACAAGTATAGTACTCTTTATTTAAGGTTCTCAGGTTTTCAGGTCTCATTTCCAAATTTTCATCCGCCTTAGGCGGACCAAATTTTCAAATTAATATGAACCATTTCGAACCCCCCATTCACTGGGCAGATCACGAAGACATAGCCATGAAGCTTTATGAGCGTTTTGGGGATGATTTTACCGAGAGTAAAATTTACCGCATACGTTTTACCGATTTGCTGGAATGGATACTCCAGATACCCAATTTTGAGGGCAAAAGAGAAGAAAGTAATGAAGGGCACCTTGAAATGATTCAGAGTGCCTGGGTATATGAATGGAGAGATAATCAGAAATAAAATCTTCATGTTAGCATCCTTTAATCATATCAGCACCTTTGTTTTTGATGTAGATGGTGTTATGACCGACGGCAGCCTGTTGGTTTTGCCGGATGGTGTAATGGTTCGCCGGATGAATATTAAAGATGGCTATGCTTTACAATTGGCCGTTAAAAAAGGGTACAGGGTATTGGTTATTTCCGGTGGCGATTCGCCTGAAGTAAAAGACAGGTTGCAGAAACTGGGTGTAAAGGAAGTGTGGATGAAAACCCATCAAAAAAAACAAGTGCTGGCTGAATACCTTTTGCAACATAATATTCCAAAAGAACAGGTGCTGTATATGGGAGATGATATTCCTGATCTTGGTGTAATTGAGCTCGCCGGTTTGCCTTGTTGCCCCGCTGATGCTGTACAGGAAATAAAAGACAAAGCAGTATATATATCTCATGTTGGAGGAGGAGCCGGTTGTGTGAGAGATGTGATTGAAAAAGTGATGAAACTCCGTGGAGACTGGAACGAGGATACGACCGTTCGGGCGAGGTAATATTGAATTAATCTCCCTTGTATTGACGCATTATTTATCTTGAAGCATAATTTTTATTTTGAAATTACTTAGTGCATTTCTCCGGTTGGTGCGATGGCCCAACCTCATATTTATTATACTTACGCAATTTTTGTTTGAGTATTGCATTTATGCGCGTATTTATGGGGGGGGGACTAATCAGTATCAGTTTTGGCTGATCGTAGTTGCTTCTGTTTTTATAGCTGCCGCAGGTAATATTATCAACGATTATTTCGACCTGAATATTGACCAGATAAATAAACCGGATAAGGTGGTGGTTAATGTAGTCATTAATAGACGATGGGTTATTTTCTGGCATATGCTATTGAGTATGCTCGGGCTTTTTTTTACAGTAATGGCACTGCCGGTATCCTTGTACTGGCACCTGGTACTGGCTAATCTGGGAAGTGTGGTTTTGCTTTGGTTGTATTCTACCAATTTTAAAAAGCAGTTACTGGTTGGTAATGTAGTTATATCTGTACTTACAGCTTGGGTAATACTGGTTCTTTTTTTTGCTAAACAACCATTACAGATCAAATATTTATTGTCTACCGGACACAACGAAATCCGATTTTTCAGACTGGCTATGTTATACGCGGGTTTCGCCTTTGTCATCTCGCTGATCAGAGAAGTGGTAAAAGATGTGGAAGATATGGAAGGCGACAGAAAATATGGATGCAAAACACTCCCTATAGTGTGGGGTGTACAAGCAGCCAAAATATTTGTTGCTGTATGGTTGGTAGTATTGATTGCAACCTTGATAATATTACAATTGTATGTACTGCCTCTCGGTTGGTGGCACAGTGCCCTGTATTGCGTAATCGCGATCATTGCACCTCTCATCTGGATTTTTACACAACTCTTTAAAGCATCAACACCTGCAGATTTTCACCGGTTAAGTACAGCTATAAAATGGGTCATGCTTACAGGTATTTTATCGATGGTGTTTTTCAGGATATATCAGTGATATGTGTGGTGAATGGTCAATATTTTTGTGGCAAACAATATCGATAGTTGTGGTTGAGTTATTCTTTACTTGATTTTTGATTTTTGATTTTTGATTTTTGATTTTTGATTTTTGATTTTTGATTTTTGATTTTTGATTTTTGATTTTTGATTTTTGATTTTATGATCCCCATCATCCTGGCTTCTCAATCGCCGCGCCGAAAAATGCTGCTTGAATGGGCAGAGCTTTCATTTGAAATTGTGGTAAAACCAACCGATGAATCATTTCCTGCTGAACTTCCTATTGAAGAAGTTCCCATCTTTATTGCAAAAGAAAAAGCAGTAACAGTGCGCAACCACATACAGCAAACAGGGGATGACCAATATGCAGGGAGACCCATTCTGGCTGCGGATACCGTAGTAGTGCTAAATGGAGAAATCATTGGCAAGCCGAATGACAGGGATCATGCAATAACTATCTTGAAAAAACTGTCCGGGCAGGTGCATCAGGTAATAACGGGTGTTGTGATATTATCAGGAGAAATCGTTGTTCAATTTGCTGATATCACCGAAGTGCAGTTTTATTCACTTACCGATGAGCAGATAAGTTTTTATGTAGATAAATACCATCCCTACGATAAAGCTGGTGCTTATGCCATACAGGAATGGATCGGAGTGGTGGGTATTCAGTCTGTTAAAGGTGATTTTTATAATGTAATGGGATTGCCCGTTAGCAGGGTAGTAAAAGCGCTACAGGCATTGCATTCCTGAAAATCAGGTAAAAACCGCAATCAGGTTCTGGGTAGTTTTCGGAAAATCAAATTCCGAATATGAACGAAAGACTATTGCAGTTTATCTGGCAGTTTCAACATTTTAATACACGGTCGCTCATACTATCTTCCGGCGAATCCCTTCAGATCATTCATCCGGGTACATGGAACCACCATCAGGGGCCTGATTTCTCTTCCGCAAGAATCAAAATAGGAGATACACTCTGGGCGGGTAATATTGAGATACATGTACTCGCTTCAGACTGGTATAAACACGCACATGATGGAGATCCTAATTACCAGAATATTATTCTGCATGTAGTATGGCAGGAAGATGAAATGATTAGAGACGTTTCAGGACATATTATACCTACACTGGTATTAACAGGAAAAATACCGGGTGTTTTAATGGATCGATATGCCCAGATGATGGATACGGTAAGGCAGGTACCTTGTCATCATTTTTTACCCGGAGCAAGTGAGCTCATCTGGTATGCCTGGAAAGAAAGATTAATGATAGAGAGGCTCGAACGAAAATCAGCAGGTATTATTAAACAACTTCAGCAAACAGGCAACCATTGGGATGAGGTTTTCTGGCAGCAACTGTCCAGTGGATTTGGGTCGAAAACCAATGCTGCTTTTTTTGAACAGATAGCGAAAACACTTTCTTTTACCATCTTACAAAGACATAGAAATATGCCCATTGAACTGGAAGCACTTCTACTGGGACAGGCACAACTATTACAAAAGAAAAGAACAGATGCTTATCATCAAACCCTGTCCAAAACATACCAACATCTGAAACGAAAATACCAGTTAATGAGTCCTGTCGGACAACCCGCTTTTTTAAGAATGCGTCCGGCATCGTTTCCTACCATCCGTCTCTCACAGTTAGCCATGCTACTGCACTACCGGGAAAACCTGTTTGATATGGTCAGAAATACAGAAAGCATAGACAACCTGATACAGATTTTTCACGTAAAAGCAAGTCAGTACTGGAATCAGCATTATCGGTTTGATGAACCTGCAAGTCTGTCTTTAAAATGGATTGGTAGACAAATGACGGTTCATCTCCTGATTAATTCGGTGATCCCGATGGTGTTTAGTTATGGACTGGAACGCAACCTGCAGCCATATAAAGACAAAGCAATACAATGGTTGTATGCTTTGGAGGCTGAACAAAACAGAATTACACGTTACTGGCAGTCTGCCGGCATACATAACCGTTGTGCACTCGATTCTCAATCGCTGATAGAACTCAATACGCAATATTGTGTTAATAAAAGATGCCTCGATTGCGCCATAGGCAACAGATTGCTCAGACAATGAGTCATTGGATGTAAGATGGCAGATATCAGATGGCAGATGTAAGAGAACATACATCAAATCTTACATCTGCCGTCTTACATCTGAGATCGTATGTTATTGCCAGAAGAAAGCCATATCCAGTTCCATATCGGGGTGGAGGCTTCTTTCTACGGGGCAGGTTCGGGCGGTACGTTCCAGCAGTTCTTTGGTTTTGTCATCAGGTTGCAGTGTAGGCGGAAAATATACATGGACGATGATCTTGCCAATTCGGCGGGGATCGCTCAACATAATTTTCGTGGTATCTACACGGGTGCCATCAAGGTCAATGTTCATAGTACGGGCTTTAATGGCCATGGTGGTAACCATACAGGCGCCAAGTGCCGTAGCTACAAGATCGGTAGGGGAAAAACGTTCACCCTTACCCTGATTGTCGGTAGGAGCATCGGTTTCAATACTGGTTCCGCTCTGAAGATGAGTGGCGATGGTTCGCAATTCACCTTTATAAATAATTTGTGAAGTCATTGCGTCAATTTTGCTATAAATTTACAAGTAACAAATCTAATGGAAGTGAAGAAGCTATTTATCATTGCAAGTCTCCTCGGGTCAGTAGCTGTTTCTGCACAGCAGAAAACACAAACGCCGGCTCAACTGGAGAAAGCCCGGAAAAAGGAAGAAAGAAAAGAAAAGATCAATCAGATGATCAAGCAGGAAGAAGAGGGTGCCCTTGTTTTCAATAAGCAGGGATCATTCAGCTTCAAATTTAATACCGATGGCTGGGGAATGTTCTATGAACGTGGTAAATATAAAACGGTCACTAAAACCAACCTCTGGTGGATCGAACTGGGTGAACACAAGCATCCAAAAGAAGAAAAAGTGCCCACCATCAGCGCCTCAGGTGGCTTTCTGATTGTTTCCAGTTATATCTATGGTAAACGGAATAATTTTTATAACCTGAAACTGGGTTTTGGCCAACAAAAGCTGATTGGTGGAAAAGGGAATAAAAATGGCGTAGCTGTATCTGCCATCTATGGCGGTGGTATCACAGCAGGCTTGCTGAAACCTTATTATATCGAGATACAGAACCCTACTACCAATAAACAAGAGCAGATTAAATACGATAATAACGATAACCTCTTCCTTGATCCTACGATCATTCTTGGTAGGGGTGGGCTCACCAAAGGTTTTGGTGAAATGAAATTTGTGCCTGGTGCACATGTAAGAACTGCACTCCGCTTTGACTATGGCCGATACAATGAAGTGGTATCAGCCCTTGAAGTAGGTCTGAATGCGGAGTATTATACCCAAAAGATGCCTATTTTGTTACTAAATAAGGAAAAACGCCTCTTTTTCAACGCTTATGTGGCCCTCACATTTGGTAAGCGAAAGTGACCTATTTTTGCAGGGAAAGTCCGAAAGCCGGAAGACCGAAAGACCGCGAGATGATTCGTTCGGGAACAAAGGGTCTGTGAATCTGTTATAACTAGTAATTTATTCATTTTTCCATTTACGGACTTTCGGTCTTCTGTCTTACGGACTAAAAAGGATTTACATGCAAGAGTTACCAGTTGTGTCAAAAGTGGATGCTACCAGTTCCAAAATACAAAAACCTTCCTGGTTAAGGGTTAAATTGCCTATAGGTGAAAGCTATAAACATGTGAGAGGGCTTGTTGATACCCATAAACTACATACCATCTGCGAAAGTGGCAATTGCCCGAATATGGGTGAGTGCTGGGGTGAGGGAACAGCCACTTTCATGATACTAGGTAATGTATGTACCCGTAGTTGTGGCTTTTGTGCCGTAGCTACCGGCCGCCCGGAGCCGGTTGACTGGGACGAACCACAGCGCGTGGCCGAAGCCATTCACCTGATGAAAGTGAAACATGCGGTACTGACAAGCGTGGATAGGGATGAATTGAAAGACGGAGGTTCCATTATCTGGTACAATACCATCAAAGCTGTAAAAAACCTCAATCCGGATACCACACTAGAAACGCTGATACCGGATTTTAAAGGGAATGCAGATCAGGTACAACGCATTATTGAGGCAGCACCCGAGGTAGTGAGCCATAATATGGAAACTGTTGAGCGTTTAACCCGTCAGGTCCGTGTACAGGCCAAATACCATAGAAGTCTTGAAGTATTGAACCTTCTGAAAAAAGGAGGAATGCGTACCAAAACCGGGATGATGCTTGGATTGGGAGAAACCAAGGAAGAAGTGGTACAGAGTATGAGAGATTTAGTGAATGTAGGATGTGATGTACTGACACTCGGCCAATACCTGCAACCAACCAAAAAACATTTAACTGTTCAGCGTTTTGTGCATCCTGATGAGTTCGCTGAATTACGCGAAATAGGTTATGAACTTGGTTTTGATTATGTAGAAAGCGGTCCGCTGGTGCGTTCTTCCTACCATAGTGAAAAACATGTGATAAAGGGATGGGGAAGGAATAAGTGGATGGAAGAAAAAGCACAAATGATACATCTTTAATTAAAAACGCCGGATAATTTATCCGGCGTTTTTAATTAATTTTCTCTTATGAATGAATCATTGATCTATCAAACTGATACATGGTTATTATGCCTTATTCTCTTTTTGTTAATGACAGGCATGGTATGGATTGGTGCTATACTAAGAAACAGAAAAGAGGAAGCTACTCCATTAAGCGCAATTGAGGGCTCTTTGTTCGGGTTATTGGGATTGCTGCTTGCCTTTACATTCAGTATGTCTGCAAGCCGATATGATGCCAGAAAAGCAATTATGGTCGAAGAGGCTAATGACATCGGAACAGCTTTGCTCAGGGCAGATATGTATGAGGATAGCTTACGAAATGCATTCAGACAAGATTTTCAGGAATATATTAAAGCCCGTATAGCTTATTATGATGCAGGCAGAGATACAATGCTGTTTAACCAGGCAAAAGTAAATACGGAAATCATATTTAAAAGTTTGTGGAGCAGAGCCATTCAAGGCTCCCGTAAAGCTGAAAATATTACTGCTACACAACAGATGATACCAGCACTCAATACGATGTATGATGCAACCACATTAAGAACCGCAGCCGGAAAAAGTCGTGTGCCTGATTCTATTATTGTATTGCTGTTTTTACTATCGATGGCCTGTTCATTTTTTGCAGGATATGTAATCCCTTCAGGAAAAAAAATGGAGAAAATAACGATACTCGGGTTTGTGGTGCTTACCATATTGGTTATTTATGTGATTCTGGATCTTGACAGACCAAGACGTGGTATTATTAATATGGATGAGCAACAGCAATACTTTAAAGCATTGCTGATAAATCAAGAAAAGTAAAAGGAGATTTATTGTCATTCTTTCTCATTTCCTGTTAGTCATTTATCCAAATGCGTAAACAGGAAATGGTTACCTGGGTGAATATATATCCTTAAAAAAGTCTGATGGCATGTGTAGGATCAGAAACAGCAAAGACTCAAACTATAAGTGGGTTTATCAGCTTAATAAAAACCTACTTACAGCTTGAAATTTGTGGCTATTTCTCTCTTAATTTTTCTCCCACACAAGCGCTGAAGCACCTAAAATAGCTGCATCAGATTCTTTCAGGTGGCTGACCAGAATTTTTACTTTGTTTTGAAATACCTGGATCAGGTTATCTTCCATGCTTTCGCGGGTAGGTTTGAGAATTAGATCGCCGGCTTTGGTAAGGCCACCGAATAATACGATGGCTTCCGGACTTGAGAACATAACAAAATTCGCGAGGGCAAGACCCAATATTTTTCCTGTGTACTCGAAAATTTCCTTAGCCAGTTCATCACCTTCCATGGCAGCATCGTATACTTTTCTGGAATCAATTTCGTCTTTAGGTACATTTCTCAACCAACTGGGCTGGTCGCTTTTCTCTAATAGCTCAAGGGTGGTAAGTCTTACGCCGGTAGCAGATGCATAACTCTCCAGAGAACCGCGTTTACCGGTGCCCTCATGTAAACGACCATCCGGGATAATGATGGTATGCCCGAGTTCACCGGCAAAACCATCATGGCCGTACACCAGTTTTCCATTGGCTACAATACCACTGCCCACACCGGTTCCCAAAGTAATCATGATAAAATCATTCATACCTTTTGCGGCACCATACATCATTTCACCGATAGCAGCAGCATTGGCATCATTGGTAAGTGTTACAGGTAATTTGAATTTGTCTTCCAGCAGCTTTGCCAATGGAATAATGCCCTTCCAGGGAAGATTAGGGGCATACTCAATGGTACCCGTGTAAAAATTACCATTGGGTGCTCCCACACCGATACCTTTCATTCTGCCAATGCCCCCTGCTTTGATGATGAGTTCGTTCAGTAAATTATATAACTCATCTATAAAGGATGTTACTTCTGCATGTTTGCGTGTCGACATTTCACTCGAGAATAAAACATTCCCCACACGGTCAACAATGCCAAACTTGGTTCCGGTACCGCCAATGTCAATGCCTATTGCGAGGGGTTCTAAAGCCGTAGAACTGGTAGCCATAAAAAATCATTTTAATTACAAACAATTAATGTCCGCTTCCGGTTGTTTTTTCGGTTTCGTAATCGATGCCCTGTTTGCGAAGAATACCTTTTACAATAACTGCAAAGAAAACCAGATAAGCAAAGCAAATTAAACATACCCAATAGGACTGATGAATACCATAACCGGCAGTTTCAGCATTAGATGATTGCAGGTAATCTGCCATTTTCCCCTGAATAGGAGGAATAATACCACCTCCCAAAATCATCATAATGAGAAATGCAGATCCCTGGGTTGTATACTTCCCTAGTCCTGCGATAGATAGGGAGAATATACATGGCCACATAATGGAGCAGCAAAGGCCTCCGCTTAAAAAAGCATAAATAGAAACTGTTCCTTTGGTAAAAATACCAATGGCCATTGCTGTTACACCCAATACACTGAATATGAGTAAGGTTCGGGCAGGTTTATCCTGACTGATAAAAAATGCAACGATTTGTATCAGTACACATATAATGTACCAGTACAAAGGCGTCATATCATATTGTGCAATACTATTGGCCCCGATAACAATACCAAATGCAATTAATGGTACAATAAAGGTCATCATTTTGTGCGTTGAACTTTTGAGTTCAAATGCACTGATTGCGCCAGCCCAGCGACCAATCATCAGACTTCCCCAATACATAGAAATAAAAGGGGCGATTTGTGATGATTGGTAGCCTCCGAAATCAGCTTGCTTTAATAATTCTCCCAGATTACTACCAATAGAAACCTCAACGCCTACGTATACAAAAATACCCAGCATGCCAAGTACCAGTTGCGGATATTTCATAGCACCCCAGCCATCAGATTTTCTCTGAGCGGTATAATTTGCTGCAACCAACCCAATCACAACAACTGCCAACGCCCCGAATAACCATTTCATTCGATAGGTTTCCAGTTCATGTTGCGCAGCGGCACTCAGATCGGGTGCGAGGTTTTTATAACTGTTAAAAATCGGAACAAACATTACAACCAGTAAGCCGGTCATGATAATAAGTGTGGTTAGTGCTTTATTGGCCGGTTCTGTTTTTTCTTCTAAAATACCTGCCGGTACTTTTTTGGAAAAATGAAACAGTGCTGCTGCTGCAATAAATAATCCTCCCACACAACTATAAAGAATAATTACCTTACTTAGACTTAAACCTTTAATCTGTTCATCAGTAATGGCAGCGGTTGTGCCAAATAAAGCGAGTGCAACCACAATAGGCCCGATAGTGGTACCAAAAGAATTAACCCCTCCGCCGAGATTCACCCGGCTGGTACCTGTTGAAGGATCACCAAGGGTAATCGAAAAAGGTTGTGCTGCCGTTTGTTGGAGGGAAAAACCCAGTGCAACGATAAATAGCCCTACTAGCATACCGGCAAAAGTGTTTGCATTCACTGCAATAATCATAGCAGCAGCACCTATCGCAGAGAATAAAAGACCATATACAATACTTTTCTTATATCCCCATTTTCCTACTAAATCCTTTCCACCAAAAGCTCCATAGGCAAAAAGTCCGAGTGCCCCAATATAATATGCAAGGTAAAAAGCAAAATCAATTAACTGACTTTGGAATTGATCAAGACTGAAGTAGTGTTTACAGAAGGGAATAAAAACACTATTGCCGGCTGCAATGAAACCCCAAAAGAAGAATACTACAACAAGGGTGGTCAATGCGCCGGTATTGGTTGGTTGTTTTGGCTGGGTCATAACAATCGGTCGTTTTATATGGGCTGTAAAATAACGAGAAAAATCAGCCGGAAAAATTTTAAAGTAGAATTTGATGGTACCATTTTACTTCCTAACTTGAGAGCAAACAAGACAAACTGTGATTCATGGAGATTATTCATGTGAGTGCTGAATGTTACCCGGTTGCCAAGGCTGGCGGCTTGGGGGATGTGGTTGGGGCACTACCCAAATACCAGGTGAAAGCCGGGCATATAGCCAAAGTGGTAATGCCCATGTACAGAACCAAATTCCTGTATGATAATGAGTGGACGGTAGACTTTAAAGGGCAAACGAATTTGGGCAACTGGGTATTCGATTATACGGTGATCAAAGAAAGTAGCAATAAGCTGGGTTATGATCTTTATCTGATTGATATCAATGGCTTACTCGACAGACAGAAAATTTATGGCTATGATGATGATGCGGAAAGATTTACGGCTTTTCAGATCGCATTTGTAAACTGGATGGTGCATTGGGAGCATGAGCCGGATATTGTTCATTGCCATGACTACCACACAGGTTTGATCCCATTTATGATGCAGTATTGTTATGATTATAACAGGCTGAGGCATATTCCTTCTGTTCTTACCATTCACAATGCCCAATACCAGGGTTGGATGGGCTGGGATAAAAGCCGTTATATACCGAGATGGGACCTCTGGAAAAGAGGGATGCTCGATTGGAACGATACCATCAATCCTCTAGCCTCAGGTATTAAATGCGCCAGTAAGGTCACAACAGTGAGTTGGAGTTATATGGATGAACTCAGAACGAATTCAAATGGACTGGAAAAGCTATTTGAATATGAAAGGGGAAAATGTGTTGGAATTCTGAATGGAATAGATAATGAAGTATGGAATCCGGCAACCGATAAATACCTTACACATCATTATAGTACAAAAGATATAGCAGCAGGAAAGCAAAAGAATAAAAAGATATTATGCGAAAAGTTCGGGCTTGATATCGGAAAGCCACTTTTTATTTTTATTGGAAGACTCGTAGGTGAGAAAGCTGCTGATGTTTTACCATATGCTATACGTCAGGCTATTGAGCAAACAAACGGGGAAGCATGCTTTCTTGTATTAGGTAGTGGTGAAACCAATGTTGAATGGGAGTTCCAGCAAATGGCAGAACCTTATAGAGGGGTGTTCAATGTTGTAATCGGTTATGATGAAACATTGAGTCATATTATGTATGCCGGGGCAGATTTTCTGCTGATGCCAAGCAGGGTTGAGCCTTGTGGTTTAAATCAGATGTACTCGATGCGTTATGGAACCGTTCCGATGGTAAGAAGTACAGGGGGGTTGCAGGATACAGTAGTGGATATGGGCGACCCTGATGGTTTTGGTATCAGGTTTAATCACGCCAGCGCCGACGATATTACATACTCAATCAATCGTGCCGTTTCAGTATATCAGGACAGTATGCAAATGGAAAAAATGCGAAAAAAAATGATGGAGATAGATCATAGCTGGGAAAGTACAGTAGATGAATATACCAATGTGTATAAAAGCCTGAAATGAATGTGAGATATCAGATGCCAGATCGCAGATTTGCCCACATCTGACATCGGAGATCAAAAATTAATCATGACAAACAACAAGCCATATGAATAGTATTTCAAAATCAGTATTAGCAGTGATTCTGGGTGGTGGTGCAGGAACCCGACTGTATCCGTTAACAGCAAGCCGTTCCAAGCCTGCTGTTCCCATTGCCGGTAAGTATCGTTTGGTTGATATACCCATCAGTAACTGTATCAATAGTAACATCAACAGAATGTTTGTATTAACGCAGTTTAATTCAGCTTCTTTGAACAAACACATAAAGAATACTTATCATTTCAGCGCGTTCAGTACGGGTTTTGTTGATATACTCGCAGCTGAACAAACGCCTGACAATCCTGGTTGGTACCAGGGTACGGCAGATGCAGTAAGGCAGTCGCTCCGCCATATATCGAATATGGATTTTGAATACATACTCATTCTCAGTGGTGATCAGTTATACCAGATGGACTTTAGTGAGATGCTGGAAAGCCATCGCTCAAAGAGAGCAGATATTTCCATTGCAACCATTCCGGTTGATGAAAGGGATGCACCCGAATTCGGTATATTGAAATCAGACGAAGAAAATTTTATTACTTCCTTTATTGAAAAACCTAATAAAGAATTATTGCCTGAATGGGTGAGCGATACAGGAGCAGAAATGCAACATGCGGGCAGGCATTACCTGGCATCGATGGGTATTTATATTTTCAGTAAAAAAGCATTGTATCATTTACTCAATGAAGTACACCCAAATGCAACAGACTTCGGTAAGGAAATTATTCCTGATTCCATACAGAATTATAAAGTGGTAAGCTTTCAGTACGACGGATACTGGACAGATATCGGTAATATTTATTCCTTTTATGAGGCAAACCTTGCACTTACCCAGGAAATACCACCTTTTAATTTATTTGATAATAATAAAACTGTATACAGCCGTGCGCGTATGCTCCCGCCTGCCAAAATCAGCGGCACTACTTTGGAAAAAACCATTATTGCAGAAGGGTCCATTATACATGCCAGCAGGATTGAACAAAGTGTTGTGGGAATCAGATCACGGATCGGTCATGGTACTACCATTGTAAACAGCTACCTGATGGGGAATGATTATTACGAAACCATCGAAGAAATGGCCATGAATACTTCAAAGGGCCTGCCTAAAATAGGTATTGGCGAACGTTGCTATATTAAAGATGCCATCATCGATAAAAACTGTAGAATAGGGAATGATGTGCGCATCAATGGAGGTGCTCATTTAGCTAATACCGATCACGCTTTGTATACCGTGAAAGATGGTATTGTGGTGGTAAAAAAACTGGCCATATTGCCCGATGGCTTTGTTATTTAACAGGTATCCGGCGTAAAGACAAATAGTAGGAAAAGTAACCTGTACTGATAATGCAGTTTACAGGTAAAATACACTACATTTAAGGATATGTAATTTATACACATTACAAAACGATTGCCATGGCCAGCTCTGTACCACATACTTCGAGCCCTTCGGGTTTAAAACCCAAACCACGATTGTCAATTGCCCAGATATTTTTTATGAGTTTTGGTTTTCTGGGTGTTCAGTTTGGATTTGCATTGCAAAATGGAAATACGAGCAGGATACTTCGTTCATTTGGTGCTGATGTAGAACATCTTCCCATGTTCTGGATTGTAGCACCTTTAATGGGCATGATTGTTCAGCCTTTAATTGGTCATTACAGCGATAGAACCTGGAACAGGGTAGGAAGAAGAAAACCCTATTTTCTGATAGGCGCCTTGCTTTCTTCTGCAGCATTGGTGTTCCTTCCTAATTCTGCTGCCATGTCTTCTATCTTACCTGCCTTATGGATAGGCGCCGGAGTGGTAATGATCATGGACGCTTCTTTCAATGTGGCCATGGAACCCTTCCGGGCACTGGTTGCCGATAATTTACCTGATTCACAAAGAACGAGTGGATTTGCGATTCAGACTTTTCTTATTGGTGTAGGTGCTGTAGTAGGATCTGAACTTCCCTCATTACTAGCCAGAAACGGATTTTCACAGGAAGCTGGTGAGTCTGGGGTAGCTGATAATATTAAATATGCTTTTTACATTGGAGCAGCGGTATTTATCATAGCCATCCTCATCACTGTCTTTTTGTCGAAAGAATATCCGCCGGCAGAATATGAACAATACCATGGTAAGCCTGATGAAGCATCACAAAAAGCAGGCATAGGAGAAATATTGAAAGACTTTAAAAAGATGCCTAAAACCATGAGGCAACTTGGACTTGTTCAATTCTTTTCATGGTTCGCCTTATTCAGTATGTGGGTGTTTACTACTGATGCTGTTGCTACACATGTATACGGTCTTTCACCTGAAGATGCCAGATCTGTTGCATACAATGAAGCTGGGAATACTGTAAGTTCAGCATTCGGTACCTATAATCTTGTTGCAGCCATCTATGCTTTGCTGATACCTGTAATGGCAAAATTGTTGGGCAGAAAAGGAACACATGCTTTCTCTTTAATAGCAGGCGGTATCGGATTAATATCCATCTATTTTATTAAAGACCCTCAGCTATTAAAATATTCAATGATTGGTGTTGGTCTTGCATGGGGAAGTATTCTGGCTATGCCATATGTTATTCTTTCTGGCTCTATTCCTGCCGGAAAGCTGGGTATCTATATGGGCATCTTTAATTTTTTCATAACACTACCCCAGATCATCAATGGTATTGGCGGTGGATGGATCGTTAAAAATATTTATGGCGGTCAGCCTATCTATGCCATTGTGCTGGCAGGTTTTTTCATGCTTTGTGCTGCAATAAGTGTATTGTTCGTTTATGATGCGGGTGCTGTTCGTATCAGACAGGAAAAAGCAGGTGGCGTATAATAATTTCATTGCTTCAAACAGACTTTATGAAAAAAAAATTGCAGATATTATTGCTTTTACTGGTATCGAAAATCTTGTATGCTCAGGATATTACGATTTATCCTTCCCACTGGTTTGCAAATATGCAACACAATAATGTGCAATTGATCCTTAAAGGAAGTGATACATCTTTCTGGCGTTACCGCTTCACTATCACTTATCCAGGTGTGCAGAAATTACGGTCCTATCGTTTCAGTAATGGTAAATATATGGGGCTGGATATAGCCATAGCAAAAGATGCCAAACCCGGGGATGTAAAAATTACAGGTATGCGGGATGGAAAAACAATTGAGCTTACCTGGAAAATTAAACCCAGAAGAACAGGCCGAGGAGAAACATTTGCGCAGGGCGTTACCTCAAAAGATTTTATTTATCTGATTATGCCCGACCGGTTCAGTAATGGAGATACTTCCAATGACAGCTTTACCGATCTTCAGGACGTAAACAGTAATCGTAATGATGTATTGTTGCGCCATGGAGGTGATATAAAAGGTGTACAGCAGCATTTGCCATACCTGAAAGAACTGGGGGTCACCACTGTATGGATGACTCCGGTTATCGAAAACAATATGCCACTCAATAAAGAATCAGCAGGTATGATGAGTGGATATCATGGCTATTGGTTTACCGATCATTATAAAGTAGACAAGCGTCTTGGCGGAAACAAAGCCTATCATGAGCTTTCAGATGCCTTACATGCCAATGGTATGAAGCTCATACAGGATGCCGTATATAATCATATCGGTTCACAGCACTGGATAGCGCAGGATCCGCCTTCTCCGGACTGGATTAACCAATGGAGCAGTTATACCGGTAGTAACCATAGAGATGAAGCAGTGTTTAGTCCATACGCAAATGCCAAAGACAAGAAGCAAATGCTTGATGGATGGTTTGTACCGCATTTGCCTGACGTAAACCAAAGAAACCCCTTTGTTGCCACTTTTCTGATACAGCATGCGATTTGGAGCACAGAAGAATTTGGTGTTGATGGCTGGCGTGTAGATACCTATAAATACTGTGATGAGGCCTTTCTGAATAAGATTAATGATGAACTGTTAAAGGAATATCCCAAACTAACCATTTTCGGAGAAGCGTGGACCAATACGGTTACGGGTAGTGCTTATTTCACACGTAATAATATAAAGGTTCCTTTTAAACACAATGCAGAAGGTGTAACAGACTTTCCACTCAATAGTGCCATCATGGCAACACTAACCCAGCCTTTCGGATGGACAGAGGGCGTCAATAAACTTTATATGACACTGGCACAGGATATTTTATACCAGCAGCCATTGAATAACTGTATTTTCCTTGATAACCATGATATGGATCGCTTTTATTCTGTAGCGGGAGAGAGTATGCATAAATTCAAGCAGGGTATTGGGTTATTATTAACACTCCGTGGAATACCCCAAATGTATTATGGTACAGAAATACTGATGAAAAATTTCAAGAATCCAAGCGATGCCATGGTGCGACTTGATTATCCGGGAGGTTTTGAAGGCGACGCCATCAATAAATTTCATAAAAATGGCAGAACATCTCAGGAACAGGAAGCATTTGATTTTGTAAGTAAATTAGCTTTGTTCCGGAAAAAATCTACTGCATTAACAACTGGTAAAACTATGCAGTATATACCAGCAGAAGGAGTATATGTATATTTTAGGTATGATGAAAAACAAACCATCATGTGTGTGGTTAATACAAGTGATAAAAGTAAAAACATTGCTTTAAGTGAATATCCTGAGCGAACAAAAGGATTTACCAAATCTATCGATGTATTTACCGGAGAAAACAAAGGAACTTTCATGGAAGTGCCTCCACAAGGAATGATGATTGTGGAATTGAAGTGATGAGAATAGTAGTGAGATAGCTGTATTTCTTGTGTTAATCTAATTTGAAGATGGTTGTCGGAATTATGAAAAACGGCTTTCAGCACTTATATTGCAATTATCATGACGACATCCATTATCATAACTTTCTGTGTGCTGATATTGCTGGCTTATTTTTTTGATATCAGCTCTGCTAAAACAAGGATACCCACAGTTATTCTCTTATTATTAATGGGGTGGGCGATCAGGCAACTCACTGTGTTTTTCTCGATAAGCATACCCGATCTCACATCAATTTTACCTGTATTGGGAACAGTAGGATTGATTTTAATTGTATTGGAAGGTTCTCTGGAACTTGAGCTCAATAAAACAAAACTTCCACTGGTTAAAAAAGCGGCCATTGTTTCTTTTTTTCCATTAATTGTAAGTGGATTATTACTGGCCTGGCTATTTAGTTTTTATGGCGGATATGATTACAAACAATCCCTTGTAAATGTACTTCCATTTGCGATCATCAGCAGTGCTATTGCCATACCAAGTGCACGCAACCTGAATAGTTATAACCGGGAGTTTATTACCTATGAAAGCAGCTTATCGGATATTGTTGGCGTAATTATATTCAACTTTGTGGCGCTGAATGCAGTAATTGATGCAACGGCATTTCTACATTTTGGCTGGCAACTCATCTTAATACTGGTTGTTTCTTTTTTTGCATCAGTAGGCTTATCTTATCTGCTCGGGAGGATACAGCACCATATCAAGTTTATTCCCATTATGGTTATGGTGATACTTATTTATATGGTATCTAAAATTTATCACTTGCCATCGCTACTCTTTATATTGTTATTTGGGGTGTTTTTGGGTAACCTGGATGAACTTAAGCAGAATAAATGGATTGCAAAACTTAGACCCGATGACCTCAACAAGGAGGTACATAAATTCAGGGAGATTGCAACCGAAGCTGCTTTTGTAATCCGTACTTTTTTCTTTCTTGTTTTCGGATACCTGATTGAAACCAGTGAATTATTAAATACAGATACGCTATTATGGGCAGGTATTGTGGTGGCAGTTATTTTTATTACCAGGGCCATTCAATTAAAAATAGCTGGTTTGCCACTATTTCCTTTATTATTCATTGCGCCAAGAGGGCTGATCAGCATACTCTTGTTTTTATCCATTTCTCAGGCTGATAAAATTGATTTGGTCAACAATTCGCTGATCATTCAGGTAATTATCCTTACGGCCCTCATTATGATGGGAGGTATGATGGGTGTAAAAAAAGAAATAAAGCCATAAAAAACTATACAGATGCGAATACGTCTTCATGAAATAGAAACAGGAGCATCCTCACTTACATCTGCTACTGATATTTTGTCGTCCGTACTCGGATTATCTGTGAAGCTGCAACAAGAAGCTTTAACGGTTTTTGACGCCGGTATACCCGACATAGATCTGAATATTTCCCATCATTTGCCGGAAGGTGCTGTGCGCATCAGTTTTATTACAGATGATATGCAAACGGTGATTCAACGGTTGCAAACAAAGCATTTGCTGTTCGAAGGCCCATACGAATCGCATCTTGGAATGCTAGCTGTACGCTTCTTATTACCGAATGGTATTGAGATAGTAGTAAATACAACTACCGACAGTTCTCCCGAATGGCTCAAGGTTTAACATAAACCACTTGCTATGCGCTATCTGCTGATATTGATTATGTATGGAATGCTGACTTCTTTTAAGGAACTGAATCCTGGAAAAGGGTTATGGACTGTATCGGTAGACCCTTCTGGTAGTTTGGCAGTAACCGGGGGAGATGATAAGTTGATACGTTTGTATCAGATCAAAGACATGAAACTTCTAAAAACATTTCCACTGCATTCCATGATACGAAGGCTGGCCTGGCAACCTGATGGGCAGTTGTTAGCTGTAGCTACCAATGATAAGCAGATGCATCTCCGTAACATGGTAACGGGTGATTCAATTTCCCTGCAGGGTATTGAATTTGGCGGCAGGGGGATCACCTGGAGTTATAATGGAAAGTTTCTGGCGGTTACAGATAACCATTTGATTAAAATCTATACTGAAAAAGGGCAGTTGGTCAGAACCATCGCCAAAGAAAATAATACCAGCTATTTTGATATAGACTGGCATCCTTCCAAAAATCTATTACTGGTATCGGGTGATGATGTTCGTTTGTACGAAATGAGCGGTAAGAAAATAGCAGTTATCAAACATCGGGAAGAACCTACAGGTGTGCTTTCCGTAGAATGGCATCCATCAGGATTATTCTTTGTTACGGGTGATTATGGACACGAAGAAGAAGGCGTTTCGTCTTTACTCCAATATTGGACGCCGGAAGGTAAACTCTTTAAAACCATTAAAGGCAGTAAAATGGAATACCGTGACCTGCAATGGAATCATGACGGTACGCTGCTGGCAACAGCGAGTGATAAACTGAGAGTCTGGTCGAAAAACGGGGAACTGAAATATGAAGGAGGGGATGGCAAGGAAAATCTTTGGGGAGTGAGTTGGAGTTATGCTTCAAAAGAATTGGTTACCATATATTTCACAGGAATTTTGGAAAAATGGAACGCTAAAGCCGTTTCTTTGCAACGATTCAATTAGCTGATAAAAATGCCATAATATGAAAAATCAAATAAAATTATTTTTTGCAGCCTTACTGATTGTTCAGGTTGGGATATCTCAGGACATGAGCGATACAGAACTAAAGAAATATATACGCCCTGTAAATGATGCTACCAGTCAGTTAGGTAAACTAAAGCCACAGGCTTTTGAGTACAAGGCAGAATATAATAAGTCTTTAAAATTACCGGCTGGTCGGCAATTTGGTTTTGGAATTGAAAATGTAGAAGCCGTTTTCCCTCAATTGATTAAAAGCAAAACCATTTCCTATACAGCTGGGAAAAACTTTTTTAAACAAGCATATGTGAAAGAGGTGGAAATGGAAGGTTTGATTCCAGTATTGGTAGCATCGGTAAAAGAATTACAAGAACAGATACTACAACTGAAAGCAGAAATCCAGGCGTTAAAAAAATAGTTTTATCCAGTCGTATAAAAGCTTCGCTGGCTGAATGTAAATTAAATACATTCAGTGCTTTCCATTAATCATAGATTAATAAGGGTATTATGGTAAACCAAAAGGGAAGCAGACAAAAGCAGGCCAGAATTCTGCGGGTATTCAGGAAAATACATAGGGTGACAGGAGCATGCTTATTTATTTTCTTTTCTATTGTAGCCATAACAGGCCTTTTGCTGGGCTGGAAAAAGAACAGCAAGGGTTATTTGTTAGCTACCTCACAAAAGGGTGTTTCAACTTCTTTCAATGATTGGTTAGCAGTTGATAGCCTGGAAAAAAAAGCAGTATATTATCTTGATAGCTTGCAAACAGGTCTTACTAAGACGATTGATCGGATTGATTTCAGGCCCGAAAAAGGGATGGTGAAATTTTTGTTTACAGATCATTTCACAGCTTTGCAACTGGATGCTTCTAATGGTAGATTATTAGGTGTTGAAATCCGCCGGGCAGATTTCATAGAAAAGGTACATGATGGCTCGATAGTAGATCATTACTTCCATCTTTCATCAGGCAGCTTTAAACTCATCTATACAACTATTATCGGATTGGCACTTTTGGTATTTACCATTACAGGGTTTTGGTTATGGTATGGTCCAAAAAGAATGCGGGCACATGTGTAAAAGGGAAGTCCGTGAGCCGAAAACCGATAGTAATTACCCCCAAAACTATGCGGCTTCTAAGACCCCCGGACTTCCCAGTATTTATTTCATTCTCACGTGTCGGAAAGTGAAACCGACTTCAGTTACAGTAAAGAAGTCCACAATATTCGTGCCGCTCCTGTCCCCCAATCTTTCATGGCTTTATTTAAATCAGCGGAAAGCTGATTCCATGTTGCTTTTTTACCTTTTTGCGAAGGGGAAAGCTGCGTGGAACTAGGTTCAATAAGTTCTACTTTGGTTGCAAACCAGGTAGTGTGTAATCTTGGAACGGCCAGTCCAAGGATCATGCCCGGTAAGCCACTAAAGCTTTCAGGCCCGCTGTTTACCATGATCTGATCTGTATAGAATGCAACCACATACACTGAATCGCAGATCTTGGTAACGGCTTTTTTGCATTCAAAACCTGCAATGTTTCTCGTTTCATCAGTGATGCGCCACTCTAATTGTCTAAGACTATCCTGTACCAGATAGGTTTGTTCAAACACATCCCGCTGCATAGAAATGGTTCCCTTGCTTAGATCCTTGATCAATACATCTGATTCAGAAGGCTTACCCATCCACAGATATTTATTATCTGGATTCTCTTTCAGTAACCGATAAACGGAACGGTCATTCGTGAAACGTAGTTCAAAATAATCCGTCAGCATTTTCGGATACATTTTTTTCATTTCAGCGATCCAGGGACCATCATTCTCACCTTCCAGCTGACTATGCTGGTTGTATTTTCTTTCGAATTCAACACGTCCGGAACTGATGAAACGGGCTTGTGAAAAACCACTGACAGCTAAGCATATAAAAAGGGCAAAGAATAGTTTTTTCATAATCGATTTTCTTTTAGAATCCGTTGGTTGGCTTTCCGTTTTTGCTGAAATTGTAAGCAATGGTAAACATCCAGAAACGCTGGATGTTTTGGCGGATCGTTTCAGTAATAAAGTTGGTACTGATATTACGATCTATATTCTGATTCTGATTAAAAATGTCATTAATAGCGACTTTCATTTCAAGTTTGTCACTTTTACCGAATGTTTTTTTCAATGAGCTATTTACAAGGTACACATTGCTGTTATTGGCAAAAAGAGCAGTTTTTTGATATAAGTTTATTTCACTGTTTACTTCCAGGAAAAGTTTGGCAGGTAATTTCAAACTCAGGTTAGCATAAGAAGTATGAGACCAGTACTTAGTTACAGCTTCCGGACGTATAGACGACTTGGATTGGTTGTATCTGGATTCAAAATTCAGGTAGAAACTTAACTTTTTATCTGTCCAATGCCCAAGGCTAACTTCAAATCCATAACTGTTATTGGTGCTAACATTCTCTAAACCATTAACCCTGTTTACAAAACGGCTGATATTCGGACTAAAGCCAAAGCTCAGGTTATAAGAAGGAAATACATCAAATCCATAACGACTCCATATATAACCATTATAATTGCCATTTACATTGATAGCCTGATTTACCCTTCTGCCGATACTATCGATAAAGTTCGCATTGGTAATGGCATTGGAAGTCGTTGAGAAGTTTCCACTGAGGTAAAAATTCTTACTCTTCAATACCTTATAATCGCTGTAGCTGAAGGTGAAATTATGCCTGAATTCCTGCTTCAGGTTAGGGTTACCAATCGTAATGTTTAATGGATCAGTATTATCAATAAATGGCTGAATCTGTTGCAGGGTAGGATTGCGTGTTGTGCCATTATAATTGAGATTGATTCTTGTTTGTTTTTTTGGATTGAATGTAATACCTGCGTTAGGTAAAAAGTTGGTGAAACTGATATTCCGGTTATTCCCTTTATTGATATCATCAAGGTTAAACCTAACTGAACCTAGAGAGGCACCGCCATACAAATTAAATTTCTTTTCATTGAGTCTGAGGGTAAATCCACCCATATGATTATTGGAATTATAAATGAAATGGTTACTTAGTGTATCGATGATGTTTTCATATTTTCCTCCGGGAGAAGTACGTTCAAGCGTATTTCTTTCAGCATTGTTCCGGTTAAATGCAAAACGGTAATTCAACTCCATGAACGTGTTCTTCCAGAGCGGCTCAGTATAAGCCACTTTTCCGTTGATACTTGATAATGCTTCATCATTTGTTTTAAACTGATCAAGATTATCCTGACGAACCAATGAACCGTTTTTATCGTAGAAATCGTTCTTGGCAAGAAGGTAGCCATCATTGGTTTTATTCATTACCGAGAAATCGCCATTAAAAGATAAGGTACGCCCTTTTTTCTTCAGTCTTTTTTGCCATTGTAATGAGCCCAGCAGGTTTCTGTCTTCGCCATCATTGGTAGTGGTTCGGTCAGACTGGTTAATCAGTTTCCCATCTTCACTGATTGCTTTCCCCAGAAAACTATTTGCATTTCTATTGGTAACAATAGATCCGGTAAGTGTCATTTTTAACGTACTGGTTGAATCAATACGTAATTCATATTTTGAATTAATCCGGTTTCTTTTTCTGTCACTCACAAAATTCTGGTCCTGCGTATTCGTAAAACTTGTATCTGGAAGAATGGTTTGTGAAGTGGTTTGTATTCTTCCTTTTACATTAAGGTTGTTATATTGATAAGCTGTATTGATATTATGTTTATCCTGGTTCCACTTATTACTGAAAAGTAAACCTCCGGTAGTAGAAGTTGGTAAACCCTGACCGTATGAAAACTCATCACCTGTACTAAAAATGGCAATACCACCATCCTCCATCACCTGCATGTTATCATTATTAGAGCCATAGTTATTTCTTTCATTCCAGTTTAAAGATTCAAATTTTGTATTATCATTCGTTATATATGCAGCAAGCTTCCTCTTTCCCTTAAAAGCATTCAGCATGCCCTTCCCGTATTTATAACGATCAAAGTCTGATCCTGCTTCCAGTTTTCCGAAGTACCCCTTTTTAGCGTCTTCTTTTAGCTGAAGATTGATGGTTTTTGCTGTTTTACCATCGTCAATACCAGTAAACACAGCCTGATCACTTTTTTTATCAAATACCTGCACTTTATCTACCGCATCGGCACGTAGATTCTGTGTTACCACAGCAGGGTCGTCACTAAAAAACTCTTCGCCATCCACCAGTATTTTTTCTACTTTTTGTCCCTGGGCACTGATTTCTCCTTTGGAATTAACCTGTATGCCCGGCATTCTCTTCAGCAGATCCTGCACATTGGCATTTGGTCCAACATAAAAACTATCGGCGCGGTATTCGGTAGTATCGCCCTTCATACGAATGGCGGCAATGCGTTGTTTAACGATTACTTCTTCAAGTAAGTGTGCCTTCGTAGTAACAGATACATTGCCAAGATTTTTTTGTGGTTGTGCAACCAGATCGATATCATCCACAAAATCTGCATAATCAGGATATGAAATGATCATGATATATTTTGCAGGAGGGAGGTTGGTAAAACTAAATTGACCCTGTTGATCGGTTCTTACAAATTTTACCAAAACCGAATCTTTAGGTCTCAAAAGTGAAACTACAGCATGCTGGAGGTTTACTTTATTGGTAGTGTCGGTAACAGTACCTTTCAAGGAAGTGTTTTGTGCAAAAATCTGGGTAACAGAGAAAATCCCCATTAACAATAGAAACGCAGTCAGTTTTTTCATTTTGTTCGGTTGCCTTATTTGATGCCTGTTATGGAAAAATCCATAAAAAAATTTTAATAACTAAGTGATTAGTTGAAAATTAATGTTAAATTTTTTCCTAATCTGAGTCGAGAAATTTCTAAATATGGATAAAATTAATAAGTCAAAAAACGTCAAATCTGTATATCCTATCAAAGGAGAGATAAGATGAAGAAAGGTTGGAAAGCCGGATAGAAATCATTTTACAAAAGTGATTTAAGCAGGTATTTCCGTCCATAACTACCCCAGCCTGATAGCGAAGATTTTCTCAATTGATCAATGACGCCCGCATAGTTGGCTTTTTTGGCCCTGCCGGGAGCGGGGGGAACCAGTTTTTCCGGTTTGGGTTCAATCATTTCGAGTTTTGTAGCCATAATTGTAAGATTCATTCTGGGTATAGCGATTCCCATAATCATACCGGGTAGTTTTGCATAGGAGAGGGGGCCTCCACTAACAGGTATCTGATCTGTATAAAATGCGATAACGTAAACTGAATCCAGAATGATACCGGTAGCTTTTCGGCAATTAAAACCTGCGATATCTCTTGTTTCACTGGTAATCTGCCATTTGATAAAACGAATAGAATCACTGATGAGAAATGTTTCCTCAAAAACTTTTTGTTTTTTTACAAATGTGCCATTATCTAAATCTGAATACACAATATCATCTGTTGTTTCATCATCACTCCAGAACATGATTTTCTCATTCAGGTCTTTTCCTTTTTCATACAAGGTTTTTCCATCCTTAAAATAAAGATTGAAATAAGTTGTCTGAAATTTGGATATCTTATCCTTAAAACTGTCATAGAAGCTATCTCCTTCTATTTCCTTATGGATGTTAAGTTTTTTCTCAAACTCAATTTTCCCCTGACGGGGAAATTGCACCTGCCCCCGGGTTTGTATACCGAGGAATAATAAGCAGATACTTAAAAAACCAATTTGTAAGATCTGTTTATTCTTCATCGCTGTTTTGTTTTCTGTTTTTACTGAATTTCCACCTGAGAGAGAACATAGTATATCGTTGAACCATATCATATGTACTTTCTGAAATAAAATTACTGCTCACATTTCTGTTAAATCCAATCTGCTGATTTAATAGATCATTGACAGATACCAGTGCGGTAATATCCTGTTTTTTGGACATTTTTTTCTCAAGACTGATGTTCCATATAAAAGCATTGGTACTTCTGTCATTGGGAGAAAGCTTCTGTCTGTAATTAGCCTGAATATTATTGTTGAACTGAAAACCCTGCATAATGGTGTAACTGAAATCAAGATAAATACTTTGTATCCAGTATTGGGTTCGCTGCCCCCGGTTGATCGTAGAGTTAGACCTGGTAAAAGTTGGATTATAGCTCAGATATACATCCATTTTCTTTTCAATATTTTTCGAAAAACTTACGGCAGGTGTCAGGGAAAGAGTATGGGTCGTGTTCTCACTGCCGTTTACAAAGCTCTTGAACCTGCTTCCGCTGATTCTGGGAGACAGACGGTAAGTCATGTCCAAAGCCTTTATCTTTCTTCCAAAGCCCATACTCAGGTAATAATTATAGTTGCCATTTACGTTCACGGTCTGGGTAGTTCTTACACCTTTATTGTCCACTACTGTTTTTGAGCTAAAAGCATTTTCAGTAAAGTTCAAATAAGCCCAAACAGACTTGCTGGCACCGGTTAATACTTTGTAATCACTTAAATCGAAATTGAAAGAATGTGTAAAAGCAGGTTTCAGATTTTGATTACCGATAGTAAGATTTAAAGGATCGGCATTATTCAGGATGGGTTGTAATTGGGCAAGTTGTGGTTGTTGCGTATTGCCACTATAGCTAAAGGAGAAACTGCCTGATTGGGAAAATTTCCACCTTAGATTCGAACTGGGAAAAAAGTTGACAAAATCGCGTGCATAGGATGAATCATTAATAAGATTGGTTTGTTTTAATGAAAGATCCTGAATAGCTAATCCTGCCCTGAGATATATCTTCTTGGTATTGTAAGTATAGGTAAGACCTCCACGATGCGAACTACTTTTAAAAGCAAAATGATTACTGAAACGTGTATTGAGAGAATCGTATTTGCCAGTACTCATCTTTTCCAGTGTTCTGATATTCTGGTCACTGGTAGAAGCATTTAGCGTATAATTAATGTTCAGAGAACTTTTGGTATTAAACGGATGAACATAACTGATCAATCCCTTATAAGAAGTACTGGTGTTATTGTTAAGTTTCAACTGGTCAATGATCTGACTTGAATCGAAAAGTCCATTACTGTAATAGTTGATGGTGTTTTTTAAATAACCGGTATTATCATTAATTGTGTTCGAATATCCTCCATTAATGGTAAGTACTTTAGTTCCTGTTTTATTCAATTTTCGTTTATAAAAAATATCTGCACTTGTCTGGTTGTTGGTTCCATCGGTATTATTACTCCGGGCACTGTTATTCACTAAAGTTTTTTCTTCAGATAAATATTCCGTAGTGCCAAATGAAGATCCACTGCTTTTGGTAAAACCGGCTCTGGCGTTAATGGTGATGGTATTAAAAGAATCAAGGTTAATTTCATTCCTGGTACTAAAACCATGTTTTGATCTGGTACTTCTGTTACTGTTAAATTGGTTATAGTAATAAAGTGTATCAGGTAAAATATATTGAGAATTATTGTAACTGTTACCTGCAATAAACTGTCTGTTGAAACTGTAATTGTTGGCTGTGCTATTTTTAAACCGGCCAAATTTTTTATTTAGCATGAAAGCAGACTGTAAGTTTTCCGGAATACCCTGTGAGTTGAAGAAATTGTAGCTATCGTTTTCGAACATTAAATAGGTCTGGCCATTTTCTTCCACGGGTGAAAATCCTCCGAAATTTTCCATGTCTTCCCAGGTCATGGAGTTGCGACCGGTTCTATCAATTCCAATATATCCACCTGCTTTCATGGTACTGGTAAACCGGTTGGCAGTGGCTTTGCCCTGATAATATTTGTTGAAATCAGAACCGCCTTCTATCCGCCCGAAATATCCTTTTTTGGCATCATCTTTCAATACAATATTGATGGCTTTCTGTTTTTCACCATCATCAATACCGGTTAAAGTAGCCTGATCTGATTTTTTATCAAATAGCTGAATCTGGGCCACATCTTTCTTGTTCAGGTTTTGAGTGGCCATAGTAGGATCGTCTCCAAAAAACTCTTCGCCATCTACATATACTTTCTGAACCTGTTGCCCCTGAGCCGTTATTTCGCCCTTGCTGTTAACTGTAAAGCCCGGTAATATTTTAAGTAAATCTTCAACCGTTGCACCCGGTTTAACCTTAAAACTATCTGCAGTAAAAATCAGGGTATCGCCCTTGAAGCGAATAGGGGCGATTGTTTGTTTTACAATTACCTCCTGTAAAATATGGGCACGTGTGTTTAAGGTGATCTGATTAAAATCTATATCATCATTGGTTTTTAACAGGAGGGTATCCATCATTTCCACATAGCCGGGGTAGCTAACCATAATAATATATCTGCCGGGCAGCAGATCTTTCATGGTAAATGCACCATCTGCTACTGTGCGTACAAACTTTACAAGACTGCTGTCTTTGCGGTCAAGTAGGGTAATAACAGCATCCCGCAGATTTACTTTATTGGTAGTGTCAACAACCTTACCTTTAAGGGAGACGTTTTGTGCAAAAGAGTCTGTAATGGTCAATAAACCGATTACAACTAAAAGGGCAGTCAGTTTTCGCATTGAAGTGAATTGCATTATAGATGCATGTAATATAAAAATGCATAAAAAAATCTTAATAACTAATATTTTAGTTGAAAAATAATGTTAATATTTTTTATAATTTGATTATGAATGTCTTATGAGCGATGAAATGAATAAGCCGAAGAACAGTAATGGGGCTATTACTAATAAAGCGAATAATACATCCGGAACGGATAAGCCGGAGGGTAATAAATATGAAGAATTGCATTTTGTTGATACCAACCAGTCTGTTTGGAACTATTCTTTATTTACTGATGAAGACATTCGAAATTTTCAAAACGGCACTCATTACAGGCTATATGATTTTTTTGGTAACAAGCAGCTTGCAGTACTGAATACCCATGGTACATATTTCGCCGTTTGGGCACCCAATGCCACATTTGTAAGTGTAACCGGTTATTTCAATGAATGGAACAAATCATCGCACCCTTTAAAAGTTCGGCTCGATAATTCCGGGATCTGGGAAGGTTTTATACCCGGTATTCAACAAGGGGAAGCGTATAAATATCATATTCATGGATATAAAGGTATTAAGCTTGATAAAGGAGACCCTTATGCGCATTATTGGGAGAAAAGACCTTACACCGCTTCGATCACATGGCAAACCGATTACCCATGGCAGGATGATGAATGGATGAAAAAAAGGTCAAAACACAACTCACTCAATGCCCCATGGTCAGTATATGAAGTGCATCTGGCGAGCTGGATGCGGCCCGATAAAAACAATGAGGAAGTATACAATACCTATCAGCAAATCACTGAAAGACTGGTCCCCTATATAAAAGAAATGGGGTTTACCCATGTAGAGCTAATGCCCGTAATGGAACATCCCTTTGATGGAAGCTGGGGATACCAGGGTACCGGTTATTTTGCCCCTACATCCCGTTTCGGTTCCCCGCAGGAATATGCTGCAATGGTAGATGCCTTTCATCAGGCCGGAATAGGTGTGATTCTTGATTGGGTTCCTTCACATTTTCCTTATGATGCACATGGACTTTTTATGTTTGATGGTACGCATACCTATGAGTATGCTGATATGCGTAAGGGCTATCACCCAGACTGGAATTCATATATTTTCAATTATAAACGAGGAGAAGTAAAATCTTTTCTGATCAGTAGCGCACGTTTCTGGTGCGACCGTTTTCATACGGATGGGCTAAGGGTAGATGCCGTGAGTTCAATGTTACGGTTGGATTATAGCCGGAACAAAGGACAATGGGAACCCAATGAATTCGGCGGCAATGGTAATCTGGAAGCGATTGCCTTTATCAAAGACCTGAATGAAACACTCTACCGCGATTTCCCGGATATTCAAACCATTGCGGAAGAAGCTACCGACTGGCCCAAAATCAGCAGACCCACTTTTGAAGGTGGTCTTGGCTTTGGTATGAAGTGGATGATGGGCTGGATGCATGATACACTTGATTATTTTAAAATGGATCCTATTTACCGTCAGTTTCATCAGGATAAATTTTCATTCAGCATGATGTATTTCTATGATGAAAACTTTATGCTGCCCCTGAGTCATGATGAAGTAGTACACGGTAAAAGCCCAATGTTATATAAAATGCCCGGTGATGAATGGCAGAAATTTGCCAATCTGCGCATATTATATACTTATATGTTTACCCACCCGGGTGCCAAACTTCTCTTTATGGGTAATGAATTTGCCGCAACCAGTGAATGGAACTATAAAAGCGAGTTGCCATGGGAACTGCTCCAGTTTGTTAGTCATGGGGGTATGAAATATTGTGTACAGAAACTGAATGAACTATACCGGTCAGAACCCGCATTATACGAGAACCAATTTTCTGATGATGGATTTGAATGGGTGGATCTGAACCATCGGAGTGAATCGGTTATGGTATATAAACGAAAGGGCAAGAAAGCCAAAGATGATGTACTGGTAATATTGAATGTAACTCCTGTCGTTAGAAGAGATTGGGAAGTTGATGTGCAGGGTAAAGAAAAATGGTCGGAAATTTTTAATAGCGACAGTAAAGAATTCTGGGGAACGGGTGATGTATTCAATCCGGACATTCCTTCTTTATTAGTCGATAAAAAGGCAAAATATTACAGGTTGAAAGTGCATCTCCCGGCCTTGGGTGCGGTGGTTCTCAAATAAGGGGTAAAGGGTATTGAATTTGAACTGTATCCTGAAATCTGCAACTTGTATTTTTTCTTCGGTGTAACTTTTGAATTTGATTGCCGTTATACCAAAAAACTTATTATGAAACAGCTATTCAGTAGTTTATTCGCACTTACCATGCTATGTTCCTTTGCACTCGGGCAGGAAGTGGTATCTGGTGAGAATACGCAAAAAAGAAATATAGGATCATTTCATGCGGTAAAAACCTCCGCTGGTATTCAGGTAATTCTTACAAAAGGAAGTAAAGAAGAACTGGCGGTAACGGCAAGTGACGCAGATTTGGTTGATAAAATCAAAACAGTGGTAAGTAATGGGGTACTTCGTATCACCCGTGAAAATGATAACTGGCGCTTCTGGGAGAAAAGAAGAAACTGGAAAGTGGTTGTATATGTTTCCTATACCCAGTTAGATGGTCTGGAAGCGAGTAGTGGTGGTTCTATTCAGGCTAAGTCTGTGAGCCTCGATAAACTTACGGCAGATGTTAGCAGTGGCGGTACTATTACATTATCAGGTTCTGCAAATGCATTGTCTGTAGATGGTAGTAGCGGGGGCATTTTCCGTGGATATGACCTGGCTGTTACCAATTGTAAAGCCGATGTGAGCAGTGGTGCTGGCGTACAGGTAACTGTAAACAAAGAAATTTCTGCAGAAGCCAGCAGTGGAGGCTATGTTCGTTTTAAAGGAGATGGTCTGATACGCAATATCAATGTAAGCAGCGGAGGTTCAGTTAAAAGACAGAGCGATAAGTAAGCTTATGGCAAATAGTTCATGGCTAATGGTTGATCGAGGGAGCGCATAATATTCCTGTCCCAGATCAAAGACTATTACCCATGAACTATCTGCTATTTACTAGCAGCTATACCCCATAAGCTATACGCTAAATATGAATACCACCTGCTACTTCAATGCGCTGAGCGTTAACCCATTTAGCATCATCTGAACAAAGAAAAGCAACTACTGTTCCAACATCATCCGGCACACCTACACGGCCAAGTGAAGTGAGGGATGATAGATAGTCTTTCAGTTCCTGGTTATCTCTTACAGCACCTCCACCAAAATCGGTCTCAATAGCCCCGGGAGCTACTACATTCACCCTTATCTTTCTGTTGCCAAGGAATTTGGCCTGGTATTTTGTCAGGGTTTCTACACCGCCTTTCATTGTGGAATAAGCATCATATCCGGTGTAAGTAAACCTGGTGAGACCTGAAGAAATATTCACAATACCACCTCCATCATTCATGAGTGGCAGCAAATGCTGTGTTAGAAAGAAGGGGGCTTTGAGGTGAATATTCATCATGCTGTCGAATTGTTCTTCTGTAGTCTGTGCGAAATCAGCATGAACACCAGATCCGGCATTGTTCACCAAAAAATCGAACCGGTCTGTTTGAAATTCGGCTAATAATGTTTGCTGAATGGTGGTGGTAAATCCTGCGAAAGTTTCAGCTTTTGCAACATCCAGTGCTACTGCAACTGCTTTTCTTCCGGTTGCAGCAATGTCGGCAACCACTTTTTCAGCTTCTGTTTTTTGTTGTTGGTAAGTGATGATCAGATCCAGTCCTTTTTTGGCCAGTTCAATCGCCATGCTTTTGCCCAATCCACGGCTACCACCGGTAACCAGGGCGATTTTTGTTGTAGGAGTCATTTTTGTTGTTTTAAATACAACACAAAATTGACCCCGGTTCAGCGATCTGTTGTTGCGATTATCAGCGTATTATTTGTAAATATCAAATAATTGATCCCGATAATGCAGGGGAGACATATTACTATGCTTTTTGAAAAAATTGGAGAAATGGGCCACTTCTTCAAATCCCAGACTCATAGCAATTTCAGAAATGTTCCAGTTGGTCTGGCGTAAAAGAAGTTTAGCCTCCTGTGCAATACGGCTTGATATAATTTCACTGGTTGTTCTGCCTGTGAACTCTTTTAGCACCTTATTGAGATGATTTACATGTACCTGTAAAGTATCCGCATAGTCTTTTGCGGTTCTCAGACTAAGCACCTGGCTCTGTGTTTCGATGGGGAACTGGCGTTCTAGCAATTCGATAAAAAGAGATGAGATACGGCTGGCGGCATTGATATGGTTGCTGGAAGCTGTAAGGGGTTTTAATTTTTGACCGTTATGGATCAATTCGATTACATAATTTCTCAGTAAATCATATTTAAAAGGATAATCTGATCCGATTTCCTGATGCATCTTATTGAAAATCAATTCAAAATCATTGGCCTGATGAGCTGATAATTCATACACAAAATCACTCCCCGGCTTAAAAATGGGTATTTCATCCAGGAGTATGCCTGAATTAGATTTGGTCAGAAACTCGCGTGTAAACACACAAAAATGACCAGCCTGATGCGTATCGTAAGGTGTATAGCTGTAAGGTAATTTGGGCGTGGCAAAAAGAATGGCATGCTCCTGAATCTCAACCACACGATCGGCATATTCAACTTTGTTTTTTCCTTTAATCAGGCTGATTTTATAATAAGTGCGGCGGTTATAAGGCATTTTGGCTTTTGCGGCACAGGTAGGCTGAAGTTGACTGATATCGAAAACATTAAAAAGGCCGATATCTTTTCCCTGATCCGCATCCAGCATTTTATCGATCTCCGGGCATACTCCTCCAAATATGTCCTTGTAAAATGTTTTAATGGTAATGGGTTCCATGTGATGTTGCGAAATTCAAATAATATGCAAGGTAGGTAATTTGTTGAGCTTTCAGGCAGGTTATTCTTTTCATAAAGATCGGCACATATCCAGGTTCCACATACTGTTCATTTCGAAACGACCGAGTGTTTCAAATCCCAGCTTTTTGTAATAATGAACCGCTGTCAGGTTATTTTCCTGAACACCGCCCCATAACAACACTTTTTTTACCTGCAGCTGTTTCAGATAATCTTCGACGCTATACCAAAGTGTTTTCCCTAACCCTTTATTCCGCCATTCACTGGCCAGCGATGGGGCATACATGGCAGTACTGTTATAATCTGGGTAATACGAATAACTATGGAATCGCAGGAGATCATGTTCAAAATACCCCAGCCTGATAATCGCATAACCTATAATATAAGTACTCCTGTTTTCGATCAGTAAAAAACCTTTGTAGGCTGATGAATGATAGAGTTGTAAGAGCGTCTCGGCAGTAAATGCATGAGGTCCGAAACGTGAACGGGCTTCAGTATCCAGATGGTCTAAATACGATAACAAGTGTGGAAGGTCATTGGATTCCCAGATTTTGCAGGTGTATAGCGTTTCCACATTTCACAGTTTATGCACAAAAAAATGGCGTAACAATTCCTTTACAATTTAATCATTTAAGGGTTATTCAGTTGTAGTCAATTGCAATAAATTATTGTATGGAAACAAAACCATATCGTCTGCTGATGAATGCAGCAGGGCAACTCCTGCAACAGCATGCATTTGATCATTTAACTGATGAGAAACTTGTGCGGATGAGCAGTTGTCTGCACAAACTGATGCAGCCCCTTGTGGCAGCAGAAAAACGTTCAGTTGAAAAAGAATTATTAAATTATTGCCGGGAAGCTAATCTTTTTATTGAAACCGCTACACCGCAATCTTTGCATCAATGGTATGCTGCCATGAGTTGTTTTGGAGAGCCGGTTATGTCTATCCTGGAAGAGGCAGAATGATCCGGAAACAGGTACCCTTGCCGTGTTCGCTCCATTTTACAAACAATTTGCCATTGTGGTACTCTTCCATGATGCGTTTACTCAAAGGCAAGCCAAGACCCCATCCTCTTTTTTTGGTGGTAAAGCCGGGTTTAAAAACTTTATTTAAATGAGTACTTTGAATGCCTTTTCCGCTATCCGTTACATCAATTATCAATCCGTCATTGGTAATATGAGATTCGATACGGATCAAGCCTTTTCCCTCCATTGCATCCAATGCATTTTTTATCAGGTTTTCTATCACCCAGTCAAACAAGGGGGCGCTCAGTAAAGGATTAACTGATAGCGGTTCCGGCGAAAATTCGAACTGTACCTGCGCGCCGGAACGTTTTTTCATGTAAAGGATCATTTGCTCAATCTGATCATAGGGATTCCCTGGTTCAAGTTTCGGTTGACTTCCTATTTTCCCAAAACGATCTGTGATCAATAACAGGCGGTTAACATCTTTTGTTATTTCTGGAATAATGGCTTCATTTTCTTTTTTTTGCTTTAATATTTCCAGCCACCCTTCGAGACTGGAAACTGGTGTGCCCAACTGGTGTGCGGTTTCTCTCGCCATAGAGGCCCATAATTGATTTTGTGCACCCCGGTAATGTGACTGTACAGCCATGATAGCAATGGCGATAAAAAGAGCAACGATAACCAGTTGTATCAGCGGGTATAATTTTACCTCTTTCAATAGCTTGCTTTGTCCGTAATAATAATGATTGGCTGTGTATGGGCTGTCCTTAATTACGAGTACAATTGGTTTATTATTATACCGCCTAAATTCATGTAGTTTTTTTTGTAAATAACCTGGATCAGATTCCACTAAACTACTGTCGAGATTCAGGTAATTTCCTGTAATACTATCTTTTTCAGTGGTTTCAAGAATGGGTATTTCTTTGTTTTCAAAAGAAATAAATGTAGCCAGGTTCAGGCTGGCAGTGTCTGGCGTGTTTAAAATGGTTCGCTGGGCCTCGGCCCAAACAGTCACATATTTTCTTTCTTCTGTGGCAATTTTACCTGCAACATACTGCGAATAAAAAATGGTACCGCTCACCAATATGATGGCGATAGCAACCAATATGATCCGCCAGTTTATGCGCATGGATGATTTTTGTGTTGAAGATAAGGAAAAGGAGGGATGGTGAATGGTCAATGGTGAATTGTCAATATGGATAGTCGAAAAAAATACCATAAAAAACTATTCACCATTGACCATTCACCATTCACAAAAAGGGCCCCTTGCGGAGCCCTTGTATTGATTGCTTGCTTATGAAAATTTTTATTTGAAACTTAGCTGAATAAGCCGCCTTTCTTCAGTGTTTTTACACCTTCGCCAATTTTGAAACCATTATTATAGATCTCAATTTTATAATTGCCTGTCTGGTATTTATCAGACTGTTTCCAGTCGAAGCTTACCGGTGTTACTTTGCCCTGCTCATAGTTAACAGTTACCTTGCTGGTATAGGCTTTTTCACCTTCTTCGCGGGTTACAAATCTTGCACCCTCAGAAATTACTTTTCCGTCTGGCGCAGTTACACAAACATATATGTCTTTACTACCACTTGGGGCAATACGGTTAGGGTCAAGAACAAATGAAATGCGCATCAGGTCTGCGCGTTTTGAAGTGGTGGTTGCTTTCTCTTTACCACCGTTGCGTACATCAATGGCAGTGATGCCAATATTGGAAGCATGAAGCGTAGAAGCTACGTCCACTTTTTCATCCAGCTCTTTTTTAGTAGCCGTAAGGTTCTGCTGAAGGTTCTCTTTATCAGAAGTTAACTGTGTTTTTTCTGTATTCAGTTGTTCATTAGCAGCTGTAAGCTGCTTATTCTCCCCCTGCAGTTTCTCGATTTCTGCAAAGAGTCCGTCGATCTTGCCATTCAGTTCGCTGATCATTTGTTTGGCCTGAGCCAATTCAGCATCAGAAGCATTCTTGCGTTTTAAAATATTGCTGATGCTGCTTTTCATTTTCTGGATTTCAGAACCACGGTCTGCCAAAGCTCCCTGTAGCTGGATATTATTCTGGGTAAGTGAATCTGCTTTAGCAGATACTTCCAGAAACTCCTGCTGAATAGCATTACGGGCACTGTCAACATTGGTAATTTTTGTTTCCAATTGACCAATGGTTTCTTTGGTCTGACTCTTATCGTAGAATATATAGGCCCATGTACCGAGAAGGGCGAAAATCAGGATACCGTATATTACTTTACGGTTGTCTTTTTGCTGTGGTGCAGCGTTTGGATCTGGTGTGTTGAAGCTACTCATAAAAATGAATTTTTCAGTTAACGGATTTTTTAAACTTTTCCTATGCTCAAGGATGTATTATTACTTGATATTGAAACGGTGCCGATGCTGCCATCCTTTGCTGGCATGGATCCTGTATGGCAACGTCTATTCTGCGACAAAATATCTAAAACCGTGCCAGAAGGTACGGAACCTGAAGAATCTTACCGAAAAAAAGCAGGTATACTGGCAGAATTCGGACGTGTCATTTGCATATCAACCGCTTTTTTTTACAAGAACGAATCAGGAGCCTACTGCCTGAAAATTAAGAGTATTTATGGGGATGATGAGGTAGAAATACTGAAGATTTTTACCCAATTATGCGAAAAAATGCAACAGTCGGCTCCCCATTTTCAGTTTGCCGGTCATAATATCCGCGAGTTCGATATTCCATTTATTGGCCGTCGCATGTTGATAAATCATATGTATTTACCCACCTGTTTTCAAATTCAGGACCGCAAACCATGGGAGGTAAAAATGTTTGATACACTCAACTGGTGGAAATTCGGCGACCATAAAAACTATGTTTCGCTCGATCTGCTGGCACATGTGCTCGACATTCCCAGTTCTAAAACTGATATGGATGGCAGCATGGTGCAGGATGTATATTATATTGACAGGGATATCAAACGTATCGTACAGTACTGCGAAAGAGATGTGATCGTAACGGCAAATATTATACTCAGATTTCTGCACCAACCCCTGTTAAAGCAGGAAAATATTGTAGTGGTAACTAGCTAATAACAATTTAAGTGAAAAATCTTCGTTGTAAATACAACAAAGCCCTATTACCATTGGCCATTCACGATTCACCAATGTTCATAACTAAACCCTCAATCTTTTTTTAAATCCTTCATCAACCATCATCTTTGCACCCATGTCGGCCGAAAAGATCATATCAGAGTGGAAAAAAGGAAATTTCAAGCCTATTTACTGGTTGGAAGGAGAAGAATCATACTTTATTGATCAGGTGGTAAATTATGCCGAGCACAAAATACTTCCCGAGTCTGAGGCCGGATTTAACCTTACCGTTTTTTATGGGAAAGATGCTGATTGGACTGCAGTTGTAAATGCCTGCAGACGCTATCCGATGTTTGCAGAAAGACAGGTGGTTATCCTGAAGGAAGGACAGCAGATGAGGGATATTGATAAGCTGGAACCTTATATTGAAAACCCGTTGACTTCAACGGTTTTTGTGGTAAGCTATAAAGATAAAAAGGTTGACGGTCGTTCAAAACTCGCCAAAACCCTGAAGGCAAAAGGGGAAATGCTGACAACCAAAAAAATGTATGAAAGTCAGTTGCCTGAATGGACAATGGGTATTGTGAAGAACCATGGGCTTACCATTCACCAGAAAGCATTGATGTTACTGGTAGACCATGTTGGTAATGACTTAAGCCGTATTGAAAATGAAATTGAAAAATTAGCCGTAAATCTTGCAGGCAGAACCAATATAACCGAAGACGATATTGAAAAGTATATCGGTATTAGTAAAGAGTTTAATGTTTTTGAATTGCAGGAAGCTATCGGCCGAAAGGATCTTTCAAAAACCATTCGCATCATTCAATATTTTGAGGCCAACCCCAAAGCTGCACCTATACAGCAGGTATTGCCTGCCCTGTACAATTATTTCAGCAAAGTTTATATGCTGTTTGGCTTACAGAATCCCGACGAAAAGACGGCTGCCACTACAATTGGTGTAAATCCATATTTTATTAAAGATTACCTCAGCTCTGCACGTAAGTATGAGTATACAGGCGTTGAACGCGTGTTATTGCTACTTCATCAGTACAATCTCCGTAGTGTTGGCGTTTATGATTCTGGTACTTCGGATGCGGGGCTTATGAAAGAAATGGTAGTGAAAATGATGAACTGATAGAGTCAGTAGTGAGTAGTCAGTAGTGAGTACTGAGTAAAGAAAACCACTCACTACTCACTCACAGTCTCAGTAAAGCAACTGCATCGGCTTTATCCCTGCCTAGTTGTGCTTTTAGCGCTTCCAGCCCGTCGAATTTAATTTCGTTTCTTAACTGTTGCCGTACATGGATACGTAGCTGTTCGCCGTAGATATTGTCGTTAAAATCAAAGATATTTACCTCAATTACTCTTTTTTTACCGTCTACAGTGGGGCGTAATCCAATATTCATCATGCCACCATAGGTTTTATCTGTTATTTGAACCTGTACCGCATATACGCCATTTCCTGGGATGAGTTTTTCCTCGCTCCCAATATGAAGATTGGCAGTAGGGTAACCAATGGTGCGTCCGAGCTGATTACCTTCCACCACCAGACCTTCAAAAAAATATGGATAGCCCAGTGCTGCATTGGCTGTAGCAATATCATTTTCAATAATGGCCTTTCTGATCCTTGTAGAACTAACGGCAATCTCATGTAAGAGTTGCTCCGGAATTTCTTTTACGGCAAACCCAAGTTCCTGACCATATTTTTCCAGCAAATGATAATCACCTGTTCTGCCTTTACCAAACCGATGGTCGTAGCCGATAATGATGGTATGAGGGTTGAAGTATTTATATAAAAAATCGACAATGTATTCTTCGGCAGACTGATTGGCAAAATGGTGGTCAAATGGTACTACTACTAAATGATCAATACCCGCCTTCTCCAAAAGAAATTTTTTTTCAGCCTGGGTATTCAGTAGCTTAACGTCACCCGGAACCGAAGAAACAATTTTACGTGGATGGGGATGAAAAGTAACAATAACCGTTTCTCCACCTATTTTGGTTGCTTCTTCTTTTAACTGGCTTAATATCTGCTGGTGTCCTTTGTGTACACCATCAAAAGTACCAATGGTAATCACTGCATTTCTAAATTCAGGTAAGGAACCCGCCAGCTCACGATGTACTTTCATAACAACTGTAAAGGTAGGAAAAACTACAATGTAAGCTCCGGGCTGAAGTTCTCCGGATAAGCAGTGGTAAACCTAATCCTCAAATCCTCACCAAACCTTACCTTTGTGCCTATCAGAAATGGAACCACTGCGTTCATTTCCAAATTTCCAAATTTCCAAATTTTCAAATTCGCAATGTCGCTCTATTCCCAACGTGGTGTTTCGGCACAAAAAGAAGAAGTACATGCTGCCATACAAAAACTCGATCAGGGCTTGTATGCACATGCTTTCTGCAAAATATATCCTGATTTTCTTTGTAATGATGATGCTTATGTAAATATTATGCATGCCGATGGTGCAGGTACCAAAAGTATATTGGCTTATCTCTACTGGAAAGAAACAGGAGATATTACCATTTGGGAAGGTATTGCCCGAGATGCTGTGGCCATGAATCTGGATGATCTGTTATGTATAGGAGTAACAGATCAGTTATTATTTTCGTCCACCATCGATAGAAATAAATTACGCATACCCGGTGAGGTATTACAGGCCGTAATCAATGGTACACAGGCTTTCTTTGATCAGCTAAAAACCTATGGCGTTAATATTCATTACCTGGGTGGTGAAACGGCTGATGTGGGAGATGTTGTGAGAACCATCGCTGTGAATGGTACCATGACCAGCAGATGGCCCAAGGAAAAACTGATTACCAATGAGAAAATTGCATCAGGCGACGTAATCGTTGGTTTTGCAAGCGCCGGTAAAGCTTTATATGAACATGAATACAATAGTGGCCTGGGTAGTAACGGATTAACCAGTGCCCGCCACGATGTTTTGTCGAAAGAATACGCAGAAAAATATCCGGAAACATTTGAAACATCACTCTCTGAAGCAGTTGTGTATATCGGTAGAAATAAAATGACAGAAACCATTGAGGTGCCCGGTTTTGGAGATTTGCAGGTAGGAAAGCTACTCCTGAGCCCAACCCGAACCTATGCTCCGTTGGTGAAACAATTGCTCGATCAGTATTTTCATCAGATACATGGAATGATACATTGCAGCGGCGGGGGGCAGACAAAATGTATGAAATACCTGCCACAGGCATATAAAATTGTGAAAGACAACTTATTTGAAGCTCCGCCGATCTTTCAACTGATACAGCAAAATTCAGGTGCCGATATGCGTGAAATGTATCAGGTTTTCAACATGGGCCATCGTCTCGAAATCTTTACAAATGCGGTTACCGCCACATCTATGATTGAAATAGCCGCAAAACTGGGTATCGAAGCCAAGATAGTAGGCAGGGTGGAAGCAGCCGAAAAAGCCAGCCTGCATTTACATACATCCGCAGGAGAAATCATTTATGAATATTAACAGGATCAAAACCTGTTGATCCTTATTTTTGAGTTAGACCAGAAAGTCGTTTTAGAAATTGTAATTTAGAACCATGTCAGAAACAGTCGTATCCATCCATAATGCCAAAATTTATCAGGGAGGTAGTCTCATATTAGATGATGTAAATTTCTCGGTAAATAAAGGCGAATTTGTATACCTCGTAGGAAAAACAGGTACTGGTAAAAGTAGTCTGTTAAAAACTTTATACGGTGAACTTCCACTAACGGAAGGCAGTGCTTCTGTGGTTGGTTTTAACCTTCGAGATATGGATTGGAAAAAAGTACCTTTTCTCCGGAGGAACCTGGGTGTCGTATTCCAGGATTTTCAGCTGCTGACAGACAGAAATGTACACGAGAACCTGCGCTTTGTATTAAAAGCGACCGGCTGGCAGGACGAGAAACTGATTGAAGAAAAAATCAATGATGTTCTTGACAAAGTAGGACTGAAAAGCAAGGGTTTCAAAATGCCTTTTGAAATGAGTGGTGGAGAGCAACAGCGTGTAGATATTGCCCGGGCCCTGTTGAATTCACCTAAACTTATACTTGCCGACGAGCCTACCGGCAACCTCGACCCGGAAACAAGTGATGAAATCATGCAACTACTTATTCAGATTGCCCGTGATTATGGTACCGCTGTTATTATGGCTACCCATGATTTCATTGTCATCAACCGTTATCCATCACGTATCCTGAAAACTGAAAAAGGAAAAGTAATGGACAGCGCCGCTGTATAAACCCATTCAATAGCAGAAATCAGATAACCCCAATTCTCTTTATTAGCGTAACCCCAATACTTTTAGTGACCGAACTTGAAAGACATTCCCTCATCTTCAAATTTTCAAATTTCCAAATTTGAAAATTAGGTATTCCCCCAAATCCACCCCACCTGTTTCCTGGCATTTCTTTCATTATTAAAAAGGCGGGATGTAATATCTTTTCTTAGTGCAGTCGCTTCTTTGCTGAAAGGAGTAGAGAACAGACTTTCTGTTTGCGTAATAAATTCATCGGCGCTTTCAGCAACATGACAGACTGGCTCAAGACCGGAATGGTTAACCGTGGCTTTGTTTACGAGACAGTGTCTGCCATTAAAAATGGCATTTACCAGTTTTATTTTAATACCTGTATTTGTATAAGACGGTAAAATATTAACCTGCGCTTTGGCAATCATATCCTGCATTTCTCTTTCTGAAGGGTTGGCAACCAAACAGGTGTGTCCCATACTGTGGGCCAGTTCTTCCAGCTTTCGGGATGGATTTTGCCCGGCAATCACAAATGGAATTTGCGCCTTGCTGAAAACTTTCTCCAGTAACCAGGTGGCAGCTTTTTCATTCGTATCAACACTTAGGTCGCCATGATAAAGACAATAAGTACCCATGCCCTTTTTTTCTTCTATTACCCAGTTATCGGGAATATAAAGAGGTAAGTGTTCTATATCAGCGCCAAGTTCCTTTCTATATACTTCATCATCAGCCTCCGTCATACCCCAGAAAATACCTTTGGAGGCAATTTTTCTTTCATAGGCTTTCAGCATGAGGCTTTCTCTTTTATAATAAAGTTTCCTGAATGCTGAACCGGCATGCTGACAGAGTTCCTGGTAATACTGATATTCTACATTATGAAGTCTTACAAAAAGTCCCCGGTTTTTAAAACGCTCATCCATAATGGGGTAAGTGCTATGTACGCCTTCCATCAAAATCGGGTACTGATCTTTTAAGAGGTTTTGTAACAGTTCTTCATTTTTTCTGGATGCAACGATATAGGGCAGAGAGGTAGAAATACCTTTATGCCCTGTAAAACGCTGATAATAATAAACCGAACTGCAATACTGATTTAACTCAGGTTGTTCGCCCCGGCCATAGTCAAAACAATGCAGGTGAATATGAATACCCTGTGCATGTAATGCCTTCAGCTTATAGAAAACATCATAGATACCTCCCTGGTTCACGGGAAAGGGAACGGTATAAGAAATAATGTGAAGATGTTTTTCCATTAGGGTAATGAGTTGTAAAAACGGATCAGCTTTTGCGATTCCTGTTCCCAGTTCAATACAGAACGTGCTTTCAGGGCGTTTTGTTGTAATTTTTCATATAATACACTGTCGGCCAGTAGATTGTTCAGAGCTGCTGCAATTGATTGGCTATCGGTATTGTCGATCATAAGGGCAAAGCCAAATTCATCATTGATGCGCTTATATTCAGGATAGTTTACGCAGATTTGAGGGATTCCTGCCATCATATAGTCAAAAAAGCGGTTGGCAAGCGACTGGTATTGATTGAGTCCCTTTTGGTCGAAAAGTGTCAGTCCAATATAAGCCTGCTGTGTAGTTTCCCGGAGTGCAAGGGGGGTAAGATATCCTTTGCATTCGATTTTATTTTCCAGATGATAATGCTTTATCAGTTTTTGGGTCTCTTCAAAATAGTTGCCTTTACCACAAATAACCAATGGAGCAATGACATCACGCATGGCAGGTACCAGGGTATCAAAACAACGTCCTTCATTTACAGACCCCTGGTATAATATAAACTTGTTTTTTTCAACATCTGTCAATGAGTATTCAACTGGTAAATTTCTTATAATATCATACTGAATATCATATTGTTGTTGAAGCCAGTTAGATATAAACTCATTGACTGTATAACCGTACTTAAATCTTTTTACGGCAAACTTTTCAATCCATAACCATATGCGGTGGATACCTGGGCGCCTGACAACTTCAAATTGTTCTGTAAACAATTCATGCGCATCGTATACCCTTATTTGCTTTTTGATGATGGAAGAGAAATAACAGGGCAATACGGTATCCAGGTCAATGGCACAAACAATATCGGCCCTGTTAGTCAGTAAAAATAGCAGCAGGCGTATATTGTACTCCACGTAAAACAAGGGGCCTTTGTTCCAAAAGCAGAAAATCCGCCGCTGATCAAAAGCCTGTTTGGTTAAAGGAATCGCGTCTTTTCGCTTTCTGCCTACCAGTAATACCTGATAGCCGTTGCTGGCCAGTGTGTCACAAATGCGTTGCATCCGCTGGTCGTAGGAGAGGTCGTTGGTAACTGTAAAAATGATCCGCTTCAACATAGCTTCTAATCCAACAAATATACTGTTTGAATAAACGGTAGCAACGGTGTTTATTGGTGCGTTATTTTAGTCGATTTGACTTCTTTAAAATGCTGAATGTCAATAAATTACAGTATTTTTATCGTTGATTTTTTTTTCACGGATCCTTTTTCTCCACCTATTATACACAACCCCATAATCTTTCCTGAAAATACAGCCCTTTTCCTGTATGTTCGCAGGTACTAAACAGAGGAAAAGTGAGATTAAAATCATTAGAAATCAAAGGGTTCAAAAGTTTTGCTGATAAAACTGTAGTGAGTTTTGATGAAGGTATAACCGGCATCATCGGTCCGAACGGTTGCGGTAAGAGTAATATCATCGATAGTATTCGCTGGGTAATAGGTGAACAAAAAATATCTGCTCTGAGAAGTGAAAACCTGGAAGCACTGGTTTTCAACGGAAGTAAGACAAGAAGTCCAAGCGGACTGGCAGAAGTAAGTCTCACTTTTGAAAACACAAAGAATCTGCTCCCTACAGAATTCAGTACGGTAACAGTAACCCGTCGCTTTTATAAAAACGGAGAAAGCGAATATCGCCTGAACGATGTTACCTGCCGTTTGAAGGATATTCATAATCTCTTTCTCGATACCGGTGTAAGTACTGATAGTTATGCCATCATTGAACTGGGTATGGTGGATGATATTATTAAAGATAAAGAGAACAGCCGTCGTCGTATGCTAGAGCAGGCAGCTGGTATCACCATCTATAAAACCAGAAAGAAAGAAGCCAAGAACAAACTCGATGCAACTGAACAGGATCTTGCGCGTATTGAAGATTTACTGTTTGAAATCAATAACCAGTTAAAAACACTGGAGAACCAGGCGAAAAAGGCAGAGAAATATTACGAAATCAAGAAAGAATACAAAGAAGTATCTGTTGAACTGGCAAAAGCAGCACTGGAAGGTTTTAATATTACCTATAAAGAACTGAATGAGCAGCAGGAACTGGAGATCAATAAAAAAGTACAGCTCGATGCGGAGATTGCAGTTGAGGAAGCCGCTATTGAACAGGAGAAAGTAGGTTTTATTGAAAAAGAAAGGGCTTTACAAAGTATGCAGCATGAGTTTAATGACCTGTTGCAGAACCTGCGAAGCAAAGAAAATGAAAGAAACCTGGCTACCCAGAAGTTACATTACCTGAAAGAAAAGGAAACCAGCTTAAAAGATTTTCTGGAAAAAGCATCTGGTCAGTTGAAAACCATCGGCGACTCAATCGAATACACGCAGATGCAGGTTGGCGAAGAAGAGACTAAATTGATAGAACTGCAGGATAGGGTAGAAACAGCCAAACTGGATATAGAAGATAAGCGCCGTCTTTTCGACGAACGTAGAAGTGGTGTGGATACTTTACGTAACCAGTACCAGCAGATCCAGCGTAACCAGTTTGATGCGGAAAAGAAAGTGGCCGTAGCAGATACTTCTATCCAGAACCTGCAAAGGGCACAGGCGCAGTTAAATGAGGAAAAACAGAACCGTGAATTGCAGCTTGAGCAATTACAAAAAGAACTCGCTGAAAAAGAAGAAAGTCTCGAAGCGCGCCGTATAGACCTTCAGCAATTGCAGGAGCAGCATGAGCGTACCCGCGAAAATATTTTTGAAACGCAGGCACAACTGGAAGTATTGCGCAATGAACTGGCAGAAGAAAACCGTAAGCTCGATGCCAAGCGTAATGAGTACAATCTGTTGAAAAGTCTGATAGATTCCATGGAAGGATACCCCGAGAGCATCAAGTTCCTGCACAAGAATCCGGATTGGAACCATTCAGCACCCATACTTTCTGATATTATATATGTAAAAGAAGAATTCAGAGCAGCAGTTGAAAATGTACTGGAACCATACCTGAACTATTATGTGGTAAATAACCTGCAGGAAGGATTACAGGCAGTACATTTACTGGATGCCAACAGCAAAGGGAAAGCCAATTTCTTTATGCTGGAGAAATTCGCAGACCTCCGTGTGGAAACACACCAGCCATCAAATACCATCCGTGCGATGGATGTAATTGAGGTAGACGAGCAATTCCGCAAACTGGCAGAATACCTGTTGGGTAATGTATACATCGCAGAAAACGAGGAAGCTATCGCAAACAGCAATGGTGCAGTGGTATTGGAGAAGACAGGTAAATATGTGAAAGGAAAGTATACCCTGACAGGCGGCAGTGTAGGTTTATTTGAAGGAAAGAAAATTGGTCGTGCCAAAAACCTGGAAAAACTGGCTGAAGAAATTCAGGATCAAGAATCAGTGGTAAGTCTGCTCAAAGCCGATATTCAGGCAAAACACAATGAGGTCATTGCATTTAATGAGCAGTTGAAGGAAAACGCCATCAAGCAGACCGAGCAGGAAATTAACCAGCTTACCAATCAGTTATTTGCTACTAAAAATCGTATTGAGAACCTGCAGGCAGCACAACAAAATGCTTTTCAACGTTTAGCTGATATTGAAGCCCGCCTTCAGGATGAGCAGGATGCCATTGCTACTACCAGAGAGGCATTACATGAACTGAACGATCAGTTATTACAGACAGGTGAGCAGATGAAACTGGTAGAGCAGGATTATCAACTTGCTGAACAGGAATACAATTATGCATCGGTACAATATAATGAAACCAATCTTCAGTTAACCCGTCAGCAGAGCAAGATTACGGCTCTTAAGCAGGAAATGGTGTTCAAAGAAAATCAGCTGAGTGAATTACACCAGCAGATCGAAAGCAATACCTCACAGCTATCTGAAGCGAGCGGAAATATTGAAGAAGGGGAGAAAGCCTTAATTGGATCGGAAGAGCTGTTGATTGAATTGATGCGTAAAAAAGAAGAAGAAGAGAAAAAGCTCAATGAAGCCGATCAGGCATACTATAACCTTCGCAACGCCCTGCAGGAAAAAGAAAGTGAGTTAAGGCTGAAAGTGAAGAGCAAGGAAATGATTGACCATCTCGTCACAGAGATCAAAGACAGGTTGAATGAACTGAAACTGCAGCTGGCAGGTATGAAAGAAAGGCTGAGTGTAGAGTTCAAAGTGGAATTGGATGAAATTCTGGATCAGGCACGCACTACCGAAACATCACTGGAGGAATTGCAGGCTACCAGCGATCGTATGAAGAAGCGATTGGAAAATATGGGTGAAGTAAACCCAACAGCTATAGAGGCCTTCATGGAAATGAAAAAGCGTTACGAGTTCATTCTGGAACAAAAGAATGACCTTGTTTCAGCGAAAGAAAGCCTGCTGCAAACCATTCAGGAAGTGGAAGCAACCGCTAACCAGCAATTCCTCGATACCTTTAATCAGGTACGTGAGAACTTCCAGAAAGTTTTTAAAGCCTTGTTTACAGAAGAAGATACGGCAGATATGGTACTCGTAGATCCTACCAATCTGGCAGAAACAGGAATAGAAATCATAGCCAAGCCTAAAGGAAAACGTCCTTCGTCCATTACACAATTGAGCGGGGGAGAGAAAACACTTACAGCAACTGCTTTACTGTTTTCCATCTACCTTATTAAACCGGCACCTTTCTGTATCCTCGATGAGGTGGATGCACCACTGGATGATGCCAACGTAGGCAAATTCACACAGATGATCAAGAAGTTCAGCGATAACTCACAATTCATTATAGTAACCCATAATAAACAAACCATGGGTGCTGTAGATGTGATCTATGGTGTAACCATGCAGGAACCCGGCGTGAGTAAACTGGTTCCCGTAGATTTTAGAAGTCTATCGAACTAAGATAAGCAGTGTATTAGTGAGTAGTGAGTAGTCAGTAGTTAACTTATGGAGTTAGATCTTTTTACTCACTACTGACTACTCACTTTCTTCCCCCCATTCATCATGTATAAGTCAATCTTCATACTTTATGTGGTTTGTTTTGGTTGCTATATTTTGTTTACGCGCCAGCCTGATTATTTTGATGGGGTAAAAGTACCGGCAACCATTCAAATGGAAATCGACGCTTCCAGTGGAGATTCAGTATTAAAGGCTGTTTTCAATACTGGAACAAAGGAGTTTGCAATAAATCCGCATTATCCACTGCGAACCATAAAAGCGGGTCAGCAGGTAACTGTCATTTATGAAACCGGTAACCCATCAATGGGGCAATTGTATAGTGGATGGGGTTATTGGTGGCGTTGGGATGAATTGGTCGTATCTTCAATACTCTGTTTTTTGCTTTTTCAGGTAGCTATATCAGTTACCAGTAACCCCAATCCCGAAGCATTGGTAGAGCAACTTGAATACAAGGAAGAAAAGAAAAAGAAATACCTGGATTAGGCTTACTGAATAGTATACTGGTATTCAATCCTGCCAACCTGCATTTTACTTTTATCACTGCAAATTTCCTGTGTTTTAAGGCCTTTGTCGTTGTAAGTATACTTCCAGACGAAATAATTATTGCTGCCAAGTGAAAATTGGGTCATTTGTGAAGGTTGACCGGCTGTATTGTACTCGTAGATAAAGTCAGGTAAGAGTTTTTTAAGTTTACTGTTATACCTGACTATATCAGTAAGCTGTCTGTTGGTATTGTAATAGTAATAATAACTTTCGATCGTACGCCCTTTTTTCTGCCATCTTTCCTCGCCTATATTTCCCTGTTCATCTTTTATAAATTGAACCATAACGGTATCGGATTGATTTTTAATTTTCAGCATAGATACCGGAGCGCCAAATTCATCATAGGTCCATTCATGTATTTCGGCCTGCGTGCTGTTCATAAATGTATCTATGGTAGATAGACTGACTTTACTGATACGTCCTTGTGCATCATAGGTATAATCTGTTTTGTTACTAATATTTTTATTATTGGTTTGGGTACGTTTTAAAACCCCCAGGTCATAAGTATTTACAGTAACGCTGGTTTGGTTATTATTTACCGTGGTTATGGTAACTTTTTTACCATCGCGGCTGATTTCCTGATTTACAGTCAGCCCTTCTGTAATGGAATTATCGGGTTCGTAAGAAATGGTTTTGATGGCGGCGATTTTCTGAGCCCTCCATACCTTATATTGTTCATTTCCCTGACGGATAGAAACAATATCATTGAAATAATATTGAGCATTGATAAATCCTGTAAAGCCGATAAACAGGAAACTGAGCGCTGCTTTCATCATAATGTAAAATTACTCAATCCTCCCGTTCATTTTTCAACATTCAACCCACGACAGTTGTGGCAATGGATTAGTTGTGTATTTTTAATCAAACGTTAACAAGTGTCTCATTTACCGGAAAGAAAGGAAAAGATATGTCTCAACTGCGGAGCCGCTCTGCACGGGCGTTTTTGTCATTATTGCGGACAGGAGAATATAGCGCCAAAAGATAGCTTCTGGCACTTGGTTACCCATTTTGTATATGATATTATACATTTTGATGGAAAGTTTTTCAGTACACTCAAATATCTTTTGTTTCGTCCCGGTTTTTTATCCCACGAATACCTGAGAGGCAGAAGGGCCGATTATCTTCACCCCATAAGGATGTATGTATTCACATCGGCATTTTTCTTTCTTATTTTCTTCAGTTTCTATCAGAAAGAAGATGAAATCCAGATAAAAGAAAACAAGGATACAGCCAGTGAAGTTTTAGAGAAGCTTGAAACACAGAAAAGACAGCTGAAAAAATCCTTACAAATACCGGCGGCTTCTTTTGCTTCAGCACAAATTAGAGACAAGATAAAGCAAACAGATGCTGATATCGCCATGGTGAAGCGTGATAGTACAATGGCCGACAGTGTTAAAAGTTTACCCCAGGGGGGCTTTACCTTAATGTCATTCAATAGAAATCCGATTAATAAAACTTTGGCCACAGTAAAAGAATACGATTCATTGCAGGCTTTACTACCTAAAAAAGACAGGGATGGTTTTATTGCAAAGGCTTTCATAAGGCAAAACCTCCATCTCAGGGAAAAATATAAAGGAGATTCAAAAGCTAGTCTGAAAGCGATTACCAATAAGTTTATTCATTTCTTCCCTCAGATGTTATTCGTGTCCCTGCCGCTTTTTGCTTTAATCCTGCAGCTTATGTATGCCAGAAGAAGGCAATTTTATTATGTAAACCATATTATCTATTCTATACATCTTTATTGTGCCATTTTTATCGTTATACTGTCTGGACTATGGCTTAATAGCATTGCAGCAAAAATTACGCATGCAGAACAGGATTGGATAGGCACTGTTTTTACATTCGCAGGCTTTTTCTACCTGTATAAGTCCATGAGGAATTTTTATGGACAGCGAAGGGCGAAAACAATCCTGAAGTATATATTGCTGTTATTTGCTTCTATGTTGGCAATGATCCTTCTGTTTACTGTATTTTTCCTTTTCTCAGCTTTTGTTGTATAAATGTAAATTGAAAAATTAAAGATGAAAGAAACCGCAGATAGTTTTCTGGCACTGGTAACGATTATGGATGAATTAAGGGAGCAGTGCCCATGGGATAAAAAACAAACCATACAGAGTTTGCGTTCTATGACATTAGAGGAAACCTATGAACTGGCAGATGCGATTGATCAGGCAGACTGGAAAGGAATTAAAGAAGAATTAGGTGATCTTTTATTACATATACTGTTTTATACAAAAATAGGAACAGAGCAAAAACAGTTTGTGCTGAAAGAAGTGATCGATGGGATTGCCCAGAAACTGATAACCCGCCACCCTCATATTTATGGTGATGTAAAAGTGGATAATGAAGAAGATGTAAAAAGAAACTGGGAGCAGATTAAGATGAAAGAAGGCAAAAAGTCGGTATTGCAGGGTGTTCCTCAGTCATTACCGGCAGTGTTAAAAGCTGCCCGGATTCAGGAAAAAGCCAAACAGGTGGGGTTTGAATGGGATAATAGAGAAGATGTATGGAAAAAGGTAGAAGAGGAGATGCAGGAGCTAAAAGATGCAATAGGGGATAACAAACAGGAAGACATAAAGGAGGAATTTGGCGACCTGCTCTTCAGTCTGATCAATTACGCACGGTTTTTGCAGGTAGATGCGGAAGCTGCGCTGGAGCAGACCAATAAAAAATTCATCTATCGTTTTCAGGCAATGGAAGCTATGGCAGCCGAAAAGGGACTTAATTTGGTAAATATGTCCCTGGCTGAAATGGATGCGCTGTGGAACGAGATCAAACGAAAAACATAAACCTTTGATCGGAACACTTAAAAAAGCTGCTTACAAACATGGTTACCTGGCCATAACTGCTGCCTGGCTTTATACCTTTTCATTTATATTTATCAATTACTGGAGTTATAATGCATCACCACAGAAAGTAAAATCCAAACTCGAGCAGCATATCAGCAAGCTGGAGAATCGTTATGCTGAGCTGGTTAATGATACGGCTTCTCTGCACGCACTCATTGCATCAACCAATAACAAGGTAAAGGAAGAAGCTACAAAAGAACCATTTGGTCTCTTTGTATATGCTGTTACTGAAAAAAGCACGCCCACACTCTTATACTGGAATGCTAACCGTTATTATCTTGTGCCGGATGATCTTTACCGGCAGGATAGTGCATGGTTCTCTGTCAAAAGAAATGGTGAATTTGAAATACTGAAATCAAGTGTCCCTATTAAAAATGGACACTTACTTGTTATTGGAATGATTCCAATAAGATGGTCGTACTTTATTGAAAACAAATATTTGCATAGTGATTTTGCAGGTTTCGAAGGATTGGATGATCAATATGAACTCACCACCCTTGCGGGTAACGATGTATTACCGATATTCAATAGTGCCGGGAAAGAATTGTTTGGTATAAAGCTTAAGCCAGGCAAGTCTTTTATTTCTTACGATAGTTTTACGATTCTTTTACGTATCCTGTCAATTGTTTTTTTATTGATATTTCTGAATTCGGTTACAACGGATCTGATGCTGATACATGGTTTTAAAACCGGATTTATCATCTTAACGGGTATTGTTTTGCTGCTTCGGTTAACTGCTTATCAGTTTAATTTTCCTTTCGATTATAGCAAGCTACCTTTATACAACCCATCTATTTATGCCTCTAATATCATTCATCCTTCCTTAGGAGATCTATTGGTAAATGCTATTTTGTTATTCTGGTTAATTGGAGTGTATAAAAATCATACCGATGGTAAAACATGGCTACCTAAGCCCTTACCTTTAAAAATCAGGAATTACGGGAATATTTTTATACTTAGCCTGATTGGTTTTGGTATAGCAGGTATTGTTCAAAGTCTGGTACACGATTCGAAAATATCAACTGATGTTACTAATTTTTTCAGCCTGGATATTTATAGTGTGGTAAGTTTTGTGATTCTTTGTTTTTTGGTATTGAGCTTCTTCGGACTTTCCCAGATCCTGTTAAAGCCGTTGATAGACCGGAATTTTCCCCTTCTTGAACAAACGGTTACAATAGTGGTTAGCAGTTTTATTTGCCTGCTATTATTCTTTTCCAATAGTGAAATTCCGGCGGGGTTGGTTATTCTTTTATGGTTATTGTTATTCCTGCTGATCATTAATTACCGAAAAAAAGACCTGGATCTTCCACTGCTCCGGTCTACATTTTTCATTTTCTGGGTTATGTTCTTTACATTCTCAATAGCGGGGATGGTACTATACGAGAACAGGGTTACAGAATTTGAACAGAGAAAACGCATCGCTGAAAAACTGGCCCTGCAAATTGATCCGTCCGGGGAAAACCTCTTGAATATCGCTGCCACAAATTTTGATGATCAGTTTCTTTTAAAAAATTTTGATCGTTTCCAGAATGAATTTGAAAACAAATACATCAAAGACAGTCTGATCAACCAGAATTTTTCAGGCTATCTCAATAAATATGATACGCGGATATACACTTTTGATAGTTTGTATCATCCTTTATACAATGAAGATTCCACAGATTATGCTGCCATCAAGACCATTATTCTTAACCAGGCCAGACCAACCATTATTCCTGATTTATACAGTTATGATAATACATCGGAAGGGTTTAGCTATTTATACCAGAAAGAAGTAACACAAAAAGGCGGAACCCTTGGGTATCTTTTTGTTATCATCAAATCAAAACGTTACAAAAGCGAAGCGCTATATCCTGAGTTATTTAACCAGGTGCAAAACCTTTCATCCGATCTGAATACCAATTATGCATATGGTATTTATAATAAAGGAAAGCTGATTAATCATTTTAATACCTATCATTTTCCTTCCCGTTTGAAAAAAGAACAAATCAATCAATTTGAATTTACTTATAAACTTTCGGGAGAGTATAGTGAGTTGTGGTTTAACGGGGGAAACGATAAGCAGGTAGTAGTTGTGAAAAGAAATACCTGGGTAGTTGAATTTCTCACTTTATTCGCTTATCTGTTTTGTTCCTTTTTGCTGATCATTTTTGTTTTTCATCTGGGTAGTCAATTATTAAAGGCAAGGTTTAAATGGAAAGAAATTAAGAAACTTTTCCGCTTTAATATCCGTACCCAGATCCAGGCAACCATTATATTTCTGAGTGTCTTTTCCTTTTTGGTAATTGGTATCGCCACTATTTCCTTTTTTATTATACGCTTTAACAGGAGTAATGAGGAAAGACTATCAAAGTCTATACAGGTAATGTCGAACGAGATCAATAGCAAACTTAGTTCCCAGTTTAGTTTTGATGATGTACTGACTTTTAAAAATGTGGGTCTTTCCCGTGAACTGGAGCAGGATATTGCTGCCATTTCTGATTTGCATAATGTGGATGTGAATTTTTATGATATCAATGGTAGTCTGCTTACATCTACACAGCCCTATATTTATAATAAGCACCTGCTCAGTACGCAGATGGAGCCTAAAGCTTTCCAGCAGTTGCATTACGATAACAGTATCAGGTATATACAGTCTGAAAGGGTAGGTGATTTTGAATACCTGAGTATTTATGTACCATTATCTGATGAAATGGGTGAGAACTATGCGTATCTCAATATTCCCTATCTCAACTCACAAAACGAATTAAACCAGGAAATATCTGGCTTTCTCGCAACATTGATCAACCTGAATGCATTTATCTTCCTTGTGGCGGGTGCCATTGCTTTTTTTCTAACCAGCAGAATTACCGCTTCATTTAGTCTGATCGGTGAAAAAATGCGACAGATGAATATTGGCAAAAGCAATCAGGAGATTGTGTGGTCGCGAAATGATGAAATTGGTATGCTGGTTGGAGAATACAATAAAATGGTTCGTAAGCTGGAGCAAAGTGCCCTTGCATTGGCCAGAAGCGAACGGGAAGGAGCCTGGCGCGAAATGGCCCGGCAGGTGGCGCATGAAATCAAGAATCCGCTCACCCCGATGAAGCTCAGTATTCAATACCTGCAAAATGCAATCATGAAAGGCTCTCCGGATGTAAAAGAGCTCACTTCGAATATGGCGCAGACACTGGTAGAACAAATTGATCAGTTGTCAAAAATAGCCAGTGAGTTTTCGCAGTTTGCTAATATCGGTAATGCCAAACTTGAAAAAATAGATTTGCGGGAAGTGATCGAATCGGTCATACGCTTATATGCAACCCACCCCGAGTTGGAAATCAGTTTCAATAATACACTGTCAACTGCAACGGTTATCGCAGATAGGGTACAGATGAATCGGCTTTTGACCAACTTATTACAGAATGCAGTAGAAGCAGGGATGGATAAATCACAAAAAGTACAAGTAAATATCCTGCTTGAACAAAAAGAGGGGAACATACTCCTTGTTGTTCAGGATGATGCAGGAGGAATACCTGAATCCATGCAGGTCAATATTTTTGTTCCGAATTTTACTACCAAATCTTCGGGTACGGGTTTGGGACTGGCAATATGTAAAGGCATTGTTGAAAAAGCAAATGGAACCATCTGGTTTGAAACAACAGAAGGGGAGGGTACCAGTTTCTTCATCGCCCTGCCGGTACAATCCTGATGAGTAACGCTTAACGTTTGGCATGCTGCTGCACCAGAAAGTCTTCAAAATCTTCTCTGGAGAAGCTGCTGAGGTTATTTTCTTTGGTTAACCCCGCTTTCTGTGCAGCCATTACGCCATACCTGCAATCATCATAGCCTTCAATGTGGTGAGCATCGGGATCAATTGAAATAAGTACTCCTTTTTCCAATGCTCGATCTATCCATCTCCAGTCAATGTCCAGTCTTCTTGGGTGTGCATTCAGTTCAATCACAACATCATTGGCCGCACAGGCGTCAATGATTCTGGCATGATCAACCGGATAGCCATTTCTACTTAAAAGTAATCGGCCTGTCATATGTCCGAGTATGCTGGTAAATGGATTTTCTATGGCATTGATAAGCCGCATCATGGCTTTTTCTTCGGGCATTTTCAAGTTGGAATGTATAGAGGCAATAACCAGATCAAAATCTGCAAGTACCTCATCAGGATAATCCAGGCTGCCATCATTCAGAATATCACTCTCAATACTCTTATAAATGCGGAAAGGTGCGAGTTTTGCATTCAGTTCCTCAATCTGTTGGTGTTGTGCATATACGCGGTCAATATCCAGACCGCTGGCATAAAAAGCAGAACGGGAGTGGTCGCTGATAACAAGGTATTCGAATCCTCTTTCAATGGCCGCGGCAGCCATTTCTTCCAGTGTATTACTACCATCGCTCCATTTACTATGACTGTGAATGATCCCTTTAATATCCGTTGACTGGATTACTACCGGCAGTTGGTTCTTGCGGGCCTCTTCAATGATCCCTTCTTTTTCTCTCAGGTAAGGGGGAATGTATGTAATACCTGCTTCTTCAAAAAGAGCTTCTTCACTTGGATAAGCCTTTTCTGGGTGCCATCCGAAATATGTTTTCCAGGCATTCAGGAAAACTTCACTGCAACTGGTTTCGAAAAGTTTTGAGAAGCACTGATCTGTATGCGTACAGTAGAAACCTAAACTTACATTATCAACTGATTTTACAGCTACATAATCTTCTGTTACACGAATCAGCTCAAATTGTTGTGCTGTAAAAAAACGGGTCAGTTGATCTGTTGAACAGTTCGTAACCCATTCGAGGATATGCACAATTTCATCCTGTTTTCGGTATGAACCTGTGGATAAAAAGAGTGTACCCGGGAAGCTTTCCTGGAGCTTTTCAGATGCTTTTTGGGCAAAATCTTCCATTTGCTGAAACAGATAACTGCCCAGTGAACCGAAATAAAATTCAATGGATTCCCGGATATTGTTCTGTGTTTTTTCTCCAAAGCCTTTGTAAAGTGTTAGGCGATTTTCATTACACGCGTATAAAAGTTCTCCCAATGTTTCTATCTCTAACTCTTTCCAGATCGTCGCAATTTTTTTCGGACCGAGTCCCTTAATGTGTAACATTTCAATAATGCCTTCCGGTGTTTTTGAAATGTATTCATCCAACACAGCCAACCGGCCGGTTTCTAATTGTTCAATAATTCTCTTTCCGGTACTCTCCCCAATGCCCTTTTGGATAAATATTTTATCATGGGGCATGGTAGAAAGTTCTACAGGCAGTTTATCGATACTAAAAGCTGCACTGGCATATGATTTTGCCTTGAAAGCGTTATCCCCATGGATATCCATGAGTTTTGACAGAAGAGAAAAATTCCCGGCGATGGCTTCGTTGGTCATAGTAGAAAATAAGCGAGTGGTGAAGTTAGCATAAAAAAAGTCCCGCCATGTGGCGGGACTCTCAAATCTATTTTAGCTAAAGCTAAACTAAGATTACTTCTTTTTAGCAGCTTTCTTAGGAGCAGCTTTTTTAGCAGCTTTTTTAGGAGCAGCTTTTTTAGCGGCTTTTTTAGGAGCAGCTTTCTTTGCAGCCTTTTTAGGAGCAGCTTTCTTTGCAGCTTTTTTAGGAGCAGCTTTCTTAGCGGCTTTCTTTGGTGCAGCTTTCTTAGCAGCTTTTTTTGCAGTTGCCATGTTTTTTAGATTTAATGGTTAGTAAATAATACATTAAAAATAAAAACTTATTTGTAACTACAAAAAAAAATTTTTATGCGGTCTCTGCAACCGGCGCTACCGATACGGTAGTTTTATCATTTTTTCCTTTCTTGAATTCAACGATACCATCAGATAATGCGAACAAAGTATAGTCAGAACCAACACCTACATTCTTACCAGGATGATAAACAGTTCCTCTCTGACGAACGATGATGTTACCGGCGATAGCAGGCTGACCACCATATATCTTAACACCGAGACGTTTGCTCTGAGAGTCGCGGCCGTTCTTTACACTACCTTCACCTTTTTTGTGTGCCATGGTTATTTGTTTTTAAACCGGGACCAACTCAAATTGGAACCGGGTATGTTTTTTACTTAAGCGATGCTTTCGATTTTGATACGCGTATAATGCGTTCTGTGACCATGCTTCTTGCGGAAGCCCTTTCTTCTTTTCATTTTAAAGGCGATCACTTTGTCACCCTGTACCAGGTCACTGATGATTTCAGCTTTTACAGTAGCTTTTACACTACTGCCTGAAGCAACAGTACCGGCATTGTCCGTAAACAATACATCGGTGAACTCAACTTTATCTCCGGTTTTACCCTGCAGGTGAGGAACATACAGGCTTTGTCCTTCCTGTACCTTAAATTGCTGACCTGCGATTTTTACAACTGCTAACATAGCTATCCAAAATTAGGACGGCAAAGGTAGGGATTTGGGTGCAGATTTTGCAAAGATTTTTGAAATAAATCTTATTCACAACCCAGATAAGTATATAAGAAAGCCCTCGGCAAGTGTTCCCATATGAAAAGAACACCTGCTTTTTTTAGCAAAATAATGATTTTCAGTCTTTTATATTCTTCGACGCTGTCTAAAACCGGAAATAGGTCTTTAGCAGAAACATCCTCGGCCGTATTGGATAACTACTTTCTACCAGGCTATTTACCGATAGCCGGCTTAATACGTAACTATCATTACCCGCCAGGTTAAAGCAGGATAATTCAATATCAGATTTCAATTTTTTGAATTTGAAAGTAATGGCAGCATCCAGAAACAGGGTATGCATCGAAGGCACATTCTTGGTTTCATTAAAATAGTCCTCAATTTTAAAACGTATCACCATCTTGTTCCCCGGGGTAACATTTACTTCGGCATTCTGCCTTAGCTGACGGATCTTTAACTGCTGATTCACTGCACTGGCCGGAAGCCCCTTTTGCTGGTTACTCATCAGATTCAGCGATCCCTGATAACCCAGGTTCATCCAGTTACTCAGTTTTGAATTGAGCGTTAACGTGAAACCGGTATTCCTGCTTTCATAATCGAGTCTGTTACCGTTTTGTAATTGTATGTTATTCCCTTTCTGCCACATAATGGCTGCACCAATGGTGGTTCTCAGCTTAAAAAGGTATTTACTTAACCGCAGGTTAGCATTCAGGTTCCGGGTTTCATAATCAAATAAAATACGTTTTGCAATCTGTACCTCATCACTCAGAAATGCATCATTGCCTGAATTGCCATTATTAACGATATAGCCAATACCCGCATTCAGAAAAAATAGTTTTATGGCATTTCTGTAGGCATAGTATAAAGAGCTTCCTTTTGTAATACTGGTAGACAATGTGGCATCATTCCGAATAAAGTTCCGGTAGTTCTGTAACAGATAGCCCTCAAATGCCTCATTCACATTACCACGGCTATTTGTCTGATAATAATAAGCAGAAACCTCATTGTCATTGTTCATTTTCCATAATGCCCGGAAACTCGGTGTAAAAGGAATAAACCTGATATTGTCAGCAGAAGGTTTGGTAAGCTGGTTTTTATATCGGAATTCCTGATAACTGAACGGCAGGTTCACCGAAATATTCCAGTTCTTGGTGTTCCATTCACTACCTGCTTCAACATAAACCTTGTACCTGTTCCATGATAAATTATTGTAAAAACTATCGGGAGCAGCTGTTATGACACCACTTGTTTGCACTGTTTGAAGTACAGACTGCATCTGAACAGACTGCCAGTTAAAACCGGCGCGTAAACTTTGTGCAAAAGCTCCTATTTTTCTTCTGTACATTAAAAAGTTATCCGTGTAAAAAACAGGTTCTGTAGCAGACTGTTTCAACTGATCATAAGGAATGCTATTGTTCAGAAGATTATTATACAATCCCGGAACCATGGTAAGATCCTGCGGATTATTCCTGTTACTGATATAGGAACCTATTTCAACCACATGTTTCCCATTGATTACTTTATTATATCGAAGATCATTGCTGAATGTGGTGGTATTCATCTTTAATTGCTGCGTAAGCAATGGCTGTACATTGGTTTGCATACGGGCATACCCATCAGTAATGGCATGTTCCAGCAAAAGGGTGTTATTCAGGAAATAGTTGCTTTTGTTTACATTCAGGTTCAACTGCGTTACATAGGTAAGGGGTGTGTTACGGTTATCCTGAAATTCACTGTACCGGATAGTATCGCCGGGTAGAAAGTAAGTGGCATTGTAACGGTAAGACTGGTTACGCACATCATGCAGGAAAAAACCATTGATGCGTAAGGTAGCTTCCGGGCTTATTCTGAGCATTTTATTGATGTTTAATAAGCCTGTATTATTAAAGAGATAACGCCGCCTGCTCAGATCCGGTGTGCCTGCTGTTGCCATCGATAATAAATTAGGAGAAACCGAATTATCATTGTTACGGAACGATGAAAACCCAATCGAATGAGAAACCAAATCTGTTTCCAGATCAACGCCGGTATTATTGTATTTGTAGTAATTGATAAACTTCACTTCCTTTTTAAACAGCATCAGATTCATTGAGCCGTCTACCAGTGAAGGGGTGCCAACAGCGATATTACCATCGCCGATTAAGCGTATCCGCGCCTTATCTTTCAGTACCAGGTTCATGGCTGGATTATCGCTGGGAACAATTCCTTTCAATGATTTTACTGCCTGATGATTTTCCAGGACCTCAATCTTACTTACCATATCAGACGGAATGGTACGGGTAGCTATATTATAACGGCCATCCAGTAAATTGTCTCCGTCTATATATAAGTGTGTAATCGGCTTTCCGAGGTAGGTAATTTTACCAGTCTCATCCATTTCCACGCCAGGAAGTTTTTTGATGACATCACCAATAACCCGGTCGCTTTTATCCGCAAAGGAAGCTACATCGTAGTGTAGCGTATCTCCCTCCAACCTTACTAATGGCTTCTTATTCTGAACGGTAACAGTAGGTAATTCACTGACCGTTGTTTCCATGCTGAAATTAAATGTTTCATCAGCACTCTTTAGTGCTACCTGCTGTTTTTTAAAGTTGATGGCAGATACATTCACCAGAAAACTATCGGGCTGAAAGCTGCCATTATACTGTAAACTGAAACTGCCGGAACTATTGGTAATAGCAAAAGCAAGAATGACAGGCTTGCCTTTTTTGGTAAGCGTAATACTGGCCGATGATAATGGCTTTTTAGCAGCATCTTTTACGGTGCCGGATAACTTTATCTGAGCGGCAACGGGTGCAGATAAGATAAGCGTGCAAATAAGTGCAAAGCAATAATAAAGTAGTCGCAAAGGATTAGTTTTCTTTTTCGAGTTTATTATTGAAAACTATGGGTTTCACAGTGCTGGCACCTCTCATCGGACTTCCTGAAACAGTGATATTGGAAATCGACATGCCTGGAGGAGGAGGAGGAGCATTCGCACGTCTGAATCCTTCGGGATCAGCATCATATGCTGCTTTCACTTTCAGGTATTCTGCCAACGTAACCTGCGAAGGCTTGGAGGGTAATTCAATCGTAGCATTGGTGGGGGCTGTACTGATCTTTTCAAGTTCAAAATGTACTTCTCCTTTGCTGTCACTCGCTTCCAGAATAAGTCCGGGTAAATTGTTCAGTTTCCATGGCCCAAGACTATAGGGAAGTTCAGGTGCAAACCAGGCTGCATAATCCCTGCCCTTTACCCGTGCAGTTGCTTTCTGACAGGCAATACCACCAATTTCTTTTGTTTCACCGGTAATTGTCCATTCGGGTCTTTTCACCGACTCATCAACCAGGTATTGGGTGATGAAGACACGGTTCAGCGACCAGAGCTGATTTTTGGCGAGTATGGTAAATTGTTTTTCGGTTGTAATAGGGCCGGCACTCACAATGGATCCTCCACTGATAGTACCACCGCTAACAACTATATTCTGACCTGATGATGATCTTGCATTAAAACTGGAGTCCATTTTATACCCGTTATAACTCTGATAGGCACTCAGTTTTTCACCGATCTGTAAAATCATACTTTCATTGGTGAACTCAGTTCTTGCGGTAGTATCGTTCATAAACCTGAACTTGTACCATACCGTAACTTTTACCGGATCAGGACTTTGTGCCTGTATGCTGTACACTGCACATAGTAATAGTGTTAGAAATGCCAAGTTTTTCTTTGGTTGCATGTTAAAAGTTTACGTTAAATAAAAAATGATCTTGTTACCTGTTTCTACTACATTATGGCAACAGCTCGGGAAGGGGGATTTTCCTGATGCGGTGGCGTGCATCTCACAAAAGACATATATGTCTACGCTAATATAGGAATTATTCTGAATGTTTGTTGATTTATATAAGAAATCGGTAATTGTTTTTTAAAAAAGCCAAAACTATCCCCAAACCCCGAACTTCTGTCTATTTTTGCCCGCGAGGTCGTAAAGACTTTCTAACGATATGAACCTGAAATCCTTGCTGGCAAAACCGTTTGCCCAATATATCCATAAACAGATCAAAAGAAACAGTTCACATGCCCTGTCAGATCAGGAAGCCATCCTGAAACAGTTACTCAAAACGGGCAGGGGCACCATTTTTGGCAAAGAACACAGGTTTCATGAAATACAGGACCACCATGGCTTTCAGCAGGCGGTTCCTCTTCGCGATTATGAAGCATTCAAACCATTTATAGAGCAGATCAAAGAAGGAAAAGAAAATGTGCTTTGGAAAGGGAAACCCATTTATTTCGCCAAAACAAGCGGCACCACCAGTGGTGTGAAATATATACCTATTACAAAAGACTCTATTCCCAACCATATTAATACAGCCCGTAATGCCTTGCTTTGTTATATGGCAGAAACAGGCAACAGTGCTTTTGCAGGCGGCAAAATGATCTTTCTGAGTGGCTCGCCTGTTCTGGAAAGAGTAGGTGGTATTCCTACCGGTCGTTTGAGTGGTATTGTAAACCACCATGTACCCAGTTACCTGCGTTCCAATCAGCTACCGGGATATGAAACCAACTGTATTGAAGACTGGGAAACCAAACTCGATAAAATTGTTGATGAAACCATCCATAAAGACATGACACTAATCAGTGGCATACCACCATGGATGCAGATGTACTTTGACAGACTGATTGAAAAGAGCGGTAAAAAAGTAGGTGATCTTTTTCCGAATTTCAGTGTGATGGTGCAGGGGGGGGTAAATTTTGAACCTTACAGGGCTAAATTATTTGAAAGCATCGGGCGGAAAGTAGACAGCATTGAACTCTTTCCTGCAAGTGAAGGTTTTTTTGCCTTTCAGGATCAGCAGGAAACAGAAGGTCTATTGCTGAATACGAATAGTGGTATTTATTATGAATTCATACCAGCATCAGAAATCTTTAATGAAAATCCAACCAGGTTAAGTCTGAAAGATGTGAAAGTAGGAGAGAACTATGCACTGGTCATTAACAGCAATGCAGGTCTTTGGGGATATAATATTGGTGATACCGTAAAATTCTTAAGTACAGACCCCTACAGGCTGATCGTAAGTGGAAGAACCAAACACTTTATTTCAGCTTTCGGTGAACATGTAATCGGAGAAGAAGTGGAATATGCTTTGTTAAAAGCCGCTGCAGAAACAGGTGCACATATCACTGAATTTACAGTAGCACCCATGATAGAGCAGGGCCAGGGGAAAAGTTATCATGAATGGTTTGTAGAGTTTGAAAAGGAACCCGAAAATTTTCAGGACTTTATCGGCAAAACTGAAGCCTACCTTCGGAATAAAAATGTGTATTATGATGATCTGATCAGAGGTAATATTCTGCAAACACTTCAGGTGCGTAAAGTGCGCAAAAATGGGTTCATTGATTATATGCGATCTGTTGGCAAACTGGGCGGACAAAACAAAGTACCCAGATTGAGTAACGACAGGAAACTGGCGGATGCATTGAGTACATTTATTATAGACGGATAAGCTGCTATAAGAAAATGTTTAAATCAGCAGGGGCTGTCTAAATGCTTTTATTTTAACTTATCTTGTGTAACTAAGCCCGTTGTTACGGGAACGATATTATGAATCAGAAAAGGATCGCCATATTTGGATCAACAGGATCAATCGGAACACAGGCATTGGATGTAATTGCCGCTAATCCCGACCTGTTTTCAGCTGAAATACTTACTGCACAAACCAATGACGAACTGTTGATTAAACAGGCGCTCACATTTAACCCGAATGTGGTGGTAATTGGCGATGAAAGAAAATACAATACCGTAAAGGAAGCACTGGCGCATACAGATGTAAAAGTATTTGCAGGAGAAAAAGCATTGATTGAAGCTGCTGCAATGGACTGTTACGATATGATGCTGGCAGCTATTGTAGGTTATGCAGGCTTGAAGCCTACATTAATGGCCATCTCGAATGGTAAAGCCATTGGTCTTGCCAATAAAGAGACGCTGGTTGTGGCCGGCGACATCGTGGTGAATATGGCAATGGAGAAAAAAGTGCCGATTATACCTGTCGATAGCGAACACTCAGCCATTTTTCAATGTCTGGTAGGTGAGGGGAGAAATAAAATTGAAAAGATTATCCTTACAGCAAGTGGTGGTCCTTTTCTGGGTAAAAAACCCAATTTTCTGGTGAATGTGAAAAGGGATCATGCCCTTCAGCATCCCAACTGGAGCATGGGGGCAAAAATTAGTATCGACTCTGCCACACTGATGAATAAGGGTCTGGAAATGATTGAAGCGAAATGGTTATTTAATCTGCGCCCCGAACAAATCGAGGTACTGGTACATGCCCAGAGTATTATTCATAGTATGGTACAGTTTGAGGATGGCAGTCTTAAGGCTCAGATGGGTTTACCCGATATGAAGCTGCCTATACAGTATGCCATGGCTTTCCCCGAAAGAATACCGAACAATTTTCCTCGTTACGATTTCAGGAAACCCAATACCCTCACATTTGAAGAACCGGATACCAAAACTTTCAGGAATCTTGCACTGGCAACTGATGCCTTGTATAAAGGAGGTAATATGCCTTGTATCCTGAATGCAGCCAATGAAATAGCGGTATTTGCTTTTTTGCGAAACCGAATCGGTTTTCTGGATATGACAGAAGTAGTTGAGCAAACCATGCAAAAAACGCATTTTATCGAAAAACCTACGCTGGAAGAGTATTTTGAAAGCGATGGAGAGGCCCGTAACTTTGCCGCATCCTTGATTCACATGTAATCTTTACCTATTTTCACAACAATATACTGCACGTAAAGAGGTATTTATTTAAAAAAATCAGTAAACCTGTATGACATTATTAGCAATAGACTGGGGTAGTGTGGCAGTAAAAGCCGGACAATTTATTTTATCATTTTCAATCCTGGTTATCTTACATGAACTCGGACATTTTTTGCCAGCAAGATGGTTTAAGTGTAGGGTAGATAAGTTTTATCTTTTCTTTAATCCATGGTTTAGTCTCTGGAAAAAGAAGAAAGGAGAAACCGAATACGGACTTGGCTGGGTACCTTTTGGTGGTTATGTAAAAATAGCCGGTATGATAGATGAGAGTATGGACAAAGAGCAGATGAAACTGCCTCCGCAACCATGGGAGTTCCGCGCAAAACCAGCCTGGCAAAGACTCATTATTATGATTGGTGGGGTAGTGGTAAATGTATTGCTGGCCATCGTAATTTTTATTGGTATTACCTGGGTATGGGGTGATGAATATTTACCCGTAAAAAATCTGAAATATGGTATACACGCCGATTCACTTGCCAAATCGATTGGTATTCAGGATGGGGATAAAATTGTAGGCGTTAATGGTAAGCCACTTGAAAACTTTGCCACACTCGAATCTGAAATGGTATTAAATGATGCGCAGACATTACAGGTAGAACGTAATGGAACCGTAAAGGGTATTGTAGTGCCTGAAGGTTTTACCAAAAAGCTCGTTAAGAACAGAAAAACCGGAGGTATGGCACTGCCACGTTATCCGGCGATAGTAGATAGCGTTTCCATCAAAGATGCTGTCTTTACATCCGGAAAATTGGTAAAAGGCGATACGCTCATTGCATTGAATGGAACTCCTTTTACTTATTATCATGAATACCAGCAATTGGTAAAAAACTTTACAGATTCAATCGTTACACTGACCGTGTTGCGTGGGAAAGATACAGCACATATAAAATTATTGGTGAATGAAAAAGGTAAAGTGGGCTTTTTTGCGGTATCGCCATTAATTCAATTTGGTACAGTAGAGAAGAAATATACCCTGGCACAGGCAGTACCGGAAGGCTTCAGCCGTTGTTGGGAAACACTCGATCGCTATGTTACAGGATTGAAACAATTGTTTACGGGTAAGCAGGATGTAAATGATTCTCTCGGTAGTGTAATCAGTATTGGTAATACATTCCCCGGAGAGTGGGACTGGCAGCGTTTCTGGACACTCACAGGTATTTTCTCCATTGTATTGGCATTTATGAATATTCTGCCCATACCGGCCCTTGATGGTGGCCACGCACTCTTTACTTTAATCGAAATGATCACCGGTCGTAAGCCGGGCGATAAATTTATGGAGTATGCACAAATGGCAGGCATGATACTTTTATTGGGATTGATGGCCTATGCATTAGGACTGGATTTCTGGAGATTATTCAAATAAAAAATAAGTAAAAAAGAATACCCGATGATACACTTCACCGGGTATTCTTTTTTACTTATACCTCTGTGTAAACCCCTGCAATACCGGTGAATATTCTTAACAAATCACCTGCTCAATTCCCTTCTTTTGCGCCACACCATATTTTCAAGCAACAACGTATGATTATACCCCGGAGCGTAATAATAAAAAGTACCCAGCTTAAGACGGGTCATTCTTTTTTTCCAGTTATCGGGTAACATGGAAGCCATACTTGCAATAAAAAAGTAGAACTGATCATCTTCAATTAAATCAATCAGATTATTTGTTTTTTCCTCGATAATATCAGGTGGTATCACATTCCATCGGAGTAAAGAAGTGCTCAGAATTACTTTGTCCATAAAACCGGCAGCAGACGCTAATTCTTTTTTTGCTTCCTCAATTAACTGAGGCTTCAGTTTTTCGAGTGAGGCAATGGGTTTTAGCGCCATCAGTCTTGAAATATGGTACAATATATTGGGTAAAGTGGCATAATGGGGTGACACATAGTTGGCATACCTGCTGTGTTTTCCTGTTTTAATGATATCCTCAATCAGGTACAGGCTGGCAGAATCGGCAGCTGTCCATGGGAGGTTATGATATTGAACGAAATACAACACATTCGACAGTACACTGATATCAAAATCGACCGGCATTTTTTCTCCGAACCATGTAGAATAAGCACCCAGTTTTTGGTATTCGGGAAAAGTATTGGTCACTCTTTTGTTTTCATGATTGGTGTATCCCTGCATAAACTCATGCATCGCTCTGGCAATGGAGTCACTGCAGCTTTGTGCCATTAGTATAATAACTGTATCATCCAGATCATCGGGCAGGGCCCTGCTTTTATTAAACAGGTTGAGCCAGCCTGCATGCGGAAATATCTGAGGGCTATCTGTGGGCCAGAAATTATAGGTGTCTCTGTTTTTTTTTCTGTTTTGAAATTTCGGATAGGTAGAAAAAGTCCGGGTAATAATATTCTCTGCCAGTTGTTGTTGCGATGGAGAGAGTTCTTTTTTTATATCATTCAGGGTAAAAGCAACCAACCCTGTAAAAAAAGGGTTGATATCGGCTTTCCATCTATGTTGGTTCAGCGCATATTTCCGGTAAGAGGGAATGCTGCCTTTCGGAAATATACCATTCTTTTTCACCTGTAATGCATCAATACGAGCCAATAACCTGGAAACAACAATACTGTCATTAGCTCTTAGCGTAGATGTAAAGGTGAGAAACAGAATGATGATTGTATATCGCATCTCCTGTAAAAATACATGGTTTTATGCTTTCTGTTTGAGTAGAATAGGGGAGGTTTTTTTACTTGTGCTTTCTATTCATTTAAAGAATGCTCGCATTTCTGGTTTCAAGGTATCTTGTCATCTCTTCGGCAAAATATTGGACTAAAGGGCTATTGCTTTTTGTTTTTTCACATTCAATGATCGTATTGATATACCTGAACTTATCTCCTTGCTCAATGATTTTAGGAAATACAGGCGGGCAATCATGTTTCATCATGACTGCTCCGAGTAATATCCTGCATACCCTGCCATTGCCATCTGCAAATGGGTGATAGGTATTCAGGAATAGATTGTGAAACTCGGCCAATCTTACAATAAGATGTTTTTCTTCGATTTTATTATCAATATCTTCCAACTTGTGACAAAATTGATCTACAAAGGTTGGCATAATTACTTTCAGGTTATAATGCGGAACATATTCTTTGTTTTCCTCAAAAGGTTCACGCCAACCCACCACGGATTCATTTCTATATTCACCTACCAAATCTGGATTGAATGGGCGTTCCCATGCGAATGGGAAGTTCATAAGAGCTTTATGAATGCCTTTAATGGTATCCTCGGTTAACTGAAAACTATGTAAATGCTCCAATAAAGATTTTAAAACTTCCTGATGACTCGACACATTCATTAATGACACCAAATTGGCGGCATGTGTGATTTCATTATTCAGAAACCTTATTGTATCCCCATACTTTAATTTATCGTCTTCAACCCGTGAAGAGAAAAAAGTAAAATCATTTACTAGTGATAGCCTAAGAGCATTATCCCATTTACTTGCTGGAAATCTTTCCTTAAACTGTTGTAGTGCAATATTGAATGCTTCTAAATAATGAGGAAGCATTTTAGTTAAGCATTATACCTGTTAACTATGTAGATTACCCATTGCCTGATATCATTTGGATAGGCAAACAATGCATCCTGTTTCTTTACAAGTGTTTTGCCAAAAAAATACTTGTCGAATTCGTCTTTAAACGTTTCCGGTATACTTCCAACATTCACCATATCACTGGTGGATGATAAAGCCTTTAACGCATCAATATCTGATCTTCGGATGAACATTATAACAAAATTATATTTTTTACCTGAATGAATAACTAAAATACCATAAACCTCCGTGATATTATGATTATGAGGGGGAAGTACATGGCATTTATTGTATATGAATTAAAAAGGAACCTGTCATTCAGGTTCCTTTTTGTGGAGTCGAGGGGAGTCGAACCCCTGTCCAAACATCGCTACCATTAGCTTTCTACATGCTTATTTCATGATTATTTGTCGGTGTACTGCCGGACATGAACAAACCAACAATACACTTAGCTGGATGGTCTTAGGTAACAGTCACAGCCTTCTGTTACAGCAACCTGTGTTTATTTTGAGTCGGCGGCGGCACCTGGTAACAGATCAACCTGTGCGGCGGCCCAAATGACTATCTAATCACTGATTAGGCAGCCATGGCATACTGTGTATTGCCATTTGAAGTTTGAATATTCAGATTAAAGTGCTAATTATCCAACGCACTGCATGCTTACACCAACCGTACCATATGCTGTCAAAACCAGTACGACCCCAGTGAGCCTGTAAAGATACGAAATTTCAGGGGAGATTTCTACCGATTTCGATACCAGATTGATTAAACCCAACCCGGAAAAACCCATCAAACCCACTGAAAGTCAAGCAAAAACAGTAAATCGATATTTGGTACCTTTTTACCGATCTGGTAAATTGATCCGGCAGAATGCTTTTACTTTTAATCGCGAAATCTTTCAATAAAGAGGCAAATAAGATACATCGATAAACAACCCCTTATTACATGCAAACAATCGGCAGACTTTCCTTTTTACTATTGCTGCTCACTTTTTTCAGCAGCGCAACACCCAAACCCGGTAAAAAAGTAAAAATATTCGTTTCAGACTATGAGAATGTACTCGGTACATCTATGGAAATTAAAATTGTAACTGATAACGAGCAGGTAGCCGGGAAAGCAGAAAGTGTAGCTTTGGCAGAAATTGACAGACTTAATAAAATCCTCAGTGGGTATGATGCCTCCAGTGAATTCAGTCAATGGGTCAAAACAGCGAATATTCCTGTGCATGTTTCAGCAGAGCTATTTGAAGTGCTGTCATTATTTGAACAATGGCGCACCAAAACCAATGGCGCACTCGATGCTTCAGCAGAAGCCATTGGTAAACTATGGCGCAATGCGGCAAAAGAAAAGAGAACACCATCTGCTACAGAAATCAAAGAAGTAAAGAATACCATTCAGCAACAGCATTATGAACTGAATGTAACAGAAAGAACCGCTATACATAAGACGCATACGGCCCTGATGTTGAATTCGTTCGCAAAAACCTATATCCTCAACAAAGCGGCAGAAGCAGCCATGGAAGTATCAGGTGTAGCAGGGGTAGTAGTAAATATAGGTGGCGATATCCTCATAAAAGGTGATCATACAGAACAGGTTTGGATTGCTGATCCGAAAGCAGATGCAGAAAATGATTTACCGCTAGCTCAAATAAAGGTAGCAAACAAAACAGTGGCAACCAGCGGCAATTATCGCAGAGGTGTGATGATTGATGGTAAATGGTATTCACATATAGTAGACCCCAGAACCGGTTATCCTTCCGGTAACATCATCAGTGCCACTGTAGTCGCCGATAATGCTACAGATGCCGGGGCACTGGCTACCGCATTGAATGTGGTAAACGCAAATGAGGCAGCAGCTTTGGTGGCCTCTGTTCCCGGTGCCGAATACATGCTGATTACATCTGATGGTAAAAGAATGGAAAGTGATGGATGGAAAAATGAAACCGCTCCGCTGTTGCCGCCAGTTCCTGTTCGCAATAACGCAGTAAATGCAAAGGCAAAAGATTGGGATACTAAATATGAATTGGCTATAAACCTGGAACTGGCAACCATAGAAGGTACAAGGATACGTCGCCCCTTTGTAGCCGTATGGGTAACAGATGAAGATAAAAAACCTGTTCGTTTACTCGCGCTCTGGTTCAACAAACCCAAATGGCTCAACGATATGCGTTCATGGTATGCCACTTATTACGGACAATTCTCAGCAGGACAAAACAGTATCAGCTCAACCAGCAGTGCCACACGCAGTCCCGGCAAATACACATTGAAATGGGATGGTAAAGATGATAGTGGCAATCTCGTAAAGCAAGGCACTTATACCGTATTTATTGAAGCAGCACGCGAACATGGAACCTACCAACTGATGCGTCAGGAAATAAAAATCGGTAAAGCACAACATATTGATATTGCTGGTAATCCTGAAGTAAGTTCAGCCTCACTCGACTATCAAAAGAAAGCGAATGGAAATTAAGCAGGCTGCCAAACAAACAACCGGAAAGAAACAAACAGAGTGGAAGAAATTAACGGCACGCTATTCACGCTGGCTGCATATCTACCTATCAATGTTCAGCTTTTTGATTGTACTTTTTTTCTCTGTAACAGGCATCACCCTTAATCATCTTGAATGGTTTGATGAATCAATCGAAAAGGAAAATAAGATCAATGGGAATATCCCCGCTGATTGGGTAAATGCAGCAGATACGGTTAAAATCAAGAAGCTGGAAGTCGTTGAATTCATTCGCAAGCAATATGCCATCAAAGGCTATGTAAGCGATTTTATGATACAGGAAGACCGATGTCTGGTATCATTCAGGGGGCCGGGGTATAGTGCCGATGCTTTCATTAACCGGCAGGATGGTACCATGCAGCTTACCGAACTCAAACTCGGTGCCATCGCTATCATGAACGATTTACATAAAGGCAGAGATAGTGGAAATGCATGGAAATGGGTGATTGATGCCTCAGCAGTATTTTTAATTATTGTCTCGCTCAGCGGACTCGTTATGTTGTTTTTCCTGAAAAAGAAAAGGGTGAATGGGGTACTGATTGCCTTGTTAGGCGGGATCCTCTGTTATCTGATCTATAAAATCTGGATAGCCTGAAAAGAGGGGTAATGATGTAAGATTTCAAGCAAGTCTGTATTTTTTTAAAGAATCAATACAATTATATTACCCCTATTGAATTTTTAAAAGGCCATTTTTAATATCATTGGCTAATTTAATTGTACGAATTTTTCTGCCTGTAGCATTTAAGTGGTCTGCATATTCAAAAAAAAGCGGGGAGCGAAAGAAATAAGCTTCAGGCGAATTTAAGATCGGTAATCCGCTCTCTAGAAAATGTCTGTTAATTGATGAAATGAATTTTCTATTCATTTTAGCCACATCTAAAGGATATGGGGGGTAGCTGATATAAAAAGATGCATTTTTTTGCTCGATTTCAGCTTTATATTTTTTAATTAATAAAAAAACATCTTGGTTGATACTACCATCGAGTTGATATTTTTTTAAGTTTTTCGGAGTTCTGTTAGGGAGTAGTAGGTGACCTGTAAAATCACCATATTTATTAAAAAAAACTCTTTGTTGATCTGCAGGATCATCTCTTTGGATATAATTAAGAACCTTCATAAAACTGGCATTTACCAGATATGGTAGAATCTGTTTAATATTATTATATGACAAGTTGAAAATAAAATAAGGATCGGTGGTTTCTATAACTTTTGCTGGAGTGGCACCATTCCCAAAACAATTTTTATCCAGATACTGAAAGTATTCTGCTACTAATATTACAATGTCATCTTTTTGAAGATGAGGAATCACAGTTTCAAGTTGATATGCGAATCCAAGACTCCCTTGTAATCCCATATTAATGATATTATACTTTAGAGAATCTGCAAGTAATTCACTATCTAATCCAAACGCTAAATTTGATCCCCCAATAAAAATTATTGAGGGTTTTGAATGTTTTTTAAGTCTTTCTAGTTTATCAAATTGAGAGCTGATATACGATTGATTATCTTTACTTGGTGGAAAAAAAACCAGAGTGGTTAAGATAATGAGAAGGGATACAGTTATAACTGATAAGTCTTTTAAAAATTTCAACATCGAGTTTAAAATTGAAAGTAGATAAATGAGTTTTCAGAAAAATTACCCAATGAGAGAATAGCTAAGGTTATTAATATGTATATAATATATCTGATTTTTTTGTTTTTTATTATTAGTAATAATTCTGAAGGGGATGCTAGCTTTTTCTTATAACTGATGAATTCTATAATGAAATAACATGCAATAAGAAATAAAATTTTATACGACATTGATCCGTTTTCAAAATATGGTTTTTGAAAAGTAGAAGATGAGAATATTTTCGAATAAATACTTTTTACCTGATCAATATTTTCAGATCTAAATATTATCCACCCGAGTATAACTATTAAAAATGTAAATGCATAAGAGATCAAAAGTGGAATTTTCGTTAGTTGTTCTTTCAAGTATTTTATCTTAAATGTAAACTTGGTAATAATGACAATGCTGCCATGGAAAAGCCCCCAAAGTAAAAATGTATAGTTGGCTCCGTGCCAAAGACCACTTAAGACAAATACTACCATTATATTCCTTATATATAACAAGGTGCTGTTAACTCTATCTCCACCTAACGGAATGTATAGGTAATCTCTAAAAAAACTTGAAAGAGAGATATGCCATTTTTGCCAAAAAACAATTAGATTTTTAGAGAAATAAGGGTAGTCGAAATTTCTAATTAACTCATATCCGAAAAGTTTCGAGGTTCCTATTGCAATGTCACTGTAGCCAGAAAAATCAAAATAAATTTGTATTGCAAAAAAAAATCCGCCTAATAACATGGTGGCACCATTATATTGATCGCTGAAGCCGAATATTTCATTAGCAAAAACAGCAGCATTATCGGCTAGGACAATTTTTTTTACAAACCCAATAAGTATAAGTCTAAGGCCATTTGATGCTAAGGCATAATCGAAGTATATCACTTTTTCAGTTATTTGACTAAGCAAATTTCTAGCTCTTTCTATTGGCCCGGCAACCAACAAAGGAAAAAAGCTTACAAATAATGCATAATTGACGATTTTTTTTTCAGCAGTTATTTTATTGTTGTAGATATCTACCACATATGATATGCCATGAAATGTATAAAATGATATGCCTACTGGTAAAATAATATTTGCAAATGGAAGAAAAGAAGAGTTGATGTCTATTGAGAAAAAATTTCGAAAAGAATCAATAAAAAAGTTAAAATATTTGAATATAAAAAGAATACTTAAGCAGGATGTAATGCTGAATATCAGGTATCTTTTTTTGATGTGTGTGAATGTCGATAGTTGTATTTTCTTGCCACAATAATAGTCGATGAATATTGTGAGATTTAATAAAGCTAAAAATCTATAATCCCAAAATGCATAAAAAATATTGCTTGAAATAAGTAATAATAATTTTTGTGCATTTGGCTTTTTATAAAGAAACCAGTATAGTGAAAAAACGACGATTAAAAAAACAATAAAATTTATTGAATTAAAAAGCATTATAATTAGATTTTACCCAGTTAGCTAGTTAAACTCAAAATGAAGTGTTATGCGTAAATGGAAATATAATCCTAATATACATAATGTATATTAGGATTATATTTCACTTATTAATTTTATAGAAAGAAAAAATGAATAATCGATAACCTCAGATATTAGTTCTATTTAGTCAGTGTAATCATCTTGATTTAATGTTTCGTCTTTGGGTGGAACACTCGGTGCTACATAAATAGTTTGATGATAAAACTTATTAGATGGCTTTACCTGGTTCATTTTTTCATTAAAAATATTCAGGTAATTATTGTCTTTATTGTTTTTCCCAAACACTTCTTTCAGGTGAGAGAACAGATCAGTAGAGCTTGTTTCAAAAGCCGTGGTTTCAAGACTGATGAGCTTGATATTGGCATCCACATACTGGTTCATTTCTGTATTGATGATGGTACAATGAATAATGCCCTTCAGTACAGAATCCTTGCAGAGATTGACTCTTAAACCATATACGGAACCTTCAAACTCACCCTCCACTTTAATGTCGTTACAGATGATCACACCTGTCATAACCCCGGTAGGCGTTATATGAACTGTTTTCTTACTGTATAATACACCATTGAAGTTTCCGTCGAGAATAATATCGTTCTCTGAATCCAGTATACCTGAGACATTGGTAGACTTCGTAATCACTAATTGTTTGTCTTCCGGAAAAGACTGGTTCCCGAATCCGGCATTGGGGTCATGCAGTAATTGTTCCCTGAACTTGTTCATGTTTTGGTTTTTTTGAAGCAGGAGGAAAGATGTAAAACTACATCCTCCCGGCTGTTGAAAGATCAAGATACAAATTATTATTTATTTGTAAACATTTAAAGGCGGGTCAATAATGGGGATAAAACCACATATTTTAGTTATCTTAAATCCCCGAATATTCATAAAACCACACCAATCCTATGTTTTTTCTCAAAAAAAACAAATCAGAGCCTATGTTGCCTGCAGTGCAGGTAGTATCGGGAGGCTTTTATTTTGGCATCATCCGCACCATTTCACCCATCCGTATTGAAGGTGATTTCAAAGGCATTATTTTTTGTAATAATAAAGTTATTGTTGATCAGAAAGCTACCGTTAGCGGCGATATTCTTTGCCATGAAATTGTGGTAGGTGGTTTGATAGAAGGTAATGTAATCTGTAAAAACAAGTGTCTTTTGCATGAAGATGCGATTGTAAATGGTGTGGTGAGGACGGCACTTTTTGAAAATGAAACCAATAGTTCCGTTTCCGGACCTGTTTATGTAAACAAGGAAAACAGCAATATTAATATTGATGAGTACTATGAACTCTTCAATAAAAAGGAGAACCTCGAAAAAATTAAGAATGAATATTTCTCATTGCCACAAAAATTAATTCTGATCACCTGATCTTTGTGTATGCATACCATCGTAGCACAATTGATTCAGCAATTTGATTTATTGCCACATCCGGAAGGCGGCTATTATAAAGAAACCTATCGTTCCTCTGAACACATATCCCGGGAATCATTGCCTCGCCGATTTAAAGATGCCAGGTATTATTCATCCGCTATTTATTTCTTACTGGAGCTGGGGAATTTCTCGGCTTTTCATCGTATACAAAGTGATGAGTGCTGGCATTTTTATGCCGGTGATACACTTTTGGTACACATGATTTCACCTGAAGGCATTGCCACTACCATTCAACTTGGAAACAAGCCTAACACGGTATACCAGTATGTAGTACCGGCAGGGTATTGGTTTGCATCAGAACTAGCGCCCGGAGGCAGTTTTTCATTTGTGGGTTGTACAGTAGCACCCGCATTCGATTTTGCTGATTTTGAACTGGCCGAGGCTGAATTGCTATCCGGAGAATATCCCCAACACGCAACACTGATCCGTCGTTTGTGCCGGTAAAGTTTTTAAGTCTGATGTTGATAGATTCTGATTACCCAGTATGCCAGCACGCAAAGCAATAGAATGGTAACAATTGTAATGAGTGTCCATTGCTGACTGTTAAGGGTTCTTCTGCGTTTTCTTTTGCGTTCCTGAGTGGTTTGTTTGCGTAACTGCAGGTTTAGCTGGGCCGCATATTGTTGCAGTTTTTGTCTGTCCTGAAAAACCTGTAAGCCTTCGACAGCATCATTGATAAAGTCTGAATCTGCCATCTGTTTCTCAATGGCAAAACGCTCTTCATCAGAGGCATTACCTTCAAGATAACGAAGCAGGTCTTCATTTTTCAGACTTTCATCATCATGTAATATGTCTTTCAAATCGGTCATCAGGCTTGTTTCATTTTCTTTTCAACCAACATTTTCAGGTTTCTTTTTCCGTTCTGTATATGGCTTTTTACTTGTAAAAGCGAATAGCCGGTATGGTCTGCAATTTCCTGGTAGCTTCTTTTTTGCAGGTAGAATAAAGTTACACATGTTTTTTGCTCCTGATTCAATTCTTCCAGAGCCATTTCCAGATAGGTAAGGGTTGCTTCCTTTTCTATGATCGATTGTTTGTCTGATTCCTGCGCAGTAAGGTCTCTCTGCTCGTCGGCTGAAACAATGATATGTTTATCGCGGAGCTTCATCAAGCAGTGGTTTTTGGCCACCATATAAAGCCAGCTTTTAATATAATCAACCTTATATTTTCCAAGTTCGGTGATGGCTTTCAAAAATATCTGCTGTACGGCATCTTTTGCTTCTTCTTCACTTTTTAGGTACTTCATGCAAACACCCAGCAGCAGAAAAGTATAACGCTCGAGTAAAATACCCAGCCATTCATTATTACTGTCAGCATAAAAATGCTCGAGTAATTCTTTATCGCTGATATGTGAATATTTCTCAGAAAGCACGCTTTAAAATAGCCATTTCTTATTAGATGCCCAACCTCTAAAATTCCATATCTTGAACACAAAATCTATTTATGTCATTTGTAATGCCGGTGGTACCTGTTTGCCCCATGCGTAAAGAGGCGGCGCATCGTTCAGAAATGGTGAGTCAGTTATTATTTGGTGAACTGGCAAGGGTAGAAGAACAATCAGGCGATTTTATTCGTATACATAGCAGCTATGATGAGTATGAAGGGTGGTGCCAGCGCTCACAGCTGGTGATGCTGGACGAAGCACCCGTTTTTCAAAATAGCAGACTGACTGAGGAATGGTCGGCAGCTGTCATGGTGAATGGAGAAACCATGATGGTCGGCGCAGGAACACCACTTGATTTTTTTACAGGAAATATGCTGTCTCTTCCCGGTTTTGATATTACTTATACCGGATCTTATTGGGACACTGGAAAAGCCCTTTTTGAAGAAGAACAAGTTACCCACCAGGCAAAGAAATACCTGAATACGGCTTATTTATGGGGAGGGCGTTCTGTTTTCGGAATAGACTGTAGTGGTTTTGCGCAACAGGTATTCCGTCATTTTGGGATCCGTTTGCCACGAGATTCATACCAGCAGGCGGCACTTGGCGAAACGATTGGTTTTTTACAGGAAGCCCGTTGTGGCGATCTTGCTTTTTTTGATAACCCTGAAGGCAGGATTACACATGTAGGTATTATGTTATCTCCTGCAACCATTATCCATGCAGCTGGACAGGTACGGATTGATCCGATAGACAATATGGGTATCGTTCATGCGCAGACAGGCAAGAGAACGCACCAGCTAAGAATTATAAAAAGATATGCCTAATAAAAAAGCAACCCTGATAGGTTGCTTTTTCTATAAACAGCATTAGAATTTTTACATAATATCCATGCCCTTGGCAAAATAAGTAACAGTACCCGGTAAAGCCAGCCAGAAAAACTCACGGTAAACAAACAATAAAACGATCAGTGCTGCAAACCAGAAAAAGAAAAGAGCCCAATATTTGGCAGTGGATTTTTTCGCTTCCATTTTTTAGAATTTTGGCAAAGATAGGGTATGAATTGAATCGGCATCAGCCTTTTTCATGGTTTTTTTCAGCTGCCTGAATGGTGGTATGGCGGGCCTGTTCTTTTTTTTCGGTAGAACGGTCAAAAAACAACATTTTTACCGAAATAAGGAACAAAATAACCGCGAATACTTTTTTCATTTTTTCATCGCTCAAAGAAAGTGATAGCTTACTGCCCAGAAAACCACCAGCTACAAAAGCTGCAGCTACAATCAAAACATAGTTTACATTGATATATCCCTGTTTGTAGTATTGCATCACTGCAAGAATGCCAATAGGAAGCAGCATAATGCCCAATGATGTTCCCTGGGCCTGTTTTTGGGTAAAGCCAAGCAGTAATACCAGTGCAGGAACAATAATGATGCCCCCACCGATACCTACAAGTCCGCTTAGAAAACCTGCGGCAAGGCCAATTAGTATCAGTAAAATGATAGTAGTACTATTCATGGTATTTATTTGTTACCGAAAGTTTCTTTGTAAAAATCAATAGCTTCCTGAACAATCGTTAGTGCTTTGGCTTTATCACCAAAATCTTCAACAACCACTGATTTATTTTCCAGTTTTTTGTACTCCTCAAAGAAATGCCTGAGTTCATCAAAGAAATGTTTGGGTAATTCCTCTATATTGTTATAGTGGTTCACACCCGGATCTGTAGCAGCTACTGCAATAATTTTATCATCCGGATCGCCCCCATCAATCATCTGCATAACACCAATCACCTTGGCATCCATCAGCGTAAGGGGCTGAACGGATAGAGAAGTGATCACGAGAATATCTAACGGATCTTTATCACCCCCATATGTCTGTGGTATAAAACCATAGTTAATAGGATAGTAAAAAGAAGAAAAAATAACCCTGTCAAGCTTTAATAACCCGGTAGGTTTATCGATTTCATATTTACAACGGGAACCTTGTGGAATTTCTATTACGGCATTTACAACACGGGGTGCCTGTTCACCATAGTGAACACCATGCCAGGGGTGAAGAACGTTTGATTGCATAATTACTTGCTTTATAATTTAATCAACTGGATAGTTATAGGTTTGGATTGAAGGTGAATTTGAAATCAACCAGCCATTTTCCCTGCTGCTTTACCACTTTTACTTTTAAGGGCTGTTGATCAAATGAATTGCTGTAATAAATGATGGAAGTGGCCGTATCAATATCACTTACTTCGCTGATATTAATCGATGCTGTTCTCAATTGCTGACGACCTTCTTTATCATAAGTCCTGTACTTTGTTTCGGCTCTTTCCAGGTGCCCCAGATTGGTGCTGTCCTCAATCATATACCATTTGGCTTTGGTAAAATCCCCCTTCAGGCAGGCATCAATAAATTCACGACCCGCATCCAATGCATTTTCGGCAGCTGTATAGGTATTGGGTTTCTGACCACAGGCCATTAACAATACCAGTAACGATACAATCAGGTATTTCAAACTCTTTTTTTGATAAAGGTACTATCCTCCGGTCAAACGAAAGGATATTTCCAGCATACATGCATTTACTGAAGTCTTTAATTTTTATGGATTATATCGTGCTGATCTTCAAACAAAATCCCGAATTCTGTGAAAATACCCATATATTGGAAGCATATGCACCAGAAAAAAAGCTTTATCTACTCTAACGAATCAGAGCCCCATCGTCATCGTACTAAAACCATTTTAAAAGCACATCCTCAGATCCGTAACCTGATCGGTAAGAACCCACTCACCATACTCGCTATTATTGGGCTGGTACTTTTTCAGACACTGGCAGGTTGGGCTGTTGAGGGGGAATCCTGGTGGATCGTTTTTGGAGCAGCCTATCTCCTGGGTGCATTTGCAGATCACGCATTATTTGTAATGATACATGAGTGTTCACACAAACTTATTTTTAAATCGCCTGTAGCCAACAGGCTAGCTGGCATATTTGCTAATATGCCACTGATATTCCCTAGCTCAGTATCTTTTGAAAGATACCATATAAAGCATCATTCATTTCAGGGTGTACATGAGCTTGATGGTGATTTACCCAATCACTGGGAAGCCAAACTGATCGATAACTATTTTATCGGTAAGGTAATCTGGTTATTATTTTATCCTTTTTTTCAATTGTTCCGCATATCGCGTTTAAAAGAAATAAAACCTTTTGATAAATGGATTGCCCTCAATTGGCTGGTACAAATTGCATTTGTTACAGCTGTTTCTTTTTTTATCGGCCCCAAAGCATTGGTTTTTATGATACTTAGTTTTTTCTTTTCAGTAGGGTTACATCCTTTGGGAGCAAGATGGATACAGGAGCATTATCTTACCCATGGAGAACAGGAAACCTACAGTTATTATGGTATATTGAACCACGTAGCTTTTAATGTGGGTTATCACAATGAGCACCACGATTTTCCTTCAATACCCTGGAACAGATTGCCACAAATTAGAAATACAGCACCCTCTTTTTATAATTCATTGTCTTACCACACTTCATGGACAAAACTCTTTTTCCGTTTTTTATTCGATAAGGAAATCAGTCTTTACTCACGTATTATCCGAAAAAACAGAGGCGCCGTTCCATTATGCGACCAATCAACACCTGATATCGCCACTCAAACCAGCTAATGGCCGAATTAACAACTATTTTACAGTTTTATTTTTTTATGAACCTGTTATGTAGTACTTTTGCACCCTGAAAATGAGCAGGTAATAACATCTCGCGGGTTCGCTTTGCTTTCTGCACCAACGATTGACTTTATTTCCCCCTGATACTGCTCACTGAAACATAGTGTAAAGATTAAAATGAAATATTATGAAGAGTAATGTAATGCCTTCTATTGTCCAATTAGAAGCTGAAGAACTGAAAGAACTGGTTAGAGAGGTAAAAGAAACTGTTGCTGTTGATGTAATCAACACAAAGAATAAAGAAACGTCAAGTACTCCGTTCGGAGCAATTGACCTCTGGAAAATCCGCAGAACGGTAAGAACTGCGCGTGCATCTTTCCACTGGGAGTATTAGTACCTTCCCACCATTTCGTTTAAAAAGTCCTTGCGTTGGCTCGCAAAGGACTTTTTTTATGTTATGATTTGTTGTAATTTAACAGGAACAAATCCTGCTATGAAACCAATCATACTCATTATTGCCTGCTTCTGTATATTATCCGTTCAGGCACAAACATCCGGTACAAAAGCTACTTTGAATGATAAATCGCTTGTAAAAGATTCATCGGGAATGATATATCCCTATGCCATCTGGCAAAGATTGTATCAGACAGGTGAGTATGGTATCAGACTGCTGAATGCGGCATCCGATCCGCAGGAATTTCTGCTTTACAGGTTTAGTGAAGAACAGATGAAGGTCAGGGAAGCCAGTATGCCGAAACCAAGAGAAAGTACTTTTTTTCGTACGGGTAATACACTCCGGAGCGTGAAAATGGTTACCATGGATGGTAAGAAATACAACCTCAAAGAACTCACGGGTAAAGTAGTCGTTTTGAATTTTTGGTTTATCAATTGCCCACCCTGCAGAATGGAGATTCCACACCTGAATAAAATGACGGATGGGTATAAAAACCGTGAGGATATTGTTTTTCTGGCTATTGCTCTCGATCAATCCTATGAACTAAAAGAATTTCTGAAAGAGCTGCCATTCAATTATGGTATCGTAGATGGTGGAGGATATATAGCTGAGCAATATGGTGTGAAGGCATTCCCCACACATGTGGTACTGGATAAAGAAGGCAAAATAACTTTTCATACCATGGGCTATGGCGCAGGTACAGTACCCTGGCTTAAAAAATCCATTGATGCGGCCTTGGGCCCCCAAGCGTTAGGAACAGAGTAATATCAAATCAAAAAATTTATAGTCCCTTGCTCCGGACTTTAGTCCGGCGACAATCATTATTTTTCTATCCAGCTAAAATCATTTGATTTAGGTAAGGAATCAAACACTTCCCTGAACGAAGCAGGTGGGACCGTGAGTTTACGGGTTTTCGTATCGAGCCATGCGCCATCAATATGCAGGATGGCACTCAGCGTATCCCTGTTTTTCCAGATTTCATGTTTCATACTCCAACGCCCCATATCATGGGAGGCTTTGGTAAGTGTTAAATTCAGTTCAACTGTATCATCAAAGCCGATTTCTCTTTTAAAAATACATTCTTCCCTGAACAGGATGGGGCCTGTGTGTAATTGGATGAGGAGGGATGGTGTAATGCCTCTCTCTGTCATAAAAGACATACGAACAAAAGCACCCCAATCGTAATACACTGAATGACGCAGATGGAAATTAGGGTCAAGATCACTCCAGCGAACTTCTACCTGTTTAGTATAGGATGGTTGAGACATATACCGTAATTGTACATTAAAAATAGCAGTAATTACCACCAAAAAGTATAGAAATTTTTAATGCTATCTCACCGAAGAGCATATCCGGCATCAGCCATCAGAGATCATCCATTCACTTTGGCATCATTTTTTCATACAGTCAGATGAAACCTGTTTCTAAATGCACACTGTATGAAAAAAATAGCCATCTTTTGCCTGTTTGTACTGGCTGTAACAGGCTGTAAAAAAGAAACCACCAGTACTTTTATCAGTGGGCCATCTTCCAATACAGATAAGGCCTCAACGGGTAGCTCAGCAGCAGCTTTTCTGTCGGCTGATACATATATGTCTTTACGGGTAGAGCTGCAATACGCACCCGGCATGCAACCCCAAACGCAAACCTTGACGAACCTTTCCAATTTTCTGGCTGAAAGACTGAATAAACCCGGAGGTGTTCTTGTCAACAGCAAACAAACTGCATCCTTCGGCAAGTCAATAGTTTCTATTGCAGATATTACAAACTATACAGACCAATACCGTACTGCCTATACCGATGGTAACCAGATTACCCTATACATCGTTTTTGCAGACGCTGATTATGCTACCAGTGGGGTAGTAGGGGTGGCCTATCGTAATACAGCTATTTGTGTATTTGAGAAAACCATTCAGGCAAATAGTGGTGGCATTAACCAGGCGAGTAGGGTAAAAGTAGAAACAGGTGTACTCTTGCATGAAATCGGACATTTACTCGGACTTACGAATAATGGTACTGTTATGACAACACCGCATGAGGATACTGCTAATAAAGCACATTGCAATAACAGTAATTGTTTAATGTATCACAGTATTGAAACAACAGGTCTGATGAATATGCTGAACAATAGTGTACCGGTACTTGATGCGAATTGTCTGGCAGATTTAAAAGCGAATGGAGGAAAATGAATCCCAGATCCTACATTCTGAATCGAAGTACTTCAAATAAAAATTCTGTAAATTTATTCAAGGATTTCCCCTCTTTGCAAACCAGCGATGGTCTGGGGAGTAGAAAATAATATGAAGGAAAAAGAAAAAATAGCTGCACTCTTTGAGGCCTTTTATGGAGGAGACTGCTGGATCGGACTTAATTTCAAACAGGCTATTGAGGGTGTCAATGAAAATCTTGCTGCAAAAAGTTTGGGAGAAGGCCACAATTCTATCTGGCAGTTGGTAAGCCATCTTATTTATTGGAGAAAAACAGTCTTAATACGGTTAGTGGGTGTTTTAGGAACTCCATCTATGTCTGATTTTTATCAGCCAGCGCATACTGATAGGCAAGCATGGGAAGAAGTATTGGCTCAGTTTAGAGATGTACAGGAAGAACTTGTGAAAGTGATCCGGCAATTTCCCGAAGAAAAAATGGATGAACCATCTCCCATGAAAAGTCAAACCTATTATCAGTTGCTAACCGGATGTCTGCAACATGATGCCTATCATATGGGGCAAATTATACTACTAAAAAAGATGTTGTAAATATGACCTTCGATATCCGATATTAGCGATCCGACATCAGCAATTTGCTTTTTACCAAAGTGCTTTACCCTGATAGAAATCCAACAACTTCATTCGGAGAATATAGTCGTATTTGGCAGCGATAAAATTGGCATTGGCCCTGTCTACATTATTCTTAGCCAGCATATATTCTACTACTGTATTCACACCCGCATTAAAACGAACTTCAGCAGCTTTAAAGGATGCGGTAAAATCGGCAACCTGTTTTTCCAGCGTCTTATACCTTTCAAGGGAAGTTTGCATATTGATATAAGCCTGATCAACTGCACGATGAACCTGTGTTTTTATGCTCTCTGTTTCAAATGCTGCACGCTGTTCTGTTATCTGTGCCTGTTTAATTCTTGTTTTACCCTGTAACCTGTTTAGGATCGGTATCTGAAGATTGATACTGATCGATGAATTAAAATTGTTTTTCCATTGATCACCATAGCTTATTTTTTGTGAACTAAAATTACTTTGGGGGGCGAATACCGGTATTTTAGTATTATTCACAGTTACATACTGAGCAGTAGCTACATCAGAACTTCCCAGAAATAATTGTCTGCTGGCCACACTGGAATAGTTGGTGCCCAGGCCTCCGTTTAAACTAAGGGTTGGAAGCAGGAGTGCACGTGCGGTTAATACACTTTTCTGAGCGCTTTTTTGTCTGAATTCAGCTGCTTTAATCATCGCTAATTGCTGTGTAGCTGTTTTGAAAATCTCATCTGCGCCAGCATCGTATAAAACAGCATTACCATTTGTTTCCAGTGGCTCAAGATCCATATCAGGAGAATAAGCCTGGTTCATGAGTTGTGCCAAACTGATTTTGGCTGTCTCCAGACTGTTCTTGATACTGAGTAATGAAAGTTGATCCGAACCCAACTGTCCCTGCAAATCGTATAAAGTAGCGGGAGCAATCGCGCCACTATTGTTAAGCACTATCAATCTTTCAACTTGTCCTTTTGTAATGGCAACCTGTTTTTCTGCAATGCTTAGTTGTTCTTTATTGCTCAATACCTGCAGATAAGCCAGTATAACATTAATTGTAACATTGTCTTTTTCCTGCTGCCAGCTCATTTCGCTGGCCTGTACATTCAGTTCATTCTGTTTGATAGAATGATTGATGGCTGATCCATTCCATAATGTAACACTGCTATTAATACCGTAGTTAGCCTGTGCAATTTCACTATTTACATAACTGTTGGTAAAAGGATCAATACTCCTTCCTTGATTGATGCCATGACCAATATTACCATTAAGAGAGGGGAGCCGTGATGCTTTTGCTTGTTGCAGACTTGCTTTATCAGTTGCCAGCTGATAAGCCGTTTGTCTTACCTGTAGATTATAGGCAATGGCAGTTTCTATACAATTACGCAGATTGAGTTTAACAGACTGATTTTGAGCCATCAATTGCTGCGACAAGATAAATGATATGATAGGAATGATTTTTTTCATAATAATCCTGACTGTCTTTTATTTTTTTTCAATTCTGCCATCCAGCAGTTCAATAATGCGTTTACCATAGGCGGCATTTTTTTCGGAATGGGTAACCTGTATAATAGTGGTTCCATTTTCTTCGTTCAGCTTACGGAATAACTCCATGATTTCTTCGCCCTGCGATGAATTCAGGTTACCGGTAGGTTCATCGGCCAGTAATAATGTTGGTTTTGTAATAATGGCCCTCGCAATACCTACCAGCTGCTGCTGCCCGCCTGATAGCTGTGACGGAAAGAGATCTTTTTTTCCTACAATGTTGAATTGATCCAGTATATCTGCCACCATGGCCTGTCTGTCTGATTGTTTGATATTATGATAGAGAAGTGGTGTTTCAATGTTTTCATAAACAGTCAACTCGTCAATCAGATGATAGGCCTGAAAAACGAAACCAATATTTTCTTTGTATAGCTGTGAGCGTTGTTTTTCTTTCAAGGCATATACATCGGTCTGGTTAAAAAGATAGCTGCCCTCAGAAGCCTGATCCAGCATACCTATTATATTGAGTAGCGTTGATTTTCCTGAACCTGATGGTCCCATGATGGATACAAAATCACCCTTGGAAATTTCAAGATTGATGTCTTTTAAAATAAATACACGATTGCTACCTGTATTTATCCATTTGAATATATTCTGAAGTTGAATCATAATTGATATGTTTTATACTGGTACAGTTTTCTATTCTGATCTAAGATTTTTAACCGGGTTTTCCATGGCAGCTTTAATGGCCTGTATACTGATGGTAAGAAGGGCAATAGCTGTGGCGCTAAATCCTGCCAACAGGAATATCCATATCTGAATGTTAATTCTATAAGCATAATTATTCAACCACTCAGACATGGCCCACCAGGAAAGGGGTGTGGCAATCAAAATACCCACGCCAACTAATAATATGAATTCTTTTGAAATCAATTGAACAATATGCGTACTAGAAGCCCCCAGTACTTTTCGGATACCTATTTCTTTGATTTTTCTTTCAGCGGTAAATGCTGCCAGACCAAAAAGCCCAAGTGCTGCAACTATAATAGTAATGATGGCAAAGAAAAACATCAGCGTAGCCATCTGCTGGTCAGACTTATAGAGTTTATTAAAATCCTGATCGAGAAAGCTATAATCAAAAGGAATTTTCGGAAAAAGTACTTTCCATTTATTTTCTATCGAAGATAATTGATCAGGTATATTACCCGGCGTAAGCTGCATGAAAATGGTACTACGCCAGTTTGATTGCCCATGTACCATGAGTGGAGTGATTTTTTCATGCATACTCCTGAAATGAAAATCTTTTACAATACCAATTATGGCGCCTGTATCACCACCCCAGCTAAAACGTTGACCGATATAAGGCTTATGAATGCCTAACTCTTTAATAGCGGTTTCATTTAATACATATGAATGTTGATCAGCCTGATTTCTGTCTTTCAGCCATCTTCCTTCCTTCATTTCCAATCCAAACATTTGTGGAAATATTTCATCTGCAGATAAAACCGAGATTGAGGGATTAAAGTCTTTTGCTCTTCCGTTCCAATCAAAAGAACCTGATGATGTACTCTGGTGATCAATGATTGAACCACTGGCCTGTGAAGTTCTCTTAACGCCAGGTACCTGCATCAATGTTTGCTGGATGGTTTGTGTAAAGGAGCTAATCTCTTCATTGGTTTTACCTTTTGTAACATACCAGGGAACTGTTACTTTGAGTATCTGATCTTTTTGATACTTACTGTCGGTATGCTGAATATGCTGCATTTGTAAATAGGCAATGATGGTAGCAGCAATCAAGCTAACCGAAATGGTAAACTGCGTTACTACCAGTGCTTTCCGGAATACACTGTCTTTGATAGTGGGTAAGCTACTGCCCCTAAGTACCTGCAAGGGTTTAAAAGAAGTCAGTATCATAGCCGGATAAACACCATTCAGTAAAGTAGTAAGGGTAAGCGTACCCAATACCAGGGCTGTAACCGGCCAGTCTGACAAAGAAATGGTGAAATTGTTTTCTGTGAACTGATTAAAGTAGGGCAGGCTAAGGTTCATGAGTAATACTGTAATCACTAAAGCTGCAAAACTGACCAGTCCGGATTCCAGCATCAGCTGCAAAAAAAGATTTTTATTACTGGCGCCATTGATTTTTCTGATGCTGATTTCTTTCGCCCTGATGCTGGCTCTGGCAGTACTAAGGTTTACATAATTAATAGATGCAGTTAATAATATCAGAACAGCAATGACCAGGAATACGGTTACTATTTGTTGGTTGGTATGACTAAAAGTGTAATACTGCAGACCCGTTTCAAAATGCATGTCTTTTAAACCAACCAACGTACTTCTGATGGTATTATCATCTTTGTTTTTTCTCAGGATTTCTGTAATCTTCTTTTCGACCAGCTTTTGATTACTGTTCTCATGCAAACGTATAAAGGAGATATAATTAAAGTTGCCCCAGCTCTCATCATTTTTTTTTCGGGCTTCGTTTTTCATCAAACCGGCCATATTACTGAGTATATCAAACTTGAAGCTTGAATTGGAGGGATTGTCAGCAACAACTGCATTAACTGTGTAATAGAGGCTGTCCATTTTTAAAATTTTCCCAATTGCCTCTTCCGCACCAAAATACTTTTTAGCCTTGCTCTCTGTTAATACAAGCCCATATGGGTTTTCAGAAAAAACAGAAAGGCTTCCTGATAGTAATGTATAGCTAAACATGGAAAACCAGTTACTATCTACATAAGCAATATTTGCTTCTTTCAATAAAGAGCCTTTGTGTTCAAATATCAGTGGTACCCATGTGCCCGTCATCATTTTGGTAACCTTATTAATTTCAGGTACCTGTTTACTCATTAATGAAGTATAGGGAAGTGGGGAGGATTCCCATACCCAGGTTTCACCGGGTGATACTTCAATGTGATTGGTGACACGGTATATCTGATCAGATTTCGTATGATAATTGTCGTAATTCAGTTCATTAATAACCCAAACCATTATCAATAATGATACGGTCATACCAACAGAAAGCCCGCTAAGGTTAATCAGCAATGTCCTTTTCTGTTTGATCAGGTTGCGATAAGCGATTTTAAACATAATCAGCAGTATGAATGATTAATTATTCCGTTCTTAAACTTTTTACAGGATTGGCATTTGCTGCTTTCAGAGCCTGGGTAGAAACAGTAACAAAGGCAATGGTAAAGGCAATAAAACCCGCTAGTATAAATATCCAGGCAGCCAGATCGGTTCGGTATGCAAAATCTTCCAGCCATCGCTGCATAAGCCACCAGGAAAGTGGTATCGCAATCGCCATGGCTATCATTACAAGCTTCATAAAATCTGTGGAAAGCATAAGTACCAGTTGCCCGCTTCCGGCACCCAGTACTTTTCTGATGCCGATTTCCTTATTACGTTGCTGGGTTGCAAATGCGGTAAGACCAAATAAACCGAGACAGGCAATAAATATGGCAATCAACGCAGCAGCAATAAATACTTTTCCCAGGTTTTGCTCGGCAGTGTATTGACTGTTATAACTTTCATCAGCAAAAAAATATTCAAAGGGATTACCTGGAAATCTTGACTGATAGATATTTTTCAGATCAGACAGTTTACTTTGTATGTCACTTGTGTTGATTTGAACCGTGAAGTATACAAAAGATACAGACGGTAAGAAAATCATTGGATCAATCTGTTGTCTTAACGATAAGTGATGATAATCTTTTACCAGTCCTACCACTTCATACTCACTGCCCCAGATTACTTTTTTACCAACAATATTTTCTTTGGTATTAAAACCCAGCTGTCTTGCGGCTGTTTCATTCAGCATTAGTTTTTTTGAATTTGTCCATCCGGCATCAGCTTCTTCTCTTGTGTAGGAGCGTCCCTGTAAAAGCTGTATGCCATAGGTATCAAAAAATTGATTGTCTGTAATGAACATGGCATATCCTTTCTTCTCGTCGCCTTTTAATGGTTGCTGGCTGGTAATGCCCTCAGCTGTAAAATTGTATCCGCGTCCCGGTACATTATTCGAGGCAGCGTGCTTGCCGATATACGGAAGCGTACTGAGTGTGTTTTTAAAATCACTGTTCCTTTGGGCCTGGTTTTCCGATGCAACAGTAGGTCCTTTGATAACCAGTAATTGTGACATATTCATACCATTGCCTTTCGATTTCATGAAACTGAGCTGTTTAATCACTACGATGGTTCCAATGATAAGTAGTACGGATACTGTAAATTGAAATACCACCAATACCTTTCTCAGATTGTTTCCTCCCGCTATACCCAGTTTTTTTCCGTTCAGGATATCGATCGGTTTGAATCGGCTTAATGAAAAAGCTACATAACCACCTGCGCACAAGGCACCGAGCAAAATGATGGATAAAGCAGTTGTCCAGCTATAGTCTTGCAGGAAAATGCCAAGAGATAGTTCTTTGCCGGTAATGTTGTTAAAGAATGGTTGAATAATTTGTACAATCAATAAAGCCAATAAGGAACATAAAAATGTAATTACCAGTGTTTCGGAAAGGTAATGAATACTCAATTGCCATTTACTCGCCCCCAATACTTTACGAATACCTGTTTCTTTGGCTCTTTTCAGTGCCAGTGCAGTAGAGAGATTAATATAATTGATCCATCCGATAATCAGTATGAGTGCAGCAACCGCACCAATGGCCCATACAAATCCAAGACTACCATAGGTTTGCAAAGGATAGTCAAGAGATGGAGCCAGATGCAGGTATTTAAATGGTTGCAGCAATATGTTTGTTTGTTCTTCTCCAGCTTTTGTTTTTCTATAGAGTGTTGTGATGGATGTAGCAATATTCTCTTCAGATGCAGCATTGCTAAGTTTAAGGTAGATGGTTGTAAAGCCCGATTCGAGAGTGGCAGGATCTGCCCAGTCATTCCCATCCCGATTCTGTGCGGAAGCCAATGTGTTGAGTGATAGTACGATGTCTGTACGTATATCAGAGGTAGCGGGGATATCTTTAAATACACCGGTGATACGATAATCCGTTTTACCAAACTGATTATTCATGGTCACACTTTCTCCAACCACATCTTTTCTTTTAAAAATTTTCAGTGCCAGAGATTCTGTTATTGCCATGGTTGCGGGTTCCTGTAGAGAACCATTACCATCAATCAGGGGGAAACTGAAAACATCAAAAAAACCATTGTCAGCATAGATCACATTTTCTCCCCTGAAACTATTGCCGGCTATCTCTTTACCAGTCTGATGAATAACACCTGCTCCCAGACCTTCGGCTACACGTATACAGGCATCGATACCCGATATTCCGTTTTTTAAAACTGGCGCATAACCCGGTGCTATATAATAGGAAGTATTGTTTTCCTTGGGCTGGCTTACTGCCAGCCGGTAAAGACTGTTATAGTTTTTATGAAAACGGTTGCTGTTTTTTTCAAATCTTGTATACTCCAATATCAATAGAAATACTGCTATGCCTATAGTAAGCCCTGCAATATTCAGAATTGAGAAGCTTCTGTTTCTCCACAGGTTTCTCATGGCGATGATGAAATAACTTTTAAGCATAGCAGTATTTTTTAGTATGGGTTATTCTGTTCTTAAACTTTTTACCGGGTTGGCTGTAGCTGTTTTAAAGGCATTTAATCCAACAGTGATTAAGCAGATCAATAAAGTGATAATTCCAACAAAGAAGAAAATGCCAATACCGATATCAATACGATAGCTGAAATTACTCAGCCATGTATTCATCAACCACCATGCAAAAGGAATGGCAATGGCAAAGGAAATGAATACAAGAAGCAGGAATTCTTTCGACATCAGTGCGAGAAGACTTTGTACAGAAGCACCTAGTATTTTTCTGATACCGATTTCTTTGGTTCTTCTTTCTATAGAGAATGAGACCAGACCAAATAATCCAAGGCAGCAAATAAAAATAGCCAGACTGGCAAAAATGAATGCCAGATTCCCAATCAGTTTTTCATTTGCAAATTTTTCATTGAAAGCAGTGTCGGCAAAAGTGTATTCAAAGGGGTATTCTGTATTATATTTTTTATATATTGTTTCAATGAGCTGTAAAGCTTTCTTTACTTCGACACCTCGCTTGATCCTGATATTGAGACTGCCGATCCAGTTAGGATCATAAGCCAGCATAAGAGGTATGGGTAATGCGTAAGGGGAAGTCATGATAAGATCATCAACAATTCCTGTAATACGTCGTTCTCTGCCTGCCCAGTTAATAGTAGACCCTACAGGATTTTTCAGTTTCATGACACGAATGGCTTCTTTATTTAGTATAACACAGTTGCTATCACCTTTTTTAAAGTCTCGGCCATCGAGCATTCTGGCTTTCATGATGTCTGCGAAGTGTTCACCGGATCCCAGAAATCCAATAATCAGGTTGGGGTCTTCAGGAGCACCTGCCCATCTTACACCCGATGTAAATCCAAAAATATTGCTAACCGGCAAACTCGTAGTATTCACAGCTTCTATCATGCCACTCTGCAATAAAGAGTTTCTCATAATTTCATAATTCTTACCCATGTCGCCAGTAGCATTTACCATAATAAGGTTATTGGTATCGTAACCCAGATCCCGGTTTTGTACGTGCCTGATCTGCTGGTAAATAATGATGGTGGCAGATATCAATACAATGGAAACTGCAAACTGTGCTGTTACCAAAATTCTGCGTGGAAGCAGCGCCTGTTTACCTGGCAGAAAACTTCCTTTTAAAACCTTTACGGGTTTCATAGCTGAGAGATAAAAAGCAGGATAACTACCAGCGATAATACCCGTTAATATAATTATGCCTAAGATACCAAGCCAGAAAACCGGCGATTGATAGGGGATGCTGATTTGTTGATTCAGCAGTCGGTTGAAAAATGGTAAACCTGTATATATAAGTGCTGCAGCCAGTAGAAATGCAAGCATCGAAACCAATATAGATTCACAGATAAACTGTAACAGTAATTGTTTTTTTTCGGAGCCCAAAGTTTTACGGATACCTACTTCCCGGGCTCTTTTTTCTGAACGCGCCGTAGACAGATTCATAAAGTTTACACAGGCAATAATCAGAATAATGATGGCGATCCAGGAAAAAAGATTTACATATTGTATACGGCCTCCGGTGTTTTTGCCATTTCTGAATTCCTCATACAGGCGCCATTTACTCATCGGTTGAAGTAATAACCCACCTCTTGTAGTAGGATTTTCAGCGGGAGAACTTTTTTTGATCAGCGTCAGTAATTTCTGTTCAAGGGAAGCAATGCTGGTGCCTTTCTTTACTTTAAAAAATGCCCGGTTATTACAATTGACCCAGTCTGTAAGTGACTGTTTAACCCAATCGGACGAGGCATCAAAAGGTACAATGGCATCGAAGAGCAGGGTAGAAGAAGGAGGAACATCTTTAACAACTGCTCTGATGGTTACGCTTCTGTATCGGTTCAGTTCAACAATCTTTCCTATTACGTCTGTATTGTTGAAAAGAGCCCTGGCTGTACTTTCTGTTACTACAATTCCATTGGGTTCTTTGATGGCCGATTCATCGCCGTGTATAAATTCATAGGTAAATACATCAAAGAAATCATTGGTGACATGAATGGTAGGGCGTTTTATTTTCTTGTCGTTAACGGTAAACAAAGTGTTTTCGCCGTAGGATACCAGAGTGGAGCCTTCTACTTCCGGAAAATTTTCTTTAGCCGCTTTGGGTAATGGAAACATCAGATCAGATCCGGTAGATAATTCACCATTGAAGTTTCGTGTTGAAAAGCCCTCAAAAACCTGATCGTAGTTTTTTTGGGTTTTGTTCCAACTTTTTTCATACTGCACCCAAAGAAAGATCATGATGGTACAGGCCATACCAATACCAAGGCCTGCGATATTAATGAAAGAGAAAATTTTATTTTTAGTTATGTTTCTCCAGGCAATCACGAAAAAATTTCGTATCATTTTATATAATTTGAGGGTGAAGTGCTTATAGAAGGTGCAACTGAATAATCCGGCTATACAAGTATATTTTCAGTAACAGTCTGGCCATCCAGCATACGTATAATTCTGTGACTATATCTGGCATCATGTTCAGAGTGTGTAACCATTACAATGGTAGTGCCCTGTTCATTGAGATTGGTTAATAGCTCCATTACTTCATTACCATTCGAAGAGTCGAGGTTTCCGGTAGGTTCATCTGCCAGAATCAGTTTGGGATTATTTACCACCGCACGTGCTACGGCAACACGTTGTTGCTGTCCGCCTGATAACTGTTGTGGGTAGTGATTACGGCGGTGCATAATTTGAACTTTTTCCAGTACTTCTTCTACTTTCTGCTTACGCTCAGCAGCCTTTACACCTGTGTAAATCAGGGGTAGCTCAACATTTTCGAAAACCGTCAACTCATCAATCAGGTTAAAACTCTGGAAAACAAATCCAATATTTCTTTTTCTTACATCAGCACGTTGTCTTTCATTAAAACCGGCTATTTCCTGACCATTGAAAATGAAACTTCCAGCATCAGGGTCATCTAATAATCCCAGAATATTTAAAAGGGTAGATTTTCCACAACCCGACGGACCCATCACTGCAACAAATTCTCCTTTTTTAATTTCCATAGAAAGTTTGTTCAGCGCAATGGTTTCCACTTCATCCGTTCTGTAAACTTTTTCGAGGTTGGTAATTTTTATCATGATTGTTATTTGTATGGTATAAAATATTGTTAGGTGAATGGTCAATGGTGAATGATCAATAGAAGCTGAATTCACCATTGACCATTCACATAATTTATTGTTTCTTCAACACCAGTTCCTGCATATTTCCGTAATTTTCATAACTGGAAGTGATTACCTTCTCTCCCGGAACAAGCCCTTGTACTACTTCATAGAAATCAGGATTTTGTCTGTTCAACTGTATGTCTACACGATAGGCTTTGGATCCATCAGCGCTTAATTTGAATATCCAGTTGCCGCCTGTTTGCTGGTAAAAACCTCCTCTTGGAATCAATATGGCTTCTGTTTCATCGCTCAAGGCAAGTCCAATCTGTAATGTTTGTCCGCGTCTGATGCCTTGTGGTATTTCACCTTCAAACTGCATGTCTACCTGAAAGCGGCCACCGGTAACCTGTGTATATACTTTGGTAATTTTTAGGGTGTATTTTTTATTGGCAAAGCTGAAATCTCCTTTCAGACCAATAAATACCCTTGAGATATAATGTTCATCAATGTCGACCCTAACCTTAAAACCATTGAGTACATCTATCTGACCCAATCTTTCGCCTTTATTTTTATTCTGGCCAATTTCAGCGTCGAGTGAAGTAAGCTGACCATCAATAGGGGCACGTACAACAAGGTCTCCTACTTTTTTTCTTGTAAGTTGCAAAGCGTTTCTTGATCCTTCAAACAACTGTTTGGCCTGTTCCAGACTTTGTTTTGTTGAAACAGAATCCTGTCCCAGTATTTTCTGTGCCAGTTTCTTTTTCTCCAGTTGATAATTATAATTGTTCTCAGATTGTCTGAACTCCTGTGCTCCGATAGCTTTTTGTTCATACAGATGTTTGTTCAGCTCATATACACGTTTTGCTTCTTTGAGCAGGTTATCTACATCTGTCATTTGGTTCAATCTGGTAACGGTATTCTGTTCAGCTGCGTTTCTTGCGATCTGCATTTGTGTAAGGAGGTTAAATACCTGGGTTTCTTGTGTTACGAGATTTAAGGCAAGATCTGTATTGGATAAGCGCATAATGGGCTGCCCCTTTTTCATGATGGCGCCATCTTCTACGTATTTTTCTTCTACGCGTCCGCCTTCTAATGCATCCAGATAAATAGTGGTAAGTGGAAGCACCACTCCATTCACCGGAATAAACTCTTTAAAAGCTGCTTTTTTAACCTCACTGATCGTAATTCTTTCCAGGTCAACATTTAATTTGGGTTTTCCGGATGTGTAGTAATAGCTGGCAGCAATTAATAACAGTATACCTGTTATACCCGCAAGGGTCATGATTCTTTTGGAATTCCACTTCTTTTTTTGAATAACTCTGTCCACGTGCTGATATTTTCTTTTAAATAAGGTGTATGAAATTGATGGTTGAAATTTCCAGGGTCTGTCTGGATTCATTATCACAGAAACAAAGTACGCAGGCGATAAGCCCCACGGTAAATGCAAATAGTATGATTCCCGTAAGTGTAGTTTTATTTTTAATGATTTTTTTCATTTTTCTATATATACCAGCTTTATTGAAAGGATGATGCCAATCTTTAGAGTAACTGAAAATCAGTGAGTTATATTTTTAGTCTCAGGCATACTGTCCGGTTTTGATACAATTATTGTCCGCTTTTGATACAGGTGGGTAGGCATGAAGGATTATAATCTATTCGTTCTCAGATTATTAGTGAACCGGTATATTTATGGACTGAAATATTCGGATGGATGATTCAGGTAAAAAGATTCTTACATGAGTTTAAAAAAAGCGAGCATACTGGTTATAGATGATGATCCAGATGTATTAACAGCCGTTCGGCTACTATTACGTCCGGAAGTAAAGGAAGTAGTAACAGAAAAAAATCCGGAACAGTTGCCTGCCTTGCTGGGAGCCGGTGATTTTGACCTGGTTTTGCTGGATATGAATTTCAATGCATCTATCAACACAGGAAACGAAGGTATTTTCTGGCTGAAACGGATCAAGGAAATCAAACCCAATATTGCCGTTATCATGATTACCGCATATGGTGATATTGATCTGGCTGTTCGTTCACTGAAAGACGGTGCTTCCGATTTTATGGTAAAACCCTGGCACAATGAGAAGTTATTGGATACCATTGCTACCGTTTTGAAAGGATCTGTGGCTGTAAAGGGGAACGACCCCAACAATAAGGCTTTCGCTTCTGGAAAAATGGGTAATATGATGTTGGGCGAAAGTGAAGTAATGCAGGAGATATTTTATAAGTTATCGAAAATTGCTCCTACGGATGCCAATATCCTGATACTGGGAGAAAATGGAACAGGTAAAGATTTAATTGCCGCTGCTATTCACAAGCAGTCTTTGCGTGTAAACGGGCCCTATGTAAAAGTAGATGTTGGTTCATTAACGGAAAGTTTGTTTGAGAGTGAACTTTTCGGGCATAAAAAGGGTGCGTTTACTGATGCAAGAGATGATCGTGCAGGTAGATTTGAAACGGCACATGAAGGCACTTTGTTTCTCGATGAAATCGGAAATATTACCCTGCAGCAGCAGGCTAAATTATTAACCGTATTACAAAACCGTCAGGTAACCAGGCTTGGTACCAATCAGGCGGTTCCTGTTGATATCAGGTTGATCTGTGCCACCAATTTACCCTTACAGGAACTGGCGAATGAGAATAAATTCAGAAAAGACCTGATTTACCGCATCAATACGGTTGAAATTGTGGTGCCTCCGCTTCGGAAAAGAAAACAGGATATACCCTTACTTGCCAATCATTTTGCCAGAATGTATGCGGCGAAATATTTTAAACCCAATATCAGTATGGCTGATTCGGCTATTGAAAAACTACAGCAGTATTCATTTCCAGGGAATGTGCGTGAACTGCAATATACCATCGAAAGGGCTATTATCATGGCAGAGTCGGAATTGATTGAAGCAAAAGATCTCTTGTTTTCTCCATTGGAGAATCCGGTTACAGATACAGAAGATACTGCTGAGCTAAAACTCAGTACGCTTGAAAAAAATACGATTATGAAAGTAATCGATAAGCACAATGGTAATATCAGTAAAGCGGCTAAAGAACTGGGTCTTACCAGAACTGCCTTGTATCGAAGACTCAGTAAGTATGAACTCTAAAAAGAAAAAATGAGTAGAAAGAAAAATAAAAAAGAAAATTCTTTCCATTGGGATATCCTGATCAGGGTAGCTTTCCTTTTTATCGTACTTACAGCAACGGCATTTCTGGTGGTACGTGAAAAATATGTATATGCGATTGTGCTGCTCCCGATTATCATTTACCAGATTTATGATTTTTACAGGTTTCATAAACTGGCAGAGGAAGAGGTAAAAGAATTTGTTGAATCGATACAATACAGGGATTTCTCCAGAAATTTTAATGTGCAGAATGCACCACATGAGTTACAGCCACTGCGAAAAGGTTTTAATGATATTAACTCAACATTTAAATTGATTACAAGAGAGAAGGAGACCCAGTTTCAATACCTTCAGAAAATACTTGAGTTGGTTGATACAGGTATTCTTTCTTATGAAGTAGAAACAGGTGAAGTAGTATGGATGAATGAATCGCTCAAGAAAATGCTGCTTACACCCTATTTGAAGACCCTTCATTCACTTGAAAAAAGAGACCCTGTGTTATATGAACAGCTGGCAAGTGTAAAGCCTGGTAATAGTATTGTGGTAACCGTGCATCAGGAAAAAAATAATTTACGTGTATTGATTTCTGCAACCGCTTTTCAGACTGATGAGAAAATATTCAAATTGATTGCTTTTCAAAACGTAAATGAGGCACTTGATGAAACAGAATCAAAAGCCTGGCAGCGGTTATTAAGTGTTATGACACATGAAATCATGAATTCTGTTGCCCCCATTTCTTCATTAGCCGATACGCTTCATCACCGGCTACAATCATCTGCCATGAACCTGCATCATGATATCGGTCTGGCGGAAGATCTTACCATAGGTATCGATACCATTAAAAAAAGAAGTGAGGGGTTATTGAAATTTGCAGAAGTGTACAGAAACCTGAATAAAGTAACCCAGCCTAATCTTACGCATGTTTATGTACGCGATCTTTTTGAAAATATGCATAACCTCATGGAGCCAACACTTGATCAGAAAAAGATTGAGATGGATATCGTTTTAAAGGATCCGGCGTTGTCTATAGAGCTGGACCATAATCTAATTGAACAGGTTTTAATCAATCTTATTGTGAATGCGATGGATGCAGTGAAAGAAACTGAAAATCCGCGTATCACACTCTCAGCACTTGAAATGCCCAATAAAAAAGTAGTGATTAAAGTAACAGACAATGGAACGGGTATGAGCGAAGAAGTGATGAACAATATCTTTATTCCGTTCTTCAGTACCAAAAAGAATGGCAGTGGTATCGGACTGAGCCTTTGTAAACAAATCATGATGCTCCACAAAGGAAATATTACTGTGCAGTCAATAGAAGGAAAGGGGACGGCGTTTTCGTTGCAATTCTGACAGTGAGTAGTGAGTAGTCAGCAGTGAGTAAGTGTTATTTAATTATTTATAATAAATGAATGTTATACCCCGTTTTTTTCACTACTCACTACTCACTACTCACTACTCACTTAATAATCACCGTTCCCAGCTGATTGGTAATAGATCTTTCTGCTTCTTTGAGGTATTTATGTACTTCGAGTAATGGCTTGAAATTCTCTAATGGAGCATTTTCTATATCGCGCTGGTTTTCTTCAATCATTTTTTTAATGCGGCGAAGTTTATAATAGTTCACGCTCATCATTACATCCTGCTTACTGGTATCTCGGTTTACAATGTTCATGCCTTCCAATACTTCGTCCCAGTTCTGACTTAATTCAAATGGAAATACAGAGATACTGATCACCAGGTTTCTTATTTCTTCATTATTATGGTACAGCATGGTTTTGGTAGTAGGTTCAAGTCCCTGCGTATACCATGATTTGTATTCTTCATATAATTTTTCCAATGCCGGTGTTTCGAAATGAAAATGTTCCAGTTCCTGAAAAATATAATCGGCCATATTGTTGGTCTCATCCCAAGGCTTAAGACCATATTCAAGCAGTACCCGGAGAATATTCCTTTCATGCGCCTCATCCTGTGCAAATAAGCGACTGGTATCATCCAATACATCTTCCGGTTGACCGCCTTCCTGTAACTGGTTATTTACATCGTCAAAAGAAATTTGTTTTTTTTCTTCCTTGGCAATTTTATCACGTTTGTATTTATTAACCAGATTGGTCAGTCCGGCTTCATCAATCCTCAGTAGGCCCGCGCATTGTCTGATATAATCCTGTTGACGGGTAAAATCTTCTGCTTTGTTGATTTTACTGAGGGTTTCAGCAATCTGGTTTACAACCGCACTTTTTCTGCTTACATCATTACCGGCTTCTTTCAGCATTACTTCCAGCTGAAAGAGAATAAAATCTTTTTTTGATTTGGCTACAAACTCATTAAAAGCACTGACCCCCACTTTGTTTACATAGCTGTCCGGATCTTCGTTATCGGGAATGAGTACAAGTCTTACATTCAGTCCTTCTTCGAGGGCCATGTCTAATCCGCGTAAAGCTGCTTTTACGCCTGCATTATCACCATCATAAATAATGGTGAGGTTGCTGGTATATTTTTTTATGAGGCGTATCTGATCGGTAGTTAAAGAAGTACCACCACTGGCTACCACATTTTCAATACCTGCCTGGTGTAAGCTTACCACATCTGTATATCCTTCTACCAGTAAACATTCATCTGCTTTATCAATAGCCATCCTTGCCTGATAGGCACCGTATAAAATCCTGCTCTTTACATAAATCTCATTTTCCGGTGTGTTGATGTATTTAGGGCCACGATCACTTTTGCCGATTACCCTGGCGCCAAAGCCAATGATTTTACCAGTATTACCGTGAATGGGGAATATGATACGATTGCGGTAATTGTCTACCAGTTCATCATTGTTACGTAATGCCACCAAACCTGTTTTGGGTAATATTTCACGGTTAAACTGGTTGGCAAGTAGTGCTTTAGTAAGCGTATCTCTGGCTTCGGGATTATAGCCAATTTGAAATTTATGAATGATATCCTCTCTAAACCCCCGTTCCTTTAAATAGGAGAGGGCAATATTTCTGCCTTCATCGGTTTCGAGTAATTGCTGAGAGAAGAATTTCTGGGCGAAATGATTGATGGCATACAGGCTCTCAGAAGTAAGTTGCTGTTGTTTTTGTTCCGGGCTTACTTCGGTTTCTTCAATTTCAATATTGTATCGGGCCGCCAGCCAGCGAAGTGCTTCAGGGAAACTATATTTCTCATGTTCCATCAGGAAAGTGATGGAATTGCCGCTTTTGCCACAACCGAAGCATTTATAGATTTCTTTGGTGGGCGATACGGTAAAAGAAGGGGTCTTCTCGTTGTGAAAAGGGCAGTTCCCGATATAATTCGTACCTCTTTTTTTCAGCTTCACAAATTCCCCTACGATATCTATGATATCAATACGGTTGAGGATCTGTTGTTTTGTGTTTTCTGAAATCATGATGGTCAATGGTGAGTAGTGAGTAGTGAGTAGTGAGTAGAGGTTTTTTTGTTCATATACTCACTACTCACTACTCACTACTGACTACTCACTCTTTTCGCTGAAAAGGCGAAAATACAATTTTGGGTCTTAGGAAATTGGGCAATTCTATCATTTCCTTATTTTTAACCATGCTTAAGAAAGAACGCCAGGCTTATATCATTCAGCAAATCAATATTCATAATAAAGTATTGTCATCTGACCTCAGTGTGCAATTGGATGTTTCGGAAGATACGGTTCGCCGTGATCTTCAGGAATTAGCTGATGAAGGGAAGCTGATCAAAGTACATGGCGGTGCCTTATCAAAGTCGTTCCATTTTACCCTTGAAACCAGTACCATTTACTCATTGCCTGAGAAGAAAAGTATTGCCTATAAAGCAATAGAACTTATTAAGGATGGCATGTTTGTGGTTTTATCGGGTGGTACTACTATCCGGGAACTGGTTAAGGCTCTTCCCCCTGAACTGAATGCCACGTTTATTACCGTAAGTGTGCCTATTGCACTGGAACTGCTGGAGCATCCGAGTAGTGAAGTGATTTTCTTAGGCAATAAATTATCCAAAACGGCCCAGATATCAGTGGGTGCCGAAGTAATACAGCGTTTATCGGGTATCAGGGCTGATTATTGTTTTCTGGGTACCAATAGCATGGATGCCAATTATGGTATCACCGATCTGGAATGGGAAATTATTGAAGTAAAAAGGGCCATGATGCACTGTGCCCAGAAGACGGTTTCGTTGGCTATTTCAGAAAAATTAAATACTACACAACGACTTCAGGTATGTAAACCCGAGGAAATTGACATATTAATTACTGAACTGGATCCCTCAGACCCCAAACTCGTCCCTTATGTTCAGAAGGGCATAACCGTTCTATAAAGTTACGATTTAGGTACCTGATTACCTCTAAAACCGTTAAAAACCGCAGTTCGGTCTATCAAATGCAGGTTTTTGCGGATACTCTGGTATTTGCCTTTAGATGTGAAAAAAAATATGGATAAATATATTCGTAAATATGCACGTTAAATTTTAACATTGCTTTATTATTCCGCTTTTCGATAATCTGTCCTTATTTTTTTGCAGCTTTTTGCAGCAATAAAAGCCGGGGGTGATGCATTGTTTTGCGGGATTTGATTGTCTGTCATGGAATAAGGAGCAAACGCCTTAAACCTTAAATCGAAAACATACCAAAATGAGAAAATGTCTAACTGTTATGAGAATGGCACTGCTGCTATTTTTCATTTCCTCGTTACCTGCATTCAGTCAGGGTCAGTCAACCGTTTCCGGAACGGTACTGGCAGATGAGGATGGAACGCCTCTGGTTGGTGTTACCGTTACAAACGGGAGCACGAACAAAAGAACACAAACCAACACAGCCGGCTACTATTCTATTGCGGCTGAGAAAGGTCAACGCCTCACTTTCGCTTATGTAGGTTATGCGTCTGTTACCATGACTGTTGCTGATGAGAAAACCATCAGTATTAAAATGGTAACCAACGATAAAGAGCTAGGTAATGTGGTTGTAACCGCTTACGGTCAGCAAAGAAACAAGCGTGAACTGGCTTATCAGGCACCTGTAGTGAAAGGTGATGATGTTGCCCAGACGAGAAGAGAAAACTTCCTTAACTCGCTCGCTGGTCGCGTACCGGGTCTGGCTGTTACCTCTACATCAGGTTTACCAGGTGCGAGTGCCCAGGTAATTCTGCGTGGTGGTGCATCTATTGCGGGTAATAACCAGCCACTTTTTGTAGTGGATGGTGTTCCCCTGGATAACAGTTCTCTGAATCAGGAGGCATTACCGGCTGCATCTAACCCCAATGGTATTGCCATGGGTAACAGAAACAGTGATTATACCAACCGTATTGCGGATCTGAATCCAGACGACATTGAAAATATTACCATCCTGAAAGGCCCGGAAGCTACTGCATTATATGGTTCTGATGGTACTTCGGGTGCCATTATCATTACCACACGTAAAGGTACAGCTGGTCGCACAAGGGTTAACTACGATAACTCTTTCCGCTGGGATAAAGTATATCGTTTTCCCCAGATACAAACTGTATACGGCCGTGGTGCCGCAGGGTTGGCAGATCCTAACTCTTATGCAACCTATGGTTTCAGAATGTTTGGTCCGGCTTATCCGAAAGGAACGCAGTTGTATGATAACCTGCGTAATTTTTTCAGAACAGCTAAAACCCAGCAGCATAACGTAAGTGTTGAAGCCGGAACTGCTGATGCTACTTACCGTTTTTCTGCAGGTTACCTGAAACAGGAAGGTATCGTTCCCAATACCAGTTTTGAAAGAATGAATTTCCGTTTAACGGGTTCTGCAAAGCTGGGTAAGAAAGTAACCATGAGCTCAAGCTGGATGTATACGATCAGTAATAACGATAAAGCACCCAAAGGGCTGAACTCATATTATCCGAATATCATTAACTGGCCATTAAATGATGATATTCGTCTTTACATCAATCCTGATGGTACCAGACGCCCGCTTCGTAATAACCTGGCAGGCAACCTGGCAGCAGAGGCTGATAACCCATTCTGGGATGTCAATAAAAATAAATCAAACGATAGAAACGACCGTATTACCGGTAACGTGAATATTGCTTATACTCCATATAAGTGGTGGAACATGAACTGGATCGTGGGTGTGGATCAGTTTTCTACCGATGGTATGTTTGTAACACACCCTTATTCAAGATGGGGCTTTATTACCAGAGGTTATTTCAGTAGCTATCAGCAGAACTTCAGAGGTCTGAATGGTACTTTCAGAACTACTTTCACCAAAACCATCGCCAAGAAGTTCACCAACAGTTTAACCTTTGGTGCTTATATTGAAGATGCTAAAAGATCGATCAATGCTCAAAGAGGCGAAAGATTTTATGAGCCTGATTTCGTATCTATCAACAATACCGATCCACTTTCAAGAGATGCGAGACTTACCAGGGAGCAGATCCGTAAAGTAAGGTATTTCAGTAATTATACTTTTGGTTTCAATAACCTTTTCTTTATTACCGCATCAGCTACACGTGAAGGTGTATCAACACTTACTTCAAAGTATAATGATAAGCAGCCATTCTTTAATTATGGTTCACTTTCATCGAGCTTTGTGTTCTCTGATCTTCAACTGTTCAAAAAAATGGAATGGTTGGATTATGGTAAACTGCGTGCTTCTTATGCAACCAGTGGTAAAGCACCATATGTACCTTATGTGATCGATTACAGTTTTGGTAGCCAGATTACAACAGGTGGTGGATATGCACTGGGTGTATTTGGTAACAACTTCGATCTGCAGCCTGAGTTTTCTAAAAACTTTGAGGTAGGTGCGGAATTGAATTTCCTGAAAAGAAGAATTACTGTGGATGTGGCTTATTTCAATAATAAAGTTACCAAGCAGATTGTGTCTAACCGTTTGAGTTATGGTACCGGTTTCGTACTGAAATACATCAATGGTGGTGAATTGTCTGCTAAAGGATGGGAAGTTCAATTGAAAGCAACACCTGTAAGAAGTAAAAACTTCGGATGGGATGTAACCGTGAACTTTGATAAGAGCAGGGTTATTGTTGAAAAAATGCCTGCTGATCTGCCTGCTTATTACGATTCTGATACATGGTTATATGGTAATGCCCGTTCACAGGTATCAGTGGGTACATCACTGGCCAATATTTCGGGAAGTACTTATCAGCGTAACAACCGTGGTGATATCCTGATTTCACCAACCACAGGTTTGCCCTTGATTCAGGCGAACTTTGATCCGATCGGAGATAGAAATCCTGACTTCAAAATCGGTTTGATCAACCAATTATCTTTTGGTGAATCATGGCAGTTAAGTTTCAACCTCGATATCCGTAAAGGTGGGGATGTGTTTAATGCCAATGAGATGATGATGCGTACACAGGGTACCAGCGTTAATACACTCGACAGGGAAACACCAAGGGTAATCAAAGGTGTGCTGGCCGATGGTTTACAGAATACGGCTAACCCAACTGTAAACACTATTGCAGTAACACCATTCCTGAGAAATGACTTTTATTCATCTTCGGCATCTGTATCAACATTACCTGAAGCTGAATTTATTGAGAATGTGAACTGGGTTAGAATGAGAGACCTGACATTGGCTTACAGATTGCCTGCTTCTATATTGAAGCGTCAGAAAGTATTCAAACAGGCTTCCATTTTTGTTACAGGTACTGATTTGTTTATGATTACCAATTACTCAGGTGTTGATCCGAATGTAAACGGTATCAATGCCGGTAATGCACGTGGATTTGGTGGACAGGGAATTGATTTCGGTTCTGTTGCCACACCACGCGGTATCAATGTTGGTATAAAAGTTCAATTCTAAAACCTGATAAATCATACTATTATGAAACAAAGAATATACATAGCAGGTTTCTTATTAACCATGCTGATAGCATCAGGTTGTAAGAAATACCTCAATATTAACTCTGACCCTGATACTACGCAGGCTCCTTCTGTGGGTTCTGTTTTTCCTGCCATGCTTGCTGCTATTCCACGTGGTACACAATTTGATGCCCGTTATGTGGGTAAGTATATCCAGAACTGGCTCACCATGGCGAATGGTAATAATGACGTATGGGATACCCATAGTTATATTGCCAACAGTGATGCTTCAGGCGATATCTGGCGCCAGACCTATTATGGCTTGGGTAAAAATCTGGACTATATTATAACAACCGGTTTGAGAGATAACCGCTTCGATTACGTAGGAGCTGCTATTGCACTCAAAGCCTATATGTTCCAGACAGCTACAGATTATCATGGTGAAATTATCTTTAACGATGCGTTTAAGGAAAATACCTACTACTTCAAATATGATACACAGGATGTAGTTTACAAAGGCGTTGATTCATTGTGTAGAGTAGCCATCAAGTACCTTGAAATGGCGGAAGCTGTAAAATCTACCAATACACTTAATCTGGGCGATTATTCTTATAATGGTGACGTTACTAAATGGAAAAGATTCACTTATGGTATTCTTGCCCGTAACTGGAACCATTTATCAAACAAAGCATCTTATAATGCTGATTCAGTGATCAAATACTGCGATAACGCTTTGGCGAGTGTTGCAGATGATTTTGTGATTCCATTTGATGCTTCTAAAAACGATGATGCCAATTTCTTTGGTCCTTACCGTGATAACCTTACTTTATTCAGACAAAGTAATTTCATGGTGCGTTTATTGGATGGAACTACACTTGCCGGTACTACCTGGGCTGAGAACAGAGACCCGCGTTTACCACATATGCTATCTGCATCTGCTGATACATCAGGCACCAATAATGGTGGGTACAGAGGTGTTGATCCGGGATTGGGAGATCCTTTGAGTGCGTCAACTTCGGGTGTTAACTTCAGAAGAAGAGTGCCTGTATTGTGGGCAGATACGACCATTGGTAACCCTTCTGCTGCTACTTTCCTGGATAATGGTAAATACCTTTTCAAAAACAAGGCTGTAATGCCGGTGATGACCTATTCGGAAATTCAGTTTATTAAAGCAGAAGCTCAGTTCAGAAAAAATAACCTCGCCGGGGCACATGCTGCCTATCTGGCTGGTATCAATGCGCATTTTGATTTTATCAATAAGAATTACAGTGGCTTAAGAGGGGCGGCTAATATTTTCAATGGATCTCCTATCTCTGCTACTCAACGTGCTACATACCTCGCTTCGCGTAATGTTCAGCAAACTCCGGCCACTTTAACCATGACAGATATTATGCTGCAAAAGTATATTTCAGGTTGGGCATGGAACTGGGTTGAAACCTGGGTAGATCTGAGAAGATTCCATTACACCGATATTGATCCTTTAACCGGTCAGCAGGTATTCAAAGGTTTTACGCTGCCCACACTGGCCGCAGTTAACCTCGGTAAACCTGTTTACCGTGTAAGACCCCGATACAATTCGGAGTATGTATGGAACCTGGATGAACTGCGCAAATTCGGTGGTGATAAATCAGATTACCATACTTATGAAATGTGGTTCAGTAAACCTTAACCAAGAACGTAAAACAGTTTACAATGAAAAAATTGATCATACCCATCATTGCCATCATTACCGCAGTAGGTCTGATGTCATGTGAGAAAAATATTCAGCGGGAGCTGGATCTGGTGCCAACCACCGGAAAAGCTTATATCAAGATTAACTATGCTATGGCATATGCCGTTAACTCAAATGCACAGCTGAAAATTAACGGTAATCGTGTAAGTACCACCCTTACATTCCCTTATCCTTTTCCGGGTGGCGGACTGAACACAGGTGGTTCAAGTAACCCAGACTATCTGGCACTGGATCCTAAACAAATAGATCTGGTGGTGTCAAGGCCCAAAGTAGGTACGTCCGAAGATTCAGTTGTATTGTTTTCGCAGAGCTTTGCCGGAAACGCTATTTTCTTTGGAACCAATTATACCATTCACCTTACCGATACCGGTGCCAATGCAAAAGGTGTTGTTGTCACAGACAATATTACATTGCCTGATTCAGGGTACTCAAGGTTTAAATATGTAAACCTCCTGCCCAATCAGACAGCTCTTGATCTGTATTATGGTACAGCGAAGGTGGCTTCGAATATTGCTTACCAGGGTAGTAGTCCGGAGTTTACGGTGCAGGTTACCGGCGCGGCAGCTTCATGGGCCATCAGACCAGCAGGGGCGGCTTCAACAACCACTGCACTGGCCACTTATTCTATGACGGTACCTAACCAACGCTCTTTCACCGTATTTTCATCCGGTTATAGCGGTACATCAGGAACAAGAGCTGCAAGGATTTCACTAATTTATAACAGATAATATTTGTATCTTTATAATATAAGCCCCGCCTTTCAGCGGGGCTTATTTTTTGAACTGTACTAAACCGTTATGAAAAACCTATTCTCTTTTCTTATCGCTCTTTTTTTATGCATGGGTTCGCAGGCACAAACAACTGTTCCACCTGTTAAACTGTCGCCTGATTCTGCCCTGCAAAAATTCAGGAACCTATATCCGCAGGAAAAAGTATTTGTACAGACTGATAAAGAAACCTATTTGTCAGGTGAAACGATCTGGATGAAAATCTGGTGCACACTTGATGGCGTACCCACTTTCCTGAGTAATATTTTATATGTTGATCTCGTAAATGCAGAAGGGAAAGTAGTAGCTAAAAAAATGTATAAACTCGATTCGCTGAGTTCTACCCAGGCCGATTTGGATCTGCCGGCAGCTATTTCTTCCGGTACCTATTCTATCAATGCCTACTCTTTGTGGATGCTCAATTTCCCGGATTTTATTTTCAGAAAATCCATTTTTATTTACGGTGCCGATTACCTGAACAAAAAAAATACAGCAGCAAAACCACAATTGAATTGTCAGTTTTTCCCGGAAGCCGGTAACCTGCTTGAGGGAGTGAACACCCGCGTTGCTTTTCTGGTAACAGATCAGAACGGGCAGCCTGTAAATATAAAGGGTAGTATTACAGACCAAAGCGGTAAAGCCATCAAAGAAGTACAGACCCAGCATAATGGTATGGGCCTTTTTGAAATTGAGGCAAACACAGAAAATAAATACAAGCTGAATATACCTTTAGCCAACGGTGCAAGTATGGATTATGCCTTGCCTGTAGCAGAAAAAGAAGGTATCAACATGCGAGTGGAGAATGGTAATCCCAACCGCCTTACAGCATTGGTTTTCAGGGCAGAGAAAAATAAGGAAGCATATAACAAAATAAAACTGGTAGCTCAGATGAATGGTCAAATGGTAGCCAGCGCAGAGCTTAATTTTGATGAAGGATTAACAGCCTTACCCATTGCAAAAAAGAACCTGCCTGCGGGAATCTTACAGATCACAGCTTTCAGGGAAGACGGATTGCCGGTGGCAGAAAGAATTGCTTTTATTGCTAATTACAATATTCTTCAAGCTGATATCAAAACACCGGTTCTTTCAAAACAGGCGAGGGGTAAGAATGAATTCACTGTTGAATTTCCTAGTATCAAACAGCCCAATATTGCGATAGCAGTTACAGATGCGAGTATAGATACTGCGATGAAAGTGCCGGAAAATATCGTGTCTTCTGTACTGCTCAGCTCCGATATCAAAGGATATATTCATGAGCCTGCGTATTATTTTAAGGATAAATCAAAAGAAAGGCTCGATCATCTCGACCTTCTTATGATGACACAGGGATGGCGCAGATTTGAATGGAAGAAAATGATCAATGATCAATCCGTTAACCTGCAATATCCGGTAGAGTCTTCACTTGTGATCAGGGGGCTCGTAAAAAAATCAGACAGGAATGCGGTTGTGGGAGAAGGGCATGTTTCATTTATAATCAAAACGGAAGATTCTACAACCATCATGGCATCTGCTCAATTAACAGATAAGGGTGAGTTTATGTTGGATGGGCTTTCATTTCAAAAAAAGGCGACATTCTTTTACCAGGGCACCAATAAGAAAAAAGAATCGTATATCGTTGATGTAGATATTACACCAGCATATATCGATTCATTGCAAAAGTCATTCGGTATTCCTTCTGTGAACCTGGACACAGCCGTTATTAAAGCAGGGGCAGCCGGTTATGCGGGTTTCCTCTTTGGTAAGTTAAAGTCGATTGATACCAGCAATGGGGAGTATCTGGGCAATGTTACAGTAAAAGGCGTGCGTAAAAAACGATCTCCGGCAGATTCATTGAATGCAGCTTATGCATCGGATATATTTAAACTGGGAAGATCGATCGATCCGTCTGAAACAGGCTTTGCAACGAGTATCTGGCAAATCATACAAAGATCGGTACCTGGTATCAGTGTAACCGGTGATATGATTAATCCTGTAGTGAGGTTTACCCGCTTTCAGGGATTGGATGCACTGAGTGAAAACAATTCTGCATCTTACCTGAATGCCAGTGGATCAGGAGGAGATGATTTTGGCACCATGATGCTGGAACGAAATGGGGTAACTTATTTCCTTAATGAAATGAATGTTTCTATGGATGTGATTTCCACCATTAATGTATCTGATGTTGCCTTGATTAAAGTATATGCTGCTGAAGGAACTGCATTAGGCGCTTCCGGTCCGGCTATTGCTATATACACTAAAAAAGGAGCCGTGACAGGGAAAAATATCTACGATAAAAAATTCTCTTCCATAGAAAGAACCGGATACTCACTGGTGAAATCTTTTTATGCGCCCTTGTATACGCGCGCTAAACAACCCGAGGAAGCTTTAGACAGCAGTGAAACCTTATATTGGAATGGTAATGTAAAACCTGGCAAAGATGGGAAGTATCCATTCCGCTTTTACAATAACGATTTTAGTAAAAAAGTGAAAGTGGTGATACAGGGTATAGGCGTTAACGGTGAACTGATCTATGCAGAAAAGGTATTTTAGAATGATCGGCTCAGGTAAAGCAACAAACAAAATACAAGTGTGATGGCCAGTACAACCAGCATTTTATAACGGTTCCAATAATAACTTTTCAGGTACTGTTTTCGAAAGGACTGAATGCGGAAACCAGATTCCGTATTCAGTCCTTTGATATGTTGGAGCCTGTCCAGCAACACCATGCAATCTTTGCAATCTGTATATTGTAAACAGAATAAACAGTCAGTTACGATCAATGAAAGATGAATGCTGTCCGGATGATTTTCGAGTAGTTGGATATGATATACAGACAGTATAGCATTCAGGTCCTGTACCAACTTGTCACGATTGATACGGTCGGGATTACTCTTTTGGATTCTTCTTGTGAGTTCTTCACTCATCTCCCTGATTTCTGCAGGAGTAGTTGCGATGATACTGTTCATGACTTGTCCAGCGAATCGAATACTGTCATATTTTTTTCGCTGTGCAGGATCGTTTAAAACAGCATAGGCTTCATTGATCAATAAAAATTGTGCGGCGGCATCGGGCGTATTGTTTTTATCCGGATGAAATTTCAACGCTAATTGCCTGTATGCTTTCCTGATATCACCCGAACTGGCAGAAGGAGCGATTTGTAAAAGCTGGTAGTAGTCTTTGTCAAACATGCACGCAGATTTTTTGATGTCTGATGGTGGATGTCGGATATAAAAATCCGACATCCACCATCAGACATCCTACATCTTTTACTCGGGTTTCTCAAACTCCATATCATCCCCATCGAGTAATTCTCTTTCAATTTCTTCCATTTGCACGATATCCCATGCTTCGCTTTCGGTAGGTGTGATGTTCATGAAATCCAGTAGCTCTTCTTTTTCAAAAACGGCTTCTAAGGGTTCTTTCATATTGCAGAGCACAAAAGAGGCACTGTTTTCATAAAAATGCTGTTGCAGGGCGGCAATGGCACTGGCTGCTTCTGGTTCTATTTCGGTTACAGGCTCCAGGTTCAGAACAATATTTTTAACCGGTTGTTGAAGGAATCCGGAACAGGTTTCAGACAGGGTTGCTGCTATATTGGCAGAAATAAACGGCATTACCGGTGTTACAACGGTGAATTTCTCTTTGGTATCAATTTTGACCTCCATATTAGGACTGGGTTAGGTTAACAACTGTGTATAACTGATGCACAACTTCGCTCAAAAATATTCGTTATAATTGTATAAATCCAATTTAGGTTATGGATAATAATTTTTCAGCACAGGTTAAAGAGATCATTTCTTTCAGCAGGGAAGAGGCTTTGCGGCTCGGAAACGACTTCATTGGCACAGAACACCTGTTATTGGGTTTGATCCGTGATGGCGATAATACAGCCATCAAAGCGTTAAAACAATTGAATGTAGACCTTTACGAATTACGGAAAGAAGTAGAACTGGCGGTGAAGGATAAGACCGGTAAAAATATTGCCAATATCAATAGTTTACCCCTTACCAAACAGGCTGAAAAGGTAATCAGGGTAACGGTTCTGGAGGCAAAGGCACTGAAAAGTCCGCTGGTAGAAACCGAACACCTGATGCTTAGCATCCTGAAAAACAAAGAAAATATTGCCACGCAGATATTAAATCAGTTTGATATCGATTATGATATGTTCCGTAATGAGCTGGGTATGGTAGGTTCTGAGAACCCTACTAATCCAAGGGCTGAATTCAGTGATGAAGAGGGAGATGAATTTGATGAAGAAAAACGTTCTTCAGGTTATCAGCAACAAAAAGCTGGCGGGAAAGCGGGCGGCAATGCCAAAAGTAAAACCCCTGTTCTGGACAATTTTGGCAGAGATATTACCAAATTGGCAGAAGCCGGTTCATTAGACCCCATCGTTGGTCGTGAAGAAGAAATTGAAAGGGTAAGTCAGATACTGAGTCGCCGGAAAAAGAATAACCCGATTCTGATCGGTGAACCTGGTGTAGGTAAAACAGCGATTGTAGAGGGACTTGCGCTGCGCATTGTTCAGCGTAAAGTGAGCAGGGTACTATTCGATAAAAGGGTGATTTCTCTTGACCTTGCTGCGTTGGTAGCCGGTACCAAATACCGTGGTCAGTTCGAAGAAAGAATGAAAGCAATCATGAATGAATTGGAGAAAAACAGGGATGTGATTCTCTTCATTGATGAAATACATACCATTGTAGGTGCCGGCGGTGCCAGTGGGTCACTCGATGCTTCCAATATATTTAAACCAGCTCTTGCCAGAGGAGAACTGCAGTGCATAGGTGCATCTACATTGGATGAATATCGTATGTACATTGAAAAGGACGGCGCCTTAGACAGACGCTTTCAGAAAGTAATTGTAGAACCACCCAGTGTAGAAGATACGATCATCATATTGAATAATATTAAGTCGAAGTACGAAGACTTCCATAATGTTAGCTATGGTGAAGATGCAATTGATGCCTGTGTGAAATTGAGCGACAGGTATATGACCGACAGGTTATTACCCGATAAAGCCATTGATGTATTGGATGAAGTGGGTGCAAGGGTGCATCTGAAAAACATCAATGTGCCTGAAGAAATTGTTGAGCTCGAAAAGAAAATAGAAGATATTAAAAACGAAAAAAATAAGGTAGTAAAAAGCCAGCGTTTTGAAGAAGCGGCTGCTTTGCGTGATACTGAGAAAAGACTCGGAGAAGAGCTGGAGAAGGCAAAAAACCAGTGGGAAGAAGAGAGCAAGCACAAACGTTACCCCATTACAGAGGAGCATATTGCCGAAGTAGTGAGTATGATGACGGGTATTCCGGTAAAAAGAATGGTACAGGCAGAAACAGAGAAGTTGCGCAGGATGAGTGAAGATATGAAGGGTATGGTGATAGGGCAGGATGAAGCCATTCAGAAAGTAGTAAAAGCCATTCAGCGTAACAGAGTAGGTTTGAAAGATCCTAAAAAACCGATCGGCACCTTTATATTTCTGGGTCCCACAGGTGTAGGTAAAACCGAGCTGGCACGTTCATTGGCCAGATATATGTTCGACTCAGAAGATTCACTCATCAGAATTGATATGAGTGAATACATGGAAAAATTTACCGTTAGCCGTTTAATTGGTGCGCCTCCGGGTTATGTAGGATATGAAGAGGGTGGACAGCTTACAGAAAAAGTAAGAAGGAAACCTTATTGTGTAATTCTGTTGGATGAAATCGAAAAAGCGCATCCGGATATTTATAATATACTCCTGCAGGTACTGGATGATGGTCAGTTAACGGATGGATTAGGTAGAAAGGTAGACTTTAAGAATACCATGATCATTATGACATCCAATATTGGTGTTCGTCAGTTAAAAGAGTTTGGTGATGGTGTGGGTTTTGCTACTGCAACACGTATTCAGAATGCGGAAGAGAATAATAAAGCGGTGATTGAAAAAGCTTTAAAACGTACTTTCTCACCAGAGTTCCTGAACCGAATTGATGATGTGGTAGTGTTTAATTCACTGAACCAGGAGAATATCTTCAATATCATTGATATTCTGATGAAAGGTGTATCAAAACGCCTGCAAAACCTTGGCTTCTCGCTTGAGCTTACTGCAGCTGCCAAAGAGTTTATTGCAGAAAAAGGATATGATTCACAATTCGGGGCAAGACCCTTACACAGGGCCATCCAGAAATACCTGGAAGATCCATTGGCAGAAGAAATACTCAATATGAATATCAAACAGGGAGATGTACTCATTGCAGATCTCGACAAAGAATCTGCCAAGCTGAAATTTGATTTTCAGAAAAGGGTAGAAGAAGGCGAAAGCGCCAATGTATAGAGAAGGGTAAGTACTCAATTATAGAGGCTCTGCTGAAAGGCAGGGCCTTTTTTGTGAGTAGTGAGTAGTGAGTAGTGAGTAGTCAATAAAGAGACATTTATAAAGTTACAACAATTCATTCACTCACTACTGACTACTCACTTTTCCAATTCCCCCCCGCTTCCCCATCTGAAGGAAGGTTGCTGCAGACCTGCGATGTCTACTATTCTGTCGACTACAGTGGATGCGACTTCTTCGATGGTTTGTGGCCGGCTATAGAAAGAGGGTGTGGCAGGGCAAATGATACCGCCTGCGAGTGTTACGGTTTCCATATTCTTAATATGGATAAGGTTATAGGGTGTTTCGCGCACCATTAAAATCAGCTTTCTTCTTTCTTTCAGTATTACGTCTGCGGCACGCGTAACCAGGTCATCGCTAACACCGGCAGCTATACGCCCCAATGTGCCCATGCTACAGGGGGCAACAATCATGGTATTATATTTGGCTGAACCGGAGGCAAAAGGAGCATTAAAATCGTATTTCTCGAAATAACGGAAAGGGTAGTTGCTGTAATCTTCATTACCCAATTCTGTTCTCCAGACCTCTTTGGCATTTTTACTCATTACAATACCTACTTCCTCATACTGATCACTGAGTAAAACAAGTTTATCAAGCAGGAGCTTTGCATACACAGATCCGCTGGCTCCTGTAATGGCGATGGCTATTTTGTTACGCATGGTAACTTTTATTTGAATAACAAATGTAATTCAGAAAAGTTAGATCATTTTGAGGGTATATTAGTGTCATTATAAGCCAGTAGCTCTTTGGTGCTTCTGACCAGGTTCATATATCAGTCGGAGAAAACTACTGAAACGCTGGTTTTCACGTTTTACCGGCACACCTGCTACAATACCTATTAGTAAATTATCTGCAACACTTACCCGCATCTGCGGCCTGATAACCATATCAAAATCGGTTTTTCGGAAATCTTTATTGAATTCAACGCCCACAAAATTTCTGGTTCCGGGAATCATATAGTGAAAGTTGGTGTTTACCTGCCAGTTGGTATATGTATGCTTATGTACCATGTCCTTTTCTATTTGTGGACCCGTATAAAGTAAAGTGTGGAAATGATGGCCCCATCTTTTGGCTGCAATAAAGAAAGGGTTAAACATATGTCCGTTTACAAGTTTACTGGTTTTGATATTCCTGAATTCCGGCATCATGAATTCATGTATATAACCAATAGCCATGGATGTCTTCATTTTCTCAGACACAAAGAATGAATATTGAGTAGCCAACTTCAGTCCGTTTAACCTGTTGTCAGGGATAGAATCTTTGTGTATTCCTCCGAGCGGCGAATGTAAGGAGAAGGGTAATTCAACTTCAAATCCTAAGCGGTTAACCGGCGCAAATTCATATTCTACTAAGGCTGTATAAAGATCATATTTATGGTTGTCGGTAAGGCCAAGACCAATGTTCCATTCTCTTTCCCCTTTTCTGGCACCCAGGTCCCTGATCAGATCAATAAACAGCGGTTCTGCATGTAATACTTTATCAGGTTTTCTTTTATCCTGCACTTCTTTTATGTAGAGACTATCATAACGGTGTTTGAGATCTCTGATACTATCAGTCTGGGCATAATGCTTTGAAAAGCTAAAACATCCGATAAGCAATAATGTGTATTTCATGCTGCGAATGTAATCGCAACGGGTAGTGAGGGGTGTTAATAAAATTCAAAATTAAAAAGTCAAAATTCAAAAGCTGTATTAATCTTTTGAATTTTGACTTTTAATTTTGAATTCAGGACGTTCCGTTATTTGTACATGATTTCATAATATTCATGCGCCATCCGGTTGCTATCGAACTGGAAGCGTACATCACGCATACCATTCTTGGTAATCTGTCTCCATGTATCAAAATTGTCGTAGTACATCGGAATGATCTGCTGCTCGAGAATTTCATAGACCTTATTCAGATCGTATTCATCCTGATCATGAACCGTCATGTTAGCATAATCTGCTTTTGGAACCACAAAGCCGTTATTGCCATGGTTCACGAATTCAGGAATCCATCCATCATCGGTAGAAAAGTTTACAGCACCGTTCATGGCAGCTGTCATACCACTGGTGCCCGATGCTTCACGGGGAACGCGTGGATTGTTCAGCCATACATCTGATGCCTGTTTTAGCCGTTTACTTAATCCTAGTTCATAGCCTATGAGTACTGCTACATTTTTGTAATTCTTGCTCAGGTGAACAAGGTTATTAAACTGCGAAATAGCAGGATAATCTACCGGATAAGGTTTGCCTGCCCAGATAATCTGAACAGGATGTTTGGTATTGTTGAGCATTTTTTCAAAACGCTCCATATCATAGGTCAGCATATCTGCACGCTTATAACCTGCAAATCTTCTGGCCCAAACAATGGTTAAAACATTTGGATTAAATACTTTGCCAGTCTGGTCTGCTACAATTTCAAAAGCCCTTTTCTTCAGGTATTTTTTACGGTCATCAAAAGAGTAGTCATTGCCTTCTTCCATGGCTTTATACATCTGTTTGTCTGCCCAGTAGCGCCAGTTTTGTGCATTGGTGATGGAAGTGATGGGACATATGCCTTCATGGTTTTTCCACATTTCACGGCTTACATGGCCATGTAAAGCAGATACACCATTTGCTTTGCGTGCAAAGCGTAAGGCAGCCAGTGAATGGTTAAACTGATCATCCTTGATGCCAGTGATTTTCCGTACTTCATCAATAGATAAACCACAGAAATAACTCATTTTATGGCATAGATAAATATCATGCTTTTCATTACCCGCTTCTTCAGGCGTATGTGTAGTGAAAACAAGATGCTCTTTTACTTTCTCAACACTTTTAAATTTATTCAACAGATAAAAAGCAGAAGAAATACCATGTGCTTCATTCAGGTGATACACATCCGGATTAAAGCCCAGTTCATCAATCAGCTTTGCACCGCCTACACCCAGAAGAATAAATTGCGCCACTTTGGTCGCAACATTGGCATCATATAAACGATGTGTAATAGTTTGCGATACATAATCGTTTTCAGGCAAATCTGTACTTAGGAGGAAGAGAGGTGCACTGTTAAAGGTTTCGGGATTCAGGTAAAAAGCTTTTACCCAAACCGGATGTTCATGAATCAGTATCTGGAATTTAATGCCGGTATCTTCCAGAAAACTGTAAATCTTTTCCATGAAAGTTACCTGTAAGGTCTGATCCTGATTACGAGCCTGATCATAGTATCCGTATTTCCAGAGAATACCGATGCCGATCATATTTTGTCTTAATTCATACGCACTGCGTAAGTGAGAACCCGCCAGAAATCCTAATCCGCCACTGTATATTTTTAGGGGTTGATGAATTGCAAATTCCATGGAGAAATAAGCAGCTTTCTTTGCATACTGCTCATTAATTTGATAGGGTACATGATAGCTTCTAAAATTCATAAATGCTTGTTTGGTGATCAAATAGCGCTTGCAATATAGGGGTATTTCAATAAAATGTACTTTTTACACAACCATGATGTGGGTAATCAGTGGGAAGAAAGGCATTATTGAACAAACAATCGTTAGGATTCAACGCTGAAAGGCTTTTGCAAACGTTTTCGAATGATGAACATCATCATCTGATGGTTTATTTTACCGGAGTATTCGTTCTTTTTTTCTTTGTTTTCGGTTCACGTTTTTTACGGAAGCTATCATCAAAAAAACATTTGATGCCCCGGTGATTGCCACAACTTCCCTGTTCTTTTACAGTGGCATAATTGCCTTCAAACTTAAAATCAATAATACAAGGATCTCCATTTTGTAAGTACTGTGCATTGCCTCCTGATTTCAGTTTGAATTCTCCTTTTAGCTCTCCTATACAGGTGGCATTGTCTTTTTCAAAATGAATAAAGAATAAGTAATGATTTGCATCTTTACCATCTCTTACAGATAGATAATTTTTTTCATTCTTTACATATTCTCCACTCAGCTTATTCAAACGTGGTAAAGTGTCTATAGGATTAATGACCGCTGTTTTCTCGGGATCTTCATTGCTATCCGTAACCACCAGCATGAAAATACCGGCATCGTTATACACCCAGCCCGATCTGGTGAACCTGAGTGTATTGTCTGAAGTTTTTTCACGGTTGATCATGAATGTAGGCTCCTTGTTGATAGAAACAAAGCGGTAATAACCACCGGAAGACTGATTGGTCAGTAATTCTTTGGATGCCAGGTATTGTAATTTCTTATCCGTAACAAATACCACACAGGTGGTTTTCTTCTGACGTGTAAAATTGATAAGGAGATAGTTCTCTTTTTCCTTTTCAATAATCCCCACAGGTTTAATAATTGTTTTTTTGTCTTTACCGAAATAGGCAGCCAATGCACTATCCGGAACAAATTGTTTTAAAGCTTTGTATCCGATTCTGGTTGAATCTGCTTTTTTTACAATATTCGAATCCGCTATCAGGAATGAACCGGTAATTTTTGGGAAAGCAGTGATGAATTCTTCTGCTTTTAAGGGCACATCTCCCGAAAAATCAATTTTTTCATTTTTACAGGCCAGGAACAGCATGAAGATAAATACATAGCGAAAGGGCTTCATGAGCAGAATTTGCAATAAAAATAGGGTTTTCAGGCGAAGTGCCACAGATATCTTGGATATTATCTATTTATTTTTTAGGTTTGTCTAAAAATAAATTTAGGCAACCAATGTATACAGTAGCGGAAGAAAATTATATAAAAGCAGTATATCACCTGCAACAGCAGCAGGAAATGGTATCTACGAATGCCTTATCGGCTGAGCTACAGACCAGACCTGCATCGGTTACTGACATGCTGAAAAAACTGAAATCCAAACGCATTGTGAGCTACGAACCTTATCAGGGTGTAAAGTTGAGTGGTGAGGGGAAAAAAGTGGCACTGGCTATTATCCGTAAACATCGCTTATGGGAATATTTTCTGGTAGACAAGCTTCAGTTTGGGTGGGATGAAGTACATGAAGTGGCAGAAGAACTGGAGCATATCAGCAGTACCAAGTTGGTCGATAAACTGGATGCCTATCTGGGGTTCCCAAAATTCGATCCACATGGAGATCCCATCCCGGATAGTAAGGGGCGTTTTACTGCACAAACACAGGAACAACTGTCTTGTGTAGCTCCTGATAAAACAGTAGAAATTACGGCTGTAGGTAGCCAGTCGACTGAACTGCTTGAATTATTGAAACATAAAGGGCTGCAGATGGGCACCCGTTTGGAAATAAAAAAAATATTTGAATTTGATGGTTCTCTTGAATTAAAAATCAGGAACCAGCAGGTTATCACCATCAGTCGCGACCTCGCATCTGTATTATTTGTAAAACAGGTTTAAGATGAAGCAGCCAAGAGAAGAACATCTTTCATTAAGTGAAGTCAATGCAAGCGTTGATACAACCCTGCCCAGAAAGGGTTGGCGCAGGATACTGGCCTATCTCGGACCTGCTTACCTTGTAAGTGTTGGGTATATGGATCCCGGTAACTGGGCCACTGATCTTCAGGGGGGGGCCAAATTCGGGTATCAGTTGATATGGGTTTTGCTGATGAGTAACCTTATGGCATTGTTACTGCAAAGCCTGAGTGCCCGTCTGGGTATTGTAAGAAGAAGAGACCTTGCACAGGCCAACAGGGAGACCTACCCGCCACTGGTAAATTTTTGTCTGTACATACTGGCAGAACTGGCCATTGCAGCTACCGACCTGGCTGAAGTAGTAGGGATGGCAATTGGTATTCATCTCTTAACAGGCTTGCCCCTGATTTGGGGAACGGCTATTACCGTACTCGATACCTTTCTTTTTTTGTTGTTGCAACGGTATGGTATCCGTAAAATGGAAGCTTTTATCCTGGCACTGGTAGCAACGATTGGCGTTTCATTTCTGATAGAGATACTCATCGCTAAACCAAATTTGGCTGAAGTAGCTACCGGATTTATACCTACTGCATTTAGTCATGAGTCCTTATACATTGCGGTAGGTATCATTGGTGCTACTGTTATGCCACATAATTTATACCTCCATTCTGCACTGGTGCAGACCAGAAAAATAGGTTCGGATCAGAGAAGTATTAAACGGGCTTTGAAATATAATTTTATCGATAGCCTGGTGGCCCTCAATGCTGCATTCTTTGTAAATGCTGCCATATTGGTACTGGCCGCAACTGTTTTTTTCAAAACCGGCAATACAGAAGTAGCGAGAATTGAAGATGCACATAAGTTATTACAACCTTTACTCGGTACAGAACTGGCCCCCATTTTATTTGCAGTGGCATTGATTGCCGCCGGACAAAGCTCAACCATTACAGGTACGCTGGCCGGACAAATTGTAATGGAAGGTTATCTGCGGCTGCGTTTGAACCCATGGTTGCGTCGTTTATTAACCCGCCTCATTGCCATTGTGCCGGCAGTGATTGTCATCAGTATTTATGGCGATAGTAAAGTAGACGATCTGCTGGTATTTAGTCAGGTGATATTGAGCCTGCAATTGGGTTTTGCAGTAATTCCACTGATTCATTTTGTAAGCGACAAAGAAACCATGGGTAGTTTTGCCATCAAACCCTGGGTGAAAATAGCGGCATGGTTGATTGCCATCATACTGGTATTCCTGAATGTAAAATTAGTGGCAGAAGAAGCCATTCAGGTATATGTAGCAGAAGGGGAGTGGTTATCGAAAATAATCGTGACTGTTTTGATCCTGGTATTCTTATGGTTATTTCTGGTGATGACTTTTCTGCCTTTCTTTAAAAAGCGCAAACAAAAACAGCAGGCCGCCATGCATGGTGAATGGGCCCAGCTACAGGATCTTTCCGTGAGTCATATCAGAAAAATTGCAGTGGCATTGGATTTTACCAAGGCCGATGAAAAGCTGATCGCCCATGCACTGGCACAGGGGAATAAAAATGTGTCACTGGTATTGATTCATGTAGTGGAAAGTGTATCGGCCAAATACCTGGGGGCAGCCAGCGATGATGAGGAAACCAGACTCGACCAGCAGCGACTGGATCATTATTGTGTCCAGTTACAGAAACAGGGTTATCAGGCAACTGCCATCCTTGGATACAAAAATCGTGTAACAGAAATTATCCGGATGGTAAAAGAGGCGGATGCTGATATGGTGGTGATGGGGGCGCACAGGCATAGTGGCTGGAAAGACTATCTTTTTGGCGAAACCATTGAAGATGTTCGTCATGCTCTCCAAATACCCGTATTGATCGTAAACGTTTAGTAAAAACTCTGGATAATCAAACCTGAGTTGAGGCCGCATAAGCTATGAAATCATTACTTTTGTCGCCGTTTATCATTTAAAACAACCGCAATGGCGCAAAAAATCAAAGTAGCAAATCCGGTGGTAGAACTGGATGGTGATGAGATGACAAGGATCATCTGGAAATTTATCAAGGAAAAACTGATCCTTCCATACCTGGAAGTAGATATTAAATATTATGACCTGGGCATGGAGTATCGTGATGAAACCAATGACCAGGTTACCATTGATGCGGCAAATGCCATTAAACAATATGGTGTAGGTATCAAATGTGCCACTATTACACCTGATGAAGAGCGTGTAAAAGAGTTCAACCTCAAGCAAATGTGGAAGAGCCCTAACGGAACCATCCGTAACATTCTTGATGGTACTGTTTTTCGTGAGCCGATTGTTTGTAAAAATGTGCCCCGTCTGGTACCTAACTGGACAGCACCTATCTGTATTGGCCGCCACGCTTTTGGTGACCAGTACCGTGCAACAGATTTTGTTACCAAGGGGAAAGGTAAACTCACTGTCAAATTTGAAGGTGAAGATGGTACGGTGCAGGAATTTGAAGTATTTAACTTTAAGGGAGATGGTGTTGCGTTGGCGATGTACAATACCGATGAAAGTATCAAAGGTTTTGCACGTGCCTGCTTTAATCAGGCATTGAGCAAAAAATGGCCCTTATACCTGTCTACTAAAAACACCATCCTGAAAAAATACGATGGTCGTTTCAAAGATATTTTTGAAGAAATCTATCAGCAGGAATTCAAAACTGCTTTCACTGAAGCAGGTATCACTTATGAGCACCGTTTGATTGATGACATGGTTGCCAGTGCCCTGAAATGGAACGGTAATTTTGTATGGGCCTGTAAGAACTATGATGGTGATGTACAAAGCGATACGGTAGCACAGGGCTTTGGCTCATTGGGTTTGATGACTTCTACGCTGGTTACACCTGATGGTAAAGTAATGGAAGCGGAAGCTGCACATGGTACCGTAACCCGTCACTACCGTGAGCACCAGAAAGGTAAGCCCACTTCTACCAACCCGATCGCATCTATTTTTGCATGGACAAGAGGTTTGGAGTTCCGTGGTAAACTGGATGGTAACCAGGAACTGATCAATTTCTGCCAGGCTTTAGAGCAGGTTTGTATTGAAACTGTGGAAAGCGGTAAGATGACCAAAGACCTTGCGGTATGTATTCATGGTAATAAAGTGAATCATGGGGAACATTATCTGTACACTGAGGAGTTCCTGGAAGCACTGGATCAGAACCTGAAAGTAAAACTGGGACAGTAGATAATTTTTGATTTTTTGATCTTTGATTTCTTGATGTAAGCAAATGCCAAATCAAGAAATCGAAGATCCAGAAATCAAAGATCAAAAAATCAAACCTTACTTAAGGTATCTTTTAATCTCCTTCTGCACATCTCTGTCTTTGATGGTTTCGCGCTTATCGTGCAGTTTTTTTCCTTTTCCGAGACCGATCTCAACCTTTACCAGGTTCTTTTCATTCAGAAAAACCCGCAGGGGTACAATGGTGTAACCCTTCTCTTTCAGTTTAGCTTGTATTTTTTTGAGTTCTCTTTTTTGCAGTAATAATTTTCTGTCGTGAACAGCTATATGGTTATTGGCAGTGCCGTGAGAATATTCTGCGATGTATAATCCTCTTACCCAGAGTTCTCCATCATCAAAAAGGCAGAATGCGTCGTTGAAACTTACTTTGCCATCGCGTATCGATTTTACTTCCGTACCCAGCAATACAATACCTGCTACATATTTGTCTTCAATGTAGTAATTGTAATAAGCCTGCCTGTTGTTCATTTCCTTTGCCATGGCAGTAGGGGTAATAGAGATGCGACAGTATTTATCCTCTGAAAAGAACCGACAATTGCGCCAGTTTTTGTTTCAGGTTTTTTCTGTCTACAATAAAATCAAGGAAACCATGTTCCAGTAAGAATTCACTACGCTGAAAACCTGCAGGCAGGTCTTTTTTAATGGTTTCTTTGATGACACGTGGTCCTGCAAAACCAATCAGGGCGCCGGGTTCAGCAATATTCAGATCGCCCAGCATACCGAAGCTGGCAGAAATACCACCAAATGTTGGGTCGGTGAGTAATGAGATATAAGGAAGACCTGCATCGCTCAGTTGGGATAGTTTACCACTGGTTTTAGCAAGCTGCATCAGGCTAAATGCACTTTCCATCATACGGGCACCACCACTTTTACTGATTACGAGGTAGGGGAGTTTATGTTCGATACAATAATCTACTGCACGACTGAACTTTTCACCCATCACACTTCCGAGTGAACCACCGATGAACTCAAAATCCATACAGGCAATTACATAACCTTCACCATCCACTTTTCCGGTAGCTACACGCATCGAATCTTTCAGATCGGTCTTGGCATGAATTTCATCCAGTCTTTTCTGGTAGGGTTTCAGATCGGTAAAACCCAGGGCATCCTTACTTCTGATCTGATCAAAGAGTTCAGTGTATGCTTTGTTGTCGAACAGAAAATCATAATAATCCTGACTGCCAATCCGGTGATGGTGGTTACATTTCGGACATACATACAGGTTTTCACTCAATTCTGTGGTGGTACAGATATAATTACATTCCGGGCACTTATTCCAGAGGCCTTCAGGCGTTTCTTTTTTATCTGCAGTCGATGTGAGGATTCCTTTACGGATTCTTTTGAACCAGCGCGGTTTGGCGTCATCACCCTGCATTTCTTCACCTGTCAAATTTGCTTCAAAATCTTCTTCACGTTCTTTTTTCATAACGAGCAATAATTGGGGGGCTAAGATAGGGAAAACTGAGTAGTGAGTAGTCAGTAGTGAGTAAAAGATCCTGCTCACTACTGACTACTTACTACTGACTATCAGGCGTTTCTATTGATACAATTCAGGTCCTCAAACGCTACTTCGAGGCGTTTTGCGAAGTTTTCTTCGCCTTTACGCAGCCAGACACGGGGATCGTAGAATTTTTTATTGGGTTTATCGGCACCTTCAGGGTTACCCAGTTGCCCCTGGAGATAGGCTTCATTCTTTTGATAAAAATCTTTAATACCTTCCCAGAAAGCCCACTGAAGGTCGGTATCGATATTCATTTTGATCGCACCATAGCCAATCGCTTCCCTGATCTGGTGTTGTGGTGAACCACTACCACCATGGAACACAAAGTATACAGGTTTTTTTCCGGTTTTCAGTTCCTGCTCAATATACAACTGGCTGTTGTTCAGGATTTCGGGACGCAGTTCCACATTGCCCGGACTGTACACACCATGAACATTACCAAAAGCGGCAGCTACTGTAAACAGCTTACCTACTTTACTTAATTCAGTATATGCATAGGCTACGTGCTGTGGCTGGGTATACAGTTTGTCATTTTCAATACCACTGTTGTCAACACCATCTTCTTCGCCACCGGTTACACCCAGTTCAATTTCAATACTCATGCCCAATGGAGCCATGCGTTTGTAGAATTCAACAGAAGTATGAATGTTTTCTTCGATAGGTTCTTCCGACAAATCGAGCATATGTGAACTAAACAGTGGCTGACCTTTTTCTTTATAGAATTGTTCACCGGCATCGATTAACCCACTTACCCATGGCAGCCATTTTTTAGCAGCATGGTCTGTATGTAATACAACAGGAACGCCATAATATTTGGCTACATTATGAATATGCAAAGCACCTGAAATACCACCTGCAATATTACCCTGCAGGTTATCGTTCGGCATTCCTTTACCGGCTATAAATTGTGCACCACCATTTGAAAATTGAATGATGACAGGCGAATTTACTTTGGCAGCTGTTTCCAGTGTGGCATTTATGGTGTTGGTACCAATGGTATTTACCGCAGGTAATGCAAACTGATTATCTTTTGCATCATTATACAATGCTTCCAGTTCTTCACCGAATAAAACGCCGGCCCTGTACTTTTTCATAGTTGTTCTTGTTTTGTTGTGAATTGTGAATTGTCAATAGTGAGTAGTGAGTAGTGAGTAAAATGAATTTCACCATTCACCATTCACCATTCACATCAGACATCAAATGTCCGGCGGCAAGATACTTCACTTGCTGCAAACGTGTGTTAGCTTTTTACTGCTGTGGAAGAACTGTTGATTCTTTCTGATAAACCGCAGAAATAGGCAGGAGCCTGCATTAAACGGCTGCCATACCAGCTGAACATTTCACCGTCTACAAGTTCTATACGGGTATCAGGTAAACTTTGCTGTAATGCCTGTATATGTTTCTCTGCAAAAGGGTAGGGTTCAGATGAGAGCAGTAGCATTTCAGGTGCCAGTTCCTGTAATTGCGTTATCGATGTTTCCGGATACCTTGTGGCCGCAGCAAAGAGATTGGTGAACTTGCCATAGCCAAGCATCTCATGAATAAATGTATCTGATCCGATGGTCATATATGGATCTTTCCAGATCAGGTACACACAGGTTTTTTGCTTTGTATTGCTGAGCTGGGTAGTTAATAAAGCAAATCCCTCTTTTATATTTTGAACAATACGATTGGCGCTTGCTTCTTTTTGTGTAAGGATGCCTATCTGTTCGATCATTACATAAGCATCTTCCAGTGTGTTTATATCACTCGTCCATACAGGGGCTATTTCACGCAAAGCTTCTACCTGTTCTTTTACATTTTCTTCTTTGTTGGCAATAATCAGATCAGGTTGCAGGGCAGCAATACGTTCAGTTTTTACATCTTTCGTGCCCCCGATACGCGCTTTGGTACGGAACCATTTTTCAGGATGAATACAAAACTTAGTAATACCTGCTACTTCTTCCCCTAACCCCAGATCAAATAATAATTCCGTTTGCGAAGGTACCAGCGAAATAATTCGTTTGGGTAAATAGTCGAGTGAAATGGTATAGCCAGTCTGGTCGGTAAACAATGCCATGCTGCAAATTACAGAACTTCTGTACAAACAGATTAACGGCCAGCTATGTCAGGAACCATAAAAGGAATGCTGCTGTCTGAATAGCTATAGGCTTTTTCAGTCAGTTTTTTCCATCCTGCAAAAAGTGCATAACACTCAGGAGCCAGATAACCGGAAAGGGTTTCTGCCAGTTTTACGAGTGTTTGTGTACTAACAGGAACGGAGATATCTGCAATGTTTTTCATACCGCAAACTTACGTATGTCTATATAACCTGATCTATCAGATATAGTTATTGGCTATAACTATAAGTTATGCATCTTTTCGGCTATTCTGATCAGTGTACGGTTGAGTTCACTGTTTTCACCTTTTCTTTCAATAAAATAAAAGTTTCTTTCGATGTGCAGACCATTGAAATGAATTTCAATGAGATCGCCCTGTTCCAGTTCTTTAATAATAGCACGCTGTGGAAGAAAACCGAGGAGGTCTGATTCTACGAGAAAATTTTTTAGTGCTTCCGTTCCTCCTAAACGTGCTTTTACCTGCAGTGAGCTCATTTTTATTTTTTTCTTTTCAAGTGCTGTGCGCAGCGCAGCCAAAGTGCCGCTACCCATTTCACGAAGGGCCAGTGGTAACTGTTTCAATTCTTCCAGATCATACAGTTTCTTTTTAGTGATGGCACTTTTTCTGCTGCACACAGCTATAACCTTATCTGTGATAAATGGTCTGTGACTTACCTGTGTAAGTTTGGAACGTCCTTCTACAATACCAAGGTTAATATCTCCCTTTAATAAAGCCTGTAATACAATTTCGGTATTACGGTTGAGTAATGAAATCACGATCTGCGGATATCTGGCCTGAAAAGCAGATAATATTTTTGGTAGAATATACAAGGCCACTGTAGTACTCGCGCCTAATTGCAATGTGCCCTTTACCTGCAATAAATCTTTGATGGCTGATATTTCAAATGCTGTCTGTTCCTGAATCATTTTTACTTCCGCTAATTTTTCATACAGCATTTTACCTGCTTCTGTTAATTCGATACCGCTACCTTTTCTTTCAAACAATTGTGTAGCATATTGCTCTTCAAGATTGCGGATATGCTTACTGATGGCAGGTTGTGTAATAAACAATGACTGACTGGCTTTCGAAAAACTTTTGTGTCTGGCAACTTCCAGGAAAACTTCATGCTTTACGGAGAGCATCGGATCAATTTAAAGTAGCATAAAGGTATTCTTTAAATGACTCCTGCAAGAAAAAGCCCCGGCTATTTAACAGCCGGGGCTTCTTTCGTATATATTTTTATTTAGTGAGACTCTGGATTACATCATATTTGGTGATGATATGGTAATCGCCTTTTTCGTCTTTGGCGAGTACGGCACCATTTTCTTTATTAATCAGTGTCCCGATTTTTTCAACAGGGGTGAGGAAATCAACCACCGGATATGCATGTTCGAGAACACTCGATACAGAAGCGTCTTTCAATTCAGGGTTACTGAATATTTTCTGGAACAAGCCACCTTCGCTCAATGAGCCAATCAGCTCACCATCTTTTAATACAGGTATCTGTTCGATATCGTATTTCTTCATCAGTTCTACCGCAGCAGCTACTGTATGATCGGGTGCCACGGTGATAAGTTTTTGTCCGCCACGACCATTTACTATGTCTTTAAAGGTTTTCACATCGAGGAAACCTCGTTCCATCATCCATTGGTCGTTGTAGACCTTACCTACATAACGGCTGCCATGGTCATGGAAAACGCAAACCACTACATCATCTTTTGTTAAGGTAGCTTTTAGTTGCATAAGCCCCTGTAAACAGCTGCCTGCGCTATATCCGCAGAAGAGACCTTCTTCTTTTGCAATGCGGCGCGCCATTACGGCACCATCTTTATCTGTAACCTGTACAAACTCATCAATCACGCTCATATCATAGTTCTGCGGCACAAAATCTTCCCCGAAGCCTTCTGAGATATAAGGGTGTACTTCATTCATATCAATTTCACCGGTCTTAAAGTATTTGGTAAGTAATGAACCATACACGTCAACGGCCCAGACTTTTATATTCGGATTTTTTTCTTTCAGGTACATAGCAGTACCCGTGATGGTGCCACCGGTTCCGGCCGTACATACAAAATGCGTAATCTTGCCTTCTGTCTGTTCCCAGATTTCAGGTCCGGTGGTTTCATAATGCGCCTGGCGGTTCGCCAGGTTATCGTACTGGTTCATGTACATGGAGTTGGGAATCTCCTGACCCAGTCTTTTGGCTACACTATAATAACTGCGGGGATCTTCGGGCATTACGTTGGTAGGACAAACAATGACTTCTGCACCTACTGCTTTGAGGATGTCTACTTTTTCTTTGGATTGTTTATCGGTGGTTACGAAAATACATTTGTAACCTTTTACACAGGCAGCCAATGCCAGCCCCATACCTGTATTACCACTGGTACCTTCGATAATGGTACCACCAGGTTTGAGTTTGCCTTCTTTTTCGGCTACTTCCACCATCTTCAGGGCCATACGGTCCTTGATGGAGTTGCCGGGATTGAAATAATCAACCTTTGCCAGCACCGTGGCAGGAATGTCTTTTGCTACTTTATTCAGCTTAATCAGGGGGGTGTTTCCGATCGTTTCGAGGATATTATTCAGCCACATGCTAAAACTAACGTTTGTTTGCAGCAAAGGTAAAGTTTTGCGCTTGAACAGCTTCAGCGATTTACATACGCTTATTTAAAACGATGGAGAAAAGAGGCGTGTTGCGCTTTTCGAACAGCACTGCCTCTTGATATGCAGCGATGTACGGTATCAATCATAATGAGGTATTAGAAACTTTTTACCAATTGAATCATATTACCTACTTCAATGATATTGCTGGATTTCCGTACTACTTCCGTTTTTTCTTTTTCTTCTGCAGTGGCATTGTCTGAACCGAGGTAGGCAATTACCATAGCAGGAACAAGGGCAATCATAGCGAGAATCTGGAGGTTGTTGATGAACTTTTTCATGTGAGTTATTTTTTGTTGTTTTTTAATTTGATAAATCAAAGATAAGTCAACTTTTGGTACTATGCAATATATAGTACCATCTTTAAGATAGTAATATCTGTTGCAAAATAGCTTATTTAACTTATTAGCTGTTGATTATCAAAATGTTAGACTTAGTTTCAGCCGATTGCGGATTTTTACACTTTGTGATGAGTGGTAATAATACGGGATGAAAAAGAGGTTGAAACAGCCTACACTAAGGGAAACATGGGGGTATTTCTGAGTAATTCAGTGATTTAGTGGCAATAAATAGTTGCTGATTATGCGCTGAAACTAGCTGCCATCTTACCGCAAAGATCGGTTTCGATCATTTTTGCAGCCAGGCCAATCATGTTCATGAAGGCTTTGTCGTTACTGATGCCATGACCAATAATAACAGGTTTGGCTACACCCAACACCGGTGTACCACCATAGTTTTCGTAATGGAAACGGCTGAAATAACTGTCGGAAGCCAGGTTGCGCTGGCGGGCGATATCATAGATAGATTCCGCCATTTTGAGGATAATATTACCGGTAAAACCATCGCAGACCATCACATCGGCTTTGTCGCCAAAAATGTCGCGGCCCTCAATGTTTCCGATAAATTGTATTTGTGAATTTTCTTTGAGCAGGGGATAAGTGGCCTGTGCCAGAATATTGCCTTTGCCTTCCTCTTCTCCCACATTCATCAGTCCAACACTGGGTTGCTGAATATTGAGGATATGCTGGGCATAGAGGCTACCCAATAAGGCAAACTGATTCAGTTGTTCAGGTTTGCAATCGGCATTGAGTCCAACGTCTGCCAATAATCCCGTTCCACCATTGAGTTTGGGAATGATCGTGGCAATGGTTGGTCTGGCCACACCCGGAATGGGTTTAATACTATACATGGCACCCACCAGCATAGCGCCTGTATTACCGGCACTGATAAAAGCATCAATTTTTCCCGTTGCCAGCAGGTGAAATCCGATGGCAATGGAAGAGCGTTGCTTTTCTTTTAATGCTTTGGTAGGATGCTCGTGGTATCCGATGACTTCGGGAGCATGTATTAAATGCAAATTAGGTGATGAAACCTGATGCTCTTCCAGTAAAGGATTCACCAGGGTTTCATCACCTATTAAATATAGTGAAGCAGCAGGTGTACCGGCAGACAGATAAAGTTTCAGTCCTTTCACCGCTTCTAACGGTGCAAAATCTCCACCCATCATGTCTATGCCAATATTCATGCGTCGTAAGCTTCGTTAAATTGAACTAAAAGGATTAAGCTTTCAGAGGTGCTTTTTCAGCTACCAGTTTACCTTTATAGAACAATTTACCTTCGCTCACGTGTGCACGATGGCGTACGTGGGTTTCACCTGTTGTGCTGTCTTTGCTCAATGTAACTTCCTGTGCCACATAGTGCGTTCTTCTTTTAGCACTGCGCTGCTGTGAATGTCTGCGTTTAGGATTCGGCATATCTCGAATTTTAGAGTATCAATAATGTTTATTCCAGGTCCTTAAATTTTTCCAACCCCTTCCATACAGTGGTATGGTTGTCTTTCTGTGCTTCTTCTTCCATTTTCCTCAGCTTCTCCAGTACTTCTTTATTGCACTGGGGGCCACCCATCTCACTTTCTTTACACATTTTCTGTAATGGTATACTGAGGTTTATGAATTCATAAATCCAGTCACTCAGGTACAGATGGCTCTCTCCACGGCTTATATAATATACATCCGGGTCTTCTTCCTGCTCATTCATTACTTCGGGGTCATCCACCATTTTAACAATGATGTTGAATTCATCCCAAAGCTGCATGGGTAGTTGGTTTCCGCATCTGTCGCAGGTACTTTCCACTGATCCGTCAATATCAAACCTGAGTTGCATGAAGTTGTTATTCTTCTCCAGACTCAGTTTTATATTGGCATTACAGTTTTTAAAATCCTGCTCTCCGTAACCACCAAAGAACTTATCCTCAATACGGTATTCATATACATGAGTCCCCGGTTTCAAACCCACAAAAGCTATCTCAAATTCCCGCCGATGACTCATAACCGATTTTTAAGGGCTTGCAAAGGTAGACCAAAATGGCGTAAATGCCAAGAGAAACTTGTGTTTTTAGGCCTTTGAACTTATCAACAGACCTGAATCAAGGGGATTTAGCATATTTGTATCCATGAAACCAGTGACGAAATTATCACCTCTCTTGTTTATCAGACCCGCTTTTTTGCTTTTGCTGGCGTTGGTGCTGCATGTGTTGGGTTATTTCCCGAAAATCATTGAAAACTGGTATAGTACCGGTATCTATAAAGGCATTTCATCAACGCTCAGGGTATTAACCAGATGGGCACCTTTCAGTATTGGAGACTGTTTGTATATCTTGTTCATTATCAGTTTAATAGCTGCATTTGTAAGATCCCTGATCCAACTTCGCAAATCGGGCTGGAACAGGGCTGTACTGGTTCAGATCTTGCTGAATCTCTTTAGTAAAATACTTTGGATTTACATTGTATTCAGGCTTTTATGGGGACTGAATTACGACCGGCTGGGTATTGCCTATCAGTTAAAGCTTTCGAAGAAAGGCTACCAGACCGAGGAAGTGATACAATTAACCAATCGTTTAATAGACAGCCTGAATGCCTGCCGGGCACGTTTGAAAGATACCCTGCTGCCAGAGCCTTCTGTAGACAGTATTTTCAGGATGGCAGGTATTGGTTATGCCCGTGCATGGGATACGTATAGCTTTCTGCATTATTCCCATCGATCCATTAAACCCAGTTTGTTTAATGGCCTGGCCGACTGGATGGGTTTTACCGGATACTATAATCCATTTACGGGAGAAGCGCAGGTTCGAACAGATGTTCCCAGATTAGTGTTACCTTTTGTAGCAACGCACGAAATAGCGCATCAACTGGGTTATGCGAGTGAAAGCGAAGCTAATATGGTAGGCTTTATAGCATCGCTGGCAACAGATGATCCTTTTTTCAGGTACTCGGCTTATAATGATCTGTTCAGTTATGCACAACGAGAGGAATTGTTTCTATTGGCTATGGATAAAGATTCAACCCGGTTTCAGCAGGTGATACAACTGAATCGGGAAAGATTGGATACACTGGTAAGAAAAGACAGGAAAGAAGTGCGTGAATTTTTTCAGCAAAGACAGCATAAAAGTTCTGCAACACTGAATAATCTTTACGATCAGTACCTGCGCATCAATAATCAGGAAGCCGGATTGAAAAGTTATGACGAAGTCATTGGTTGGTTAATCGCCTATAATAAGAAATATGAAAAGAAATGATCTGATAAAATTAATTTCAGCAGTAAGTGTAACAGTGGTGTTAGGTGCTGTGGGTGGTCTGGTAACGGCACCCGAAATACCCACCTGGTATGCAGGATTAACCAAGCCCTCTTTTAATCCACCGAACTGGCTGTTTGGGCCGGTTTGGACAACCCTGTATATTTTAATGGGTATCAGTTACTACCTGGTATGGAAACAGCCACCATCACCTGAGCGTAACAGAGCCCTGTCTGTATTTATCATTCAGTTTGTACTGAACTTTTGCTGGTCCTTTATTTTCTTCGGCATGCATGCGACCGGATGGGCGCTGGCTGAAATGATACTCTTGTGGATCACAATTCTCATCACCATATTTTCCTTTGCCAGGTTTTCCAAAACAGCTGCCTGGCTGCTGGTACCCTACATATCCTGGGTAAGCTTCGCCATGCTTTTGAATGGGGCGATTTGGAGATTGAATTAGTTAGTGAGTAGTGAGTAGTCAGTAGTGAGCAGGGGTGTTTTACTCAATACTGACTACTCACTACTCACTTTTAAAACTTGTTCTTCCACATCATACTCTCCACCGGCTTATTGGGTTGGCCGCTGTATTTGGCGTTGGATTTCTGGTTGTATTTTACTTCTATTTCTCCTTCTACGGGGAAGTAGATGAGTTGTCCGATGGGCATACCATGGTACACACGTACCGGCTGTTTGCAGGAAATTTCAAGGGTCCAGTTGCCACAGAAACCTACATCACCTTTACCGGCAGTGGCATGTATGTCGATACCCAAACGACCTGTTGATGATTTTCCTTCCAGAAAAGGCACATGCGCATGGGTTTCGGTGTATTCAAGCGTTACACCGAGGTAAAATTTATCGGGTTCCAAAATAAAACCCTCATCAGGTATATCGAAGTATTCGATCTTGTTATGCTTTTTTGCATCCAGTACCTTATCTACATATACAGCCAGTGTTTTACCGAGGTGTACATCATAGCTGTTGCTACCCAGATCGGCACGGTTATACGGTTCAATTTTAATGGTGCCTTTGTCCATTTCCTCTAAAATGCGCTTGTCGGTGAGAATCATTCCTGAATTTGTTTTGGGTTGGGATGCAAATAAATCTTAAATCTGCAATCTAAAACGCTCAACGTTCAGGGTGCCGCTGTTTTATCAACAAGATATCAACGAAGAAACCCGTTTGGCAGTCTGGAAGATTGTTGAACCGGCATCATTTTTTCTGGAAACAGTAAGTCTCACCAAAGAAATCACCCATCCGCATAAACGTTTGCAGCACCTGGCAGGCCGTTATTTGTTAGGTTACCTCTTTCCTGATTTTCCTTCAGAAGCCATTGCTATTGCCGATACACGAAAACCTTTTCTGCCGGATGAACAATACCATTTTTCTATTTCACATTGTGGCGATTATGCAGCCGCAATTGTAAGCCGGACAGACAGGGTAGGCATTGATATTGAATTGCTCACACCAAGGGTAGAAAAGATCAAACATAAATTTCTGCATCCCGATGAACTGCTGATGTTACAACAATCAGCAGTCGACCCTATAACATTACTTACCTTATTATGGAGTGCCAAAGAAGCCATGTTTAAATGGTGGGGCAATGGCGATGTAGATTTCAGTGAAGTTCTTCGCATTTACGAGCTCCCCGATAAACCGGAAGGAACCCTGAAAACCAGCTTTGTAAAAGAACAAACCTATCCGCTCATACTGCACTATCAGTTGCATGGTAACCTTACGCTTGTTTGGACGAAAGGAGAGGGGTGAAATAAGGAATAAGAAATATGAAATATGAAATGTGAAAGTGAACGATGTTTTACTTCCTTATTTCTTATTCCTTATTTCTCTGTTTCTTCAGTCATCAAACCTGCTTTTTGATTTTGGTATCAGGAGCAGGTTGTTTTGAAGGGTTTGTTTGAGTTGACGTTTTACCAGCTGTCCCATGGTGCGGGCTTTGCTGAAAGAAGCGGATGCATTGAAATGTTGAGCGAGTTCCAGCTTGAGTTGTTCGAGTTTTTCTTTGGTAGAAATGGTATCCTTACTCATAATATCCAGTAGCTCTTTTACCCTGTAGCGTGATGATACCAGACGATAGGTCATCATGGTTCTTTCTTCTGCCTGGTATTGTGCAATGGAAGCGGTATTGAGGTGTTGCAATACAATATCCACCAGGGCCTTATTTTCTTTGAAGAATTGTGGCAGGTATAAATTCTTTCTGCCTTCATACGATTGCTGGTCGAAGTCTATCGCGCGTATACGGTATTGGAAATCTTCTATATCGGGAATAATGTTTACCACAAAATTATAGGAACGCATATCGCCCAGTAACTGTACAAAACAGCGTTCATTGAATTTTACGAATTCTTTCGCCAGACGGATAAGGTTGGTATTGGAACTATGGAGATGATCAGCAATAAAAATATCACCCGGAATACCGGGTATATGTTCCTCTATCAATGTGTCACGATCCGTAAAATAGGTCATACGGTTAGGGGAGAGGAGGTGTTCCAGTTCGAGGCCATACACACGACTGGCATCTGCCTGTTTTATATAATAGTGGTCGTAATTGTCGTTGAATTTATTGACAATGCGAATGCGGAAAGGCTGACTATTGCCGAAATAACAAAAATCGATCCTGGCTACATCGAGGTGTTTAATGAAACTCATGTCACCTTCTGTTTTCAGAATGGCATAAATGCGTACCAGGTTTTCACGCAGGTATTCCCATTCACGCATATCGTAAGAAACCTTTTCCCAGGAAGTTTCTTTCCCCTGTCTGTCTTTCAATGGAACAGAATAGGTATATCGTTGCAGGTCGCGGTAACTCACCGGTAACTTTACTTCACGGCTGTAATGTAAGAGGTACTTGCGTAATTGATCATTAACGGGAAAGATGGGCTTCTTTTTTGAAGGTTTTTCAGCTTCGCCCGATGAAATGATATGTCCGAATACATTACTCAAGTATCAGGGGTTCATTGTCTTCCAGCAGGTTCAGGTTTACGGCATCTGCGCCGGCAATACCTTCAATAGATCCTTTGATATGGGCCGCATTCAGTAAAACTTTTTCCAGTTGTTTTTCCCTGGCTTTCCAGAGTTTCTCCATAGCATCCCTTTCTTTCTGTATACTGAGTTTCATGGTCATAAATCCTTCGCGGATGGCTTTCCATTGCTCACTGAATTCAGAGCCGATCAGGTAATCGTATAACATCACCATTTTATCGCCTTTGTTTTCCTGGCTTTTTTTGGCATCTGCAATTTTCAGTAATGCATTACGTAACAATAAGGCAACGCTTCTTACTTCAGCGAATGTGCAGATATATACGCCATCCTTTTCTCCAAAACGTTCCATATCCTTTGGTAATGCCTGTGTAACGATCACAGCTACATCAGCACCCAGGTTACGCATATCGGTTTTGAGTTTCTCGATCCAGTCATTGGCAAAATCTTTGGTTCGCTTACTTTCATAAATGATCTTGCCTGATTCATTTCCAAACTGGTTGCGAACGGTTTGAATACAGTCGGCGCCTCTTACACCTTTGCCCACTTCTTCAATCTTATCGAAAGGGAAAGTGGTTTGTAATAAAGCTTCCAGCATCAATTCCTGCACTTCACCCTGTAACTGCATACTGCCCTGTTCAGATTTTCGGCGCATTTCTTCTACCAGTTTTTTCTGGTCCTCAATCTGCTTTTCCATTTCTTTCATCCGCAACTGGTATTCCTGTTCCTTGATGCTGAGTTTTTCTGCTTCTTCTTTTGCCAATTGTTCTTTCAGCTTTTCTCTTTCTTCTATGAGTTGTCGCTGCAAAGACAATTCCAGTTCTTCCTCTTTGGTTTTGAGAGCCTGTTCTTTCTGCAGAAATTCCAGTTCTTTTTTGCGCGCTTCTTTTAGTTTTTCTTCTTTTTCTTTATCGGCTTCCTGCAACATTTTCAACTGGTTCTCAAAATCGGCACTGATATTTTTACGGAGCGATTCCTTTAATTCTTCTTCCAGTTTCTTTTTTTCAGCCGCAATCTTTTTGCTGGTTTCTTCTTCTTTTAATTGAAGCTGTTGTTGAAAAGCCTGTTCTTTTTGTCTGAATTCTTCGTCTTTCTTTTTTTGCCAGTCCACCATTTGTCCACGCAGTTCACGTTGCACTTCTTCACGGATGGAATCTCCGGGCTCAAACTGGTGGTTGCAATTGGGACAATGTATAATAAAATCAGCCATGGAATTTTTTTACAAAGTAATACTATTCGGATAGAGAAGAAAAAACTTCGTTTCGCATCAGCAAGCCTGTTTTTTAACTGGCCAAATTTTTTCGGATGTCATCTAAAGCCCCAAACCTGTTGTTTGTAGACCTATAAAATCAACTGGTTGAAATTAAGAAAAAATCGCATAGGTAGTGTATAGTTTTACCCTGCATTATTATTTCAGTATTTAAAACCAATATCTATGCGTACCGTAAAAACATTGTATGCCATTAGTGCTCTTTTTGCAGTGATGATGTCCTGTTCAAAATCAGACTCAGGTTCTGGAACCACACCCGGAACACCTGAAAGCAGTTGGAATATGGGTACTTATACCTATGCCAGGGGAGCGAGTAGTCAGAGCAGTTCGAATGTAGCAGGCGCCAATCTCTACATTATTCAGGCAACAACAGCCGGTGCCCCTACACAGGGTGTTTTTTCCGGCAGTGCACTTACCGTTAAGTTTTTTGATCAGGGTCCGGGTGAATATACGCTGGTATCTGAAACCGCATTTACTGCCGCCAACGCGGCTAATAAAATCCTTTCTATAGATTGCTCTATTGGTACGGCCACTTCTACAGGAAGTACATTGTATAATTATGCATCAGGTACTGCCAAGGCGCAGGTTACGAAAGTGAATAATCAATACAGGGTTACCATCGATAATGGCATAACCTTAAACAAAAAGCTGGATGTAAACGGCGGGGTTGCCGGCGCACTTAACAGCTACTCTTTTACCTGTAAATCAGTGTTCTAATAATCCGATAATACGTCATTAAATTTCATAACCGGATAGTATCAGTTTTATGAAAAATTATTTCATTTTATGCTTAGTGATGGCCGGGATGGCATGTAATTCTATTAAGCAGGCAGATCGGCTGGCAAATAAACAACAGGAACGTATCGTTTACCCGGAAACTGTATTTGATTCGGTTGCAGCAAAAAAACTCATCGCTTATGGAAATGCAACGATTAAAGGCCTGGTATATGTAAAAACCAATAAGCTGGCACTTGTTGGCGGAAAGCAATATGGATCCAATGTGGTGGTAACGCTGTTTCCTGTAACCAATTACCTGATGGATTGGCATAAGTTAAGAGAAAAAAGAGAAGATAAAAGAACAAAAGTGTATTTATCAGAAATAGCCGCCAGGTTCAGGATAGAAGCAAAAACAGATGCTTACGGCAGGTTTACATTCGGTCAGCTAAAGCCAGGAAAATATTTTATCCAGACTTTCATGACTACAACACAAAACTATACATCAGATGTGGAAGTGGGAACCAATTCCTATGGCACAAAATATTACCAGAAGCAGCGATACAGTAAATCTAAAAATCACCGGCTGGAACAGTTTGTTGAAATTAAAGCGGATGGGGAGATAGTGGAAGTTACATTGAAATAATTACAGGCTGAACTGAGGTTCACTTTTGCAGTGCACAGGTTTCGTTTATTCTAATCTGGGTTTGGTGCGGAAGAGGAGATTTGAACTCCCATCCCCACAGTACTGTGGGGACTACCACTACAAGTAGTTTTTATTAAAACTGTATCATTATCGAATGAAGTAGAATAATATCAATAAAAAACCCAGCTATGTAAACATATCTGGGTTTGGTGGGGAAGAGGAGATTCGAACTCCGATCCCCACAGTACTGTGGGGACTACCACTACAAGTAGTTTTTATTAAAACTGTATCATTATCGAATGAAGTAGAATAATATCAATAAAAAACCCAGCTATGTAAACATATCTGGGTTTGGTGGGGAAGAGGAGATTCGAACTCCGATCCCCACAGTACTGTGGGGACTACCACTACAAGTAGTTTTTATTAAAACTGTATCATTATCGAATGAAGTAGAATAATATCAATAAAAAACCCAGCTATGTAAACATGTCTGGGTTTGGTGCGGAAGAGGAGATTCGAACTCCCATCCCCACAGTACTGTGGGGACTACCACTACAAGTAGTTTTTATTAAAACTGTATCATTAGCGAACGAAGTAGAATAATATCAATAAAAAACCCAGCTAAGTAAACATATCTGGGTTTGGTGCGGAAGAGGAGATTCGAACTCCCATCCCCACAGTACTGTGGGGACTACCACTACAAGTAGTTTTTATTAAAACTGTATCATTAGCGAACGAAGTAGAATAATATCAATAAAAAACCCAGCTAAGTAAACATATCTGGGTTTGGTGCGGAAGAGGAGATTCGAACTCCCATCCCCACAGTACTGTGGGGACTACCACTACAAGTAGTTTTTATTAAAACTGTATCATTAGCGAACGAAGTAGAATAATATCAATAAAAAACCCAGCTATGTAAACATATCTGGGTTTGGTGCGGAAGAGGAGATTCGAACTCCCACGCCCGGTAAAAGGCGCTACCACCTCAAAGTAGTGCGTCTACCAATTTCGCCACCTCCGCATCTTTGGGACGGCAAATGTACAGTATTCAGGAAATTAATACAAAGCCTTCCGAAGATTTTATTTACATCCGTTCCGGAACCCTGATGCCCAAAACTGACATACCATTATGCAGACTCTGTGCCGTTAACTGAGACAGTTGTAAACGAAGCTGTTTCTTTTCCTCCGTTTCTGCATTGGCAATCGAATGCTCTGTATAAAATGAATTAAAGGTCTTAGCCAGGTTAAATACAAAAATGGCCACTTTAGACGGATCATGTTCTGCAGCCGCTTCCCTTAATACAGCCGGAAACTGTTCAAGGGTGAGGAGCAGGGCTTTTTCCAGAGGGAGGAGAGGTGAATGATGAATGGTCAATGGTGAATTTTCCTTGTTATTGACCATTGACCATTCTCCATTCACGCCCGCCTTCCGCAGAATGCTTTTGATTCTTGCATGGGTGTACTGTATAAAGGGCCCTGTAAATCCATGGAAATCGATACTTTCTTCCGGGTTAAAGATCATTTTCTTTTTGGGATCCACCCGTAACAGGAAAAACTTCAACGCACCCAAACCAATGGTGTCATATAAATCGGTGAGTTCTTCTGCCGTAAAATCTTTCACCTTGCCGAGTTCTTCTGTTTTCTGGCGTGCGATATTCACCATTTCCTCCACTAGATCATCCGCATCCACCACGGTGCCTTCACGGCTCTTCATTTTACCGGATGGCAATTCAACCATGCCATAGCTGAGATGATAAATACCATCAGCAGAAGGTAATTGAAGCTTCTGACAGATCAGTTTCAGTACTTTAAAATGATAATTCTGTTCATCTCCCACTACATAAATACTCTGACTGGCATTGAACTCTTTTTGTTTTTGTTCGGCCAGGCCAATGTCCTGTGTTATGTATACAGAAGTACCGTCCTTTCTTCTTACCAGTTTTTCATCCAGTCCATCTGCCGTGAGGTCAATCCATACGCTACCATCTTCTTTCTGGTAGAACACGCCTTTTTGTAAACCGGTTTCCACCAGGTCTTTACCCAGGAGGTAGGTATTGCTTTCGTAATAAGTTTTATCAAAGTCGCTGCCAATTCGCTGATAAGTGGCGTTGAAACCTTCATATACCCAGCCGTTCATGGTACGCCATAGTTCCATTACTTCGGGTTTGCCGGCTTCCCAGTCTATCAACATCTGCTGGGTGGCTTTCATGATGGGGGCTTCTTTTTCTGCCTGTTCTGTACCCATACCACCGGCTACGAGTTCAGCGATTTCAGCTTTATAGGCATCGTTGAATTTTACATAATAATCACCTACAAAATGATCGCCCTTGGTACCGGTACTGGCAGGGGTTTCTCCATTTGAAAATCGCTGCCAGGCAATCATACTTTTACAAATGTGAACACCACGGTCGTTCACAATACAGGTTTTCACTACTTCATTACCGGTAGCTTTTAATATCTCGGCAATGCTCCATCCCAGAAAATTGTTTCTTAAATGACCGAGGTGTAGGGGTTTATTCGTGTTGGGAGAAGAGTATTCAACCATCACTTTCTCTGCAGTGGGTTTGCTGAAACCGAAACGGCTATCTGGAAATGAATGACCCAGAAACTGTAACCAATACGAATCGGCTACCGATAAATTCAAAAAGCCTTTAATGATATTGTAACCACTGAATAATGCAGGGTTGGCTTCTACCAATGCTTTTCCCATTTCTTCACCGAGTGCATCAGGCGACTTTTTTAACTGTTTCACCAGGGCAAACAATACCACTGTGTAATCGCCTTCGAATTCAGGTTTGGTAGCATTTACCAATACCTCTCCGGGTTGCATATCAACCTGGTATAAAGCCTTAATAGCTGCCGATGCTGCCAATTTTATCTGGTCTACAACACTCATATTCATAATAGTTACGGCGGCAAAAGTAATTAATTAAGCCCTACCTTCGCCGTGTTCATGCTAAACTTACACGAACATATACGGGCTTTTGTTCTGGCAGTGGTTGATTTTTTCTATCCCGTTTTTAAAAAAATCATGCCCCTGCAAACCTATCGTTATGCTGCCTGCGGTGGGTTTAATACCAGTCTTGATATTCTTTTATTCTTTGTTTCCTATAACTATATTTTTCAGAAACAAACCCTGCACCTGCCTTTTATAGCCATCAGTGCGCATATCGCTGCTTTCCTGGCTGCTTTTGTGGTTACTTTCCCTACGGGTTTTTACCTGAGCAGGTATGTGGTATTTCAGGAAACATCGGTTGCCAAAAGAAAACAACTCAGCAAGTATTTTCTGGTGGTACTGGGATGCTTCTTTCTGAACTATATATTTCTGAAAATCTTTGTAGAAGTATTCGGATGGTACCCAACTGCTTCTAAAATCGTGACCACTTTTTTTGTGGTGGCTTTCAGTTATTTCTCCCAGAAGAATTTTACGTTTAAAGCCCCGGCTGCTTAGTTGTTCATGATACGCATCTGGTATATGGGCATTTCTGTTTTACCCTTTACCGGATTCATATAAAACATAAGTGTAGCAATACCACTTTTCTCTGCATGTATCACCCTGATCTGGTGCTTACCCTTTGTCATTTCAATACGCGCACGGTGATGGGTATATTCGTCGTAAAGGGTATATTTCGGATCCCATCCATCAATAGCCAGTTTACCATCCACATATACTCTTACAAAATCATCGGCCGTAACTGCAATATCATAAAATCCTTTTTCTGTTTCAATCGTCGTAACTGCATCGGTAGCAAAAGAATCGGCAGGTAAATTCTTGCCAATAGCACCCCACCAGGTGAAATCCAGTTTGGAGAGGGTGTCTGTATGTACAGGTGTTGATTGTAACAGGTTCATAAAAGCCTCATTGGCCAGTAAGGGATCAGCGCTGCCATCCCATTGAAACCATTTGGTAACCCATTGTTGTTTGGGTGTGAATTCCTCGTATTCAAACAAGCTACCGGTATCTTCTTCTTTCCCAAACTGATTGATGTAAGACGGTCCTTCGTAAGCTAAACGAATGTATTTTACATAACTATTCGTTACCGGTTTTGCGATCATTGAAGATGGAAAGCTATCTTTTCCTTTCTCCACTATTTCAAAACCATTCAGCTCTTTAATGTTCCAGGAACCTGTTTTGCCCAGTATTTCAAAATGGTATACACCAGTACTATCAATACTTTTCAGCCATAACAGCGGGTATTCAAAATTATAAGGCCCCCATGGGGTAATACGGATATTTTCTTTGCCTTTCGGAATGGTGGATTCGGGTCTTCGGGTAACAGGTACTTTTTTCAGTCTTTCATCCGGTACATAATCCATATCCAAAGGATCCTCTTCACGTGAAGTATCTATATCATTGGTTCTTTCCCCCAGTTTCAGGTTAACGGTATAAGCCATTTTCTGGTTGCCGCTGAAAGCTACCGTATCCGTTCCCATAATATCGTACACGGTTTCTACAGCAGTAAACTGATTTGCCGCAATCCAATAATTCATGCTTCTGGTATCTTTTACCTGCGCATATGTCCAGTCGGCAGGTTGGCTGGCGCGCGACCATAATTTAATAGCCGTTTTATCGTACAGAAAGCGATTGATGGCAATATTATTGTCCTGCCCATGCTCAATGGCAATACCAATTCTGTTGAATGCAAAATCGTTATCGGTAAAATCGCTGCCATAGCTATAGCCACCCCAGATACCATGATCACAATCACGGATCACATTTTTCATAACCAGGTTTCTGCTAAATGTAACTTCTACGCCATTGGTAGGGGCATAGGAAAAATCATTGCCATAAATGAAGTTATCATTACAACCACCCTCACCCGTATCCATAGTATGCTGGCCTGCCCAGAGAAAAAAGCCATCTCCGCTATGCGTGGCACTGTTGAAGGCAAAAATATTGTCGTTGCACTGTTCAAAAACCAGGAAGCCGGCACTGTCCTGACCTCGTTTGTATTTACCATGACTATAGCCTCGTACATTATAATCAAGCCGGTTGTGGTAAAAATTATTAAAACTGCTTCTGTAAAGTCCGATACCGATACCTGAGTTAAAGGAGAAATTGTTATCGTGCACAATGGCATTTTCAGTTCCCGACAGCATCAGGCCACACTGACCATTGGTGGCTGTATTTTCAGCAATGTGTATTTTCTTACCCTTATGAATATAGATCGCTGCTCCATAGCGAAGCCATTCCTGGTTTTCATTATGGTGATAGCTCATCCAGTCACTGATATCCTCTCTCTCAAGATTGCTCTTGAGTTTTTGCCGGTAATTAAAGCTGAGCGTACACTTTTCAATAGTAAGGTCTTCCGTACTATCTGCATATATGCCGATTTTAAATCCCTGTAAAGTAGCCTGGCGTATAACTATGCGTGATGAGCCTTTCCTGATGCGTATGCCAATGCCTTTGAATTTATCCGGTTCATTGATATCATCAGTACCTATGAGGGTTACACCCGTCATGTCAAGTGTAATATCTTTTCCCGCTATTTCAATCCATGCCATAGTGTCATAAGGTGCTGCAGCGGTATAGATGCCGGGTTCTATTTTTATGGATGTAGTTACCAGCATGCCCTGTTTTACAGGCGTATTAAGCTGAGCATGAGATAGTATGCTGATGCAGCAGAAAAAGAAAAACAGACAGATTTTTTTCTTCATATTTAAAGCTACGTTTTTCTGCTAACAGAGATGCATGGATACTATAGTTCCATACCCGTAATAGTTATAACTGAAAACGGACACTTCCAAATATGCCGAAATCCTGTGTGGTCGACTTAAAAGCTCCGGGGTTCACATTGCCGGGTAATTTGCGGAGTGGTGCATGGCGCCATACAAAATCAATACGGAGTATCTTGAATATATTTTCAAAACCGGTGCCTATTTCTGTATAAATGCCACCTCTTAATGAACGTAATTTGTATTCTGATGCATATTCTATGTGGTTGAGTATGCGGCCGCCGGTTGACATATCACCCCATACGGCTTTACAATTCCAGAACTGACGTATATTAGACTTGCGCATGAATGGCAATATATTGAGGAACTTCTTTTCGATATTGTGTTCAATGTGCACACCTGCATAGCGGTCACTTATGTATTCAAAACGGTTCATCAGGTTAAATGATTGCCTGTTGTAATAATAGATTTCATTACCTGGATGAATTTCCATCAGCATAAAGGGTAGGGCCTCTTTAGTAAATATTTTGCCCCCATATATCCGATAGCTTAATTTACCCCAGCGAGGTATTCTCACATCCTGTGAAATATGCATGCCCACTCTTTCATACGCATACTCCGATCCCCATAAGCCATCAGAAGAGAAAGCGGCCCGAAGTTCTACAATTGGTAAAGAACCTTTGATCTTAGTGTCTTTACGATGACGGGAAAATGTTCTTTCTCCGGGTGCATAACGAAGCTTTATGCCAATTTCCGCATTGGCAATTTCATGTTGGAAGGATCTTTTGAATAATATTTTTTTATGCGGTAAAGGTGTGTAGCTTTCAAAGTTAGATCGGGTAAAGAATGTTTGTACCGATAATTTACTTGGCCACTCTTTGGTAACCGATAATTTAAATTCCTGCACTCCTAAAAATTTTTGAGGTATGCCCGGTCTTCGAATGAGTTGGCTGAAAAGATTATCAGTCGTAATGTCTTCATCATTGTATCGAACCCTGCCATTATCAAGATCATCCGTATAGGAAGCAAAAAGAGTAATTCCTTTGTCGCCGGGTAGTTTATAGGTAGCATCAAAACGGCCTTTGAAGGTATGGTCCTTAAAACCATATGCCAGATACCCGTGCAACCTGAGGTGTTTACTGAATTGGTCTGTGGTACCCAGATCGAATCTTACACGTATCCTTTCTTTTTGGTTGCCACTGATCCATTTATACCAGGGACCAATTTCCACAACCCCCAGTTTTTTATGACCATCAAAAATGAAAGTGATGGCTTTTGTATAGCTGATGAAGGCCGGAATGGTTTTAATGGTATCCATCATCTGATAAATCTTTTTTTCATTCTCAGAAAGCGCTTCATGTCTTTGTACCGACCAGAATTTTTTATCCTGTTCGCGGGCATTGTCTGCTACGATTACTTCATTGCGCTGATGATTCTGTTGGAGTTTAATACCGATGAGCGGGTCATTGATTCGAATCTGTTTGTAAGAGTTCGTTTTTTTGGCAATAAAAGACAAATTCTCTTTACCCAATGGTGCAAAGTCCATCACAAACTTATCTTTCGCAAACATCCATTCCTTGTTTTCCTGTAAGGAAAATTCCTGTACAAGGCTGAGGCGGTTTACAAAGTTGATATTGGCAGTGGGAGAGATCGTTAGGTTGATTTTTAAAATACCCCAGTTCTCACTGTGTATCCAACAGTCGCCACTAAAAGTATTTTCCCCTTCCTGTTTGGGTGAAAAAAGCAGGTGGAAATATTTGGTGCCGCCAATTACCTGCGTGTCAGCACCCTTGTAATGATAATATTTATCACCCCAATCGCTGATAGGACTGATAAATTCTTTACCAAACAAAACAGAACTATTGTCGTAAACACTGATCTTTTGACTCATACCACCCAGGAATTGAAGTACGCTCTCATTTTTCATACCATCCGTTTTGGCTGCTCGGATTTCTTCCCTTGTTTTTTGCGGATTGGAGGATGCGTAATAATCAGAAAGCGTTTCTGTCATATAAACTGGCAAAAAGGGCCGCTGGTCACTTACTGAATCAATATTGTCCAGCAAAAAAGCAAATGGCTTCAGTAGTTTTTTGTCTGTAAAGTATCTTTTATTGATATTGTTAATGTCTAGCTCTGTTTTGCTGTATAGTTCGCAGGAAAACTGTTCAAATGTGTAGGGGTTATTTTGTTTTTTATGCGCAACAATCTGTTTCCACCAGCGTAATCCTTTATTAAACTTTGATTTCACCTCAACCGTACCGCCGGATTTTACTTCAGCCATTACCAGATCCATCCAAGCGGAATCTTTTTGTTGGGGTATATATGCTTTATAGGTTGGTTCAAACCCAACAAAACTCACCACCAGTGTATCATGGTTCAGTTGACTGACCCGCAGTTTGAATTGGCCGCTGCTGTCACTTGTAATCCCGAAGCCGGCTTTTTTCCAAAAAATGCTGGCAAAGGGTACAGCCTCCTTGGTAAAATCATTGATTACCCTGCCATATAAAAATTTTTTGGTAGGTAGCTGCGCTGGTAGTCGTATTGAAAATAAAAACAATACAACTGTCAGTAAACAGCATGTTCTGGTCAGAATGGCTTTCAAATGCTCGGGGTTTAGCAATGAGCAATGTAATGATTTGCCAGGTTTTAGGTCATTAAAATCTCTTAAATACACTGTTTAGTCAAATTACGATGACGTTTTGAGTCTCTGACTGTAAAAAATGGTATAGCCTGCCATAGAATTCTGCCATTTTTACATTTTTTAGTCGGGTGGCATAATCATTGACAGTAATAAGCTGATTATTAACCTGAAATCAATAGTTATGGGCAAGATAATAGGCATTGACCTTGGAACAACAAATAGCTGTGTGGCCGTTATGGAAGGTAACGAGCCGGTAGTGATTGCAAATGATGAGGGACGCAGAACCACACCTTCCGTAGTAGCATTCCTGAAAAACGGAGAGCGTAAAGTGGGTGATCCTGCTAAACGTCAGGCTATTACCAACCCACAAAACACCATTACCAGTGTGAAGCGTTTTATGGGTCGTCGTCATGATGAAGTAACCGAAGAAATCAGCCACTGGAGCTATAAAGTAGCCAAAGGCGATAACAATACTGTGCGCGTGGCGATTGATGATCGTTTATACACACCACAGGAAATTTCTGCTATGATTCTTCAGAAAATGAAGAAAACAGCTGAAGATTACCTGGGGCAGGAAGTAACCGAAGCGGTGATTACCGTACCGGCTTATTTCAATGACGCACAGCGTCAGGCTACCAAAGAAGCGGGTGAAATCGCGGGTCTGAATGTTCGTCGTATCGTAAACGAACCAACAGCTGCGGCACTGGCTTATGGCCTGGATAAAAAGAATGTAGATCAGAAAATCGCTGTATTCGACCTCGGTGGCGGTACTTTCGATATTTCTATCCTCGAACTGGGTGATGGTGTATTCGAAGTAAAATCAACCAATGGTGATACCCACCTGGGTGGTGATGATTTTGATAAAGTGATTATGGACTGGCTGGCCGATGAGTTCAAGAGCCAGGAAGCCATCGACCTCCGTAAAGACCCTATGGCTTTACAGCGTTTGAAAGAAGCTTCTGAAAAAGCTAAAATTGAATTGAGTTCTTCTGCTGAAACAGAAATCAACCTTCCCTATATCACTGCGGTAGATGGTGTACCTAAACACCTTGTACTGAAATTAACACGCGCTAAGTTTGAGGCACTGGCCGATAATTTATTTGCACGCTGTTTAAAACCATGTGAAGCCGCATTAAAAGATGCTGGTTACAGCACTTCACAGATTGATGAAGTGATCCTGGTAGGTGGTTCAACACGTATTCCTAAAGTACAGGAGATCGTAGAAAAATTCTTTGGTAAAAAACCTAACCGTGGTGTAAACCCCGATGAGGTAGTAGCCGTAGGTGCCGCTATTCAGGGTGCCGTATTAACCGGTGAAGTAAAAGATGTACTCTTACTCGACGTTACACCGCTGGGTCTGGGTATCGAAACCATGGGTAGTGTAATGACCACCATGATTCCTTCGAATACCACCATCCCTACCAAGAAAACAGAAGTATTCTCTACAGCCAGCGATAACCAGCCCGGTGTACAGATTCATGTATTACAGGGTGAGCGCCCGATGGCCAACCAGAATAAGAGCCTGGGTATTTTTAACCTCGATGGTATTCCACCGGCTCCAAGAGGTGTACCTCAGATCGAAGTAACTTTTGATATTGATGCCAACGGTATTTTACATGTTAGCGCAAAAGATAAAGGAACCGGTAAGGAGCAAAAAATCCGCATCGAAGCAGGTAGTGGTTTGAGCAAGGAAGAAATTGAAAAAATGAAAGCCGAAGCAAAAGCCAATGAAGCCAGCGATAAGGAAGCACGCGAAAAAGTAGAGAAGCTCAACCAGGCAGATAGTCTGATCTTCCAGACCGAGAAGCAATTCAAAGATTTTGGTGATAAGATTCCTGCCGATAAAAAAGCACCGATTGAAGCGGCTTTGGCCAAACTGAAAGAAGCACACAAAAATCAGGATATTGCTGCAGTAGATGCTGCTATGACTGAGATGAATACTGCCTGGACAGCTGCCAGTGAAGAAATTTACAAGGCACAACAGGAAGCAGGTGCGCAGCCAGGAGCAGAAGCACAACCCGGTGCTGAGCAACCCAATGGATCAGCTAAAAATGATACCGTTGAAGATGCACAGTTCGAAGAAGTGAAATAAAATGTTGCATAGCATCATAAATTGTCAAGGCCCCGTTTAAAAAAACGGGGCCTTTTTATATACCTGTTTATAAGAAAACTATTTTATAACGGAGTGTATGTATCAGCAGGCATACGCAAAACTCAAACTTTACCTTTCGGTTGCAGTAAGGTTTACACTTCCTGAACCAAAGTGGTATTGGTTGAAAAATCTTTTATAAAAGCAGTAGATGAATGATGGTTGCTGAAAAGGATGCGATACTTCTCCTGGGCGCTCAGTTTCTTCCACCAGGGGCGTTCAGCTTCCGAGATAAGCAGGCAGGCCTGTATTTCCATAAACAGTAATTCGTTCTCAGAAAAAACACGTGCTTCACGGTAAGGCTTGAAACGGGCTGTTGTATGCATGGCGTTTATTTTTTTCAAAACTATTTATTCTCTTCAGAAAAAAAAGCAGGTTGCTTGCGATAGCGTATAAATACATGGTGTTACTACTTACTACTTCGTATCATGCGAAGTGTGGTGAATTTCTGGTTAGGTGGAGGAGAGCTATTAGCCATTAGCTATTAGCCTTTAGCCTTAATCGTGCTAAAGAATATAAGGGCCTGCAGTAAAAGTTGATTGATTTTAATAAACCTAACAGATCAGCGGTATCTTCTAAAAGTTAATAGCTCAGAACTCATAATGCCTTATTCTTCCTTTTCATTGGATCTTCTGAATCCAATTCTTCGTCTGGTTGATTCCTGCATCAATAGTTTTTGAAAAAGTGAAAAGACGTTTTCGAAGTCTTCATCATGTTTGTCGACACGCTTACCTATTTGTTCCAGTTTTAATAGTACTTCCTGACTATTCGATAACAATGCACGCATCTGTACAAATATTTCAATGATGCGAATACTCACTTTCAAGGCTTTTTCTGTCTTCAAAACATTCGCCAGCATCAGAATGCCGTGTTCGGTAAAAGCCAATGGTATAGAGCCTCCCAGGTGTTGTAAAGAAGGTATCGCATTTTGCGATACCATGAACTTGATTTCTTTCTGGGTGAGTGGAAACATGAAGTGTTTGGGAAATCTTTTCAGGTTTCTTTTTACCTGCTCTCTGAGTCTTGTGGGTATAACTTCATACAGGTTAGCGAGGTCGCGGTCAAGCATAATTTTCTGTCCTCTCAACAAATAAATATGCTGTGTAATAGTTTCATCGGTGAAACTGGTTTTTCTTTTTGCCGGCATAAAAATGTTTTCGCTAATCTATATGGATATGCTTAGTTTTTTTACCGTATTTATACCTGATTTTACAACGATGATTACCCTATATAAGGTATCGCAAATTGCGATACCTTATATAGTACTGTCTGATGGATCATAGCTGATGATCGTACTTCTCGCAGAACATTTGGTATCCCAAATAATTTGTAAGCGCCTGAAAGAAAGCTAATGGCTAAGAGCTACTAGCCTTACTTAATTGGGCTGGAGAAATAAATGCCCTGCAGTAAAAGGGGGTGGATGGTAATGAGCCTCACAGATCAGCAGTATCTCTTTAGCTATTAGCCATTAGCCTTAATCGTGCTAAAGAAATAAATGCCCTGTAGTAAAAAGTGATTGATAGTAATAAGCCTGACAGATCAGCAGTGTCTTCTAAAAGCTAAAGGCTAAAAGCTTCCTATTTAATAATCCGATAACACCAACGCTTCAACTTCCCTTCAAAATCAAATGGGGTAGTGGCTTTGGTGATGTCTTTGATGTCGGATGCTTTGATCTGTTCGGCTTCGAGGATGAATTTTGTGTAATTGGTACTGAAGAAAAGTGTACCCTGGGGTGTCATGGCAGCGAGTACATCATTGATCAATTCAACATGGTCGCGTTGTATGTCAAGAAAATCTTTCATGCGTTTGCTGTTGCTGAAAGTGGGTGGATCCATGATCACCAGATCAAAACTATTGGGTACCAATGTTTTCAGGTATTGCTTTACATCGGCATGTACAAAAAAGTATTTGTCCTTATCCTTGAACCGGTTAATCACCATATGGTCTTCTGCCCAGTTCAGATAGGTTTTGGAAAGGTCCACCGATGTTACAGAAGCGGCACCTCCCGCAGCTGTGTACACAGAAAAGGAACCTGTATAACAGAATAAATTCAATACCCTTTTATGGGCGGCTATTTCTCTCGCCATCTGCCTTGTAATCCGGTGATCGAGGAATAAACCGGTGTCGAGATAGTCGGCGAGGTTGACCAGAAATTTCAAACCGTTTTCTTCTACGGTAAAGAATTCTTTCTTACTGTCAATTTTTTCATACTGCTCATCCCTGTGCGACATTCTTTTTCGCTGCCTTACAAAAACCGAAGCAGATTTAATACCTGTTATTTCACTGATCACTCCAATACATTGTTCCATCCAGGCATCATGTTCCTCATCGGTCATACCATGTCGGCGCAGGTATTCGGCGAGATAGATTTTATCCTCATAAAATTCAATCGCAAAAGGAAATTCAGGAAGGTCGTGGTCGTAAACGCGGTAACAGCTGATGCCCATTCTTCTGGCCTGCTTATGGCGGTGCTTGTACACTTTCAGTAAGCGGTTGCGAAACATTTCCAGTTTAGGGCTCTCAGACATGGCGCAAAGATAATGGGTGGGGCCTAATCTTTCCTGATTCAGCCACTCAAGTAAATAAGCTGCAAAAGCAAGTAGTTTCTTTTATATTTAAGACCCAAAAATCAAACTGCATGCGAAAATTCATGATGACAACACTGGTGTGTTGGGCGGCAGCTTCTGTTTATGCCCAGGACTACAGTAATGCGGCAGAACAGGCTAACAGGCTCAATGCACTGAACAAAGCTTATCCGCAACTCACTACGTTGAAATCCGTAACAAAGACCAACGGTGGAAAAGATATCTGGCTGCTTACGATCGGCACAGGTAAAACCGAAACCAAACCTGCCATTGCCGTAATCGGTGGTGTGGAAGGCAACCATCTGCTCGGTACCGAACTGGCTATCGGATTTGCAGAACAGCTGTTAAAAGGTGCTGCCAGCGACAGTATTCGTGCACTGCTCAACAAAACCACTTACTATGTATTTCCGAACATGAGTCCGGATGCCATGGAGCAGTATTTCAGCAAACTGCGTGCAGATAGAACCGGTAATGCTACCAGTACCGATGATGACAGAGATGGCAAACAAAATGAAGACGGGTGGGATGACCTGGATGGCAATGGTAAAATTACGTTCCTCCGTGTGGAGTCTCTAACAGGTGATTATAAACTGCATCCCGATGATGCACGTGTATTGATTAAAGCCGACTTCAGCAAAGGAGAAAAAGGTAAATACAAATTATTGACTGAAGGCATCGACAACGATAAAGACGGCGACTTTAATGAAGATGGGGAAGGGGGTATTGCCTTCAATAAAAACCTTACCTATAACCATAAAACTTTTGCAGCAGGTGCCGGTGAGTTTCCTGCCAGTGAAAAAGAAACCAGGGCCATGCTTGACTTTCTTTACGATGCATTCAATGTGTATGCGGTGGTAAGTTTCGGTACCCATAATAATCTCTCATCCCCCATTGCCTATAACCCGCAGGCCGCTGCACAACGTATTGTTGCCGGATTGCTGGAGCCGGATGCCAAAGTAAACAGCATGGTGAGCGATCTGTATAATAAAGTAACCGCTGCCAAAGATGCACCCCGCAGCACTTCCGCTGGTGGTGATGTACTGGCATGGGGTTATTTCCATTACGGACGTTACAGCTTCAGTACACCAGGTTGGTGGGTACCCAAGGCCAAACCCGATACGGCTAAAAAAGAAAAAGCATTTACAGTAGAAGATCCCATCGCCAATTATCTGCGTTGGGCCGCACAGCAGGGTATCAGCAATACGTTTACAGAATGGAAAACTATTCAGCATCCGGATTTCCCCGGACAGAAAGTAGAAGTTGGTGGCATTGATCCCTATGTACTCAATAACCCACCTTATAAAATGGTGGAGCCTGTGGTTAAAAAACATACTGAGTTTTTGGTGAAACTGGCCGCACAGCAGCCGGAGATAGACATCATTAACCTGAAAACAGAAAAGCTGGCAAATGGTCTCACGCGTATCAGCCTTGAAGTGGTGAATAAAGGTGGGATGTCTACGCATAGTAAACTCGGTGAAAGAAACTATTTCCTGAAAAAAGTGAAAGTGGCCCTGCAAACAAACGGCAAACAGGAAGTGATCGGTGGTAAGAAAATTCATTTGCTGAATAGTATTGATGCCAATGGTGCCAGTTCTTTCAGCTGGGTAGTAAAAGGAACGGGTAAACTTACCATAGAAGCAGGTTGCCCTACCGCAGGTATCAAAACCATGGAAGTAAATCTTTGATCATTCAAAGCTGATTCATCTCTTATATGAAAGGGATGAAAGCTGACATCAAAAAACCTAAACACATGAAACAATTCATTCTGAAAATATTCACCAGCATACTCGTACTCAGTTCGGGTATGTATGTGCAGGCACAGCAGCCCAATCAGGTATTTAAAGCTGCGGGATCGCCGGTAAACCCAAAAGTTACGGTTACCTGGAACCGGTATTATGACCATGCAGGCATCAGTGAAATCTGTAAAAAAATTGCAGCGGCATATCCCGATCTGGCCAAACTGCAATCCATCGGTAAATCTTATGAGGGCCGCGATCTATGGTGCCTTACCATTACCGATTTCAAAAAAGGCAATGCCGATACCAAACCGGGTATGTATATCGACGGTAATATTCACTCCAATGAAATACAGGGTGCAGAGTTTGCCTTGTACACGGCCTGGTACCTTACGGAATCTTTTGGTGATACCAAATTCATTCAGGAATTACTGGAAGACAAAGTGTTTTACATCGTTCCTACCATCAATCCCGATGCACGCGATAGTTATATGCACAAACCCAATACAGGCAGCTCACCACGTTCGGGTGTGATTCCGGTAGACAATGATGGCGATGGTTTGGTGAATGAAGACAGCTACGACGACATCAATAAGGACGGTCATATTACCATGATGCGCAGAAAGAATCCGAATGGCAGATGGAAAGTAGATCCCAAAGATCCGCGTAACATGATTCAGGTGGGCCCCGATGAAAAAGGTGATTATGAATTACTCGGTATTGAAGGTATTGATAATGATGGTGATGGCCGTGTGAATGAAGATGGCTATACTTTCGAGTACGATCCCAACCGCGACTGGGGCTGGGGCTGGCAGCCGAATTATATACAGAATGGAGCTTATAAATATCCATTCTCATTACCAGAAAACAGGGCTGTGATGGAATTCGTGATGAAGCATCCCAATATTGCCGCAGCACAATCCTTCCACAATGCAGGTGGTATGATTTTACGTGGACCGGGCGGACAGGAAGATGTGGGCACGTATAATGCACAGGATATTGCGGTATATGATGCCATCGCCAAAAAAGGAGAAGAACTGATTCCCGGTTATAAATACCTGGTGGTGTATAAAGATTTGTATTCTGCCTATGGCGGTGAATTAGACTGGTTCTATGCAGGCCGTGGTATCTACACCTATTCCAATGAATTGTGGACACCCTTCCTCATGTATATGCGTGATGCTACCAGAGATCCTTTTGACAATGCCAGTTTCAGCTTCGACCGTTACCTGTTGTTTCAGGATGCATTTGTACCCTGGGCCGAATACGATCATCCGCAATACGGAAAAATTGAAGTGGGTGGTATGAAGAAAAACTTTGGCCGTGCGCATCCGGGTTTCCTCTTAGAGTCTGATGCACACCGCAATATGGCATTCAGTATCTATCATGGTTTTCATACACCCAAGCTGGAAGTATTTGAAATCACAGAGAAAGACCTGGGTGATGGTTTGAAAGAAGTAACCGCAGTCATTACCAATAGCCGTCTGATGCCTACACATAGCAGTCAGGATGTGAAAAATAAAATTGAACGTCCTGATTATATTACGCTGACTACATCCGGTAAAATCATCAGCGGTATGGTGGTAGAAAACCGTGATTTAAACCTGAGTACAGAACAGGAACAAAATCCGGCAACCATTGAAGTAGCCAATATACCTGGACTGGGATCTGTTACCGTAAAATGGATTGTACAGGGTGGAGGAAAATATACTGTGAGTGTAGACAGTAAAAAAGGCGGAACTGTATCCGCCTCTAAATAATAATTTCTATCATCTGTGAATCTGTGGCCTAATTTCTTTCGCCACAGATTCACAGATTTTTTTTATTTCAGCTTCGACAAAGCTTCTTTGATTCTTCCCCATGCTTTTTCAATATTGCCCATGCTGTTGGCAAAAGAAAAACGTACACAGTTCGGCTCACCAAAAGCATCGCCCATAACAGAAGATACATGCGCTGTATTCAGTAAATACATACTGAAATCTGCTGCATTGCTGATGGTGGTAGTGCCATCTGATTTACCATAATAGGCACTTACATCCGGAAACACATAAAAAGCGCCTTCGGGTTCAAAACATTTGAAGCCGGGAATTTCTTTTACGAGTTCGAGGGTGCGGGTTCTTCTTCTGGTAAACTCCTCCGTCATTTCTTCTGAAGGACGCAGGTCACCGGTTAAAGCGGCAACAGCGGCTTTCTGTGTAATAGAACAGGTACCACTGGTAAACTGACCCTGTAATTTTTCACAGGCTTTGGCAATGGTGGCATTCGCAGCAATATAACCAAGTCTCCAGCCGGTCATGGCAAAACCTTTACTCAAACCGTTGATGATGACCACACGGTCTTTCAGGTCGGCAAACTGTGCAATGCTTTCGTGCTTGCCTACAAAGTTGATGTATTCATAAATCTCATCAGAGAGTATGGTAATATTGGGGTGTTTTCTGAAAACAGCTGCCAGTGCTTCCAGTTCTGCTTTACTATACACTGCACCCGATGGGTTACAGGGTGAAGAGAACATGAATACTTTTGTATTGGGTGTAATCGCAGCTTCGAGTTCTGCAGCGGTGGTTTTAAAACCATTTTCAACCGTGGTTCTTATTTCCACTACTTTACCACGTGCAATCTTCACCAGTTCTGAGTAAGTAACCCAGTAGGGGGTAGGAATCACCACTTCATCACCTTCATCTACCAGGGCCAGAATAGCATTGGCGAGACTTTGTTTGGCACCGGTAGAAGTAACAATATTTTCAGGTGCGTAGTCAAGGTTATTGTCGCGTTTCAGTTTGGTGCAAACGGCTTCTCTCAGGTCCAGAAAACCCGGAACGGGGGTATAGTGGCTCCAGTTATCGTTAATGGCTTTAATGGCAGCATCTTTAATATGCTGCGGTGTATCGAAATCGGGTTCACCTAAACTCAGGTCGATAACATCGATACCTTTGGCTCTTAATTCGCGGCCCAGTTTGGCCATTTTAAGGGTTTCCGGCTCATTAAACCGGTTGAGAAGAGAAGATAGTTGCATTTCTTACTTACATTAAAATAAATATGATACTTGAATTAGCGAGCGGGAAGTTCGTAAAAAACAAGCAAACGGATGTAAGTTTTGGGAGAAAGTCAGTAAGTCCGAGGTCCGGAAGACCGGAAGTCCGAAAGTCAGTAAGTCCGAGGTCTGGAAGATGGAGGGGTTCATTTTTTGTAACTACACAAAAGGAAGGTCGCTTTTCTTAGAAAAAGATATTATCAAAGACCGTCATCTGCTTTTCTCTCTTACTTGCTTTCTTTCTTCCGGACTTCCGGTCTTTCGGACATCGGACTTTCAGACTAAAAACTCCAAACTAATATTCAATCCTGTATTTACTCAAATCCGGGAGTCTTTTTTTCTTCCTTTGCAATTCATACTCATATACGGTGCGGCCGAGGTTTTTCAGGAAGGGGTAACCGGTATGGGTATAATCGTATTTGTCATCATTAAAAATACCATCGCTGTTACAGAGGATGGTAGCACTGAGAAAGAACTCTATTTTCTGTTCAAAGTCAACAAAATAACTCACATCCGTAAGAAAGCCATAGGCTCCACCTATTTTATTAAATATGCGGATATGTTTAGGTGCCCTTCCATTGGCAGCACCATAGTATAAAAACTTAACGGTGGCATCGCCTACTTTGGCGGTATCGTAAGCAGGGGAAGTACTTTCTGATGGAAAAGCACTCATCCAATGAAGGATAAACTGTTCATCCTCTTTGGTGAAATCAAACCGCTGCTGTTTGGGAAACATCTCCGGCATGATCACCGATTGCAGCATGCGGTGAAAATCCTGCAGGTACACCCTGTTCTTATCATCAAACACAAAAGCTGTATTCATGAGTTGGTTGCCTGCGTAATAGCCCTTACCCAAACGGGTTTGAAATGCAGGGAACACCGCTTTGCTATAGGCAGCAGGTTGTGATGTGATCACAGCCCCATTTTTATCTAAGAAACTTACAGCATTCGTGGTTCTGTTTTGTTCCTCCGTTCTGCTCACGCTCAGCCGGTGGCGGATGATGGCTTCAGGATAACCTTTCTTTGTAAGCTGTTCCTGAATATAGGTCTGACCCAGGTACTCAAACAGTCTGTTATAAGCATCATTGTCGCTCACCAGAAATATCTGCTTGATCAAACGTTCGATGGTGGGTCGGTCCGGAAAACTATCCTGTAATTTATTGCTGTACTTTACTAAATCTAAGCTATCTGTAATGAGGGTGCTTTGCAGTGAAATGGGTATGCCTGCTCTTCGGGCCTTACTCAGTTTCTCCAGTGCCAGCAATGCCACGGGCATTTTCACCATACTGGCCGGATAAAAATATTCAGCAGGATTCAGCTGAAAAGCATAATCTGTAAAAACGGGTTTATTCTTTTTGCTACGATCAATCTGTGTATACAAAATCTGCACCCGCAAACTATCCCTGTTCTGCAAAATCTCCCCAAACAAATCCGGCTTAGCTGCTAAAAGCTTTTTCAGCAAAACCGTATCCTGGGCCCCCACAGAGCCCGCAACCCATAACAGTAAGAATAAAATGCGCATGATTAAAAATAGAGAAAATGTCTGATGTCGGATGGCGGATGTCTGATTTGATGTTTGATTTTTTGATGTTTGATTTCTTGATTTCAGAAATTACATAGCTGCTTTAGACTTATTCCCAATTCTCTCTCTTTCTTTCGCAGGGAGAAAGAGAGAGTTGGGATGGCTTATATTCAATATAAACCGATTCAAAAAATCAAACATCAAAAAATCAGACATCAGACATCCGCCATCAACGATCCTACATCCCACATTCCCCCGTTCTTCGTAACTTTGTAGGGTAAACGATTTCTATGCCACACGAAGCGATTTCGGTTTTTGATATGTTTAAGATAGGGGTGGGCCCTTCGAGTTCTCATACACTCGGGCCCTGGAGGGCCGCTTTGCGCTGTGTGGATACCATTCGCAGTAAATATGCACTTACCGATGTGTTATCGATCACTGTATTGCTCTATGGTTCTCTGGCCAAAACAGGTAAGGGACATGGAACCGATATAGCCGTATTACTCGGCTTATGTGGTGAAGATCCGGTAACCATCGATGTAAATAGCATTACACCGAAAGTAAAGGATATCGAAAGCAAACAGCTTTTACCACTCGGTGGTGAAGTAGCCGTACCTTTTCATTTTCCGGATAATCTCCAGTTTCTTTTCAATGAAACACTGCCTTTTCATCCCAACGGCTTATCGTTTCTGGTGGCATTGAAAAACGGCGCGCATTTCAGTGAAACCTATTATTCCATTGGTGGTGGTTTTGTGGTGAAGGAAGGAGAAGATAAAAATGCGCAGCAGTCTGTGGATCTTCCCTTTCCCATCAATACAGCCGATGACTTGCTGCACTGGTGCATGAAAACCGGTATGAGTGTACATGAAGTGGTGATGGAGAATGAAGCAGCCTGGCGACCTGAATCAGCCACAAGAGAAGGCGTGCTGAAGATATGGCAAACCATGCGCGATTGTACATACAGGGGATGTCATACCAAAGGTGAATTACCCGGTGGCTTGCAGGTACGCCGGCGTGCATTCGATCTCAACAAAAAATTAATCAACAATCATTCCTATACAGACTATCCCTCCTGGATTGAGGCGATACGTTCGGGCGGAAATGATTTTAAATACATTCTCGACTGGGTAAGCTGTTTTGCACTGGCGGTGAATGAAGAAAACGCTTCATTCGGTCGTGTGGTTACGGCACCTACCAATGGTGCAGCAGGGGTCATTCCGGCGGTGTTGCAATATTTTATTGCTTTTTGTGATGGGTATGATGATGAGAAGATCATGCGTTTCCTGCTTACGGCATCAGAAGTAGGCAGCATCTTTAAAAAAGGTGCCACCATTTCTGCGGCCATGGGTGGTTGTCAGGCAGAAATCGGGGTCTCATCTGCCATGGCTGCGGCGGCATTAACCGAATTGCTGGGTGGTACACAAAGACAAACATTAATGGCAGCAGAAATAGCCATGGAGCACCATCTCGGTCTTACCTGCGATCCCATCGGCGGCCTCGTACAGGTGCCCTGTATTGAACGCAATACCATGGGCGCCATCAAGGCCATCACTGCATCGCAGCTGGCCCTGCAGAGCTCACCCGACTACGCCAAAGTTAGCCTCGATAAAGTCATCAAAACCATGTGGGACACCGCCCTCGACATGAGCAGCAAATACAAAGAAACCGCAGACGGAGGCCTGGCCATTCACATCCCGATTAGTTTGCCGGAGTGCTAGGAAATGGCAGATGTCGGATGGCGGATGTCTGATTTGATGTTTGATTTTTTGATGTTTGATTTCTTGATTTCAGAAATTACATAGCTGCTTTAGATTTATTCCTAACTCCCTTTCTTTCGTAGGTAGAAAGAAAGAGAGTTAGGGAGTCTTACATTCAATATAAACCGATTCAAAAAATCAAACATCAAAAAATCAAACATAAATCCGCGATCCGACATCCGCGATCCAAAATCGCAATTCATCTCATATCCACTGGATATGTTGTAACTTTGTAAGAAATGCACCATGTTACAGCGAATTGTTATTCTGGGTGCGGGTTTTGCCGGGTTGCAGCTGGCACGCAGATTGAAAGGTTCACAGTTTGATATTACACTGATCGATCAATACAATTTCCATCAGTTTCAACCACTTTTTTATCAGGTAGCTACCGGACGCCTTGAGCCGAGTTCCGTATCATTCCCACTTCGTAAAGTATTTCAGAACAAGGCCAATGTGCATGTCCGCATTGCCGCTATTGAGGGTATAGACAGAACCGCAAAACAGGTAATAACCGATGCGGGTGTTTTTCCTTACGATTATCTGGTGATTGCTACAGGATGTACCACCAATTATTTCGGTAATGCCAATATTGAGCGATATGCCTTTCCGATGAAGTCAACCACAGAATCCATCGCATTGCGTAACCATATACTGCTCAATTTCGAAAAAGCATTACATGCTACGGCAGAAGAACTGGAAGGTATCATGAATATTGTGGTAGTAGGGGGTGGACCTACCGGCGTTGAGCTATCGGGTTCACTGGCAGAGTTGAAGAAAAATATATTGCCCCGTGATTATCCCGATATGGATTTCTCGCATTTGAATGTGTATTTGCTCGAAGCAGGTCCGGCCACATTGGGACCCATGAGTAAAGTATCGCAACAAAAATCGCAGGCTTATCTGGAGTCGATGGGAGTGCAGGTGAAACTGAATACACAGGTGAAGGATTATGATGGTAAGCAGGTATTATTGGCCGATGGACGCACCATTGCCACGCAAACACTGATCTGGGCCGCTGGTGTTACCGGTAATGTACCGAAGGGCATCGATAGCAATTTACTGGTAAGGGGTAACCGTATTAAAACCAATCAGTACAACCAGCTCGAAGGCGCATCAGATATTTTCGTATTGGGCGATATTGCCTATATGGAAACAGCCGCTTTCCCCAAAGGACACCCCCAACTGGCCAATGTAGCCATTGCACAGGCCAAAAACCTGGTGCAGAATTTTACACGCTTACAGAAGGGTGCTGCCTTATTACCCTTTACTTATAAAAGTCCCGGCACCATGGCCACGGTGGGAAAAAGAAAAGCGGTGGTAGATTTGCCCTTTATGAGTTTTCAGGGAAGGTTTGCCTGGTTTGTATGGATGTTTCTGCACCTGATGCTGATACTGAGCGTAAAAAACAAACTCATCATCTTCATCAACTGGGCCATCAGCTATTTCACCAACGACACCACACTAAGGCTGATATTACTACCCACAAAGCACCAGGTGGATTTGTATAAAGAAGAAGGGAAAGATGGCTGATGTCGGATGGCGGATGTCTGATTTGATGTTTGATTTTTTGATGTTTGATTTCTTGATTTCAGAAATTACATAGCTGCTTTCGACTTATTCCTAACTCCCTTTCTTTCGTAGAGAGAAAGGGAGTTAGGAATACATTCCATATAAACGATTCAAAAAATCAAACATCAAAAAATCAAACATAAATCCGCGATCCGACATCCGAAATCTGCCATCCGCGATCAGACATCAGCTATCAGAAATTCCCCCGAGTAGTCTTTGATTTCATTGTAAAGTGTTCCTCTTTCAACGGGTTGTCTGTTCACTTGTTTAATGAGGCGAACGAGTTCTTCGGTGCTCATGGTGGGGGTTTGTTCTTCACTGCCGGCCATGGCGTAAATTTTGGTGGAGTCGTCGATGGTGCCATCGATATCGTTTACACCGAATGATAAAGTGAGCTGTGCATTCTGCCGCCCCAGCATGGGCCAGTAAGCTTTCAGGTGCGGGAAATTATCCATGTACAAACGAGAAACCGCATACATGCGCATATCTTCTACCACAGATGATTCGGGGATATGACTCATATCATTATCCTTATTGCGGAACTTGAGTGGAATAAATGTATTAAAGCCACCTGTTTTATCCTGCAGCTGACGAAGGCGATCCATATGATCAATACGGTGCCAGAATTTTTCAATATGTCCGTAGAGCAGGGTGGCATTGCTGTGCATGCCGAGCTTGTGAGCGGTTTCATGAATAAGTAACCAGCCATCTGCATCTACTTTGTCTTCACAGATCTGTTTGCGGATTTCGGGATGGAAAATTTCTGCGCCGCCACCGGGTAAAGAATCCAGTCCGGCCTCATGTGCCAAACGCATACCTTCTTCCACACTCACTTTGGCCTTGCGGAACATATAGTCGAGTTCAACAGGTGTGAAACCTTTGATATGCAGATCGGGACGATGCGCTTTGATGGTGCGCAGCAGTTCGAGGAAGAAATCGAGGTTCATTTTCGGATGTACGCCACCCACGATATGTACTTCGGTAACGGGTTTACCGTCGTAGCTTTTTACGATATGCATCATTTGTTCGATGCTCAGTTCCCAGCCTTCTTCGCGGTTGGCATAGAGGCGGGAGTAGGAGCAGAACTTACAGGAGAACACACAAACATTGGTAGGTTCAATATGAAAGTTGCGGTTGAAATAGGTTTTGTTACCATGTTTCTCTTCACGCACCCAGTTGGCGAGGGCGCCGAGCCAGGAGAGCGACCCTTTTTCGAAAAGGGTAACACCTTCATCAAAAGAAATACGCTCTTTATGTAAAATTTTTTCACCAATCTTTTTCAGGTCAGCATCGGCCTGGTTAGCTACCAAAACAAAAGGGTCTGCAATACGCGCGATCATCTTCACTAATTTGGGTGCAAAAATACGGGTTTTGAGCTGTTAGCCTTTAGCTATTAGCCATTAGCCATTGGCGGAGGGGGTGGGGTTGCCGGGTATTAGCAAGCAGGTGTAGAAGCATTTCTCTAGAATACCATTTCTCTTTAAAATCCAGCACCTAAAAGCTAAGGGCTATTAGCCTTTAGCCATTAGCTTTTAGCCATGGGCGGAGGGTGTGGGTTGCTGGTTATTAGCGAGCAGGTATAGAAGATTTTCTCCTGAATACGATTTCTATTTAAAACCTAGTACCCAGTAACTAGCACCCGGCACCTAAAAGCTAAAGGCTAATAGCTAAAAGCTAACAGCTTCTCCAAGTTCACGAATTTTCTATAGATTCGTTGGTCCCCAATAATAACAGTAACCGGAAGGGGATGGTTCAATGATTAACTGAATAACCTATGTCGATTAAATTAAGACTAACCGTTCTGAGTTTTTTCCAGTTTTTTGTATGGGGTGCCTGGCTCACCACACTGGGTTCCTATGGCTTTGGATTTAAACACTGGACGGGTGCCCAGTTCGGGGCCGTATTCTCCACCCTGGGTTTGGGATCCTTGGTAATGCCCGCCCTGGTTGGTATTATTGCCGACCGCTGGATGAATGCCGAAAAATTGTATGCCATCTTACACATACTCTATGGTCTTACCCTCTTTGTGCTACCTTTTATAGATGAGCCGAATACTTTTTTCTGGGTGCTGTTGGTGAGTATGTGTTTTTATATGCCCACCATTGCCTTATCCAATTCACTATCGTACCGCATACTGGTCGATAACCAGTTGAATGTGGTAAAAGTATTTCCGCCCATCAGGGTATGGGGTACGGTGGGTTTTATTGCGGCCATGTGGACCACCAACCTCATCAGCGATCCACAGTCGCCCTGGGATGCGGGTAAAGCCATTGGAGAGCAGCTGGCAGCCTTAACCGGACATGCCATCAATGCCAACCAGTTTTATGTGGCGGGGGTATTTGCGGTGGTGCTGGGTATTTATTCCTTTTTCCTGCCGGCCTGTACGCCGCAGAACAGAGGGAAGGCCATGGGTTCCTGGATCGATAACCTGGGATTGCGGGCCTTTAAATTGCTGGGTAATTATAAGATGGCCATCTTCTTCCTGTTCTCCATGTTTTTAGGTGCGGCCTTGCAGCTTACCAATATGTATGGAGATACCTATCTGAAAGATTTCGAAAAAATTCCGCAATATGCCGAATCACTGGTGGTAAAATCTTCTACCATGATCATCTCCATATCTCAGATATCGGAAACCCTGTTTATCCTGGCCATTCCTTTCTTTATGAAAAGGTTTGGTATCAAGAAAGTGATGCTGATATCCATGTTTGCCTGGGTACTGCGTTTTGGTTTGTTCTCATTCGGAAACCCGGAAGGTTTGCTGTGGATGATCATACTCTCGAATATCGTGTATGGTATGGCTTTCGATTTCTTCAATATCTCCGGCTCCCTCTTTGTGGAAACCACGATTGAGCCCGAAATACGATCCTCAGCGCAGGGACTGTTTATGATGATGACCAATGGCTTTGGCGCCATCATGGGCAGTATTGTAAGTGGCTGGATGATCGACAAATACTACCTGCTCGCAGACGGCAGCAAAGACTGGCCTGGCATCTGGATGGTATTCGCCATCTATGCGCTGTTTATAGCGGTATTTTTTGGGTTGCTGTTCAGGCATAAGCACAATCCCGCAGAAGTTGCCAATGCTGCGCATTGAGGAGGGCTATTCGCTTTGAGCCATGAGCTGCGAGCTTTTTTGTAGTCCTCTATGATAATTTATTTCCCTAAAAGGGAACCCAAAAAAAGAATCGACCCGCAAGGGTCGATTCTTTTAAAAAGCTCATAGCTCGAAGCTCATCGCTCACAGCTTCTTATAAATGCGCCTGAATCTTCTTATCCAGCACCGACTTCGGTACGGCGCCAATTTGTTTGTCTACAATCTGACCACCTTTGATGAAAAGGATGGCAGGGATAGAAGTGATACCATAATTCACACTCAGGTTGGGGTTATGGTCAACATTCACTTTACCTACATTGATTTTTCCGTCATAATCCTTGGCCAGTTCTTCGATAACGGGTCCGATAGCGCGGCAGGGGCCACACCATTCAGCCCAGAAGTCTACTACGGTCAGTTTATCACTATCCAGCACAGTAGTCTGGAAATTCGCGTCTGTTAATTCTAAAGCCATTGTTTCTATTTTTAAATGTTTATTGTTGTTGTTAGCTTAGCTTATGGCTAATGGATCATAGCTAATAACAGCTTATGGTTCATGGCTAATGGATTATTGCTGATAGTTTATAGCTTATTGCCGATATTTTTCTAAAGTACCACCATCAACTATAAGCCATCCCCCAATACCATAAGCCATCACCTATAAGCCATTACCCATAAGCTATACGCCAAAGAACAAATTTAAGCCCAATCCCCCATCCCTGCCCCTTTGACTTTTCCACCACTGTTATTAATGACGTAAGGGCAGGAGAAACCTGACAGGGGGGCAGCGAAAAGTCATGCCGAGAAGCCCAGCGAGGAGGGATTTGACGCCTGGCGCAAGGAAGCAAATGATAGTGTTTTGAGATTGTAGAAAATATGTATTTTTAGTAATGTGTGGTAGTGGGGCGTAAATCGTTCTCAGGTGAAGGGATTTGCGTAGTGCGTAAATGCCCGAGTTAGTGGCAACTGTAAAGACCAAGCAACCATCAAAATATCAGACGACAAATGAACATTACCAAAGTCCATATTGAGAATTTTAAAACCTTTAAAGGTTCGTTTAAACTTACTTTGAACAAAGGGGTTAATATTCTTGTGGGCGACAATGAAGCAGGTAAATCCACAATTATTGAAGCCATTCATCTTGCTTTAACAGGTTTGCACAACGGCAAGTATTTGAAAAATGAATTGTCGCAATATGTATTCAATAACGAATTTGTGGCAGAATATATTCAAGGGTTAGGAAAAAGCAATATCGCACAACCATTGCCGAAAATCCTTATTGAAGTTTTTATTGAGGGTGAAGATATTGCAGAATTTGAAGGGGATGGCAATAGTGAGAAAGGAAAAGTTAGCGGATTCTCTTTTAAGGTTGAGTTTGATGAAAATTATCAGAAAGAATATGAAGACTTAGTAAAACTCGGAGGAATAAAAACATTGCCAATAGAATACTATAACGTTTCGTGGTCTAGTTTTTCGAGAGATGAAAATATTACGCCAAGAACAATTCCTATAAAATCGGCTCTAATTGATTCAGCAAGTAACAAACTTCAAAATGGTTCAGATATTTACATTTCTCGAATTGTAAAGGAATTTTTAGAATCAAACGAAATTGTTGAAATATCACAGGCCCACAGAAGAATGAAAGAAACTTTTATGGGTGAAGAAGCAATAAAAAAGATAAATGAGAAGATAAAAACAGCTTCAAAAATTTCAGAAAAAAAAGTTGAACTTTCTGTTGAGCTATCCTCAAAAAATGCTTGGGAAAGTAGTTTAATAACTTACTTGGAAGATGTTCCGTTTCATTACATAGGCAAGGGTGAACAATGTTTGGTAAAAACCAAGTTGGCTTTAGGACACAAAAAGGCAAAAGAAGCGAATGTTATTTTATTAGAAGAACCCGAAAATCATTTGTCATATTCTAAACTAAATCAGCTAATTAGTGACATAAAAAGCGATAGCGGAGAAAAGCAGATTTTGATTTCTACCCATAGCAGTTTTGTTGCGAACAAATTAGGTCTTGAACATTTGGTTTTGCTGAATGACAAGAAAATTGTAAGGCTAAACGAACTTTCATCGGACACATACAAGTTTTTTGAAAAGCTGTCAGGTTATGACACTTTGCGTTTGATCTTATGCAAGAAAGCTATTTTGGTTGAGGGCGATTCTGACGAGTTAGTTGTTCAAAAAGCATTCATGCTTAACAATGACGGCAAACTTCCTATTGAAAAAGGTGTTGATGTAATTTCCGTTGGCACTTCGTTTTTAAGATTTTTAGAAATTGCTGAAAAAATCGGGACAAAAGTTGTTGTTGTTACTGACAATGACGGAAATATTGCAGCCGTTAAAAACAAGTATAAAAATTATTTGGACGATAATGCCAAACAAAACATTAAAATTTGTTTTGATTCAGAAGTTGATTCAGGTGATATGCAAGATTTTAATTACAACACACTTGAACCAAAATTTTTGAAAGCTAATAGCCGTGAATTATTGAACAAGGTTTTTGGGAAGACTTATCAAACCGATGACGAGATACGAAAATATATGAAAGCAAACAAAACCGAATGTGCTTTGAAGATTTTTGAAACACAAGAAAAATTGAATTTTCCTCAATACATATTAGATGCAATCAAATTATACGAACAATAAACTAATCATAGCTGCCGCAGGTTCAGGAAAAACTACTTTTTTGGTAGAGCAAGCCCTAAAACAAAAAGAAGGTAAAGTTCTTATTACTACTTATACACAAGCGAACGAAGCCGAAATAAGAAAGAAAATTGTTGAAAAAAATAAGTGTATCCCTGAAAATGTTACTGTACAAACATGGTTTTCATTTTTGTTGCAGCATGGAGTTAGGCCCTTTCAAGGATTATTGTTTGAAAAGAAAATCAAAGGATTGATTTTAGTAAACAATCAATCGGGATTGAAAGCGTATAGAAATCCTTGTGAAGAATGTAAATCTGAAAAAGTCGTTAAGCCCGATTGTAAGAAATGTAAAAATCCAACCTATTTCGATGAAGAAAGGGAATTTGAACGCCACTATTTTACAAAAGGATTGAAAATTTATTCCGACAAACTATCTAAATTCGTTTTTAGATGCAATCAAAAATCAAATGGGAATGTGATTGATCGAATTTCACGAATTTATTCTCATATTTTCATTGATGAAGTTCAAGACTTAGCAGGTTACGACTTGGAATTACTGAAACTATTTTTTAATTGCAGTTCTACAGTTCAATTAGTTGGTGATCCAAGACAAGGAACATATTCAACGAATAGTGCCCCAAAAAACAAGCAATTCAAGAAGTCATACATAGTAAATTTCTTTACAGATCAAATTGCCAATTTAACAAAAGATGATACTTCGTTAATGATAAATTTCAGGTGTAATAAGCCTATTTGTGACTTGTCAAATAAATTGTTCCCGAATTTTCAAGCAACGGCATCAGGTAATAATAACAAAATAGAACATAGTGGAGTTTTTTTGATCAAAGAGCAAGACATTGAAAATTATCTAAAAAAATTTGCTCCTATTCAACTTCGAGACAGCAAAAGGACTATCGTAAATGAGAATTACAGAGTAATGAATTTTGGTGAATCAAAAGGGTTGTCATTTGACAGAGTTTTAATATATCCGACAGAACCTTTTATTAAATGGCTCAAAGACAGCAATGCAGAGTTAGCGGAAACAAGTCGTTCAAAATTATATGTTGCAATAACAAGAGCAAGACATAGTGTAGCTATAATTTGTAAAAGCAATCTAAATATTGAAGGTATTTCTAACTACACGACAGAGAAATAACTTCAGCCGCTAACAAGGTATTGCCAAAAGCGGGGCTAAACGGATTCAATTCCTTCTTCTCAAGGTCTTGTATTCAAAAGAAGTTTGAATGATAACTTTTGAGCGGTAACTTTTGGAAAGTTCCGAAACTATCCAAAAGTTCATGGTCTCTGTTGTTAATGACGTAAGGGCAGGGGAAACCTGACAGGGGGGCAGCAAATAAGGAATACGGAATAAGAAATAAGAAAATGGGAGGGTATTGCAGAAATGGATTAAAATGATTAAATTTACTAATGTGTGAAATGTCTTTCGTAAATCTCCTTGTATGGTGGATTGGCGAAAGTGGATTTCGGCAATTTACAATTTAGCAGCAATTTTTATGGAGCTTCCAAAATATAATAAAAGCCAAGAGACAGGTGAAATAGGACTTTCAATAGTTAAGAAAACTATTGAAAAGGAACTTAACTGGATTTTTAGGAAAAATCACCAGGAGCATGACTTTGGAATTGATGGCTATATAGATGTAATTGCCGAATGTGGACAAGTAACGGGAAAATCGATAGCTCTACAAATTAAAACTGGGAAATTCTATTTTAGTGAGCCCACAGATTTAGGATGGGTTTATAGAGGACAAATGAGTCATTTGAACTATTATCTGAATCATGAAATTCCTGTCATTATTTTAATAGTAGACGACACGACTGAGGAAATTTATTGGTGTTTATGCGACCCAAATAAAACTGATAAAGCTGGAAAAAGCTGGAAAATTATTGTTCCTTGTAAACAACAATTGACAAAAGCAAGTAAAGAAGAACTTGCCCAATACATAAGTCCCACAATTGATTATGTCTCTCAATTGGAGCATTTTTGGAAAGGCAATAAAATGCTAAAAGAGCATGAAAGAATTATGCTGCTTGTTGCAAAAGATGAAATATTAGAACTTGACTTCGAGAATTTAATAATGGCCTTCGATAGATTCGAGACAAGTGGCGAAGATTTGATAATACATTTGAGAAATAAGGTTGATGTACTTGTTCATGGATATGATGAAGACCCAAGGGAAATAGACCAAATTCCTGAAGTTATGCATTGGGCAAGAGAAGTCTTCAAACAAATCGACAACTGGCCATACTTTTTAACTATGGACAAGGCCGCCCAATTCGTTAAAGTCTTACACATTGCCCATTCCGACTACGTTAGGGCGGGACCAAAGAGAATTGAATATGACACTTCATCTTCTGCACCATTTCTTCAAGCGATGTTTGATAAATTAAATTCATTCTGCGACAGACATGGTATAAGCGACGAAATAAACATTGACATTTGTACAAAATTTATGGACTGTCTAACAGATGGTGATTTTAGCAAGTCGAGGCAAGAAAACCCAGAATAAAACTGCTGCTAACATTGCATTGGCAATATGGTGGGGCGACGAATATATTCTCAGCTTTTTGTTCGCTAATCAGCTTCGGTTTCGGTAGACGAATTACGCCAAACAACAAAATAAACAATGAGTTTTCATATCTTTAATCAGCATCAGTTCTGGGCTGGACGTTCAATGATTGCCGCCACATCGCCAATGCTTCAACGTTGCCTGCTATTTTAAAAGACCCCTCATCATATGGTTGACAGACGAAAATTTAAAGGGACTTCAATTTTTAGAGTTTTCAAAAATCTTATAGAACTGGAACTAAGAGAAATTGAAGATTATCTAAATGAAATCTCAACAGACTTAGCTGACAAACAACAACGGCTTGATGAAGATTATAAGAATGCAAATGCACAAGTTCAGGATGACCCGGAATTTGACCCACACTTCTTTTTTGAAGATGACCTTCATAAATACTTCAAGGTCTTTCCTGTTTACACCTTCAATCCATTATTGTTAACCTTGTATGGACAGTTTGAGACATGGTTAAAAAAACTTTGTGACTTAGACCATAGAAAGGGATTTTCCAAAGTAAAGGTTTCGGATTTAGCTGGAAGTAATTATATCGAAAAGAGCAGAAAGTATATGGAGCTAATTGCAGAAGTGAGTGTTTCTGCTACAGACAAAAATTGGATTAGAATTACAGAAATACAAAAAATAAGAAATTGCATTGCTCACAACAATTCAAACATAGTCAAGAATAGACAAATTGCAATTGAGAAGCAGGAGTTGTATAACATCTTGCTAAACGACAGCAGATTTAACTTCAACAAGGAAAGAGGAGACTTCTATATTAAAGACAAAGAGTTTCTTTTTGAAGTAATAAACTTAATGAAATTGTACTTATTTGATTTGATTGAACAATTGCAAATTCGTAAAGTAATTGCCAAGAATACCACAATGCCATTTGACAATGCTATATGGGGACAGGAAAAGACTGAGACGCTTTTAAAACAAGTAATCTCGTCTTTAGACTTATTTGACAAAAATGAAATCAGAACTGATGAATCTAAAGACACAGACCTCAAAGCAAGCATTAGAGGAACTTTTGAAAGTATGACTTTCAATTTGACGAAACTTTATTCTTTCTTTTCCAGTGGAAAATGGGATGTAGTTGACCAAAAATATATTGTTGATGAAAGGGAAAATGGTCTTAAAAAACTTAAAGGTATTTATGGCATTAAGGACGAAAAACAGCAGGCAACATAAGTTGTAATAGCTACTACTTTATCTGACAGTACAGGATTTTTTGTTGGTTAAGTAGTAGCTAAAGATAGCTCATTTATCTGTTTTTCTTTGGCCAGGTGTTTACTTGTTAAAAACGTTTCCATTGGTGAGCGATAACTTTTGGAAAGTTCCGAAACTTTCCAAAAGTTTCTTATCTCCGTAGAGTGTACTTGTTAAGAGACAGGCGTCGGTGAAGGTTGTTCCAAAAACCGGTTTTTTGAAAAAACTACTCACTCTCTATTTTCAACCGTTTTAAAATAACTGAACGTAAATGCTCCTCATTATTGTTGCCCCAATTACCCAGGGTAGCAATTACAGGAATAAGTGTTTTGCCAAATTCTGAGCGTTAACTTTTTGAGCGTTAACTTTTGGAAAGTTCCGAAACTTTCCAAAAGTTTATTATCTCCGGAGAGTCTACTTATTAAGAGACAGGCGTCGGTGAAGGTTGTTCCAAAAATCGGTTTTTTTGAAAAAAAACTACTCACTCTCTACTTTCAACTGTTTTAAAATAACTGAACGTAAATGTTCTTCATTAGTGAGTAATAACTTTTGGAAAGTTCGGAAACTTTCCAAAAGTTTATGATCTTTATAAACGCTTTTTGGGCTGAATACCTTTCTAAATGAAATCGCCATGAAGTTCATTCCTCTTTTTAAGGTACATGATATGCGAAAAGCATTATATCATTACACGGAAATATTAGATTTTGAGGTAACCTGCCTGGATGATAATGAACACTCACTGGTAGTTGATATCGGACATGGAGGAATGGAGATGCAACTTACCACAATTGAAAATGACAGGCTATATGGTTCAGTCGTTTATGTATTTGTGGACGATGTTGATACGCTCTTTAAAAAATTCCTGGACCGTGGATTGGATATTTCCACAAAATCAGATTCTCCTGTACACCTGGCACCCATCAACCAAACCTGGGGTAGGCGGGAGTTTTATGTAACCGACGATGATGGGAATACACTTCGTTATTGTCAATACATAACCTGAGTGATAACTTTTGGAAAGTTTCGAAACTTTCCAAAAGTTTCTTGTCTCTGTAGAGAGCCTATCGCCAAAGCGATTGGTTGCGAAGTCAGAATGTACCAATTACTCTGGTGCTTTAACGTTGTAGACAAGTAAGACGATACTTCTCAAACCAAAGGGCTTTGAAACTATGAGAACATTTAAACCTTTTATTTCATACTTTATTTTGACAACTTTATTAATGGTGCTTTCTTGTGAAAGCACCCGCAGAACACATTCGCTAAAAACTCAATACAAACAAATTTATCTTGACCAGTTTAAGTTGACATATTTCAGACAACTACTAAAAAAAAGCTATAACAATTCAAATGCTGTTCAAGAAATTATTCAAAACGACAATAGCGGATTTACAGAACCAATTTTAACAGAAGAAGATTATAAAGTTATTGACAGTCTAACAACCATTGATAACCAACACTTGGTTGCTGACTCGACAGACGGTCATCGCAGAGCCGAAGGTGCTCAAGGGAAACGGCCATTAGGGTTTATTATGAATAAACTATCAGGCAAATGGCTGGACAGTTTAGCGAAACAAAGATTGAAATTGAATAGAATTTCAACCTATTGATCGAAGGTCAATTTTTCCTTCTTCGCAGCGTGTGCTTATTAAGAGAGAGGCATTAGTGTGATTTAACTTTTGGAAAGTTTCGAAACTTTCCAAAAGTTCATCCTCTGTTTTATCCTCACCTATCAAAATCCATCCAGGTACCCATACCAATCACCGCCGCCGGTAAACAGTCAGATCTCCGGTATACGAAAATCTATCAGTTTTTGCACTTAACTTTATCAATATATTTCAGTCAGCAGTGGTATATGCAGACGGTATAGGAGTATCCGGCCCCATAAAACCCTGCTCGTGACCCATAAGTAATCTGACTCATCAAATATTCGACACATGAAGAAATGGACAATCATAACAGCCCTAATGCTTTTCGTTCATCAACTTTCGTTTGCACAAAACAACAACAAGACATACATTCTGATTCATGGTGCATGGCATGGGGCCTGGTCCTGGTATAAAGTTGTACCGGAAATGACTAAACAGGGATATAAAGCTATAGCGATAGACCTGCCAGGTCATGGTAATGATACAACCAATCCTGAAATTGTAACATTCAGAATGTATGTTGACAAAGTAAAAGAAGTTGCGAATAGGATCAATGGACAGGTTATTTTAGTTGGACACTCCATGTCGGGGACTGTAATATCACAGGCAGCAGAAGAACTTGGTATAAACAAAGTAAATAAACTGGTTTATCTGGATGCATTCTTGCCGAGAAACGGCGAATCTGTAAGTAAGCTGGCAGGAATGATTTTTCAAACCTTACCCCAAGAAACTGATACGGCAAAGGTTACCTTTGCTAAAGGTATCGTTACTGCACCGAATGGTAAGACAAGAACATTTAAACCAGAAGTTGCTGATGTGGTCTTTTATCATGACTGTACCCCAAAGGACAAAATGATAGCGCATAAAAATTTGTGCAGCCAAGCAGTAGAACCACTTGGTGCCACTGTTTCTGTAACCGATGGTATCTATGGGCAAATTCCGAAGTATTATATTTTGTGTACAGAGGGTAAAGACCTTGACAAAAGTCTATTACCAACAAGGGTTAAATGTGAGAAAGTAATCAAAATAGCTACAAGCCATTCTCCATTTTTCTCACAACCTAAAGAGCTGGTTAAAATATTTACAAGTCTCTGAATGATAACTTTTGGAAAGTTCCAAAACTTTCCAAAAGTTTCTCGTCTCCGAAAGTTGCTAATAACCAAAGCAGGTTTATCACTATCTGGAGCAACTGTGTGTGCATTAACTTCCTTTTGCAAAGAGATCATTATTTCATCAGAAGACGCTGGAAAGATCCTTCCCTTCGAATATACTCAGGGCAGGCTCGCAATTTCCGACTAACGTCGGAATGCTTCCTTCAATACATTCAGGATAAACCTCAGGATGACGCCGTAGATGGGTAATAGATAGCGAGGGTGGCGATTGGCAAAGCCAATCGCCACCCTCGCTATTTGTCTCATTCGATTCCGTCATCCTGAGGAGCGTCACGATCGAAGATCGGGAAACGCGAGCCTGCCCTGAGTATATTCGAAGGGAAGGATCTATGCGAATGAAGGTGAGCGTTAACTTTTGGAAAGTTGCACATCTACAAAAGCTGCTTATAATTAAATCAGGTATATCCTTGCCTTTCAGAGTCTATCCAAGTAATGTACGCTAATCACCGCTGCCGGTAAATATTCGGATTATGAATAACAGTTCCATCAGACAACCGATACGAAAGTGATTATAAACTTTTGGTACAATTAATAATTAGATAAGATTTAGTTAACATATATCAGGATAATAAGCTTGACATTTACTCAAACATCGAAATGTGTCCTTTTTAAAATCTATCTCATATTTCCTGATCATTCTGATAATCTTCCCAACATGTAAAAAACAGGTAAATAAAGAAAATGCATTGTGCGAACAGATCAATAGTGTTATTCCGATAGTTAGGATATATGAAGAAGTGGAAGATAAATTATTTCTGACAGATACTATTCTTGATGGGTCATTTGCTGTTCTTGATGTCAATCTGTTATTGGATGGAGAAAACGCCTATAATCCTTTTAAGATCATTGAATGGGAAGTAGGAAATCTAAAATTTTCTAATACACCTAAAATAAGGCAGCGATTTTCGGTTGGTAGCGTAACTGAAATCACCATTCGTGTATTGTTAAAATACAATCTTGAACAACTTCCTTGCAGAACAGACACTTCTGCAATTTTCATTACTAAAAAATTAGTAGTAAAACCGATAAATACCAGCCGAATCATTGGAACATATACAGGAACAAACCAAGGTGAAAATGAGCCTCCCTTTACAGTTTCAATAAAAGATGAATACAGAAATAATGCATTCTATGGATATTGGATAAAGAATATCAATAAAGGTTGTTATCAAGGATTAATTCCTTCATCACAAGAACTTATAAAACCTGGTGTACAAATGACCGCCGGATACATCGGTGCAACATTTAGAGAGCCAGGGGAAAACTGTGGTTGCATAAATGTTTCAGGAAGTTTGGTTCTGCAGGGAAACAAAATCATCATTGATTATCGTTATGCCAATGAACTTGAATACGGTGCAATCAATAATCCCACCTACTACAATAAAAAATTTATAGGCTTCAAAAACTAAGTTGCTCATCTCCGAAACCTGCCTATCATTAAATCAGTTTTATCCTCACCTATCAAAGCCCATCCAAGTACCCATACCAATCACCGCCGCAGGTAAATATTCGGCTTTATTAGTAACAGTTCCATCAAACAGCTTAAAAGACAGTGCTACGGTAACCATTAGCACCGTATCGGGTTGTAGGGTAGTCGTTTCAAAAAACAGATCCTGGGCAGGCAGGTGTTTTTCTGAGAAATCGATGAGCGATAACTTTTGGAAAGTTCCTAAACTTTCCAAAAGTTTATGATCTTTATAAACACTTTTTGGGCTGATTACCTTTCTAAATAAAATTGTCATGAAGTTTATTCCCCTTTTTAAGGTACATGATATGCGAAAAGCATTACATCATTACACGGAAATATTGGATTTTGTGGTAACCTGCCCGGATGATAATGAACACTCACTGGTAGTTGATATCGGACACGAAAGAATGGAGATGCAACTTACCACAATTGAAAATGACAGGCTATATGGTTCAGTCGTTTATGTATTTGTGGAAGATGTTGATGCGCTCTTTAAAAAATTCCTGGACCGTGGATTGGATATTTCCACAAAATCAGATTCTCCTGTACACCTGGCACCCATCAACCAAACATGGGGTAGGCGGGAGTTTTATGTAACCGACGATGATGGAAATACACTTCGTTATTGTCAATACATAACCTGATTTTATTCCGACTCGCTATTCACTTTCGAAAAATCCCGAAACTTTCCAAAAATTTCTCGTCCTCTTATCCTTTTCGAATTCGGTACTTTTGTAATCAGGGTAATAAAACTAATGGTATAAAACTTTTGTATGAATGAATTTCAGGGACAAATAAAAGAGCTGTCTAAATTAATTCATAATTGGAATCTGATTAATGTTGCTTCAAAGTCACAACTAGACGACTTTTCTGTCAAATTACTAAATGCTTTGCATGGAAGTGGAAATGGCGAAAAAATTAAACGAATTATTGAAAGTGAGTTATGCATAACTTATGGGCTATATAATAATGAATTCGACGCAGATATTCTAGCGGAACAAATAATGCAATGGCAAAACAAATAAATGGAAATAAAAGTTCCTTCTTCGTAGGTTCTTTCATACAAAAGTTTCTCGTCAGTCTAATCACAGGGCATACACTGTTTTAGTATTTAACTATGCGGGTGCTGTGTTGTTGCTCTAAGTAAAACCCTGATCATAAGCGAATTAGGTAAGGGTGTTTTTTAGTGGGAAATGGCGTTTTTGGGGTAGTTGTTTTCGAAAATTTTCTAATGCTCAACGGTCATCAGTACTACTTCGAAAGCTCCGTTAACGATTGAGCGTTAACTTTTGGAAAGTTCCGAAACTTTCCAAAAGTTTCTCGTCTCCGCAAGCTGCTAATAGCCAAAGCAGGTTTATTACTATCAGGAGCATCTGTGTGTGCATTAACTTCCTTTTGCAAAGAGATCATTATTTCATCAGAAGAGGCTGGAAAGATCCTTCGTCGCAATTTCCGACTAAAGTCGGAATGCTCCTCAGGATGACGACTTTGGTCGGGTGAAAAAAGAGGGGGCGATTGGCAAAGCCAATCGCCCCCTCGCTGTCTGTCTCATTCGATTCCGTCATCCTGAGGAGCGTCACGATCGAAGATCGGGAAACGCGACGAAGGATCTATGCGAATGAAGGTGAGCGTTAACTTTTGGAAAGTTCCGAAACTTTCCAAAAGTTTCTCGTCTCCGAAAGTTGCGTATAGTCAAAGCAGTTTTATCCTTACCTATTAAAGTCCATCCAAGTACCCATACCAATTACTGCCGCAGGTAAATATTTGTAGCTTTTAATAATATTCGCATTAGATAATCGATACGAGCGTGCTAAAAAAATATCAATAACATGTATGGTTACATGGCAGTTTGAGCTATAGTAATGATATATTTTTTAAAAACCACCCTATTTGTAGCTATTTAGCTATTTGAATCATGGCTAAATTTTGAAATTGATGTAATATAATTACTACTGCGAAAAAACACAGTTTTTTCCGCATGTTTTACTCTCTACTTTTAAAAAATTATTGTTCAATTTTAAAAATCTATCTGTTATGAAATCTAATCCTGCATTTAACTTATTGAAGTTTTTTATCAACAACAAATTGCTGTTTTGTTGTTTGCTGCTATGTTTTTCATGTAGTAAATCTTCTGATGCCCCAGATGCAACAACTGCTACAAATCAGTATCAAGCAAAATTAAAAGCTTTACAAAGTTAGAAAAATGAAGGTTCAAAAAAAGTAATCTACTCGCTTTTCTCTTCTACGGAAAAACTAAAATTTTGGCAAGATCATTTTATCCACGCATCGAAACAGGCAACGGTTAAATCTGATGAGCAAAAAATCTCTTTGATTACTGAATTATCCTCTTATTTAAATAACCGTGTTTTTGAAGATAATTCTGATGTGCAAAATATTTTTTTGGCATACAACCTACCCGCCTGGATGAAAAAAGCAGAAACGGTCTTTAATAAGAGGGAATTATCTGATTTACTACTAAGCAACTTCCAGGAATCTAATCCTCAGGCTGAAACTACCATTAAAACAAAAGTAGATTTCATGCCCGAAGATCCAGTTGATTGTTTTTGTCATGTTGGTAATACCGGATATTCTTGTAAACAACTACAAATTGGTTTCCCATCTGGTGTTACCCAGGTTTATGGTATGTGCGAAGAGGGTAATCGAGTATGTAAATCGTCAAACCGGGGATGTGGTTTCTTATGGCTGGAAAAATGTAACGGTTCTCATTGTAATTATTAAGTATTTATAAAAATAATATCAGATCTTAATTAATAAGATCTGATATTATTAATTACTACTAAATATTGGAACAGTAAATAATTAGCATGAGAAATAGAAAACAAATATTAGCCTATATTATTTTAACGTTAGTTCATTCGGTAGTTTGCTTACTGGCAGGAGCTTTAGGATGGTTAAACCAAATAATCATTGTTCAAGCTGTAAGTGTTATTATTCCTTTTCTGGCCTATAAAAAGGTTTTTGCGAATGCTTTTTCATCATTTTTAACTACGGTTCCTTTTTTCTGTGTATTTATACCAGCCAGTATTTATTTGAAATCAGTAGAGACATACCCGATTTGGATATCAGGAATAATTTTATCGGTTTTAGTATGTCTCTTATTGAAAACATCAGTTAAGTCAATTATTATATTTTCTCTTTTTCTAATTGTTATTCTTATTTCTAGCGTTTGGCTTATGCCTAATTATTTGGCAAAACAGGGACAGCGAGTGGATTTGTCAATGTATAAGTTAGATGACCTCAAAATTGTAGATGCTAATGATAGTGTCATACAATTAAATAGAAGTCGTGGGAAAATACTAATTGTGGATATATGGTTTACTGCTTGTGCCCCATGTATCAGGCAGTTTCCGGATTTAGAGAGAGTAAAGAATGAGTTTAAAAATGATACAAATATTCGTGTAATTGCTTTGAATATACCGTTAAAACAAAGTGACGATCGTGAACAGGCGAGGAGACAAACCAGTAAATATTCCTTTGAAAAACTTTACTTTCAATACCCTGAAGAAGTTGATAAGCTATCGCTGAAATCCTTTCCGGTAACACTTGTCTTTGATAAAAATCTGCGCTGTGTGTATGCGGGTGATTTATTGATAAATCCCTTGGTGTATGTTGATAATATTTATTCGTTAATTAAAAAATCTAAACAATGATAAGGTTCTTGTTGCATATTCTTTTGTTTATTTCCTTGGGTGCTTGCACCGTAGAAAATAAAAAGAGTCCTAAGGTTTTAGTTAAGGAACAGGTTAAAAATATAGGTACAATCTCAATCTCTGATACGACGAAGGTTGATTTTCGAATATATAACGTTGGAGGTGCGATACTAAAAATTGATTCTGTTTCGGCATCCTGCGAATGTACAGTTCCCAATTTCGTTAAAAGAAATATTGCGCCTAATGATTCAGCAGATTTGACAGTTTCTTTCGCTCCATTAGCCGGTGGCGATTTTGAAAAGGCTATCGTTTTGAAATCAAATATTGATAGTGTTTTTACCATCTTAAAATTTCGTGGTACCGTTAAAGATGAAAATCATAATAAAAATCAACATTAAATATAACGAGAGTAAGACTTTTGGAAAGTTTAGGGACTTTCCAAAAGCTTGCTTATAATTAAATCAGTTTTATCCTCACCTATCAAAGTCCATCCAAGTACCCATGCCAATCACTGCTGCAGGTAAATATTCGGCTTTATTAATAACAGTTCCATTAAACAACTTAAAAGAGAGTGCTACGGTAACCATCAGCACCGTGTCGGGTTGTAGGGTAGTAGTTTCAAAAAACAGATCCTGGGCAGGCAGGTGATTTTCCGAGAAATCGATGCGGCGTTGTTCCTCTGCAAAAAAGTATGCCTCCGGTTTACCGAACGGTAAGCTCTGCACCATTATTTTCATATCCACCGAAGCCGCCCGCATCGGTTTCCTGATTTGCTTTGCCGGGTCAAAAGCAGGCAGCTGTATATGCAGCCGCCCATCCTGCACACCCCTGATATTGATGGAAACAAATAAAAAATCTCTCAGATCCGCCCCCGGATTTAACTGGAAGGGAGGGAGAAAATTTTGTCCCAGCACCCAGTTTGTTTGGGCATGGCTAAGCTTATAATGTTTATACACCCAGCCCCTGAAAAGATTCATCGATTTAAAAGGAAAGGGCAGGGTAGCCTGTAAGGTATAAGCAGCCGAGGTAGCGGTGCGGGAGCAAATACCAAAAAGTACGGCTGCCGGTTTACGGGCAGCATGGGTTTGTTTTTTCCTGGCAATCGGGAATGCCCTTACAAACTGTTTACCATTTATCTGGTAATAAATAACAGGACCTACACGTCCGCTCAGTCCTTTGTCGGTGAGTTTCGCCATAACATAGGTTTATAAGTGTATCAGGGTAAACAGGTGCCGGCAGCTGCCGTGGGGGGGAGGTAATACGAACTCTAATATACAAATTTCCATATATAAAAACAATCCTTAACTAAAATGGGTATTGTATTCCGGTTTTCTTCCTGTAAAGTACAGTGCGAAAACAGTCTAACAACAGGGCATAACACTGTTTTAGTGTTGAACTGTGTTGATGCTGTGTTGTTGATGTGTTGTTGCTCTGAGTAAAACCCTGATAATAAGCGAATTAGGTAAGGGTGTTTTTTAGTGGAAAATGGTTGTTTTTTGGGGTGGTTATTTTCGAAAATTTTCTAATTCTCAACGGTCCTCAATGCCACATCGAAACCTCCGTTATCGCCTGTTTACTACGGTGATATTCCTGACCTCATTTTTACGGAGTATGTTCACCGCAGAGAACGAGAGGGCGCTGAGTTTACGCAGAGGGAGTCTACTATTAATAATGAATCCCGAATTACCCTGCGAAATCTCTGCGTTCCCTCGTTCTCTGCGGTGAATCAAAAAAATCCTTCCCTGAGTGTAGCCGAAGGGTAAGATCTTTGGAAATGGATGGTTATTTCTTCTTTGCAGAGTCTACTTGTTAATCAAGAAGTTCGGCGCATCGTTTCCTGAGGCTCCAAGGGATGTTAGGTGTTACAAAGCCAGGACGTATGAATTACTTTGAAGTTTACTACTTCACTACTGACGAAAAGTATTTTGAAGGAATATTTTACGGTAACTTCAGTTGCAGTACTTCGGTTGAGTTTTGTATGATATACTATCCATAAACCAACTTTTACATTACCAGACATTTTAATTGACATTTCAATATGAAAAAGAATATTTTACTTATCCTGATGACTTTCTCATTGATCTCTACATATGGTCAGAGAACCGAGACGGTGTATTTGAATGCTAAAGACAGCAGTACAAATATGTATATAGCCGTTATACCGGAAAACCAGCAGCTAAAATCGTTGCTGGTTTTATTGGATGGATTTGGAAATTCTCCAAAAGATGTTTTGTTTCAAACAGCTATCCCCAGATATGCCTCGCAACAAGGCATCTTAACGATTATCCCAATTTTAAAAACAGGTGCTCAATATTTTGGAAGTGATGCAGCTTCTCAACAATCACTAAAAGAAATAATCAGTCTGGCAGTAGCCAGGTATCAGTTAAAGGGAAAAAATCTATATATAGGTGGCTTTTCTATTGGCGGAACCTGTGCGGTAAAATATGCAGTGTTATCTGTGCAGCATAATTATGCAATAAAACCCAAAGCCGTTTTTGCAATTGACCCGCCACTTGATTGGGAGCGTTACTATAAGGCCGCCAGAAGGGTTGTTAGGTTATCAGATGCCGCAAAAGTAAATGGAGAGGTATTTTATATGATCGACAGAATACAAAAAGAAATGAAAGGAACGCCTGAAACCGCATTGAAAAATTTTTATGAACATTCCCCTTATTCATATTCTGATACCACGCAAAAAGCGGTTAAAAATTTAATTAAAACGCCCATCATGCTTATATCAGAACCCGATATCCAGTGGTGGTTAAAAGAAAGGGGATACGACTATACTTATAATAATATTACAGACCATGCTGCCATGATTAACGAGTTGCAGAGACTGGGTAATAAGAAAGCTGTTTTAGTAACAACAGCGGGTAAGGGATATAGAAAACCTGATAATATGCGACATCCCCATTCCTGGAGCATTGCAGATCCTGTACAGATACTAAAATGGCTGCAATCGCAGTAAAAAACTGCTGAATCCTTTTTTTTTCAAAAGGCTGGCATTGCATAACATGCATTAGGGTACTACATCAGTTGTTTGTGCATAAACCATACGCTAACCGGTGTTGCATATTTCACTTTAATATCCGTAATTTTAAGAGGCTTCTGCAGCTGAAATGGTACGGCGAGGATTTTAACCTATCAACCGGTTACAAAAGGATCGGTAATTTTAAAATGACACTCTTCACAATGAAAAATACATGCTTACTTGTTTTCCTGCTTTGTGCACAAGTTGCTTTTGGGCAAACAGCAAAACATATCAAAATCCCCGCTACAAAATGCAGCATCATTCCGCCAGATGGTTTTGTAGCAGCAACAGCTTTCAGTGGTTTTCAGAGTGCGGCAACGGGCGCTTCCATTATGGTGAATGAACTTCCTGGACCCTATGAACCTGTAGCAGATGGTTTTACTGCAGAAGCTTTACGATCAAGAGGGATGACATTGGTAAAGAAGCAAGTCATAGACTTTAATGGCTCAAAAGCTACTTTGGTACAGCTTACACAACCTGCCAACGGGGTAATTTATCATAAACAAATATTGGTCTTTGGCGATTCAAAAAATACTGTTTTGGTAAATGGTATTTATCCTGAAGCATCAAAAAATATAGAACCACAGATTAAGGATGCTATATTATCGATCGTGTATAACAATGAACAAAAGGAGAATCCACTGGAGGCGGCCACATTTACCATTGATACAAAAGAATCTGAATTCCAGCTTATCAGGAATATGTCGGGCACTTTGATTTATTCTACCGATGGAAAAATTCCGACTGAAAAACCAACCTTACTTGTTGGTAATTCTATTGCAAAAGTTTCACCTCCAAATCAAAAGCTATACGCAGAAGAAAGGCTTAAAAAGCTTCCTCGTGGTGAACAAAGTATCATCAAAGAAATCAATCCGATTAGGATCGACAATGTAAACGGGTATGAAATTGTTGCCAACGGAAAAACCAAAGATGATAAAACTGAATTAGTATACCAGGTAATGCTCTTTAATGAAAACGGGGATTATTATATCATGATCGGGCAGGCCAAAGAAGATTTTGATAAGTACCTGGAAAGTTTCAGAAAGATTACAAAGACGTTTAAGCGTAAACAGGAGCATTACTGAAATTTATGTTTTGAAAGTTTTCAGACTTCATGATGATGGAGTATGTTCACCGCAGAGAACGAGAGGACGCTGAGTTTACGCAGAGGGGAGTCTACTATTAATAATGAATCCCGAATTACCCTGCGTAACCCCTGCGTTCCCTCGTTCTCTGCGGTGAAAAACATATATGGCCAGCAACCTAAAAGCAATACCTTAGACCATTATGTAACCCATATTTAACCAACTGAAATGATTTCAAACAAAAACCTTGCACGCATTGCCGGACTCTTTTACCTGATAGTTATTGCTACAGGGTTATTTGCAGAGATAGCTGTGCGGCAGGCATTCAAAGTTTCAGGAGATGCTTTGGCTACCGCAAATAATATTCAAAAGTCTGAAATGCTTTTTCGATTGGGGATTGCGGCAGATATCGTGAATTTTGTTTGTGGCTTGCCATGTGTGTTGATTGTTTATTTTTTATTCAAACGCATAAACAAGTTTTTACTTCAGCTTGCGCTAGTATTTGTGATCATTCAAACGGCAATCATAGCTGTTAATCTTTTGAACCAGACCTCACCCTTGCTAATATTGGGTAATGACGCTTACCTGCAATCATTTCAACCCAATCAACTTGCCGGCCTTTCACAATTATCACTGAATATTCAGGCTGTAGGTTATGCAATCGGTCTGGTATTTTTTGGGGTGTATTGTTTGCTGGTAGGCTTTGTTGTTTACAAATCTAAACTGGTGCCTAAATTTCTGGGAATACTGTATGCTGTTTCAGGAGTCGGATACCTGATCAACAGTTTCACCATGCTGCTATCCAAAGGATTTGAAAACCCTGTTTTTTCCTATGTTGCTATCCCGATTTTTATCGGAGAATTAGCATTTAGTTTGTGGTTATTGATTAAAGGAATTGAGAGCACGGAAGTTTTTAACCCTAATGAATAAGATAACAGGAAGTGTTCTGCGTGTCTCAGAGATGCTGCTGAGAACGAAAAAGATCCTTCCCTTCGTTATGCTCAGGGCAGGCTCGCGCTTCCCGATCTTCGATCGTGACGTTCCTCAGGATGACGGAATTGAATGATAAAAAGAGAGATGGGCGATTGGCAAAGCCAATTGCCCATCTCTCTTCCCCCCCGACCAACGGTGTCATCCTGAGGAGCATTCCGACGTATGTCGGAAATTGCAAGCCTGCCCTGAGCATAACGAAGGGAAGGATCTTTATGACTGGGAGGGTATTATGACTTCATCAATATAAAGAACATTCCAACGTATGTCGGAAATTGCAAGCCTGCCCTGAGCATAGTCGAAGGGAAGGATCTTTATGACTGGGAGGGTATTATATTTTGTCAGTAAAACTATTTGATACACTCTGGATGTTCAACCAGCAGTATCGCTTGTTTCTTGGAGACACTGCTGAGAACGAAAAGATCCTTCGTCGCGCTTCCCGATCTTCGATCGTGACGCTCCTCAGGATGACGGAATTGAATGATAAAAAAGAGAGGGGGCGATTGGCAAAGCCAATCGCCCCCTCTCTTTTCCCGCCACCGACGGTGTCATCCTGAGGAGCATTCCGAAGTATGTCGGAAATTGTAAGCCTGCCCTGAGCATCTCCGAAGGGAAGGCTCTTTGTGAATAAGAGAATTCACAGCAGCGTCTCCATCCATACCCTGGCCCTGCTGATGAACCCTGCGAAATCTCTGCGTTCTCATGTTCTCTGCGGTGAAAAAATCTCCCTCACAATTCCCTGCAACTATTTAAATTAAAATCCCGAAAACACAATTTTGCCTGTATTATTGCTCCAATAAATAACAGGAATACACCACCATGCATCCGGGAAAGAAAATTGCTGAAATAAGAAAACAGAAAGGATTTACACAGGAAGAACTGGCTGATCGCTCACAAATCACCGTTCGTACCATTCAGCGAATGGAAGCAGGTGCCAATACCCCACAAAGTTTTACCCTGAAAGCCATTGCCAAAGCACTGGAGGTAGATTATGAAATGCTGCTCAGTCGGGAGGAGCCCGCTGTGCAAGCCGCCACCGGGGATATCCGTCATTTCATGATCCTCTTCAATATTTCCTGTTTCAGTTATATCGTGGTTCCATGGGTACATTGCTTGGTACCGATGTACATCCTCAAAAAAAGAAAAGGATTACCTGCCGAAGCTGTACAGTACTGCCGCACTATCATCAGGCGACAGGTGTACTGGGTCATTTTTCTGCACCTGGCATTGCTGTGTGTTTTGGGTTATAATTATATACTGGTATCGGTAAGGGGAAGCAAAGAGGGAGCCATTGCTTATATCTGGCCTTTTCTGTTGATGTATTTTACCAATGCGCTTATTATTCTCTTACAACACCGGAAGATCCGGACAACTTTCTAACGGATTGATTTATAATAGATGTCGTGCAGATGTCGTGGTCTTGTCGTGTATTTGTGGTGGCACTTACCGCTGGTGCGCCATTAGTTTTGCAGAAAAAAATGATGTCTTCTTTTTTCCGTAAAAAATCTTTTCCCTGCATCATCGCAGGTCTTATGTTCATGAGCTTTGTAAGCGGTCAGCAACCTGTATCTGGTATTGTATTGTCGCCATCTGAAAAATACAGCCTTCCCTTTGTATGGATGCAGGATACCATTAAGGGTACCATAGAGCCTCATGCGGCCATGCTCATACCGGTTACACTTCCCAATTGTTCGAGACAGTTTTATATGCAGTTCGACATGGGGGCACCGGCAACCCTTTTCTACAGATCGAAACTCAGGGCTGTTTTCGAAAAATATCCCTCCGGTTACCACATAGAAGATAGTACCAGCCGGTTACCGGAAATAACCATCCGGATAGGAAAAAACAAACTGACGATTCAGCATCCGGGTCTGCTTGCATTTGGTGACAAAACGATTGATTGGTCATCGGATAAAAAAGAAATCATTGGTACCATTGGCAGCGACTGGCTGGAAAACAGAACCATTTTAATGGATTATCCCAAACAGCAGATTGTATTGAATTACACGATTCCTGAAAAACTGCAAAACAGGGTAACCGATTTCAGTTATGTACAGCGTAATATACTGCTCCCTGCCACCATAAGGGGAAAGAAAACCCTTTTGTATTTTGATACGGGTTCCAGCGCTTTCAGTTTATTAACCTCCAAAGAAATAGCCCTGTCTATGGCAGGTGCCGATACGGTTGCCAGCAGGTATCCGGTTACTTCCTGGGGCAGAACCCTCTATGCCAATAGTATGGCTACCAGGGATAGTGTTGAAATAAGTGAACTCTCCATACCCATCCGTACCGTAACCTATATGGATGGTGCCAGTGAAGAACAGGTGAGCCGTATGATGAAACTGGGTATAGGTGGTATGACCGGCAACAAACTTTTCCTGCGGACAGGATTGGTACTGGATACCAAAAACAAAAAGATGTTGTTGATTCGATAGCAGTGTCTCCTTACATGCCGGGGCTCTGCTGCTAATTTCCTGCTATTATCCTTACGGAGTATGTTCACCGCAGAGAACGAGAGGACGCAGGGGTAACGCAGAGATGAATCTGCTATTAACCATGAATCCCGAATAACCCTACGAAATCTCTGCGTCCTCTCGTTCTCTGCGGTTCCGTCCTTCGCCAGGATGCCGATCCGTTGAAAAACAGCATTGAGTGGTTGATTTTATTTCCGGGGCTGGTATGAAAAACTGAAATTGCAAGGGTTAAACTTTTGAATATGCTACAACAGATACATCCCAAATTACCCATGCGTGATAAGGACGCCACCCAAAAATATTATGCGCAACTGGGTTTTCGAATGGCGGCAGATTATGGCGATTACCTGATTGTACAGAGAGATGCGATTGAAATACATTTCTTTTCTTTCCCTGAACTGGATCCGCTGAGCAATTATGGTCAGGTGTATATCAGAACAAATGATATCGATCAGCTGTATCAATCCTTGCTGGAAAAAGGAGTAGCCATTCATCCGAATGCGCCATTGACGGAAAAGCCCTGGGGACAAAAAGAATTCGCCCTCCTCGATCCCGATCATAACCTACTCACCTTCGGACAATCAATATAATCCCTGCGTTCCCTCGTTTTCTGCGGTTCCTTCCCGCGTCAGGATGACGTTAGAAATCCGATAGCAGAGAACATGAGGTCGCAGCGTTTATGCAGAGGAGTGGTTTTTCCTGAAAGGTTGTGCTTTGAAATAAGTGGCTGTTCTCCAGAGCCATTCAACAGGGCCGAAGTAGAAATAGCGGAACCACCATTTACAGAACCATGCCTGCAGTATAAAAAATACAATTGCAATTACCCAGTTAAGCCAGGGTGCTGTTACACCCACCAGTTTACAACCGAAATTGAAAAATAAGATCAGTCCCAATGCGGTTTGCAGAAGATAACTGGTCAGCGCCATTTTACCCACAGGTGCCAATGGATACAAGAGGTATTGCCAGAAATGCCGGTTCATCAGTAATGTAATACCCGCCACATAAAACACCACCAGGGCAGCACTGTTTATATTAAACAGGATACCGAAAATATAACCGGGTAAAGGCATTTGTTCCCAGCCCAGTTTTAAAATTTCATTTACCACAATGATACCGATGCCGATTACCAGTGTAATGAGTACCAGCCAGCCTGATCGGTTCCTGATTTTTCTGAAAGCAGGGTTTCTTTCTTCACTACTCATCGCAAACCAACCTTTTCTGCCACTGTACATACCCAATAGAAAAAAGCCGAGCGTAATATAAATCCTCCCACTGCCAAACTGGAAATCGAATTTTTCTCCGATACTGAGGATATTGCTTTTCATCATCGTCCATAAATCACTTTTATATACGGTACTGAAAAACACCTGTGAGGGGTCCTGAGCAGATGGCGCACCGGCTGGCGGTGGTGGTGGTGGGGTTGCGGCAGCTCCCATTTGTTCGATCAATCCGGGTAACTGAATCAATAAACCGGGCAGGTTAATGGCTAGTAAAATGCCCAGTACCAGAATCACTTTATTACTCAGTTTACGCATGGGTAGTAGTATAAAACCCAGTGGCGCATAAATAGAAAGAATATCACCTCTCCAGAATGCGTGGTGTATGAGACCGATGATACCCATCAGGGTGATGCGCCATGCATAGCGCCATACAAAGGGTCGGCCACTGTCTTCCATACTTTTCATCTGCAGAAAAAAACTCAGTCCAAAAAGAAAGGAGAAGAAAGCGAAAAATTTACCGGAGATGAGAATATCGTTGATGGTGCCTACAATGCGCATGGCAATACCATCATGTTTTTGAAAAAGTTCCTGCGGCATATTACCGGCATTGTACCAGTATATCATATGGGCGAGAAGGATACCCAATAGGGCAAATCCACGGAGTGCATCAACCGTAATGATACGGGTTTTCAGGGTTTCGGCTTGCATTCGTAGCAATTTGCGTACAATAAGCTATCATTTTTGCAGATAAAATAAATAAAAATGATAAGCGGTAATAGTTTCTTATGATTGATCCTGTTACCTGTTACTTATAATAAAATCGATAACCGATTGTATGAATGAAGGAGATTTGAGATTGATTCCCAGTTTTTTTAATAATTTATCAGGGTCATCATGGTATCCGTTTTTTAATAAGTGAATATAGTTTTTTATAAAATTATCTTTATCAGTCTTATACAATCGGTAGTAGTAGATGGATAGAGCAGTTGCAATCATATCATCGATATTATGCAAAGGTGCCTGATAATTACTTTCCAGTAATAGCCAGCTTGATTTGTAAGATGGGATCTTTGTAAATATTTCAGGTGTAATGAGGCTGCCCTTTTGTAAGGTAATACTATCTAAATCATCGGGTGTTTGAATGCTGCCATTAAGGATCCCATCGATTAATGAATGCTCCACATAGGCTTCCATGGCACTGCCAAACATAGCAGATAGCCTGTTTTCCCATTCTTCCTTGTATACTTTTCTCTTAATGCTATCTGTTTCATGTGTTGTGAGATAATCAAATAACAATAGTTCATTCAATTTTCCGAAAGATTCGGTGAAGTATCCAGGCCCGGTAGCGTATAACAAAGGAACATTGTTTTTCTCCATCAGGGTAGCCTGTATTGCATGCCCGGCCTCATGTGCCAGTAAGGTGAGATCCAATAAATAGCCTTCATAGTTATAAGCGAAAAAAATACTGGGTGATACCGGATATACACTTGCCATACCTCGGATCGGCATCCTATTGCTATCACCTTTCAGATCAATTCTTCCATTTGCCGGATCCAGTAACCCGGCCAGTTCATCACCGTAATCATTGCCAAGAACTTTTAGCGCAGATTTAATGATGGTACATGCGTCTTTTATGTTGAATTGTATGGGTTGATTATTTGCCTGAGAGCGATTTTCAGCAGGACTTTTACGCTTAGTGGCACCCTTGATAATTACATCAAATAACTTTTCAATGTCGGTAGTCTCTAATCCCCAATCCTTTGCCTTTTCCTCAAAAAGTGAATGAAATTTTTTAGTTTTCGCATAGGCATTAAGTCCTTTTATATATTGAATGTAATTATATCCAATAAAATCTCTTTGTGTATTGTATCCTTTCAAAAGGTATTCCTGCCCTAGTAACTGTATAGTACTGTCAGGGTGATTCTCCCATTGACCTCTATCCTTGAACACATCGATTTCGCTATTGGGGGTTTTAAGGGTTTCGAACTTCATCTTTTGAAGAGCCTGGCCATAAAAATCAGCAGACTGTAAATTGGTAAATGGCTGAACAATTTTTTCACTTGCAGCATTCAGTAGATGTTTACTATTGTCTCTGGTTTTCTGTAAGTAATAAGCAAGCGAAGGTTTGTATTTCGTAATTTCTTTTATCTCTCTGCTTGTTAAATTCGCTATTTTCTCTTTTACAAGTTGCCGGGTCACTCTGATAAAGGTCCTCAATGAATCTGATTCGCGATCGGCTTTCACATCATTCATGTTTACTGCGAAACGCAGAAACAAATACAAGTCAACGATTCGATATGCTTTTTCAGCATTGGAATAGCGGAGTATTGTTTGGGTTAGCAGGGTGGATGTAGTTCCCTTTTTTTTGAGAATGTTATTGATAAGATTGAGTTCGGTTATTATTTTCGAAAATTCTCTGTAGTAGTCAGCTTCTGTATGGAAAAAGTTCTCCTTTATATTAAATTGATACAATTTCTCCTGTTCTTTAGGAACCGCTTCAAAAAATTGCCCAAAAACGTATGCAGGGGCCAGTAGTAGTAAAAACAGATATTTCATATTCATTTTTTTACAAATCAAGCCTAATCGCCTGACTTGAAATTGTATGAGAGCGAACAGTTATACAAAATATGGTAATAAATGATGAGGGTGCTTAAATAAATGCTTGGGTGACTGGTGAAAATAATACTGGCATTCATGAATAAAATGAGACTGGTCGTAATATCCTGCCCTATGTGCTACATCGGTAAAAGAAATAAAATCTTCCTGCATACAAAAACTGATGGCTTTTTTCATCTTTCTCTTCCTTAATACTTCTCCAGCCTGTATTCCCAACAGTACCAGACATTTTTTTTCGAAGTATCTTGTAGACAGTGTCCAGTTCCCTTTAACCATATCAAGGTTCGTTATTCCTTTTGTTTCAGACATCAGTTCTATGAGTAAATCATCTTTGTCAGAAAAGTCCAGCTTACTTTTCTTTATTCGATGGAAGAAGTAGTTGTTACATATAAGTGGTATATGCGCTGGAGCTGCTTCCTGTAAAAGATCATATAGCTGAATAAGTGTAGGGTCGATAACCCTAATCGGAAATTTCTGATCTGTAAAAACGGCAGCAGGTGTATTGAATAGAATATACGTTGCCCAGGGATACAAAGTTATGCCGATTGTGTTTATTGGCCCGGTGTGCTGTACATAGATCGCTTTTCTTTGCTGCCCTTCCAGAAATGCATTTTCTTCCTTTTGGGTTATATCCTGATTAATGCGGTTCAAAACATTTTTTCTATGGAAAATAATTTCAATAGCATCCGCCGGAAATAACATATGTATGTTTTGTACTGTACTATTTGCTTCCTTTTCATCGAGCAGCCAGTATCCTTTAATAAGATGTTGCAGATGTTGATGTGGCTGGTAATGTTGAATTGGCATAAATACAGTATCATCTATGGTCTAAATAAATAAGGACTGTATAAAGTTAATCGTCAGGTTTAAGGTATTGTTACATGATAAGTGTGCTACTTGATGATATTTTTGGCTCTTTTCAGGTATCCGGGGTTCATCCTACCAGCCCCACTGTAACTTCAATATCCGGATTGTTGAGGAGGAAATGGGCCATGTCTTCGTTCATCATAAAACCTTTTTCCAATGTATACAGACTTACTTTCAGTTGCTCTCTCGGTTCGTATAAAGTGAAACGAAGAGAGGACTTGCCGGGGAACTCACGTACATTCTTATCAATAAAAGAAACAAAGTCGGGCGTTAGTGCCGCGGGCTGCATGCTTACTTCAATACTACGGGTGAGGTTTTGTTTTACCGTTTCGAGCAATGACATGCTATTGATCTTAAACTCGAAATTATTGGGTTGGTTATACCTTGACCGGAAGAAGCCGTTGAGTAATATGTTCTGTCCTTTTTCGAGGTAGTTCTGAAACTTGATATAATCTTCGCTCCATAAAATAAAATCGGTTTTACCACTGAAATCTTCAATGATAAAGGAACCGAAATTCTTTCCGGTTTTGGTTACGCGGTGCTGTACATCAATCACCAATCCTGCCACACGCAACTGTTTACCCGGATTGGGTTGTAAGTGCAGGGTTTGTTTGATTTCATTGAAATCGTTGATATTGGTAATGCCGTAATACTTCAGTTCGAACTTAAAATGATCCAGCGGGTGACCGCTCATGAACATACCTGTTACCTCTTTTTCATGATCGAGTAATTCAGTAAGTGTCCATGGCTCAACCGTAGCAATTTTAGGAATGGGTACCTGCATGGCAGCACTCATATCGCCAAACAAAGTATTGGCACTGGCTGCAGAAGCGGTCTGGTTGGCCTGTCCGTACTGAATGATTTTTTCAAGGCCGGATAGTTTATCACCATCCGCTACATGAAAATACTGTGCACGGTGAAATTCAGGGAAGCAATCGAAAGCACCTGAATAGGCAAGGCTCTCCAGCGATTTTTTATTGACGCTTCTCTGTACCACCCGTTTGCTGAAATCGAAAACATCTTTATACCAGCCATTCTTTTCTCTTTCGGCAATGATGTTTTCTACGGCTGCTTCACCCACACCTTTCAATCCACCCAAACCAAAACGGATCTCTCCGTTTTTATTTACGGCGAAACCTTTCAGTGATTCATTGATATCGGGTCCGAGAACTTTAATGCCCATGCGTTTACATTCTTCCATGAAGAAGGTAATTTTTTCAATACTGCCTGCATGGTTCAATACCGCCGACATATACTCTCCCGGATAATGGGCTTTCAGGTAAGCGGTCTGGTAAGCCACAAAAGCATAACAGGTGGAATGCGATTTATTGAAAGCGTATTGTGCAAAAGCTTCCCAGTCTGTCCATATTTTTTCCAGTTTATCAGCAGGATGTCCTTTTGCGGAGGCACCGTCGATAAACTGTTTTTTCATTTTGTCCAGAACGGCTTTTTGTTTTTTACCCATGGCTTTACGGAGTACGTCCGCATCACCTTTGGTAAAACCGCCGAGGCTCTGGCTCAGCAACATCACCTGTTCCTGGTAAACGGTAATACCATAGGTTTCGGCCAGGTATTCTTCCATTTCAGGAATATCATAGCTCACCGCTTCACGCCCATGTTTACGGTCGATAAATTTGGGGATATAGGCAATGGGCCCCGGCCGGTACAGGGCGTTCATGGCAATCAGGTCATCAAATTTATCGGGCTTCAGATCGCGCAGGTATTTCTGCATGCCCACACTTTCAAACTGGAATGTGGCATTGGTTTCGCCGCGCTGATAGAGATGAAATGTTTTTTCATCATCGAGTGGAATATTGTCGAGGTCAATATCCACACCATGGTTTTGTTTGATAAGCTCGAGTGCCGTCTTCAAAATGGAGAGGGTCTTCAGACCCAGGAAGTCCATTTTAATAACGCCGGCATCTTCAATAATACTTCCTTCAATCTGTGTTACCCAAAGGTCTGAGTCTTTGGCCGTAGCTACCGGTATGAGTTCTGTAAGGTCTTTGGGTGCAATGATGATACCCGCAGCATGTATACCTGTATTACGTACAGAGCCTTCCAAACGTTCAGCTTCTTTGAGTACCTGTGCACGTATATCGGTACCCTGATAAATTTCTCTCAGCTTCTTTACATTCTCAATGTCTTCCTGCTGATAACCTTCTTTTTCTTCCAGTGATTTTTCACCTTCTTTGCTGGTGATGGGTGCATGTAATACCCTGCCGAGTTCGGTACCGGGTTTATCAGGTACCAGTTTGGCCAGCATATTACTTTCTGCCAGTGGCAGATCCAGTACACGGGCCACATCTTTGATACTCATTTTGGCAGCCATGGTACCATAGGTAACAATCTGTGCCACCTGTTGCTTGCCATATTTGGCCACTACATAATCAATCACTTTCTGACGGCCCTCATCATCGAAGTCCGTATCGATATCCGGCATGCTCTTACGATCCGGATTCAGGAAACGCTCAAACAGCAGGTTGTATTTGATGGGATCGATATTGGTAATACCTATACAATAAGCCACCACGCTACCCGCAGCCGAACCACGACCCGGCCCCACAAATACGCCCAGCTCACGACCTGCTTTGATAAAATCACTTACGATGAGAAAGTAACCTGCAAAACCCATGGTTTTGATGGTGAACAACTCAAAGTCAATTCTCTCCTGTATCTCTGGTGTAAGATCTGAATAGCGCATTTTAGCGCCTTCCATGGTAATATGTTTCAGGTATTCCCACTGGTTCAGGTTGGCATCGGTATGTATCTGAAAGGATGGGGGAATGGGGAAGGCCGGCAATAAAATATCTTTCTTCAGGTTGAGCACTTCCACCTTGTCTACGATCTGGTTGGTATTATCCAGTGATGCAGGAATATCACTGAATAATTTTTCCATTTCATTCGTGGTCTTGAAATAGAACTGATCGTTCGGGAACTTAAAGCGGCGGTTCTTGATCTGTGCATCATCATTCACAAAATCATCAAAGCCCGGTGTACTTTGTTTTTCGCCCGTGTTAATACATAGCAGGATATCATGTGCATTCGCATCATCTCTGTCTACATAGTGACTATCGTTGGTAGCAATTACCGGTACATTGTATTTCTTGGCGAACTTCAGCAGCGACTGGTTAATGATTTCCTGCTCTTTGATATTATGTCGCTGCAGTTCGATATAATAATCTTCTCCAAATAAATCGAGCCACCATTTGAATTCCTGTTCTCCTTTTTCCTCTCCGTCATGCAGAATGGTTTGCGGAACATAGGCACCAATGCAACAGGTAGTGGCAATGAGTCCTTCATGGTATTGTTCTATCAGTTCTTTATCAATACGTGGGTATTTGCTATACATACCTTCGATAAAACCCAGTGAAGTGAGTTTTACCAGGTTTTCATAGCCCTTTTTATTTTTAGCGAGTAATACCTGGTGATAGCGTTCGTCTTTTATTTCTTTGGTAAAGGTTTTAATGTGCCGGTCCTTCACCACATAAAATTCACAACCAACAATCGGTTTCACCTGTGGGGCCAGTATATCTTTTCCATTTTCATCTTTCCCGATGACTTTGGTATTCTTCCATGCCTGACTTACAAATTCAAAAGCACCAAACATATTACCATGGTCGGTAATGGCCAGTGCGGGCATATTATCTTTCGCTGCTTTTTTATACAGGCTATCAATCGCCGCGGCACCATCGAGCAATGAATATTGAGTATGTACGTGTAAATGAGAGAAAACCATAGAGGGATGTCGGATGTCTGATGGCGGATGTCTGATTTGAGTTAGAGCACCGTCATTTCCGAATCACAAATATCCCAATTTGGAGCCGTTTCAGAAAGGCCTGATTATCCACATTCAAGAATGTTCACATCCGATATCTGAGATCATAAATCCTCCATCCCAAATCCGACATCCGCGATCCGCCATCAGCCATTTTCCACATCTGTGGAACTACTAGTAAATCCTTAAAACTTATACGCAATACTTGGGCAGAATGGCAGGGGGGATTATATTGCGGGGGTTATGCTGAAAAGAGTTGTTTTTTTTACGGGAATGGTATCAGTTTTTGTGCTGTCGGGTTGTAAATCGCTGAGTAAACTCACGTCGAGGGATAATTCTACGGCAAAAGCGGCCCCTGCAAAAACGGCTACGGCAAAACAGCAAAGGGAATTTCTGGACGGTATAGAAATTACACCCGGCGCTGCGGTTACCAGCCGTCATAAAACCAGTACCACCAATGCTTCTTCCGTAAACAGTTCGGCCAATAAGGATAAAGCTGCTGTTGCGAAGGATATGAATAGTTTTAATATCGAGCGGGCTGGTTATCTCCAGCTAAAATATGCAGTGATCATTGATGCTACGGTAGAAAAACTGACCAATATTCCTTTATTGGAAACTATCGATAAATGGTGGGGCACCAAATACTGTATGGGTGGCAGCACCACTGACTGTATTGATTGCTCCGCTTTTACACAAGTACTGATGCGGGATGTTTTCAATACCTCTCTTCCCCGCACTGCCCAGGAGCAATTTGATAACAGCGAAAAAATAGAACTCGCCGATTTACAGGAAGGTGATCTTGTTTTCTTCCATACATCGGGCCGCAAAAAAGATATTACCCATGTAGGTGTGTATCTCCTCAACAACAAATTCGTTCACGCTGCCACCAGCGGTGGTGTGATGATCAGCGATCTCAATGAGAAATACTGGCAACCGAGATTCAGAGGTGCGGGCCGCGCTAAATAATTTGGAAATTGGTTAATTTGGAAATTTGGAAATGCGGTAGCTACTATTACTGCGCGCTCTATAGAATTGGCTACTCTTTTTTTGCGAAGCAAAAAATCTCTTTCATTTTCAAATTTTCAAATTAACTAATTTTCAAATTTTAAAAATTATCTGCACTGTTTCCTTCGTTTTCTGCGTTAAAATAACTTCTTTTCCTTCGAGCATGGTAGCTACGAGGGGTTCGTTGTAGTGGCGGATGGTAAGGAGCTGGAGGTTTTTTTCCAATTGCACATCGAAGAGTGTGCTGGCCATTGAGGCAAACTGTTCTGTTTTATCCTGCTTGTCGTCCATACAGATCTGAACGCCGATGGCGCCGGTTTGTATGAGGTTGGGACGTACGCGGGCCTCTGCAAAAATGCTGTACAGTTGCTGCATGGGTGCTTCGCCCATAAAAGAAAAGTCGCGGCTGTTCAGGTGTACCAGCAGCTGATTTTCTTTGACAACAATAATAGGAGGCAGGTTCTTTACATTCTTTTTATGAATAACGGTGCCGGGTAAGGAAGGATCGAGAAAACATTTTACATACATGGGTATACCCTTGTTCTGTAAAGGTTTGATGGTTTTAGGGTGAATGACCTGTGCGCCATAAAACGCCATTTCGATCACTTCATTAAAATTGAGTTCACTGATGAGCTGCGCATCCGGAAATTTTTTGGGGTCGGCATTCATTACACCTTCCACATCTTTCCAGATGGTTACACTTTCAGCATTGAGTATATTGGCAAAAAGAGCAGCGGTATAATCACTGCCTTCTCTGCCCAGTGTGGTGCTTTCGTTTTCGTCGGTAGATCCGATAAAACCCTGTGTGATGAGGATGTTATGACTGGCTGTTACGGATGCCCAGCACTGTGTTGCTTTTTCAGTGGTATAGTGCCAGTCGATACCCGCGTCTCTGAAATGGTCATCGGTGCGGATGATATCGCGCACATCTGCCCACTGGTTCGGTATTTTTTCCTGGTTCAGGTAATGACTGATGATACAGGTGCTCAATAATTCACCGGCACATACCACCTGATCATAATAATAATCAAATTCGCGAACGGGTTTATCGTGTAAGAGCCATTCTACTTCTGTAAAAAAATCATTCAGTTGTGCGGCACAGGCATTGTAATGGGTAACCAGTAAATATTTGGCGGTAGTAAGGTGTTGGTTTTTGATGATTTCAAAAAGCTGCAATGCTTCCTCTTTCTTTCCGGCATAAAAAGCTTCCACCACTTTTTCCAGTGCATTGGTGGTTTTGCCCATGGCCGAAATAATGATCACTAACTGCTCGCCCTGATACTGCTTCACAATACCCGTCAGGTTCTTAATACGCTCCACACTATTCACACTCGCTCCACCAAACTTAAATACTTTCATGTGCTGTTATTCTTAGATGCAAAACTAAAGGAGAAAATTTGGAAATGAGGTAATTTGGAAATTTGGAAATGAAAACCTTTTTATCTTTTAAAATCACTTGTAAATAGCAACCTTAAAACAGCAAAGCCTTCATTTCCAAATTAATTCATTTCCAATCCGCCTTAGGCGGATCAAATTTTCAAATTATTTCTCCCTCTTCGCCTTGAACTCCGATCCCGCTTTCCATTTGGGCATATGGGTTTCGAAGGATAATTTTTTGCCTACCTGAAATAACCATTTTAAGTCGTTGATGGCACCATTCATGGTCCAGGTTGTCGGATCGTAGCTGTCTGATGGCTGGTGATAGTTTTTATCGGTATAGTCATCTTCCAGTTTTTGTCCGAATGCCTTGCCTTTGTTAATTACATCAATTCCTGTGCTTACATAGAGTGCTGGGATACCGGCTTTGGCAAAATTGAAATGGTCGGAACGATAATAATAACCAGCTTCGGGATGCGAATCATAGGAAATATAACCACCGGTTCGCTCTACGGCTTCTTTCAGGTAATCTTCCAGATCAGATTGGCCTTCGCCTACAATCACAATATCTTTTGTGGGTTCAAAGCGGTTGAGTCCATCCATGTTAATATTGGCTACTGTTTTATCAGCAGGATACACCGGGTTTTGCGCATAATAAGCAGAGCCGAGCAGCCCCTGTTCCTCTGCTGTAACAGCCAGGAACACCACAGTTCTTTCCGGTTGTTTCTTCATGCTTTTGAAGGCACGGATGAGTTCAAATAAACCAGCAGTACCTGTGGCATTATCGAGCGCGCCATTATAAATAGAATCGCCGGTAGCATCGGGGCGACCGATACCCAGGTGATCCCAATGCGCAGTGTAGATAATTACTTCATCGGGTCTTTTGGTGCCTGTGATTTTGCCGATGACATTGTATGATTTTTTATAGGTAGCCTGTACTTTCATGCCGGTAGAAACATTCAGGTTGAGTGGTACGGCTTTAAAACCGGGTGTATTCGCTTTTTTGAGTAAGGTAGAATCGAAGCCCGCGGCACTGAATAAACGGTTAGCGGTTTTTTCTGTTACCCATCCAATCATGTCACAGTGTTTTACATCCATACCTCTTGTGTCGAGTTGCAGACGTGAAGTGTTGAAACTATTTTGTTGTACGCTGAATGGATAGCTGGCTGCTGCGGTATTGTGTATAATCAGACAGGCTTTGGCACCCTGACGGGCAGCTTCTTCAAATTTATAGGTCCAACGGCCATAGTAGGTCATGCTTTTGCCTTTGAATAAACTCGTATCACCTACCCAGAAACCGGGATCGTTTACCATTACCATCACTACTTTTCCTTTTACATCGAGCCCTTCATAATCGTTCCAGTTGTATTCCGGTGCAACTACGCCATAACCGGCAAATACCAGTTCAGATTTATCGAGTGTTTGCAGGGAATCTACTTTATCGGTCCATACGATATAATCATCAAAAGCCTTGAGTTGGAAAGAACCTTTGGCGCCTGTTACCTGCATGGATGGATCGGCTTTTGCCAGCAGGCTCACCATCGGCACATCCTGGATAAAACTATTGCCATTACCGGGTTCAAGACCGGCGGCCGCAAACTGAGTGGTGAGATAGTCGATGGTTTTGGTTTCACCTTCTGTAAAAGGCTTTCGACCCATAAAGGAATCGGATGCCAGTATACTTACATGGTGCTTGAGACTGTCGGCATTAAATGCTGCCAGACCATCTTCCGGGTCAAAGCCCGTTGAACAGGCTGAAAATGCAGCCATTGCCAGTAAACTGATACCCAGGTTGCGTTTATTCATGGTAGTTAATTTTAACGTTGCTGTAAACTTCTAAGTTAGCGGTTTTGGGTTACTTAGCAGTGTAGTTGCATAAGGAATGCTGCCGGTACTTTTTTACATCACTAAAATGGTAGTATTTGTATTTGGTACAGTTGTTGCATTCTTATCAGCAAATATCCCTGCGTAATCTCTGCGCACTTATGTTCTCTGCGGTTCCTTCCTTCGCCAGGATGACGTTAGGAATCCGATCGCAGCGAATATGGGAACGCTGAGGAGGCGAAGGGTAGCATAAAAATAAATAGATAGATCATGGTTAAAAGAAGTAGTTTTTTATTGGGATTGCTGATGCCTGTTTTGCTTTTTTCCTGTACAAGAAATATAACACCTGCTTCAGATAACAAGCCCGAAAGAGAAGTTGTTTTTAATGCAGCCGATATGGCAACAGATATTCTGTACCATATAAATGCTTACCGGAAAAAGAAAGGACTGAATGCATTGTCTTCACTTGATATAGCCGATCAACAGGCTGCACTGCACAGTAAGAATATGGCACTGAAAAAAACAGCCTTCAGTCACAATGGCTTTGAGGAACGTATTGCCACCATTTCCAAAACAGCAGGTACCATGCGTGCCGCTGCTGAAAATGTGGCTTACGGTCAACTATCAGCCAAAGAAGTGGTAGATGGCTGGCTCAACAGTCCCGGTCACAAAAAAAATATCGAAGGCAATTACACCCTCACAGGAATAGGCGTGTATCAGGATAAGAAGGGTGTTATTTTTTTCACGCAGCTTTTTATGCTGCGCTAATTTGGAAATTAGGTGATTTGATCCGCCTAAGGCGGATTGGAAATGAGTGTGGTATGCTTAATATGTAACAATTACACACTTAAAGTTTGCTTCATTTCCAAATTTTCAAATTTTCAAATTTCCAAATTAAATACCTTCGTTCAAACGATCGCCCTGCTATGACTGTCAACAGAAGAATTCTTACACTCGATGAATTTACATTACAACAATTAAGACAATTTCCTACTGCTACGGGTGAACTGAGTAGTTTGCTTCGTGATATTGGTCTGGCGGCCAAACGTGTGAATGTAGAAGTGAATAAGGCCGGACTGGTAGATATACTGGGAGATGCGGGTACCATTAATGTGCAGGGTGAAGATGTAAAGAAGCTTGACATCTATGCCAATAACCAGTTTATGGGTGTGCTGCAGCATGGTATCAGTTGTGCAGGTATTGGTAGTGAAGAGTTGGATGATTTTGTAGTGTTTGATGATGAAGTGAGTAACCAGAGTAAATATGTGGTGATGTTCGATCCGCTGGATGGTAGTGGTAATATTGATGTGAATGTTTCGATCGGTACCATTTTCAGTGTATATCGCCGCGTGAGTGAAAGAGGTAAGCCCTGTGTGAAAGAAGATTTTTTACAACCCGGTAACCGTCAGGTAGCAGCGGGTTATGTTATTTATGGTTCCAGTACCATGTTTGTATATGCCACCAGAAGAGGGGTGAACGGATTTACACTCGACCCATCTATCGGAGAGTTTTGTTTGAGTCATCCGGATATTAAATGTCCGCCATCAGGTAAGTTTTATTCAGTTAACCATGGCAACTTTTTCCAGTACGATATCAATGTCAGGAAATACATCGATGGCTGTCAGCGTAAAACAAAGGAAACTGGTGGTCCGTATACACAGCGTTATATTGGCAGTATGGTGGCCGATGTGCATAGAAACCTCATTAAAGGCGGCATTTTTATGTATCCCGGTACTACCGATAAGCCCAAAGGCAAACTGAGGTTGCTGTATGAAGCCAATCCTTTTGCGTTTATACTCGAAGTGGCTGGCGGTAAAGCTACCAATGGTAAAGAACGCATTCTCGATATTCAGCCTACCGAATTACACCAGCGTACACCCTTGTTTATCGGCAGCAGCGAAATGATGGCGGAGCTGGAAAGCTATCTAAATCAGGAATGACGTATTGACCATTAAAACTGATCAGGCGACTGTTCAAAACTGTTTGTTGCTCCCAGGCCGCATGGCCCCGTCCACAGGACTGATTTAAAATTATTATTTTGATGGGTTTATGTTCGTTTTTGTGTCTTTCTATTTTAATCTATAAAGAGCAAAATATGCCAATGAATGAAGTAGTAGGTAGAATAATGCCAGATATGCTATTAAACAGATGCTTATTCCGGCCTTAGAAAAAAAGCGTTAAGAAATTCATGGAATGAAGCGTTAAGCAATGGATGTGTCGGGCTATTTGCAAAAGATAAAATATTGATTTGCTCAATAAATAGATTAAGGCTGGGCTTTAGACTTCATCCATTGTAGCGTAATGAGATGAATTTTAGCTTTTTTTCTGAAGCCTTGATTTTTTTGTTACTTTTTTTTATCAAGAAAAAAAAGTAAACGGAGAGAAGCCTTTAATAGGAAGGATTGGGTATTATTCTTCCTTATCCTAATGAAGAATAAAGAATAACGAAGTGTTTTTTTACTAACTTCATCATTCATTATTCTACATTCCTTATTCATTATTGACTCCTTGTATGAGAATTGTTTTTGTTTTATTTGGGTTACTATTTTTTCAGGGTCTGTCGGCGCAGCAGCGGCTTGAGCCCGGACGCATGCACTATCTTACCAATCCCAAACCCAATAGTATTCTTTACCGCGATACTTTATACAGGGGTAGTAAAGAGTTTATGCAATTGTTTTATCGTACCCGTGATCAGCAGTTGATTGATCTGTACGAAAAGCACCAATCCAATAAAATAACAGGACAGGTATTGGGTGTTGTAGGCAGTTTTGCCTTGATTTTTGGTATCAGCAGGGTATCATCCAACGATAACCAGAAAGGACTGGGTTGGGGACTGATAGGTGGAGGTTTTGTGGCTACCATTACCAGCGGTGCCTTAATTTTACAGAGCCAGCGGCAGCTGTATACAGCCGTTACCTTATTTAACCAGCGCCATAACAAGGCATCACTGGGTATCGGGTTGGCCGATAAACAGGCCGGATTGGTATATAAATTCTGAGTATGTCGAAGCCGATTATAAAAGTTAACAACCTGCACAAGAAATATGGTGATTTCACTGCGGTGAAAGGACTCAGCTTTGAAGTGCTGGAAGGGGAGATATTTGGGTTGTTAGGACCGAATGGTGCAGGTAAATCTACCACACTGGAAATTATTGAAACCCTCCGTGAAAAAACAAGTGGTGAAATATGGGTAGGTGGGTTTGATCTTGATAAGGAACCCAATGAAATAAAAAAGATCATTGGGGTGCAGTTGCAGACTTCCGGCTACTATCCCGGACTTAATCTTACGGAGTTGCTGGAACTGTTTGCGGGTTTGTATAACCGCTCTATAGATCCATTGGCATTATTGGATACGGTGAACCTGCGTGATAAGGCCAGATCGAAATTCAAGGAATTGAGTGGCGGACAAAAACAACGTTTCTCTATTGCCACCACACTCATCAATGAACCCCGTATTATTTTTTTAGATGAACCTACTACCGGTCTTGATCCGCAGGCGAGAAGAAATCTCTGGGATTTAATACGGCAGATAAGGGATAAAGGAACTACGGTGATTATTACCACACACTATATGGATGAAGCCGAGATATTGTGCGATCGTGTGGCGATTGTAGACAAAGGACATATCATTGCCCTTAACTCACCCGATAAACTCATCGATGAGCTGGTAGCCAGCGGTTTTGAAAAACCCAAAGAAGTGAAAAAAGCAAACCTGGAAGATGTGTTTATACAGCTTACGGGGCATGCGTTGCGTGAAGGGGCGTGAATTGTCAATTGTCAATTGTGAATGGTGAATGAAGAAGAGTGAGTAGTGAGTAGTGAGTAGTCAGTAGTGAGTGTTAAAGATATTGTATCTTACATCATTCATTTTATATTGACCATTCGCCATTGACAATTCACAATTGACCATTCACAAAAAAACATATCATCATTACTCACTACTCACTACTGACTACTCACTATGACGACAGACCCACGATACCCCATTGGCAAGTACCAGCCGCAACCCTATTCTGAACAGCAGAAAAAAGAATGGCTGGCCGATATTCAGTTTTTACCTGAAGAAGTAGAGCGTGCCATTCTAAACCTGGATGCTGCGCAGCTCCATACACCTTACCGTGAGGGTGGGTGGACGGTTCAGCAGTTGGTACATCATATTGCTGACAGCCATATGAATGCCTATATCCGTTTCAGGCTGGGGTTAACAGAAGACAATCCTACCATTAAACCCTATGATGAAAATGAATGGGTGAAACTGGCTGATATTGATACCGTTCCCATTAATGTATCACTAACCCTGTTACATGCGTTGCACCAACGTATGCTGGCTACCATTAAAGACCTTACACCCGAACAATGGGAAAGAAAAGTGACACATCCGGAGCATGGACGTGAAATGACACTTTGGTTCTTGCTGGGATTGTATGCATGGCATGGCCGGCACCATACCGCGCATATTACTACCTTGCGTGCCAATAAAGGATGGTAAATGATGAGAGAGCTCCGCTGGGAAAAACTAAGTTCCCGAAAAGTATATGGTGACAGATGGCTCAACCTCAGGGCCGACTCCTGCCGTTTTCCGGATGGCAGGGTGATTGAACCTTACTATATTGTTGAACTGCCCAACTGGGCCAATATTGTGGTGGTAACACCCGATGAGCAAATTGTAATGGTAAGGCAATATCGTTACCCCGTTGACCAGGTTACGTTTGAATTACCGGGTGGTGTGATGGATAAAGATGAAGACCCTATGCAGGCCGCTATCCGCGAAATGCAGGAAGAAACAGGGTATCATTCCACAGAAGTGGAGTTTCTATGCAAGCTGGCTCCGAACCCTGCCATCAACGATAACACGGCTTATTTTTATCTCGCCAAAAATGCAGTACCGGGCGAAAAGAAAAACTTTGATGCTTTTGAAGATATCGATGTCTTGCTCTTTTCAAAAAATGAATTCCTCCAGTTACTCCGCGAAAACAAAATACAACACGGCGTCCAACTCGGCCCGATTTATGAAGCAATGATGAAGCTGAAATGGCTTGGGGCGTGAATGGTGAATTTTATGTATGCGAACCCTTCTTCATTCACCATTGACCATTCACCATTCACCGCCTTCAGCCCACTTCCCCAACGAGGAAAACGCTGCCGCAGACCAGAATGAGATCATCAGATGCGGCTTTTGTGCGTACTTCCTGTAAGGCGGTATTGACATCTGTGTATACAGGGCCGTTCAATTCGAATGCAGCAGCTTGTTGCTGCAGGCTCATGGCATCCAATGCCCGGGGTATCTGCGCCTGTGTAAAATGATAGGAAGCATGTTTGGGCAACAGGGCCAGTACGGCATCAATATCCTTATCTTTTACCATACCGATAATAATATGCAGGTGCTGATAGTTACAATGCTCCAGCTGTTCGCGGATGGCTTTGATACCGTCAACATTATGTCCAACGTCCAGTATCACAGAAGGGTGCTGGTGAATCAGTTCCCATCTGCCATGTAAACCCGTTTTCTTTTTTACCTGTTTGAGGGCTTCCTGTATAACAGGTAATGCGCAATGCCATCCCTGCTTTTCCAGTTCATGCGCTGCAGCCAGTACCGTGATCAGGTTTTTATGCTGATAGATACCGGGCAGGTCAAGCTGAAAATGCTGTCTGTTATCAGTGTGTTTATCGGCTATGGTGATACTAATCATATGGTGCTCATAGGTCCAGTCGCTCACCCATCTTTCTTCCGAAGCAAATACCAGCGTGGGTTTTGCAGCCAGCTCTTCATTAACAGTTGCATATTTTTGTTCGAAAACAGGTTTGGTTTCCGGTAACCATTCACCAATGACTACGGGTATTCCTTTTTTAATGATGCCTGCTTTTTCTCCCGCAATTTCCGGCAGCGTATTGCCCAGCATATTCATATGGTCCCAGCCAATATTGGTAATGATACTGAGTTCGGGTCTAATAATATTGGTGCTGTCGAGACGACCACCCAGTCCGGTTTCAATTACTGCAATATCCACCTGCTGTTCAGCAAACCAGCAGAAAGCCATGGCTACGGTGATTTCAAAAAATGAGGGTTCAATCGACTCAATCAATGGTTGAATGCGTTCTGTGAAACGTACCACAAACTCCTCCGAACACATATCGCCATTCACTTTGATTCTTTCACGAAAATCTTTCAGGTGAGGGGAAGTATACAATCCTGTTTTATAACCACCTGTTTGCAAAATAGCAGCCAGCATATGACTGGTAGAACCCTTACCATTGGTGCCTGCAATATGAATGGATTTAAAATGCTGCTGTGGATTACCCAATGCCTCACAGAGTAAAATAGTATTGGTCAAATCCTTCTTATATGCAGCTGCCCCCAACCTGCTAAACATCGGCAGCCGGGTAAACAGATAATCAATTGCTTCAGCATAACTCATCATACGGCAAAGAAAATAAGAAATAGGGAAGTTATGGCAGATTTCAGATGGCAGATGTATGATCTCGGATGTCGGATGTCGGATGTTTGATATTAAATCAGCTATCTGAAATCCAAAATCTCCTTCCTGATTCCTTATTTCTTATTCCTTATTTCTCTGTTTACTTCAGCTTAAAGCTAAACACCAGCGTTCCTGTTTGTTCTTCGGCGGTGCCGGCATTGAGTTTGAGGGAACGGGCTTTGCGGAGTGCGATATTGCGGATATTCTGATTGGTGGTGGTGGTACCGCGTGGGTTGACCACAGCCATGGTTACATTGCCTGATTTATCTACGGTAATATCAACGGCTACTTTTGCATTTTCATTAAAATCATCTTCAAAGGATGGGAGCTTTGTAATGCGTCGGCCATCTAATCCGTTTCTGATGCTGACACCTCCAGAACCACCTGCACCACCATTGCCACTGGCATCATTACCGGTATAACTGTCTGAATTGGGATTACCGTTGGGTTTCCCCTGGTCGCCCTTACCACCCGCAATACCCTGATCGCGGACGCCATTGTAGCTGTCTGCACGATTACCGCCGGTACCCGCTGTGGTTCCGCCATTGAACACGGCTTTGGGTTTGGGAGCAGGTGGGGTAGGTGTGCTATTGTTGGTGATCGGTTTGGTAACAGTTGGTTTGATATCGCTCACCGGCTTGGTAGCAGGCTTGTTAATGGTTTTGTTTACAACAGGCGCATCATCTGCTTCATTTTCATCGCCGGTGATATTGGTCTGACTGGTTACGGGTGCCGCTGCTACCGGACTGGTTTTTATTTCTTCAGTTGCTGCAGGTTCGCCGGGTATCTGAGGGGCCACATCGCCAAAACCTGTTTCGCTGTTGCCCAGGTTTACTTCTATGCCTTCACCATAATCGGGCTGGGGAATCTGTGGCAGGCTCCATTGCAGGAAGAAAAAAAGCAGGAACAGCAGACCACATATGGCCAGTGTAATGACCGATGCCTTGATATTCTTCTCTTTTTCAAAATCAATGGTCATGCCGGTAGTATTATGCATAAATGTACAACGAAGCCTTGCGACTATGAATAATGTTGAAAATTACATGCCAGACAGCTTAGTAATCCACTTTTGGGGTATAAATAAAGGTTAATTTAGTGAGTAGTGAGTAGTGAGTAGTGAGTGGTGAATGGTCAATGGTGAATTGTGAATGAAGAAGAGTGAGTAGTCAGTAGTGAGTGGTCAATGAAAAAAAATTATTGTGCTTGCGCAATAAGGGTTATCAGGGCCAAGTTTTCGTGTACTCACTACTCACTACTCACTACTCACTACTCACTACTCACTACTCACTACTCACTACTCACTACTCACTACTCACTACTCACTACTCACTACTCACTGCTCACGAAAAAAACACATCATATCCAAACCTGAGCAAAGTAGCCGTAACTACGAGCAGGAAGAAGATGCGGATAAAGCGGTTGCCTTTTTGCAGGGCGAGACGGGCACCAAGGATGCCGCCGATGGCATTGCTGATGGCCATGGGTAGGGCTACACTCCAGAGGATGCTTCCTTTTAACAAAAACAAAACAATTGACCCCAGATTGGTAGAAAGGTTCACCATTTTTGCATGGGCACTGGCCTGCATGAAATCGAAACCGAGAATGGCAATGAAGGCCAGCACCAGAAAACTGCCGGCACCCGGACCGATAAAACCATCATAAAAACCAATGATCAGACTGATGATCAGACTGAGACCAATGGTTTTTTTAGCGCTGTGTTGTTTGATGACCTGTTGGCCGAAATTTTTCTTACTGTAGGTATAGATGGCTACGAGGATAAGCACAATAAAAATAACCGGTTTCATAAAACGGTTGCTCACAATGGTTAACAGTTCCGATCCGGCGAATGCTGCGAGGAAAGCGGTGATGCACATCATGGCCGTTAAGGACCAATTCATCTGTACCCGTTTCAGGTATTGCCGCGCTGCAAAGAAAGTGCCGCTGAAAGAAGGTATTTTAAGAGAACCGATGACAGTAGAAACCGGCATATCGGGTAATAAAACCAAAGCAGCAGGAGTCTGAATCAATCCTCCACCCCCAACAATCGCATCCACAAAACCGGCGCTGAATGCGGCAATACAGAGTAAAATAATCGTGACAATATCCATTGATCGGCAAGATAATTTAATTAACGGTTCTTCCGCATAGAACTAAAATTCATCACTCCATTTTTCCCTGCAAAAGAATGTATTTAATGCAGACAGTATTAAGTGCGGCGCTTTTCGCATGGAGAAGGGAAGAAGGGGAGGATTTCTATATTGATCAAGGCATGTACTTCTTCAATAATGAGCGCATGCTCAATAACCCGAATAGGGGGCCGGGTGCCAGTAAGAGCAAACTGATTTCTTTATGATCCTGTAACCAGGGCATCATACTTGCGTTCGCTGTTACCACATAACTCATAATCTCTATACTGATAATGGTAATAGCAAAACCGATGGAAGTAACCAGTGTTAGTGCCGTTCCTTTACGGCTGCTCTCTGCCGTTTGAGAAACCAGTGCAGAGAACTGTGGAGAATCTGCAATCACCAAACAACCCCAGCACAACAATGCCGTTAAGAAGAGAGGAGGACTTACTACAAAAAACAAAGGTGCGAACAAACAACAAATACCTGATCCGGATAAACTGATGAAAGCAATTTTTGCGCTGCCCATACTGCGTGATAAATAACCACCGAGGATACAACTCAATGCACCTGCACCGATAATGATAAAGGACCAGAGAGATATGTTCAGTTCTGTATGATGCTGAAGATTATACCAGCCGATCATGATGGGTACAAAGGCCCAGAAAGTGTAGAGCTCCCACATATGTCCGAAATAACCCCATGCCGCCGCTTTAAAATCTTTCTGTTGAAACAGTGATGACAGGTTATGAAAGGAAAGTTTTTTGCCCTGGGTTCTGTGTGGTCCGTTTTTTATCCATAAGCCTACCAGTAATCCGCCGGCAGCGGCCATACAGGAAGTGTAGATGATCACTTCTTTCCACATGGATGTATCACCCAATCCTTTTAATAAATGGGGAACCGCTTTCCCTGCTACCAATGCGCCGACCAGAAAACCAAGGGCCTTGCCGAGATTGGCCGCAAACCAATCAGCCGCTATCTTCATGCCTACAGGATACACACCGGCCAGAAAAAAACCGGTGAAGAAACGCAGGGTTAGTATGGATGATACATGGCCTTCTGTGAATAATAGCAGGAGGTTAAAAGCAGCAGCCAGTAAAGCAGAAAGCATAAACACTTTTACCGGCGAAAATCTGTCGGCAATGGTAAGCAGGGCAAATAATAAAGTGCCTGTAATAAAACCCAACTGCACAGCAATGGTAATATTGCCCAGCATCTGTTCAGGGAAATGATAAAGAGACTGCAGGGCAGGTAGTATGGCATTACCTGCAAACCATACAGAGGTGCCGGCAAACTGCGATACAACAATTACAGGTAGTATATAGGCAGGAACAGTGGATGATGTTTTTACCTTCATACTGTAGGTTATGCATTTGTTTTCTTACGCTGCATGGTATTCGCCAATATAAGGCCACCAATCACAAGCAGGCCGCTGATGATATGTATATCGGTAATTTTTTCTCCCAGCAGCCACACAGCTTCGAGTGTGCTGAAGATGGGGATGAGGTTACCAAACAATACCGTAGTGCCCGTTCCTAATTTTTGCAGTGCAGCATTCCAGCAGAGAAATGAAATAACAGAAGTGCCCAGACCCAGATAAACAACAGAGCCGATAATACTTCCGTTCCACTGAACAGCTGGTGTGAGATTGCGTTCAATGATATACGCAGGTAACAGTAGAAGTGTTCCGAAGAAAAAAATCACAAACAGAAAGTTTACCGGTGTGATGCCTGCAGGTTTTTTTCTGACCAGGATATTATACACTGCAAAAGCCAGCGCGCCTGCCAGGATCCACAGATCTCCGGTTGAGAATGTGAAAGAAGCCAGTTTCTCCCAACTGCCCTGCGACAATAACAGGATAATACCTGCGATACAGATGAGTATACCTGTGATGCGAAAAATATTCAGTCTTTCCTTTAAGAAAATAATAGCCATCACCGTTGCAAAAATGGGAGAGGATGTGGTACCGATCAAGGCCATATTAATAGCAGAAGTATAATGCCCCGCTACATATACAAAAGTGTTGAACAAAGTAATACCACTTAGCGATACCCAGAACAGGTATTTCCAGTTTTGAAATACGATCTGTTTTTGTTCCGTAAACTTTTTATAAGCCAAGGGGGCAATTAAAACCGTAGCAAGTGCCCAACGATAGAATGCCAGGCTTACCGGTGGTATTTGTTGGTTGACGGCCCTGGAGATCACAAAGTTGCCTGACCAGATAATGGTAGCAAGTACGGCCAATGCAATGCCGGTATAATAATCTTTTTTAGCTGGATGCATACCTGCCTTTGCTGCTATTGATATAATTCAGCACCTGCAAAATGCTGATCGTAATTGCCTTTGATTCTCTCCATGGGCGGATTGAAATACCCGAATTTAACTTTGGGAAACTCTTCCCGGATGAGACTCATCAATTGTTTCACACCCAGCATTTCTCCGGTCTCATGTACTCCCATTCTGCCCATATACCAATCCGGATCGATATTGAAATTACGCCACTGTATCATCGATAAATCTGTATCGATAATGAGCTTGCGTAAAGCTTCATATTCTTCCACACTATCGGTCATGCCGGGAAATACAAAATAATTGATACTGGCCCAGCCACCATAACTTCTCATCACTTTCAGACTCTCGATAATGTCTTCGAACTGATAGTTGTTGGGTCTGTAATAGGGTTCGTAAATATGTTTACGGGCCGAGTTGGTACTTACACGGATACTATTGAGACCTGCTTCGCATAATGCTTTTACCGCATCGGGTTTGGAACCATTGGTGTTGATATTGATACTTCCTCTGTCGGTATGTTTCCTGATTTCTATAATGGCTTGTCGGATGGTCTCCCACATGAGCAATGGTTCTCCCTCACAACCCTGACCAAAACTCACAATCGGAAAAGGAGCATTCATTAAATGCGGTACCGTAAACTCTACAATCTCTTCGGCCATCGGTTTAAACGTGAGGCGATCCTGTGTAGATACAATGGTTTCCTCTTCCGGTTGGAAAGAAATACAACCTACGCAGTTGGCATTACAGGCAGGGGAGGTAGGAACAGGACATTCCCAACGTGACAAAGAAAAGTTTCTGGCTGCCGGACAATTGTATGTCATACAGCAGTTTTCCATCAGGTGCTTTACCAGTCTGTTTTCTGGATAGTGTTCGAGTAATTGCTGTGTACCTGTTTTTATTTTCTTATCATCATAACCTGCACATTCCTGGCGAATATCTTTTTCAATTCTTACAGCGGGTACATAGGTTTTATCGTTCAGCCATCCTGCCGCCGTATAACAGAATAATGGGAGTGTAGGTGCATCGGGTAATGTTTCATATGCTGCAATATATAAACCCGTATGGGCCGGCGGAATAAAAGCCGCTACTGCCCATCCCTTTTCACACAAACGCATTTCACCCGTTACCACATCGATACCAATGCCTCTTCTGCCCGGTAATTCATAGAGATTACCACCATCAGGTAATTCAATCCAATCTTCTGCCGGAATCGGTAAAGCATCCCATCCTGCACGACCCACCGCATACAGACTGGTATCTTCAAAAATATTTCCGTTACCATCGGAGTAGAGAATATAAGGTGATTGGGGCATGGGAGTGAATTGTGAATGGTCAATGGTGAATGGTGAATGGTCAATGGTGAGTAGTGAGTAGTCAGTAGTGAGTGAAAGCGTATAAGGGTTCTCTGCTCAGTACTGACTACTCACTATTCACTCACTGCTCACTCACTTGTATCTTGTTCTTACAGAAAGCATTGAAATCCTGCTCCAGTTGAGGGGGCACATGGGAATCAATTTCTTTTTGTAGGAGTTTATTGTTTTTAAAATCAATGGTTAGTAAGCCGTCTTTCAGTACAATATTGCTGAACTCGCTCCAGTGATAATGGCTGCGTGGGAAGGTATTGAATACCACTTCTTCTTCATCGAAAGCCACTTCTCTCGGAAATTTTACCTGCTTTTCTGCTACGGCTGCTATTACATATACAGCAGTGAGCCAGGTGTAGGGCATGGGCAGGGTCATCATTAAACCCCATGCAGCAAAGAGCATGGCGATTCTGAAATAAGCTGTTTTACCATTTTTCTTTTTTACAAAAGTAAAAGCCACCCAACCGATGATGAGTGCTACAATGGTAACCGGAAAAACAGATGCATTGGAAAAGGGAGTCAGTGCCGATTCCATTAAAACCACAATGGCCAGAAATAACATCATCAGGCTGATATTATCTACCAGTTTGAAATCTCTCTGTTTCAGTACCACTACATAATCATAGGTTCTGCCTGCCATAGTGTATTAGTTTTTAACCATCAGGTTACAGATTCTCCACAATAAACGGGCGCCCACATTACTATCCCAGTCTGTTTGGCCTACGCCAATTTCCACCAGATCGAACCCGATGATTTCCCTGCCGCTTTCTTTTATTTTTCTGAAAAGATACAATACTTCCTCTGTTTCAAAACCACCCTGTACCGGTGTACCTGTGTTAGGGCAATATTTTCTGTCAAGACCATCGATATCGAAACTGATATATACTTTCTGTGGCAGGTGGTTGATGATTTCTTCCGCAATATGCTTCCAGGTTTCACCTTCGAACTGGCGCTCTTTGATGTTTTTATCGAAATACGTGATAACCCTGAATTGACTATTGCAAATGTATTCCCATTCTTCCTCGCATAAATCGCGGATACCCGCCTGCACTAATTTCTGTATCTGTGGAATTTCAGTGAGTGCATTATACATCACAGAAGCATGCGAGTACACAAAGTTCTCATACCCTTTTCGCAGGTCGCAGTGTGCATCAATTTGTAATATGCCAAACTCACCATGTTTTTCGGCAAGGGCTTTCATGAAACCGAGGGGCGTGCTATGGTCGCCACCCAGGAGCCCGACTATTTTGCCTTTGTCTAACAGTGCTTTGGTTTCATCATATACCCACTGGTTGAGGAATATGCCACCTTCATTGATTTCTTTCAGGCTCTTGCACATGAACTTATTCTTCTCAACTTCATCGCCTTTAGAAATATAATCAATATAGAGTTCGGCTTCTTTGCGCAGGTAATCGCTTTTCAGCAATATTTTTTTGTTGGTTTCTTTCAGGTAAAAACCATCTTTCCAGCCATTGGGTACATCCGTATCAAAAAGATCTACCTGTATACTCGCCTTAAAGATATGTTCTGCGGCACGTGCAGTACCGGCTCCATAACTTACGGTTACTTCCCAGGGTACGGGTAGTATTACGAGACGGGCATCATCTTCTGTAAAAGGGAGTCCGAAAATATTGTTGTTGGGATTACCAACGGCATTGGGGTTAAACTGCGATAAATCAGCCATGATCTTTCTTAAATTGCAAACGGGATGCAAGTTGCAGCAATTTTCTGAAATATGGGATTAAATCGGCCTAAAACCCCTATTTGGGCTCAAACCTTTCCACAAAACGAACAAACAGTCGTTCCCAGGGAATAACCGCATGTAACAACAGCGTATAGGCAGGAAGGGCACTAACGGATAGCGACATAAAGGGGGCGGTAAAAGCAAAAGACAAAAACATAAAACGGGTGGTCCATTTCCAGGCATTCCTGAAATCAGTGGTTTTCACCAGAAAAGGCAGGTATATCAAAGGAAAAACAGACAATTTAAGTGCAGGGTTGCGTCCATGATAGCTCAGGAGCAGAAAAATCATGGCGAAAAGACAAATGGCTGCCAGTTTACGCGAGGGTACAATCATGAATGCAATGGCCAGCGTGGAGGGGAGAAGGGTGGCCAGCTGATTCAGCAATGGACTGTTGATCCATGCATTCGGTGTAGCGGTGAGTTGATGAGGTAGCTGCCCCATGACCCAGAACGCAATAAACATCACTATGAGCCATAGTCCGATGACCCGGCTCATAAAGATGACAAAACCTTTGTCGGTAACAGAAACAGGTTGTTCGGATGGGTTCATGCTTAAAATTGTGGAAAGATTCCGGTTTTAACAAGAATGCCTGACAAACATCAGCTATTGCTTGTTCATTTTGGGCTACTTTTGCAGCGTAAAAGAAAAGAGATGAAAAAAACACATATTATCATCCTTGTGCTGATTGCTGCTGCCATCGTGGTGCTGATCAGTTATACAGGCGATCTCACCACTTATGAAACCATTGCTTCTGCCCGTCAGAAAGAAGGCAAATTTGTAAACCTGATCGCTAAACTGGACAAATCACAGCCCCTCGAATACGATGCGGTTAAAAATCCTAACTACCTCACTTTTACAGCCGTTGATACACTGGGTAACAGCGTGAAAGTTGTGTACCATAATAACAAACCCACCGACATGGAAAAAAGTGAGCGTCTGGTGCTGAAGGGTAAAATGCAGGGCGATCATTTTGAGTGCAAGGATATACTGCTGAAATGTCCCTCTAAATACAAGGATGATCCGAAGGCGCAGAAACAACCTGAGCCTGTAGCCGCAGAACCGGCTAAATAATATACGTCGCTCATTATCTATTTTTCTTACAGAACTACCTACACATGCAATATTTAGGAGAACACCTACTACCCGGACAGGCTGGGCATTTTTTTGCTGTTTTATCGTTTGTTGCTTCATTACTGGCCACTGTTGCCTATTTCAAAGCCAGCAGATCTGAACTGGATACAACCAAAGCAGGATGGGTAAGAATGGCGAGGGTAGCTTTTCTGGTGGAAACGGTGAGTATACTGGCCATGTTTGGTATTCTCTATTATATCATCTCCAACCACTTATTTGAATACAAGTATGCCTATAACCATAGCGACAGAAGTTTACAGGTAGAGTACCTGTTGAGCTGTTTCTGGGAGGGACAGGAAGGTAGTTTTATGCTCTGGAGCTTCTGGCATTGCGTATTGGGTTGGATATTGATCTGGCGCGCCAAAGCATGGGAAGCCGGTGTGATGACCGTGGTGAGTTTTGCGCAGTTTGCCCTCGCTTCGATGCTCCTGGGTGTATATGTATTTGGTGTGAAAATCGGAAGCAGTCCATTCACCTTATTAAGAAATGAATTTGACTGGCCCATTCTGAGTCGTCCTGATTATTTAAGTCTGATTAAAGATGGTACCGGTCTCAATACACTGTTACAGAATTACTGGATGGTGATACATCCGCCAGTGTTGTTTTTGGGTTTTGCATCCACTATTGTTCCTTTTGCTTATGCCATTGCAGGCTTAATGAGTAAGAAACATGAATGGGTAAAACCATCACTGCCATGGGCTTCTTTTTCTGCAACGGTATTGGGGGTAGGTATTATGATGGGTGCTGCGTGGGCCTATGAAAGTTTATCGTTCGGTGGTTACTGGGCATGGGATCCGGTAGAGAATGCATCACTCGTGCCCTGGCTTACCTTGATTGCCGGCCTGCATACTAATCTGATTTATCGTCACAGTGGTTATTCTCTCCGACCAACCTATTTCTTTTATATCATCACTTTCTCACTGATTCTGTATTCTACCTTCCTCACAAGAAGTGGTGTACTGGGCGATACTTCCGTACACGCTTTTACAGATCTGGGTATGAATACGCAGTTGTTGTTGTTTGTGCTGGTATTTTTTGTACCTGCTTTGTTCCTGTACTTCAAACAATATAAATCGATTCCGAGTATTCAGAAAGAAGAAAATACTTACAGCAGAGAGTTCTGGATGTTTATCGGTTCGCTGGTGTTCTTTTTGGCAGGTATGGTAATCATTGCCAAAACCTCTACACCGGTATTCAATAAATTATTCGGTACCAATATTGCGCCACCGGAAGATCCGGAATATGCGCATAACCAGATTCAGATATTTGTGGCTGTTATCATCGGGTTCTTAACAGCGATTACACAATACCTGAAGTATAAGGATACACCCAAAGCCTTCTTTGGCAAAAAAATATGGATACCCACTATCATCGCTGTGGTGATTAGTCTTTGTATCAGCTTTTTTGGTGAAGTGAATTATGATAAGAAAGGTCCTGGCTTTTTGTTTGCCATTCACCTTGCCATTTTTACAGCGGTATATTCGGTAGTGGCCAATGCCTCTTATATCTGGCTGGGTTTGAAAGGCAAGATCAAAGCCGCCGGTGCTTCTGTTGCGCATGTGGGCTTTGGTATGGTACTCGTAGGTATCCTGATTTCGTCGGCCAAGAAAACCGTACTGAGCTGGAACACCACCGGTGTAACACCGCTTCGTCAGGAAGATGCCAGTAAGCCGGGCAACCCTGCAGGCAACCCTGCAGAGAATATTACCCTCTTTAAAGAAGTGGCTACGGATATGGGCAGGTATATGGTTACCTATACAAAAGATACCATCAATGAAAGGGATCGGAAACGATATTTCGAAATCACCTTCAAAGCGAAAGAGGGAGGTGAAAGTTTCAGTCTGTATCCGGATGTGATTAAAAACAACAAAGGCATGGAAGGTTTTGCTGCCAACCCGGCTGCAAAGCATTACTGGCATAAAGATATTTTTGCCTATATCACTTCTTTCCAGGAAAACACCGGTGAAGACACCACGAAATTTGTAAACAGGGATATCAAGGTAGGTGATACTATTTTTTACAGCAATGGATTACTGGTATTGAATAAAGTAAGTGTGAACCCGCCTGAGCAGGCTGCCTTGTATGGTAATGGTGAAACGGCTTTGTTCCTCGATATCGATGTGCTGTCGAAAGATGGTCGCAGGTATGCCGTGAAGCCGGGTATTGCCGTCAATGGTAATTCCTTCAGACCGATTGCTGATACGGTTACTGCACAAAGTCTGATCATCCAGTTTAATAAAGTAAAAGATGAGAAGAAGGGCCTGCTTGAAATCGGCATCAAAGAAAGCGGTGCCATTACCGACCTGATTACACTGAAAGTATATGAGTTTCCGATGATCAATATTCTATGGTTGGGTATTCTCGTTATGACAGCCGGTTTTATCATGTCGATCATTCAACGCAACAAACAGGTGAAGAACAACCTCAAGCCTGTATCTTAGGTGCTGGGTACTAGGTACTAGGTTTTTAGTATTTGATATAGTTTCATATAATTTACACCTAACAGCTATCACCTAACGCCTAACAACAAATACCCAGCACCCAGCACCTCAGCATAGCCCGTTGACAATTTGTTAAAAGCGTAAAGTCTGCTGGGTTACTTTTTGAACCGGGCAGCATTAATTAGCGTAACTAGTTCTATATTTAAGTATGCAATTCCCTGGCAAACATATGATGGTTGTGCTCCTGTTCTTTTGTGCGGGAGTGGTGGGGAATGTTTTGCATGCACAAACCCGTGGGCCTTATGATACGGTAAAAGTATATGCCTATATTACGCCGGAAGGAGATACCATTCCTGAAAGTATTTTACCCCCTGTGGAAGTGCTGGGTAAATTAACCGGACAATGGAAGCGTCACTGGGCTGAATGGACCCGCTTGCGTAATGCTGTGTATGTTACTTATCCATATGCCATTGCAGCCAGCCGCATCATGAATGAGATCAATGTAAAGCTGGAAAATGTAACAGATAAAAAGCAAAGAAGAGCCATCATCAAATCCAGAGAGAAAGAATTGAAAAGAGATTTTGCCGATAAATTGACGCAATTATCGGTTTACCAGGGTAAGGTATTGATGAAGCTGATCTACCGGCAAACAGGCAATAATTGTTACGAAATTATTCAGGAATACAAAGGGGGCTTTAATGCCGCTTTCTGGCAAACCATCGCCATCGTATTTGGCAGTAACCTCAAACAAAACTACGACCCCTACGGCAAGGACCTCGATATGGAAAAAATTGTAAGGGATGTACAGTTGATGTACGGCTATAAAAGCTAAAGAAGATGTTTGATTTCTTGAAGTTTGATTACCTGATTTAGATCAAAAAATCAAACTTCAAGAAATCAAAGATTCTAAAGGTGTTGCTGAAGTAGTTGGATGAATTGTTGTCTGGGTATCATTTCTGCGCCGAGGCTTTCTAGGTGGTCGGTGTGTACCTGGCAGTCTATTAATTGTACGCCTTCTTTTTTTAGTTGTTGTACATAGCTGATAAAGGCAAACTTGCTGGCATTGCTTTGTTTACTGAACATGCTTTCTCCGAAAAAGAAAGGACCCATTCTGATACCGTATAAGCCACCTACCAGTTCACCATCCAGCCAGGTTTCAGCTGAATGCGCCACACCCATTTCATGTAACTGAATAAAAGATTGTTCCAGTTCATCGGTGATCCAGGTGCCGTCCTGTCCTTTACGTTGTAAGGCTTTACAGGCATGTATTACATCTGCAAAATGGGTATTGGTGTGAAAGCTGAAATGCCCTTTCTTGAAAACCTGTGTCATGCTTTTACTGATCTTCAATTTTTCAGGATACAAAACAAATCTCGGATCCGGGCTCCACCATAGCGGAATGCTTTCATCATCGTACCAGGGAAAAATACCATTGCGATAGGCGAGTAATAGTCTTTCCACAGCAACATCACCCCCGATAGCCAGTAAGCCATCATCCAGTGCATCCTCTACCGGCGGAAACCAAATGCGTGAATCGAGTGCGTGTAAAGACATGTTTAAAAATAAGGAACAAGGAGGAAGAAACAAGAAACAAGGAGCAAGGAGCAAGAATCAAGGAAAAAGAAACAAGAAACAAGGAGCAAGAATCAAGGAGTAAGATACAAGAAACAAGAATCGGAGAAGTTGCGATTTAGTCTGACACATGCACCTTGCCACTTGATTCTTGTTTCTTGTTTCTTGTATCTTGTCCCTCTATGTTTATTTCTCTGTTTCAATGGTTGCTCCGATGCCGCGGTCGGTGATGGCATCGCACATGGGTTTGAGGGTGTCGTAATCGCCGGTTTTTACGGCATATTTACCTTTGAAATGAATGATGAGTGCCGATTGTTCGGCCTGGTCGTGGGTATGTCCGCAGACTTCCATCAGTGTTTCAATGACCCATTCAAAAGTGTTCACTTCATCGTTCCACACGATCAGGTGGAAGGGTAGTGCATGGTCTACCGCAATATCTTCTTCCTGCGATTCCCAGGGGCGGGTACCATCATTGGTGAACAGGTGAATCATTCCGTAAAGTTAATTTGAACTTCAGAAACCAGTAAAAGTACTTACATAAAAAAAGACTTACAAACTGGTTGTAAGTCTTTTCTCCGTGGGAGCACACGGGTTCGAACCGCGGACCCTCTGCTTGTAAGGCAGATGCTCTAAACCAACTGAGCTATGCTCCCGTTTTGTTGGGAGTGCAAAAATAGGGTCTGAAACATTACTGCCAAAAAAAGTTTTCTTTTTTTTCAAAATTAGTTGAGTTGTAAAGCCGGTAAACGGTAATGCTGGCTGTCATACACAAATAATTCCTCAATATCATAGGTCCAGTATTTATACAGCGGCGATTTCACCAGTATTTTATCAGCTTCTTCCTTGGTTTCGGTATTCAGGGTCATCCAGCAGGTCTGGCTCTCCATACTCACCGCATAATTGTCGATCATGCCCTTATTCAGCAAAAAATTGATATAGGTACGGTGTGGTGGCACGAGCGACATAAAGTCGTCGTCCATCTGAAACTTAATAATCGCCTGAAATTTTTTCATACACACTCATTTTATCTGGTGAATACAGTACAATATCCGTGCTGTTTTATTTTCATGTGGCAATCTGGCAATTTTTGTATCATTTTTACTGCTGATATTGCAGAAACAACTGTCAAACTACAAATGAAAGTTATATGATAAAGACCGTTTTATTACTGCTCGCTTCCAACATCTTTATGACATTCGCCTGGTATGGTCATCTCAAACAACAGGGTATGCCCTTGTGGAAAGCCATTGTAATCAGTTGGGGTATTGCTTTTTTTGAATACTGTCTCATGGTGCCTGCCAACCGGGCAGGCTATGCAAACGGACTCAGTGGCTTTCAATTAAAGATTACCCAGGAAATCATAACGCTGCTTGTATTCACCGTTTTTGCCGTTTTATACCTGAAAGAGCCTTTTCAAACCAAATACCTGATCAGTTTTCTGTTCATCATCGGAGCTGTGTATTTTGCCTTTAAAAAATAAGGGGTTACCAACAGGCAACCCCTCCATCTATCCGTATAACCTTATTCAGAATCTTTTCTGGCCTCTTTTACACGATGTCTCAGTGCTTTCCTTTCACGGGGCGATAAACTGTCTGCGCGGTTCTTCATTCTTTCTTTTACCTGCGCCTTCTGTTCCGGTGATAACTCATCAAAACGCTTACGCATTTTTTCACGCTGTTCTTTTTTCTGCTCAGGAGAGAGACTGTCGTATCGTGCCTTTAATTCTTTTCTTTTCTCCGGTGACATACGCTCGCCACGATCTTTTCTGAACTCGGCAATTTTGGCTTTTTGTTCCGGACTGAGACTATCTGCACGGTGACGAACTTTTTGTCTTGCTTCATTACCTGTCTGTGCTTTTACTTCCTGCTGCAAAACAGCTATACTGAAAATACTGCAGCAAATGAGGATGGCTTTTTTCATGTTTATGAGGTTTTATTAAACATGAGACTGTATGTTTTTTTTGAAGTTTAAAACACTTTTATGCTTTTAGCCACTTTAACATTTATACGTCAAAAAACTTTTGTGTTCCTCTGTGTATTCAGTGGCCATTATATAAATATGCTTTGCCACAGAATACACAGGAAGGCATAGCGGTATTGTTTAGGGAAGAATCAGTTTTGCAATGCGGCCACCACCACCTGCCATAAAAATGGCTTTTCCGTTTCTTGCTTTTTGTACCACATGAAAACTTTCTCTGGAAATCAGTTGCCAGTTTTTACCGCCATCTTTTGAAATATCGATACCCGAAGTGCCGCAAGCTACAAGGGTATTGGCATCCAGATAAATAACACAGGAGCGGTAACCATGCGGCATCGTATTGGGTACAGAGTAAACAGGTTTGCCTGTTGCAAAAGAAACCAGCACACAATTGTTGGCACCAATACTATCTTTTGCAAAATCGCCCCCCACAATCACGGCCGATTTGGTTGGGTTGTATACATCAATCGAGTTGGCACCTGTGGATGTACCGCCCTGCATCAGTGCCAGCGAATCGTTGAAGTTGTGTAGTGTTAGATCTTTTAGTCTTGCCTTGCTGCCCCCCGTAACCAGTAATGTGGGAGAGGCATCGTTCCAACTGGTAAGCTTTACATTGGTACCGCTGGAGGCAAACATGGCTTCTGTATCGTTTACCCATCTTACATCATCTTTTGATTCAGGTTTGGGCATTACCTGCCAGGTATCACCTGCATCAAATGACATGGCCACAAATAATTTTCCGTGGATGGGATCGCCCACCACCATCAGGGTAGGTGTTGCTGTTGAAGCATTCTGTTTTTTTTTCCCCTGATAAGCGTTGATGCGCATATCCATGGCATCCAGAAACATGCCTTTGGTGGTGTCTTCAAAAACTTTGGTCCAGTTTTTTCCGCCGTCTTTGGTTTTTAAAATGACGGCGGGCTCTGCAATGGCCATGATGATGGCTGTTTCTGCATCAATGGCTTCTATATCCCTGAAATCTCTTTTCTCATAACCCTGAACCGGAATGGTCTCCAGTGTATTACCACCATCCAGCGATCTTACCACCGTACCATTACTGCCACTGACCCAGAAAACCTTATCATTTACCACGCTTAACCCTCTGTAGCTGATGCGCTTCCCCCCGTCAAGTATGGTAACAGGAGATGTCTGTGCAAAAGCAGTAAAAGAAATCAATACCAGCCCCAGACCAATAATTATTTTATAAAACCGCATAGGAACTACATTTTTGTACCTGAAAAAAATTATCCATAGGATGTCAAATCAGGTGAAAGTTAAGTGTTGCTCACCAAAATACATAAACTACATCTGACATCTGACATCTGCCATCTGACATTCTTATGATTCCATACTGGATGAGCCGTACCCAGCTCTTATTGGGTGATGAACCGATTGAAAAACTGATGACCAAAAATGTATTGGTGGTAGGTTTGGGTGGTGTAGGGGGTATCTGTGCCGAAATGATTGCAAGGGCGGGGGTCGGTAAAATGACCATTGTGGATGCCGATACCGTTGACCTGAGCAATTGCAACCGTCAGATTCCGGCCTTACATTCGAAAGCAGGTAAACTGAAAGCAGAAGTGATGGCCGAACGTTTGAAAGATATCAATCCCGATCTCGATCTCACAGTGCTTACAGAATTCATCCGCGATGAACGTACCAATGAAATCCTCGATCAGGGTGGGTTTGATTATGCGGTAGATTGTATCGATACACTTTCACCAAAAGTCTATTTTATCAAAGCCTGTATAGACCGAAAGATACCCATTGTAAGTTCGCTGGGGGCAGGTGGCAAGGTAGATCCCTCGCAGGTGGTGATAACTGATATTTCGAAAACACATCAGTGTAACCTTGCCCGCTATGTAAGAAAACGTTTACATGAACTGGGTATTTATAAAGGCGTTAAAGTAATATTCAGCGGCGAAAGGGTAGACCAGAGCCGTATCATTGAAACAGAAAAAGCCTATCCCAAAAAATCCATCATCGGCACCATCAGTTATATGCCCGCCATCTTCGGCTGTATGGCAGCGAGTGTGGTGGTGAGGGATCTTAGTGAGTCAGTAGTCAGTAGTCAGTAGTCAGTAGTGAGCAGGTAATGGACAATGGACAATGGACAATGGACAATGGACAATGGACAATGGACAATGGACAATGGACAATGGACAATGGACAATCTAAGATTAACTGAGTAAGATACAAAATATTCTACACTCACTACTCACTACTCACCATTCACCCTTAGTACAACAAATACCTGCTCACTTCTGCGCTCCATTCCCTGCAGCTCGTTAATCTGGTGGCGGCGGCAATGAAGGCGGGGACGGGGAGATCGAAGAGGGCCTCGCTATCGGAAATGCCCAGTAATTTATCGAGATGTCCTTTGCCTGTTGGATTGACAGCGGTTGGATAAGTTGCCCAGTTGAACTGAGATGGATGCAGGCTTTTGATCAGCTTAATCAAAAGCATTCCATTCATTACGGCATTAAAACAGGAGGAGTCATCTACCTGCATATGCACGGCATGGCATAACTCATTTACAAACTTGCTGTGAACAGGTGTAAACTGAACAACACTGGCAGCCATTTCACCTCCCGACATATTATTCAGCATATCGGCTACTACAGCAGCATTGAGCCAGGGTGTTCCGGCTGCTTCAAAACTAAAATCAGTGCCACGTCCTTCACTGATATTAGTAGCTTCCAGCAAACAAAGACCAGGATACAGGAGCATGGATTGAAAACTTTGTATAGCCGGTGAAGTGGGTACAAATGGAATTTGCCAGTCTGGCTGAAACATTTCTCTTTTCCAGCCGCTGCATTTTATCACTTCTATCTCAGCGCCGATCTTTCTCTGGTCATTAAAATACAGAGCCAGTTCTCCCATGGTACAGGAATGCCTGATGGGCATGGGCCATCTGCCGATAAAAGAACTGTTTGCTTCCGTAAGCATGGGTCCTTCACATAACTGCATATTACCCGATACGGGATTGGGCCGATCCAGTAGGATTAATTTCTTTCCGCCGGCGGCGGCAGCTTCCAATATATAGGTGAGTGTCCAGAGATAGGTGTAAAAGCGACTGCCGATATCGGGGATATCAAAAAGGAGGATATCTATTTCTGCGAGATGACCGGCATCGGGAGCCAGTCGCTCACCATAGAGGCTTATGACGGGCAAGCCGGTACGCGCATCCCGGCCATCTTTCATCGGGTGCCCGTCTGCACCCCGAACATCCAGGCCATGTTCAGGAGAAAAGAGACAGGTAATATTAAATCCTGCTTTCAGTAAAGCCTCTCTGGAAAAGGCACCAGAACGGGTAGTAGCCGCTTCATTGGTAACCATACCCATGCGTAATTCCTTCCATGAAGGCGATTGTTGCAGTAAATGATCTATACCGAAAAATAGCATGGGGATTTTTTGATGGCAGATCGCAGATGTCAGATGTCAGATGTCTGATGTCTGATATGATTTATTGAACGTAAAGATGCAGTAAATACAGCAGTCCGCCATTCAAAAGTCAAAATTCAAAAATCAAAAAAATAAAATCCGCGATCAGACATCCGACATCAAATCTGACATCTGCGATCTGCGATCTGACATCCCATATCAAATCCGCGATCCGCGATCAGACATCAGACATTTGCTCTTTCATCGCTTCAACAATATTAAAAATGATGGGGCATCTTCCGTAGTGCATGAGGGTGGTGAAAAGTCTTTTGCTGAAACCAGGAAGATGCATGGCAGGAAATTCGCGGCAGCCATCGAAACGAAATTCGTAAACGGAACATTTTTTTTCGGTGAGGAAAGAGCAGGGGATGGCATTCATTATCATCATGCCATTGCTTCCTTTTTCCAGGTATTGATGATCGAAATCTGTTCTGCTAAGGGCAAGGTGGTTGGTAAGGCGATTCGCTTCTCCTTCTTCTACATTGATCAGTAAAGTTTTACAACAGTTGCCACAAACAGTGCAGTCTATTCTGGGACTGATATCCTGGTTTAACTTGTGAACCATCTGATCGATTACCAAAGGGTCCATTTCTTTCACATTATGGGCAAAAAGGTCGTTTTCGGCTTCCCTGTCCAATGCCAGTGAGGCGATTTGTTCCAGGTTTTCTAAAAGGTATTTTGGGGGCTTTTCTATCCTGTAAAGGTACGAAATTCTGATAAATCAACATTTTAAGGTCTTTTATCCACATCAAAAGCCGTATTGTAGAAAAGTAAAATTGTACCGGGAGTTGAGGTGGTTAGATTTGCGGGTTGAGAAACAGGCGTTTTCCCGGTTTAGCGGGAAAGCAACCCATAAAACAGATTGCAAATGGCTGAACAGAAGAATTTGAATGAGTATAATGAAGATTCCATACGGTCGCTTGATTGGCGTGAACATATCCGTCTTCGTCCGGGTATGTATATTGGAAAATTAGGAGATGGTTCTGCAACAGATGATGGTATTTATGTACTGGTGAAAGAAGTACTGGATAACTGTATCGATGAACATACCATGGGTTTTGGTAAGCAGGTGGAAATTACCATTGAAGGTAAGCAGGTAACCATCCGTGATTATGGACGTGGTATTCCCCTGGGGAAAGTGGTGGATGTGGTTAGTAAAATTAATACAGGTGCCAAATACGATAGTAAGGCTTTCCAGAAAAGTGTGGGTTTGAACGGTGTGGGTACCAAAGCGGTGAATGCATTGAGTCAATATTTCAAAGTAACTTCTCACCGCGATGGGGTAGCGAAGATTGCAGAATTTGAAAGAGGCGTACTCGTTAAGGAACACAAAGAGCAAAAGACAACAGAGGCTAATGGCACACTGGTTACTTTTATTCCGGACGAAACCGTATTCCGCAACTTTCATTTCATACATGAATACCTTGATAGCCAGCTATGGAACTATTGTTACCTGAATGCAGGGCTATCGATTCATTTCAACGGTAAAAAATATGTGAGCAAAAATGGTTTGCTCGATCTGTTGGAACGTAAAACCAATGCAGATGAATTACGTTACCCCATCATTCACCTGAAAGGGGAAGACATTGAAGTAGCGGTTTCGCACAACAATGATTATGGTGAAGATATCTTCTCCTTTGTTAACGGTCAGTACACCACACAGGGTGGTACCCACCAACAGGCATTCAGGGAAGCGTATATTAAAGTGATCCGCGACTTCTATAAAAAAGATTATGATGCGGCAGATATCCGGGGCAGTATTGTTGCTGCCATATCGGTGCGTGTACAGGAACCTGTTTTTGAAAGTCAGACCAAGACCAAGCTGGGTTCCCAGAATGTATATGAGGGCGGGCCAACGATGAAGAAATTTGTGGAAGAATTTCTGGCCAAAGAACTGGATAACTACCTGCACAGGAACCCGGCCGTGGCCGATGCCCTGCGCAAAAGGATTGAACAGAGTGAAAGGGAAAGAAAGGAACTGGCAGGTATTAAAAAGCTGGCGAATGAAAGAGCCAAGAAAGCCAATCTGCACAATAAAAAATTACGCGACTGCCGTGTACACCTCAATGATGATCTTCCGGCCAAAAACAAGGAAGAGTTTATTGCCCTCCAGAAAAACAGTACCATTTTTATTACCGAGGGGGATAGCGCCAGTGGTAGTATTACCAAATCCAGAAATGTAGATACGCAGGCAGTATTCAGTTTGCGTGGTAAGCCACTCAATGCTTATGGACTCACTAAAAAAGTGGTATATGAAAATGAAGAGTTCAACCTCTTACAACACGCATTGAACATTGAAGATGGCATGGAAGGTTTGCGTTACAATAATATTGTAATTGCTACCGATGCCGATGTGGATGGTATGCATATCCGTTTGTTGATGATGACCTTCTTTCTTCAATTTTTCCCTGATCTGGTAAAAAGAGGTCATGTCTACATACTCGAAACACCTTTATTCCGGGTAAGAAACAAACAGGAAACCATTTACTGTTATGATGAAACGGAAAAACAGGCTGCTGTATCGAAATTGGGCAATAAACCGGAGATCACCCGTTTTAAAGGATTGGGTGAAATTTCTCCGGAAGAGTTTGGTCGTTTTATCGGGGAAGAAATGCGTGTACAACCTGTGATTCTCGAACAGGGCGATCATATTCAGCAATTGCTGGAATATTATATGGGTAAGAATACCATGGAAAGACAGGAGTTTATTATCAATAACCTGAAAGTGGAACTGGATCTGGTTGATTAATTCATTCACAGAAGCAAGAAAAAATAAAAGATGATTCATATTGTATTTGAAACAGCCAATGTAAATGCCTTACAGCAGGCCATCGAACTGGATGAAAGTTTGCAGGGAACTGTTGCAGAGATTAAAGACGATTATGCGGTAGGTCCTTTGGGCGATATTTATGAAACCGAAGGTTATCAGGCAAGGCGCGACTGGTGGAAGAACCTGCTTGAATATTCGCCTTATACAGAACAGATCAACCTAGTAGATGATAAACTTACTGTACATCAGTTATTGAAACAACTGGATGAAGAGCCTGAGACAGAAGTATGGATATGGATGGCCCAGAATGCACATGACGTATGTGGTTATTACTGGTTGATGAGTCAGTTGAAAGAATACCAGGGTCGTGTGCAGGTACTGTACCTCAACAATCTTCCTTTTATCAATGAAAAGGGGCAGCTATTTTATCCTTCCTACTTGCATGAAATTCAACCCAAAGAATTTCTGAAAGCCAAAAAACTGGCTCGTCCGATAACCCTCAGTGAGTTTGAAGTAGATCCGGATGAATGGAAAAAACTCTGCCAGGACGGTTCTTTTGTTCGTTTTCTGGAAGGGGGCAAAAAAATAACCGGAAAGGAATTGAATTTCTTTGATAAGGATATTCTTGCCCATATTACAGGCGAATTTCAAAAGCTCAATAAAATCATTTCCAATACACTTTCAAAGATGAAAGTGAAAACAGGGGATGTGTTTCTGGTATGGCGCATACGTGAAATGGTGGCAGAAGGTAAACTGGAAGCCGCAGGCGACTGGAATAAGGGCTGGAAAGAAATCACCGTAAAAACAGCTGCAGCTGCCGCAACTGCGGAAACAGTATAATCAGTTGGTTATGGTAGAAGTGATTCCGGTACATCAGGTTGCAGAGGATGAAAGAGGTGCCACGCATTTTTTTCATACAGACCGAACAGGACAATTTATCATTGCTTACCGGAAAGCGGGTAGTGCGAGTGGGAGACATTATCATAAAGGAACGGCTCCGCAAAAGAATCCCGAACAGATTATTATTATGCAGGGGGAAGCAACGGTGAACTGGCTGGATGTAAGGAGTAATGAGAAGGGAACGGTACAGGTAAAAGCACCATCTATGGTCATCATTCAACCATGGGCATGGCATGAAGTAATAGCGAATACAGATATCATCGTGTTTGAATTGAATGGACTGGAAGATGCAAAAGACGATACTTTCAGATTGGAACAGTAGCGATCACAAACGAAGTTGACATGGCGAAAGAAAAACAACCGAACAGAATTTTTGAAAATGAAACAGGTGTGCAGGGACAATACCGTAACTGGTTTCTTGACTATGCCTCCTATGTTATACTGGAGCGGGCCATTCCCGCTATTGAAGATGGTTTAAAGCCTGTACAGCGCCGCATTCTCCATGCCATGAAGGAAATGGACGACGGCCGTTTTAATAAAGTGGCCAATATCATTGGTCAGAGCATGCAGTACCATCCGCATGGTGATGCCAGTATCGGAGATGCACTGGTTAACCTCGGACAAAAGGACCTGCTGATTGAAACACAGGGTAACTGGGGTGATGTAAGAACCGGTGATGAAGCAGCTGCATCAAGGTATATCGAAGCCCGCTTATCGAAATTTGCACTGGATGTTGCTTTTAACCCTAAAACCACCACCTGGCAATTAAGTTATGATGGCAGAAAAAATGAACCGGTAACCTTACCGATGAAATTTCCTTTGCTGCTGGCACAGGGTGCGGATGGTATTGCTGTGGGATTGTCTACCAAATTGTTGCCCCATAATTTCTGTGAACTCATTGATGCTTCTATCAAATACCTCAAAGGAAAGAAGTTTGAAATATTCCCCGATTTTCAGACAGGAGGTATGATTGATGTGGCCAATTATAATGAAGGTAAGAGAGGAGGGAAAGTCAGGGTAAGGGCCCATATTGAGGAGCTGGACAAAAAGACCCTTGTTATACGTGATGTGCCCTATGGTGTAACCACCACCCAGTTAATGGAGAGTATCACCAAGGCCAATGATCAGGGCAAGATTAAAATCAAAAAGGTAACGGATGTTACAGCCAAAGAAGTAGAAATACATATTGATCTGGCTGCCGGCATTTCTCCGGATATTACCATAGATGCATTGTATGCATTTACAGACTGCGAAGTAAGCATTTCTCCCAACGCCTGTGTAATTGTGGATCATAAACCACAGTTCATGAGCGTACACGATCTATTAAAAGTATCTGCTGAAAATACCAAGTCTTTACTGAAACGTGAACTTGAGATTAAACTCAGTGAACTGGAAGATAAATGGCATTATACTTCACTGGAAAAAATCTTCTTTGAAGAGAAAATATATAAGGAACTGGAGCAGAAGCATGCTACCTGGGATGCGGTGATTGAAGCCATTGACAAAGCCTTTACACCCTTTAAGAAAAAACTGAAACGTGCTATTGAGCGGGAAGACATTCTTAAGCTTACAGAGAAACCGGTAAGAAGAATTTACCGGTTGGATATTAATGAACTGAATGAGCAGATCAAATCAATTGAAGCAGACATCAAACAGGTGCAGTATGACCTGGAGCACCTGACTGATTTCGCAGTGGCTTATTTTGAAAACCTCCTGAAGAAATATGGTAAAGGCAGGGAAAGAAAAACGGAGATCAAGGAATTTGATACCATTCAGGTAAAACAGGTAGCAATTGCCAATACCAAATTATACATCAACCGTTCCGAAGGGTTTATTGGTACGGGTTTGAAGAAAGATGAATTTCTCTGCGATTGTTCAGACTATGATGATATCATCGCTTTTACAAGAGCCGGCACCATGAAAGTGGTGAAGGTTTCTGATAAGGTATTTATCGGGAAAGACATTTTACACGCTGCTGTGTTCCAGAAAAACGATGAGCGTACCACTTATAATATGATTTATCTGGATGGTGCCACTGGAACCAGTTATGCCAAACGTTTCAATGTAACCGGTATTACGCGAGAAAAAGAGTATGACCTCACAAAAGGGTCTGATAAGAGTAAGGTGCATTATTTTACGGCTAACCTGAATGGTGAGGCAGAAGTGGTAAAAATTGTACTGAGTCCGAATTGTACCGCGCGTAACAAGGAATTTGATTTCTATTTTGAAGAACTGGAGATCAAGGGTAGAAGCAGTATGGGTAATCAGGTAACCAAGTATCCCATCAAAGCCGTAAAACTGAAAGAAGCGGGCAGAAGTACACTGGCAGGTAGAAAGCTGTGGTTTGATGATAAGTTTGGCAGGTTGAATACAGAAGAAAAGGGACAGTACCTGGGAAGTTTTGAAGATGAGAAATTACTGGTTATTTATCACGACGGTTCTTATGAACTTACTGATACAGAGATGACGCAACGCTTTGAACCGGAGAAAATAGCGTTGATCGAAAGATTTGATCCCAATAAAATCATAACGGCAGTATACCTGGATAACGATAAGCGACAGTACAATATCAAGCGATTCAAGATTGAAACAAGTACGCTGAAAACACAGTTCCTCTTTATTAAAGAAGGAGAGGGCAATCGTCTGGAAGCGGTTACCACCGAAGATGAACCTGTATTATCAGTGCAAACCGGTAAAGGTGCACAGGTTCGGAAGGCGAAGTTTAAAGTAGCTAAAATGGTGGAAGTAATGGGTTGGAAAGCAGTAGGGGCCAAGCTTACTGATTTTAATAAGAGCATCGAAATGGAATGGGAGCAGAAACCCAAAGAAGACAATGCGCAACCCGAACTTTTTGAATAATCAACGATGCATATTGAATAAGGAAAGGGTTATTTCCTTATTCAATATGTTTTCTTTTTCGTATTCTGATGGTGGCGGTTTTATTCAGGTCACTGGTGAGTACCAGTTCATGTCTCTTGTCTCCATCATAAATGATAAGTGCAGCTGTATTGGGTGGTACCATTCCAAGGTTTTCAGCAAACATGCTCAGTTCATTGTAGGGCAGCGTACTGTCTAACAGGATGGTTTTTCTGATAGCTCTGTGATCCAGTTTTGATTTAGGGATTAATAAGCGGTTGTTCAGGTAAACAGAAACAGAATCATAGTCGATACTGCCATTGTCATATAGTTCAAGTCGCAAAGGACCTCCTGATACTTCAATTTCGCGAACAAATACTTTTTCTCTCAAGGCATGCATGGAATCTTTACTATCGGCTGCAGTGTGTAGATCTGAGGCAAGGGTATCTTTTGGAGCAGGAACACTGTCGTTTGATACGATCTCATCTGTTGCTTCTTCCGTTATCTGGATGGGAGCAGGTATGGTATCAGTAGAATACCTGAAACGAAACTGAATAGCAGGTGTTGTATAACGGTGTGCCTCATCGCTTTCGAAAGCTCCGTTCAGCAAAGATTCATTCCGGTTAACAATCAATGTAAAATTGCCTTTGAGGATACAGTCGATCCCATTTTTGGTACTTCTCGATAGATAATAAATGAAAGGGATGGGTCTGAGGCTTAATTGCCGGGTGTCCTTAGAAAACTGTCCGCTAAGAGGAACGCTGAATAAACTATCCCGGAAATAATATTGCAATTCACCGGTAACAGTATTGCCTTTCTGTTTTAAAATCATTTCGGCCATATAGGCACTATGCTCACCCGGAACAGTAACTTTACCTACGCCAAACCAATGACCATTTACCTGTTGTGACAATACAATCTGCTTCCAGCACAAAAAAGAAAATACAAATACAATTAGGGGCTTCATCTGCTGCAAAATATTTAAAGCTGCTGGAAGCCAGCCACCAAAGTTGCTAACAGAAGTGGAAAGCTGCGAGGGCCATATATATACTGATTCATTATGGGAAACCAATAAACTGACGTAAATTTGCAGATTACACATGATTATGGAACCTGTTCAGGTAGGAAAATACAATACACTCAAAGTATCCAGAAAAGTAGATTTCGGATATTATCTTGATAATGGCGAAGATGGAATTCTGCTGCCCACCCGTTTCGCACCCAAAGGTTTGAAAACCGGAGATGAAATCACTGTATTTGTGTACCATGATTCTGATAACAGGTTGATTGCCACCACACAAAAAGCCAAAGCCTGTGTGGGCGATATCGTTAAAATGAAAGCCGTGGCCGTAACCAGACAGGGAGCTTTTCTTGACTGGGGCCTGATGAAAGATCTATTTGTGCCTGCATCCAAACAACTGGGCGGTATGCGGGTAGGTGGCGAATACCTGGTGAAACTGTATATCGATGAAATGACGGGCAGGGTAGCGGCTACCGAAAAACTGGAACAGCAGTTGAGTAACGACCAGTTAACCGTAAAAGAAATGGATCAGGTAGACCTACTGGTTTACCGAAAATCAGAACTGGGTTTTGTAGTGATTATTAATAACCTGCATACAGGTATTATACACCAGAATGAAATATTCGGTGATATACAGATCGGAGACCAGTTAAAAGGGTTTATCAAAAAAATATTAGCAGGCAATAAGATTGATGTTGTATTGGGAAAGCCTGGCTTTCAGAAAGTAGAAGATGAAGCCGGCAAAGTGCTGAGGCTTCTCGAAGAAAACAATGGATACCTGCCTTACAACGATAAATCTGCTCCTGAAGATATCTATGACTTCTTTGGTATGAGTAAAAAAACCTTCAAAATGACAACCGGTAATCTTTATAAACAAAGAAAACTGGAGTTTACCCAAACAGGTATTAGGCTGATCGAATCAAACGATTAATTATACACCCGGTCCACATAACGATTCTTATATCTTTCCAATAGTTTGGTTAATTCATACTTATAATCTTCCTGAGAAGGGAGTAGATCTGATCGTACAAAAGAAGAAGTGCTTTGTGTGGTTCCGGAAAGAGAATAACCATGTCTGCTCAGTGAATCTCTGATTATATCGTTAAAAGAATGTAGGGGTCTTTCGTATATCGTTTTGTAAACAGCAACCGGGTGGTAAAACCTATATTGGATGGATTTTTGTTTTTTGGTGTACACCCATAAGGTAAAAGTAAAGGTAGAAGTAGCCGTTTCTGTATACCCATCTCCATTTGCAGTGCGGGTAACAAGGCCCGGCCCGCTACCACCCGGATTTAAAAGTCGAAGATTTTCTACCATAATATTGATCACAATATCAGGGTCCTTGGCAGATAGTTCTTTACCCTCTTTCAGAAAATGAAATACCGATAATAACTGCTGCTGATGCGATTTACCAAGCCTGATTTGTCTGGATGGCTGGTTAAATACGGTCAGGTAGAAATTATAGGTTTTTAAACCATCTGTCATATCTCTTACCGCTCTGTAGATCTTTGCAAAAGCCGAATCATCCTGGGCTTTTGTATTCAGGTGCAGGAAGGTAAATACAGAGAGTACTAACAGCAGTGGTATTTTTTTCATACCTGTTTTTTAATTTAATTATCTACCCGGTCTACATAATAATTGGTAAACTTATCAAGCAGTTTGGATAAAAGCATTTGATAGTCCTCCGGAAACATTTGCAATTCGCCATACTGAGGTGTTTTAATCTGCGCAATGGAAATGGCCTGCGGTTGAGGGTACATGGAATATCCCCTTCTGCTTATGGAATCCCTTATTTCATTGAAGGGAGCGCTCATAGGCATTGCTTTTTCATGCGTAACAATACCGCCCAGATTAAACCTTAATTCTTTTCTGTCTTTGGTATGTATCAGAAAATTTACTTTATAACGATAGGTAACTTTGATAATGTATTGTTCATACCCACCTGATCTTCCATTGGCCAGTACTTTGGGTTCTTCTATCTGCTCATCGTCGATCAGAATGCCGATGATAAAATCAGGCTGGTCAAAATCGATTTTTTTATTCCGCTTTAAAAAATGATACACTTTTGAAAGCCTGCTCTGGTAGGCACCTGTGAGCCTGATTTTATTGGAGGATCCATAAGGAACCAGGTATAAGGCATAGCTTGAAAGCGAATCTGTGATTGCACGGAATGTTTTGTAGTGCTGGATAAAAACAGGATCGGGTTCATTTTCCTGTGCAGATGCCGTATGGCCGATGGTGAGTAATAAACAGCTTACCAGTATAGTTTTTGTTAGCAAACGCATGGCTTTGGGTTGTATACTAAAATACAACAAAACCCATGCCGAAATATCATAAAAAAATAATATCTATCTGCGTTCAATCAGCCAGGTAGTATCAGCGAAAGAACTTGTTCCATTAGGCGCTTTAACCGTTGTGGTACCTATATAATAATTATCGGCAAGTTCCTTTATTTCATAAAAAAGTGTTGTACTCAGGTATACATTTTTCTCTTCAGCCGATTTAGGTCCACCACCCGATAAATAGGTAGCTGCAAAACGGCAATTACCCAGCCATTCTATTTTCCAGTATGTAGTATCCCTGGTTTTTGTGTTGATGTCTTGCTGAATACTATCTATTCTGTTGATAATAATATGTGTGCCCTGTTTTGTGTAACTATGAAATCTTCCTTTTTTTAATTGCGTACAATCGGGTATAGTTGCTGTGAAACCCATGAATACAATACCTGTTACCAGTAAAAAAGGAAGTATCGTGCTTCTATTCAAATACATAGTTCTTAATCAATCTAGCAACTAAGTTAAGGCTGTTTTACGCCTGCGGTCAAAAAATAATCCATATATACTGCCAATAGCTTCATTAATTCCAATGATGCTAACGGTTGTTAGTATGATTGCTTTATATTTGCATTTCAAAATCATAAAATGGAAACAAAAACTGTATATATCGTATCGGCCGTGCGTACCCCAATGGGGTCATTTGGGGGTAGTCTGAAAGATTTTTCTGCACCGCAACTGGGTGCTATTGCCATTAAAGCGGCTGTAGAAAGGGCAGGTATACAGCCTGGAGATGTACAGGAAGTACTGATGGGTTGTGTGATACAGGCCAATACCGGACAGGCACCTGCACGGCAGGCCGCAAAGTTTGCAGGACTGCCTGATTCAGTGGTTTGTACAACGGTAAACAAAGTTTGTGCAAGTGGTATGAAAGCCATTGCACAGGGAGCCCAGTCTATTTTATTGGGAGATGCTGATATTATTGTGGCCGGTGGTATGGAAAGTATGAGTAATGTTCCTTTCTATTCACCCAACCTGCGTTGGGGTAATAAATACGGCAATGTGCAAATGGTGGACGGACTGGCGAAAGATGGTCTTACCGATGTGTACCATAACTATGCCATGGGTAATGCTGCAGAACTCTGTGCAAAGGAATGTAATATTTCACGTGAAGAACAGGATGCTTTTGCCATTGAAAGTTATACAAGAAGTCAGGCTGCCTGGAACAGTGGAAAATTTGATGCAGAAGTGGTGCCTGTGCCCATTCCACAGCGCAAAGGTGACCCTGTTTTATTTGCGAGAGACGAAGATGCTTTTAATGTAAAGTTTGATAAAATACCGGAACTGAAACCTGCTTTTACCAAAGACGGAACAGTTACCGCAGCCAATGCATCTACCATGAACGATGGTGCTGCTGCAGTGGTACTGATGAGTAAAGAAAAAGCAGATGCTATGGGTATTCAGCCACTTGCTGTAATACGTAGTTATGCAGATGCTGAACAGGCTCCGGAATGGTTTACCACCACACCCTCACTGGCCCTGCCAAAAGCGGTAACCAAGGCAGGATTAACAATGGGTGATATTGAATACGTGGAACTCAACGAAGCATTCTCTGTGGTGGGCATTGCCAACATACAGAAAATGCAGTTAGATCCTGCAAAAGTAAATATACATGGGGGTGCTGTATCTTTAGGTCATCCGCTGGGTTGTAGTGGTGCGAGAATCATTGTTACGCTGATCCATGTACTCAAACAGCAGGGGGCAAAAATAGGTGCAGCCGGTATCTGTAATGGTGGTGGAGGTGCCAGCGCCATGGTAATCGAAAACATGTAGTGGAGATCGCATGAGCGAATTGCAAATCAGGAGAGCCACAGAAGAGGATGCAGCATTGATAGCTGCAATCAGCCGTGAAACATTTTACGACAGTTTTGCAGCGCAGAATACAGCAGAAGATATGACACTCTTTATGGAGCGGCAATTCGATACCGAATTGCTGATACAGGAGGTCGCTGATGAAGCCCATATTTTTTTCCTGACTTTTTATGGAGATACGCCAGCAGGTTATGCCAAACTAAAACCCGGTACGCATCCGGAGTTGACGGATACAGCAGCTGCACTTGAAATCTGCCGCTTCTATGCACGTAAACCATTCATCGGAAAAGGTATCGGAAAAGCTATGATGCAACACGCGATACAATATGCTGAAGCCAATGCTTACCATACTATCTGGTTAGGTGTTTGGGAGCATAACCAAAGAGCCATTGATTTCTACCGGTTATTCGGTTTCCAGAAATTTTCAGAACACGATTTTGTACTAGGCAATGATGTGCAGCGAGATTGGTTGATGCGGAAGGAAGTGGGTTGTGAATGGTGAATAGTGAATGGTCAAAAAAATAAGTTTTTGCACAATAAGATAATGCATGATACTGTTTGCCCATTAGCCATTAGCCATTAGCCATTAGCCATTAGCTCACCATCTCAAATCAGACATCCTCCATCAGACATCCTCCATCAAATCTGCGATCTGCGATCTGACATCTTCCATCTTCCATCACAACCTGCTGATTCCTACACGTTGTAACAAATACTGTGATTTTTGTACGCATTGCAGCATACAGTCTGCCAGGTCGCCTGCTGCTATCTGATAGTGATTGGGGTTAGGAGCATTGCCGGCAGACGTAATGTATTGTCTGTTACCGGGTTGATCGAGAATATCGGGGGAGCAGATAAAGGTCCATGCTAAAGAAGAAGCTTCGAGTGTACGAAAAGCTGCCAGGTGTTCAAAACCTACTGGCTTGTATTGTTCCGGATAATCAGGCTGATCAATCAACAATCCATTGTCATCACCTTCAGCATTTAATATACCCATTCCGCCCAGTGCAACGATTCTTTTTACGCCAGCTTTTTCCATTTGTTCAGCAATATTTTTTATGCCAAGACTTCTTGTCTGATCCTTGCCATCGAAAGAGCCACCTAAAACAGAAATAACAGCGTCAGCACCACTTACAGCTGAAAGTACATCCTTTTCATCGAATACATAACCTTTGATGGCCATCAGTTGATCGTTCGAGAGGTCTTTGTCTATCAGCGATTCTATGGAACGGCCAAACGCGCGAACAGTATGGCCCATAGCCAAAGCCTCTTTTACAACATGTTTTCCTACCTGACCGGTAGCGCCAAATACAGTAAGGATCATGAAACAGTGTTTCAGGCAATTTACTGAATGTAAAAGAATATTACAGCGGTTATAATACGGTTGGTCGGCTATTGACCGATAAAAGATCAATTGAATGGGTAATTTGCAGTTTATAGCCCAAGGCTCATTGCTTTTTGTTACAGTGCCTGCTCTGCCAGTTCTTCCATACGAATACCCTGGTGACTTTCATCGTAGATACATTCGCCGTTTTTAATCAGCAGTACCTGCGGTGATTCATGGTAAACAGAGAAATCTTCTGCGATCTGATTCGACAGCGGGCGATGCGCCAGCAGATCGAGATAATGAAAACGGATGTTTTCGGGGGCGTCACTTCTTTCAAGGCGGTTGAGTATCATAGAACTGATACTGCAGCGTGTACTATGTTTAAAAATGACCTGTGGTTGCTGGTAGGAAGCTGATTTAATAGCTTCTAATTGCTCAACAGAGCTTAACGTATTCCAATTCATCTTTACTAAAAACAATTCTTTTGCCTGATGCGTTAAAAGTATCAGGGTTTAAAATAACGGGGATTGGTAGTAGGACAACCCCGGCTCTTTGAAGAAGTACAGGAGCTAACCAATGCCGCACTGAACAGAACCAGGAGCATTAAAGCGGTTATCTTTTTCATGTGTGTTGTATTAAGTTGGCGTTTTGACTGTATTTTGCGCTATAACAAAGATACTGAATAAAGTTAAATTGTTGCCTTGTGCACAGTTGCCGATTCGTTAATTTGCATAAAACGGTTGAAATCAATCAATTATTATGAGGGTTCATTTTATTTCAATAGGTGGGAGTGTAATGCACCAACTGGCCATTGCATTGCATAAAAAGGGCTATCAGGTTACCGGAACAGACGACGAAATCTTTGAACCGGCAAAAACCAATCTTCAGGAACTGGGTTTATTGCCAGATAAAATAGGCTGGCAGCCGGAAATGATTACGGATGATCTGAATGCAGTGATCCTGGGAATGCATGCCAAACAGGATAATCCCGAATTGCTGAAAGCTGTTTCGCTGGGACTGAAAATCTATTCTTTTCCGGAATATATATTCCATGAGAGTCAGCAAAAAAAACGTGTGGTGGTAGGTGGCAGCCATGGTAAAACCACTACCACGAGCATGATCATGCACGTGTTGAAACAAACAAAACAGTCGTTCGATTACCTTGTAGGAGCAAGGGTGGAAGGCTTTGATCAGTCAGTGAATATTACCGATGCACCGGTGATTGTGTGTGAAGGTGATGAATATCCGGCCAGTGCTATTGAACGTAAACCCAAGTTTCATTTTCTCTATCCGCATATTGCTATTTTAACGGGTATTGCCTGGGATCATATCAATGTATTTCCCACTTTCGAATTTTACCTGGAGCAGTTTATTATTTTCATCAACAGGATAGAAAAAGATGGTTTATTAATTTATAATGAGTCAGATCCTGTATTGAAAGAACTGGTGCATGCAAATCTCCGAAAAGATATACGATACCAACCCTATCGCATTCCCGAACATACCATTGAAAAAGGAAATACTACCGTCGTGATTGATGGTGTTAAGGGTGTGCTGAAAGTTTTCGGAAACCATAATCTGATGAATCTTTATGCGGCCTATTATGCCTGTAAAGAATTGGGTATTGCAACTGCAGACTTTATAGAAGCCATTGGTAGTTTTACAGGAGCTGCCAAGCGTCTTGAATTACTGGCTTCTTCAGCTGATTGTGTTATTTACCGCGATTTTGCACATGCTCCGAGTAAAGTGAAAGCAACGATAGAAGCAGTTAAGCAGCAGTTCCCTGAGCGTAAACTCATCGGTGTACTTGAACTGCATACATTCAGCAGCCTTAACGAAGCCTTCATGAAAGAATACGATGGGGCACTGGAGCAGGCTGATGAGGCCGTGGTTTTTTATTCAAAACATGCACTGGAATTAAAAAGACTACCCGATTTACCCGCTTCATCTGTAGAAGCCGGTTTCAATAAGAAAGGCTTACTCATTTTTACGGACAGCAGTGCGCTGGCAAACTGGCTGCAAACCCGTAATTATACAAATAGTAACCTGTTACTCATGAGCAGTGGCAACTACGACGGATTAAATGTGCCGGAGCTTGCTCAGCAACTGATGGAACAACACCTGAAAAATGGGAATTAACAATTAAAGTATTTACTTCGCAAGATGAAATTGCAACTTACCCGTCCGATTGCGTTTATTGATCTGGAAACCACAGGTGTGAATATCAGTACCGACCGTATTGTAGAGATCGCTGTTGTGAAGGTGAACCCTGATGGAACCCGTCAGGTAAAAAGGAAACTGATCAATCCATTAATGCCCATTCCGAAAGCTTCGAGTGATGTACACGGTATTACGGATGATATGGTAAAAGATGCGCCCAGTTTTAAACAGGTGGCCAATGAGTTCAAACAATTCATGGATCAGTGTGATCTGGGCGGCTATAACAGCAACCGTTTTGATATTCCCATGCTGATAGAAGAGTTCCTGCGTGTAGGAATTGAATTTTCTGTGGATGGTAAGAAACTGGTAGATGTACAGAAAGTGTTTCATATGATGGAACAGCGCACCCTTAGTGCAGCGTATAAATTTTATTGTCAGAAAAACCTTGATGGAGCCCATAGTGCAGAAGCAGATGCAACAGCAACCTGGGAGGTGCTGGAAGCTCAGGTAGAACGTTACCCGCAGATTGGTAATACAGTAGAAAGTATCGTAAAATTTACCGGGGAAGATGATATTGTTGATTTTGCCCGTCGTTTTGTAAAAGAAAACGGGGTAGAAGTATTCAACTTCGGAAAGCATAAAGGTAAACCTGTGGTACAGGTACTGAAAGAGGAGCCTCAGTATTATGACTGGATGATGAAAGGCGACTTTCCGATGAATACCAAACAAAAACTCACTGAAATACTGAACAGAACCCTGTTAAAAAAAGGATAAGTCTGTCTTAAATACACCGTATTTTCCGCATTTCTTTGCCCGGAGCAGCGAGCAATCGTTCTGTGTTGTATTTTAGCGTGCCAACCTTCAACGAGCTTTGCAAAAATTAGTCATCATACCAACCTATAATGAAAAGGATAATATTGCTGCTATTATAGCAGCTGTATTCGAATTGCAGGCAGGTTATCATGTATTGGTGATTGACGATGGTTCACCCGATGGCACTGCTACGATTGTAAAATCATTAATGCAGCAATATCCCTCACAATTATTCCTGGAAGAAAGAAAAGGTAAACTCGGATTGGGGACAGCCTATATACATGGCTTTAAATGGGGAATATCCAAGGGGTATGATTTTATTTTCGAAATGGATGCAGATTTCTCTCATAATCCGAATGATCTTGAACGTCTGTACCAGGCCTGTACAACCGGTAGTGCCGATGTAGCTGTAGGGAGCCGTTATGTACCAGGTGGTAAAACAGAAAACTGGCCCTTAGACCGCCAGCTCTATTCCCGCGGAGGGGCACTTTATACACGTCTGCTTACCTGGATGCCGGTGAATGATCCTACTGCAGGTTTTGTATGTTATAAACGCCAGGTGCTTGAAGCCATCAACCTCGATGAAATTGAATTCGTGGGTTATGCATTCCAGATTGAGATGAAATTTGTAGCCTGGAAACTGGGCTTCCGCATCAAGGAAGTGCCCATTACTTTTGTTGACCGGAAAATAGGCGTCAGCAAAATGAGCAAGGGTATTATTAAGGAAGGTGTACTGGGTGTATTAAAAATTCAGTGGCACAGTCTTTTCCGTAATTACCGTAAGCGTGTAGCCAATTCAGCCGGATAAGCCTTACCACAAATTCTTCTTATTGCTTTTGGGGCCGTGACCGGAGCTATTCATTCTAAGCTTACCTTTACTTCCTTACATACCATGCTTATGAGAGATGCACTCATTAAACTTCATATATCCGTATTTCTGGCCGGTTTTACCGGTGTATTAGGCGCATTGATTCAACTCAATGAAGGCCTGCTGGTATGGTACAGAATCATGATTACAGTAGTGAGTCTGCTGGCTTTGTTGCAGGTAAAAAAACAGTTTCAACGTATACCTGCATCAATGGTATGGAAACTTTTAGGTATCGGAACGCTCATTGCATTACACTGGGTATTTTTTTATAGCAGTATTAAAATGGCCAATGTATCTATCGGTTTGGTATGTTTTGCATCAACAGGTTTGTTTACAGCGCTGCTAGAACCTGTTTTCAACCAGAAAAAATTCAGTGCATGGGATGTGGGATTGGGCTTAATCAGTCTGCTGGGTATTCTGTTGATCTTTCAGTTCGACCAGCGTTACAGGGAAGGTATTATCGCAGGTATTGTTTCCGCTCTATTAGCAGCTTTATTTACCGTACTCAATAAAAGACAGGTGAATAAAGTAGAGCCACGTGTTATGATGGTATATGAATTGAGTGGAGGCTTATTGCTGCTCACATTGCTGATGCCAGTATACCTGCATTATTATCCCGTGACGTCCTTACTGCCCTCCTTATCAGACTGGTTATGGTTATTGATACTGGGCTGGCTTTGTACCGTACTTGCTATGGACCTGATGTTACAGGCCTTACAAAAAGTGTCTGCATTTACCCAGAACCTGAGCCTTAACCTGGAACCGATATATGGTATTGTACTGGCTTTTGTTTTGTTTGGTGAGCAAAAGCAATTGGGTAAAAGTTTTTATATTGGCGTACTACTGATTACCTGTTCCGTTGTGTTACAAATGATCCGTATTGTTAAACAGCACAAAAAAAATCGTGGAGAAGAGATCGCTATAATAGCTGAATCTTAAAAACAAAATATCCGATTAACCAGTTCAATGTTGAATATTCGTTATTCACTATTCATGAGAACTTAATCGCTTTCATGCCTAGTATTCGATACGATTTTCTGGATCACGGTATCCAGTCTGGCAGCACTTACATGCAGATGGTCTAATACCTGTAAGATTTCCGGGTCATCGGTTTTTTCCGTGTAAAGCATCAATACATTGATGAGTCCGAGTATATTACTTAAAGGAGCTCTTGCTTCATGCGATTGCAGATAGGCAATCTCACGCATTTTATCGTATTGCTGAAGCAGTTTCATTTCAGCCGTTTTTCTTCCATTGATATTGGTGATATTCATGGCAACACCCAGCATATCGCCTGCTTCACTATATACCGGATAATACAGGAACTGGAACCACATCGCATCGCCATTGGGCAATGATACGGGTCGTTCCATGGTAAGTTTTTCTCCTGATAGTGCTCGGTTAAAATTGTCCTGAAACGATTCTCTGAGTTCAGGCATTACATAGTTCATGAAATTGGCACCTTCATACAACTTTGTCTGGAAATATTCTTCTGCCAGTATTCCTGCTGTCCTGTTGAAATTCAGAATATGCATATCAGGACTGATCATGATGTTTACATCAGTGGTACTATCGAGAATGGCTTTAAGTTTAATTTCATTGGCCAGTAATTCGAGTTGTTGTTTTTTCTGTAATGAAATGTCTATAAAATAACAGATGATGCCTTCCTTTGACGGGCTGGCCGATACTGCAAAATGATAGGATGGGGGCCATGGTTGTTCGAAAGTGATGGTTTGTCCCAGGTCAAAAGCTTTACGCATGGCCACTGCATAGGGCTGGTCGGGTGAGTCAGGAAAAATATCCCAGAAACTCCGACCAATCATTTCATGCCGGCTCAGATTGGTTACCTGTTCAAAAAAGCGGTTTACCCTGGTAAATACCCAGTTCCGGTTCAACGCAAAAAAACCATCCTGCACACCATCAAGGTATTCATTAAACTGATGGGCATATTTAGTAGCGGCAAACTCTTCCAGCGGTTCTCCGCTCAGTAATACACCCATGCCTACAATCGCTTCTTCCAGATCATTGGCATAACAACAGAGTTCCCACTGAATGGTATGTGTCTGATGACCATGAACATATCGCACTGTCGCAGAAAATTTCTGTCCGTGATTTTGTCTGCAATTGGTTAGTTGGTGACGAAAAAAATCAAGGTCAGCATAATGAATATAAGCATCTGCTCTTGTTTCCAGAAGAGATATCGGAGACCATCCCGTAACCCGGCAAAAACGCTGATTGGCATAAGTATAATATCCCGCTTCATTCAATAGTATGCAGGCAAACAGTTCAGAATGCTCCATCATTCTCACAACTTGTTGTATACTATAAACCGCGGTATTCATGTCAGCAAGATACATTTGAACAGGATCAGACCCATCACAGGAAGAGACTATCTATAAATATCTGCTTTTCATTTCATATGAGATATGATTCAGCCATTAAAATGCGATTAATTATTGCTTTAAACGGTAGGCAGACACAGTATTGCCGTAAAAAGTAGGCACATAAATGATTTTACGCTTTTCATCGTATCCGATATCGGCACTGTTTATCTTTTCATTTCTGGAATCTATCAGGGTGGTTTTATAACCGTTGGAATGAATATAATAAACAATGCCACTCCAGCAGCTAACCACATATTCATTTTCTCGCACCATTTCAATACCATCTGTACTTGGATCCATGCCGTCTGCTAATTTGGCCAGCTGGCCATCTGTCCGCATTTTTAATAAACGTCCTTTGTCCAGTATCAGCAGTCCGTCTTTGGTAACCAGTAGGCCATTGGGCCCCTGTAATTTATCGATCAGTAAAAACACATTGCCATTTTCAATTTTATGTACTTTGTATGTTCTGCTATCTGAAACATAGATCACCCCTTTTTTATCGATACTGATATCATTTAAAAACACAGCATCCGGCACTGTTATTTTTTCAAGTATGGTTCCCTTTTTAATATCAATTACCACCACTTCAGTCAGATCTGCTACATAGAGTTTCCCCTTAAACATACCCATACCCTTAGGTGCGTTTAACCCTTTGACCCATTCGGTCTGTATGATTTTCCCGTCCAGTCCGATTTTACCGATCGAGCCCTTTCCGTCTTTCTCAGCGGGCTGACCATCAATATTTGATACATAGAGAATCTGGTTAGCGGCATCTGCTAAAACAGATTCGGGTACTTTCAATACGCTATCGGTGCTCCATATCTTTTCTAGTGTGGGTGATTGAGCGGATAATATGATGGGGAGCATACCCATAGCGGCCAATATGTATTTTTTCATATGACTGAATTTTGGTAAAGGTAGCTTACGAGGGCTTCTTTTGAATATTCATCCATTGATCATTTTCCTGTAAAAGCCGTTCTTACAAGTCAGGTCTTTGTTTATCTTCGGAACCTACTAAAACTACCGCTATGAAAAAACTCATGCTGGCCCTCCTGTTATTGCCGGCAATTCAGACCCTCGCACAAAAGAAACCCCTCGACCATACCGTTTATGATGGTTGGGAGTCATTGGGTGAAAGAGTCATCAGTAACAATGGAAAATATGTAGCATATGCTGTAAATCCGCAGGAAGGTGATGGCAATCTGTATATCCAGAGTGTGACCGGCGATTATAAAGTGATCATTCCCCGGGGTTATAATGTATCCATTACAGAAGATAACCAGTATGCCATTTGCCGCATACGTGCTTTTTTTAAAGATACCAGAGAGGCAAGAATTAAAAAACGTCGTCCGGATGAAATGCCGAAAGACAGTCTTGCTATCGTAGCATTGGGCAAAACAGATATTGTGAAAGTGCCACGTATCAAAAGTTATAAAGTGCCCGATCAAAAAGGAACCTGGCTGGCTTATCTGCTCGATAAACCCTTGCCGGAAACCAATCGACCGCGTACACCGGATTCTTTAACAAGAATCAATACCATGTTATCGATGGCCGATAGTTTAATACGTGTGGCCGATAGCATACGTAATAAAGCAAACCTTGCAAAGAGTAACGGACTTGCGGTACTGCAGCCGGCAAGAACAAATCGTTCTGCTGCCAGACCCGCAGCTGAGCCGGTGGAAGAAGGAACAGAACTGGTATTGAAAAATCTCCTTACAGGTGAGGAACGCAGGTTTGCACTCGTGAAGGATTATTATTTCAATAAGGCCGGTACCGTTTTACTGATAGAAACAACACGTAAAAACAGTGATGAAGCATCTGTGGCTACTATTATCAAGCTGAATCTTGAGAAAAACACCAGTGCGGCCATTTTCAAACGTTTTAATGAAGCTAAGGCCTATCGTATGGATGAAGCGGGTACACAGGTAGCTTTTGTTGCTGAAAGAGATAGCAGTAGCAAAGCACTGCAAAAATTCTTCAAACTGTATTATCATAAAGATGGTATGGATAGTGCTAGCCTGCTGGCTGATAATAAAACAAAAGGGGTGCCAGCTAACTGGACCATTAGCGATAATCCGGGAAGTCTTGTATTCAGCAAATCAGGTAATAAACTTTTTCTGGGAACATTGCCTATCTGGCCGGTAAGAGATACCACTGTGCCTGAAATAGACAGGGTGAGTGTAGATGTATGGCATTATAATGATGATTATATACAGCCTGTACAGTTAAGAAATATGAACAATGAGCTGAGAAGAAATTATACTGCATATTATGATATGGCTGCGGGCCAGGTTGTGCAATTGGCCAATGAAAAACTTCGTACAGTTGTACCAACACAGGAAGGCGACGGTAATGTGTTTTATGGTGTGTCTGACTATGGGAAACGCATAGCTACACAATGGCAGGGTTTCAGTTTGAATGATGTGTACAAGATAAACCCAGCTACCGGAGCCGCTGAAGTAATCAGAAAAGATCTGAAAGGGGGCAATCTGCAACCATCTTACACCGGTAAATACCTGCTCTTCTTCGATGAAATCAAACAGCAGTATTTCGTATATAATAATACAACACAGCAATTATACCAGGTTGCAAAAGATATCAAAACATCACTTGGTGATGAAGAAAATGATGTGCCCGATGATCCGAATGCCTATGGTATTGTAAAGTGGTCGGAGGGAGATCAGTATGTATATGTGTATGACCGATACGACATATGGCAGGTAGATCCTGAAGGTAAAGCAGCTTCTGTGTGCCTGACAGCTGGCCGAAAAGACAAAACCACCTATCGTTATGTTAATACCGATCAGGAAGAGCGTTTCATTAAAGCTGGTAAAACACTGTTGCTCCGTGCATTTGATGAGCGTGATAAGAGTGCAGGGCTGGCTACACTGAATCTGTTTAATAAAGAATTCAAAATAATCTTTAAAGAAAAGATGAGTGTGAGCCCGGCAGTACAAAAAGCAAAAGACGCTGATGTGGTGGTGTACAGTAAGGAAACCTATCAGCAGTCGCCCAACGTTTATGTACAGGCGCTGGATGGCACTGCCAGACAGCTTTCTAATACCAATCCACAACAGTCATCTTACAACTGGGGAACTGCGGAGCTCTTTAAATGGAAAGCGTATACAGGTAAAGAGGCAGAAGGCATTGTGTATAAGCCTGAGGATTTCGACCCCAAAAAGAAATATCCGATGATTGTGTATTTCTATGAGAGAAGCAGTGATGGTCTTTATGGATACAATGCACCTGCACCTACACCATCGAGATTGAATATTTCTTTTTTTGTAAGCAGGGGCTATGTGGTTTTTGTGCCCGATATCTGGTATAAAAAAGGGTATCCCGGACAAGGTGCTTATGATTATATCCTGAGTGGTACAAGGGCAGTGGTAAAACAGGGTTATGTGGATAGTACTAGATTGGGTTTACAGGGACAGAGCTGGGGTGGTTACCAGATTGCACATCTTATTACACGTACCAATTTATATGCAGCTGCATGGGCAGGAGCGCCGGTGGTAAATATGACAAGTGCTTACGGTGGTATTCGCTGGGGTACCGGTTTAACCAGACAGTTCCAGTATGAAAAAACGCAGAGCCGTATTGGCGCCACTTTATGGGAAAAGCCGAACCTTTATATAGAAAACTCACCCTTGTTCCACCTGCCAAAAGTAACCACACCATTGGTTATTATGTCGAATGATGCAGACGATGCAGTACCCTGGTACCAGGGTATCGAGTATTATACCGCCATGCGCAGACTGGGTAAGAAAGTATGGCTGCTGAATTATAATAATGAAGCCCATAATCTTGTAGAGAGAAAAAACAGGAAAGATATTCAGATCCGTGAACAGCAATTCTTTGATTATCTCCTGAAAGGTGAAAAACCTGCCAAATGGATCACAGAAGGTATTCCTGCTACGATGAAAGGCAAGGAAATGGGGTTGGATATTAAGTAATGGCAGATGTTAGATCGCAGATTTCAGATGTGAAAATAAAAACAGATGAACATAAAAAAAGCCGAACATACTGTTCGGCTTTTTTTATGTTCATCTGCGATCTGAAATCTGCGATCTGAAATCTGCGATCTGAAATCTGCGATCTGAAATCTGCGATCTGAAATCTGCGATCTGAAATCTGCGATCTGAAATCTTTTCATTGAATCATGGTGCTGATATACCGTACAAGGCTTCTTTTGGCAATGGGGAGAAGTGTTTCTTCCAATGGTATGGTGAGCGGAGTTTCAACGGAATAAACAGCAGGATTGGGTAAATCTGAACGGTTGCGGATAAGTTCAGCCTTTATATGCTGATAGGAATTTACGATATTTCGCTGCCATACATCTACAAATTCTGTTTTGATACTCCTGTATTTCTCATCGTGTTTCTCAAAAATACTCAAACGGTACTGATAAACCCAGGTGTTTCTGCAGGTGCCTTCACACAAAAGAAAATAACCTTCATTATGGTCAAGGGGAACAAGCCCAATGGGTTCAATTGTGATTTTATTCTCCACAAATTCATAAATTTCTGTACCACTGGTAATACTTTTCTTCATGTTAGAAGAGGCATACTGAATAATATCTTCCAGTTCCTGCATCAATTCATCATCTTCCACCATCGACTCATAAAGGAGTTGTAACTTTTCAATCTGAACGCCGGTTAGTCTTTTCGGAAATTGCTCCTGCAGGTATTTTTTATTTTCTTTAAATGCAATTAGATTGTTGTAATGGAAAATAAGATCTGCCAGTTGCGGGTACAACTTGTTCTGACAGAAATGATGATTAATCTCCTTTAAATAGGCCAGCAGTGTGTATTTCTTCAATTCAAAATCAATATAGCCATCTGCAAACCAGGTTTGTGATAATGTCTTCATACTGATCCGTTTTGTTACCTTAATTTACGAAAAGCTAAAATTTTATCCCGCATTTGTTTATTAACAGGGTGTGAAAATAGGGAAGTCGGGAAGTCCGAAAGACCGCAAGTCCGAAAGACCGCAAGTCAGGAAGACCGAAAGCAACCTTGTATATAAACGAAAAAAACTTCCTGACTTCCCGACCTGCGGTCTTTCGGACTAAAAAAAATGCCTCAATGATTTCATTGAGGCATTTTTTTAAAGGTATTGGAACCACTGGCGTTCAGGATCCCATTTCTCAAATTCTTTGGCAACTTCTGTAAGGAAACTGGCACCGATACTGCCGTCAACAATACGGTGATCGTAACTTAGGGAGAGATACATCATATGTCTGATACCGATGGTATCGCCTTCTTTTGTTTCAATCACCATTGGACGCTTTTTAATAGCACCCACGGCCAGAATGGCTACCTGCGGCTGTGAAATAATCGGCGTACCCATCAAACTGCCAAATGTGCCCACATTGGTGAGCGTAAAAGTGCCGCCATTGGTATCATCTGGTTTCAGACGATTGTTACGGGCGGCATCTGCCAATCCGTTTACCGCTTTACTCAGTCCAACAATATTCAATTGATTGGCACCCTTGATCACAGGGACAATCAGGTTACCTGATGGCAGAGCAGTAGCCATGCCGATATTGATATCTTTTTTAATGATCACTTTATCGCCATCAATTGAGCAGTTGATCAAAGGATAGCGCTCTATCACTTTTGCGATACACTCTACAAACATGGGCGTGAAAGTGAGTTTGGTACCTTCTCTTTTTTCAAATTCGTTTTTCACTTTCTCGCGCCACTGCACCATATGAGTAACATCGGCTTCTGCGAAACTGGTTACGTGTGGACTTGTATGCTTACTGTCGACCATGTGTTTGGCGATCAGTTTACGCATACGGTCCATTTCCATGATCTCGGTCTGACCATTTACCACTACAGCGGCAGGGTCACTCAATTTTCCGGAAGAAGTTTGTATGGAAATAGGTGTAGCAGGTGTAGCCGAATCACTTGGTTTAGCAGCAACCGTTTCAAACCTGGGTGCCTGCTGAACAGGGGCATTGGCAACCGGTGCCGCCGCCACAGCTGGCGCCTTACCTGATTTTTTATCTGCAACATAGTTCAGGATATCTTTTTTACTCACCCTGCCATCTATGCCGGTACCTGGAATTCTTTCGAGTTCACTCAGGCTGATACCTTCACTGTTGGCAATATTTAAAACCAGGGGAGAATAAAAACGGTTGGTAGCTGGTTTGTCCAGTAATGTTACCGAAGCCGATGCAGGTACAAAAGGAACTTCAGGTGCTTCAGCTTCAACAGCCGGTGGGGTAGCTGGAACGGGCTGTGGTGCCTGAACCGCTTCTTTTATTTCGATTTGTTCAACAATGATCTCCTCTTCTTTCACGGGAACAGGTGTAGCAACCACCGTTCCGTTTGATGAAGTATTGATTCTTGCAATAACAGTACCAATAGGGACTACATCATTCACATTGAATAATATCTCAGCTATAACGCCTTCTGCTGTAGAAGGCACTTCACTATCAACCTTATCTGTGGCGATGTCCAGTACAGTCTCATCCATTTTCACATGGTCGCCTACTTTTTTATTCCATTTCAGGATCGTGGCTTCCATGATACTTTCGCCCAGCTTGGGCATCACCAGTTCAGCAATTGCCATACAATTCGTAGTGTTTAAAATAATGATCAAAAACCTTTCTTCTTCCGCTTTCCTGACTGAAAAACTTACACCCGTTTGTTTTCGGGGGCAATATTAGTGAGAAAATAGACAATTTCCGGCTGAAAACCGAAAAAACTGCCCTTCTTTTTACACAGCATTTACAAATGCAAGATAGTTATGTATTGATTACATCTTCTCAGCAGTACCTATTATAGTTTCCCCAGTATCAGTTGACGGAGCAGGTTCAGGGCATTCGTGGCCGTGAGTTCTATATTCCTTGCCCTGTCGAAGCGGAAATTGAATACCTGAGCTATGGTCTTTTCAGTAGAAGCTACGGCAATCCAGACCATACCTACAGGTTTGGTATCTGTACCGCCAGCAGGGCCCATTATGCCACTGACTGCAATGGCATAATCCGTTTTCATGATTTTTCGTACCGCCTCGGCCATCTGTTTTACCGTTGCCTCACTCACCGCCCCAACCGTTTCTAAAACATGGGATGGTACAGATAAAACATCCGTTTTAATGCGGTTATCATAACTCACCACACTGCCCGTATAATAGGCAGAAGCACCGCTGTGTTTCGAAATAACATGTGCAATGTAACCGCCCGTACAACTTTCGGCTGTGGACAGAGTCTGATTTCTTGCTTTCAATAATTTACCTACCACCAGTTCCATCGGAATATCTTCATCAATCACGAGGTAATCCTTTGTTCTCTCCAGCAGTTGGTTAAAATAACCAGATAACTCATGTTCTAATAAGGCAGCATTGGTGCCAGAAGCGGTCAGTCGAAGTCTGACCATACCATAATTAGGCAGGTATGCCAGTTTTATATGCGAAGGCAGTGATAACTCTATATCTGCAATCATTTCGGCAAGAAAAGACTCACCGATACCTGCGGTAAGCAGGGTACTATGTCTTATAACACCTCTGGTAAAACGTTTTTCAACCAGTGGTAATACATGGTGCAGCATCAGCCATTTCATCTCATGGGGTACACCGGGCATAGATATAAAAATAACACCATCTTTTTCAAAAAGCATACCCGGTGCCGTTCCTTTTTCATTTTTTAAAACAGTACATACATCAGGTACTTCAGCCTGTTTCCTGTTTCTTTCAATCATTGGACGCTTGAATACTTTTTCGAAAAGAAAAGTAACATATGCCAGTGTCTCTTCATGTAGAATCATCTTCCCGCCAAAATATTCGCAGAGCAGTGGCTTGGTAATATCGTCTGCTGTTGGGCCCAGTCCGCCGGTGATCAGCACAATCGATGCTTTTTTGCTTTCGGCATCCAGCGCCTGCCATATATCTTCCCACACATCACCTACCGCCACACGGTTTTTGACAGCTATACCTGTTTTATTCAGCTCCTGTGCTATCCAGGCACTATTGGTGTCTATAACCTGACCAATCAGCAGTTCATCTCCGATGGTAATAATTGAGGCAAAAACTTTTTCCATACTTTACAGGCGCTTAATTTTATTGCAAGGTAAAACGCATTTATGAGAAGACTTGTTTATAGTTGCATCAGTTTACTGGTATTTATTGCCGTAAGCCATGCCCAAACCGTACAGCAAAAGCTGGAAAAAGCTTTTCAACAGTTGCTGGCCGACCCACAAATGCGTTATGCGTCTATTGGTTTTTCAGTGGTAAACAGTGAAACGGGGGCTGTTGTATTCGAATACAATGGGAATACCGGATTGGCACCGGCCAGTTGCCAGAAAACGGTTACCAGTGCTGCAGCTTTTGAACTTTTGGGCAAAGATTTTACCTATAAAACTGAATTTGCCTATGATGGTACCATTGCACATGGAAAATTGAATGGTAACCTGCATATTAACGGGGCAGGTGATCCCACACTCGGCAGTTGGCGATACGCAAATACGAGTGATACATTATTGTTGCGCCAATGGAAAGAGATGCTCCATAAAGCAGGTATAAAAAATATAACAGGAAATATTATCATGCACGGAGATAAGTGGGAGAGTTCATCTGTTCCCGGTGGCTGGCCCTGGGATGATATGGGTAATTATTATGGTGCGGGTGCATATGGGATAAACTGGCGGGAAAACCAGTATGATATATTGCTGAAATCCGGACCGAACCCCGGCGATATGGTGAGTATTGAAAAAACTATCCCCCAATTGTACAATACCCTTTTTACCAATGAATTGAAAGCTGGTAAAAAAGGTAGTGGCGATAATGCCTATATATTCTCTGCGCCCTATAATGAACGGATCTACATCAGGGGAACCATACCGCCGGCTCAAAAAAGTTTTAAGATATCCGGTTCTATGACTGATCCGCAACAGCAGCTTGCTTATAGTTTGTCTGCACTATTAGCTTCGAATGGAAAACATCCGGGTGTGAGGGTAATATCTTCTGTAAAAAGTAAAACCACATGGCTGCATACGCAGGTATCACCAACGCTTGACAGTATTAACTACTGGTTCATGAAAAAAAGTGTGAACCTGTATGGAGAAAGTCTGGTAAAAACCATTGCCTGGCAGCAGAATGGTTTTGGTACTACAGATGACGGATTGGAAATCATGAAAAATCTCTGGAAAGAAAAAGGTATTGATCCTGCGTCACTTAGAATGATTGATGGAAGTGGTTTATCGCCCCAGAACCGGGTAACTACCAATGCGCTTATCAAAGTATTACAGTATGCCCGCAGCCGACCCTGGTATAGTTATTACCTGGATGCATTTCCTGAGTATAATAAAATGAAGTTAAAGAGTGGAACGATCGGAGGATCAAAAGGTTTTGCGGGTTATCATACTTCAAAAGATGGGATAAATTATACCATTGCCATGCTGGTAAATAATTATGATGGTTCTGCCGGTGAGATGGTAAAGAAAATGTTTCTGGTACTCGATGAATTAAAATAACAGCCCTATAGTTGGTTTTATAAGGATTAAACTTAGCAAATATGAAAGAACAAAGTTTTGGTAATCATTCACGTTATGTGCCTGTATGGCATTTTTTTGTGGCACCTGCTTTATTGTGCTTTTTGATCGGCGCCTTTATCAATCTGGCCCATGCATCAGCAACGAATCTTTACTCGGCTTCTTTGTTATGTCTGGGTGGTGTTATATTGGTCTTTATCTACTGGTATGCCAGGGCTTTTGCGCTCAAAGCGCAGGATAGGGCTATTCGTGCGGAGGAGCAGTTTCGTCATTTTGTACTTACCGGTAAGCCTCTTCCACGCGAACTTAGGCTGCGTCAGATCATTGCCCTCCGATTTGCATCTGATGAGGAATTGCCGGCACTGGCAGAAAGAGCCGCTAAAGAACAACTGGGTATAAAAGAAATAAAACAAGCTATTCGCAACTGGCGACCCGATTACAACAGGCTTTAATCCTGAAAATACGGTAATAGCTTTTCGCGCAACGCATCGGGCATCAGCGTTCTTTTATGTGTATGGCTATCGATGAAGTAAAGAGTTACTTTGCCGGTTGTGAGTAATTTATTTTGCTCGTTGTATACTTCATTGTAAAAGCTGATACTGTGATCCGTGGGTAATTCTTTCAGAAGGGTTTTAATAGTAATCAGGTCATCATAATGGGCCGGTCGCAGAAAACGTACTTCCATTTCCACTACGGGCATACGGATACCCATTTCTTCCATTTTCTTGTAAGTAAATCCCAGCTCTCTGATGGATTCTGCCCTGCCCACTTCAAAGAACTGGGCATAGTTTCCATAATAAACAATATTCATCTGATCCGTTTCTGCATACCTGATTCTTAAGGTTGTGCTGTGGGTGTACATAGTTATCCTGATTTGTTGACAAACTTACGTCGTTGATCTGTTTTTCCACAAATAGCTGTTAAGCCTTTCCTTACAAAACGCTAATACTACCTTTAAAACAGCTTTTTCGCTTTTCATTAAGAAAGAAACAGAAATCTTTGTCATCAAGCAGTCCGCAATCTATGAACAGATTCCTATCCATAAGTCTGATTGTCGCTGGTCTGGCGATTCAATCAAACACATATGCACAGATTACACAACTATTACAGGACCCTGATGCCGAATTCAAACAGGCAAAAGAGTTGTTCCAGAACGACCAATATGGACTGGCCTATCCTGTATTTAAAAAGATATACAGCAATGGCACAGTATCCAGCAATTTATCGATGGCTGTTCAGTTGGAATCGAAGTATTATTATATCCTATGTGGATTAAAAATCAATGACTCTACTGCAGCACCCATGGCAGTAGATTTTGTTCAGCAGGAGCATGATGTACCACATATACAAATGATGCGTTTTCATCTGGGTGAATATTACTACCGCAGAAAAATGCTTTCCGAAGCTGTAGCCAGTTATGAAAAAACCAATATTGCGAACCTCAGTAACCGTGAGATCGCAGATATGAAATTTCATCAGGCCTATGGTTATTTTACAATGACCCAGTTCGAGAAAGCAAAACCTTTGTTTAATGCTATCAGGCAAATACCGGAGGATCCCAACTATATTGATGCCAATTACTATTATGGTTTTATTGCTTTCAATGAGAAAAAATACGGAGAAGCCATTGGTAGTTTCGAGATAGCTGCAAAATCACCTGATTACCAGAATGTCGTGCCCTTTTATCTTGCTGAAATTTATTATTTCAACGGCGAAAGAGACAAAGCGCTGGAATATGGAGAAGCAGCTTTGAACAAAGCTGGACAATATTACGACCTGCAGTTGCGCCAGTTGGTAGGACATATCTGGTTCGAAAAAAGACAATACCCCAAAGCCTTGCCATACCTTGAAAAATATGTGGCTGGCAATCAAAAAGTAAGAAGAGAAGATCTGTATGAATTGTCATATTGTTACTACGAAGCGAAGAACTGGTCAAAATCCATCGAAGGGTTTAAGCAGTTAGGTGGCGGGGAAGATTCACTGGCGCAAAACAGTATGTACCTGCTGGCAGATGCTTATTTGAAAACCAATGATAAAGTAAATGCCCGCAATGCTTTTCAGTTCTGTGCCGCCAATAATAGCAACGCTTTACAAAAAGAGGTGTCGGCCTTTAATTATGCCAAGCTTTCTTATGAGCTGGGTTATATGGATGCTGCTTTAAAAGGGTTTCAGGCATTTACAACAGCGTATCCTTCCTCTAGTATGTTACAGGAGGCGAGGGAATTGTTGGTGAGTACACTGGCGAATACAAGTAATTACAGAGAAGGGCTTGCCTTATACGAGAGTTTGCCCGTTAGAAGTGAAAACGCCATGAAGATATATCCGAGATTGCTTTATGGCCGTTCTGTTGAATTGATCAACGATCAGCAGCTAACCCAGGCTGAACCTTTACTCTCAAGATTACTGGAAGTTCCCTATAACAGCAATGTACTATCGCTGGCCCGTTTCTGGAAAGGCGAGATTGCATACCGGAATGGTAACAATGAATCGGCCATCGCTTATTTTACAGAATACCTGAAAAATCCACAGGCCAACGGAGAAGTAAACAGTATCAATGCACGTTACAATCTGGGATATGCCCTCCTGAAAACAGAAAACTATCCCGCTGCCAAAGAACAATTTGAACTCATAGCAAAAAATATCGGATCATCTTCCTCTGCTATTGAGAAAGATGCCTATCTGCGTTCTGCTGACTGTTATTTTATGAATAAGGATTATAAACAGGCACTCAGAATATACGATCAGGTACTGGCATTACAGATGGATGGGGCAGACTATGCACTTTTTCAGAAAGCGGTTATTGCAGGGGCCATGAACCAGAATACCGAAAAACTCAGGTTATTACAAAGTATGGATACCAGGTTCCCATCTTCACCGTTTACTTCTGATGCAGCCCTGGAGATGGCAAATACTTATATCGCCGACGAAAATTATGAAGCAGCCCTGGTGCCATTGAATAAACTGGTGAAAAGTAACAAGGCGCCATCTATTAAACCGGAAGCATTCCTGAAAATGGGGATTGCCTATTTTAACCTGGATAAGAATGAAGAATCGCTTACACAGTTTAAAACACTGGTATCTACTTACCCGAATGCAGCGGAAACCGACGATGCCATTGAATATATCCGTAACCTGTTTGTGGAGAGACAACAACCAGGAGAGTTTGCTTCATTCATGCGTGCAAATGGCCGTCCGGTAACCTATAATGAAGAAGATTCGCTCACTTTCAAATCTGCCATGTTAAGGTATGATATGAAAGATATGCCAGGAGCAAGAAACGGATTTAAAGACTACCTGTCTAAATTCTCTGACGGTCGTTATCAGATAGAAGCAAATTATTTTACTGCTGAAATATTGGTAACAGAAAAAGCATTAAAGGAAGCATTGCCCTATTACAGCGCCGTGGCTGCAAAAGGAGTAAGCAGTTTTGCAGAGAGAAGTGTGCTACAGGCCGCACGTATCAATTATTTTGAGCTGAAAGATTATGAGCAGGCTGAAAAATATTTTACCCAGCTAAAACCCATTGCCACCCAGCAGGAAAATAAGCTGGAAGCTATGAGGGGCTTATTGCGTTGTCAGTTCAGGGCACAGAAATGGGCAGAAGCGGCACCCAATGCTCAGGATCTGTTAAAAGAATCGGGTATTGCCACCGATGATAAAATGATGGCGAGTCTTGTAGTAGCAAAAAATCATCAGCTCAATAAAGAACCAGATCAGGCAATAGCTGCTTACAAACAGGTGATGGCAACCGGTAAATCAGAATACGGAGCTGAATCGCAGTACCGTATAGCAGAAATTCTGTTTCAACAGGAAAAGCTGGCCGATGCTGAAAAAGCAGCATTTGAAGTGATTAAAAAATCAGGATCCTATGAGTACTGGGTCACTAAAAGTTATTTATTACTCGGCGATATTTATTTTAAACAGAAAGACCTGTTTAATGCAGAAGCTACTTATAAAAGTATCGTAGACAACGGTACAATTCAGGAACTGAAAGCAGAAGCACAGCAAAAGCTGGCACAGGTGCTGGAAGAGAAAAATAAAGTTAACAAGGTAGATCAAGAATAAATCAGCTTACATGATTCATCAAGCATATAAAGGAATTTTATTGGCAGTAATGCTTTTTACGGTCGTATCATCTGATGCACAGCGCAAACGTACTACACGAAAAGCGAAGCCTAAAAAAACGGTATCTGTGAAGAAAGTAACAGAAACCGCCAAAGAAAATGCAGCAGCACAAACAAACCGTGAGGCATTGGGTGATACGTTGGCGCCGAAAGTGGTAACGGTAACTTCTGCCTTCAAACCTTCTTTAAAGAATGCAGCGAAGATCAATTTTACAGCTGCTTCTCCTTTTGTAGATTCATCCAGAACGCCGGTAACCTATGCTGTACCTTCTCAGAATCTCTTTTTCTCTTATCAGCCTGTACCCATACGTCCACTGGCCTTACCGGTAGATACCGGCTTCCATTGGCAGAATGACCATGCTGTGAAAGTGGGATTAGGTAATTTCAATAGCTTTTTATTATCAGGCGCTTTTTCCTTTGGAGACGGTGTAAAGAGTAATACCATTGTTACAGCCGACTACCTTACTAATAAAGGGAACCTGTTTGCACAGCAATATGCTAATCTGGGACTAAGCGTATTATCAGTTTTCAATACCAATCATAACAATGAGTGGACCACCAAGGCCTGGTATAAAAATACCACCCGATATTTTTATGGTTATGATTCATCATTGTTCAGTTTTTCAAAAGAATCATTGCTAAGAAGATTTAACCATGCAGGCATAGAAGTGGGGCTGCGCAATAAAAAAGCCAATGCTTTCAATATTACCTATGCACCCAGACTAACCCTGCACTATTTCAGCGATAACCGTTCTAATAAAGAATACAATGCAGTATTAAATGCTCCTTTAAAGAAAAAATTTGGAGAACACTTCGCCATCGACCTGGGAATTACCGCTGATATTGCAAAAACAGATTTTGAAGTATTGGGTATTGGCACACGTTTTAAGCAAACCAATAACCTGTTTTATGTAAGTCCATCCGTAGAATATGTCAGCAATGGTTTCCGTTTATCTGCCGGTATCAGACCATCGTGGGACAATAGCAAATATGCCACTTTGCCCAATATAACCGCAGAAGTAAAAGTACCTGAAACCCCATTGGTAGCGGAAGCAGGCTGGCAGGGTTATTTTAATAAAAACAGTTACAGAAGTATTGCCGAGTTTAATCCATGGGTATATACGCCAATGCTCATGCTGATGAATACCAGAGTAATGGAACAGTATGCGGGTATTAAGGGGTCGGCAGGTAATCATCTCACTTACAGGGCAAGATTGTCGTTCCAGCAATTGAATAACCAACCTGTATTCCCCAATTCGGTGGGAGATGGGAAGACTTTTAATGTTTTATATGAATCTACCATGAACGTGGTGCAGATACACGGTGAGTTGGGGTATACGCTACAGGAAAAACTGTCCTTGCTGACAGGTGTTACTTTCCGCCGTTTTTCCAATATGCCATCTTATGAGCCATGGGGGTTATTACCATTTGAACTAACCGGATCGCTTAAGTGGAAAGTGTTAAAAGATCTTCAGTTAAAGGCAGATATGTTTTTCTGGGATGGTAGCAAATACCGCGACCGTAATGTAAATACATTTAAACTAAAACCAGCTGCTGACCTGAACCTGGGAGCTGAGTTTTCGGTGATGCCTAAGCTGAATCTCTGGGTGCAGCTCAATAATGTATTGAATAATAAATACCAGCGCTGGAATCAATATGAGGTATTGGGATTGAATGTTTTGGGCGGAGTTGTATATTCGTTCCGGTAAACCGGATACATGATTCAGGAATTATTGTACAAATACCTTGTTTTAAACGGTCATCTTGGCCTACCCGAAATTGGTCAATTTACCGTTCAACGTAAACCGGCATCAATAGATGCATCCGGTACAGCACTCTTATCACCCACCTATCAGTTGCATTTTGAGCAGCAGGCCGTCCAGGCAGATAAAATTCTGTTTCTTTTTCTGGCACAGGAAACTGAAACAGATGAGGTAACGGTGATCGGTACATTTAATGAATGGATAAAGTCTGTAAAAGATCAGCTTACCCAAAAAGCAACAGCGGAATTACCCTTTATGGGATTATTGCGTAAAACCGAAGCTGGGGAATACCATTTTGAACCGCTGACAACTCATTTGGGACCCACATCGGTTGAACTTCCGCAGGGACATATCTGGCAGGTGGATACAACAGAAGAAACAGCTGATGAAGCGAAGACCGACTCCGGTTGGTGGATATATGCCATCATCTTTTTATTATTAGGCATTGCTGCCATCGCTTATCATTATCTTTAAAGTTTTGAATGGAATGAGTGAATCTTTGATCAATTATCAGCATTGCCCTTTTTGCTACAGCAAAGCCATACATCCGGTATTAGCGGCCAAAGATTATACCGTAAGCCATCGTTCATTTGAAATATGGCATTGTGCTGATTGTACCAATCGTTTTACACAATCGGCTCCTGATTTGATGCATATAGGTCCGTATTACCAATCTGCTGAGTATATATCTCATTCTGATACAGCCAAAGGATTGATTAATCGTTTATACCATTGGGTGCGTTCTTATACCTTGGGTAGTAAGCGAAGAATGATTCAGCGTGTTTGCAGACAAAAACAGGGAGTACTGCTGGACATAGGAGCAGGTACAGGTGCTTTTGCAGCGACCATGCTTCAAGCCGGCTGGAAGGTAACCGGATTAGAGCCAGATAACATTGCAAGAGAAAATGCCAGAACCAAATATGGTATTGAACTGCGCTCAGCAGAAGATATATATACTTTGCCAGAGAACGCTTTTGATGTTATTACACTCTGGCATGTACTTGAGCATGTGCACGACCTGCATGGCTATTTCAAACAGTTTAAAGCGTTACTTAAGCCCACCGGGAAACTGGTAATTGCTGTGCCGAATTATACAAGCAGGGATGGAGAAGTATATGGACAATACTGGGCCGCCTGGGATGTGCCCAGACATCTGTATCATTTCTCTCCGGCAGGTATGCAGAAACTGGCAGAACTGGAAGGGTTTACCATACAATCCATGTATCCGATGTGGTTTGATGCTTTTTATGTATCAATGCTAAGCGAACAATATAAAAATGGGAGCTCCAATTTACCAGGAGCCTTATTAAAAGGATTAGGGTCAAACCTCACCACATTGGGCGATAAACGACGCTGCAGTTCGCTGATCTATGTACTTAGTTTAGTTTGATTTCGTATAAAGCAGGCCATTTTTTTCCGGTGATGTAGAAGCTATTACTGGAGGCATTATAAGCAATACCATTAAGTACATATCCTTGAGAGATATAATATTCTTCATTAACCTGCTGATTGGTTTTCTGTAACAAACCTGCTAAGTCTATACGTCCTTCTACCAGCCCTGTTTCAGGGTTGATTTTTACAATCCAGTCCTTATAATACACATTCGCATACACTTGCCCATTTACATATTCTAGTTCATTCAGACTGGCAAGGTATCCATTGTTATCATAAACGCCGACTGTTTTTTCAATGGCAAAAGTTTCCGGATTTACAAAGTAGAGATTGCTACTTCCAGTGCTAACAATCAACTGTTTCCCATTGTGGGTCAGGCCCCATCCTTCCATGTTCCAATCGAATTCTTTGATCTTCTTGAATGTCGTAAGATCATACACGAAAACCTTGTGCTCTTGATAAGTAAGCTGGTAGATTTTATCATTGAAAATGGTAATTCCTTCTCCAAAATATTCTTTTGCAAGCTCTATTTTCTGGTTGTATTTACCTGATATAAGATCTACTTTCATTAATCGGCTTTCCCCTTCCAAGCCAGTACCCTCATATAATGTATTATTATGCCAGATTAATCCCTGTGTATAGGAACTGGTATCATGCGGGTACACTTTTACAATCGAATAATTCAGATTGGTGGGTGCAGGTATGGCAGCAGTACTCTTATTATTTCCTTCATCTCCATTGTCTTTTTGACCGCCACAACTGCTCAATAAAATAATGGCTGCCAGTATGGTTGATAGTTTCATGGTTGTAAAATTCAGGCTAAAAATAAGGAATCAACAGTAATCTGATTGTTAAAGAGGATAAGTGAGCCATTCTCCTTTTCTTCCGGGAGAAATCTTTCTATGATGTATAATAGAGCTATTGTTATAACTTTTTCTTGCGGGGAGAAGGGGAGAAAAAAGGTTGAGCAGCATCAGGCAAGGATGTCGGCTGCTACTTTTTCTGCGATAACGGGGGTAAGCGCCACACCCATACCATTGCAGGCAATGGCAAGGTAAGCACCCTCTTTTACATAGCCTGTAAATGGACGCTTATCTTTCGTAAAACCCATAATGCCGCTCCAGGCATGTTCTATGGTGTATTGCAGCGAAGGTGCTAAATGTCTGCTAAGAAAAGAAGCCAATGTATTTCTGATGAGATCTGATCCCTTGAAATCTGTTGTGTTTTCACCTGAAAAGTCTGCATTCCTGCCCCCACCTAGTAAAATACGGTTGCCCAGGTGACGCCAGTAATAATAACCCTCGTCAAAATGAAAAGTGCCGATCATGGGTAGATGGTCAATAGGAGAAGTGAGTATGATCTGTCCACGGCCGGGTTCAACCACAGCGGTATCCAGCAGGACATTACTGAATGCATTGGTACAAAATATCAGTTGGGTACCTTTAACAGATGCCTGCTGTTCTCCAATCACTTCAAAATAGGTGGGGTGCCTATGCCATTCTTTTACAGCAAAACCCGATAAGATCGTAACACCTTTTTTCAATAAAAGCTGTGTAAGTGCCTGTACCAGTTTGCCGCTATGCAAGGCAGCTTCTGTTCGGTTCTCTATCAGGGTATCAAAATTTTGTAATCCTAGCCCCTGAAGTTGATCGCCTGCGTATGTAAAAACTGAACGCTGACCGGTAATGTCTTTGAGTAATTTATTTAACTGACTGATCCTGTCATCTAATGCCGGCCAATAGCGTGAATCCTTATTGATACACTCATAACCACCACAATGCTCAAAACCTATAAGATCATCAGGAAAATGCTGTTTAATCTTTTCAATGCCCTTATACCGCATTTCAACCACTTCCAGCATGTCTTTACTACCCATGGTTTCTAAATCGCTCATCAGTTCGGTCGGACTTCCGAAACAGGCAAAGCCTGCATTACGGGTAGAGGCACCCAAAGGCGTGGTGTTTCTTTCAAGGATAAGAATACGGAGAGATGCATTGCGCTCCAGCAATTCTTTGGCTGTCCATAGACCCATTAAACCTGCACCTACAATAATGATATCATGGGGCGCATAAAACGATTCCTGTTCCCAGATTGACAAGCTAGCCATGAGACAAATTTACTAAGTAAGGATTGATTTTTTTGTAAGAAAGCTGAATTGTGCTTTCATCGAAATGAAGGCACAATCTATCCAGACAAATTCATCATAAGACCTCTGTGCCACTCTTTGAAACCCTGTGGTAAAAAAAAACTGCCGACTAAAAGCCGGCAGTTTTTTACGTGTAATTATACGTTGAACCGGAAATGCATTACATCCCCGTCTTTTACGATGTATTCTTTTCCTTCAATCCTGAGTTTGCCGTTTTCTCTGCAGGCAGCTTCACTGCCGTATTTTACGAAATCGTCGTAAGCAATTACTTCAGCCTTGATAAAACCTTTTTCAAAATCAGTATGAATCACACCGGCAGCCTGAGGAGCTTTCCATCCTTTATGGATGGTCCATGCCCTTACTTCCTGTACGCCGGCCGTAAAGTAAGTATCGAGGTTCAGGAGTTTATAAGCACTACGGATCAATCTGTTCAGGGCAGGTTCTGTCATTTTATATTCTTCCATGAACATGAGCTTGTCTTCTTCCACTTCCATTTCTGCAATCTGTGCCTCAATATTATTACACATCACAATCATTTCAGCGCCTTCAGCAGCGGCAACCGCTTTCAGTTGCTCAGAAAATTTGTTACCGGTATGCATACTGGCTTCATCAACATTCGCCACATAAAGAACAGGCTTGTCTGTTAAGAGAAAAAGATCAGCAACTGCTGCTTTTTCTTCTTTGCTTAAGCCTAATGAGTAAATACTTTTTCCGGTTTCGAGGTGTGCTTTGCAACGGGAGAGTATTTCAAATTCAGCTTTTGCTTTCACATCGGTACCTACACGGGCCATTTTTTCTACACGCTGCATTTTCTTTTCTACGCTTTCCAGGTCTTTCAACTGCAGTTCGGTATCAATGATTTCTTTATCGCTAACAGGGTTGATGGCACCTTCATCACGTAATACATTCTCATCTTCAAAACAGCGGATCACATGGATGATGGCATCTACTTCCCTGATATTCCCCAGGAATTTATTACCCAGACCCTCACCCTTACTGGCACCTTTTACAAGACCTGCAATGTCTACAATCTCCATCTGCGTGGGTACAATTCTGTTGGGAACTACCAGTTCAGCCAGTTTTGCCAAACGCTCATCGGGTACATCCACCAAACCCACATTGGGTTCAATGGTACAGAAACGATAGTTACTCGCCTGAGCCTTTGCGCTGTTGCTGACTGCGTTAAAAAGTGTTGATTTTCCAACATTGGGTAAACCTACAATACCTGCTTGTAAAGCCATAATCCATTTTTTCGAGCCGCAAATATAGCGTTTTTAGGGGGAGATTAGTGAGTAGTTAACAGTGAGTAGTGAGTAGATGGGGAAACGATCATAATTCTAAAGTTTCTTACTCACTGCTGACCACTCACTACTCACTATTCACTATTTTCACCTTCTAATTCAACCCCATGGCCCTTAACATTGTATGGATCGCATTTTTTGTGATTGCGTTTGTGATTGCGCTGTATAAGTTTATTTTCCTGCACGATACAGATATCTTTAAGACATTGGTAGATGGTATGTTCGACAGTGCTAAAAGTTCTGTGGTGGATGTGGCATTCCCTTTAACGGGCGCCATGGTCTTTTTCCTGGGATTGATGAATATTGCCGAAAAAGCAGGTGCCATTAATTGGTTGGCGAGAATATTGAACCCTTTTTTGAAGCGTCTGTTTCCGGAAGTACCCGAGAAACACCCTGCAATGGGCCAAATGGTTATGAATTTCAGTGCCAATATGCTGGGGCTGGATAATGCGGCTACACCCTTTGGGTTAAAAGCCATGGAAGGACTGCAGTCGATTAATCCGGATAAAGAGAAAGCCTCCAATGCACAGATCATGTTTCTGGTATTACATACCAGTGGACTCACTCTCATTCCGTTAACCATTATTTCATACCGGCTTGCAGCAGGTTCCAAAGAAGCAGCCAGTATTTTCATACCCCTGGTGCTGGCTACCATTTGTACCACACTGGCATCCATATTTGTGGTTGGTTTTAAGCAGAAGCTAAAATGGGATCGTGTAATGCTGGGCTGGATCGGTAGCATGCTGTTGCTGGTGGCGCTCATGTTATATTGGGTACAGGGTATGGCTCCGGAACAAAGAGAAGTATTCAGTAAAATAACAGGTAACCTGCTCTTGCTGTTAATTGTGGTAACCATTATTCTGGGTGCCGTATGGAAAAAGGTAAATGTATTTGATGCCTTCATTGAGGGCGCCAAAGGTGGGTTCGATGTAATCATAAAAATCATTCCATACCTCGTTGGTATGCTGGTGGCCATCCGTATTTTCCGCGATAGTGGTGCATTGGGTTATATGGTAGAAGGCATAACATGGCTGTTGATGCAGACAGGTGTCAATACCGATTTCACGTCTGCATTGCCTGTTGCCATCATGAAGCCGTTCAGTGGCAGTGGGGCAAGGGGATTGATGCTGGATGCCATGCAGGTACACGGTCCTGATTCTTTTGTGGGTAAACTGGCTTCCACTTTCCAGGGTTCAGCCGATACAACTTTTTATATCATCGCCCTTTATTTTGGTAGTGTAGGTATCAAGAAAGTGCGTTACGCCATCTGGGCAGGTATGCTGGCAGATATCATAGGCGTTATCATGGCCATCATCATCGGATATATATTCTTTCATTAGCCTGTGGTCTATGGCTAATAGCTAACGGCTCTTATAATAGCTGCTTCAGTTTCGCAACACCTGCCGATGCTGTGGCTTCAATACGGGTAAGATTGGGTATGGCTCCCGTTTGAGGTATATGTTTGTCGATGATGTATTTGGGAATATGCTTCGGTGCCATTTCAAGTAAGCCCGCGGCAGGGTATACCACCAGCGATGTGCCAATGACCACAAAAATGTCGGCCTGTGAGGTAATGCTTGCTGCTTCGGAAATCATCGGCACAGGTTCTTCAAACCATACAATATAGGGTCTGAGCTGATGCCCGTCTCCAGCCGTATCCCCTAACTGTATATCACCCCTGATATCATAGATCAATGATTCGTCGTATTCACTCCTCATTTTAAAAATCTCACCATGAAGGTGAAGCACTTTACTGCTGCCACCACGTTCATGCAGGTCATCGATATTCTGGGTAATAATATGTACATCAAAATCAGCTTCCAGATCCGCAAGCCCGTTATGAGCTGCATTGGGTTGTGCAGCAGCAATATCTCTCCTGCGGAGGTTATAAAAGTCAAGTACCAGTGCAGGGTTTTTCTTCCAGCCCTTGGGGGAAGCCACTTCATAAATATCGTGGCCCTCCCAGAGTCCATCGCTGTCGCGAAAAGTTTTGATACCACTTTCTGCACTGATACCGGCTCCTGTGAGTACCACCAGTTTGGGTTTTATTTTTTGACGGTCTGAAGTTTTCGTTTCCATAAGAAGCCAATTAGTAGGCCTATTAAAATTAAGGGCCATAAACGAATACCAAAGAGAATTATTTCCAGTAAAATATTACCGCCATCAGCCAGACCTTCTTTGATGCGTGGCCAGATTGCATTGGGTTTCTGCGTTTCAGGTATAGCTGTGAGTAAAGAGTAATAGGTGAGGTGGATGGTGCTGTAAGAAGTTTGGTGTGAGAGATAATTGAGCCTGCCGGCAGCCGATTCGAGTTCTTCCTGTATAGCATTGATTTCCTGCTCCACTTTTAATACATCATCCATTTTTTTGGCCTGTTGCAATAACTGAACATAACGATCCCTGATTTTTTTCCGGGCCTCTATTCTCGACCTGCTGTCATACATGTCAGCCGTAACATCTTCTGTACTGATATTTTTTTGTACAATACGATTGCTGTCAGTACCTACATGACCCAGCAATGATTCAAAATAGATAACCGGTACTTTAATGGTCATCAGGTTTTGTTTTCTGTCTTCAGAAAAAAGTTGCTCTTCTGCAGCAATATAGGCTCCGTATTTCTTCAATGTTGATCTGATATCCTGATCAAAGCGGTTATAGTTGCCGGCTTCAACAGTAATGTTGGCAGTCTTGATCAATTTTTTATCCCAATCCTGAAAACTAGGAGGATCAGTTGTTTTTTCTTTCTGTAATTCATCGGGTACCATTTGCGGTGGCGTATAGGCTGTATCTACAGTTGCTACTTCCGTAAGCTCAATATCTGCAGTAGTTGTTTTCTCCTTTAGTTGATCGGCACCTGATCTGTTACAGGCAATAGATAGCAGTATGGCCACACAGGCCATGTAGGGGATGGTCTTCATAAATTTTGTTTTTAATGAGATGCAGTGAAGAAAAAAATGCACAGGCCTGTAGCTATGAATACCACAGACCACAGGAAAGTAACCCAATAAAATCTGTTAAAAGATAACCCTGCGCAATCTTCGTTTCCTCCGTTCTCTGCGGTGAATATTCGGGTAAGTTCACCGCAGTGAACAGGGGTGAACGGGGATCATCAAAGGGGGAATCATTTAGTACCGGAAAGTTCCATGATAATTTTCCATTCTTCATCTGTAACAGGTTGTACAGATAAACGGCCCAGACGTACAAGTGCCATGTTGGCAAGTCTTTTATCAGTCTTGATTTCAGCAAGTCCGACTGGCTTTTTCAATTTTTTAAAAGGAGCAAAATCAACTGCCGACCAGGTTTCATCATCAATGGTAGGATCGGGATACGCTTCTTTGATCACTTTCGCAATACCCACAATTTCCAATCCTTCATTGCTGTGGTACCAGAAAGCCAGATCACCTTTTTTCATGGCACGCAGGTTATTGCGTGCGGCATAATTGCGAACACCATCCCAGAAAGTGGATTTGTCTTTTTCAAACTGATCCCAGCTATACTTAAAGGGTTCAGATTTAATGAGCCAGTAAGCCATACAAATAGGTTGAATGATTTAGAATGAAGCGAGTACATCTGCCAGATGCAATACCTGTAACCCGGTGCCTTTGTGTTTTATACAACCATCAATATGCATCAGGCAACTCATATCAGTACTGATGATATATTCTGCACCTGTAGCAGTTGCATTCGTAATTTTCTGATCGCCCATGGCAATACTGATGGGTTCAAACTTAACCGCAAAACTACCACCAAAGCCACAGCAGGTTTCATTGTCAGCCATCTCCACCAGTTCCAATCCTTTCACATGTTGCAGGAGTTTACGGGGTTCCTGCTTTAGTCCACATTCACGTAATGCCGCACAGCTGTCGTGATAGGTTACTTTGCCGGTAAAACTGGCACCAAGGTCTTCTGTTTTGAGAATATTGACCAGGAAATCAGACAATTCAAAAATGCGACTGCTGATTTTTTTTGCGGCTTGCTGTTGTGCGGATTGTTCATAGAGTTTACTGTAATAGTTTTTTACAAAACCTACACAACTGGCACTCGGTGCAACGATATAATCAGCTCCGCTGAAGTCCTGCATGAATTTATTACAAACATCTTTCGCCTCGCCCCAGAAACCAGCGTTGAAGGCGGGCTGCCCACAACAGGTCTGGTTAGCATTGTAGCTTACTTCGCAACCTGCTTTCTCCAATACTTTTACCATATTGAAAGCAACAGTAGGGTAGAGCTGGTCTATAAAACAGGGTATAAAGATTTGTACACGCATGTGAGTTGAATGTCAGGACTTTTGATTCATCAATTTACGGTTCAATGCAATCATTTTAATAGCTGTAATAGCAGCTTCCTCTCCTTTATGTCCATGTTTGCCACCCACTCTTTCTATAGCCTGCTGTTCATTGTCAACTGTTAATACTCCAAAGATAACAGGTACATCGAGGCTAAGGTTCAGTTGCAGTACACCATCGGTTACAGATTTACACACATAATCAAAATGCGGGGTGTCGCCCCGAATCACAGTGCCCAGTGTTATATAGGCATCGGGTAATTGTTTGCTGTAAGCATAATGGTTCTTTACCGCAAATGGAATTTCAACCGCCCCGGGTACCACAATGCTGGTAACCTTGACCCCCTGTGTCTTGCACACTTTCTTCACCCCAGCTTCCAGCTTATTGATGATATACGCGTTCCATTCGGTTTTAACGATAACAACAAAGGCATCCTTTAGGGTAGGGATGCCTTTGTTTACTGAGGTATTTCCTTTTGTTGCCATTAGTTAGCTCCCAGGTCGTTTTTTTCAATGCTTAAACGATAGATATATCTGTCGGCCTGAAAACCTTTATCGGTTTTAGGGAATTTTTCTTTGATCTCCTTGTATAGCGCCAATGCTTCATCATTCTTACCTTTTGTTTCGAGCAGGAGTGCTGCACGGAAAAGGTATTCAGCAGAGTTATTATCGTCTTTATCAAAGGTGCTGCCCGCTTTTTTATAGTAGCTGATCGCATCATCGGTTTTGTTCTGCTCAGCACAAGCATCGCCCAATGCACCATAGGCCAACAGTTGAATCTGTTTTGCATCGGTTGAGAAATCTTTCAGGTACTTAACGGCGTTATTGAAGTCGCCCAGTTTCAGGTAGCTTACACCTGCATAAAAATGTGCAAGGTTGGCAGCTTTGGTACCACTGAAATTTTTAATAACGTATAGTGCACCGCGGGTCTGACCATCACCATTCAGTGCCAGGTTAGAAGAGTCCATACGGAAATACTCTTCTGCTTTGAATAAAGCTTCAGCCGCTTTTTCTTCCTTTGGCTTAACGATGTATTCGTTATAACCAAACCAGCCGGCAATACCTATTACTACAACGGCAACAGCGCCGATAATTATTTTTTGGTATTGTTGCCAGAAACCCTGCGCTTTTGCCAGGGGCTGATGTTCTTGCGTCACTTCGTGCTTATCACTCATGGGAGAAAATTATTCGGGTTATTATGTGTTGGTTGAAAATTAATCTACAATAAATGGATAGTTCTGATCGATATACACATCCTTTAATACTTCGCTGTCATCGGGCCATGGGCTTTCTTCTGCAAAGCGAACGCTTTCTTCCACCACGGCATCAATACGGGTATCAATGGCATTCAGGAACTCTTCTGTAGCAAAACCATTGTCCAGAATGGTTTTACGCACCTGTGTGAGCGGATCCTGTTCTTTGTATTCATCCACCTCTTCCTTGGTACGGTATTTCTGGGGATCAGAAATCGAGTGACCTTTATATCGGTAGGTTTTCATTTCAAGCAGGGTAGGCCCATCGCCCTGTCTCGCTCTTTTTACGGCTCTTGCTACGCCTTCGTGTACAGCTTCAGCCGACATACCATCGATTTTATCAGCGGGCATATCGTACGCATCTGCCAGTTTATAGATATCGGTTACGTTACTGGTACGTTCAATAGAAGTACCCATGGCGTAGTTATTATTCTCGCAGATGAAAATGACTGGTAGTTTCCAGGTCATAGCCAGGTTAAAGGTTTCATGGAGCATACCTTGTCTGGCAGCACCATCACCAAAATAGCAGAGTACCACATTCTGTGAACCCCTGTATTTCTCGGCAAAAGCCAGTCCTGCACCGGTACCAATCTGGGCACCTACAATACCGTGACCACCAAAGAATTTGTGTTCCACACTGAAAAAGTGCATACTACCACCTTTTCCTTTCGCACAACCGGTTGCTTTACCATACAGTTCAGCCATACAGGCATTGGCACTAACGCCTTTTGCCAGGGCCAGACCATGGTCGCGGTAGGCAGTAATAAAGGGGTCATCCTGCTGGGTAGCAGTCATACAGCCTGCAGCAATGGCTTCCTGGCCTACATAGGCATGGAAAAAACCACGGATCTTACCCGCCATTTTATACATTTCCTCGGCTTTCAGTTCAAACTGACGGATAAGCTGCATCAGCTCATACCAGTATAGATAAGTTTCTTTAGAAAATTTGGTTGGCACTTGGTCAAATTTTGAGGAGCAAATATAGGGGTTATGTGGCAAAAATGAATGAGCAGCCCCGGAGGGGAATAAGAAATAAGGAATAAGAAATATGGAATATGAAATGAGGAAGTGGGGCGAAATGGCGGGGCACAAAATTGTACCCGGTCTTTCCGACTTTTGGTCTTCCGGACTCAAATAACCATTTCCTCGATCTCAAAATCCATTTTTGGTAGCGGTACCGATTCAATCAACTGATCTTCCAGTAATAGGGCAAAGGTTTCAAAATAGAGAATAACGTCTTCACGCTGGTTGCGTTTGAGCCAGCGAAAGCCACCGGGAAGGGCATTGAGTACCTGCCGGTCGTCGAGGTATTCGAGGTGGTGAATATCGGTAGGGGTTAGCCCCGCATCCTGTAACTTTTTTAGTAAAAGACTAACGGGTGCATTGGTAACACCACAATAGTCTTCCGCCAGTTCTGTCCATTCACCGATGCCCGAATGGGCATACGTAAGTATTTCTTCTTTTGATAAATCTGTTATTACCTGCAAGAGATTGCCGCAGTTGCAGGCACCATGGTTACCCCAGGCATAGGGTGCTCCATTTTTTAAACGGGTAGCGGTGGTTCTCAGCGCTGCTATCAGCTCAATATTCGGGTTTGCCATATTGAAAACTACTTTTTATTCATAACAAATGTAAAAATTGATTGGTTCTCCGATCCACAGGTTTATAGGCAGATTTTATTTGTGTTGAAAGGATTAAACTTTTATGATCATATCTGTTAAACGATGCTGTTAAAAAAATAAAAAAGAAAAAAAGGATTGAACTCTTTCATGTTACTGCCTGTAGTAATACCCAAGAAACAAAACCTATAAAAATGAAAATGAAATTTTTCTCTTTTGCCTTCGCACTATTAATGGGTGCATTTGTAACCGTATCTGCTCAGAAAACTGTTGTAGACATAGCAGTAGGTTCTAAAGCACACACTACACTGGTTGCTGCTGTTAAAGCTGCCGGACTGGTAGAAACTCTACAAGGTGCTGGTCCATTCACAGTGTTTGCTCCGGTAAATGACGCTTTTGCTAAATTACCTGCTGGTACTGTTGATAATTTATTGAAACCAGAAAACAAAGCTCAGTTAGCCAAAGTACTGACTTACCATGTTGTAGCCGGAAATCTGGATGCTGCTGCTGTCATCAAAGCTATCAAAGATGGTAAAGGTAAAGCCGTTGTAAAAACAGTTAGCGGTGGTTCATTAACTGCTTCACTCAAGGATGGTAAAGTAATTCTGACAGATGAAAATGGTGGTGTTGCAACCGTTACAGCTACCGATCTGAAAGCTGGCAATGGCGTGATCCATGTAATTGATGGCGTTGTTTTACCGAAGTAAAATAAGGATAAGAAATAAGAAATAAGGAATATGAAATAAGAAATATGAAAGAAGAAAGTATGGGTAGGAATTAGTAATCAGAGGATGTGTTTATTTTGATTTTTATTTCTCATGTGCATGAAAAAAAAGCCTCCTTATGGAGGCTTTTTTCATTTAGCGTTTTTATAATCGATGTGAAAATTAGCACAGAAATCTAAACAAAAACAAAGGCGCTAACTTCTCCATTTCATATTCCTTATTTCTTATTCCTTATTATCTACGCTTCATTCATAAACGGATACCTGTAATCAACTGGTGGGTTATAGGTTTCTTTTATGGTACGGGCACTTAACCAACGGAACAGGTTGAGCATGCTGCCGGCTTTATCATTGGTGCCGGAAGCTCTTGCACCACCAAAAGGTTGTTGACCCACAACAGCACCGGTTGGTTTATCGTTGATGTAGAAATTACCAGCAGCATTACGCAGTTTATTGGTAGCCAGTTCAACGGCAGCCCTGTCTTGCGACAGTACAGCACCTGTTAAAGCGTAGGCAGAAGTGTTGTTAACAAGGTCCAGTGTTTTTTCGAAATCGGCAGCTTTATATGTGTAAATGGTCAATACCGGGCCGAAGATTTCTTCGCACATGGTTCTGTATTTCGGGTCAGTGGTTTCAATAACAGTAGGTTCAATGAAGTAGCCTTCTTTTTTACTGTAGTTACCGCCGGCAATGATTTTCGCTTTCTTATCTTTTTTAGCACCGTCGATATATTTGGTGATGCTGTTAAAAGCTTTCTCGTCAATAACTGCATTGATGAAATTACTGAAATCTTCAACCGTACCCATTTTCATGGTCTTCAGCGTAGCTACTAATTTCTGTTTTACTTCCGCCGCGATATTATCGGGCAGATAAGCACGTGAAGCAGCTGAACATTTCTGTCCCTGGTACTCAAAAGCGCCACGGGCAAGTGCAGTAACCACTGCATCCACATTGGCACTGGAGTGTGCAATCACAAAATCTTTACCACCGGTTTCACCAACAATGCGGGGGTAAGAGCGGTATTTAGCAATATTCTCACCGATTACTTTCCACATATTGTTAAACACACCGGTAGAGCCTGTGAAGTGTACACCGGCAAATTCAGGGTGATTGAAACAAACTTTACCAATAGTAGGTCCGTCAACATAAATCAGGTTGATGACACCATCAGGCAATCCTGCTTCCTTCAGGATACGCATAAACAGTTGTGCAGAATAAATCTGCGTATTGGCAGGCTTCCAAACTACTACGTTACCGCACATGGCAGCCGAGGTAGGGAGGTTACCACCGATAGCGGTGAAGTTAAAAGGTGTAACCGCCAGTACAAATCCTTCAAGCGCACGCCATTCCATACGGTTGTGCATACCTGGGGCCGATACAGGCTGTTGTTTATAGATCTCACTTAAAAAGTGCACATTGAAACGTAAAAAGTCAATCAACTCACAGGTACTGTCAATCTCAGACTGATAAGCATTCTTGCTTTGTCCGAGCATGGTACTTGCATTCATAGTATAGCGATACTTGGTAGCCAGCAGGTCGGCAGCTTTCAGGAAAATATGCGCCCTGTTTTCCCAACTCATAGCAGTCCAGGCATCTTTGGCTTTTAAAGCTGCATCGATAGCCTGATTCACGTGTTTCTCTTCACCCGCATGAAAATAGCCAAGGGTATGTTTAATCTCGTGTGGCGGATGGATCGCCACTTTATTACCCGTTTTAACGGCCTTGCCACCGATATACATGGGGATATCGATTTCTTTCTTTTTCAGGTCGGCAAGGGCTTTTTTTAAAGCAGCTTTTTCAGGTGTGCCGGGTGCATAACTGTTAACAGGCTCATTGGCCGGAATGGGATAGGAAAAAGTACCAAAGCTCATGTTTCTAAATTTTGAAGCTGCAAGGTAGGAAATATGGAATAAGGAACACGAAATAAGGAATAAGAAACAGGAATTTGAATGACTGATGAGCAAAAGGCTCACAAAGCTTATATCTCAAAAACATACCCTCGAAGTTTTTAAAAATCCTCGAAAGAATTTAAATGGCTCACAAATGCATGGTATAAGCAAAACAGGAATTAAGATTAGCTGCCTGTCTTTTCTACATGAACTAAACAATATCTGCTAGACTCTTCATTCCTTCCTATATTTAAAATAAATTATCTATATATCATGCGCAAATTAGTAACCCTGAGTACGTTCATTTTTCTCTTTTTTAAACTGTCTGCACAGTACAAACATGATTCTATACCTCTTAAAAGTGGGTATCTCCATTTCTATACCAAAGGAACAGGAGCACCGTTGGTACTTTTACAGGGTGGTCCCGGATTTTCAAGTTATTATATGCGGGCTATAGCCGATTCTTTGCCTGGCTATCAGTGCATTCTCATTGATTATGAAGGAACGGGCCGATCTCAGTACCGTAAACCTGATACAGGTTGGGTAAATCCTGATAAAGTAGTTGCTGATATAGAAAAGGTACGGCAAAAATTAGGCATCGGTAGTTGGACGGTAATAGGGCATAGTTATGGTACCCATTTTGGATTGAGTTATGCCATTCAATACCCCCAACATGTTCGCCAAATCATTCTGGTATCAAGCATTGGTACCGATAATCGTTTCCAGCGTTATTCGAATGATAATGCCATGATGCGGCTTACCGATCAGGATATGACCACAGTGGGTAATATCGGGGCTGATACAAGTCTGAATGCGGTTGATAAAGAATTTAAGATGCAGGCTATCTTCCTCAAATCTTATTTTTTCGACAAAAAGAAAATCACCTCTTTCCTTTCTTCTATACCAGTACTTGAGAAAACTATTTTTTTCAGCAATGATTTTTTCAATGCGTATTTCGATCAACCGGGTTTCTGGAAATGGGATATCGCAACAAAAGCATACGCCTTACAAAAAAAGGTAAATATTATTCAGGGAAGACAGGACTTTCTTAATGATGGTACACAGGAAATCATGAACCTTCGCCTTGCTGATTCAAAAATAACCTATATAGAACGGAGTGGCCATTTTCCCTGGGTTGAAAGACCAACGGTTTTTTTTCCATTGCTGAGAAGTTTGTTGAAATGAGGAAAGAGAGGGGGAGTAGTAAGTAGTCAGTAGTGAGTAGTGAGTAGTGAGTGTTTTTTATTATTTGAGATAGCTTTTTTAATATAATCAATATGATCACTCCTGACTCTCAATTTTAATATAAATATAGGTTTTGATGCATGCTTATATTTTATTATATTTGAATGGTTGGAGGATGCTTTTTGTTCGTCCCACTCATTTTGCCAAGGTGGAGGCTCGCAACAACCATACAAATACATGCTATAGTGGATAGTCAGCTCTCACTTTTAATTTCAATATACGAAGAAGAAAAAGCGCAGCTTCAAAAAGATATAGAAGTGTACCTCAGCGAAAAAGAATACTTGATGGCTCATTATAAATCTGAAGCCTTGTATGAGGTAAACAGAAGGTTGCGAAAACTACACAATTTAGAAGATCCATTGTATGATCAGAAAGATTCTTTACAAAGACGATTGAAGCGGGTTCAAAAACAACGCGAATCTGAAACGGATCCTTATATGAAAGACTTACTGGAAAGGTGGGTAAGAGAGGGGCAGGAAGAACTGGGAAAACTTCATCAGGTGCCAATTGAACAAACGCCTTCATCGGTTCCGCAAACTTTTTTCGATGAAACATTGGAACGATTATTGAAAAAAGAAATCAAAAACCTGAAGCTGGTTCTCAGTCAGCAACAAAACCTGATTTTGCAATTCAGCTATACAAAGAATACCCTGAACATTACCATGCCCGACATTCATGAGCATCTTAAGAAGTGGGTATTTTATGAAGATCAATTAACAATACTGAAAAGCTTAGGCTTTCAGCTATCAGCAAGTGGAAACCGCCTTACATTGTCGCTTACCGGTGATAAAACCGAGATTCTTTCACAGGTAAAAGTCATTCTTTGTAAAATTATTTTCGAGATTTTCGCTTTGATAGGGTTTAGGAATGAAAGCTTTCTGTGTTATAATGAAAAGCCAGCTAAGAAGAGTGAGCGGTGAGTAGTCAGTAGTCAGTAGTCAGTAGTGAGTACGGAAGGCTAATCTACTGACAACTCATTCATCTTTATTCACCATTCACCATTGACCATTCACCCTTCCCTTTTCTCATTGCCCTGAAGCTGTGCTCTTGAGGCTTCGAAAAAGTGCAAAGTATTTTTCCGCTTCTGCAATGATAGCGGGAGATACTTCACTCAGGTAATGATGAAATTTCATGAGGGCGAACTCGGGCATATTCTTTTGTATGGCTTCATCACATTGAATAATCATCCGAACACTATTCAATACCATATTTTCTTCAGGAGGTTGGTAGTTGTAAAAACGAAATTCAGTCTGTTTAAAGCCAGGATGAAATCCCAAAATCAATGTATCTGCACCTTTCAGATGTCGGTGTTTATTGAAGATATATGTTTTCTCTATCTGCTGATCAATCGTTTTAGTATGGATTAATTGTATGCTATCATGTTGAATCAGTTCTGCTAAAGGCGTAGCAAAATAACCTTGTTTATTAGCCAGCACTGAATCTACCAGTTCTGTATCGTTAAATTTATCTGGTGAAATCTTGTAATCTTCCAGCCATTGTCCTTTTGTTGCTCCTTTTTTATAAAGAAAATAGCGATAAATGTTGGTTACCAACATGCTGTCAGGTTCCTCCTGATCGGCAGAGTAAAACATATGCCGGGAAGTATGAGAGGTTCTCAGTAAAACGGTATCATTTCGAAAAAAATAAACCAGTGTATCATTCGATTCGCCATTGATTGAAACCGGCCAGATATTAACAGCCTGTACGGCCCTGATCTTTGTAAGCTGATCAGATTGTGCCATAAGCTTAGTACATAGAAGAAGGCAAAAAGCCATGCTGAAGAATAAAATAGGCTTCATATATTAAAATTAATAAACCTATTTAGATGCTGCAACTGTGAAAAGACGCAGGGGGGTGAATGGTCAATGGTGAGTAGTGAGCAGTCTGTAGACCAAGTATCTCAATACTCACTACTGACTACTCACTATTCACCCTTCTTTCATTGACCATTCACGCCACTCCATTCTTCAGTTTTAACATCACCTCTCCATATAGTTTTGTAGCTTAAACCTCTAAAACTCTTATATGCGCTATATACTGCTTGTAGTGGCTGTTGCTGCATCAACTGCTATCTATGCACAACCGAACCCCATTCTGGTAAGCCCCGAATGGTTGCAGGAGCATAAACAGGATAAAAACCTGGTGATACTGCAGACCAATTTTCTTCGTCTCGATTTTGAAACAGAACATATTCCCGGAGCGCATTTTCTCTGGCCCGATTGGTTGGGAGCCCATTCACCCGAAGGTAATTTCAATGCGCCTGATCTGGCATCTGCCAGAAAAACACTACAGGCCTTAGGCATCCATCAAAACACACAGGTGGTGCTGGCCTATACCCGTACCGATCTTACGGTAACAGCAAGGATGTTTCTTACCCTTGAACATCTGGGACTTTATGGTAAAGTGAGCCTGCTCAATGGCGGACTGGAAGAGTGGAAAAGGGCTGGCTTGCCAGTAGAAATGGGAGCTTCACCTGTTGTAGTCAAAGGCAATTTTGAACCCAGGTATCAGCAATTGCTGGTAGATAAAAATTATGTACAGAAAGCATTGGCAGGGGCAGATAAACTGGTAGTGGATGCCCGGCTGAAAAGATTTTATGATGGAGATGTTACAGGTAATCCTCGTGACGGACATATTACCGGAGCCCTTAACCTGCCTTATCCTGATTTGATTGATAGTACCACTAAGTTCAAACCAGTGGTGCAGTTAACGAATTATTTCAATGCCGTTAATAAGGATAAGCAAAAGGAAATGATTGGTTATTGCTTTATCGGGCAAACCGCGAGTGTGGTTTACCTGGCAGGAAGAATACTCGGTTATCCGATGAAAATTTATGACGGTTCTTTACAGGAATGGAGCCGCTTGCCGGAACTCCCAATGGAGAAAACCCGTCAATAACATTGCCACTATCTGCATGCCCTCATATTCTTTGCAGGTATATCTCCTCGGGAAAGATTTGATTTACAGCAGAGAATATGAGGGTGCAGTGATAGCCGCCGGGTTACTGCTGTTCCGGTAAAAGGATCAGTTTAACCATATTGTTTTCATTGAACAGGCGATTGGCCAGTTCTTTCGTTTTATCTACTGTAAGCAGTTTTATCTTGTCGCCTGCTTTCAAAATGTCTGTAGGGTCGGTGCTGCGGAAAAAGTTTTGCTCCAGACGGTAGCGCCAGTAGCTGTTTTCTTTCACATCATTTTCAAGGCTACGTGTTTGCTCGGCTATTACCTTTTCAATATTTACCGCAGGTACACCATTGGCTTTGGTGTTTTTAACTTCCTCCATCACAAGGTCAACCAGTTTGTCAACGTTTTCAGGTGCACAACCAAACTGAATACCAATACTGTAACTTTTTACCGGCTCACGGCTAAAGCCTCCATTCACACCTACACCATACACACCACCCGCATCTTCTCTTAAAACTTCTCTCAGTTTTATAGCAAGTGCCTTGGTAAGCTGTCCCAGTTGTACTTCATCCATTTCATTGATCTCATTTACTTCACCTGTAAAGTATAAACGTACACTTGCTTTGGCTTCCTTACCTTTTCTGATGGTTTTGTTAACCTGTCCTTTGGGGTATCGGATACCTACATCTTTCCAGGTTTCTTTTTTATCAGAAGTCGGCAGAGAGGCAATGTATTTTTCAGCCAGCATTTTCATGGTATCGAGATTGAAATTACCCACGAAAGTGAACAGGAACTGGCCACCATTGCTGAAACGATCTTTGTAAATATCAAAGGCACGATCCAAATCCAGTTGTCCGATACTTTCTAAAGTGAAGGGTTTTCTTCTTGGGTGGTAATTACCCATGATATAGTTTACAGAGTCAGCAAAAACAGAACCTGGGTCCTTGTCTTTATTGGTCATCTGTACCTGCATCTGCTGTTTCAGTACCTCAAACATATTGGCATCTTTTCTGGGTGCCACAAAGTAACCATGCAGTAATTGCATCGCTGTTTCCAGGTCTTTGGTGGTACTGTTTCCATTGAGTCCCTGCATATAGTTGGCAATAGAAGGCGATACAAAACAGTTTTTACCGGCCATTTCTTTTTGCAGACTCTGAATATCCAGGTCGCCGATTCCTCCGAACTGGGCTACGCCAGAAGCGGTAGATGCATTTACATAATCTTTATCACTGTACAAAGAAGTGCCGCCCCAACTGATAGCAGAGAACTGGATCTCATCATTTTTAAAATTGGTAGGCTTCAGAATCATCCTGGCACCATTTGATAAGGTCCATTCAGTGGTTTCAATGGATGGATATTTCTTTTCATTGACCACTTTACCCGCAACAGGCTGAACAGGTAGTATAGCACCTTTCACCACTTTATCCTCATATGGTTTTAATGGCCCCAGTGGTTTATTCAGCAGGGCAGTAACCTGTGTAGCAGTGAGCATATCAGCCTTGTCTTTTTCAGGGGCTGTGATGACCACCGATCTGTTCTGTGTCGTGATCCATTGTTTGATTAATGCATTTACTTCTGCCAACTGAATGGTTGGCAGGTATTTCTGGTGCATTTCGAATTCTTTTTCTATTCCGGGAATGGTTTCACCCTTGAGGTAATTGCGTATATATTCCTGTAACAGTTCTGCAGATTTCGTTTTGTCTCTTTCATTATAAATATTCTCAAAACGGGAGAGGGTAGATTTTATGGCACGATCCAACTCACTTTGCACAAAACCGAATTGCTTTACTCTTTCATTTTCTCTTAAGAGTGTTTCAACAGAAGCTGAAATCTCTTTGGCTGTTTTGGCTACAGCTACCAGGCTAAAAGCATCTTTATCGCCAATGAATGAACCATAACTGCTGCTGCCAAAAAGAAAAGGCGCTTCTGGTTTCTGGGCAATTTCTTCCAGGCGACTGCTCATCATCTGGTTAAACAGGTTGCGTACAATACTGGCCCGGTATTCTTTTTCTGTTTTTGACTGCGGAATTTCAGGTCTCAGGTAATATACCTGTATCACATTATAGGGTTGTTCAGGATCGGTGAGTATCGATGTGCGTGTTTCCGGAAAAGAAGGCACGCCAAATTTTGTTCTGGGGCGTGGGGTTTTTGCCGCAGGAATTTTCCCGAAATGATCTTTAATCATTTGTTCGGTTTCTGCAATATCAATATCTCCCACCACAATCACTGCCTGTAAATCTGGACGGTACCAGTCTTTGTAAAACTTAGTAAGCTGGCTGTAAGGTGATTTTTCAATGCTCTGTTTGGTGCCAATGGGAATGCGTTTGGCATATTGAGAACCTTTGAGGATAATCGGAAAATATTTGTCACGCATACGTGCATCAGCACCACGTCCAAGTCTCCATTCTTCTACAATTACCCCTCTTTCTTTATCAATTTCAACGGGTTCAAAACTTACCTGGTGGGCCCAGTCTTCGAGAATCTGCATGGCTTTTTTAAATACCTGCATACTATCAGTAGGTACCTGTAACTCATACACGGTTTCATCGAAACTGGTATAGGCATTCAGGTCTGCACCAAAATTCACACCGCTTTTTTCCAGAAAATCTACCAATTCCTGTTTCTTGAAATTTTTGGTGCCATTGAAAGCCATATGTTCCACAAAGTGGGCAAGCCCCAATTGCTGATCCGACTCAAGAATAGAGCCAGCATTTACTACCAGTCGTAATTCGGCCCGGTTCTTCGGCTCCACATTTTTACGCAGGTAATATGTGAGTCCATTACTCAGCTTACCGATCTTAACTTTTGGATCAACACCCAGTTTCTGGTCAAGTCCAACCTGTGCCTGTACAAATACAGCTACAAGTAATAACAACAAAGTCTGTTTGATGCGCAACATCATGCAAGGTTTTTTAAATTGAACGATAAACACACAGCGCCATGCCCTGTATGTACAATGCTTATATAGTCCGCAAAAGCGCGGTTGGGGGATACTACTAAATTACTGAAATAATTTGAAAATTAGACAATTTGAAAATTTGAAAATCTAAGAGATTTTTGCTTCGCAAAAAAAACAGAATTGCCTATTCTACAGATCATTAAGTAATAATAGCTTCCTTATTTTCAAATTTTCAAATTGTCTAATTCTCAAATTAATCAAAGCTGAAATCCCAGATTTCTGATCAAAGCATCTGGTAATGCAGGTAATTTTTTTCTTTCAATCAGGTAAGTGGATAACCCTGAAAGATCCCTGTATACAAAATGTTTGCTCATGGCACCTTCCAGGTAACCGGCACCGGATGTATTACCTGTTCCCACACGCATACCGATCATGCGCCTTACCATCACAAGGTGTTTATGGCGCCAACTGCTCATCAGGTGATCTATTTCTATTAGTGCATCCAGTACCTGATAAGAAGTCTGGAAAAGAGGAAAATCTCGGTACAGCATAATGAACAAGGCTGAACGCAATGCAGCAGGAGAGAAAAGTGTTTTCATGGCTGTAGCTTGCTCATCGGTATAATGTGCAGCTCTCTGTTCAAAGAAAACAAGATCGAAATCGTGAATTTTATTTTTTTCTCTTTCAGTCAATCCGGCTTCATAAACGGCTCGGTAATCATTCCAGAATGGATGGTGTTTACCGGCTGTAGTAGCTTTATAACCAGTCCAGAAATCTTCGCGGAAGAAAGGAATACGCTCCAGCCATCTATTTACCAGTTCAAGTAAATTATGTCCTTCTTCTATAGCGGTAATATGCTGATAATCCTCCCGGGTAAAACCGCCCTCATTGGTTCTTTTATAGTAGTCTTTGTGGTGGCGGTGGTCGATTTCCAGTCCCAGTCTGGCTTCCAGCAGCCTGAATTGCTTACTCTGAAAACCGGAGGAAGGTGTGAGCAGGTTGCGGAACTCGAGAAAATCTAACGGTGTCATGGTATCGAGAATCTCCACCTGCTTATTCAGTAACTGAAGAATCTGGATGATCCTGCGTAACCTGTGACGAACCAGGTTCATATCTTCTGCATTATCATTGATTTTTTCTTTGCTGAAAACGCCCGTGATATAATCCAGTTCAAACAATATCTGTTTGAACCATAATTCATATGCCTGGTGAATGATGATAAATAGCATTTCATCATGTGCAGGTTCATTGCCCGCTTCAAAACTTACAGGATGCTGCGCATTCAATACTTTGTCCAAGCCAAGATAGGTTCCGTAATACATTGGTTGTTTTTCCATAAAAAGCAAGCTTTTGGCGAAGGTAGAGAAACAGAGGAACAGAGAAACAGAGAAATATGGAATAAGAAATAAGGAATCTGGAAATCGGGTTGCAGTATTGGTGACTTTCAGATTTTACTTGGGCGGCTCAGGGCAGGCTTAATTTCTTATTTTTGCGCCATGACCCGCCAACAACTGATCGATCAGATTACAAAAAAAGGTTCTTATCTCTGTGTAGGACTGGATACAGATATTGAAAAACTTCCTGCTCACTTGAAAGGACAACCTGATGCAGTACTGACTTTTAATAAAGCCATTATTGATGCAACAAAAGATCATTGTGTTTCATACAAAATCAATACTGCTTTTTATGAGTCGCAGGGATTGAAAGGCTGGGAAATCATGGCAGAAACACTGGCGTATATTCCCGATACCCATTTTACCATCGCCGATGCCAAAAGGGGAGATATTGGTAATACCTCGGCTCAATATGCCAAAACTTTTTTTGAAGTATTACCCTTTGATGCGGTAACTGTAGCACCCTATATGGGTGAGGACAGCGTGCGCCCTTTTCTGGAATACAAGGATAAGTGGACCATTGTACTCGGACTTACTTCGAATGCAGGTAGTTTTAATTTTCAACGATTGCCACTGGAGCATAAAAATGGTAAACAGTTATATGAGCAGGTATTGCAAACCACCTGTGAGTGGGGAACACCTGAGAACCTAATGTTTGTGGTAGGTGCTACCCGAGCCAGCGACCTCGAATATATACGTAGCATCATACCCGATCATTTTCTGCTCGTGCCTGGTGTTGGTGCACAGGGAGGTAGTCTGGAAGAAGTATCTAAATACGGATTGAATAAAGATGCCGGTTTATTGGTAAATGCCAGCCGTGCTGTCATTTTTGCAAGTAGTGGCGAAGATTATGCAGCCGCGGCTAAAAAAATGGCACAGGAATACCAGACCGAAATGTCTATCTATCTTTCATAGGAAGGATCAGCGGATAAAGAAAATACCCTGGTTTTTTTACTTTCATGAAAGTATATCTTTATCATCCTGAAAATCCCAGTCCATGAACAGAAGAAAATTTTTGCAGCAGGGATCTTTATCTGCCGCTGCTGTTGCCGCACTGCCATTGGCTGCTGCTGCCGAAACAAATGCCAAACCCTCTTTTCGTGTAGCATTTATCTCTGATGTACATGTAAAAACCGGAGAAGTACCTGAGCGTGGTATGCAGCAGGCGTTTAAACATGTAAATGCGCTCAAACCTTCTGTAGACTTTATTATGAATGGTGGCGATGCCATCATGGATGCCATGAAAGCAACAAAAGCCAAAGTGCAGGAACAGTGGGATCTATGGAACAAAATCCTCACGGCAGAAAACAGATTACCCATTTACCACTGTATCGGTAACCATGATGCCTGGGGCTGGCAGATGACAGAACCGGAGATAAAAAACGATCCGCTTTATAATAAGGCATGGGCGGTACAGCAGCATCAGATGCCCGGCAGGTATTACAGTTTCACCAAAAATAACTGGAAATTTATCATACTCGACAGTGCCCATGAAAACAATGGTGGCTATATCGCCAAAATTGATGAGGAACAGTGGCAATGGCTCGAGAATGAACTCAAATCAACAGATGCCGATATGCATATCTGTATTGCATCGCATATTCCCATCGTGTCGTATGTATCTGGATTTTTCTTCGATAAAACGGAAGACAATGGCGACAGGAAAATTTCGCGGGCCTTATTGCATACAGATTCTTTTAAACTAACGGAACTCTTCCGCTCTTATAAAAATATTCGCTGTTGCCTGAGCGGACATATCCATTTACAGGATATGGTTGAATATCGTGGTATTCATTACTATTGTAATGGTGCTGTCAGTGGCAATTGGTGGGGTGGTGCATTTAAGGGTTTTGCACCTGCCTATGCACTATTTGAATTTTTTAAAGACGGGAGCGTGAATAGAAAGATGATGGAGTATAATTTGAAAATGAGATAATTTGGAAATTTGGAAATGAAGTCGTTATCTGTAGCCCCTATTTCATTTTCAATCCGCCTAAGGCGGATCAAATTCTCAAATTGTTTTCTCAATAATCTTCACAACCTGCTCCGCCCACACAGCATGTGATTTGGCGGAATAATGGAGTTGATCGCTGGCAAGTAGGCTGCTGTCATCTTTGGCCATGCGTGTTTGTGCTGTGATGTTGATAAAATGTCCGCCTAGTTTTTTTGTTCCTTCTTCACATACTTGATTGAAGTTGTCAATGGCTTCGCTGATGGCTTTACTGTCTTTTCCGGCAGCAAAAGGTGTGATGCCCCAATCGGGTATCGATAATACAATAACACGCTCTGGTTTATTGCCTGCAAAATGAATGGCTTTTTTGAGCAGGTAATCAAACTCTTCTCTAAAGTCTGCAACAGGTAAACCACGGTACTGGTTATTTACCCCAATCAGGAGGCTTACAAAATCGTATTGTTCATTGAGTTGGGTATGCAGGATATGATCTGCAAGCTCGAAACTGGTCCAGCCGGTTTTAGCGACCACTTCCGGGGCGTGGAAATGTAAACCTTTCTTCCGTAATATTTGAACCACCTGATAAGGAAATCCCTCATGTAAAGGAACCGATTCACCAATCGTATACGAATCACCCAAAGCGAGGTAACTAAAATAATGACGAGTCATGGTATAAATATAGAAAACTCTATTAAGATAAAGGTTTGTTATTAAGTAATGATGTGGATAAAACAATAGAGTAACTATCACCACTGAGTTACACAGGGTTTGACACAGAGTTGCACGGAGGTTTGTTTGATAATAGTATAAAGGACGAAGTGCTTGTTGGGGAGCGGGTGGATCGTATTTGCATACTGTAGATTTGATCAAAAAAAAATGGAGCATCAACTATTAACAAGTGAAATATTAAAAGCAGCATACCTGGTTCATAGTAATCTTGGGCCTGGACTGCTTGAATCTGCATACGAAGCCTGTTTACATTATGAATTGATAGAGAAAGGTTTTATGGCCGAAAGACAGGTTGCGATGCCACTTGTATATAAACAAATAAAACTTGATACTGGATACAGAATAGATATTCTAGTAAATCGATTGATTGTAGTCGAAGTGAAGGCTGTAGAATCTTTCACGGATGTACATATTGCACAAATGATAACGTATCTGAAATTAAGTAATTGTAAAATAGGTTTGTTACTCAACTTTCATGTAAACTCACTGAAGAATGGAATCAAACGTATTGTTTATTAAATCAATGAAAATCATATTCATAACTGCCTGTCAAGAAATTAAAGTATTCAAACCACATACATCCAAAATACCTGAGATGCACACAGTTCTTTCGCAAACCTCCGTGTAACCCCGGCCTTGCTCCGTGAAACTCAGTGGTAAAGTGATCAAAGATCAAGAAAGAGATTATACTGAGAGAGACTGCAAAACATAAAAGAAATTAAAAATTATTCTTCAGTATCTCATAAAAACGATACACATCTTCAAAGCTACAGTACATAGGCGCGGGTGCCACACGGATAACTCCTGGCTCACGGTAGTCTACTATAATGCCGCTGCTGATCATCTTATCATGAATTTCTTTACCCCTTTCTTTAAAATATAAGCATAACTGTGCACCTCTCTGTTCGGGATCAGCAGGGGTAATTATTTCAAAATTAATATGTGTCAGTTGCTTTAATAAGTATTCGAGGTAAGCCGTAAGGTGAATACTTTTTTTACGTAGTCTTTCTATACCTGCTGCTTCAAAAAGTTCCAGAGACGCTTTCAAACAAACCGTATTAAATACCTGAGATGTGCTGATGTTCCATCCGGTAGCATTGGTTTTGGGAACAAAACCTTTCTCCATTTTAAAACGGGTCTTTTCATCATTGCCCCACCAGCCAGCCAAACGGGGTGTGGCAGCGTTGGTAGCATGTTTTTCATGTACAAATACACCACCAACGGCGCCTGGTCCTGCATTGAGGTATTTATAACTGCACCAAACTGCAAAGTCAATATTTACATCATGTAATTGCATAGGTATATTACCGGCAACATGGGCGAGGTCGAAGCCAGCAATGGCGCCTGCCTTTTGTGCTGCTTCGGTGATGGCGGCCATATCAAATAACTGACCGGTATAATAGTTGATGCCGCCAAATAAAGTCATGGCCAGACTTTCCCCCTGCTGTTCTATGTTTTGCAGGATATCTTCCTTACGTAATAGTTTTTCACCTTCCCTAGGACTGATTTCAATGATGGCTTTGTCGGGGTCGAGCCCAAAATGTTTAACCAGTGTTTCCACTGCATATTGGTCGGAAGGGAAGGCTCCAGCTTCCATCATAATTTTAAAACGGGAAGAAGTGGGTTTGTAAAAACTCAGCATCAGTAAATGCAGGTTAACGGTAAGGGCATTCATTACGGTGACTTCATCTTCCTTACAGCCCATCATTTTTGCCAATGCAGGTGTGCAGTACTGGTGGTACCATAACCAGGGATTTGTACCACCAAAATAGCCGCCTACAGCATAGTTACGCCAGCTCTCCAGCTCGGTTTCGATAGCAGCAGCAGTATGGCGGGGCTGCAGCCCCAATGAATTACCACAGAAATAGATGACATCTTTTCCATCTTTTTGTGGGAAATGGAATTCCTTTTTAAAACGGGCAAGTTCATCATTGGCATCGGCGGTTAGGGCATAACCTATATCAGTACTGAAAGCAAACATCGTATCTATTTTCATGCTAAAATAGTGTAATTGCATGGGTTACTCTAACCCTGTAGTAAGTCTCCGTCCGCTGGCTCTCCACGGTGCCTTCCTGCGTCAGAAACCCAGTAGCAAAAACCTGTTGGCAGCGTTGTGTAGCCGGTGCTTATATGCCCTTAACAGGGACTGAAAAACGATCTTCACCGAATTTTTATCAATATCCGTCGGTGAATTGATCGCTTTGGCCTAATTTTCAGACTTCCAAAAACTTAGAAACTGTATGAGAAAATTCATGCTGTTGTCAGTATGCATGCTGTTTGCATTTGCCACTATTGCACAACAAACACCCGTCACAAAGGCCAATTATGCATTGGCTGCCCGTTTTTCTCCCAAGAAACTGGGTAAAATGATTTTCAGTACCAGCGTTGACCCACACTGGTTAAAAAATTCCGACAAATTCTGGTACATGTATGAAACCACAGAAGGTAAAAAGTGGTACATCGTGGATCCTGTAAAAGGAGAGAAAAAGGTATTGTTTGATAATGCAGACCTGGCAGCCAAGATCACGCGTGTGGTAAAAGATCCTTTTGATGCACAGAATCTGGGTCTGGACAGTATGCGTTTTGTACGCGATGAAAACTGGATTCAGTTTGAAGTGAAAAGTACACAGGATGAGGTGAAAAAAGATTCTGCTACTACAGGCAGACGTGGTGCTGCGGGAGCTGCTGCAGCTTCATCACCTGCCAAGAAAGTATTCTATTTTGAATACAATCTTACTACAGGAGAATTGATTGAACTGCCTGATTTCAAAAAACCAAAGAGAAAACCTAACTGGGCCAATATTTCTCCTGATGGTAATGTAATTGTATTCGGTAAGAACTACAATGTATACTGGATGGATAAAGTGAATTATGAAAAGGCACTTAAGAATGAAAATGATTCAACCATCGAAGAATATGCACTCACAAAAGATGGTATCGACGGGTATGGTTATTACAATGATGGCAACCTCTCTGGTAGTGGAATGACAGATGATGAAAAAGAAAAAGAAGCCAAGAAGAGAAAGCCTGTATTTGCTTTATGGTCACCCGATTCAAAATATTTTACGATGCGTCGTGTTGATAACCGCAAAGTGAAAAATCTCTGGGTAATTAATAGTGTAGCCAGTCCGCGCCCAACATTGGAGACCTATAAATACTGGATGCCAGGTGAAAAAGAAGCGCCGGTTGATCACCTTTACCTGTTTGATGTTGCTAATAAAACCTCAAAAGAATTAAATGTATCTGCTTTTAAAGACCAGACCCTGGGTACATGGGCTGCACCTGCCAAAGTAAATACACGTGATGATGACTGGAGACCAAGTGTATGGCTGGGTACCAAAGATAAATTCTATATGACCCGCACGGGCCGTGACCAAAAGCGTATAGATGTATGTGTGGTTGATGTGGCTACCGGTACTGTAAAAGCACTGGTGGAAGAACGCTTTAACAGTTTTATCGAAGTAAACCAGATTGCACTGGTGAATGGCGGAAAAGAATTTATTCACTGGAGCGAGCGTGATGGCTGGGCTCATTTTTACCTGTACGATGAAAATGGTAAGCTGAAAAATCAGATCACCACTGGTGCTTTCCATTGTGAAGATATTCTGGGCGTAGATGAAGCCAAACGAGTGCTGTATTTTTCTGCCAATGGTAAAGAAGCCGGTGAGGATCCTTATTACCTGCATGCGTACCGTATTAATTTCGATGGTACAGGTATGAAATTGCTGAATGCAGGTGATTTCGATCATGCTATGCGTATGAATGATGGTAATAGTTTCTTTATTGATAACTATTCCCGCGTAAATACGGTTCCAAAATCTGTTTTGTACAATGCAGAAGGTAAAAAAGTACTGGATCTGGAAACAGCAGATCTTTCTTCTCTGTTTGCTGCAGGTTATAAGTTCCCTGAAATATTCAAGGCAAAAGCAGATGATGGTATTACCGATATCTATGGTACCATCTACAAACCTTTTGATTTCGACAGTACCAAAAAATACCCGCTGATTGAATACGTATATCCCGGCCCTCAGACAGAAGCTGTAAACAAGGCTTTCAGCCGTGGTTTCGATAGAACCGATCGTTTGGCGCAAATGGGCTTTATTGTTATTACCCTTGGTAACCGTGGTGGTCACCCTGCACGTAGCAAATGGTACCACAATTTTGGTTATGGTAATCTGCGTGATTATGGTCTGGCCGATAAAAAAGCAGTAGCTGAACAACTGGCAGATCGTTATAAATATATTGACATCAACCGTGTAGGTATCCATGGTCACTCAGGTGGAGGCTTTATGAGTACCGCTGCGATGCTGGTATATCCTGATTTCTTTAAAGTAGCCGTATCATCTGCGGGTAACCACGACAACTCTGTGTATAACAGATGGTGGAGTGAGCAGCACCATGGTGTGAAAGAAGTGATCAGTGATAAAGGAGATACTTCATTCCTCTATAGCATTGAAAAGAACCCCGATATCGCTAAAAACCTGAAAGGCAAACTGATGTTATCGCATGGTGATATCGATAATAACGTACACCCTGCCAATACCATCCGTATGGCGAATGCATTGATCCGTGCCAATAAACGTTTTGACCTGGTAGTATTACCCGGTCAGCGACATGGTTATGGTGATATGACTGAATATTTCTTCTGGAGACAGGCTGATTATTTTGCAGAACACCTGTTGGGCGATAAAACGGGCCGTACAGAAACCGATATAGAAGAAATGAACAAAGAAGTAGAACAGAACGGAAGAGCAGGCGGCGGAAGGCGGAATTAGAAATAGGAAAGAAGAAATATAGAATAAGAAATAAGAAAGATTTTGTGACTGCGGTCCTTATGGGGCCGCAGTTTTTTTATGGCTGAAAGGGGGCGTTTTTTGTTTTATTCAAAATATTTCGTATATTAGTAAATGTCCCTCTGTTAATTTCTTCATGTAAACATTGAATCTATGAAACTGATCATGTTATGCTGCTGTCTGGCAGTTTGCGCTTTGAGTGACACGGCTGTGGCTACCAGGAATAATACCGTGTATTATTTTTTTTCATCCCGTGCTGTTAATCAAAAAAGCGTAGAAGGAAAACAATACGCCATATATACTGACATAAAGCAGATGCCCAACGATGTGCAAAGAATCAAAGTGCTCACCAAAGCCTGGGCAGACAAAGTAAATGGAGACTGTAAAAACCAGGCAGGTTGTACCTCCGATCTGAATACATATCCTACAGCAGCAGATGCAGAAAAGCAATGGAATGGTTTTGTAAGGAAATACAGTGATACAGATAAGTATGTTTTAACAAAACAGGATTTCTAAATGTTTCAACTGACTAAGTAATGGGTTTGTTTAATAAGGATAAAGATGTTCCCGAGTCTGTAAAGATCAATGGTAAACCCTTGATATGCCCACATTGCCAGCATAACTTATTCTGGGTTACCCAAGCTCAGTTGAATAAGGCAAGCAGTACTTTTTGGGGAATTGACTGGGCAGATAAATCGGCTTCCTGTTTTGTTTGTGCTGAATGTACAAGGATTGAATGGTTTTTTGGCGAATAGTAATTGGATTACTATTATCAGCCTTAAAACATGTATCATGTATTTTGTGCCTGGAACGGATGCTGTTGATTTAATTATTTAAAGATTTCCATGAAAAAGAAGCTGTTGTTTTTATCGTTAGTGATGGCCTTTACATCTGTTCAGGCGCGTTCCTTTTCCGATACAGCATCAACCGAATTACCTTTTAATCTCTCAACCGCAAGTGGTACCATTATGGGTTCGCTGATGCTGCCTGTTAGTAATGGTAAAATTCCCGTAGTATTGCTCATTGCGGGTTCTGGTCCTACAGACCGAAATGGTAATAACCCGATGATGAAAAATGAAAGCCTTCATATGTTGGCAAAAGGTCTGGCATCAAAAGGTATTGCATCTGTTCGGTATGATAAAAGGGGTATAGCAGCAAGTGCAGCTGCCGGTAAACAGGAAGCGGATCTCCGTTTTGATGATTATATTCAGGATGTAGTAGCGTGGATTGATATCCTAAAAAAAGATCTACGGTTTTCAAAAGTAGTTGTTGCTGGGCATAGTGAAGGGTCACTTATTGGCATGATTGCAGCAGCCGGTAGGGTAGACGGATTTGTATCCATTGCGGGTGCTGGAAAAGCTGCAGATCGCATTCTGAAAGATCAGTTAGCTGCTCAACCTGCTATGGTTAAAGACCCTTCTTACACTATTATTGATAGTTTGGTAAAGGGTAAAACAGTGCAGGATGTGAGCCCCATGTTGTATACGCTTTTCCGCCCCAGTGTGCAACCCTATATGATCTCATGGTTTAAGTACAATCCAGTTACTGAAATAGCAAAACTTACTATGCCGGTATTGATTGTTCAGGGTACGAGCGATTTGCAGATAACAACCGCAGATGCCGAAGCGCTAGCTGCTGCAAAAGCCGGATCAAAACTGGCACTCATTCAAAACATGAACCATGTATTAAAAACGATTCAGGGTGGACAGACTGAAAATGCAGCATCATACAGCAATCCGTCTTTGCCTGTTAATGAAGAGTTGGTGAAGCTGATCGCAGATTTTGTTTTATCGAAGTAGTAGTCGGTTCAGTTATTCCGCTAATATGCGACATCGAAAATAGGGCTCGTTGATCTCTAGTAGGTAAAAACGTATAATCTGGAATTCTCTATATAACCTTTGCGTTCTTATGTTCGCTGCGGTGAACCTTCTCAGCCAATCAGACAGACAGAGAAAATACTCCTGCAAATTCGGATTAAGTCTCCTCCCATTTAAGAGGATTGATTTTTCTGGGTTTTAGTTCTTAACTTTCATTATATCGTCAGCTCAATTCTTAAGCCATGGCAACTGCAGACAAGAATATCACCATCGATAATTATTTAGAAAGTCATTACATACACCGGAGTAACTGGCTGCGTGCAGCTGTGCTGGGGGCTAATGATGGTATTATATCTGTTTCGAGCCTTGCGATCGGTGTGGCCGCCGCTAGTACCAGCCGTGATCCTATTTTACTGGCCAGTGTAGCAGGTCTGGTAGCTGGTGCATTGTCAATGGCAGCAGGTGAATATGTTTCGGTAAGTTCTCAGACGGATATCGAGAAAGCTGATATTGCCCGGGAAAAACAGGAGCTGGAAGAAATGCCGGAAGTAGAATTACAGATACTGGCTCAGATTTATGAAAAAAGGGGCCTCAAAAAAGAAACGGCCATGCAGGTAGCAAAGGAACTTACAGAAGTTGATGCATTAGGTGCACATGTAAGAGATGAACTCGGTATCAATGAAGTTAGTCAGGCCAACCCCATACAGGCAGCTTTTGCTTCCGGTGCCGCATTTACGGCTGGTGGATTATTGCCGGTATTGGTAACCGTATTCGCACCCGTACAGCAAATGGAATATTTCCTTTATGGCTTTACCATTCTATCATTGATTATACTCGGTGCTGTAGCCGCCAAAACAGGTGGGTCAGTTATTCGTAAAGCCATTTTACGTATTGTGATCTGGGGTACCATTGCGATGGTAATATCGGCGGTGGTGGGGTATTTGTTTGGGGTAAAAGTGTAGTTGGTAAAGCGAAATGCTCATTTTCAGCATAATTGAAATAGTCAGATAATTCGTTAACTTATATTACTATAATTGGTAAAGAGACATATACACTTATGAAGATCCAAAAATCCCAAAACAACAGTAGCTCAAATCGTGCGTCAGCACATAATACATCTGTAAGGGCTCACTCAAATACCAGTAAAACAATAAATCCAACCCAACTACTACAGGATAAATTACAGGCAATGGTAGATGCCGCGCCTAAGAATAAACAGGCTGCACAATTACAAATCATGGCCAACGAATTTGCTGATAAAAGTGTAAAATTTACAGAGCGAAAAAGCACAAGTAGTGAAGGTGTTGTTCAAAGATTTGATGCTACACAAAAAGGTTTTGATGCAGCGATAAAGGTAGTTGAATATTCAGGTATGACACCCTCAATGATAGCTCAGGGCTATGAACCTATTTTGGATGCGGACCAGAAAAAAGCTATAGGGCATTTAAGAGAGTTGAAAAACCTTTTTCGTTTCAAGGAACAACTTGATGAAAGATCAGATGTGCGAAAATATACATCTCAGGCTTTAAGTCTTATTAGTAATATTGACCCAACAGGTATTACCGGGGCATTGTCTAAAATTGAAGATGCTCTTGCCAAAATGCAATTGGCAAAAAGAATGTATGATGAACATAATGAAGGGTCAGCAGTTCCATTGGCGGGTGTTGGTGCTGCTTCGCCAGGTGATTCTTATGGAAGCGGTAAATAGTGGCTTAAGAAAAATATTCTTCCGGTTATTTTTTGCATGAAATATTAGATATCTCTGTGCTCATTTTTTTTAAAGTTAATTATAAGCATTATTGGCTTTGAGTACGCAATTCCGGCAACGGAACAAACTCTTCATCATCACCCGGAATCTTCGGAAAAGCATCCAGATTCTGGTTCTTCCAGTTATTTTTCGCCTGCTCTATCATGTTCTTATCCGAGTTTACAAAGTTCCAGTAAATGAATCGTTCTTCTGTAAAAGGCTCTCCACCAAATAAGTATAAAGTGGTTATGCCATTGGTTTCAAACTCACAGAGACTGGCGTTTTTGGCAACCAATAACTGAGAAGTTCCATAATCATTACCCTCTATTTTTACGGTTCCATCCAATACATACATACCCACTTCCCCGAATAATTTTGATCCGATATTTATTTTTTTCTGGTCATTGGTTTTGATCTCCAAGAAAAACAAAGGACTGTGAACAGGAACCGGTGATTTTTTACCGTCAATCTCTCCTGCAATCAATTTATATTCAATGCCATCTTCCTCCCAAACTGGAATGGCTTCTTTGTCGATATGATGAAAGCTTGGTTCACACTGTTCAAGTTCTTTGGGTAGACCAATCCAGATTTGAAAACCATGTAGAAATTTATCCGCCTTACGTAAATATTCCGGTGTTCTTTCTGAATGTACCACACCCTTGCCGGCCGTCATCCAGTTTACTTCGCCAGCTTTTATTTCTATGGCAATACCCATACTATCTCTATGAAAAATAGAGCCTTCCAGCAAATAGGTTAAAGTAGATAGGCCAATATGTGGGTGAGGGGGGATGTCTATATTCTGGTAATCTTTTAAACAGGTGGGCTTCATATGGTCAATAAACACAAATGGACCAACCGCTCTTTTTTGCCTGAACGGTAATAACCTGCCCACGATAAAATTGCCGATATCAGCAGCTTTCTCTTCTAAAATCAATCCAATATTTGATTGCATAAAAATGTTTGACTCTTACAATAACAAATTCATCCGAAATAAAATCCTGTATATCATATGTTCTATCCTGATCATCCTAGTTTAAACTCATCTTGACTTTTCTGATACTACCATCTGCCTCAAAATACAACCTGTCGATACAGGTAACCCGATGGTCGCGACCCAGATTGGGAATAGGTCTTCGGTGATACACGATATACCATTCATCTGTACCTGGTATGTTCATTACAGAGTGATGTCCGGCACCGGTAGCCACACTGGAATCAGATTCCAGTATGGTGGTTTCTCTTTCAAAAGGGCCAAATAAGCTGGATGACCTGGCATAAGCTACTTTATAGGTACCATTGGTCCAGCCACCTTCAGACCACATAAAATAATACAGGCCGTTTCTGATAAATATGGTGGGGCCTTCCACATACCCCCTGGGGGTTATTTCCTTAACCAGTTCGCCATTTTCAAAAGGAACCAATGCGGTGAAATCCTTGTTCAGTTTACCGATATTACAACGGCCCCAGCCGCCATAGATGATATAATACTCACCATCTTTATCCTGAAATACATATTGATCAATAGGTTGTGCATCATTGTAAAACTGATTAATCAATGGCTTACCCAGATAATCTTTATAAGGTCCTTCTGGTTTAGAAGCCACAGCAATGCCGATGCCGCCATTATGATCATCTTTGTCACCATTTCTTTTTTTACTCTGGATATCATTGGCAGAGAAGAAGAGGAAATACTGGGTATCTTTTTTTACAACGGAAGGTGCCCACATCGCCATATAGGCCCATTTAATGATACTGGTATCGATGATGCGGGGATGTTTCTTCCAGTTTACCATATCAGAAGACGAGAAGGCGTCCATAAACACCTGATCCTTGTAGCGGGCTGAGAAAGTTGGAAAGATCCAGTATTGATTATTCAATATTACCCCTTCTGGATCGGCATACCATCCTTCGATAACCGGATTGCCGGCATTTTTTTTCTGTGCCTGTACATATTGATATAGCGATATGGAAAAAAGAGTAAGACAGATAATTTTCCTAAGCATGGATTTGCTTTTGTTGATGATAACAAATATACCTATGAAAGTACTTATGTAGGATATTCAATGATGGGGGACAGCGTTATCTTTCACCAATAAAGAATAAACAATCATCCTTTATTCAGTTTCACATATCTAACATCTGACATCCGCCATCATACATTCTCTTCCACATATTCTTTCTCGCTCTTTGCAATCACCAATGTTGCTACACCATTACCTATGATATTGGTAATAGCACGTGCTTCGCTCATGAATTTATCTACACCCAATAAAAAGGCCAGTCCTTCCAATGGAATGGTTTTAATGGCCGCAAGGGTAGAAGCCAGTACAATAAAACCGCTGCCGGTAACGCCTGCAGCACCTTTCGAAGTAAGCATTAAGATGAGTAGTATGGTTAATAACTCTCCGGCACTCAGGTGTATATTGTACAATTGAGCCAGAAAGATAGCCGCCATCGATAAATAAATAGAAGTGCCATCAAGGTTAAAAGAATAGCCGGTAGGAATCACAAGTCCTACCACCGATTTGCTGCAACCCATTTTTTCCAGCTTCCGCATAATTGAGGGTAGCGCGGCTTCTGAGGAAGAAGTGCCTAGTACGATCAGTAATTCTTCTTTGATGTTTTTTAAAAAACTACTGATCCTGAAACCATAGTAACGCATGATACTACCCAGTATGAAAAAAATGAAAACAAACATGGTCAGGTATACACATGCCATGAGTTTGGCAAGGGGCACCAGTGTTTGCAGACCAAATTTACCAATCGTATATGCCATACCCCCAAAAGCACCGAGTGGCGCCAGGTACATCACATATTTCAATGCTGTAAATACATAGTGAGAAATACGGCCAAAGAAGTGAATAAGTTTCAGTCGATGTCTGGAATAGTTAAAAAGAATACCGACAATTATAGCTACCAATAAAACCTGTAAAGTAAGGTTGGCCTTGAAAAATTCGATCCAGTTAAAACTGCTGCCTGCCTGTTTGGTATATTTACTGGCATCCTGTAAGTCAAGACCTGTACGATCTATATTACCGGGCTGTACGAGTAAGGCTACTACAATGCCAATACCCAATGCCAGTGTGGTAACCACTTCAAAATAAATCAGTGATTTAATCCCGATGCGCCCTACTTTTTTAAGATTGCCGATACTGCTGATGCCCAGGACAATGGTAAGAAAAATAATAGGTGCAATAAACAGTTTAATAATATTCACAAACGTTTTACCGATCCATTCTGTTTTGATGGCAGTGGCTGGTGCAAAATGTCCTAACAGTACGCCTGCAATAATGGCAATGAGTACATAGAAGGTAAGGTTGGTGAGTACTGTATGGTACCAGGATTTTTTTTGCGTAACTGTATCCAAAATAATGCTATTAATAAAGTTTTCGTGAAGAGGCTTTAATGTGCCTGTTTAGGTTTGCCGGGTACAAAACTGCCAATCGGGGCAGTATACCATGGCCGAAGGTCGTAGATGAGTCGCCCTGCTGCAATAGCAGGATCGGTTTTCAATAAGGTTTCCACTTCTTCTTTGGTTGCACAATCAAAAATGAAAATCCCTTGCCAGTCTTTTCCATCACCGAACGGTCCGGCTACTTTTAGTTTTCCTTCATTATAAAGTCGGTCCATATTGTCCATATGCCCTTTTTGTATTTTTGCCGCAGTAGCAGAGTCCTGATTACGGTTCGGCCCTTTGATCAGCATTACAAACCAGTATTTACGGATTTGTTCTTCCGGTTTTTTAGAACCCTGATTATTTTGCGCCATAACCATCGTAGTAAACAGCGTCACCAATAAAAAAAGTATTCCCTTTTTCATAGCAGTGGGTTTGAGAGGGAAAGATAAGGAAAGTCCGTCCTTCCTTCGTCAGGAAGTCGGAAAGTCCGGAAGTCAGAAATTCCGAAAGAGAAACCATGAATACAGTATTCTTTCGGACATTCTGACGAAGGAAGGGTGGCCTTTATGACTTCCGGACTCTTTACAACAACCTCACACTCCCAAAATTACTTTTGATATTAATTTTCGCATCACCGCCATTGCCCAGTTTGCCGGTATAGTGATGGTTGAAATCTGCACGGTTACGGAGATTGTCTGATTTCTTCTCTTCCTGAAGTTCAAAACTCCCTTTGCCTGAGGCGGTAGCATGTGTGGTTGCGATATCATATTCGCCGCCCATGCTTTTGGGTAATAATAAATAAATGCTGGTATGGCTGGTATTGATGTCAATGTTTTTAACAGTACTGCTAACGGGTATATCGAGACTGTTACAGAAAGTAACCGTTGCTTTTATATCACCGGTAAGTTCTTCAATATCGATACTGGAATGTCGGAAATCGGCTTCAGTTTTTCCCAGTTTCCCAATTCTGGCCTTGCTGAAATTTATTTTTAAAGATCTGATATTGGAAAGATGACCGGCTGTTAAGCTACCATGGCTACTTTGTATATCAGCCTCACCGTTATGGTTGCCTATTTGCATCGGCCCAAAACTGTTATGTGCTTTCAGTTTTGCAGAAGCAGGTAGGTAAACAATATAATCAATTGACATTTTATTACTTTGATTGGTGCTCCATCCTTTATTTTCATCACCAATCTGTGTTCTAAAGCTAATCGTATCAGTATCTGCTTTTTCTACAATCTGTATCATATCAAGCAAAATATTGGCATAGGCTTCTTCCTGCGTAGATACTAATATAGTTGCTTCCAGTTTTACCTCATTTTTTTCCCAGTGCCTGATTTCCATCTTCCCAAATTGATTTTTCAGGTTAATCACAGCTGAGCCTATCGGATAGGTTTTATTGAAATCCTTTTGTTTGGTTACGGCCCATTTATAAGTGTCCTGTGCGTGGATGGTATAAGTGACTGCCAGTAAAAGGCTGAAAACGGTAATGATCTTTTTCATGCAGGCATTGCTTTTTCAGTAAGAGTGTTGAATCTGCAAAAGGTTGGAAAGGCGGAGCTGATTTCGCAATTTATAGCTGAAAATTGCGGTAGGTGAAACGGTGCAGCATTGCTGATGGCTCAAAAAGAATCTGGTGTGAAATAAATAATCGCTGCACAAAACAGAGGGGTACGAGCCGCAACCCTTATTTTTGCCGGGTAAACAGGCGACCTACCTAACGAACTAAAATTATTATCCGCATGGCTGCCAGAACCGATCTATTTCAATCGCCAGATTATTATCAGTTAGATGAGTTATTATCTGAAGAACATAAGCTGATCAGAGAAACGGTAAGAAATTATGTGAAGAAAGAAATTTCTCCCATCATCGAAGATTATGCCCAAAAGGCAGAATTTCCGCAACATATTGTAAAACAGATGGGTGAGCTGGGATGTTTTGGTCCAACCGTACCTGTTGAGTATGGTGGGGGCGGACTCGATTATATCAGCTATGGTCTTATGATGCAGGAACTGGAAAGGGGCGACAGTGGTGTTCGAAGCACGGCCAGTGTGCAGGGGAGTCTGGTGATGTATCCTATTTATGCATATGGTAACGAAGAACAACGTAAAAAATACCTGCCCAAACTGGCAAGTGGCGAATGGCTGGGTTGTTTTGGGCTAACAGAACCTGATCATGGTAGCAATCCGGCAGGAATGATGACCAATTTCAAAGATGCAGGTGATCATGTGGTACTCAATGGTGCTAAAATGTGGATTAGTAATGCTCCTTTTGCACAGGTAGCGGTGGTATGGGCAAAAAATGAAGAAGGAATCATACAGGGCCTCATCGTTGAAAGGGGTATGGAAGGTTTTACCACACCCACCACACACGGTAAATGGAGCCTTCGGGCTTCTGCTACGGGCGAATTGGTGTTTGATAATGTAAAAGTGCCCAAAGTCAATATTCTTCCCAATGTAACAGGTTTAAAAGGTCCATTGGGTTGTTTAACCAAAGCCCGTTACGGTATAGCCTGGGGGGCATTGGGCGCAGCTATGGATTGTTATGATACCGCATTGCGCTACAGTATGGAACGTGTGCAGTTTGATCGTCCGATCGGTGGTTTCCAGTTGCAACAAAAGAAACTGGCTGAAATGATTACAGAAATCACCAAGGCTCAACTGATGGTATGGCGCCTGGGTGTGTTGATGAATGAAGGGAAAGCTACCCCTCAGCAGGTAAGTATGGCCAAAAGAAACAGTTGTGAAATCGCTACCAATATTACGAGAGACGCCCGACAGATGCTCGGTGGTATGGGCATCACCGGCGAATACAGCATTATGCGTCATATGATGAACCTGGAAAGTGTGATTACTTACGAAGGTACCCATGATGTTCACCTGCTGATAACAGGTATGGATGTTACGGGATTGAATGCTTTTAAATAGTGAGTTGTGAGTAGTCAGTAGTGAGTAAGGAGGGCTTCGATATTAATTTTCTCTCCTTTTTTTCACTACTCATTACTCATTACTCACTACTCACTAAATATCAACAATGAAACTATTCCTCATAGGTATGATGGGTTCTGGTAAATCTTACTGGAGCAGACAACTGGCTAAGAAATTAAAAACGGGTGGTTACGATCTCGATTTTCTTATTGAATCGCATGAAGAAAAAACCATCAGCGAAATATTTGAAGAAGAAGGGGAAGACTATTTCCGGAAAACTGAAGCCAAGATCTTACGTTGGTTTGGAGAAAAAAAGGCTTTTGTATTGGCTACAGGTGGCGGAGCGCCATGTTTCCATGATAATATGGATTGGATGAACAGGAATGGCGTGACTGTTTGGCTCGATGAACCCATTGAAACATTGGTTGAGAGATTACAGCCGGGTAAGGAGCATCGTCCACTGATTCGCTCATTAGGGGAAGATGAATTAAAAGCCTATCTGGAGAATAAACTCAGGGAACGGACGCCCATATACGAAAAAGCACAGCATCGTTTAACAGGTAAGGAAATCAGTGATTTGGCATTCAAAAAAATAATTCAACTGTATGCATAAAGGTTTTTTGGTAACGGCATCATTTCTGGGCGCACTCTCCGTTGTTTTGGGTGCTTTTGGCGCGCATGGATTAAAAAAAATTGTGACACCCGACTCACTGGTTACTTTTGAAACGGCGGTTCGTTACCAGTTTTACCATGTATTTGCATTGATCCTTACTGCCATGGTGTTTGCCTCGGGTAGCCCTTCACTCATGAAAGCGGCTGGCTATTTGTTTATAGCCGGGATGATTCTTTTTAGCGGTTCTCTTTACCTGCTTACGTATAAATCTGCTGCCAATATCCAGGGGCTTTCCTGGGTGGGGCCGATTACGCCATTAGGAGGTAGTTTACTGGTGGCCGGATGGATATGTCTCGCATTAGGATTGAGTAAAGGGGCATAAGATTGGTGGAAAACTCCACCTGGTTTCATCAGTTTTGCACATCAGTGTGCAGTTTGCTATGCAGGCTACAGCATAGCTTATATTTGTTTTCATGGCAAATCGCTTGAAGAAGAAAACGCCGCCACCGCCGAGCCCGGAAGAGCTGAACCCCGATAAAGAACCCGAGGTAACGGTAACGGAAGTGGTGAAAGATGAACGTACCACCAAAATACTCGGTGCCTCCAGCTTATTGCTGACCATCTTCTTATTTGTAGCTTTTACCTCCTATTTATTCACCTGGCAGGAAGACCAGGATAAGGTTCACCAGTTTGGTATCCGCATATTTGCGACTGATGATGTAAAAGTAAATAATCTATTGGGTGTATTGGGGGCCTATGTGGCACATACACTTTTTTATAAAGGCTTTGGTCTTGCATCCTATCTCTTATGTAGCTTCTTTTTCGTGTTGGGCGCCAATTTGTTATTTGGTAAAAAAATATTCAGCCTGGTAAGAAACCTCCGTTATATGATCGTAGGATTGGTGGTGCTGAGTATGGCTTTTGCTTTTGTATCAAGGGCCAGTGCTTTTTCTTGGGGTGGTGGGGTAGGTGAATTACTGAATGCGTGGTTTGTAAAGTGGATTGGTAATATTGGCACTGGTGCATTGTTACTACTCTCCGTATTCAGTTATGTTATCTGGCGCTTCAATCCTACATTCACGATTCCCGACTGGCAATTGGGAAAAAATACGGCCAAAGCGCATGAAGATGATTTTAAGTTATCGATTGATGATGAAGTAGCCGTAAGGCAGGAGTGGGATGAGAACGCAGATATTGTCGAACAACCCGTTGTAGAAGAAAAAATTGCAGCACCCAATAAACTCAAATCAGAAGGATCAGGCGTGGTGGTGATTATGCCGCAACAGGAAGAAGAAGAGACTGATCCGATGAATGAATTTGATGTTACCGAAAAAGACCTGGATGAGCAGGATGAAGATGATAATCTGGATGAGGAGGAAGAAGAGGAGAACGTTGTTTTTGAAGAGGAAGTGATCAGCAAGCCTGAGCCTTTGATCAATGTGATTCCGCCGGCACCGGTTAAAAAAACAGATATTGACAACACAGGACTGGAACTGGAGATCAATGAAACACCTGAAGTGGAAGAGGAGGCTGCACCTGCACCGGTGCCTGGTAAGCTCAATACCAAATATGATGTTACCCTTGATTTAAAAGACTATAAGTATCCAGGACTTGATTTGCTGGAAACGCATGGCAGTGAAAAGATTGTACATGACCCTACCGAACTGGAGACAAATAAAAACCAGATCATTGCTACTTTAAAAAACTACGATATCGCTATCCAGCGTATTGCAGCCACTGTTGGACCTACCGTAACTTTATATGAGATTGTACCGGCACCGGGTGTTCGTATCAGCCGGATAAAAAACCTGGAAGATGATATCGCGCTGAGTCTTGCTGCACTGGGTATCCGTATCATAGCACCCATTCCCGGAAAAGGAACCATTGGTATTGAAGTGCCGAATGTACGCAAGACAGTGGTGAGTATGAAAACCTTGCTGGCAAGTGAGAAATTTCAATCCAATGCCTTCTCATTGCCCATTGCGATTGGTAAGAAAATCGACAACGAAAACTTTATCGTAGACCTTGCCAGTATGCCACACCTGCTAATGGCGGGTGCTACCGGGCAGGGTAAATCGGTGGGATTAAATGCGATTCTGGTTTCTCTTTTGTATAAAAAACATCCATCTCAACTCAAGTTCGTACTGGTCGATCCTAAAAAAGTGGAGTTGAGTTTGTATCGTGTGATTGAAAAGCATTTCCTGGCCAAATTACCCGGCGAAGAAGAGTCTATCATTACAGATACCAAGAAAGTAGTGCATACACTGAATGCTCTCTGTATAGAAATGGATAATCGCTACGATTTGCTGAAAGAAGCTGGTTGTAGAAACATCCGTGAATACAATGAGAAATTTACTGCCCGAAAACTCAATCCTGAAAAGGGGCACCAGTACCTGCCTTTTATTGTGCTGGTAGTTGATGAGTTTGCGGATCTGATCATGACAGCAGGTAAGGAAGTGGAGATGCCGATAGCCCGCCTTGCACAGCTGGCAAGGGCCATTGGTATACATCTGATCATTGCAACGCAGCGACCTTCCGTAAATATTATTACAGGTACCATTAAAGCCAATTTCCCTGCACGTATCGCCTTTAAGGTATCGAGTAAAATAGACAGCCGAACCATTCTCGATGCAGGTGGAGCTGAGCAATTGATTGGAAAGGGTGATATGCTGGTAAGTTATAATGGTGAGATTACCCGATTGCAGTGTGCATTTGTAGATACCCCTGAAGTGGAAAATGTTTGTGAATTTATCGGCGATCAGCGTGGATACCCGCAAGCCTTTCTGTTACCTGAGTATGTAGATGAAAAGGAAATGGATGGCCGTGATTTTGATGCCAGTGAACGTGACCCGCTTTTTGAAGATGCAGCAAGATTGATTGTACAGAGCCAGATGGGGTCAACTTCACTGATACAGCGAAGAATGAAATTAGGCTATAACCGTGCAGGCCGTTTGATGGACCAACTGGAAGCGGCAGGTGTGGTAGGACCTAACCAGGGAAGTAAAGCAAGGGAAGTATTATTTAAAACTGATATGGAATTGCAGGAATTTCTGGATTCCATGTAAGAAAGGCTCATTTTCACCGATTTATAACAATATCTGAGACCGTTCCTCTAAACTATTCAGCCCACAAACTGTCATACAAAACAGTAAAACTTATATTTGCGCCCTTAAATGAAAAGAATGAAGAAATTATACTCGGTTGCTTTGGTGATATTGGCGATGGTATTTCAGGTTCAGGCTCAGAATGACCCTAATGCAAAGAAAATACTGGATGCGGTAAGTAAAACAGTAAAAACTTATAAAACAATCTCTGCTGGGTTTAGCATAAAATCAGTTTCAAGCAGAGGGGTCAACAATGGTACGAAAACTGGTACCATCGTTACAAAAGGAGAGAAATATGTGTTGAAGGAAGGCAAAACAGAAATTCTTTGCGATGGCGCCAAAACATACAATTTTGATGGCAGCAAAACCATCACCGTTTCAGCAGTAGAGGATGCCGGACAAACCCTTACACCTCAAAAAATTCTTTCCGGTTCTTATGATAAGGACTTTACCTATCGTTTAATCGCAACAAAAGGAAATGTTCATGAGATTGAAATGAAGCCGATCGATAGCAGAAAGAATTTCTCTAAAGTGAACATTTTTGTTGACAAAATAAAAAACATGATCACCCGTGCAGTTATTCTTGATAAAGGAAACAATACTGTACAGGTAAGTTTTACCAATATTGTTCCCAATAAAAACCTTGCTGATAATCTCTTTGTGTTCAATCCTTCAAAATATCCGAAGGACGTAGAAATACTGGATTAAATAATTGATTTTATTTAGCCACAGATGCACAGATTAAGAATCTGCCCATCTGTGGCTTTTCTTTTTCTCCAGTATCAAGTATCAGGAACGAATTCTTCATTTCTGGCGCCGGACATCAATCAACGGAAAGAAAAGATTTTAACCATTCAGAAGCAACAAAGCCCGTTCTGTTTCGTACTTTAATTGTATGAAACGATTTATAACAGCATGTGCTTTCTTGCTAACCATTCAAACCCAGGCACAATTCTCTGTTCGCCTGATTGTAAACACGGTTGCCACAAAAGCTAATGACGATATTTATGTGTCTGGTAATTTCAATAACTGGAATCCTAAAGACGAGAATTATAAGTTGAAGCCTTTTGGTGGTTCACGGCGGAGTATTGTATTAAAGAATATGGCACCGGGTACTTATGCCTTTAAATTTACCCGAGGTGGTTTTGATAAAGTAGAAACCTTATCCGATGGTCGCGATATTGCAGACCGGGTATTGGAAGTAAACAATGACCTCAGTCTCGAATTTGATATTCCCGGATGGAAAGATGAATATCCCGATAAACCCAAACGATATAGCGCCAGTCCGCAGGTGCGTATCATCGATACGGCATTCAGTATACCCCAACTCAACCGAAAAAGAAAAATCTGGATCTACCTCCCCAAAGGGTATACCACTTCCGGTAAGAACTATCCTGTACTGTATATGCAGGACGGACAAAATCTTTTCAATGATCAGACAGCTTTTGCGGGTGAATGGGGTGTAGACGAATGTCTGGATACATTGCAACAAAAGCTAAAAAAAGAATGCATCGTAGTGGGTATTGATCATGCCGGTGATAAAAGAATGAATGAATACAATCCATGGGATCATCCACAGTTTGGTAAAGGTGAGGGCAAGGCCTATGCTGAATTTCTGGCTAAAACACTAAAGCCTTATATCGATAGTAAGTACCGTACCTATAAATCGGCGGAAAATAATTTTGTGCTGGGTAGCAGTATGGGCGGACTCATCAGTTTATACACCGTATTACAATATCCGGATGTATTCGGAGGTGCCGGTGTATTTTCACCTTCGTTCCAACTCAGTAACGATATCTATCAGTTGGCGAAAGGTTTTACCACCACATCCATGCCGGCATTCTATCTTTACACAGGCAGTAAAGAAGCCTCCAATGCAGTACCCAATCTGCAGAAAATGAGTGATATCCTTCAAAAAAAACAACGCTTCATCATCCGAACCGTCATCAATCCCCTTGGCCAGCACAATGAAACCTACTGGAAACAGGAGTTTGGTGATTTTTATAAGTGGATGAGTACAATTTGGAAATGAGATAATTTGGAAATGGAGGTAGTTTTATCACAGTAGGTCATCACTGATACTTCATAAAATGTATTTCCAAATTGTAAATTGTCATCCCGACGAAGGAGGGATCAAATTAAATAGGTTGTCCCTTCCATCGCAAGTTGTGTGTTGGGAAAAACGGATTGGGCTTCAGTGAGAAAGGCGTCTAGGGTTTCATATTTGCTGCTGAAATGTCCGATAAGCAATTGCTGAACGCCGGCATTTTTTGCAATGGTAGCAGCCTGTACCGTAGTAGAATGAAAACGGGCAGCAGCGCGTTCTTCAAGATCTTTCAGGTAAGTAGTTTCATGATACAGCATGTTAACGCCCTTTGTTTTTTCAGCGATAGCCGGATCATAAATGGTATCGGCACTGAAAGCATAACTGCGACCGGGCGTATTAGGATAGGTAACAGTTTCGTTTTTGATAACCTGTCCATCCCGGGTTTCATAATCATCCCCGTTTTTTAGTCGCTCGTAGTAAACTGCCGGAATATTGGCGGCAACAGCAGCATCCCGGTTTATTTTCCGGGGTTTCTTTTTCTCCCGGATAATAAAACCGAAACAGGGAATACGATGCATGGTACTGAAGCATTCCACTGAAAATTTAGGATGATCCAGAATAAGTCCTTCCTGTTCCAGTCCATGAAAAATAAGCTGAAAGGGTAGGGTAGTAGACGCTACATCCAATTGTAATTCGATGATCTGCAGCAATGGTGGCGGCCCGTAAATATGAAGGTCCTGCTCCCGGCCCAACAGCCCCATACTGGTAATAAGCCCTATCAAACCGAAATAATGATCGCCGTGCAGATGAGAGATAAAAATATGGTTGATGCGCCCTCTTTTCACCTTATAACGGGCCAACTGCATTTGGGTGCCTTCGCCGCAATCAATCAAAAAAACCTGTTCATGAAGGGTTATAGCCTGGGCAGTCGGGTGCCTGTCGTACGCCGGAAGCGCAGAATTATTGCCCAATATGGTTACTCCAAACATCATGAACCCAGGTTGACGATTCGTTTATTTCTGACAAAATAAACGCTATTATGTTGAAAATCAATAAATTGCTTTCTTGTTCCTGTAAATGTCAGGACAGGCATGCAATAAAAAGGCCGGATTTATAGCAGCAAATAGCCGATGAAAAACCGGAACTACAGAGGGGGGTAAAATTCAGTTCATAAAATTATCAATTTTGGCTGATATATCCTACCTTTGCAGCCGATAAAAAATAAGAGGAAAACATTCCGGAGTCTATTAAACATTTTCAGATGTCTCATTTAACAACAGAAAAAAAAGCCAGCATTTTTGCTGAATTTGGTGGAAAAGCCACTAACACGGGTTCAATTGAAGCACAGGTAGCTATGCTGACTGAGCGTATTGCCCACATTTCAAAGCACTTACAAGCCAATAAAAAAGATTATTCCACTCACCGTGGTCTGATGCAGATGGTAGGCCAGCGTAAGCGTTTGCTTACATACATGCAGAAAAATAACCTGCAGGGCTATCGTGCACTGATCGAGAAACTGGGTCTGAGAAAATAATTTTTCAGTCTATGATACATGCTATTCCCAACTGGTACTTTTGAACGGTTGGGAATAGTTATTTGTGTCAATACCTGATTTCTGATCATTTCCTAACCGGGGTATGTTGTACTTTTCCCGCCTGTACAGCCTGATCCCAACTACAAAAAAGAATTATGTTATCACAACCAATCAGTGTCAGTTTTGATCTCGGTGGCAACCGCATCGTTACCATCGAAACCGGTAAACTGGCCCGTCAGGCAGATGGCGCCGTTACCGTGCGTCAGGGCAACTGTGTGCTTTTAGCCACTGTTGTTGCCAATAAAGAACCCAGGGAGGGACAGGATTTCTTCCCTTTGAGTGTTGATTACCAGGAAAAGTTTGCTTCTGCAGGCCGTATTCCCGGTTCATTTTTTAAGCGTGAAGCCCGTCTGAACGACTATGAAATTCTCACCAGCCGTTTGATCGATCGTGCATTACGTCCATTATTTCCAGAAGATTATCTCTGCGATGTGCAGGTACTCGTAAGCCTTATCTCCAGTGATGAAGAAGTATTGCCCGATTCACTGGCTTGTCTGGCTGCATCAGCTGCACTGGCTGTTTCAGATATTCCCATTAAAGAAATCATCAGTGAAGTAAGAATTGGCCGTGTAGATGGTCAGTTTATCATTAACCCCACACGTTCTGAGTTAGAGAAATCTGACCTGGAATTCATCATCGCAGCTACGGAAAAGAATCTGATGATGGTGGAAGGTGAAGCCAAAGAATGTGGCGAAGCTGATCTGGTAAAAGCATTGGAACTGGCACATGATGCCATCCGTGTTCATATCAAGGCACAGGCAGAATTAAGAGCAAAGAAAGGTGTAACAACCATGCGCGATTATAAAAAACCTGAGCAGAATGAGGAGCTGAAAGCGAAAGTATATGCTTTTGCCAAAGACCGTGTGTATGAAATTTCACGCAAAGGTTCTGCCAAACACGAACGTAGCGATGCCTACAGTGCATTGAAAGATGAACTGATCGCCAGTTTGGGAGAAGATATTTCCGATCTGGATAAAAAACTTGCCAAGAAATACTATGAAGACCTGAAATGGGAAGTAGTTCGCAGCATGATCATCGATGACCGTTTCCGTCTGGATGGCCGTAAACTCGATGAGGTACGTCCGCTGGCCATGGAAGTAGATCCATTGCCAACACCGCATGGTTCAGCATTGTTTACCCGTGGCGAAACACAGTCGCTCACCACAGTAACATTCGGTACCAAACTGGATGACCTGCTGGTTGAAAGTGCAGCCAAATCAGTAGATTCTAAATTCTATCTCCATTATAATTTCCCGCCATTCAGCACCGGAGAGGTGAAAATGATGCGTGGTCAGAGCCGTCGCGAAGTAGGGCATGGTAATCTTGCCATGCGCTCGCTGAAGCAGATGATGCCTGATAGCAGCAACTACGCATACACTGTACGTGTGGTGAGTGATATTCTGGAAAGTAATGGTTCATCATCAATGGCTACCGTTTGTGCCGGTTCACTGGCGCTGATGGATGCAGGTGTACCTGTACCTAAACACGTAAGTGGGGTAGCTATGGGATTGATTACCCGTGAAGATGGTAAATATGCAATCCTGACGGATATCCTGGGCGATGAAGATCATCTGGGTGATATGGACTTTAAAGTAACCGGTACCCGCGATGGTATCTGTGGTGTTCAGATGGATATCAAAGTAGATGGTCTGAGCATGGATGTAATGCGCGAAGCATTGGAGCAAGCTCGTAAGGGTCGTTTACATATCCTGGATGCTATGTATGAATGTATTCCTGCACACCGTCCGGATGTGAAGCCACATGCGCCACGTATGGTGAAACTCATCATCGACAAAGAATTTATCGGTGCGGTAATCGGACCTGGTGGTAAGGTAATCCAGGAGATTCAGCGCGAAACCGGCACTACTATCAATATCGAAGAAGTAGGCAATACCGGTGAAGTAAGCATTTTCTCAGCCAATAAAGAATCTGTTGATAAAGCAGTAGCATGGGTGAGAGGTATTACTGCAACACCTACGGTTGGAGATGTATATGAAGGTCCGGTAAAAGGTATCAAGGAATTTGGTGCTTTTGTGGAATTCATGCCAGGCAAACAGGGTTTGCTGCATATCAGCGAAATCAGCTGGAAGCGCCTTGAAAGCATGGAAGGACTCTTCAACGAAGGCGATATGGTAAAAGTGAAACTGGTGGGTCTTGACCCCAAAACAGGTAAATTCAAACTCAGCCGCAAAGCACTGATGCCGAAGCCTGAAGGTGGAAAGCCCCGCGAAGAAGAAGCCTGAAGAACCGAGTAATATTGAATAACGAATATTGAATATCGAAATAAGACCTCCTGAACATCAGGAGGTCTTATTGTAACCACCCATTCATCACCATATACTCAACGCCACAGGCGGATGTCCCCCCATAATTTTAAAATTTTCAAATTTCAATGAATCATTACCAAATCCTCATTCCCGTAACAGAAGAAAGTATCCGTGAGTTATTGATTGCCCAACTGGCAGAAGCTGGTTTTGATGGTTTTGAAGAATCGGAAACAGCGTTAAAAGCTTATGCTGAAGAAGAGAAATTCAATGAAAATGAATTAAAGCAAATAATTGAGCAAATGAATCTAAGTTATTCTAAATCAATTATTAAAAAAGAAAATTGGAATGCAGTCTGGGAATCAAATTTTGAACCCGTGCTGGTAGATGATTTTGTGGGAATCAGGGCAGGCTTTCATGCGCCCCTTACCGGTATCCAGCATGAAATTGTGATTACCCCCAAAATGAGCTTTGGTACAGGTCACCATGCCACTACATTTTCGGTGATGCAATTGATGCGGGAGATTGATTTTCAGGATAAAACTGTGTTTGATTTTGGAACCGGAACCGGTATTCTGGCCATCCTCGCTGAAAAACTGGGAGCTACAGCAATACTGGCCGTGGATTATGACGACTGGTGCGTAGAGAATGCTTCAGAAAATACTTTAATAAACAAATGTCAATGTATTGATATTCAAAAGAATGATACTGCTTTTGTTGATAAGCCATATGAAATTGTAATTGCAAATATTAATAAGAACATCATCCTTGATAACCTGCCACTACTTGCTAAATCTGTCATACCTGGCGGAGAGATCATACTGAGTGGTTTGCTGCTGGAGGACGAAAACGATATAATAACCGCCTGTAAACCATTGGGTTGGCAGCATATCAAAACCATCCAAAAAGGGGCGTGGATAGCCATGCGACTCAGGGGCTAATTTTCCCCATTGGGGTATGTTAAGTTATCATTATCTTCATTTTAAGTATATTTGTACTTCCAAACTTCAACCACCCCCCGATGAATGAACTATTGCTCATTGCTCTGGCTTATATGATTGGATCGGTTCCCACCGCTATTTGGGTCAGCAAATCATTTTTTGGTATTGATATCCGCGACTATGGCAGTGGTAATGCCGGCGCCACCAATACCTTTCGTGTACTGGGCTCCAAATGGGGAAGCTTTGTAATGCTGGTGGATGTGATCAAAGGCGTAATCGCTACCTCTCTTTATATCCTTTTACCATATTACCTCACCAATGAGTGGGACAGAACCAACCTGATGATCGGGCTGGGACTGGCTGCGGTACTGGGACATATTTTCCCTGTCTGGGCTAATTTCCGGGGGGGTAAAGGGGTGGCTACTTTATTAGGGATGGCCGTTGCCATCCAGCCATTGGTAGCTTTATGTTGTATCGGTGTTTTCCTGATTGTATTATACCTCACCCGATTCGTATCCCTGAGTTCTATTCTGGCGGGTATATCATTTATGGTATTCATTCTATTTATTTTCAATGAGGAAGAAACCCTCTACCGCATATTTGCCGTACTGGTTGCACTCATGGTAGTGCTAACCCATCAGAAAAATATTTCGCGCATCCTGAAAGGAACAGAAAGCAAAGTGCCCATCCTCCGCCACCGCGACCGCCGCCGCCTTCGCCGCGACAGGTTTAAAAACTGATTTTTGTAATCATTTGATCGTGAATTGTCAATTTGAATAGCTAAGCTGGTTAGTGTTTACTCACCCTCTACTATTTTACTGATTAATGGTGGTCGATTATTCACCATTGACCATTCACCATTCACGATAAGCTATCTTTGGCAGGATTTTTTCTATATTCCAATAGATTTACGAGGCTTACAAGAAAATGCCTTTTATCGGTTGAAGCATGGAGCAGACTATGAACCGATTCTTGTAAGTTATTACGGGAAAGCTATAAAAGCCGGGCCTGCATGTTTGCTAACTTTGAAGATATGTGTAATTCAAAATTTATAACGATGAAAAGAATGTTTCTTATTGCAATTGTACTTGTAACAATAAGCAGCAGCTGTCACCGTAATGCCATAACGGGAAGAAACCAGTTAAGTCTCATACCTGAATCTGAAGTACAGGCCATGGCATTTACCCAGTATAAGGAGTTTATGACCACCAACCCCGCTGTGCCTGCGGCAAATAAAGATGCTGCCATGGTAAGCAGGGTAGGCAATAATATCATCGGTGCCATTAAAAAGTACTATGCTGAAAAAGGATTGAGTAAGGAACTGGAAAGCTTTCAGTGGGAAGTGAACCTTGTCAATAACAAAGAACCCAATGCCTGGTGTATGCCAGGAGGTAAAATTGTAGTGTATACAGGCATCTTACCTTTAACCCAAAACGAAGCGGCATTGGCGGTGGTAATGGGACATGAAGTAGCACACGCATTGGCACGCCATGGTAATGAAAGAATGAGTCAGGGATTGTTTCAGCAAATGGGAGGCCTTGCCCTTTCGGCAGCTCTTTCATCCAAGCCGGCAGAAACACAGAACCTCTTTATGACATCTTATGGTATCGGTACCAATATCGGTGTTATGCTACCCTTTAGCCGGAAAAATGAACTGGAAGCCGATAAACTAGGCCTCATGTTCTCTGCATTGGCCGGATACGACCCACGGGAAGCCATTGCTTTCTGGCAACGTATGTCGAAAGCCAGCAGCGGCAACAAACCACCAGAGTTCCTCAGTACCCATCCCGCCGATGAAACCCGCATCGCTGAGCTAGAGAAGATTATGGAGGAAACCGTGAAGCAGTTTTATAAGAAGTGATTGTGAGTTGTGAATGGTCAAAGGGTGAGTAGTCAGTAGTGAGTAAGGTGGGGGCTGAAAATTTGCCTTCGTAGGAAAATAGCTTCCGGTCTTGCGGACTTACGGACTCCCGGACCCGCCCATACATATTATATTTTGTTCATATAAAATAGTATTTACGGGCATTTTCTGTTAAAAAATCGGTCAAAACACAAAATACCCACCAATTGTTTGCGGAAAGCAGTAACATTTTTTTAACTTTGCATTCCTTTTGTTCATCCTGCTAATTTGTTTTTAGGCATGTCAAATCAGACCGTGTTGGAAAAGTTGCAGTTGAAGGATGAGAAGAACCTGTTGATTCAGGGGCTTCCTTCAGCTATCGAAAAACAGTTTGCCAAGTTAACCTACGCCAAAAATGTAACCCCTCTGCTGAAAAGCAAAAAGGTGGATTTTGCATTGGTATTTGCTATCAGTCAGCAGCAGTTGAATAATGTATTGTGCGAGGTAATTCCTGCACTGCATGAAGATAGTAAGCTATGGGTAGCCTATCCCAAAACCACTAGTAAGATCGTTAGCGACCTGAACCGTGATTGCAGTTGGGATTGTCTTACCAAAAAGGAATATGAGTCGGTTAGAATGGTGGCACTGGATCATGTATGGAGCGCAATCCGTTTCAAGAAAACCGAGAAAATCCCTAACCGTTCACGTGCTTTTTCAGAAGTGAAAAGTCATGAAATGGGTGTCGACTTCGAAAAAAGACTGGTAGTGGCCCCGGTTGAACTGGAAAGACTGTTCACCAAACATGAGGAAGCCAAAGAGTTTTTCAGCTCATTATCATTTACCAACCAGAAAGAATACGTAACGTGGATACAGGGAGCCAAAAAAGAAGAAACCAAACAGCGTAGACTGGAAACAGCATTGGAAAAATTACTCGCTGGTAAGAAAAATCCCTCGGAGAAATAAAAGATAGAAAATAAGGAATAAGGAATACGAAATAAAGAATAAGAAAGTTTTTATATTAAATGTCGGATGATGAATAGTCATTCGACATTTTTTTACTCGGATAGCTATGATGCTAAGATAGAAGTATGATAAAAGTCTATCCTGTTCATCCCTCAAATCATAGTTTATCCCAGTTCATTTTGCTCTTCGCCTCCTCAGAAAGTTTATCCGTACACTCAACATGTTTGGCCTGATGAGCAATAATTTGTGATTGTTTTTCGAATAATCTACAAAAGCTGCAGATGGCCAAATGAGAGCTCAACTGAATTTTTTCTATCCAGCTTAGTTTACCCTCTTCCTTTTTCGAGGAGAGATAAGTTGCTTTTTTACAGGTAATACTAAATAATCCCATGGTTATAAGGTTGTTAGGGAAGCTGAATCCAGTTTTTTTCCAGGCAGGCCCTCAATCCCAGCTTGGCTCTGTGAATCAATACCCAATAGTTAGACGGTGTAATGTTCAGTGCCTTACAGATTTCATCTGCACTCAAATCCTCCATGTACTTCATGATAAATACAGATTGCTGCAGCGTTTGTAGCTTTTTCTTACATTTTTCAAAAACCGTATAAAACTCTTTCTGCTGCAAGGGGTCACTGGCAGCGGTGCCCCAGTTGGAAGGACCATCCTGATCGGTCCAGTGTTCATGCTGGTCAAAGAAAATATCAGTAGCATCCTTATCATTACCTGTTTGAATCAGGTCTTTTCCTTTTTTACGGTAATGATCAATGATCTTGTTCTTAAGGATGGTGAACAACCAGCTTTTTTCCGAAGCCTCACCCTTAAAGCCCTCTCTCGCTTTCCACGCACTAAGAAAAGTTTCCTGCACAAGATCCTCAGCCACCTGTGCATCATTCACCCGCGGTCGGGCATATGCAAAAAGCATATCAGCGTAATTGGAAACCCATTTGTCGGGAGAAAGCATAAAGTTTGATTTTTTGATCTTTGATTTTATCATTTGGCAAGGATCAAAGATGCTGTAATATAAATCAAGAAATCAAAGATCAAAAAATCAAAAATCAGGATCCCAGTTCTTTGAGTGCTGCCACCAGCGTATCGAGTTCCTTTGTGGTTGTGTACAGGTTAGGGGTAATGCGGCAACCCTGAACATTGGCTTCCGGACGATCGATGGCTACGGTGTAAATTTTATATTTATTTAGTAAGCTGGCTGCGAGGTCAGCAGGTTTCATCCCCTTCACACCCACGTTTGCAATGGCACAACAACGGGCCGGATCGTCAGGGGTGTTGATGATAATATTCGGCAACTGTTTCACCTGTTTGAGCCAGTATTGCTGCAGGTATTGTAAGCGGGCCTGTTTTCTTTCGGCACCAATCATTTTATAATGTTCGATGGCATAAGGTATGGTGATATCGGTTGCCACGGGATGCGTACCGGTATGGTTGAGTCGGGCAATACTTTTGTCTTCTCCTTCTGATGGTCCGAGCAGGGGCCAGGTTGTATGAATATGTTCCTTTTTTATATACAGTAAGCCGGCACCTAGGGGTACGCTTAACCATTTATGTAAACTGGCACCATAGTAGTCGCAGTTGAGTTCGGGTATTTTGAAATTGAGTTGGGCAAATGCATGAGCGCCATCAACCAATACCTGCACCCCTTTGCTATGGGCCATATCGCAGATTTTCTTCACAGGCATTACCTGACCGGTAATATTCACTACATGGCAAACCATGAGTAGCTTGGTTTTGGGTGTGATGGCATTGGCATAGCGTTGCACCAGTTCCTCATCGCTTTTGGGATTGTGGGGAAGAGAGATAACCTTATTGACCACTCCATGTCTTTTGCCCACCAGTGTAAACATATCGAGCATGGCTCCATAATCCTGTGCGGCCATCACGGCTTCATCGCCCGCTTGCCAGGGGAAGCCTCCGATAATGGTATCAAGCGATTCGGTGGTATTACGGGTAATGACCAGTTCCTCGGCAGTACAACCTGCCAGTTCGGCCAACGCGGCATTGGCTTTCTTTTTGTTATCGCCCTGCACCGTACGCATATAGTAGGGGCCCTGATAATTAACCTCCCGGATATTTTTGATATAGGCATCGAGAATATTTTCGGGCAGGAAATTATAATAACCATTTTCCAGGTTGATATAATCGGGTTTCAGTTTGTATCCGCTTCTGATGACGGACCAGAAATTTTCATCATCGGCAATTTCAGCAGGAGATAATTCCTGGTATTGGTTGATCCATTCATTCATAGCGTTGGAACTTAAGGGTAGGGCAAGCCCCGCCAGAGAGATTGATTTCAGGAAATCGCGTTTATGCATTGGGTAAAGTTGTACTGAAAAGTACAGTTTTCTTGCATGGGAGGTAAAAATTATTGATGAAGCTTATGAACAGGTGGAAAATGTTCCTTTATGTCAAATGCCCGGTTTTTTAGCTGGTATTATTGCGAGTTTCTCAGATTCTTTCCCTAATATTGCAACCCCAATGCCCAGATGGCGGAACTGGTAGACGCGCTAGACTCAAAATCTGGTTATCGCAAGGTAGTGCAGGTTCGATTCCTGTTCTGGGCACAAAAAAGCAGTGATTCATCACTGCTTTTTTTATGGGTAAAATTCATTTTCCAATTTTCAAATTCACAATCCGCCTCAGGTGGATCAAATTATCAAATTATCCACCATCCTGTCAATATACTTCTTCTTAAAATAATACTCCTTCACCTGCAACAACTCTTTTTCGGTAGTAACACCTTCCTGATAATTTGTAATAATCGTTTCCACATCGGCATATAATTCTTTTTTTAGCTGATCAATCTTTGATTGAATGGCATCTGTCATGCCTCCTTCCATTTCCTCATTCAATTCCATCACTTCCATCAGAAAATCGGGAGAAAGCTGGTATTTTTCTTCTTCCTCCAATAAACCCTTTAACTGTAATACATATTGAAGGGTAGCATCCGGATCTTTCAATGTTTTAAAAGCCTTGTTTACCTGTGCCGATACCTGCAAAGCCTCTTCCTGCTCAGCAGCAGAAGCCTGTACAAACCTGTCTGGATGGTATTTGCGCTGCAGTTCAAAATATTGCTTCGACAGACCACTGGTATCTATCGAAAGGCTGATGGGCAGGTTGAATAGTTCGAAATGGTTCATAGTATTTTAGTCCGAAAGTCCGTAAGTCCGAAAGACGGAAAGTAGGGGGACTTTGTATCGGAAGAAAGGTAAATATATAATACTGATCTTCAGACTTCCGGACTCACCGACTTTCGGACTTCTCACTATCTTGCCACAAAATTAGTCGAATGCTTGTTATCGGACTTATCAGAGAGGGAAAAATTCCGGCAGACAACCGGGTGGCACTTACGCCGGGGCAGTGTAAGTGGATGCAGAAGCATTTGCCCAACTGTAAAATACAGGTACAAAGTTCACCCAACCGCTGTTTCAGCGACCAGGAATATATAGATGCCGGTATTGAAGTAACCGAAGACCTATCGGATTGTTCTATTTTACTGGGTATCAAAGAGGTACCTGTGGATATGCTGCTTCCTGATAAAACCTATCTTTTCTTTTCCCATACCAAAAAGAAACAACCCTATAACCGTGGATTGATGCATGCCATGATCGATAAAAAAATCACCCTGATCGATTATGAGTGCCTTGAGCATGAAGACGGACAACGCATTATCGGTTTTGGTTTTTTTGCAGGTATTGTAGGTGCACACAATGGCATCATGTGTTATGGTAACCGAACAGGGGCTTATCACCTGAACAGGGTGGTGGAAGTAAAAGATTATCGTCAACTTATTCATACCTATTTCGGTCTCAAATTACCCAATATTAAAATAGCGGTTACCGGTAGTGGCCGTGTGGCACATGGTATACTGGAAATTATGAACCTGATGGATGTTCAGGAAGTAGAACCGGATGAATACATGGACCGCTCATTCAGTTATCCGGTATATGTACACCTGAAAGGTGCCAATCTCTATCGCCATACCATCAATGGAACCTACCAGCGAGATCATTTTCATGCCCATCCTGATGAATATAACTGTGTATTCAGGCAGTATTATGCACATACAGATATACTCATGAATGGTATTTACTGGGATCATCAGATTCCCCGTTTATTTGAAATGAAAGATTTACAGGACCTGGCCTTCCGTATCCAGACCATCGCAGATATTACTGATGATAAAGGTGGCAGTGTGCCCTGTAACCTTGGCGATGCCACTATCGATGATCCGGTATATGGGGTTGATAAAAATAGTTTTACCAAAACAGCACCCTACCTTCCTGGCGGTGTTGATGTAATGGCAGTGGGCAACCTGCCCAATGAATTACCACGTGATGCCAGTAAATATTTTGGTGAACAGTTGATCAAATATGTGCTGGAAGATTTATTGAAAGGAGGTGCTGAAACCATTCAGCGCGCCACCATTCTGCAAAACGGACAACTCACATCGCATTTTACCTACCTGTCGGATTATGCGACCCGATAAAATCTATTGCCACTGAAAGCAAAGAAATACACTGAACGATTCTGTGGACTTCTGTGCTTTCAGTGGCAATATAATGTTACAAATACAAATAATAATCCTGTAACAAAGCTGTGAAAGCCGTTGTATAAGCACCTCCATTTTTAATCAACATAGTTCCTTCAACAGGAACTTTCTTTTCTCTCCCGAATAAAAGCATCACCCTGAAAGGCCCATGCTTGTCTGTTTGATGAACCGAAACCTGTTCATGTAACCAAAAATCATTTTTGGCCGCCAGTGCCAAACAATCAGCAAGTCTGTGATAAGGTAAGAGCACTGCAAATAATCCATCCGGATGAATACATCGTATCACATGCTCCCAGAGTGTTTCTAAGGTAAGTCCGGTATCATGTAAAGCCAGGTTTCTTTGCTGGTCCTGACTCCTAAGGTCCTGTTCAAAAAAAGGTGGATTGGAGAGCAACAGATTATAATGGGTTTGAGACCATGTATTGATGGCTGCATGGTGTACCGATATCCTGTTTCGCCAGTTGCTGGCTTCAGCATTTTCGGTTGCCTGCGTAGCAGCATCTGCATCTATATCAATAGCATCGATATGTCCCTCAAATTGCTGAGCCAGCATAAGTGCCAGTAAGCCTGTACCTGTTCCAATATCCAGTGCCCTTGAATCCTTGTCGTACTTGTTTTCTTTTGTCTTACTGGTTACCCACGCACCAAATAAACAGGCATCCGTACATACTTTCATGGCTGCTTTCTGCTGCTCTATGCGGAACTGTTTAAACTGAAAATAGTCATTGGGCATTTGGCAAAGGTAGGCAGCTTTGCCGCTTAGTTATTATCTTAGGAGCAAGGCAGTGATAATATGATCAGAAAGAACCGGCTCATTATAGGATATGGTATAAGTCTAGCTGTATTATTGGCCCTTTTACGCTGGATGGAGCTGAAATACCTTTTGTATGAACATGCATTCATGGTGTATGCGCTGTTGATAGCAGTCATATTTCTTACTGTTGGTATCTGGTTATCGAAAAAGCTCACACGTCCCAGGGTAAAAACAGAGATACAGGAGAACATCATTTATCGGGACAGCACTGCAGCGTTTATTCGCAATCAGTCTATGATTGATGAACTGGGTATCAGCTTTCGTGAACTGGAAGTATTGGAACTGATGGCGACGGGTTATAGTAACCAGGAAATGGCTTCGCAATTGTATGTTTCGCCCAATACCATCAAAACACATCTGTCGCGGATATTCGAAAAACTGGAAGTGGGTAGGAGAGCGCAGGCCATTGAGAAAGCCAGAACACTGGGTATTATTCCATAGTATAAGGTACCAAAGGGTGAAAACAGGGGTAAAAAACTAAAATCACCCGAAAGTATGAACCGTATTTTCTGCACCAGACCGATTTTGCGGTTCATTCATCAAAACCAATAAAACAACGCTTATGAAAAAAGTAGTTCTCATTAATGGTATTATCGGCGGTTTGATTGTTAGTACGCTGATGGTATTGTCAACACTGTATTTTAAAAGTACCGGTGATTTCGAAAATGGAATGATCTATGGTTATGCCTCCATGATCCTTGCTTTTATCTTCATTTTCGTAGGGGTAAAAACTTTTCGTGATAAATACAATAACGGTCTTATCAGCTTTGGTAAGGCCTTTACCATCGGTATCCTGATTGCCCTGATTGCCTCTACTTTCTATGTGGTAACCTGGCTGATCGAATATTTTTATGTGTTTACGGACTTTGCAGAAAAATATGCTGCCGAAACACTGGCCAAAGCCAAAGCCGCTGGTGCAACAGAAGCTGAGCTGGCCAAACAAACAGCTGAAATGGCTCGATTTAATAAGATGTACAAAAATCCCTTTTTCAATGCCCTTATTACTTATATGGAAATATTACCCGTAGGTCTGGTAGTATCGCTCATCAGCGCTTTTTTTCTGAAGAAAAAATAAGCTTTGAGCTACGGGCTTCTAGCCGCTAGCTTCTAGTGAAAAGCTTACTACACAAAATAAAAAAGCATCCGGTTCACCGGATGCTTTTAAAAAGCTAGTAGCTAGCAGCGGCTAGTAGCTAGCAGCTTATTCAGCAGTCAGCCCCGCCATCAAATACTCCTGATTCAATCGGGCGATATTGCTGATAGAAATTTCTTTCGGACAGGTAGCTTCACAGGCACCGGTATTGGTACAGGCACCAAAACCTTCTTTATCCATCTGTGCCACCATATTCATCACACGCGATTTGCGCTCGGGGTTGCCCTGTGGTAACAGTGCGAGGTGCGATACCTTGGCACTCAGGAACAGCATGGCCGAACTGTTTTTACAGGCTGCTACACAGGCACCGCAGCCAATACACATGGCAGCAGCGAAGGAAGCATCGGCTTTATCTTTTTCAATGGGTAAGGCATTACCATCAACGGCGTTACCTGTGTTTACACTGATATAACCACCTGCCTGAATGATACGGTCAAATGCACTGCGGTCTACCATGAGATCTTTGATCACAGGAAATGCATTGGCTCTCCAGGGTTCAACAACAATGGTATCGCCATCTTTAAAAGCACGCATATGCAGCTGACAGGTAGTATTGGCTTGCCATGGACCATGGGGCTTGCCATTGATATACATAGAACAGGCACCACAAATACCCTCACGGCAATCGTGGTCGAAAGTAACCGGATCTTCGCCATCGCGGATCAGTTGCTCATTCAACACATCAAACATCTCCAGAAAACTCATCTCTGAAGAAATATTTTCAACCCTGTACATTTTGAACTCTCCCTTACTGGCACTGTTCTTCTGCCTCCACACTTTGAGATTCAAATTCATAACGTAGTGTTCCATGGTAACAATTTGAAAATTTGAAAATTTGAAAATTTGAAAATGAAAGCAGTTAAGCCATTTTTGAAGTAGAGATTATTTTTGAAAGAATCCTGATGATTTCATCAGCATCATTTCTAATCTGAACATCAAAATAATAGCCATCACTTCGTTCACATAAGATCAGCCAATATAAAGTTTCACTAGCTTCTTTAGAAGCAATCTTCATTTTGTGAACGAAGTCAGCTTTACTCTCTGCATTCTGTGCTTCACATACATTTGCACCAATAGAAGTAGCAGATCTTAGCAACTGTTTAGCAATTACAAATTTCCTGTTTTGTTCAAGAACTTCTGTGTATCTTATGATCTTTAAAGAAAACGTAATGGCTTTCCTCACGATCAAATTATCTCTATCACCTCTCATAAATTTGAATTAAAAGTTATTGAAATAAATTTCAATTTACGATCAATTCAAATTTACTCTCCCGCTTCGCCTGACTTACTAGTAATGATCTGATAAAGGGCAATTTAATTTCCAAATTTCCAAATTGCCACATTTTCAAATTATTTATAATTCCGCTGGCTAGGCTTAATCACATCATAGTTCAACGCTTCCTTATGCAGTTCCCACTGGTGTTCACCTTTGTGTTCCCAGGCGGCTACATACATATAGTTGGCATCATCACGCAATGCTTCACCCTCTTCGGTCTGTGATTCTTCACGAAAATGTCCGCCACAGCTTTCTTTGCGATTCAGCGCATCGAGACACATCAGTTCACCCAGTTCAATAAAGTCGGCAACGCGGTTGGCTTTATCGAGTTCAGGGTTCATGCCATTGATTTCACCCGGAATACGTACATCACTCCAGAATTCTTTTTTCAATGCCTGAATTTCAGCGATGGCCTGTTTTAATCCTTCTTCATTTCTGGCCATGCCACATTTATCCCACATAATCTTACCCAGACGCTTGTGGAAGCTTTCTACAGACTGTTTACCCTTGATATTCATTAACTGATGAATCCTGTCGCTAACTGCTTTTTCCGCTTCTGCGAAAGCAGGGTGGTCGGTAGCAATGGCTTTGCTGTAGATTTCATCGGCCAGATAGTTACCTATGGTATAAGGTATTACAAAATAACCATCGGCAAGGCCCTGCATCAGTGCAGATGCGCCTAAGCGGTTGGCACCATGGTCACTGAAATTGGCTTCACCCAGTGCATACAAACCGGGTACGGTTGTCTGCAGTTCATAGTCAACCCACAATCCACCCATTGTATAGTGTACGGCAGGGTAGATGCGCATGGGTACTTCATATGGATTCTCTCCGGTTATTTTTTCATACATATCGAAGAGGTTACCATATTTTTCTTTCACCACTTCTTTACCCATGGCGATAATTTCTTCAAGGCTGGCATTGTTTTTACCTTGTTTATTGGCTTCTGTGCGACCATAACGTTCAATAGCGGAAGCGTAATCCAGGTATACTGCCTGTTTAGAGGATCCTACACCATAACCTGCATCACATCTTTCTTTGGCAGCACGGGAAGCAACATCACGGGGAACGAGGTTACCAAATGCCGGGTATCTTCTTTCGAGATAGTAATCTCTTTCTTCTTCAGGTATATCGGTAGCCTTACGTGTATCATTTTGCTTTTTAGGCACCCAGATGCGCCCATCGTTACGCAGCGACTCAGACATCAGGGTAAGTTTAGACTGATGATCGCCGCTCACCGGAATACAGGTAGGGTGGATCTGTGTAAAACAGGGGTTGCCAAACAAAGCACCCTGTTTGTGAGCCTTCCATGCTGCAGTAACGTTGCTGCCCATAGCATTGGTAGAGAGGTAGAACACGTTACCGTAACCACCGGAACAGAGAAGTACTGCGTGTCCGAAATGGCGTTCCAGTTCACCGCTAACCAGGTCACGGGCAATGATACCACGGGCCTTGCCATCAATCTTAACGATTTCCAGCATTTCATGACGGCTGTACATTTTCACATTGCCGAGTGCAACCTGGCGCTCAAGGGCCTGGTAAGCGCCTATCAGTAACTGTTGACCGGTTTGTCCGGCGGCATAAAAAGTTCTTTGTACCTGAGTACCACCGAATGAACGGTTACTCAGTAAACCACCATATTCACGTGCAAAGGGAACACCCTGTGCCACACACTGGTCTATAATATTGGCACTTACTTCTGCCAGACGATGAACGTTGGCTTCGCGTGCACGATAGTCGCCTCCTTTAATCGTATCATAGAAAAGACGAAATACACTGTCACCATCATTCTGATAGTTTTTGGCGGCATTGATACCTCCCTGGGCAGCAATAGAGTGCGCACGACGGGGAGAATCCTGGAAGCAGAAAGCTTTTACTTTATATCCCAGTTCACCCAGTGAAGCTGCAGCAGAGGCACCAGCCAGACCAGTACCCACAATAATCACTTCCAGCTTACGCTTGTTTGCTGGATTCACCAACTTACAGTGCCCTTTGTAATCTGTCCATTTCTGTTCTAATGGCCCGGCAGGAATTTTCGCATTCAGCATACGAGACGATTTTAATGAAAACTAAAAATTCAAAACTCAAAACTCAAAAAGAATATCCATTCAGCTTACCGAAGTAATTTTTTGACTTTTAACTTTTGGTTTTTGACTTTACTACACCCATTTAAAATAAAAACTGATCGGCATCATGGCAAATACCAATGGTACGATAATGGAAAATCCATATCCTATGGCGGTCAGTGATTTATTGTACTTTTTATTATGCACACCAAGTGTTTTGAAAGCACTCTGGAATCCATGCGCTAAGTGATAGGCAAGAGAAATACAGCCTACCACATATAATATTACCACCCACAGCACGCTGAACTCTGTCTGCATTTTTTCATAGAGGTTAATTTCCGGTCCTAACAGGAAACCCTGATTAGAACGGTTAGGGAACCAGAAATGCGACATATGCATGATCAGGAAAAGGAGAATCAAAGTGCCCAGCAAGCCCATGCTTCGGCTATACCATTTACTACCATCGCTGTAGGCGACCGCGTATCCAACCGATCTTTTCTTACGGTTTTCTACGGTTAGCAGGTAGCCCTGAATAATATGTAAGATAAACCCTGCAAACAATCCTATCTCAAGGATACGGGGTACCCAGTTGGAGCCCATAAAATGAGCAGCGTGTAAAAACATTTCACCACCATCCATGGCCCATATACAGGCATTCAATCCGGCATGTACAATCAAAAATAAAATCAGGAAAATACCAGTAAATCCCATGACCAGCTTCTTTCCAACAGATGAGGTAAATACTTGTTTCCAGGTCATATTGCAAGTTTATAGTTTAGGAAATCGCTGCAAAAATAGCACAGAACGTAATAGCATTTTCCGAAAACGTAAAAAGTTTTATTCTTTTATGTTGATAAACAATGTTTAAGTAGAAATGGTTCAGTAAAGTAGTTGAAAAGTCGGGAAGACCGGAAGTCCGGAAGAAATGTGTATTTGTTGGAAGATTTGTATCTTTACATAAGGTGATTTTGTCTCTAAATGAGTCATCTTTCGGACTTTCTGTCTTCCGGTCTCCCTGACTTTCCTTTCCACCCATAAAATTTAGTTTCTCTATCCACAATCTCCACTTACATTTGGTATATGTTCAAACTGCTGAATATATTGTGGAACAGTTTCCGGATGGCGTTACAGGAGTTGCGCGTCAATAAGCTGCGTACCTTTTTATCGCTTTTCGGCATTACCATTGGTATATTCTGCATTATCGGCGTACTGGCAACCGTAGATAGCCTTGAAAGAAAAGTACAGAATGATATAAAAGCTTTTGGTAACAATACCATATATATTGATAAATGGGATTACAGCGGCGGTGGCCCCGATTACCCCTGGTGGAAATACATGAAGCGCCCCAATATGAAAGTGGAGGAAATGCGTTTTATCAAAGCCAAAAGCCAGTTGGCCAGTAATCTCTGCTTTTTTGTTTCCAACAACGTAAACCTGAGCTATAAGGACAATATCCTGAGTAATGTAAATATTTATGGTATAACGGAAGAATTTACCTCCATCCAGACCATTGATATTGAATATGGCCGTTACCTTAATGAAGCTGAATTTCTACGCGGCACCACTTCTGGCGTCATTGGATATGTGGTGGCAGAACAGCTTTTTGGTAATCCGCAAAAAGCTGTAGGCAAACAGGTGTCGTACAATGGCAAGCGTGTGAATGTGATTGGTGTGATAAAAAAACAGGGACAGAGTTTTGTTGGAGGTTTTGATTATGATCAGTCGCTGATTGTTACCTACCGCTATTTTGCCAGCGTTTATAATCCTGATTACAGCAGCCCTTTTATTATGGTACAGGGTAAAAAAGACATACCCTCAAAAGCCCTGGCGGATGAATTGATAGGTGTTATGCGTCAATTGAGAAAACTGAGTCCGGCTGAAGAGAATAATTTTTCCTGCAATGATGTGGCCCAGTTCAGTGAGCAGGTAGGTGGCTTTTTTGGACAGGTAAGTGCAGGCGGATGGGCCATTGCAGGATTGAGTCTGATTGTAGGTGCTTTTGGTGTGGCCAATATCATGTTTGTTACAGTTCGGGAAAGAACCAGTCAGATAGGGTTGAAAAAAGCCATTGGTGCCAAACGAAGAACCATACTCACTGAATTTTTGCTCGAAAGTGCTTTTCTCTGTATCGTCGGTGGATTGATTGGTCTTGCATTGGTATGGATAATGTCGCTGGTGCTGAGTGCTGTACTTCCTTTCCCTATTTACATTGCACCTAATATTATCATACTGGCTTTAAGTATATGTATCGGGTTGGGTATTATTTCCGGTATTATTCCGGCATCCATTGCTGCAAAAATGGATCCTGTAGTGGCTATCCGCACGAAATAATCCATTTGCATCTTTGATTCAGTTAATTTTGCGATCTTTCTGAACACTAATTTTTTTGCATCAACAAACCGGTTACCATATTGGCCATTGAATCATCCTGCGATGAAACATCTGCATCTGTATGTGTGGATGGTAAAATCATGTCCAATTTTATCGCCAATCAAACGGTGCATGAACAGTATGGTGGTGTGGTTCCTGAACTTGCCAGCCGTGCGCACATGCAAAACATTGTTCCTGTTGTAGATAGGGCCCTGTTTGCCGCCAATATTGCCAAAAATGAGTTGTTATCTATTGATGCAATAGCCTTTACACAGGCACCTGGATTGATTGGTAGTTTGCTGGTCGGTGCACAGTTTGCCAAATCACTGGCTTTATCATTGAATAAACCATTAATCGGGGTGCATCATATGCAGGCGCACGTATTGGCTAATCTGATCGGTGATGATCCACCATCTTTTCCATTTTTATGCCTTACCGTAAGTGGTGGACATACCCAGATTGTTCTTGCACACACTCCGCTTCAACTGGAAGTGATAGGTGAAACAATTGATGATGCAGCAGGGGAAGCTTTCGATAAAACAGCCAAACTGTTAGGACTGCCGTATCCGGGGGGGCCATTGATAGATCGTTATGCAAAAGAAGGTAATCCAAAGGCATTCAGTTTTGCTGAACCACAGGTGCCGGAGTTAGGTTTTAGTTTTAGCGGATTAAAAACTTCCGTACTCTATTTTCTTCAGAAACAGGAACCCGGTTTTATAGAACAGCATCTGAATGATCTATGTGCATCTGTTCAATTCACCATCGTTAATATACTGATCAAAAAACTGAAGAAGGCTGTTCAGCAAACAGGGATCAAAAATATTTGTATAGCTGGAGGGGTAAGCGCCAATAGTGGTCTGCGTAAGGCATTACAGGAAGCCGGCGTTAAGTATGTTTGGAAAACATACATTCCTGCTTTTCAGTATTGTACTGATAACGCTGCCATGATCGCTATTACAGCTTATTACAAATACCTCGACCAGCAGTTTGTTGAACTGGATGCCGGTCCTAGTGCCCGTGCAGCATGGTAAACATTCTACAGGCTGATTTTAAATCTTTTTTTAAGCAGACAACGATCAGAAATCGATTACCTTGCCGGAAACTGCTGCGAAAAATGAATCTGTATCCATCTGGCTATCATTGCCATATAATGCCCTCTCCATTTCTTTTTTCTATTCTCATTACTGATTTATCGCTGAATAAATATGGTTGCTAAGAAATGGCTCACGCTCTGTTTTTGTTTATTGATTGTATTTTCTGCTTTGGCCCAACAAAAAAGGCTGGATAGTTTATTACAGGTAAACAAAACATACACTATCAGAGATTCCCTCAAAATAATTCACTACAGAAATATATTCCGTCAGTATGGAAACATGCAAAGGTTTGATCTTGCTGTGCTATACATCGACAGTGCAGCCAATCTTGCAAAGCAGCTTAAACTGAATATTGCCTTATACGATGTATATGAACGGGCAGGAAGATTACATCATGGGAAGTCACGTTATGCTGAAGCCCTTACTTACTATCAGAGAGCATATGATGTAAGTGTTGCCAGCCATAATATACGGGGTCAGGCTGGTGTGCTCCTGAACATGGGGGCATTATACCTGGATATTAAAGATTATGTACGATCGCTGGAAAAGCATCAGGCATCACTAACGATTTTTGAACAGATCGGAAATTCAGATGGTATCAATAGCTGTATCATGAATATCGGATTGATTTACCTCGATCTGAATCAGATAGAAAAAGCATTGCAATATATGAAGCGTGCACTTGCAGCATTTGAAAAAGAAGATCCGGGAGGAAGAGGAATTGCAGTGGCCCAACAGGCAATAGCATTGGCTTACATGCGTGCAACAGAAACAGAACTGACAAAAATGGGTATTCCTTATTCTGCTCAATACAATATGGCGTTGGCGGGTTTAAATAAGGCTTTGCCCATTGCATTTAAAGAAGATGATCCCGGACTTGCTTCTGCCATTCTCGCTGATATGGGTGAAGTGTATGATAGAAAGGGTGATACAGAACAGGCGCTTGTAGTTTTAAAAAAAGCAATGGAGATAGATGTATCACATGAAGAATATATTGTAACTGCAGAGAATTTCTATAAGGTGGGTTTACATTTTATAAAACTGGAGGATGATAAAAACGCCCTGCATTATTTCAGGCTTGCAATTGCTGTAGGAGAAAAACACCGTACTCTCGGAACCCTGAAATCTGTATATGAGCAAATGAGTTATTTATTTGAAAGACAAAAAAGCTTTGATAGTTCACTGTTTTTTTTCAGGAAACATATTGCTGTAAGGGACAGCTTATATGGCGAGGAGAAGGAAAAAGAAATTACAAGACAGCAATTAAGACTTGATATAGATATCAGAGATAGAGAATACAAATACGGCAGGCAATTAATGGCGGAAGAGTTGAAGCAGCAGGTATTACTTGCCGAGCGACAGAAAGATCAGTTGGCGCTGGCAGAGAAAGAAAAAAGCCTTCAACGCTTATTGTTTTTACAGGAACAGTCGAAATTAGAAAACGAAGCACGTCAACAGGCAGATGCTTTTCAATTACAGCAGGATCGTACCCGTTTTGAAAAAGCTATTACGCAAAAGCAGATTATCAACCAGCAACTTGAACTGCAGTATAATAGAAACCTTAACCTGATTTTTCTGATTGCTGTATTGGTATTACTGGGAACTGCAGCAGCTATTTACCAGAGTCAGCGAAAAGGGAAAAGACTCAATGCGATTATCAGTGTGCAAAAAAAAGAACTGGAAGAGTTGATACATGTAAAGGATCAGGTACTCGGCACACTTAGTCACGATATGCGTACTCCCATCAATTCATTAATTTCCTTTACGCACCTGCTCGAACAGGATGGTATTTCGCAGGATAAAATGAAACTGTATGCAGGTCAATTGAAAAATTCACTTGGTTATACACAGAATCTGATGGATAACCTGCTCAAATGGGCTACCAGTCAGATAGATGGCTTTAAGCCGAATTTTGAACCCGTAAATCTGCGTGAAATAACTATTCAAGTGCTGTCGACACTCGGAGAAACAATGGAGCAAAAAGAGATGACAGTTGAAAATTATATAGGAGAAGATATATGTATGATGGCTGATAAAGAGATGCTTGCATCTGTTATTCGGAATCTTTTAACGAATGCAATAAAGTTTAGTCATAAACAGGGAAAGATTACACTTACTTCAGTGGGTGATGAAAAATACAGCACGCTCTCCGTGGTAGATTTTGGAATCGGCATGGAAGATCAAAAAGTAGTATTGATTAATAGTGCGGGTTCTCATTCTGTAAAAAGCTCAAGGGGAACGGGACAGGAGAAAGGTAACGGACTCGGTCTCATTCTTTGCAAGTCTTTTGTAACAATGATGAATGGAGAAATGAAGGCAGAAAGTGAACTGAATAAAGGAACCGTTTTTACCATACAACTTCCTGCAGTAAAAGTTGTATAAATTAATCGCCGAATCTTTTTAACAGTTTTCCTTCCACTACAGACTCTATCAGGCTTTGTCTGTAAGAACTACTGATCGGAATTATGGTTTTATCCAATAGTTGCACTTCCGTATTAGTAACGGAACCTATCTGTAGTAAATTGATGATATACTGTCGATGAATTCTTCTAAATATTTTGGGTGATAACTGTCTTTCAATATTTTTTAAACTGACCAATACAACCGATTTTTTTTGTCCGTTAATATGGATTTTTGAAAAATCGCCCATGCTTTCAATATAAGTGATGTCCTGGATGTTAAGTTTGCTATAATTGTTGTTCTCTTTGATAAAGAAAAATTCATCTGTGGAAAGCCGGCTTCCAAATTCAGAAATTTGATTCTCTGGATCGAATTTCTCACTATAGAGTTTTGTATTATTCTTGATTTCAATATACTCAATAGCTTTGTCAACTGCTTTTTTTACGCGTTCAAAACTGGCAGGTTTTATAATATAATCAATTGCGTCAAGATTATAGCTTTCAGCAGCATATTCTGGAAAGGACGAAATAAAAATGAATACCGGAGGTTTACTGATGCCTTTTAATAAATCGATGCCATTCATGCGAGGCATATCTATATCGGAAAACACAATATCTGCCGATTGTACTTGTAATAAGGCTGCTGTTTCTTCTCCGTTATTGCAGGAGGCGATGACAGTGATATTTTTTATTTTGGATAAGTGAAAAAATAAAGCGTCTCTTTCAATTATATTATCGTCGGTAATGATGGCGGTGTACATCGTTTTTCTAAATCAGGATATTAGTAGGTGTAAATATAAGAACATGTAAATTGTTGATTAAAAGAATTTTGTATCCAGATTATAAACTTTACCCATGGATATCTGTAAAGTATAAATCTTATATATATTTTTTTATCAAAGTCTGACGGGCAAGTCATCGGCAACCCTTTTCATTAAAGTTTTCTTTATCAAAGGAGACTGTCAGGGTTACGAAAACAAATATCGTTCTACTTGCGACATTCAGTTGCAGCATAATAGCATAAACATAATCTTATGGGGCCGGGACACAGGTTCAGGAAAAACAAAGTAAAAATCCATGCTTTAATCGTAATTTTGCGCCCTGAAAACAACGAAAAGCAATGATCAGCGCAAGAAATATCACCCTGGCTTATGGTAAAAGGGTATTGTTCGATGAAGTAAATATCAATTTCATAAAGGGTAACTGTTATGGTGTAATTGGGGCCAATGGAGCCGGCAAGTCTACTTTTCTTAAAATCCTGAGCGGCGAGATTGAACCCAATAAAGGGACCGTAGAAATTACGCCTGGTGAAAGGATGTCATTCCTTAAGCAGAACCAGTTTGAATTTGATGAGTGTACTGTATTGAATACGGTACTGATGGGCCACCAGAAAATGTGGACCATCATGCATGAAAGAGAAGCGATTTATGCCAAAGCAGATTTTTCTGAAGAAGATGGTATCCGTGCAGGTGAACTGGAAGCTGAATTTGGTGAAATGGGTGGATATACGGCAGAAAGTGATGCGGCTACCTTATTGAGTAGTCTGGGCATTAAAGATGATATGCACGCAAGCCTGATGAAGGATATTCCCTCTAACATGAAAGTGCGGGTCTTGCTTGCCCAGGCTTTATTTGGTAACCCTGATATCCTCCTGCTCGATGAGCCTACCAACGGTCTGGATATTGAAACCATTGGGTGGCTTGAAAACTTTCTGGCAGACTACGAAAACATTGTACTGGTAGTGAGTCACGACCGTCACTTTCTGGATACCGTATGTACCCACGTGGCTGATGTGGATCGCTCTAAAATAAAAGTATTCACGGGTAACTATACCTTCTGGTATGAGTCATCTCAGTTAATGAGCCGTCAGATCAATGATAAGAATAAGAAAGTGGAAGAAAAACGTCAGGCATTGATCGACTTTATTGCCCGCTTCTCTGCAAACGCTTCCAAAAGTAAGCAGGCTACTTCCAGAAAGAAGGCATTGGAGAAACTGACCATTGAAGAAATTGAACCTTCCAACAGAAAATACCCTGGTATCATTTTCCAGCCATTACGTGAAGTAGGTAACCAGATATTGAATATTGAGAACCTTAAAAAAACGGTAGACGGGCGTGTGCTTTTTGATAAAGTAAATTTCAGCATCAATAAAGGAGAGAAAATTGCTTTTCTGAGTAAGGATCCGCTTGCGGTTACCAGTTTCTTTGAAATTATTAATGACAATGCGCAGGCCGATGCCGGAAAGTTTGAATGGGGCACTACCATCACAAAAGCCTACCTGCCTGTAGAAAACAATGAATTTTTTAAAGAAGGTCTTAATCTGATGGATTGGTTACGTCAGTTTGTGCCTGCACATGTAACAGATGCGGATGAACCATTCATCCGTGGTTTCCTCGGAAAAATGCTGTTCAGTGGCGACGATATCATGAAGAAAACAAATGTGCTGAGTGGAGGTGAGAAAGTGAGATGTATGGTAAGCCGCATGATGCTGCAGAATCCTAACCTGGTGGTATTAGATCAGCCAACCAACCACCTTGATCTGGAAAGTATCCAGAGCTTTAACGAAGGTTGTATCAGTTTCCCGGGTATTGTATTGTTAACATCGCATGACCATACATTTATGCAAACCGTGGCGAACAGAATTATTGAATTAACACCCAAAGGAATCATAGATCGTCTGATGACTTTCGATGAATACATGGAAGACAAAAGAGTGAAGGAATTAAGAGAGGAAATGTATGCGTAATACGCCTGAGATGTAGTGTGGTAGCGTATTTACCGCAAAATTTTACTGAATGGTTGTTTTATGGTTAATGGTAGTTACATTAGCATAAAACAACCATTTTTTATGTCAGTTATAAAGCTTCCATTGTTATTTGTTGGTTCAAAAGGTGAGAGAAGATTATACTCATTGTTTGATAGTGGTGCTAATTTATCCTGCATTCATCCGGCATATATTGATCAGATTGCGAATAAGGAAAAATTACCAACTCCAAGATATATTGCTACGGCCAGTGAGGGGCAACGCATAGAAGTGACACACCGTGTAATCGTCGATTTCTGGATTGAAGATGTGGTTGTGAGTGACGAATTTCTATTAGTGCCGGGATTGACGGAAGAAGCAGTAATAGGTGCAGCTACCATGCAGAAATGGCGCATCAAATTGGATTTCGAACATGATACAGTGCATGTTGATCCTAAAGTGATGAAAATGCAGCTGATTTAAATACCTGCATAACTATTTCACCCAGCCATCCACCACTTGCGGATGGCTTTTTTGTTTTCATTATCTTGAGTGCCCAAAATACTTATCATGAGAAAGATGCTACTGTTTATTGCGGTCATGGTAACCACCATCACCTATGCACAGGAACTCAGTTATTACCTCCCTAAAAATGTAAGCTACAATGCTGCCATACCCACGCCATCCTCTGTTATCGGGCATGAAGTAGGGGAGTGGCATGTAACACACGACCGTCTGGTAAATTATATGAAGGCCGTAGATGCAGCCTCAGACAGGGTAACAATACAGCAACTTGGTACAACCTATGAAGGAAGGCCGCAACTGGCACTGGTGATTACTTCTCCCAAAAATCAGCAGAACCTGGAACAGATCAGGCAACAGCATGTGCAGTTAACGCAGGCCGATAAATCCGGGAATCTCAATATAAATGACATGCCTGTTGTTGTATGGATAGGACATAGTATTCATGGAAATGAAAGCAGCGGATCTAATGCATCTTTATTAACGACTTATTATCTGGCGGCCGCCCAGGGACCAGAAATAGAGGCATTACTTGATAAAACAGTGATTCTTCTGGACCCCTCTTTTAATCCGGATGGGTTGAACCGTTTTGCCACATGGGCCAATATGCATAAGAGCCAGACAATGGTAGCAGACCCGCAGGCGAGAGAATTTAATGAAGTGTGGCCGGGTGGACGTTTCAATCATTATTGGTTTGATTTAAACAGAGACTGGTTACCTGCGCAACACAGGGAGAGCCAGAACAGATTGCAACTGTTTCATCAGTGGAAACCCAATATTCTGACAGATCACCATGAAATGGGCAGTAATGCATCTTTCTTTTTTCAACCCGGTGTACCCTCACGTGTAAACCCAAATACCCCTGCAAAAAATCAGGAGCTTACTGCAGCCATCGGTAATTTCCACGCTAAATATTTCGACAGCATCGGATCCTTGTACTTTACCAAAGAAGGCTACGATGATTTTTATTATGGAAAAGGATCTACCTATCCTGATATCAATGGTGGGGTAGGTATTCTGTTTGAGCAGGCAAGCAGCCGGGGGCATGCACAGGAAACAGAAAACGGACTACTTACCTTTCCCTTTACCATCAGAAATCAATTTACAGCTGCCTTGTCAACACTTGCAGCTGCAAAATCGCTGCGTACAGATATGCTGAAGTTTCAACGCGACTTTTTCAAAGAAGTTGAGAAGGAATCAGCCGCCTACCCGGTTAAAGCTTTTGTGGTTGGCGATCAGTATGATCATACACGTACACAAACCTTTATTCAAATGCTGTTGCGCCATCAGGTAGATATCTTCAGTCTTAAACAGGATTATGCAGCTGATGGTAAACAATTTAAAGCAGGTAAAGCCTTTGTAATTCCTGCCAGTCAGCAGCAGTTTAAAATCATTAAAACCGTTTTTGAGAAAACATTTGAATACAAAGACAGTCTTTTTTATGATGTCACTGCATGGACCATGTCATTGGCTTTTGGTATGCCAACTGCAGAAGTGAAAACCAGCTACGATCAATTGCTGGGGGCTAAAGTGATCAATGCCGTACCGTTGAGTATACCTTTAATGAATTTGTCTCAGAATGCAACCGCCTATGCTTTTCGCTGGGATGATTATAATGCCCCCAAAGTATTACATCGTTTGCAGACAAAAGGTATCAAGGCTAAAGTAGCTACACAGAAATTCAAAATGATGGTAGATGGTAAGGAGGAATCTTTTGAATATGGCACCATTGTAATACCTGCTGCAACACAGGCGTTAAAAGGAAAAGAACTGGCTGGCCTCATCGGCACGGAAGCTGCTGGTACAGGCGTAGAGGTTTTTGCTTTACCAACGGGTTTGGCAGCTGGTGGAATTGATCTGGGAAGTGCCAGTCTTAACAATGTAAAACAGCCAAAAATTATGATGTTTGGCGGTAATGGCACCAGTGCCACAGATGTAGGTGAAATATGGCATATGATCGATATCCGTTATAATATTCCTGTGAGCATTGTGGATGTGGATCGTTTCAACAGCATCAATGCCGATCGGTACAATGTTATCATCATGCCCTCAGGTTCTTATAATAACCTCAGTAAGCCTGCTCAGGATAAGTTGAGAGAGTGGATTAGTGCAGGCGGTACACTGATTGCTACCGAAGATGCCACCAAATGGCTTTCTGTAAATGGATTCACAAAGGTGATTTTTAAAAATGCAGATGAAAAAAGAGATACGACCTTACAATTACCCTATTATCTCCGCTCAGATGAAATGCGAGCAAAAGATATGGCAGGCTCTCTTTTTGAGGCAAAACTTGATCTAACCCATCCACTTGCTTATGGTTATCGCGATCCATCGGTAAGCATATTTAAATCGAATACCCTGTTCATGGACCAGAACAATAATCCTTACGATTCACCCGTGATGTATACAGAAAACCCCCTTCAGAGTGGTTATTTGTACAGAGGGTACAAAGAAGTGGTTAAAAAAACAGCAGCGATTAATATTGACGGGGTAGGAAGAGGGAAAGTGATATCAATGGTCGATAACCTGAATTTCAGGGCATTCTGGCTGGGTACTTCCAAGCTGTTTATGAATGCGGTATTTTTTGGGGATATTATCAGGTTGTAGTGCTTCCTTCGTCAGGATCATAAGTCCGAAAGACCGGAAGTCGGGAAGACTGAAAGAAGATTTTACTGATGTTTTTGTAATCGTAAACTATCACAAAAACATCAGTAAATCAACGATCAATACAAGATTTATTTTTTCATATGTATATAGTAAACGGCTTTCAGACTTCCCGACTTTCGGACTTCCTGACCTTCGATTGTGGATAAACTGAAAGTCTAAATCAAATTTTCAAGGGGAATGTGAACAAATTTCCCAAAAAAAGCGGTTTTTGTATGGATAATTTGGTGCATTTCCCTACCTTTGCCGTCCCGAAAAAAATTGAGTCATGGCAAGAGTATGTCAGGTTACTGGAAAAAAGCCGATTGTTGGGCATAGTGTTTCTCACTCAAACATTAAGACCAAGCGCCGTTTTTTACCAAATTTACAGAAGAAGCGTTTCTTTTTTGCTGAAGAAGACCGTTGGGTAACCCTGAAGGTGTCTACTGATGCTTTAAGAACCATCAACAAAAACGGTTTAGCGACTGTGATCAAAGAAATGAGAGCCCAGGGAGCTAAGATCTAATTAAACAACAAGAAAAAACTACCTAATACAATGGCAAAGAAAGGTAACAGGGTACAGGTAATTCTGGAATGTACAGAGCATAAGACTACAGGTCTGCCCGGTACAAGCCGTTATATCACTACCAAAAACAAGAAAAATACGCCTGAGCGTATGGAACTGAAAAAGTTCAACCCCATTTTGAAAAAAGTAACTGTTCATAAAGAAATTAAATAATCATGGCAAAAGCAGCTTCCAAAAACGCGAAAGTAAAAGACCAGAAAGCAGCCGCTGAAGCTAAGAACTGGACTAAAGTTATCAGGGCTGTACGCAGTCCCAAAACAGGTGCATATACCTTTAAAGAGGCAATTGTGCACAAAGACAAGGTGAAGGATTACATGTCTGAGAAATAGTTTTTCTCATGCTAATCATATTAAAAGCTTTCTCTGCAACGGGAAGGCTTTTTGTATTTAATCGAAGCTATAAAACCATCTCCTATGGGATTCTTTGATAAATTATTCGGGAAGAAAGAAAAGGAAAGTCTGGACCAGGGTTTACAAAAAACCAAGGAGGGTTTTCTTTCAAAAATAACCAAGGCCATTGCTGGAAAAAGCACTGTGGATGATGAAGTACTGGATCAGCTCGAAGAAGCATTAGTAGGAGCAGATGTGGGTATTGATACAACACTGGCCATCATCGAAAGAATTGAAAAAAGGGTTAAGCAGGATAAGTATGTAAATACGACAGAACTCAATCAGCTACTGCAACAGGAAATTCAGGATATGCTAGTTGAGGCTCCTGATTTTTCGTACAAAGATTTTGAGATACCCGAAGGAAAGAAGCCCTATGTAATTTTAGTGGTAGGGGTGAATGGGGTAGGTAAAACAACTACCATCGGTAAACTAGCACACAACTATAAAAAAGCAGGTAAGGAAGTGATACTTGGGGCTGCTGATACCTTTCGTGCAGCAGCGGTTGATCAGCTAACCATCTGGAGCGAACGGGTAGGTGTACCCATTGTAAAACAGGCTATGGGATCAGACCCGAGCGCCGTAGCATTTGATACGGTAAAGAGTGCTGTAGCACGTGATGCTGATGTAGTAATTATTGATACAGCAGGTCGTTTACACAACAAGCTTCATCTAATGGATGAACTGGGTAAAATTAAACGTGTTATACAGAAAGTAATCCCGGATGCCCCTCATGAAGTAATGCTGGTATTAGATGGATCAACCGGACAAAATGCATTGGAACAGGCCCGTCAGTTTACTGCTACTACAGAAGTAACAGCCTTATCTATAACTAAATTAGACGGTACTGCAAAAGGCGGCGTAGTATTGGCCATTGCCAATCAGTTCAAAATCCCTGTAAAGTACATAGGCGTAGGAGAAAAAATAGATGACCTGATCATCTTTAATAAACATGAGTTTGTAGACAGCCTGTTTAGAATAACCGATAAATAAGAAATAAGGAATAAGAAATGAGAAAGGAAATAGCACTTTCTCATTTCTTATTCCTTATTCCTCTGTTTCTTATTTTAAAAAGTATATCTTATTCCAATTCCTCCCCAGCCACCTTCAAAATAGTTGTAGCCGATGAAGTTGAAAGAGGGTTGCCAGTCGAAGCTAAGGTTTAAGGGAGCTCCTTTTATTTTGTAGTCGATACCTAAAACCCCATCCACACCAATGGCAAGTCCATCATTTCTGGTAGGATAACGGTTGCGCCAGTTATCGCTCCAAACACCTAAGTGTGCACCACCACCCACATACCATTTCAGTCCTTCAACACCGGTAAAATCACCATGGTACTCATAAAGACCTGTCAGGCGAAAACCATCATTGGAAATATAGCCAAGCCCTTCAACGGCTGCATTAGTTTTCACGAAATGTTTCACGCTAATAGCACCTGGGTATACTTTCACACCCAAAGCGGTTTTGTAGGTTGAACCCGTGCTCTGTGCCATGGCAACAGAAGCGGTAAAAACAATCAGGGTAAACAGAACTATTCTTTTCATAACAGTGTTTTTTGTCTTATTAGATAAAATCGTGCCAAAAATAATCCTCACATTCTTCAAGGAATAGTTAAGGTTGCTTTTGCTTTTATATTTAGGTTTGTATTATGCGCAGTTTTAAAGATTTAGTAACAGATTTCGGGAATCATTTTGCAGTCAGACATTTTCCCGAACAACCCTCAAGTCTGTATGAACCCAATGAATATTTTCTGTCCTGGGGCGGTAAGCGTATTCGTCCGGTGATGTGTTTAATGGGTAATGAATTGTTTGATGAGATACATGCGGATACCTGGCAACTGGCCACCGCCATAGAACTGTTTCATAATTTTACGTTGATACATGATGATATCATGGATCAGGCTCCCTTGCGGAGGGGAATGGAAACCGTGCATATCAGGTATGGAGAAAGTACGGCTTTACTGGCGGGTGATGTAATGCTGATCAGGGCCTATGAATACCTTAATAAAATCAACCCGCAATATCTGCATCGTATTCTCAGCCTCTTTAATACAACGGCAAGAGAAGTTTGTGAAGGACAGCAACTGGATATGGATTTTGAAAAAATGGAATCAGTATCACTGGATGCCTATATACAGATGATCAGCCTGAAAACTTCGGTATTACTGGCTGCCAGTCTTGAAATGGGTGCCATTATCGGCGGGGCGAGTGAGGGTAATTGCAGACACCTGTACGATTTCGGTAAAAATCTGGGTATCGCATTCCAGGTACAGGATGATTACCTTGATGCTTTCGGTGATCCTGAGAAATTTGGTAAAGATGTGGGTGGCGATATCCGTCAGAATAAAAAAACATTCCTTCTTTTACATGCATTGGAAGTAGCCACACCTGATCAGCGTAAAGAACTGGAAAAGCTGATGCAGCAAAATCCGGCTGATAAAGTAGAAAGAATACTTGCTATATTCCGTGATTGTAATATCGATGAATGGGCTAAATCATTAAAGGATAAATATCTGCAGACAGCACTTGCTCATCTGGATGCGATTGCCGTAAGATCTGTACGCAAAGAGCCCTTACAGGAACTTGCCAATTTCCTGATTCAAAGAGAATATTAACAGGATTGGACTATCTTGTACCTGTTCAATAATATAACCAAAGATTCAACCAACACCAAAACCCAACCCTATGTCAGGTTCTCTTTTCAGAAGAAAATCAATTGATAAAATTACCCGGGAAGCAGCTGCAGGCCATTCAGATGGACATGGTACAGGCTTAAAAAAGGTATTAGGCGTTCGTGATCTTACCTATCTGGGTATTGCCGCAGTAGTAGGTGCCGGTGTATTCTCTACTATAGGTGGCGCTGCTTATGACGGAGGCCCGGGGATATCTTTACTTTTTATCATCACAGCTGTTACCTGCGGATTTTCAGCACTTTGTTATGCTGAATTTGCCAGCCGTGTGCCTGTAGCAGGTAGTGCTTATACTTACTCTTATGTAACTTTTGGTGAACTGATCGCATGGATCATTGGATGGGCTCTGATATTAGAGTATGCCATTGGAAATATTGTAGTGGCCATTTCATGGAGTGGATATTTTAATAACCTGCTGGTACATATTTTTAATATACACCTGCCAGACTGGTTACTGGTAGACCCACTTACTGCTTCGAATGCATTTACCACAGCGACCAATGCCATGGCTGCAGGTAATATTACGGATCCTGTACAACTGGAATCTTATCGTTTTGCCATTGATGCTTACAACAGTGCGCCAGTGGTTGCAGGAAAGCATATCTTTTTTAATCTTCCCGCTTTTATGGTGGTGGTACTGATTACCTGGATCACGATTATCGGTATTAAAGAGAGTAAAAAAACAGCCAATGCCATGGTCATCTTCAAAGTGGCGGTGATTATTTTTGTAATTATTGCCGGGGCCTTCTTTGTTGATACCAATAACTGGCGACCTTTTATGCCTAATGGATTCACAGGCGTATTAAAAGGGGTATCTGCTGTTTTTTATGCCTATATCGGCTTTGACGCCATATCTACCACAGCCGAAGAATGTAAAGACCCGCAACGTGATCTGCCAAGAGGGATGATCTATTCACTGGTGATTTGTACAGTTTTGTACATATTAATTGCATTGGTACTTACCGGTATGGAAAACTATGCCAATTTCAAAGATGTGAATGATCCGCTGGCTTTTGTATTTGAGAACAGGGCGCCATGGATTGAAAAAATTGTTTCGATAAGTGCGGTGGTGGCCACAACATCTGTAATGCTGGTGTTTCAACTCGGACAACCCCGTATCTGGATGAGCATGAGCCGCGATGGATTATTACCCAAACGTTTCCAGAAAATCCATCCAAAATACAATACGCCTGTTTTTGCCTCAATCGTAACAGGAATCATTGTAGCAACAGGCGCATTGTTTATTGAATCAGGTATTATGACAGATCTTACCAGTATCGGAACTTTATTTGCATTTGTGCTGGTATCAGGTGGCGTATTGTTACTGCCACCGGTAAAAAAAGAACCTGGTAAATTTAATCTTCCGTATATCAACGGGAAATGGATTGTTCCTGCACTAACACTCATATTTATTTTTCTTACCAAAGAAAGATTACAACTGGCCATCAATAACCTTTCAACTGAAGGTTACCAGGAGATACTTTTTATTGTATTTATCATCATTGCGATTGTACTGAGTGTACTAACCTTTCTTCGTAACTACTCTTTTATACCCATCATGGGTGTGTTTACCTGCGCATACCTGATGATTGAAATACCCGCTGTAAGCTGGGCCTGGTTTTTTATGTGGATGACACTCGGCTTACTGATCTATTTCTTTTATGGACGTAAAAACAGTGTGTTAAATAGTCCTGAAAAAGCTTAGTCTGGTTGGATCCAGGAAGAATAATCAGCCACAGATACACAGATTAGGATGAATATAATCTGAGTATCTGTGGTTTTCTTGATCATTATGAATTCCCGATTGTTTAGAGATTACATAAGCTAATTCGTATTTTTGCAGTATGAAATATCAGGTAGGTGACGAAATCATTGTATTACATAGCAATGAGGAGGGAAGGGTCATAGAACTCATCAACGATAAAATGGTGATGATTGAGGTTAGGGGCGTGAAGTTTCCAGCATACATGGATCAGATTGATTTTCCCTATTTCTACAGGTTCACCAAAAAGAAACAGACAGAAGAAAAAAAGACGGCACCTAAGCAGTACATAGACCAGATTCCCAAAGAGAAACCCAAACCCAACCAGATTAAAGTGGCAGATGGTGTCTGGCTATCCCTGATACCTAAATTTTCACTGGACGACTTCAATGATGAAGTGGTTGATGTATTAAAAGTGCATCTTGTTAATAAAACACCACAATCTTATCAGTTTATATATAAGCAATTATTTGCACAGGAATTAAATTTCGAATTAACCAATCAGGTACAGGGTTTTCACGATTTTTACCTGCATGATATTGCATTTGAAGCGGTGAATGATAGCCCTTCTTTTTCCATTGATTTTTCATTAATCCAACCCGAAAAAAAGAAAGCAGCTCATTTCGAGGCTCAACTGAAACTAAAGCCCAAGCAACTGTTTCAGCGTATAGAAGCCATGAAGGAAAACAATGAACCTACTATTTCCTATCAGTTATTTGATGTGTATCCTGACAAGGTGGAAGAAGATTATGTAGACCTCTCTAAATTATCTGGTAAGGGCTATAAGATATATGATGCATCTAAAGTACGTCAGCATCTGCCACCTGCACGCTCAGTCATTGATCTTCATATTGAAAAACTGACTGATAACTATGAAAAGCTCAGTAATATCGAAATCGTTGGTATCCAGTTGTCTGAATTTGAAAAATGGTTCGATCTGGCGATTGCACACCGGCAGCCTTCTTTGATTGTAATTCATGGTGTAGGTACAGGCAGGCTTCGGGAAGAAATACATGATATTCTCAAAACCAAAAGAGAGGTGAAAAATTTTATTAATCAGTATGATCCCCGTTTTGGCTATGGGGCTACGGAGATCTTTTTTCAGTATTAATGATACAAATCCAAAAATCAAAAGGCAAAATTCAAAAAGCAGGAGATGTATTTTTTGAATTTTGCCTTTTGATTTTTGAATTCTTTTACTCCTCCTTTTTTTCAGTTAACTTTGTATTTCCATAGGTTCGAACCATCGCCCCCACAGTATTGCGGGGGAGGAAAGTCCGGACAGCATAGGGCGACCCACCGGTGAATAGCCGGCCCCCCACAGTACTGTGGGGGCGAGAAAGTGCCACAGAAAATAACCGTCTTGTCTCGCTTCAGGCGAGATGGGGTAAGGGTGAAAATGTGAGGTAAGAGCTCACGTTCCGTTCTGGTAACAGGACGGAAGGGTAAACCTTGGGTGCTGTAATGCCATGTATAGGAATCTTTGAGAGCGGCTCGTTCGATCTCGCCTTAGGCGAGAGGGTTCCAGGGTAGGCAGCAAGATCACAACAGTAATGTTGTGACAAGATAAATGATGGTGTAGGAACAGAATCCGGCTTACGAGACTTATGGTTTATTTTTGATTTTTGATCTTTGATTTTTTGATTTGAATAAATGATTCATCTTAAAAAATCAAAGATCAAAAAATCATGCAATCAAAGATTATACTATGACAGCAGAACAAATTAAAATTTTAAGGGACCGTGTAGTTGTCCTGAGGAGGTTTCTTTGACGTCGATAACAGAAATTACAAAGTAGAAACCGACCGTCAACTCTCTCTTTCACCCGGCTTCTGGGATGATAATGCCCGTGCTACGGCTATCATGAAAGAAATTAAAGTAAATGAATACTGGCTTCGCCTGTATAAACAGGTAGAAACAGCCGTTGAAGATTTTGCTGTATTGTTTGATTTCTGGAAAGGAGGCGATGCTTCAGAAGAAGAAACCAAACTGGCATATGAGCATGCATTAACGCAAATCGAAGACGCCGAATTCAAAAGTACACTTAATAAACCCGAAGATGAACTGCCTGCAATTGTCCAGATTAATTCCGGCGCAGGTGGCACAGAAAGTCAGGACTGGGCTGAAATGCTGCTCCGTATGTACAGAATGTATGGAGATAAGCAAGGATGGAAAGTAACAGAGCTTGACTTCCAGGAAGGTGATGGTGCAGGTATTAAAAGTGCCACACTACAATTTGATGGTGATTTTGCATATGGGTTTTTAAAAGCAGAAAGTGGTGTACATCGACTGGTTCGTATTTCACCCTTTGATAGTAATGCGCGCAGACATACTTCTTTCGCATCTGTATTTGTATATCCATTAATAGATGATAGTATTGAAATCAACGTGAATCCCGGAGATCTGGAATGGGCTTTTTACAGAAGTGGAGGTAGTGGTGGACAAAACGTAAACAAAGTAGAAACGGCTGTAAGGCTGAAACACATACCAAGTGGTTTTATTGTGGAATGTCAGCAGGCACGCACACAAGGCGAAAACCGTGAATTGGCCCTTAAAATGCTGAAAAGTCGTTTGTATGAAGAGGAGTTACGCAAGCGCCAGGAAGCCATGAATGCAACCAATGCCAATAAGAAAAAAATAGAATGGGGCAGTCAGATCAGAAGCTATGTCTTCCATCCGTATAAAATGATCAAGGATCACCGCACCGATTATGAAGTAGGCAATGTAGGCCCGGTAATGGATGGCGAGATTGATGGCTTTATCAAAGCCTATCTGATGATGGAGAAAGAAGGAGGGGAGGGAAATTAGAAATAAGAAATATGAAATAAGGAATAAGAAAGTGATGATATTTTCTCATTCCTTATTTCATATTCCTCATTTCTCTGTTCTCCCGTTCCTCTGTTCCCTCAGCCATATATAGTGCTCATCGTAAGAAAAGAAAGCAAGTTTATACTTCCTGATTCCATATTTCGTATTCCTTATTTCTCTGTTCTCCTGTTCCTCTGTTTCCTCAGCTATAAATAATACTCATCGTAAGAAGTGAAAGCAGGTTTATACTTCCTGATTCCTTATTTCATGTTCCTTGTTTCTCTGTTTCTTCAGCCATATATAGCCACTCAGCATCGCAATCAATGATGCGAGTAATACAGAAATTTTTGCGATATCCTGTTCGGCCGGACTCACAAATGCAAGGGTTGAGATAAAAATACTCATGGTAAAACCAATACCAGCCAACAACCCGCCTCCGATCATTTTATACCAGTTGGTGCCGGAGGGAAGCTCAGCCAGTTTTCTGGATACAAGCAGGTAACAGGCAGTCGTAATACCCAGTGGTTTGCCGATACAAAGTCCGACGATAATACCCCAACTCAAACTACTGTTTAAAGCATGTAAACTGTTTTCAGGTAAGCCAATAGCTGTATTGGCCAGCGCAAAAATGGGCATCACAATAAAATATACCGGAGTATGAAATTTTAATTCAAAATCTTCCAGTTTTGAAACCGGAACCATAAATGCAAAAATAACCCCGGCAACTGTGGCGTGTATACCTGAGTTGAACATACAATACCAGAGTGCAATACCCAATAACCAGTGCCAGATACCAAAAGTCATTTTTCTTTTGTTCATGAACCATAACAAACCAACGACTGCAATAGCACCCAACAGATAGCCTATTGCTATTTCACTACCGTAAAACAGGGCGATCACAACAATGGCTCCCAGATCGTCAATGATTGCCAGTGCTGTGAGGAATATCTTTAAAGCTACCGGTACACGTTTACCCAAAAGAGATGCAATACCTAAGGTGAATGCAATATCTGTAGCGGTTGGTACTGCCCAACCATGCATATAAGCTGTTCCTTTATTGAAAAGACCAAATAACAAAGCCGGAGCAAGCATGCCTCCAATGGCACCGGCAACCGGTAAAGCTGATTTTTTAAGTGACGCAAGTTCACCGGTAACCAGTTCTCTTTTAATTTCCATGCCTGCCAGAAAAAAGAACAATGCCATCAGTGCATCATTAATGACCAGCAGAGGGGAGTTGGGTAAGGATAAAAATCCAAGATGAAGATGATGTCCGGTGGTTCCGTCAAATGAAATGTTCCACATGTTTCTGTAAACCTCACCCCAGTCGCCCAGATTGGCAGCTATCAATGAAACAGCTGTACAGGTCAGCAGAATGATACCAATGGCCCTGCTGTCATGAATAAACTGTTTTAATGGATGCAATAAACGGGTATGTACAAACTTGGGTAAGATCATACTTCTAATTTACAGTTTTATCAGGGGAAGTTTACTGACCGGAAAGAATGTCGAATTTACTTTTTGGTCTACGGTTGTCTAACCACCTAAAGTTACGCAATTTTATTTCATCGTGATTAACCTGTCGCATCGGATACATGGTTCCATCTACTGCATTGATAAATACCACGCGTTTTGGTTTACCATTATCGAATTTTATTTCGATAACATCGGAACTGTTTTTGTTGACTCCGATAAAATTTTTCTGCTCATCAACGCCGTAGTATACATTTTCTGAATTACCCTTGGAACGAAGAAAATGAATCTGCCCGGTTGTATCAAAATAAGCATTGATCGAATTTCCTTTTACCTGGTTAAAGTAAACAGAACTGTCTACCTTACTCAAAGCCAGCGCATTTTCAAATACCTGTAATCGCTCCGGTTTGGTATTTTTCAGGTACATGTAAATGGTATCTCCACTGATCTGGTTTTCCTGAGCCCAAACCACCGGTTCTTTAAATAAACGAAATACAGAGTCTTTCAAAGCGTAAAACAAACTATCGCCCACACTTTGCATAGAGTCGGAGTATATTTTTACATGATAATAAGCTTCAAAATATTTATCGGTACTATCTTCTTTGGTACTGTCTTCAGAAAAAATAAAATCTACACTATCTCTCACCCTTGGAACCGATTTTATTTTAAGCAGGTCAGATAGTTTGGCTGAATAAAAGGTATCTGCTGCAATGTAAATAGAATCACGATCCTGCTTTAAAAGTAACAATGGGCTTTGCGTAGCCAGTAAGGAATTGCGTTTGTTATTGGTCTTGATATTATTGGCAATCAGGTCAAACCCTTTAGCTGAATCTTTGCCCCTGTACACCGCATTGCCCCTGAATTCTCCCAAGCCACTGATGCTGTCAATAGCCATTTCATCGGCTGTCATGGTATACGTACTATCGTCTATGATCGAACGCTTATATAACTCAGCTCGTTTCTTTTTCAGGTCATAAAAACCATCCTTGGTCTTGATGACCAGTTTTTTGTCGTTTCGGATAGTGGTTGGACTGGTGAAAGTGGCTATTTCTGTTTCCGTGTTATACTGAAGGGTGTCTGTATTAATGCGATAATCAGGGTTAATCAATACAACTTTCCGCTTAAAATAAATATCCTTTGTGTCGCCATAATAATAGCCTTCCGTGCTGGTTAACGTTGTTTTTTCATTGACTACTTTACCATTTTTGAGGTAGGTGCCGATTTTTACGGTAACATCATACTCCAGTTCATCTGTGGTAAGTGTGCTTTTGCCATCGGTAAGCCTGACCCTTTTTTTCAGGAATGCTTTTTTTTCTTTTGCCAGGTATTTAAGGTATTGCGCATAGGTATGTACACTATCTGCATCATTGATATGTACATTGCCAAAAGCCTCAAACACACTTGTGATCAAATTTAAAACCGCACTGTCGGCATAAAACAGGGTTTTATCCTGTTTCATAATCACTTTACCTGTATAAGAAATGAACTGGTTCAACGAATCAAGTTTTTTGATATTGTAGCTGTCTGCATGCAGTATTTCCAATAAACTACCCGTTACAGCCTTGGTGGTATCTGTAACAGGAGCATTGGCAGTTTGTGCACTACCCATAAGAGAACTGCCTGCCAAAAAGCCTAATAATAAAAAATAACCGATTCGTTTGCGTATCATTATTTAAGCTTCGTAGAGTCTAAGGGAGCCATTAACGGACCTGTTTTGTCTTTCTTTCCAAACACAGAAATATTTACGTATCGTTTTGGATGTACGCGAAGATCGTCCATGAGAATATTGGCGCTTCTTACGGTATTGCTAAGGTTATCATACAGTGTTTTGTCGTTGAGGAGCTTACCCAATGAACCATCTGTTGAAGAAGCTTTTGCTAATATGCTATTCAGTGTTTCTATGGAATTTTTCAATTGTGCAACCGTTCCATCGATATCCGCTTTCGATAAGTTCTCGGTAGTCTTCTCCACATTGCTGAGCATGCGGGTTACTTTTTCATTATTGTCGGCCAGGTTCTTTGTGAAGCTGTTTACATTATTCATGGACGCAGTAATGGCACCTGTTTGCTGGTTCAGCATGGACTGTATGGAGGCTGAGGATACCACCAGACTTGCGGTTGTTTTATTGATATTCGCAATAACTTCCTGTAGGTTGTTTTTGGTAGCCGGATCAAAAATGGTATTGATGTTTTTAAGTACACTGTCTAAGGAACCAACAGTGGCTTTAATCTGATCACCAACAGGCCCAAGTTTGTTCATGACATCACCTAATAAACCGGCAGAAGAAGAAGTGAGAATGGTATCGCCCGACTTCACATAGGTAGGTGCATCACCCAGACTAATGGTTATGCTGGCATTACCCAATGGATTTTCCTTGATGGATGCCACAGAATTACTGGGGATATTGTAATTGTCTTTCAGCTTAATAGCTACCACAATGGCAGAAAGGTTAGCATCTGCATTTTCAATATCGTATACGGAACCTACCTGAAAGCCATTGATGAATACGCCATTTGAAACCATGATACCTTTGGTATCGGTGTATTTGGCATAAATGAAATTGCCGGTTTTGAATAAGGTTTTTCCTTTCAGGAAATTAAATCCGAGGATCAGCAAAGTGATGGCTATTGCCGTCAATGCGCCCACTTTTGTTTCGTTCGATATCTTCATATCACAAAACTAAGGTTTCTTGGGTGTAAGGATTCTGTAAAGGCTGTTAAACCGGTTTATTTTCTACTGCCGGCCCCCGTGATACCAGCCTGGTTTTCCAGTGAGTTTTTATAAATACGGATCGATTTGGTTATTACCTGACAAATTTCCATCTGTCCTTTTTCGCTATTCAGATAATCCTCTTCGTCCGGATTAGAGATAAAGCCGGTTTCTACCAGTACTGCGGGCATATTTACAGCCTGCAAAACCCAGATACCTTTTTTTCGCTGCTGTGCCTTTCGGCTGATACGCCCCACGGTTTGAAATTCTTCTTCAATGGTCATGGCGAGTTTGGCACTACGTTGGAAATATTGTTGGGTAAGTATATTGGCCAACATCGTCTTGGTAGGGTCGTTGGCATCTGTTTTTCTGCGGGCTTCCAGTATTTTCATGGAAACGCTGTCGAGGTATTCATCGAGTCCTTCACTGGCTACTGCCTTTCTTTCATCGGTTTTATCAATCCCATAAATATAAGTTTCCGTACCCATGGCAGGATTGGGTATGGTCCATGTGCGATAGTCTTTCACCCTTTGCTTTACGGTTTTCCCCTTTCTTTTTACGGTAATGGTTTTATAGCCTATGAATTCTCTGCGTTTGGAGGCAGCTGCTGAGTTTACGTGGATACAAACAAATAAATCGCCTTTGGCCTGATTGGCAATATCAGCCTTCTGGATTACCGAATGAAACACATCGGTTCTTCGGGTCATCACGATTTCTACATCGGGCAGGGCTTCCTGGAGCATTTTTTCCAGTTTTAAAGCTACCTCCAGTGAAATCTGGCTTTCTGTAGAATACCTGCCACGGGCACCCACATCTTCACCACCGTGTCCGGCATCCACAATAATCCTCCTGAGCACCTGTTTTTGCTGGGGTTTACCCTTTTCTGTACTGAAAGAACACAAAAAAGTAATCCCAAAACTTAACAAAACAAAAGCAGCATATTTAACACGCATCATATCAATTCGTTAAAGGATTATAGCCAGAGTTCGGTTTACACGCTTCAAACACTATTTTTGTCAGGTGAATATGCGCAAACGCTGTAAAATTAACGTAAAAACCATGCTTCCTATTGTTGCGTGTGGATATTTGCTCATATTAACATTTCTTAAGGAAGCCAATGCCTCCGCTGTTTTTTATCAGCAAACAGTGCGTTTCGCAGCAAAAGATACCATCCCCGTTAAGAACCTGAAAGATTCCAGCACCAGAAAAAAAGACAGCCTGGTACAAAAAAAGACAACAGATTCATTGGTGGCTAAAACAGATACCCTCCGTATTTCTAAAGATTCTATCGACGCACCGATCAATTATTCCGCTACCGATTCTGGTGTACTGATTATTGATACCCGTGAGTTCCTTTTATATGGGAAGGCGAAAACCACTTATAAAGACCTGCAGATGGAAGCCGCTACCATCCGTTACGATCAGCAGTCGCAGATGGTAAAAGCCTATGGTTCACTCGATACCAGCGGTAACCCTTTAAGCAAGCCCCAGTTTATCCAGGGTGAACTCAAATCGGTAAGCGATTCCATATCCTATGATATGCGAACAAACAAAGGCCGAACCGTAAATACCTTTTTTCAGGAAGGGGAGATCTATGTAAATGCACAGGTACTGAAAAAAATAAGTGCCGATGAAGCATTTGCCAGTAAGGCCCGTTTTACCACCTGCAACCTCGATACGCCGCATTTTGCTTTCAGAACCAGCAGGATGAAAATTATCAATAACAAAATGGGTATTTCCAGTGCAGCTTTCCCTGAATTTGAAGGGGTACCCATGCCCATTGGTATTCCCTTCGGTATATTTCCATTATACAAAGGTCCCCAATCAGGTTTTATTGCACCAGCATTTACAGCGAGCGAAGATTTTGGATTGGGACTTGAAGGCATCGGATATTATTTCATGTTTAATAATTACCTGGATCTCACAACCCGGGCCAATCTGTATTCCTATGGCGGGTATATGGTTAACTTCAACTCCCGCTTTTTAAAAAGATATAAGTTTACCAGTAACCTGAACCTCACCATTCAGAATTCCAGACTATTAAACAGGAGTGGGTTTTCAAAAGATGAGTTTACGAGAACACGTTCATTCATGATCAACTGGTCACACAGCAGGGATAGCAGGGCCAGACCCGGAACCAGTTTCTCTGCCAATGTGAATTTTGGTAGCACACGTTTTAATCAGTTATTACTGAATAATCCTTACCAGAATTTTCAGAACCAGCTGAGCTCGTCTATCAACTATACAAAAGACTGGAGAGGTAAGTATAACCTGTCTGTAAATGCCAATCATAACCAGAACAATAATACCCGTTTGGTAAACCTGAATTTGCCAACGGTTAACTTTAATGTGGTGACTTTTTACCCCTTCCAGAAAAAAGACCAGGTGGGGTCAGGAAAATGGTACGAAAAAATAGGCATTGGCTATAGCGGTAATATTCAGAATCAGTTGTCATTTTATGATACTGCTTTTAATATCCGCAGAATGCTGGATACGCTTCAGTGGGGTGCACAGCATAATATTCCCATTACGCTTTCCCTTCCTTCACTCGGCCCTATAACGGTAGCACCCAGTGTATCTTTTGAGGAACGTTGGTACGGACAACGCATTTTCAGGAACTGGAACAATACGGCTAAAAAAGTAGATACTTCTATTCAGCGGGGTTTTTACACAGCCAGACAAATGGCATTTGGTATCAGTCTGAATACACGTGTGTTTGGTACTTATACGTTGAAATCGAAGGATACAAAGATTATCAGACATGAAGTTCGCCCCAGTCTATCGCTGAGTTATCGCCCAGATATGGCTGCGAAATATTTTTATGATACACAGGTAGACAGTACCGGCCGTAAACTTCGGTTCTCACAGTTCGACGGTGGAATCATACCCGGATTTTCTGAAGGCGCATTTGGTGGTATTGGATTTGGTATCGATAACCTTTTGGAGATGAAACTGAAAGATAAATCTGACAGTTCCGGCAAGGCCACCAGGAAGATCAAGTTAATTGATGGTTTTGGATTTAACTCATCCTACAATTTACTGGCAGATAGTTTTGCACTGGGTAATTTTAACTTCTATGCCCGTAGTACCCTATTCAACACCATCAATATTACAGCGGGTATGAATATTGACCCCTATGATGTAAGTGCAAAAGGGGATCGTTTAAAGCAACTTGCTGTTGATTTTAAAAAGCTACGTTTTGGTCGTATCACCAGTGGTAACCTGGCTATTTCAACTTCCTTCTCCAGTAAATCCAAAGATGGCTCTGATGGGAAAGAAAAAGACATACCCATTGATCCGTTTATGACACCTGATGAGCAGCAAAGACAATTACAGTTCGCCAGGGCCAATCCGGCAGAGTTTACTGATTTTAATATTCCCTGGACACTTTCGCTTTCTTATTCACTCAATTTCAGCAGGGTTTTAAAACCGGATTATTCGGGTTTTGAAACACAGACTTTTTCTTCTGTAAGCTTTAACGGAGATTTCAGCCTGACTGAAAAATGGAAATTGGGGGGTACTGGCGGACTGGATGTCAAGAACAGGAAACTGGAGCAGTTAAGCATGTTTATTACGCGTGAAATGCATTGCTGGCAATTGTCTATAAACGTTACACCCATTGGTCTCTACCGTTCCTTTAATATTACCATCAATCCGAAGTCAGGTATCCTGCGTGATTTACGTATTAACAGAAGCAGAACTTTTTCTAACTCGAGGTTTTAATTAGCGTATAGCTGATGGCCTATAGCAAATAGCCGATAGCTGATAGGGTTATGGCATATGGCTGATAGATAATAGGATGTTTTGCTATATGGATTGTACAGTACCAGTAACCAGTTAATTATGATCCATAAGCTATAAACTATATGCTATAAGCCATACACCATTTACCATATGCTATCCGCCATCATCCATCCGCGATCAGCTATGGTCTTCATAGTACTTCCACATGAGCTCAAACAATTCCTCTTTCAGAGCGGTGGCCGTTTTACCTTCTGATGCAACTGCGGGGAGGAAATGCATTTCGAGTGAGTGAGGCATGAGGTAGAAAAAAATATTTGCAGGTAATACTTTTTTAGTATGAAACAATACCACCGGTAAAATGGGTTTGCCTGTATCGGTTGCTAGTTTGAATGCACCATCATAAAAGCTTTTAAGCGGATCGTTTGTACGGTTGCGGGTACCTTCCGGATAAATCACCATATCCAGTCCGATGGCTAACATTTTTTTCATTTCATCATAACTGCGGCGCCTGCTCTCATCACTTTTACGGTCAACCAATACACTCCCGAAAGTATAGATCCATCCGAATACAGGTATTTTGGCAAAACTTTTTTTAGCGATGGTTTTATTGGCGCGTGGCATGAACGGGGTGCTTACCGGAACATCCATCAGGCTGTTATGGTTACAGATGACCACATAGTTTGTATGCTGTACAAAATTTTCCTTTCCTTTTATGGATAATGGACAACCTATAAGATGCAGGTAAATCCACATCCATACCCTTGATACATGCCTGTGCCAGTAAGCTTTTGCAGGATCATTGAGCAGGAAGCAGGGCAGGTAAAATACAATGGACGGAATCATGGTTGCTATAAAAAGTACCAATGCCCAAACGGCAAAGATTCGTCCGATAATCAATTTCCATAAAGCTGTTTTTGCAGGTTGTTTCAGGCTCATTGCATTTTTTTAATCTTTTGAAATGTTCCAGTCTATGGGAGAAAGTCCCTGTTTCATTAATAAATCATTGGTTCGGCTAAAATGTTTGCATCCAAAAAAGCCTTTATCCGCACTAAAAGGAGATGGGTGTGCTGCTTTTAATACATGGTGTTTGGTTTCATCAATCAGCACCTGTTTTTCGTGTGCAAATCTGCCCCATAGTAAAAAAACAATGCCTTTTTTCTGATCAGATATTTTTCTGATCACCGCATCGGTAAAATCCATCCAGCCAATTTTACCATGGCTTGCGGGTTCATTGGCTCTTACCGTGAGTACTGCATTGAGTAATAAAACCCCTTGTTCAGCCCATTTGGTCAGATTGCCAGAAGCAGGTATCGGCATACCAATATCCTGTTGTAATTCCTTATAAATATTGCCCAGCGAAGGAGGGGGCTTGATACCCTCAGGCACAGAAAAACTCAGTCCATGTGCCTGTCCTGGCCCATGATAGGGATCCTGACCCAGTATCACCACTTTTATTTTATCGAATGGAGTAAGGGTAAAAGCATTGAAAATAAGTTGCCCTGGCGGATAAATTACAGCACCTGTTGCCCTTTCTGTTTTCAGGTGGGTGGCTACCTGTAAAAAGTAGGGTTTGGTGAATTCATTTTTCAGCACTTCTTTCCAGGAAGCTTCTATCTTAACATCCATGGCAGATACAGATTGTTGGCGAAAATACAGAAACAATAGAAGGTTTTTCGCAGAGAGAAGGGAAGAAAGCAAGTTTATTACCCGAACAAAACTTATCAGATGAATAGATACAATGCAGGGTAACTAATAAATTACGGTAACAGTGCCCGAAACTGGTTTCTGTTTTGCATTCTGTTTGATCACATAATAATAAACGCCAACAGGAACAACCCTGCCATCATTTGAGCGACCATCCCATACAGGTGCATAACCTTTCGACTTATAAACAGACTGACCATTACGGGTAAATATTTCAATCTGCGAATCCGGGTAATATTCAATCAAAGGAATTAACCAGGTATCATTAATGCCATCTCCATTGGGTGAGAAGATATTCGAGGGAAGAATAAGGGCATCCTGTATCTCTACCTGAACAGGGTAGGTAGCTGAACAGGCATACACATTGGTACTCTTAATATAATAAGTACCCGATTTAATAATCCGTTGCGGATTTAACAGGGGCTTTGTTGCGGCACTGTCTTCCCAGTAAGTATAAGTCCAGTTGGTACTTGACGGTACCGTATTGGCAAGATTAATGGTTTGTGGTATGCGAACAGAAGCCGGCGGTGTAACCGTAAATTCCGGAATGGGGTTAATGGTTACTTTGGCAGCTTTTGAAACGGCACAACCTGCTACCGATTTCAGTTTTATATAATAGTCGGTGGTTTGTGTAAAGAGATAATCTGATGAGATCGATTGAGTTAAAGCAGCATCACTCCAATAACTGGCTGTGGCGCTGACATCACTTCCTGCTATGGGATTCACAGACGAAAACAATAACTGCCCACAGGCGGTAAAATCTCTTGTAACCAGCACAGGCGGTGCGGTTACAGAAACATATACAGCTTGTGTATTGGTACAACCATACTGATTGGTTCCTTTCAGAAATACGGTACTGGATTTACTGATCACAGAAGGATTGGCAAATGTTTTTGTGGCTTTCTCATCTTCCCAATAACTAAATATAGTACCAGGGTCGCTACCCTGTGTAATAGCAGGAAGTGTAAGATTAATGGTATTGGGTATACATTCAGCCAGTTCGCTTTTTACTTTGATGACCGGATTTTTTCTCACAAGCGCGTCAAAAGGTTTCGTATCGGTACAACCTGCTGTATTTACCGCTTTGATATAATAAGTACCCGGTGTAACAATTTTTTTAGGATTGGATACAAAAATCGATTCATCATCATCCATAAAATAACTGAAAACCATACCGGGTGTGCTGCCTTGCGTGAGCGATGGTGCAGTAATATCCAGCCCGGGCGTTTCACAGGCTTCCATATTTGCTTTGAGTACGAAATCGAAAGGGTCATCCGACTTCATAACCGTAGTATAAAGTGTGTCCAGACAACCCTGATTGGGATAGGGTACAATCTCCAGTGCCAGTCTTGTGCCGGGAGCAGGAGCAGGACTAACTTTTAATGTGTTGGATTTACCAAGTTCTTTGGAGAAATCTTCTGTAAACCATCTGTAACCCATAAAACCATAGGGTGCGGTAAGGGTAAGTTTAGGTACATTATTACACAATACATTTCCTGTAATAGGAGTGGTGCAATTCTCATTGATGTCAATATATGCGTAACCAAAATGCCCACCGAGTGTACAATCATTCACAGTGAATTCGAGTCTCAGTGTTTTGCCCGCGTAGTTGAGCAATTTGAGTGTAATCGGCGCCCAGTCTTTATAAAAAACATTTGGCCTCGACCCGTTGGAAAGCTTAAAACCCGGCAGATTGCCGGATGCAATAAATTGAAAGGATCCACAATCCTCATATTTATTGTCGGTAACGTTGAAAATTTTTACAGCAAATAGCGGTTGCTCATGTGGCTGATGGGTTGGATTCTCCAGCACCACGGCATAATTGTATATCAGACTGTAATCTGCATTTGTTTGTGGAACTGTGAATGTATAATAAAGCCCAAAAGCATCTGATCCTCCTGCTTCCATGCCCAGTTTTACAGAGTAACCGCTGCCATTTGGGCAAACAACCGGGAATTCACCATATTGATCAGTTTCTTTTGCATTGGTGGCAGCACTAAAAATCCGGTGGTTGGTTGGGTCGGGAGATACCAGGCTAAGGTTGATTTTACCGTCTCTGTCAATTTTGCCAGCCAGGGTTTCCCAGTTCTCAAAACTTCCTTTTTCAAAACCAATATTTGGAGGGCATTGTGCCTGAACGGTTGTGAGGCTCATGCAAAATACGACAATCAGTATAGCTACCGTTTGTCTCCATAAGATGCCAGTAAAACCATTCAATCCTTTCATGAATTAGCTGCTTAACAAGAATTCAACACAACAGACAGTAAATACTGCTGATTGGATGCATAGGGTGGATTTTCGGGGCAGGGTTTCAGAATCCAACAGACTGAATATGAAAATTACGAAAAAAACGAATATCATTCACCAAATGAGGATGATTGGAGTAGAAAATGTTCCACAGGGGTAAAATTGCTGCCTAGACTTGCAGCTACGAGTTAAAATAGCTGTTTTTTGACCCTTTCTCTGTTCATCCTGGAAACCGGAATGGTAGTGCCATCGGTGAGTAAAAGGATGCCGCCGTCTTCTTTGAGCCAGCTTTTAATGTAGTGGCGGTTGACCAGATGCGACTGATGGGTGCGAAAGAAATCGGCAGGGGGGAGCATATCTGCATATTCCTTCAATGTTTTTGCCATCAGTATTTTTTCACCATTGCTGAGGAAAAACTGGGTGTAATTATTACTGGCTTCGCAACGAATGATCGCATCTATTTCCACATACCTGATTTCCTGCTGCATGGGCAGGGCAATCTTTTTTACTTTGGAAGATGATAATTCCTGTATGAGAAAGCGTAACTGTTCATTTTGCTTTTTATAAGATAGTTTTCTGATGGCTTTCTGAACCGCAAGGATCAACTCTGTTGAATCAAGTGGCTTGAGTAAATAATCAAGAGCAGCATATTTAATGGCCTGTACACCATATTCATCATAAGCGGTTATAAATATCACTTCTATTTCATAATCCGTCAGCTGTTGCAATAAATTGAACCCGCTTTCCTGGTTCAGCCGGATGTCTAAAAATAGAAGTTCCGGATGTAGTGTCTGAATAGAAATGATCGCATCTTTTACCTGCATGGAAGCACCCACTACTTCAATTTCCGGGCAGTGCGTTTTTAGTAAGTAAGAAAGGTTTTCAATATTGTGGTTTTCGTCATCCACAATAAAGGATCGGATACTCATAGCCAGTTATTGAGTTCTGTTTTACAAATACAGCCATCTTTACTGAGAACAATATCGAAATGAATAGGGTTCTCCGGATACAAAGTATTCAATAAATGAATACGGTCTCTGGTGAGTTTCAGGCCATGGCCTTCTGTAACTGAAGCCTGGGTAAACCCTTTGCCATTGTCTTTTACATAGATTACTAAGTGCTGTTCTTTTCTTGTAAAACCAATTTCAATGTTTCCCTCAGCACCGAGTGCGGAAACTGCATGTTTTACTGCATTTTCAACCAGTGGTTGTAATAACATGGCAGGAATATCGGTATGTAATCTGTCGATCGTATCATCTACAGTAATGGTGTACTGAAACCCAAACCTCAATTGCTCCATGAGTAAATAATCATTCATTAAATTGATTTCCTCTTCCAAACCCGTCATTTCCTTATCCGACGCTTTTAAAATATGTCTTGTAATACGTGCAAAACGGGATAGATAATTGCCTGCTTTGGTAGTTTCATTTTTATGCATCAGGTTTTGTATACCTGATAAGGAGTTGAACATAAAATGAGGATTGAGTTGCGATCTAACAGCCTGCAACTGCAGTGAAACGATTTGTTTTTCCTGTTTTTTCTTTTCGAGTTGACGCCTGCTTCTGCCACGATAATAAAAGAAACCCGTTCCGCCGATAAAAGCCAGAAAAGCTGTGTACATGATTGCCTGTTTGGGACTGAATTGAACGATAGCCGATGGCTTTACGGTAAAGAAAAAACTGGCTTGTGCATTCAAAGTATTGTGTTTAAACTCTTCCGGCACTTCCGCTCTGATAATTACCTCATAATTGCCGGGTCTTTTAAAGTCAGCAGCATTGATCATCAATTCCGGGTTTTTACTATAGGAAGAAAGGTTCCATTTATTGGAAATGAGTATGGTGTCTGATTGCTGATTGCTGAAGTGTCGAAGGTAAACATGGTACATTTCATTTAACAGGGTAGGTTTCATGGATACCTTAATATGGTTGATACTGTCTGACCATTCAAAAGACTGATGATTGATTTCCAGTTTGCTTAGTTTTTCTTTACCCGTAAGATTCTTGGGTATGGTTACTGTATATCCATACAGTTCTGATTGTTTACTCCTTGGTATATAGTGTTGTTGGTGAGGCCTGGATAAATACCTGTCGTTATAGAACAGCGTAGCGTGTGCGATTTCAGGCTTCGGTGTATAGAGATTATTGAAATAAAGCATCTTTTTATCATAGTACTGTCCGGTATGGTATATTTCCAGTTTGATCAGCTTATTGATGGAAGTGAATTTCCCGAGATAAGCATAAGTTCCATTCTTATTGCTATGAAAGGTGGATGGATGTTGCCAGGGAACAATTTCGAAGCTATCATTCACAACAACATGGTATAAGAAGGAGTCTGCGTTAGCTTTGGTAATACCTGCTGCGGCCAGTTCAAAAAAATCCTGTCCGTTTAACCATGATAATATTGCATTACCATGATAACCCGTTACAGCAGCAGATTTATTAAGTGGTTTAGCCAGACGTTCAAATAATTGAAAAGACTGATTGGCAGAAGAAAACCTGAACCATTTATCTGCAGGATCCGTTTCCATCATTTTTTCCCAGTTATTATTAAAAGGGAAGATAGGTTTACGCACAGTGTCGCTAACCTGCGAATTAGCTGTGAAGGAAAAAAGGAGTAATATCCCGCAACTAAGTAAATATTTCATACCAGATTGTTTAGACAACAAAACTGTATAAATATAACTTCTTTACATCAGGAGATGAGTATCTGGTAATATCAACTTAGAATTTGGAATCCCTTAGCAGTATTCAGTATTTTTTAATTGCAAGTTATAACCACCTAAAGGTATTAGCCCCTTGTACAACAAGGGTAATTATCTGAGTGAAACAAGAGTTGTAAATCGTAAACACATCAAAGTCCATCGTTTCATCCTGCCTATCCCAGTCTCTCTTCGAATAACCCCGATTCTTTATTCTTCCAAACCGTTCCCGCTTTAAATATCCTTCCATTCATAGCAACATACACACCCGGTGTAAGCGTTTGTACAAAAGCAATGGCACAGCCCAGGTTGAAGAGTCCGTCGGAACTACCAAACTTAATGGGAATCATGGCGCCTGTTAGTACAATGGTTTTATTGGTAAATCTTTCTGCCAGAAAGCTGGCGGTTTCTGTCATGGTATCGGTACCATGTGTAATGATGATTTTATCTTCTTCACAGTTCCTGCAATGTTCTGCGATGGTATTGCGGTGCTGGTTATTCATTTCGAGGCTATCGATCATCATCAGTGTCTCAATGGTGGCGGGAGCCATACAGCGGCCTTTTTGTAACAATTCATCCAGGTGGGTATCTTTAAAAAAGAGTTCACCTGTAAGCATATTGTATTCCTTGTCGAATGTACCACCGGTGGCAAAAATGCGGATCATAGCAATGAAGATTGAGTTGCGAAATTAAGTATTCTTTTTTCAGTGTAACATAAAACCGAAGTAGCCTGCCTTAAAGACTTATTTATCTGGAGGATAAGGGTATTTGTACCTGCGAAATGATTTGTTCGGGAAATTATATACAGTAAAGAACAGGACGTTGAAGTGAGTGACACAACAACTGCTCGGAAAGGCTCCGAAAGCTTGTCAGCTATCTTTTAAGATACGAAAAATTTGGGAGATTTACAAATGATCTTGATGGTCAATATTGTGGGGGTTGTTTTATCATAATCCATAAAATAGTAAGGCTTTTAAGCTGTGTTGCTGGCAATAAAATAGCAATTCTGAATACCTTGGTGAATCGGTATACTTTCACCACAGCGGACTGAGCTACCACAAAAAGAAAAGCCCCACATTTTTTGTGAGGCTTTCGTGAACCGGATTGTCCCGCCTAAGGCGGGAGAACCAATGACCTATCCGCCTAAGGCGGATTGCTCTATCCATTTGAGCTACCGTAAATAAAAAAGCCCCACATATCTGTGAGGCTTTGTGAACCGGATTGTCCCGCCTAAGGCGGGAGAACCAATGACCTATCCGCCTAAGGCGGATTGCTCTATCCATCTGAGCTACCGTAAATAAAAAAGCCCCACAATCTGTGAGGCTTTCGTGAACCGGATTGTCCCGCCTAAGGCGGGAGAACCAATGACCTATCCGCCTAAGGCGGATTGCTCTATCCATCTGAGCTACCGTAAATAAAAAAGCCCACATATCTGTGAGGCTTTGTGAACCGGATTGTCCCGCCTAAGGCGGGAGAACCAATGACCTATCCGCCTAAGGCGGATTGCTCTATCCATCTGAGCTACCGTAAATAAAAAAGCCCCACAATCTGTGAGGCTTTCGTGAACCGGATTGGATTCGAACCAATGACCTACTGCTTAGAAGGCAGTTGCTCTATCCAGCTGAGCTACCGGTCCAGTGCTTTTGTTTGCTAGTTGCTTCCGCCTAAGGCGGACTGAGCTACTGGCTCCATTTCAGAGGCGCAAAATAAGGGAAAAATTGCCACTTTGTCAAATGATTTGCCTTTCTCTTTTCCTTCCGGCAAAACCCCCTTACTTTGCGGCAAAGGATTGCTTCATGAGTTATAATTACCTGCCCTTAGACCGTAAATGGCTGCATTTTAGCCAGGTGAAGAATCTGCTGGACTTTGATCAGCATATTTCCATCACTTTTGATGCCCATGAACGCATTCTGGCCTGCAGGGACTATCTGGACCGCAAAATGGCTGAAAAAGACCGTACCTATTATGGTATCAATACCGGTTTTGGCTTTCTCCAGAATGTAAAAATCGACAATGACCAGATCGGTCAGCTGCAATATAACCTGCTGGTTTCTCATGCCTGCGGATTGGGTGAAGAAGTGCCCCGCGATATTGTGAAACTGATGCTGATGCTTAAAATAAAATCGCTCAGTTATGGTCATAGCGGTGTACAGATAGAAACGGTGAAACGTTTGATGGAAATGTACAACCATGATGTATTACCCGTTATTTATACGCAGGGCTCACTGGGAGCATCCGGCGATCTGGCGCCTTTGAGTCACCTGAGCCTGCCACTGATAGGTTTAGGTGAAGTCTATTACCAGGGTAAACGCATGTCTTCAGCATATGCATTTAAAGAACTGGGCTGGCAGCCGGTTCAGTTGCAGAGTAAAGAAGGCCTGGCCCTGATAAACGGAACACAGTTTATGAGTGCTTATGGTTTATACTGCCTGAAAAAAGCTGAACACCTGCTGGCTATGGCCGACCTGATAAGCGCCGTTTCCTTTGATGCATTTGATTGTACTACCGAACCTTTTGATGAACATATTCATGCCATCAGGGCCCATGAAGGACAGGTAAATACAGCAAAAATTTTACGCGGTTACCTGTCTGATAGTGAGATAGCACAAAAGAAAAAAGAACAGGTGCAGGACCCATACTCTTTCCGTTGTATTCCCCAGGTACATGGGGCTTCCAAAGATGCATTTGCACATGTACTCTCTGTTTTTATACGTGAAATCAATTCTGTTACCGATAACCCCAATGTTTTCCCCGAGGATGATATGATTGTTAGCGGAGGTAATTTCCACGGGCAGCCACTGGCAATTACACTGGATTATCTGTCGATTGCCATGAGCGAGATTGGCAATATTGCTGAACGCCGCACTTATCAGTTGATCAGCGGGCAGCGGGGATTACCCCTGTTTCTGGTAAAAAATCCGGGGCTACATTCCGGTTTTATGATTCCTCAGTATACGGCCGCAGGTATTGTGAGTGAAAATAAACAGCTTTGTACACCTGCTTCGGTAGATAGCATCTCTTCCTCCAATAACCAGGAAGACCATGTGAGCATGGGTGCCAATGCCGCTACCAAATGTTACCGGGTAATACAGAATGTAGAGAAACTACTCGCTATAGAATTACTGAGTGCTGCACAGGCGCTGGATTTCAGAAGGCCGCAGCAAAGCGGGAAAGCTGTAGAAAAAATTGTTCAGGAGTTTCGGGCCCTTGTGAGTTTTAATGAGCAGGACAGGGTGTTGCATGACGATATGAAAAAAGCCATTGATTTTGTAAATCGTTACCAACTATAACGTAAACCGGATTTTAGCCACAGATTCACAGATTTTCGATACATAATCTGTGAATCTGTGGCTAAATCATTTCTGGATCAGAAACAGGGATGCTATACAAAGCTTAACTTTGTGCCCCTAATAGCGTCGTATGTCAGAAGAAAAGAGCCTGAATTTTATTGAAGAGATCGTAGAAGCAGATCTGAAATCCGGAAAATACAGTTCCATCGTTACCCGTTTCCCTCCAGAACCCAACGGATACCTCCATATTGGTCATGCCAAGAGCATTTGTCTCAATTTCGGACTGGCTTTGAAGTATGGTGGTAAAACCAATCTCCGCTTCGATGATACGAATCCTGTTACAGAAGATACAGAATATGTAGACAGTATCAAAGATGATGTTCGCTGGCTGGGTTTCGAGTGGGCCGAAGAACGTTATGCTTCAGATTATTTTGAGCAGTTGTATGGGTTTGCCGTGCAACTGATTCAAAAAGGGCTGGCTTATGTGGATGATAGTACAAGTGAAGAAATAGCCATGCAGAAAGGTACACCTACACAGCCTGGTACCAATAGTCCGTTTCGTGATCGGTCTGTCGAAGAAAATATGACCTTGTTTGCCGAAATGCGTGATGGCAAATACAAAGACGGGGAGAAAGTATTACGTGCTAAAATCGATATGGGTCATGTGAATATGCATATGCGTGATCCCATCATCTACCGTATCAAACATGCACACCATCACCGCACAGGCGATACATGGTGTGTGTACCCGATGTATGATTTTGCGCACGGACAGAGCGATGCGATTGAAAATATTACCCACTCCGTATGTACCCTCGAATTCATTCCGCACAGGGCTTTATACGAATGGTTTATTGAACAACTAGGTATATTTCCGTCGAAACAATACGAGTTTGCACGTTTGAACATGACATATACAGTTATGAGTAAGCGTAAGTTGCTGCAACTGGTAAACGAAGGTTTTGTAAATGGCTGGGATGATCCCCGTATGTCTACCATCAGTGGTATGCGCCGGAGAGGCTATACAGCTCCTGCCATTCGTGAGTTCTGCGATCGTATCGGTATTGCCAAAAGAGATAACCTGATCGATGTAGGATTGCTGGAATTCTGTGTTCGCGAGCACCTTAATAAAATTGCTGTGCGCAGGATGGTGGTATTTGATCCTTTAAAAGTGATCATCACCAACCATAACGGCGAAACAGAAATGCTGAGCAGCGAAAACAATCCGGAAGATCTGAATGCAGGCAACCGTGACATCCCATTCAGTAATGAACTATTCATAGAAAAAGATGATTTCATGGAAGTGCCTTCAAAGAAATATTTCAGGTTGGCACCGGGACAAATGGTTCGTTTAAAAAGTGCCTATATTATCCGTTGTGATGAAGTAGTGAAGGATGCTGTTGGTAATATTACAGAACTGCATTGTACTTATATTCCTGAAAGTAAAAGCGGATCCGATACATCCGGAATCAATGTGAAAGGAACCCTTCATTGGGTGAGTGCCAAGCATGCAGTTCATGCAGAAGTACGCCTGTACGACCGCTTGTTTAAAGTGGAAGATGTAGGGAATGCAGAAGGGGATTTTAAAGATCATATTAATACCGATTCATTGGAAGTAATACCGAATGCTTTTGCAGAGCCAGCATTGGCGATGGATTCAGCGGAAGATCGTTATCAGTTCCTGCGTAAGGGTTATTTCTGTTTAGATAAAGATAGTACACCCGAGAAACTTGTATTCAACCGAACCGTTACCTTGAAAGATACCTGGGCTAAAGAACAGAAGAAGAGTTAGCTATTAGCTTTTAGCCTTTAGATTTAAAGGGGAAGTACCTTGAAGAAATGGTCGCTTCCAATAAAACAATATTATATCACCAACCTCTTGCTAAAAGCTAAAAGCTAGTTACCAAGGGCTAACATCATATGCAACTATCACCAAACTTCATACAACAATGGTGGAAACAGCATTTTTCGCATCAGTTGCCTTCGCAGCTGCATCTGCTGCTGGCTGTGAGTGGAGGTGTGGATAGTGTTGTATTGATGGATCTGGTGGCTAAGTCCGGGATTGATTTTTCTGTTTTACATTGCAATTTCAAATTAAGAGGGGCGGAGAGTGAAAGAGATGAACAGTTTGTTAGGTCTTTGGCTGCACAATATGGCAAAGAACTGTATGTGGTAAGGTTTGATACCGCAACTATTGTAGAAGAAAAAAAAGCTTCCGTTCAGGAAGTGGCACGTGAATTAAGGTATGCATGGTTTGAAGAAACCAGGGCCAGGGTTCAGATTAATAAAAATGATCAGCGGGTGTATATAGCTGTGGCACACCATGCAGATGATAATATTGAAACTGTATTAATGAATCTTTTCAGGGGTACGGGTTTACATGGACTTACCGGTATGGAACCCTTCCGGGATAAAATTGTGAGACCGCTGCTTTCTTTCCGAAAAGAGGAACTCAAAATCTATGCAGAACTGCATCAGTTGAAATATATCGAAGATTCTTCCAATTCCTCGAATGATTATACAAGAAATTATTTTAGAAATGAATTGATCCCGGGGATTCAAAAAGTATTTCCTTCAGCCGAGAATAATCTCCTGCATACCATCAACAGGTTAAAGGAAGCGGAACTTATATACAAAGCTGCTGTTAACGCGTCCATAGCTTCCTTACTGGAAAAAAAAGGCGATGAATATCATATTCCGGTGCTTTTATGGAAACAGGTAAAGCCTTTGGTCACGATTAGCTATGAGCTGTTAAAACCATTCGGTTTTACTTCATCGCAGACTTTTGAAATCATTAAATTACTGGATGCAGATAATAGCAGTTATATATCATCGCAAACCCATCGAGTGATACGTAACCGTAACTGGATGATTATTGCGCCACAGGCTAACGATCACCAGCAGATGCTAATTCCTATTGAACCTGGCGATGTATCTATTGAATTTGCTGCAGGCTCATTGCAAATATCGCATACTACCTCAACACAAATACCTGATGCCAGTCATCTCGCACTTATTAATGCAGATGAGCTGGTATATCCATTATTGCTGCGTCCATGGAAACAGGGGGATTATTTTTATCCATTGGGTATGCCCGGGAAAAAGAAAATCAGCCGGTTTTTGAGTGACCTTAAGTTGTCGAAAACCGAAAAAGAAAAAGTATGGGTACTTGAGTCCGGCAAAAAAATAATCTGGGTGCTGGGCATGCGGATTGATCATCGATTCAGAATAACTGATCATACCCAACAAAAACTAAAGTTAACCTACGAGAAATAAGCTTTGATACTTTCAATAAAGTTAAGGATAGGGTTGAAGCTGCTAAGCAAAAAACAACTTACGATCACAAATACAACACCCCATACGGCACCCCAGAAGTGTGCGGAGTGATTAACATTATCGCCCCCTCTTTTGGCCATATAAGCAGATAAGCCCAGATACAATGGTCCGAAAATAAAACCCGGAATAATCGGCGGAAGAATAAACAGGCCGATTTTAATGTTGGGTTCCAGAAAAATACCTGCAAATACAACTGCTGATACAGCCCCGGAAGCACCCAGACTTCGGTAATGATAATTGTTTTTATTCTGCAGATAGGTAGGGATGAGGCAAATAATCAATCCTGTCAGGTACATAGCCATAAACAGTATCCGTCCTTTGTCTTCAAAAAGGTCGTTGAAATATTTTTCGACATACTCTCCAAACATATAAAAAGAAAGCATATTGAAAGCCAGATGTGTAATATCAGCATGAATAAATCCATTCGTTACAAACCGGTACCATTGATTTCTATTTGTAATAGAAGGGGGGTAAAAAATCAGGTCATCCATTACTTTCTGGTTAGAGAAAGCAGTAAATGAAATGACACAGGTGATGATAAGTATCAGTACGGTGATGCTAAACATATTTCTAAATTAGATAATTCTTTTGAACTCAGGACTGTGTTTTGTAATTTACTTATTTGAGGCAGCTAATAGCAGTTAGCCATTAGCTACTAGCTTTCGGCTTGGAGTATTTTAAAACATAACAGCTTACACATCGAAAACAGTATTTTTAAGTTTATCTAAAAGCTAGAAGCTGGCAGTTCAGAGCTCATAGCTCTCAGCTATGGTGATATTTTTCATTCCGCAAAATGCTGCAGGCCCTGTATAATTGTTCGGCCAGGATTAATCTGACGAGCATATGCGGGAAAACCAGTTTAGCCAGGCACCAGACGGTGTTGGCTCTTTTTGCAACCATTTCATCAACACCGAAGGCTCCGCCAATTAAAAAAACAATGGTACGGGTGCTTTCATTGGCTCTTTTCTGTAAAAAATCTGCCAGTTCAGGGGAACTGAATTGTTTGCCTCTTTCATCGAGTAATACCAGATAGTCGTCTTTTTCCAGCTGCGATAATATGGCTGCGGCTTCTGCTTTCTTTAAGGCAGACTCTGAGAGGGTTGCTGCCTGCTTGGGAACGGGTATGATCTGCCACTGTACAGGAAAGTAATTGGCAATTCTTCTGGTAAAATCATCAATGCCTTCTTTTACATATGACTCATGTACTTTTCCAACAGACCAGAGTTGAATTTTCATGCGATAAAGTTAGGGGACTCCTGTAACAAAAAAGCCGGAACAATATGTTCCGGCCTTATATATAAACCTTAGTAAACCCAATTATTTGGTACCATCCGGTTGGCTGGCTTTCATTTTTTCCAGTATTTCCTTGTACTTTTCTGCATCGTCATTGGCTGGGTCAAGTGCCAGTATTTTATCGTACAGCGCCAGCGCTTCATCATATTTTTTTTCTGCATTAACCCGATACGCAGCAATATATCCATATGCCTGTATCAACCATTTTTTGTTATTGGCATTGGCAGTGTCTTTCAGGGCAACCTCAATCATGTCTTCATAATGTGGTATGGCAATACCCATTTCCATGGCAGTATCTATGGCTGCATTGCACCTTGCGCGCCAGTAATAACCAAATGTCTGATCAGGGTATTTGGTTGCGTACATGCCAAATACACTATCTGCCATGGTATATTCTTTGGCGTTATAATAGGCGACGCCCCAGTTAAAAAGATCAACATTGTTAAAGCCCTTGTTTATTTTGTATTGCTGTGCCGTCCATGCTGCCTGTTGCGCATAATTTTTTTGTTCTTTATAAAAAGTTGTGATTTTTTTTGCGTAATCCAGTTTTAGGGTGGAATCCTTCTCTAGCTGAAAAGCTTTTTCATACCATACCGCGGCGTCTGTTACTGCTTTGTTTTTAGCAGCTATCTTTCCCATCAATTCAAAGTCTTTGGATACATAGTTACTATCAGCCTCTTTGTCAAAATAGTCTTTCATCCATTTCTCTGCATTATTATAGTCTTCCAGCCCATCGTAACTATATGCCATTAGTTTGTAAAGACGTGGTTTGATAGGGCTTTCCTTTTTGGTAAAAATCTGCTCAGCTGTCTGGATAGCTTCTTTATATTTTTTTGAAACAAAATATAGGTCTGTTAGCATGTAGTCGTGCTCAATGCTGTAGTCTGATTTGGTAATATAGGATCGAAGATATTCAAGTGCTTTGTTTACATCTCTGAAATAGTAATAATAATAAAGCGGGTAATATACCGGTGCAAAATCCGGATCAGCCTGAATAGCTTTGTTGTAGTATTCGGTAAATACCTCTACATTATTTTGTGTCTGGTATATTTTCCCGGTCATATAATACGCGTAAGCATTTTTATTATCTGCCTCAATAGCTTCCTGATATGCTTTTACGGCCGATGATCCGTCGTATAACTTTCTGTAGGCGTCTCCAATGGCAATATATATATCTGCATTTTTTTTGTCTCTGTCAGCTGCGTTTTCTAACAATGTAATAGCCTGTAGGAGGTTGCCTTTTGGGGCATCAATAATGGCCCTTGCGGCTGCCCATTGCAGGAAGGGATCTTTTTTCCTTTTTGTGCCAATCGCTTCTGTAAACAATGCGATGGCATTTGCAGAATCGCCTTTATGTAATAATACTTCACCCTGCAATATTTTACCCAGTGGTAGAGCTGCCACTGCCATAGGTATTTGTTCTTTGGTAACTAAGGCACTGTCTGTATGCCCCGCTGCAAGATGTGTTTTTATGAGCCAGAACCATGCATTGATATCTGATGGGTTTTCGGTCACAGCGTTATGGAGTAGCTGAGCTGCACTGGTATACCTTTCATAGACATATAATTTTTTTCCTGCCTCGGCCTGATCGGCTGACTGAGCAAACAAAATTCCTGTGGCTAACAGGAGTATAGCCATAATGAGGAGCCGTTTCATAAAATTTGCTTTAAATACTTCTTCTCAAATAAGGTTTCAAAGTGAGTATATGTAGTGCCGAAAAAGGCTGAATCATATCTGTTATTTTTCCGTGGAAAAAAACCGGAAGTATTTTCTTTTTTTCCGGATTTACCAGTATCATATCTGCTTTTACCTGATTCGCATACCTTACCAGTGCTGAATCAGAATCGCTTCCATGTAGTATTTTGTATTGTGGTGAGTGGCCTGATTCGGCTAATATTTTGTAAGTCAGGTAAAATGCATCGATCCTGATTTTGGTGCTAATATCATTGTTGTCGAGCATTGTGATAAGGTGAATATGCGCATTAAATTGCCTGGCAAAAGCCAGTGCCATCTCGATCTTTCTTTCAGGAACAAAAGAGGTAACGGGTAGTACGATTGTTTTAATGGGATGATTCAAACAGCCTTTTGTTACAGTGAGTACTGCCAGATTAGCTTTTCTGGCGAGATCTTCAGCTATGTCTTTTCTAAAAAAAGAAAAGCCCTGCCGATATTTTTCCTTAGTTGCAATTACCAGATCAATATTTTTATCCTGTGCGTACAGTAAAAGATTATCGCTGATGGTTGTTTCAGTGATAATCATCGTTTCTGTTTTTGTTAGGGATGAAATCCTATGTATTCTTTCCTTGAGTGCTTCCAGTTTCTTCAGGATAAAAGCTTCCTTTCTTTCCAGATAAGTTTTTTTCTGAAATGGGATGCTTGTATAAAGTAGTTTTTGTGACAAAGAATCAAAACGAATGGTGGCAACAAGAAATAAGGTGGTATCTGCTGAATCTGCCAGTTCGAGTGCTTTTTCAGCAGCGATCTGCGCATTATAAAGTGAGTCAACCGGTATTAATATGTTTTTGAATGTTGCCATTAATGAATATTCAAACCTACTGTTACGTGATTAACCACTTATTAAACTCATATTAGAAGCATATTAGAATGTTAGTGTAGAGCATATGCAAGTACAGGACTGAATGATTCCGACTCAATTAATAAATCCGCTGTTTGTTTCAGGTATTCATTTTTTGAACGGAAAGCCACCCCGAAGCCAGCTTTTTTAACCATGCAGATGTCATTTTCACTGTCACCAATTGCCATGCAATTGCCATGCTCGATATCGTATTTTTGTAAAATATGATCCAATGCATTCGATTTGCAAAGTGTATGCAGGCAGGAGCTGTTGTCATGGTGAAAGAAAAATGAAGGAATCTTTACTTCTCCGGTTGCATTACTATTAGAAAACTCCAGCTCATTGGCCAGAAAAAAATCGGCCCCTATTTTATTTTTTATATGATTGGCTACAAAGTCATAGCTATCGGTAATTATACCTACAACATAACCCCGCTCATGTAGTTTTGTGATTACTTCCTGCACATCAGGAATCAATGCTATTGAATTGATGATTTCTATCAATTCTCCAAAATGCCTGCCTTTAAAAAGCTGTGCAATGGCTTTGGTTCGAAGCGTACTATCGGTGATTTTTTTTCTGATATCCAGTAAGGTTTCTGTTAAGCCGAACTGATTGGCATAACAGTCTACAAAGCGTCCTTTCAATATAGTGTCATCCATGTCAAAAACTACCATTTTTTTGGCATCTTTTAACTGTTCTGAAAAGGCTATTTCCATCTGATCGCGTATGATATTGATAGACTGAAATTCTTCTATTGAAACGGCTTTGTTATTTTGAGAGAAGGCTTTTTTAATAATGGCGCTTGCTACTTCCTTACTCATTTTACCCAGTTCGTGCAATGGTTTACTATCATTTTCAATGTATCCGATGTTAATTTCGGTTATGCGTGCGCCCTGATTGTGCATATCGATGAGTATACCAACGTCTACTCCATAGTCATTAAAGAATTCCAGTTTTTCAAAAAAAGATTTTCTGCCGGCTATCATACCACTCAGTGGCTGTGAATAATGGGAGAGGGCGGGGAAAAACATGGATAATAGCGGCTTTGCTACCAATTCTGTTACACGGCCGCTGTTGCGTGAAAATGTGGCCTTAATGAAATCATATTCATTATGAATAAGGGGGGCTGTCATCTGTTCTATCATTTTATCAGGATAAGGGTCAATATCCCCGTCCAGAAAAACAATGATTTCGTTTTGGGCACATAACATACCGTCCTTCATAGAAGCTCCCTTGCCGATTCTGGTACTGGTAATAACCCTCGCACCGGCTTCTGTGGCATATTGTACGGTTTTATCGAACGACTGATCGTCTACCACTATTATTTCGGATACCAATGGTTTCGACCAACAATAGTTTACCACTTTAGCAATGGTCTTCTCTTCATTTAAAGCCGGTATTATAATCGTTATCATGCCAACAAAAATGAATCCTTACCCTTAAAATGGAATTAGGGGGAAATTAGAAGGGTATTATAATTGAATGGAGGTGTAAAAACAAAGCCACTCTTAGAAAAGAGCGGCTTTAAACTAAACCCTGAGCAAATAATAACAGTGTTAAATATTTTGACTGCAATATGTATACAGTTTATTAAGGGTAGATTAGTAACAGATTAAAATAAAATTAGAAAAGACCTCTTGAAAATTTTCGATCAGCTTAGCCTAAAGGGGTTTTCATTTAAATCAAGTGGAAGTTGCGGGCGATTGGTAGGGTAATGGTAAAGATGCTGCCGTTGGGGCTGGCTTCCTCAAAACTGATATTTCCTTTGTGTAATTTGATGATTCTGTATGCCAGGGATAAGCCAAGGCCAAAACCTTCAGGTGAGTTACTCTTTTCGCTTCTGAAAAATGGTTGGAAAATCAGAGACTGGTGTTCTTTTAGTATGCCCGGACCATTGTCTGAAACGATAATATGCAGTTGGTTATCAGAGAATTTCAATGCTACATTTGCAGTATTATTATTTGAATATTTACAGGCGTTCAACACCACGTTTTTAATGGCACTTTCCAGTAGGTCGCCATTGCCAAAAGCCAGCAGGCTGTCTTCATTGTCAGGAAAAGTTTCAAAATCTAATTCTACCTTATATCGGTCGCTTGTTTTGTGCAGATCTACAGGTAATTTCATCAGCATTTCATCCATTCTTACTAGGGTAAGCTCCATACCGTCTGAAGTGCCGCTCGCCTTAGCCAGTTCAAGCAGGCTCCGTGTTAATCGGTTCAGATTTTTTACATCATCATATACCGACTGAATAATTTGCTGGTATTCCTCTGCATTTCTTTGATTTTGTAAAGTAATCTCTAACTGACTTGAAATCGATGTGAGAGGGGTGGATAATTCATGTGAGGCATTGGCAATAAACCTTCGTTGAATTTCAAAAGATTCCTGTAACCTCGTCAGCAACTGATTAAAGGTATAAGAAAGCTCATACAATTCATCTTTGGTTTCTCCAAGCATGATTCTTCTGGATAGATTCTGGGAAGAAATCTCATTCACCTCATTGGTTATTTTTTTAATCGGTCGTACAAGTCTGGATGAGAAAATAAGACCAGATAAAAAAGTAATTAATGACCCACTCACAAAACTTAATAGAAGTATAAATTTTAATTGTGCCAATTTTTCTAATCCCATTTCATCATATGATGCCGCAACTGCCACATATTGTTGAGTACCAGATTTATAGGATATAGCAATGGCATCCCTATGTCCAGTACTGTAAATATATTCACCGCTTTCCCGGGCTTTATTAAGAATATCAATACCGGGTCTTTCATAACCTACTCCTTCATCTCTGAAGTGGTAAATTTCCCGGTTATTATTGTCATAAACCACAACGCTTTTTTCTTTTAAAGAGATGAGCGTATTCTCATCGATTCTTTTTAAAAGTGCTTTATCCATGCCTTCTACTTTTACCAGGAGGCTGATAGTTGATAATGCCCTGTTTCGTATACGGCGTCTGAAATCTAATTCCCGGTTGAGGTTCGAAAAATAATATATAGATATGCACACAAAGAGTAGTATCAATGTAACCAGTGCAGTAAACAATATAGCTATCCGGTATTTGATTTTCATCAGGAAGGTTCTTTCATGATATAGCCCATACCTACCTGTGTATGTATGAGGCGTGTATCGAATTTTTTATCAATTTTATTCCGCAGGTAGTTTACATACACATCAATTACATTGGTTTGTGTGTCAAAATCTATTTCCCAAACCCTTTCAGCAATGTCGGATCTTGATAGTACCCGATTTCTGTTGCGCATAAAATATTCCAGCAGTTGAAATTCTTTGGCTGTAAGTGTGATCGGTTGGCCTGCTCTAGCCACCTCTTTGGTATCCAAATTCATTTCTAAATCTGCAACTTTCAGGATATTACCTGTTGGTAGCTGCTGATTCATGGTTCGTTTTAATAAAGCCCTTATTCTTACCAGCAGTTCCTTGAATTCAAATGGCTTAATCATGTAATCATCTGTACCTGTATCGAAGCCCTCGATTTTGTCTTCCGTGGTATTCATGGCAGTGAGCATGATAATGGGTATCTGCTGATTACTGTTTCTAATGACTTTACATAGATCAAAACCATTCATGCCTGGTAAATTAATGTCGAGAATCACCAGGTCATAATCATTGGAGTCAAAAAGACGCTTACCGATTAGTCCATCAAAAGCAACATCTACATGATAGCCGTTTTCGGACAACCCTTTCTTTAAAGTGGTTGCAATTTTTTTCTCATCTTCAACGATTAATAATTTGCGTTCATCTGTCATAATTCTATACTTACAGCAGGCAATTTACTGAATACTGCTGACCGGCCGATTTTCTAATGTATTTCTAATATTAAATGAGAAAACCTTCGTTCATCATACAGATTCTTTAAATTTACTGAAAATGAATGAATCATTCTGAAATGACAGATACATCAAGACGTAACTTTTTAGAAAAAACTGCTTTAGCAGGTTTGGGTACACTTGCTTCAGCCAATATTCTCCCTAAAGAAATGGAACAAAGAATGCTGATACACCATGTTTTTTTCTGGCTTAAAAAGCCAGGTTCGGTCGAGGACCGAAAAAAATTAGCGGAAGGATTACAAAGCCTGAAAGCCATACCAACTATTAGACAGTTTCATATTGGCTATCCGGCCAGTACAGAGAAAAGAGAGGTAATTGATAATAGCTGGGATGTATCGGAAGTCATGTTTTTTGAAGATACGGCCGGACAAAAAGTTTATCAGGATCATCCCATTCATCAGGCATTTGTGCAGAACTACAGTCATTTATGGGCGAAAGTAGTCGTGTACGATGCGATGGATATCTGAGGGTGAATGGTGAATGAAAAAAATATTGTGTTTGCACAATATTGATCGTCAGGCTCGAGTTTCATTTATTGACCATTGACCATTGACCATTGACCATTGACCATTGACCATTGACCATTGACCATTGACCATTGACCATTGACCATTGACCATTGACCATTGAC